>NZ_JSYN01000030.1 GCF_000812965.1 Pedobacter kyungheensis
CCATAATAATAGGCCCTCAATGCCTGAATTTCTATTTAAGCCCGAAGCATAGCAAAGTCAAAGGACCGTATCCCTAAATAGGTCTTCACACCTAGGATTGCAGTTGGATCACCTCTGAATTGCGATATCTTTAAATATAAAACAAACCTAATGGATTGTAAGGGTTTAGTACCGGTTTTTCATCGGTACCGGAGCAAAGCGCAGCCCTGAAAAGCCCGCCCCTTGCGTAGCATGGGTAACGCCCAACTCAGTTTGATGGTTTACAGCTGGCAATTTCCAGTTCATTTTGTTTTTCGGTTTTGGTCTTCTATTTCTTTATTTTTTACCATCTTAGACATTTAAGATCATCAAGGCTTTAGTCTTTAAAGCTTTCACCTCTCTGCTCCTCCTAAATATGACACCCCGCTTAAATTAATACAAAGCGAAACTTTTATCTTCGATAATCCGTTTATAAAAGCACATGAGAGGTTTTCGTTTTTCTGATTATAAGCCCGGCGATACGCCCAAAGGTGGCTTTGATGAATTGCTAAAATTATTTAGCGAATTGCTGAACTATACCGCGGGAGATGCAGCCGAAGCCCTAAGCTGGCTAAATGAACTCGACAAACAATATAAGCTCACCAATAACGATTATGGAATTGGTAATTTTATAGATGATTTGAAAGATAAAGGTTACCTGACCGAAGATAACCAATCTGGAGAGTTTAAAATCACGGCCAAAACCGAGCAAACCATACGCAAATCGGCCCTGGACGAAATTTTCGGGAAGCTGAAAAAAAGTGGTCGTGGTAACCATAACAGTAACCAATCGGGTATTGGTGAAGAGAAAAATGCCGACAGGCGTGAATATAATTTTGGAGATAGCTTAGACCAGATCGATATTACTGCTTCAATCCAAAATGCGCAGATTAACCATGGGATTGGCGATTTTACCCTCACTGACCGGGATTTGGAAGTAGAAGAAAAAGATTTTAAAACCCTTACTTCTACGGTACTGATGATCGATATTTCGCATTCGATGATTTTGTATGGCGAAGACAGGATTACCCCGGCAAAAAAAGTAGCCATGGCGCTTGCCGAACTGATTAAAACGAAATACCCTAAAGATACGTTGGACATTGTGGTTTTTGGTAACGATGCCTGGCCCATTACGGTGAAAGATTTGCCTTATTTGCAGGTTGGTCCTTATCACACCAATACTTATGCTGGTTTAGAGCTTGCTGCAGATTTACTTCGCAGAAGGAAAACGCATAACAAACAGATTTTCATGATTACCGATGGTAAACCTACCTGTTTGAAAGAAAACGGCAAGTATTACAAAAACAGCATGGGACTTGACAGAAAGGTAATTAACAAAACCCTGAATATGGCAGCACAATGTAAGCGCTTAAAAATCCCGATTACCACTTTTATGATTGCCAAAGATCCTTACCTGCAGCAGTTTGTACGTCAGTTTACCGAAATAAACGGTGGCAGGGCGTTTTATAGCTCACTAAACGGGTTAGGCGAATACATTTTTGAAGATTACATTAAAAACAGAAGGAAAACAGTTAAATAGTCGGGAGTCAGTAGTCGGGAGTCGGATGATTATACTTAAAGAGATCAATCTTACCGCTCACGGCTTATACACAACTTTTCAACCGGATTAACTTTACAACATTTAAACCCAAAAATGCAAAATACTACATTAGGCCAGTTAAAGGCCACCAGCTATAAATCAAGAAGCGTTAAGGAAGAATTAAGGGAAAACCTGATTAAAGTTTTACGCGATAAGAAAACCGAATTTGAGGGTATTATTGGTTATGATGAAACCGTAATTCCCGAATTGCAAACGGCCATTCTATCGCGCCATAACATTTTACTTTTGGGTTTACGCGGGCAGGCCAAAACACGTATTGCCCGTTTAATGGTTAATTTATTGGATGAATACGTACCCTACGTAGCCGGAAGCGAAATTTTCGACGATCCGTTGAATCCCATTTCGTGGTATGCCAAAAACGAAATTGCCACCAAAGGCGATGCTACTGAAATTGCCTGGTTACACCGCAGCGAGCGTTATACCGAAAAACTAGCTACGCCTGATGTTACGGTTGCCGATTTGATTGGTGATATTGATCCCATTAAAGCTGCGACCTTAAAACTAACTTATAACGATGAAAGGGTAATCCACTTTGGTTTAATTCCGCGTGCGCACCGCAGCATTTTCGTTATTAACGAATTACCCGATTTACAGGCACGTATTCAGGTGGCTTTATTTAATATGCTGCAGGAAAAAGATATCCAGATTCGTGGTTTTAAATTGCGTTTGCCTTTAGATATTCAGTTTGTTTTTACTGCAAATCCTGAAGATTATACCAACCGTGGAAGCATTGTTACCCCGTTAAAAGACAGGATTGAAAGCCAGATTTTGACCCACTACCCAAAAAGCATCGAAATTTCGCGCAAAATTACTTTCCAGGAGGCTAAATTAACAGCCGAACAGAAAGCCAATATAGAGGCCGATGGACTGCTGAAAGATTTGATCGAACAAATTGCTTTCGAGGCACGTAAAAGTGAGTACATCGATCAGAAATCGGGCGTATCGGCCAGGTTAACCATTTCTGCTTACGAAAATTTAATCAGTACAGCTGAAAGAAGGATGCTGATATCAGGCGAGAAAAACACTTTTGTCCGTTTATCAGATTTAGCGGGCATCATACCTGCCATCACGGGTAAAATAGAATTGGTTTACGAGGGCGAACTGGAAGGTCCGGCGCATGTAGCCACCACCCTAATTGGCAAAGCAGTTAAAACTTTATTTGCCCGTTATTTCCCTGATCCGGAAAAAGCGAAAAAAAGTAAAACAGCCAATCCTTACACCGAAATAACCGAATGGTTTACCGATGGGAATAATGTAGATGTAACCGATAACTTAACCAACACACAGTACAAAAAAGCACTGATGCTTGTACCTGGTTTGTATGATACTGTTAAAAAATTCCACCCTAAATTGAGCGAAAATCAAACCTTATTGCTGATGGAGTTTGTATTACATGGCCTGGCCGAATACTCTCAGCTGAGCAAAAATTACTTGACCGGTGGCTTTGGTTTCAGCGATATGTTTGGCAGTTTATTTAATGCCGAATTTGATGAGGAAGAGGATGAGGACGATTTCAGATAATAAACTCTTATAATTTCTTTAATTTAGGCAGGCGAAATATCCTGCCTTATTTGTTTAAAAACTTACTACAAACCTACCAGAAATGGGAAGATTACCTTTTATCATTGCCGCCTGCATTTTTATTATCGCTTTTGATATTTATTGTTTTAAAGCCATTACCTCGGTTTTTAAAAAATGGAAACCCAATACCAAAAAAGTATTTGCCATTGCCTATTGGGGTTACAGTGCCTTGCTGATTTTTGGCGTTTTCTGCGGCATTTACCTGAATTTGTTCCTTACGCTACGCGCAATCATTTTAGTTTCTTTCTTTTTAACTGTGGCTTGCAAAATGGCCATGCTTCCATTCCTGGTTCTGGATGATTTACGCCGGTTATGGATTAAACTCACCAGAAAGCAAACACATACAACTGCAGCTGCCATAACTTCAACCAACCAGGAAGACGATAAAATTTCGCGTTCAGCGTTTTTGGTTAAAGCCGGATTGGTTACTGCCGCTGTTCCTTTAACTTCGTTAAGCTGGGGCATTATTTCAGGCGCTTACGATTACCAGGTGCGCCGAGTAAATTTAATATTGCCTAATCTGCCCAAAGCTTTCGATGGCATTACCATGGGTCAGATTTCAGATATCCACTCGGGTAGTTTTTATAACAAAACCGCTGTAAAGGGTGGGGTTGAAATGCTTTTGGCCGAGAAACCCGATTTTGTATTTTTCACCGGCGATCTGGTAAACAATCTTACCAACGAAGTCCGCGACTATCAGGATATTTTCTCGAGAGTAAAAGCACCGCTAGGTGTGTATTCATCGCTAGGCAACCATGATTATGGCGATTACTATTTCGGCAAGGAATCTTCGCCGGCTAAAGTAAAAAACCTGAAAGACATGGTTGATGTACACAAGATTATGGGCTACGACCTCCTGATGAACGACAACCGCAGGTTAAAGGTAGATGGCGAAGAAATCGGGATTTTAGGGGTTGAAAACTGGGGTATGGGTCGCTTTCCGAAATACGGTAAGATGGAACTGGCGGTTAAAAACACGGACGATTTACCGGTAAAACTTTTACTAAGCCACGACCCATCGCACTGGCGCGGAGAAGTGTTGCAAAAATACCCGCAAATTGATGCCATGTTTAGCGGTCACACACACGGCATGCAGTTTGGCCTAAGGTTTAAAGAAATTCAATGGAGCCCAATCCAGTACATTTACAAAGAATGGGCAGGTTTATACCAGGAACAACACCAGCAGCTGTATGTTAATGTTGGCTATGGCTTTTTAGGTTACCCGGGCAGGGTTGGTATTTTACCTGAGATTACCATTTTCACGCTGAAAAGGGCGTAAAAACCGTCATCTCGACTGAAGCGTAGCGAACGGAGAGATCTGTGCTAGTTAGATTTCTCGACTACGTTACACTTCGCTCGAAATGACGACTAATTCTATCCCGCGTTAAACCTGTAGCCTACTCCCCTTACGGTTTGTAATAACTGCGGATTATCAGGGTTCAGTTCTATTTTCTTACGCAGGCGCACAATGTGCATATCAAGCGTTCTGGTATTCACATCAGAATTATAACCCCAAACTACCAGCATCAGCTCATCGCGGTTAATTACTTTACCCGGATTACGTAAGAAGTATAATAAAATACGGTTTTCTAATATGGTTAACTCAATTTTTTTACCATCCCTGAACAGGGTGTGAATATTCGGGTGGTGCTCCATATTACCAAAACGGTGAATTTCGGCAGTATCTTTATTCACAATAAATTTCACCTTGCTATCCAACATGGCCACCAAAACATCCATATTAAATGGTTTGGTAATGTAATCTGATGCACCAAAGTTGTAGGCATCGATCTTATCCACATCCTGTGCTTTGGCAGTCATCATAATGATCAGGTTTTCGAAACCTTGCTTACGCACATGTTCACAAACCTCAGCCCCTTGTTTGCCGGGCATCATCCAGTCCAATAAAACAATATCAGGCTGATCAGCCAAAATCATCCTTTCACCGGCATCGCCATCATTTGCCTCGAGCACAGTATATCCCTCTGCCTTTAAGCGATGGGCCACAAGAAAGCGAAGATTTTCATCATCTTCTACGATTAATATTTTTACTTCTTTAGACATTTATGTATTAATTTATATTGCAACTTTTTTTATTGTTTTAATGTTGAAACGTTGTAATGTTTGAAGGTTAAGATCAACCTTTCAACAACTAACATTCCAACCTCTAGCTATTAAAAGGCAGCACAATTTTAAATTCTGTACCGCTGCCTACTTTACTTTTTACAGAGATCTCTCCCTCCATAAAGTTAACCAGTTCTTTGCAAAATGCCAAACCCAGGCCTACACTGCCCATTTGGTTATATTCGTTCTGAATCCGGAAAAATTTCTTAAAAATATTGTTCAATTCGGAAGCTGCAATCCCTATGCCTTTATCGGTAAACCTGAAAACCAGCACCCCCTTAATTAACTTGGCACTAATGTGCAATTTTTTCTGTTCAGGCTTAGAATACTTGTAAGCATTCTCGGCCAGGTTATCAAATAAACTTCCCAATAACACCGGATCGGTAATAAAGGTTTTAAAACCAACTACTTCATAGGTAATTTTAAAATCGGGGTGTTTAAGCGTATGCGATTCGATGGTACTTTCAATAAAATCGACAATATTAACCTCTTCCTGATTTAATTTTATCGCCTTATTTTCAATCTGGGTAAAGGCCAGCAGCTTATTCATTAAACCGTTAAGCTTATCGGCTTCTTCATCCAGTATTTTACCATAAAGCTGCTGCTCCCTTTGACTCAATGCCGGGGCGCTTTTAATGTTGTTACCCGCAATTTTGATTACACTAACCGGTGTTTTAAATTCGTGCGTCAGGTTATTCACGAAATCGTACTGCAGTTTAAACATCTTGCTGTTGATGTTCAGGTTACGGTAAATTAAGAATGCAACCAGCAACAGTACACCATACACCAGTAAAAGCACGAGTGCTATTGGCATAAAGTAAATAAAAATCTCTTTTTTGATGTAGGATTTAGACGAAACGAAGTAGAGTTTAAAATCAGAAAAGGCCCCTGGCAGGGCAATCTCTGTATTCATATTTTCATCAGAATTGTCAATCGGATCGTAAGTGAGCGGCTCAATACTAATGTGCTGGTATAGCAATGGCCTCGTATTTACAATTTTAAGCCGATGTGCATCGAGCTTAAAAACCAATACATCCTGCTGGTAAACCGGAGAGGGATTTAACTTACGCTTCATCATCTCTTTATAAACTTTCAGGTCTTCGCGGCGCGGAATATTTAAATAGGTAATTTTATTCTCGCTTGAATTGACTACCGAGAAATTGGTAAAAAGTTCTTCCTGCGTAGGTACAGCAGCAGTATCCAACCGATCGACAAAAGTAGCCAGTTTATAAGCCATGGCATTAAAATCGTCGCCCACGTTAAAAGAAGTCGGATCTTCTTCCGAATACACCTTTACCGAATCGGGGCTGATGCCTTTTCCGAACTGATAAATTGATTTTGGCCCAATACCCAGATAATTGGCATTAATACCATCTCGTACCGGTGCAACTTTTACTTCTGTATCATAAAAGGTAACCCGAGAAATAAACGGATACTTGAGCATTACCGTATCTACGAATTTCGAAGCGGTTGAAGAATCTAAATAGCCACTATAGTAAGAAATTTCGGGCATTTTGTTCTGAAAAAAGTCGTTATATGGCTTAATGCTCTGTTCGAGTACGTTTACTTTTTCAGAAACAAAATCATTTTCTATCGATTTCTTGCTGTAGTTAAAAGCCAGAAACAGCGATAAAATAAAGAGGATTGATATGAGTACAATAAAGGTTACACCAAGAGAAAAGTTTTTACGGTAACCGCTTTTTTTATCTAAGGCCATACCCTATTTCTTACCCAGGTTTTCTTGTAAAAATTCTTCTAAAGCCTTATACAAAGCGGTTCTTCCTTGCTGGCGTATTACCGGGTTAGGTCCCTCTTCTTTTTCGATGTAAGTAACCTGAACATTGCGTTTTTTAAGTTCTTTAATAAACTGTACCCCTTCGGCTACGTTTACACTCGGATCTTTAGGGTTTTGCGCAATAAAAATAGGCGATCTAAAGCGGTCGGCATGAAAAACAGGCGATGCGAAGCGCATGTAATCTGTTTCGGTTACCGGATTGCCTACAATTTCGTAATACATCTGCAATTTAGCTTTTAAAAAGGGCGGGAAAGTTTTCAGGTAACTAAACAGGTTAATTACACCAGAATTAGATCCGCCGCATTTATAAAGATCGGGATTTTTATACAAACAATTTAAGGCAATATAGCCGCCAAAACCATTGCCATAAATAGCGATGCGTTTAGGGTTGGCAATTTTTTGTGCAATGAGCCACCTGGCCCCATCGTTTACGTCATTTTGTATTTTATCGCCCCATTCTTTAAAACCTGCAGCATAAAATGATTTGCCATAACCTGTAGAACCGCGGTAGTTTACCTGTAAAACGGCATAACCACAATTGGCCAAAAACTGCACTTCTGCATTGTATCCCCAGCTGTTTCTGGCTTTTGGTCCATTATGCGGAAACACAACAACAGGCAAATTAACTGCTTTTTTATCTTTAGGCAGGGTCAAATAACCATTAATGGTTAAACCATCGCTGCTTTTAAAACTGATTGGCGTCATGGCGCTCATATCATCAGGTTTAATAGCAGGACTTACATCCGTTAGTTTCTTCAGTTTATTATCTGCAGCGGTGTACAAATAATAAGAACCCGGATTTTTATCGGTAAAAGTGCGTATAACAAATACTTTATCGGTTCTATCCTTATCGGCAATAATCCACTCGGTACCCGGCAAAAGCTGATCTATTTTTGAATAAGCCAGTTTTGTACTGTCGTCAAGGTAATATTTCTCTCTTTTCCAGGTTTCGTATGTTGCAAAAAGCATTTTCTTCCTGAAACGGGAGTAGGCAGCATCTACAACATTTAAGGTATCGTTGGCAAAAAGCACCCGTTTTTCCTTTCCGTTAAGCAAATCGAGTTCTACAAGTGCATTTTTATCGCGGTTAACGCTAGAAATGGCATATAGGGTATGTGATTTAGCTTCCGAAAAAGCAATAGGCTGCAAAGTGGTTTCGAAGTTATTGGAGATTACAGGTTTGAAAGCCTTGCCCGCATTTTCGCGGTACATTAAAGTTTCATTCACGCCATCACTGGCAATGGCCAGCATTAATTCCCCCCGGCAATCGGTCATCCAGCGGCTAAAGTTTCCGGGATTTTGAGCCAGAATATCCATTATTCCATTACGCACGTTTAAGCGGTAAACATCAAAAAGGGTCGAATCGCGTTTATTGGATGAAACGATAATGTATTTATCATCAATCAGCTGGTCTTCAATTACCCTTAACCTGCTTTTTTCGTTACTGTATAATTGTACCTGTTTGCTCCCATCTTTATTGATTACAAATAAATCAGATCTGCGCTCTTTTGATTCATCTTCTGTATAATAAATCAATTCGTTATTGCTGGTCCAGAAATGAAAACTGATACTCTTATCGTTCAGATGTGTAAGCTGCACGCTTTTTCCACTGGCCAGATCTTCGGCAAACAGTTCGAGTTTCTTGTTCTGCAGCTTTAAATACGACAGGCTTTTCCCATCAGGCGATATGCGGTAATAGGCTTTATCCTGCGTTTTAAAAAAATCATCCACAGCTATTGTACTGTCATTCTTCCCTTTACAGGCAAAAATAAACGCAACCATAAACAATAGCAAAATCCTTTTTAACATAAATAAATCCTCAACGGGATAACAAAAATAAGTATCACAACCACTTAACCACGATTTACACTAACAATGTTACCTGCGCCTGCAATAATAAGTCGTGGTTCAATTTAGTATTTATAACATATACACAAAATAAAATACAGGTAACATTTAAAATACGTTTTAGATAAGATAGTGGTTTAGCTAATCAGGTATTAAAATGTTACATTTAAAACTTATAATTTAGGGTTTATGAACCGTTTGCTTTTCATCATATTCTTATCGTTTACACTGGGGGCTAATGCTCAGATTTTTAGGCCCAGCCAGCCCATAGCACCCGATGAAAGTACTTTAGCGATACAATACTACCAGGATGGCGATTATGAAAAAGCATTGGTTTTGCTCGAAAAACTTTATGCGATACCGAATAATGATGGCTATTTTGACTTTTATTTTAACACCCTGCTTAAGCTAAAACGTTACGATGTGGCCGAAAAGGCGGTGAAAAAAGAGATTAAAAAAAATCCGCAGAACGATATGTACCCGATTGCCTTAGGTAAACTTTATCAGGAAAAAGGAGATGTACAATCAGCCAATAAAATTTTTACCGATGTAATTGCTAAACTGCCAAAAGACGAATTTAAAATCAGGAATTTAGCCAATAACTTTTATCGTTTCGAAAACTACGATTTTGCCATACAAACCTTTAAGCAAGGCAGAAAAGTATTGGGAAATGAGCAGTTGTTTACTTTCGAATTGCTGAACATTTACAGGTTTAAAAAAGATAAACCCATGTTGATGCAGGAATACCTGGATGCATTGGCTACCATGCCACAGCTTTTACCACAGGCGCAGGCGGTGCTTTCGTCGGTTTTTGAAGATAAAAACGATTATGAACTTTTTCAGGGGGCTATTTTAAAAAAGATCCAGAAAGAGCCCGATGCCGAAATCTACATCCAGCTGCTTACCTGGAACTATATACAGCAACAGGAGTTTGATATGGCTTTGCGTCAGCTCATTGCTTTTGATAAACGTACCAAGGCTGATGGCGGAACCTTATTTAATGCCATTTATACTTTTGTAGATAACGGAGCATACGAAACAGCTATAAAAGCGTACGAATATCTTTTAACCAAAGGGAAGGATAACCAGTATTATCTGCCTTCGAAAATTGAAATGCTGAACACCCGCTATAACCTGCGTACCAACGGAAAATACACTGTTGCTGAGCTAGATTTGCTGGCCAAAGATTATGAAGCTTTATTGGCCGAAAACGGTAAAAACCGGAATACGCTGTTTGCCATTAAAAAACTGGCTAACCTGCAGGCTTATTATCTTAACCAGCCAGCATTGGCTGAAAAAGAGTTGGAAGAAGCCATCAAAATGCCGGGCGTAAACGATCAGGAAGTAGGCCAGCTGAAGCTGGATTTGGGCGACATTTACATTTTAACCAACGAACCCTGGGAGGCCTTTTTGGTTTACGAACAGGTAAGCAAGCAATTTGAAGGGCAGCCGATTGGTAACGAAGCCCGTTTCCGCAGCGCCAAACTTTCTTTCTACCAGGGTAATTTTGAATACAGCAACGGCCAGTGCCTGGTTTTAAAAGCAGCAACCTCACAGTTAATTGCCAACGATGCATTGAATTTAAGTTTGCTCATTAACGACAACATTCAAACCCCTGCAGATAGCAATGCTTTAAAAATGTATGCCGATGCCGAGATGCTTTTATTCAGAAACCTGCCTGAGCGCGCCATTAAAAAAATGGACAGCATTGCCATTGCTTACCCGCAAAATAGCCTTACCGATGCCATTATGATGAGCAAAGCCAGGATTTGGATCAAGGCAGGCGAATTTCAAAAGGCTGCTGATATCCTTAAAAAAGTAACCGACGATTTTAAAGACGGGATTTGGACTGATGATGCCTTGTTTACCCTCGGCGATTTGTACGAGAAAAAGCTGAACGATATTGCCCAGGCTAAAATTTATTTCCAGAAACTGATAACCGATTATCCTGGCAGCATGTTTAGCGCCGAAGCCAGAAAGAGGTTCAGGAACTTACGCGGAGATGGCGTTTAGATAATCATCGTTTATTAGTTTAATAAGTATCTCGTCATTGCGAGAAAGCTTTTTCAGCCGGCGATTGCTATATCCCTTTTTGTAAGATTGCCATCCGATAGCTATCGGATCAAGCTGGTAATGACGAATAGTGCATGGGGAATTGCAAACTGTACAATGGTTAATTGTTCGAACAGGTTACTGAAGCCAAACTCCAAAGAAATCCCCTCGGCATTTCGAAACGACTCAAAAATCATAATCTTTTAGGAAATTACTATCTTTGCCCCATGTTTTTATACAATGTTACGCTCATTTTAGAAGATTCTGCTGCCAAAGAATGGTTACAGTGGATGCAGGAAACTCACATTCCGCAGGTAATGGCAACCGGTATGTTTGTATCGAACCGCTTGTTAAAAGTAGTCGATTCTCCTAATGAAGGGGTAACTTACTGCGCACAATACGTGGTAGATAGTTTAGAAAATTACAACCAGTACCAGGAAGTGTATGCCCCGGCTTTACAAGCTGAGCTAAACGAAAGATATAAAAACCGTTTTGTGGCTTACCGCAGTTTGATGGAGTTTGTGCCTCCGATCTCTTAAAACAAGCTTAAATGAGTAACAAAAATCCCCTAATGGAGATTTAGGGGTTTAATTTCTCGTTATTCTTATGCCGGTCGGCATCGCGGATGCTTTTCTTTTCGAGGTTTTTCTCTAAAGCCTCGGTTAGGTTAATACCGGTTTGGTTGGCCAGGCAAATTAAAACAAACATCACATCGGCCATTTCATCAGCCAGGTTCACAGATTCGTCGCTTTTTTTAAACGATTGTTCACCATACTTCCGGGCCATAATGCGGGCTACCTCGCCTACCTCTTCCATTAAAATGGCTGTATTGGTTAATTCATTAAAATACCTGATCCCTGTGGTGTTGATCCAACGGTCTACGGTTTCCTGTGCTTCGTTAATGGTCATTTTTCTCTTCTTCTATTTCTGACTGGATTATCTTGTTAATATCGGTATTGGCATCTTCGAGTAGGAAAATTCCTGCTCCTTTTTCTCTTGCATATGGTGTGGTTACCTCACCAATTTTAGTAATCTTACCAAAAAGTGGTCGTTCATTTTTCCGTTCCGGATCATCTTCATTGGGTTCTTTTATTAGAATTAAATGTTTCATCGGTTTATTCATCTTAAACCAATACAGGTAATCGGCATTGTAGGAAACGGCATTTATATTTTTAAATCTCGAATAATAATTAACAGCACCAGCTTCCCCATAATTATCCGCCCTGATTACTAAAGCCGATTTATCTTTCACCCGGGCATAAGCCAGGTCTGTTAAACGGGCCATTTCTTTCCAACCCTGCATATCAGCATAATCTTGCGGAATATCATGGTTTTTCCCATCTTCCCAACGTAAAGCCCCTACCCGCTCAAACCGTTTATGGTGGGCAACAATTTCTTTTGGGCTATAAACCGGCATAATGAGCGGCATTAAATAAATAAAAGAACCTATTGTAAAAACAAAAAGCAATCCACACAACAGGTATTTTTCCCATAAAATCCGGCCTAAATAAACAGCTCCGAACGCCAGCAAAACAGGGTATAAACCGAGTGCATAGTAATCCTTTGCTTTAAAATAACTGAAAACGAGTATGGTGAATAAGTAAGTGAGGATTATCCACCTGTGCTTACGAAAATCTTTGTAGAAAACCAGGCTCCCCATTCCGGTAAGGAGAATGAAAATCGCATTGATAAAAAACAAAAACTGACCAATAAAAAAATCAAGCCGGTTTACATGAACCAGTTGGGTTGCCTGCAAACGTTTCATGTGGGTAAACACCGGAAAATGGTTATTAATCTGCCAGATCACATTGGGCGAAATGATTAAAAGTGCCAGTAAAATAGCCAGGTAAAGTTGCCTATCGGTAAATATTTTTCGCTTTGAGGTAATGAGTATCGCGGGGAACAAACCAATAATCAGGAAAAGAATGTTGTATTTATTTAAGAAGCCCAATGCCACAAAAACGGCAAAGAAGTATAAATATCTGGCTTCATTTTTATCGAAATATTTTAACAGGTAATAAAATATGGCTGTCCATGCCAAAACATCGAAAGAGTTGGGTTGGTAAAGTGTATTAAGCCTTAACAAACTCGAACACAGACAGGCAACAGCTACAAGGCATTTGGCCAACAGGTTTCCATTTAAAAAATCAACGATCTTCCAACAGTACAACAGCGTGATGGCACCCAATAAGGCCGGAACCAGCTTTACCATAAGAACACTATTCCCGCATAGCTTTATCAGCCAGGAAAATAACGACGTTAAGGGTGGCACTGAAGTAAAGCCTGCAGCCAAATGGTTAGCCTGATCCAGGTGAAGAAACTCATCGCGGTGTAATTCGTACACGGAGTTGACCAATGCAAAAGATAAAAATATTTTTAAAACCAGAAAAAAAACAAGCCAACCATAAGTAGTTAGCCAGTGCAACTTTTTATCTTTCATATTCGCTTCAGATCAACATGTTTTTGAAATAAATTAATTATGATTTTGATGAATTAAGACTTGATTAGTTACGTTTCTCTTAAGTTATAACTCCTATTCCTTATCCTTCGTATCCATTAATATGGTAACCGGTCCATCGTTAAGCAAAGCAATTTTCATATCTGCCCCAAAAATTCCGGTTTTTATTTCCTTACCCAGCAAAGCCGATAGTTTCTTAATCATCTGTTCGTAAAGCGGCACGGCAATATCAGGCTTGGCTGCCCGTGTAAATCCTGGCCGGTTGCCTTTTTTTGTCGAGGCAAACAAGGTAAACTGGCTGATTAAAAGAATATTTCCATCTACATCGGCAAGGGCCTTGTTCATCAGGCCATTTTCATCGCCAAACACCCGCATGCCCACAATTTTCTGTGCCAACCAATCTAAATCAGCTGCAGTATCGGCATCTTCAATACCCAGCAGCACTAAAAAACCTGTTTCAATCTGCCCCGTTATTTCGCCCTCAACAGTGCAACTTGCCTGTGTAACTCTTTGTAAAACTGCCCGCATTTTATATTACTTTTGATCGATAAAATTGATATGCGCAAGATAAGTATTTTAGTGATTTTTGCCTTTTTCTTATTGGGCTGTAAACAAAAACAGGTTATTCATCCTACCTTTTATTACTGGAAAACTGATTACCGCAATAAACCGGCAGAAACCGCTTACCTGAATCAGTTTAAATCAAAATCACTGTATGTGCGCATTATGGACGTAGATTTTAACCCCGATGTGCAACAAGCTGCCCCGGTTTCGCCGATCAAATTTTCTGATCCTATACCGAGTGGAATAGCTATTATTCCAGTCGTATTCATTGTAAACAATGTATTTAACAAAATCGATTCGCAACAAACGGCCATTTTAGCCAGTCGCATAGCCAAATTTGTTGATGATAAGGTGAAACAATCCGGAAAGCAAAATTATGCCGAACTGCAAATCGATTGCGACTGGACCAAAACAACCCGTGCATCTTATTTTAAATTTCTAAAAGAGTTAAAGGCCAATCCACTTTTAAAGGAAAAAACCATTTCGGTAACCTTGCGGCTGCATCAGGTAAAAAATGTCGTATCAAGCGGAATTCCCCCGGTAGAAAAGGCGATGCTGATGTGTTATAATATGGGGAATCTGCGTAAATACGGCGAACAGAATTCTATTTTAGATCAGCATGAAATGGATCTTTACCTGAAAGATTTCCTCGCACAATATCCCTTACGGCTTGATGTAGCTTTACCCATTTTTCAGTGGGCTGTAGTGTTCAGAAATCAGGAATATGCAGGTATTTCCAAACACATCAGTAAAGCAGCTTTACAAGACCCGAAACTCTTTAGGCAGCGCAGAAATACTATTTTATTCGATTTGCTAGTCGATTATCCTCCTGCTGGCTTAAAAAAAGGCGATGTAGTCCGCTGGGAGGAAATTTCGGTATCAAATTTATCCGCTACTGCTAAATTTTTATCCCGATATTTAAAGCCTGAAGAGCGAAACCTTGTTTTTTACCATTTAGACACCGACCTGTTAAAACATTTTACCCATGATGACTTTCAAAAAATTATCGCTGATCTCTAGTGTATTTCTCCTTACCTTTTTCGGCGAAATTGCCGTAAACATTGCCTGTGGGGGTGAAATTGACCCCTACGATTATTACATTTCCTATTTCCACAACAACATTGAGGGAGATGAGTATGCACCTTTCGCTTTCAATGAAATGGTTTATTTAAACAGCGAGGAGGATGTAGAAAGTGAGCCCGATATCAATAGCCGCGAATGGGCAAAATACCTCAACATTAAAAAAGACGATGTACTGAAAGTAATGTACAAATCCGACAGTGCAACCAGCGCCAAACTGGCTAATTTCGACGGTAACCTATCGCAATTGCCCGATAGTTTGCAGCAAAACACTTTTATCCAGGCCTTGAGCAAACGTAAAGCACCACTAAAGTATTATCTGTTTGCCAAAAGCTGCGAACCACTAGCTAACGTAGAGTTCAGTCTGTGGGATGCGACGCCTCGTGATACCGCAGCCATGGCCGCAAAAGCAAATGAAGGCTTAAAGCTGACCGCCGATGAAAAGGATGATTTCCTGAAATTACGATTTGCCTACCAATCGGCCCGGATGTTCCATTTTGGTGGCTACCATGCCGAAAGTAAATCAACATACGAGAAATACATTAAAACAAGCAAGCTAAACAGCGCGGTTAAAGGCTGGGGGCTGGCATTATATGCGGGTTCTACACGGCGATTGGGCAATCCTGAAGAATCTGCGTTTTTATTCTCCAAAGTTTTTGCCAGCAACCCCGAGCGCAGGGTACAGGCTTATAAAAACTACTATTATAACAGCACTCCTGTAAATGGCGCCTTAAAATATGCCAAAACCGACAATGAAAAAGCCAATATCTGGGCTATAAATGGCTTCGGCAATGCCGATTCAGGTATTGAAAGCATACAAAAAGTTTATCAGTACGAGCCGAAAAGCCAGTTGAACGGAACCTTGCTGGTACGCGAGGTAAATAAACTGGAGCAAGACCTGATTGAAGCTAATGATATTGCCAAAATAGCTTATAATTATTATTTCTCGGATAATGGTGGCTCTAAATATAAAGACAGTTTAAAAGCTGTAAACCTTAAACACCTGAACGAAATCAGGAATTTTGCGGTTAAACTGGCTACAGAAAAGAAATACCCACAACCCGAACTGGGCACTTTAACAGCGGCCTATTTATCGTGGATGGAAAACAAAGATTTTATGGCTACTAATTACCTGGCCATTTTGAAGCCCGATAAATTACCGGAAAGGTTGCGCGATCAATACCGCATTACCGACCTGTTGATTAAAGCTAAAAACATCAAAAAAGGTAGCCCTTTTAACGAAAACGACTTATTGCCCACCTTAAAATGGCTGGATGAAAAACGTTTTGCAGAAAATAAAACCCAACCCAACGGACAATATTACGATTATGGTAGCGGAGCCGAAAAACGCTTTAGCAGAACCACGCGAAATTTTTACCAGCAAATACTGGCACCCGCTTATTTAAGTTTGGGCGATACCGCCAAAGCGGCTCTGGCCATGGTTAAAGGCGATATTGGATATAAAACTTTAAAAGAAAATTCGCTGTTCCAAAACATGAGTTACCAGACAATTGCTTTCTGGCAAAAAAACCTGAGTCCGAAAAGTATGCAAGGTTTAGCCGTTTATAAAACCAAGGCAGCAGGCAATGATGTTACGGCTTTATTGGCCTCGGCGCTTAACCAGCTTAAAAATGACGATTTTTATGAGCTTTATGGCACCACTTATCTACGTACCCATCAGTACGACAAGGCTGTTCAAATGTTTGCAAAGGTTTCAGCAGATTATAAATACTTTGCGCCCGAAAACTGGTATGGAGATGAATCGAATTCGAAACTTTATGCCAATCCATTTATCGAAACCATTAACGATTATCCTAAGCAATATGTAGCGGCTAAAACATCGGTTACCAAAAAGGCCTTTGCGGCCGAAATGCTCCGTTTACAGAAATTGCTGGTGAGCGATAAAAAGAATGCGGCAACTTATTATTATAAAATGGCCAATGCAGTTTACCAAACAGGCTATTATGGCAACAGCTGGTTTTTAATCAGCTACGATTGGTCTTCGTATGACAATAGCGCACCAGCTAAATTTGTGTACGATGGTGATTACAAAAAGGCACAAACTGCCAAAGCCTGGTATTTAAAAGCAAGGTCATTAAGTACCAATCCTGATTTTAAAGCGAAATGTACTTTCATGCTGGCCAAATGCCTGCAAAAACAAATTATTATGAATGCGCATCCCTTATCTTTTTCATACTATGATAAAACGGATGTGAAATGGAAGAATTTTATCAAAGCCAATTACAATAACCCTTATTTTATTGAGTTGAGGCTGAATTACAACAAAACACCTTATTACCAGGTGGCTGCAAGCGATTGCAGTTATTTACGCGATTTTATTGCGGCCAAAAGCAGAAAATAATCAACGGCTTAAGATGTCATCCTGAGCCTGTCGAAGGAATTTGGGAACAGATAATCGAAGGGACGTCATTGCGAGGAGGAACGACAAAGCAATCTTACAAAGGTCGCTGTTAGCATACGCTTTAAGATTGCTTCGTCGGCTGAAAAAGCCTTCTCGCAATGACGAATCTCTCAGATGGAAACATCTGACCTCACGTTTAGTTTACCACCTGATTAAAGCACTGGCCCAGGTAAAACCTGATCCGAATGCAGCGAGGCAAACCAGATCGCCATCCTTAATTTTACCAGCTTCCCAGGCTTCGCATAATGCGATGGGTACAGAAGCAGCTGTAGTGTTTCCATATTTTTGAATGTTGTTAAACACCTGATCATCGTTTAATCCCAGCAATTGCTGTACATACTGGCTGATACGCAAATTGGCCTGGTGGGGTACCAACATATCGATATCTTTTTCCGTTAAATGATTGGCAGCTAAAGCTTCTTTTATCACTTCAGGAAATTTAACAACAGCCTTTTTAAAAACCGCAGGGCCATCCATATAGGGTAAAGCGGCGCCACTTTCTAAAATTTCAGGAGTCATAAATAAACCACCCAGCTCCTGCTCCGGATAGGCTGGTTTATCTTTTAACCATTTGTTGGCATGAGACCCGGGATAATACATGGCCAGAATTTCGGCATCGGCACCATCGCTATGTAAGTGCGTACTTAAAATACCCTTTCCCGGCTCATCTGTTGGCTGTAAAACCACAGCACCTGCACCGTCGCCAAAAATTACGGAAACATTGCGGCTCCGGGTTTCGAAATCCATAGCAAAGGAATGTTTTTCACTTCCCACCACCAGCACATTCTTATACATGCCGGTTTTTACAAACTGATCGGCAACAGAAAGTGCGTAAACAAAACCCGAACATTGGTTGCGGATATCTAAGGCACCGATTTCGCCCATACCCATTTCGCGCTGCAGTAAAACTCCACAACCTGGAAAATAATAATCGGGACTAAGCGTGGCAAAAACAATAAAATCGACATCTTTTGCCGTAATACCCGCTCGCTCGATAGCAATTTTTGCCGCCTCGATACCCATTGTAGTAGTGGTTTCTTCGTTGCGGTCGGCAAAACGGCGTTCTTTAATACCGGTACGTTCCTGAATCCACTCATCGCTGGTTTCCATAAAACGGCTTAGATCGGTGTTGGTATATACATTTTTCGGAACATAGTAGCCAATTCCGGCAATTTTAGATTGATGCATGCGCGTATGTATTATAATTTGGTTAAACAAAGTTAATCATTTATTGCCTAAGCTATTATTATTACCGAAGGAACAAAATCTTGCTACTATATACCAAAATACTTGATACTAATGTTTATTTTTGCGCCATGTCTACAGAAACCAAAGAAGAGACCTTTACGCTCGAAGAAATTTTAACTTCACTTAAAACTGTACATCGCCTTATTTTGTGGAATGACGATGTGAATACTTTCGATCATGTGATTTTTTGCATGATGAAATATTTAGACTACAGCGAATCGCAGGCCGAAAAAATTGCCTGGAAAGTGCACAATGAAGGTAAATGCCCTGTACTGGAAGGTTCTTTTACCGAAATGGAAGTTTACCGTAAAATTTTGCAGCAGGAAGGTTTAACCGTTTCTGTTGATTAGCATCAAGTTTATGAATCAAACTTGGAGAACTATAGGTGTTATCTCAATTTTTGCACTGATTTGTATTAAGATATTCAACTATACAGATCGTCCAGAAACGATGGCCAATAAAATTAAAAGGGATTATGAGAAAGAATGGCATTATCCTGACCCTCCGAGAAATGTTTTAGAAAAATCGCTGGAAGAACAAACCGGATTAACGGGGTACTCAAGGCTTGTAGTAAAAAAACATAAATCCGATCCTTACGATATGATCATTGCCTGTTCCAACGATGCAACAAACTATCAATACTTTCACAAAACCCAGGGCAGTCTATATCCAATTAATGACCCCGGTATTTCTAGTCCAAAAGGATTCTAAAAACTTATAATTCCCCGATTAAAGATAAAAGTTCAGCCTGCGTAGTTTGCGTTTTATCTTTTGCGTACCAGCTGTGCAATTTTTCGGCAGTAGCCATCGGATCGGTATTTTCCTGTTTCCAGCCTTTTAATAGCGCTTGTAAAACCTGAGGTCGCGGTGCCCAGCTTTTTATTACTTTTTCTCCTTTTTCGTCTAACACCAATAAAACAGGGATCGCCCTACCACCATTCGTTAAATGTGCATCAATAAGCGGTAAGTTTTTATCGCGCAGTACAAATTTAAGCTCAAATTTATCGGGAGCAGCTTCGGCTATTTTGTTAAAAACCGGAATAATCTGTGCAGCATCGCCACACCAGCCTTCGGTAATTACCCATAATTTATAGCTTCCTTTTAAATTGGTAATAGCAGTTGTTAGTGCTTCATTTAAAGCTACCGTTTTATCTACCCGGTTCATCCGCTGCACATTCATTTTAGTGTAATGTAGCATTGCTTCAGAATTATCCGGGCCGGTAGTTTGTCCTTCAGCCAAAAGCTTGTCAACCAATTGACGGTAAGTGGTATAATCCATTCCTTGTTCGTCAAAAATTTCGCGATAATTAACCATCATGTTTATAATTATGAGGCAAAGGAAAGGAGAAAATAGTTGAGAATAATCATGATTTTGCAAGAAAGCGCAAGCGGGTGATTACACCGATTTTGGGATGACACAGATTTTAGCTTTTCTCTTTCACACTGTCATTCTGAACGCAGTGAAACATCTCTTAATTGCGATCAATAGAACAACGAGAACAATCACCCTGGTTTATTGTAGTACCTGAAGTTAAATAAACCCGGTTGAAGTGTTAAGCCCGGAGCGCAGCGAGGACTTTAAACGAAAAACGGGGCTACCGGAACCGAAATGCACCAGAGCCTGCTTTTCAAAAAATAAGCTCGACAAAATTGTTGCTGATTAAACCGCCATCAACTGACTTACGTGTTGCGTTAGAGCCACGAAATCGGCAACGGTTAACTGCTCGGCACGCTTTTCAAAGTAAATATGATCGTCCATTTTATCTTTAGGCATTACTGCAGAAACCGCATTGCGCAAAGTTTTACGCCGCTGATTGAAGCCCGCTTTAACCACCCGCCAGAATAATTTCTCATCACAATCTAAAGTTTCGACCGCGTTACGGCTTAAGCGGATTACCGCAGAATGCACCTTTGGCGGCGGATTAAATGTACCTGGCTTAACGGTAAACAGGTATTCTATTTTATAATACGCCTGCAGAAAAACACTCAAAATACCATACTCTTTGCTGCCCGCCGGAGCCGCACAGCGCTGAGCCACCTCTTTTTGGAACATGCCCACCATTTCGACAACTTTATGGCGGTTATCTAAAATTTTGAATAAAATCTGCGAAGAAATATTGTAGGGAAAGTTACCAATAATGGCAAACTGATTTGGAAAGATAGCATCAAAATCGAGTTTTAAAAAATCGCCATTAATTAAACGATCGCCCAATTGGGGATACTTTTCATTCAGAAAGTGAAATGATTCGGTATCTATATCGATCAGGTAAGTTTGTAAATCCTGGCGCTGCAACAAAAAATCAGACAGGATTCCCATCCCGGGGCCCACCTCTAAAACCTGGTTGTATTTATCGGTACTCACCAGCGCTTCTACAATGCGGTTGGCAATACCTTTATCGGTTAAAAAATGTTGACCTAAATGTTTTTTTGCTTTTACTAAACTCATCTTTACGCTTTATTTTGCCATGGAGGCACGAAACCCACAGAAACTTTGTAAAGAAAGGAAAAACCATAATCCCCTCTCCGTGCAAACCGTGTTTCAGTGGCTACTCTATTTTGTACAAAATAACTAATTTTTATCGGGTAAGCACCTCTTTAATCGAAAATCAGTAATTTGCGCTAAAATTTTCCAGTAATTATGAGCAATAAACTTAAAATTGGTATTAGTATAGGCGATGTAAACGGCATAGGTTTAGAGGTAATTATTAAAACATTATCCAATCCTGCAATTTTAAATTATTGTACTCCAATTGTTTATGGCCACACCAAGGTTTCGTCTTTTCACAGAAAGGCAAACAGCCTGGGCGATTTCAGCTTTAACGTGATTAACCAGGCCAACCAGGCACAAGCAAAAAGGGCAAACATGATCAATTGCTGGGAAGAAGACGTTAAAATAGAGCTGGGCCAGGTTACCGCCACAGGAGGTAAGTACGCACTTTTATCTTTAGAGCGGGCCACATCCGATCTGGTAAATGGCGAGATTGATGCCCTGGTTACTGCTCCAATTAATAAACACAATATCCAATCGGAAACTTTTGCTTTTCCGGGCCATACTGAATATCTGCAGGAAAAAAGCGGCAGTAAAGATGTACTGATGTTTTTGATTAGCGAAGGCTTGCGCGTAGGTGTAGTTACCGGTCACATTCCGGTAAAAGACGTGCCAGCGGCAATTACCAAAGAAAAAATTACCAGCAAATTAAAGCTGATTAATGATAGTTTAAAGAAAGATTTCTGGATCGAAAAACCTAAAATCGCCGTTTTGGGCCTTAACCCGCATGCCAGCGATAATGGCTTATTGGGTACCGAAGAAGCCGAAATTATAAGTCCGGCCATTCAGGAAGCTTATGACAAAGGCATGATGGTTTTTGGGCCATACCCAGCCGATGGTTTTTTTGGCAATGGCAGCTACAAACAATTTGATGCTGTACTGGCTATGTACCACGACCAGGGATTGATTCCTTTTAAAACACTTGCTTTCCATAACGGCGTAAACTATACTGCAGGCTTAAACTTTGTGCGTACCTCTCCGGATCATGGAACAGGTTACGACATTGCAGGTAAAGACCTGGCCGATCCAACTTCGTTTACCGAAGCTTTGTTTTCTGCTATCCATATTGTAAAAAAACGCAGGGAGCAGGAAGAAATGCTGGGCAACCAGCTACGTACCGGCGGTAAAGTGGTAGAAACACAGTTCGATATTAAGGATGATGCTTCTTAAGGGAAAGCTGAAAGACTAAAGCTGAAAGACCAAAGCGGAAAGACCAAAGCGGAAAGACTAGAGCTTGGATGCACTTAGGTGTCTGAGGTGGTAAAAAAGACCGAAGTCAGGAAGTCCAAAGATTAAAAGCTGAAAGACTAAAGCTGAAAGACCAAAGCTTAGTTACACTTATGTATGTGGAGCGCTAAAACGAAAAGTTTTAACAAATGAAAGCCACTAAAGCTACCGGCATCCTGCCCATTATTGTGATTTCGCAATTTTTGTGCACTTCTTTGTGGTTTGCGGGTAATGCAGTATTGTCTGATATTGTTAAAAATTTCCCGTTAGCACAAAACCTCCTGGCCAACTTAACCAGTATGGTACAGTTTGGTTTCATTACCGGCACACTGGTGTTTGCTTTCTTCGCCATTTCCGATCTTTTCTCTCCATCGAAAGTTTTCTTTGTTTGTGGTATTGCTGCAGCACTATTTAACCTGGCCATTTGCCTGCAGGTAGCCGATGTAAGGTTATTGCTTTTATTTCGGTTCTTAACGGGTTTTATGCTGGCTGGCATTTACCCTGTAGGGATGAAAATCGCATCCGATTATTTTAAAGATGGCTTGGGCAAATCGCTGGGCTTTCTGGTAGGTGCTCTGGTATTAGGCACAGCTTTTCCGCACCTGTTAAAAACATTTACTGCCAGTTTCCCCTGGAAATATGTAATTTATGGTACCTCTGCATTATCGCTTACAGGTGCCTGTTGCATCTTTTTATTTGTACCTGATGGTCCGTTTAGGCAAGCCGGACAAAAATTTAATTTTCGCGCCTGCATGAGTGGGTTTAAAAATGTAGGTTTCCGCTCAGCAGCATTTGGCTACTTTGGCCACATGTGGGAACTATACACCTTTTGGGCCTTTTTACCGGCCATGCTTTTACATTACAATAGCGTGCACCCTACTGCACAGTTAAATATTCCCTTGTTTTCGTTTTTGGTAATCGGGTCAGGTGGCTTATCCTGTATGCTAGGTGGGTTGTTATCTCAAAAATTCGGTGCTAAACGCATTGCCATGATCGCCCTGGCTACATCAGGCTTATGCTGTTTACTCTCCCCGCTTTTTCTTTTTGCTGATTCAGTATATGCCTTGCTCATATTTTTGTTTATCTGGGGATTATCGGGCACAGCTGACTCACCGCTATTCTCTTCATTAGTGGCTAGAAATGCACCAGAAGCATTAAGAGGAACTTCGCTTACCCTGGTAAATTGCATTGGCTTTGCCATTACTATTGTGAGTATCCAGGTAATTAATATGTTATCAAAAGAGATGAATTCGCATTATCTTTATATGGTTTTAGCCATCGGACCAATTTTGGGACTTTTGGCATTATTAAAAAAACAACACAGCTAAAAACATGAGTAATAAACTATCACCAATCATAAAACCCGAAGATCTAATCACATTAACCCAAACTACTGAAATCGTACTTATCGATGCCAGTGCGGGCTCAAAGGCGCGCTATGACGAACAACACCTTGCGGGTGCGCTTTTTGCCGATGTAAACGCTGATTTGGCTAATATCGGCGATTTCGCTCAGGGTGGCCGCCATCCTTTACCTACTTTCGAACAATTTGCCGGGGTTCTGGCCAAATTTGGCATTGATCAGGATAGCCATGTGGTGGTTTACGACGATAAAAACGGTGGTAATGCTGCTGCAAGGCTCTGGTGGATGCTCAAAGCCATTGGCCATGAAAAAGTACAGGTAATTGATGGTGGATTTCAGGCGGCTGTTAATGCGGGTTTCCCTACCAATAATGCAGTTGAAACACCAAAACCTGCTAAACCCTATCTCATTTCTGGCTGGAATTTGCCGCTATCAGATATCGGCGAGGTAGAACAGGTAGCCCAAAACAACGATTATATGGTAATTGATGTGCGCGATGCCAACCGTTATGCAGGTTTAACCGAACCGATTGATTTAATTGCTGGCCACATCCCTGGTGCAGCCAATATTCCCTTTACCGAAAACCTGGATGGAAAGGGCTTCTTTTTATCTCCGGAAGAGTTAAAAGACAAATACAATAAAGCGCTGGCTGGCATCGAAACCGCACATACCATTGTGCACTGCGGATCGGGCATTACTGCCTGCCACACGCTATTAGCAATGGATTATGCTGGTTTACCAATCCCGAAGCTTTATGTCGGTTCATGGAGCGAATGGAGCAGAAACAATAAGGAAATGGTGCTGGCTAGCTAGTTTTTTGTTGGTCGGGATTTATAATCCCGATCTCCTGAATGGTGGATTTATAATCCACCCAGAGATAAAAATGGATAACTTAAAGCAGGGATTATAAATTATTACAGATAAGAAAACAGTGAAGCCGGGGAGTATTTCCATTAACATTCTGAAAACCTGTCCGATTAATCGCAACAATTTTCAAAAAACATTTTTAATCTAATTATTTTATCCCTACATTTGCAGGCTAAAATTTTACAGTACTTTGAAGCCACTAAAACAATTTTCATTACCGTTTACCGGGTTAAAATTGGGAACTCATCAATTTGATTATGAGCTTGGTGACAGCTTTTTTAACGCTTTTGAGTATTCGTTAATTAAAAGCGGAGATTTAAAGGTTGACCTGGAACTTGAGAAACAAGAGACCATGTTGATCCTGAAATTTAAAGTTATTGGTACAGTAAAATTAGATTGCGATAAATGTTTATCAGAATTTGCTTATCCGGTAAACCTCTATGAAAGGCAGATTGTAAAATTTGCTGAGGATGAACTGGAGAGCGATGATGAAGAAATTATTACGCTAAGCCGTAAAGACTCTGAAGTTGATCTATCGGGGCCTTTGTACGAAATGATAAACGTAGCGGTACCTTATATCAAAAACTGCGGGCAGGCAAACCAGGATTGCGACCAGAATATGGTTGAGCGCCTGGAGCAACTATCGGTTGCGAAGCAAGCAGAAGAAAGTGAACAAACAAGCGACCCACGTTGGGAAGCCCTTAATAAGTTAAAAAAATAATTAGATTATACACCAATGGCACATCCAAAACGGAAAATCTCGAAACAGAGAAAAAATAAAAGAAGAACACACTATAAAGCTGTTGCGCCTTCTTTAGCAACTTGCTCGGCAACAGGTGCTATCCACGTACCTCACCGTGCTTACAACGTTGATGGTAACTTATACTACAACGGTAAACTGGTTATCGAAAATACTCAGATTGGGTAATTTTCTTAAAAAATTGTTTGTGTTTTCAGCGGCTTTAGTCATACCTTAGTCAACTGAAAAATTCAGGATTACACCTGACTTAACACAAACAGATTTTTTCTATGAAAATAGGCCTCGACATAATGGGCGGAGACTATGCTCCCAAAGCAATTGTTTTGGGAGCAATAGCTGCTCATCAATCGCTTAACGCCGGAGAGCATCTTGTTCTTATTGGCGATACCGAACAGATTAAACCCATTCTAGCAGAAGAAGGCTTTAATCCAGATCATTTTGAATACGTTCATACTGATGAAGTAATTGGTATGGGCGAACATCCTACCAAAGCAATTGTTCAGAAACCAAACTCGAGCATCGCAGTTGGTTTTAACCTTCTAAAAGAAGGTAAAATCGATTCGTTTGCCAGTGCAGGTAATTCCGGAGCAATGTTGGTTGGCGCTGTATTTAGCGTTAAAACCATTCCGGGCATTATTCGCCCTTGTTTATGTACAATCCTTCCTAAAATTAAAGGCGGCACTGGCCTGCTTTTAGATGTTGGCGCCAATGCCGACTGCAAACCCGATATTTTATTACAATTTGGCGTACTGGGTAGTTTATATGCAGAAAATCTTTTGCAGATAACCGATCCTAAAGTAGCGTTGATGAACATTGGTGAAGAAGATGAAAAAGGAAACATGCTAAGCATGGCTACTTTTCCGTTGATGAAAGAAACCAACCTGTTTAACTTTGTAGGCAATGTTGAAGGCAGGGATTTATTTAATGACAAAGCTGATGTAATTGTTTGTGATGGATTTACCGGAAATGTAATGCTTAAACTGGCTGAATCATTTTACGTATTAACCATCAAAAAAGGATTAAAAGATGAGTTTTTCGATCGTTTCAATTACGAGCAATATGGTGGAAGCCCGGTATTAGGTGTTAACGCTCCCGTAGTTATCGGACATGGTATTTCCAGTCCTTTAGCGGTTAAAAATATGGTACTCCAATCCAGGGAAATGATTACTACCGGATTGGTAGAAAAAATTAGAATGGCATTTAAATAATTTATTAAAATTCTTAAAATGAGTAAAATTCACGCTGCTATTACAGCAGTAAATGGTTACGTTCCCGACTATGTGCTTACAAACGCAGAGTTAGAAACCATTGTTGACACTTCGGATGAATGGATTACCAGCAGAACGGGAATTAAAGAACGTAGAATTTTAAAAGGAGAAGGTTTAGGTACTTCAGATATGGCTGTTCATGCTGTAAATGGTTTACTTAAAAAGAGAGGAATTGATGCAAAGGAAATTGAACTGATTATCTTTTGCACCACTACTCCAGATTTTACTTTCCCTGCAACTGCAAACGTTTTAGCTGATAAAGTTGGTGCAACCAATGCATGGGGTTACGATTTACAGGCCGCTTGTTCTGGCTTTATTTTCGGCCTTTCTACAGGTGCATCTTTTATCGAATCGGGCAGACATAAAAAAGTATTGGTAGTTGGTGGCGATAAAATGTCGTCAATTATTAACTACGAAGACCGTACTACCTGTATTATTTTTGGCGATGGTTGCGGCTGTGCCCTATTAGAGCCAAATGAAGAAGGTTTAGGTATTCAGGATTCTATTTTAAGAACCGATGGTGCCGGAAGAGATTTCTTAGGCATGAAAGCTGGTGGTTCTGTTAAACCGGCAACGCACGAAACCATTGATGCCAGAGAGCACTTTGCGCACCAGGAAGGCCCAACAGTATTTAAATTTGCCGTAACCAATATGGCTGATGTTGCAGCCGAAATTATGGAACGCAATAACTTAACTGCTGATGATGTAGCCTGGCTGGTACCTCACCAGGCCAATAAACGTATTATTGATGCAACGGCAAACCGCATGGGTGTTACTACCGATAAGGTAATGATTAACATTGAGCGTTATGGTAATACAACCAATGGTACTATTCCATTGTGTTTATGGGAATGGGAAAGCAAGCTTAAAAAAGGTGATAACATTGTGTTAGCAGCATTTGGTGGTGGCTTTACCTGGGGCTCTGTATACCTGAAATGGGCATACGATACCGTATAGTTTAGAGTTGGCAGTTTGAAGTGGAATTGGCCATTAGCCATCAACCAAAAGACTATCAACCACAATTAAAATTTAAAACAAAAAAAGTATAACTTAGTTAATTCATTTATACACTTTTTTTCACATAACAAGGATTAAAAAATGGATATCAAACAAATACAGGAACTGATTAAATTTGTTTCTCGTTCTGGAGTAAACGAAGTTGCTATTGAGCAAGAGGACTTCAAAATCACGATCAAAACAAACCAAGCACCTACAGTTGTGCATGCTACCATCCCACAGGCCCCGCTTGTACAGGCTGCTGCACCAGTTGCTACAGCTCCTACTGCTCCGGTTGCAGCAACTCCTGCTGTTCCTGCCGCAGAAGACACTTCGAAATACATCACCATTAAATCTCCAATGATTGGTACTTTCTACCGTTCAGCTAGTCCGGAAAAACCAATGTTTGTAAATGTTGGCGATGAAATCGGTGCAGGTAAAGTAGTTTGTATTATTGAGGCAATGAAACTTTTCAACGAGATTGAGAGCGAAGTTTCAGGCCGTATCGTTAAAATCCTGGTTGATAATGCATCACCTGTTGAGTACGACCAACCATTATTTTTGGTAGAACCTATTTAGTTATTGATTACACAGATTAATTAGTAATCAGAAAAGGTAAAATTATGTTTAAAAAAATACTTATTGCCAACAGGGGAGAAATCGCTTTGCGTATTATCCGCACCTGTAAGGAAATGGGCATCAAAACCGTTGCTGTTTATTCTACCGCAGATCGCGAAAGTTTACACGTACGTTTTGCTGATGAGGCCGTTTGTATTGGTCCCCCGCCTAGTAAAGATTCTTATTTAAATATCCCCAATATTATTTCGGCGGCAGAGTTAACCAATGCCGACGCCATTCACCCAGGTTATGGGTTCTTGTCAGAAAATGCTAAGTTTTCTAACATCTGCCGCGAGTATAACATCAAGTTTATTGGTGCTACGCCAGAGCAGATTAACGATATGGGTGATAAAGCTTCGGCAAAGGCAACCATGAAAAATGCCGGTGTTCCAACCATTCCAGGATCGGAAGGTTTACTTACCAGCGTTAAAGAAGGTATTACTATTGCCAACGAAATGGGCTATCCGGTTATCCTTAAAGCTACTGCCGGTGGTGGTGGCCGTGGTATGCGTGTGGTTTGGAAAGATGAAGATTTTGAAAATGCCTGGGATAGTGCACGTCAGGAATCTGGTGCAGCATTCGGTAATGATGGTTTATACCTGGAAAAATATATCGAAGATCCACGTCACATTGAAATCCAGGTTATTGGCGATCAGTTTGGCAAAGCCTGTCACTTATCAGAGCGCGATTGCTCAATTCAACGCCGTCACCAAAAACTGGTAGAAGAATCACCTTCACCATTTATGACCGAAGAACTGCGTTTAAGAATGGGTGAAGCTGCTATTAAAGGAGCAATGGCTGTAAATTACGAAGGTGCAGGTACTATTGAGTTCCTGGTTGATAAACACCGTAATTTCTATTTCATGGAAATGAATACCCGTATCCAGGTAGAGCACCCGGTTACAGAAGAGGTAATCAACTTCGATTTAATTAAAGAACAAATTAAAGTTGCAGCCGGTATTCCGATTTCAGGTAAAAACTATACCCCTGAAATGCACGCTATCGAGTGCCGTATTAACGCCGAAGATCCTGCGAACAACTTCCGCCCGTCACCAGGAAAAATTACGAATTTCCATTCGCCAGGTGGTCACGGTGTTCGTGTAGATACTCACGTTTATGCTGGCTATTCAATTCCTGCTAACTACGATTCGATGATTGCCAAACTAATTTGCGTGGCTCAAACCCGCGAAGAAGCAATTTGTACCATGGAACGTGCTTTAAGTGAATTTGTAATTGAGGGTATTAAAACTACCATTCCTTTTCACTTACAATTGATGAAAGATCCTAACTTCAGAGCAGGTAATTTCACCACAAAATTCATGGAAACGTTTGAATTTTCAGAAGGATAAAACGATTATAACCTTAAAACATATCAAGGCTGTTCAAAATATTTGAACAGCCTTTTTTATTGCCCTCAAATTTTTATTCAGCCTGGATAAATAGCTGATCATTAATATTTAACTTCAACTGTAGCATTTAGTTAGCTCGTTACGTTTATATACAAAAACACTCCGGTAATGAAAAAAAATCTAATTAACGTCATCCTTTTCGTACTTGCTGTTGCAGTATTTACTTCCTGCAAAAAAGACGAGTATGAAACCATCCAAATTGCAAAAATGATTTCTGTTAAGGAAATGAGGGCCTTGCCTACGGGAATAACCAAAGCCACTCCCGCCAAAAGGACTGGCAAAATCTACATTTACAACGATTACCTTTTCATCAACGAACCTAATGAGGGTATTCACATCTACAACAATGCTAATCCGAGTGCGCCGGTAAATGTGGCTTTTCTGAAAATTCCGGGAAACGTAGATTTAGCGATCCACAACAATATCCTCTACGCCGATAATTTTATTGATTTACTTGCTTTTGATCTGTCGGACATGAACAATATCAAGCAGGTTAAAAGGTTAACAGATGTTTTCAATCAACTGTATAGTCCAGGTTCTGAAAAGTATCTTTACACTTATAAAGACACAGTAGTAAAAAAACGGACCAGTAAGGATAAAATATATTACGATGCTTACAGTAGTTCTTCATCGCAGGGTGGTTCGGGGCAAGGCGGCTCAATGGCCAGATTTACCTTAATGAACGACTATTTGTACGCGGTGGGATTAAATAACCTGAGTTTATTTGATGTTAAAACAGCTTCGAACCCAACCTTTTTAAAGGCTATTACTTTGGGTTGGGGTGTTGAAACCATCTTTCCTTATGAAAATAAATTATTTATCGGTACCAACAGGGGCATGCACATTTTTAGCGCTACCGATCCTGCTAATCCGGTACAACTCTCTACTTACAGCCATATTTTCGCTTGTGATCCGGTAGTTGTGCAAGGAAAATACGCTTATGTTACCTTACGTACAGGCAATAATTGCAGGCAAGCTAGCAATCAATTAGAAGTTGTAGATATAGAAGATCCAGCCAAACCGAAACAGCTTGCAGTTTATCCGATGCAAAATCCGCATGGCTTAAGCACCAGTGGTGATAATTTGTTTTTATGCGAAGGCAACTTCGGAATAAAGAGTTTTAACATTGCCAATAAAACTAAAATAGGCGACAACCTGTTGCAGCATTTAAACAATATCAAAAGTTTTGATGTTATCGCCGGCCCTAAATCTTTGATCGTAACAGGTGAAGATGGGGTATATCAATTCAATTACACCAATGCTGCCAATTTAAAGCAATTGAGCATAATTAAGGCGCAGCTTTAAATTATTGCAACGGCTGAGTTCGATTTTTTCCGTCATTTCTCAGAATAATATAAACTATTTCTATATTTAACACGTAAATACCATTCTATTCAAATAGAATGGTATTTTTGTTTTCAACATGAGCGACAATAAAAAAACATCACTTACAAAAGCAATCGGGCAAAAGAGTACAACCTTAGAGGCAGAAATGTCATTCTTCGACCATCTCGATGTACTCCGTAAACATCTAATCAGAGCAGTAATTGCAGTTGCCGTATTTACAGGTATCGCGTTTTATTTCAATGAAGAAATTTTAGATAAAATTATTTTCGGGCCTAAAAAGCCCGATTTCTGGACCTACCGCATGATGTGCAAACTGGTAGAGCACTTTCCTTCGCTCGGCAAGGATATGTGTATCACCAAAATTAACGGCGAAATTATCAATACCGAAATGGCTGGTCAGTTTAACCTCCAGCTGAATGTTTGTGTAATGTGTGGTATCGTGGTGGGATTCCCTTATTTATTATGGGAAATCTGGCGTTTCGTTAAACCTGCCCTGCATGAGAACGAGCGCAAATCTGCAAGCGGATTTGTATTCTTCGCATCTGTATTGTTCGTAATTGGTATCCTTTTCGGTTACTTCGTAGTTTGTCCGCTATCGGTTAACTTTTTAACCGGCTATACCGTTAGCACAGAGATTAAAAATACTTTCACCGTTGATTCTTACCTGTCGTCTGTAGCAACCCTTACTTTAGGTACAGGGATTATTTTCGAGCTTCCGGTTATCATTTTCATTTTATCCAAACTGGGTTTAATGACACCGAAACTGATGCGGGCAAGCAGACGCTATGCGACTGTAATTATCCTGATTATTGCAGCAATTGTAACCCCTACTCCAGACATCATGACGATGCTGATTGTGGCTACACCTTTATTTTTATTGTACGAAGCAAGTATTTTTGTTTCGGCCTACATTGAAAGAAAGAAGAAAAAGGCCGAAGCAGCATTCTATGCTAACTAACAAAAACATTACGAACAGAATTCATAATTCTCTATACATTTGACAATGTCTGATACAAAAATTAAAATTGCTATTGGCGCGGATCATGCCGGATTCGAATACAAAGAAATATTAAAAGATTTTCTACAGGATTACGAGGTAAAGGATTTTGGTCCTTACAGTGCAGATTCAGTTGATTATCCGGATTTTGCCCATCCTGTAGCCAGTGCTGTTGAAAGTGGAGAGTTTACCTATGGTATTTTACTTTGTGGCTCTGCTAATGGTGTGGCCATAACGGCAAACAAACACCAGGGTATCAGAGCAGGCTTATGCTGGGAAAATGAAGTTGCCTCTTTGGTACGTCAGCACAATAACGCAAATGTATTGTGTATTCCGGCACGCTTTGTTTCAGCAGATGAAGCAAAAAAAATTACCGAAACTTTTTTAACTACAGCATTTGAAGGCGGTCGCCATCAAAACCGGGTCGAAAAAATTTCGTGCTAAAAAAGAAACTCAACTAACTATTATCATAATGAACAAAAAGTTTTTAACCCTTGGTTTGGCTACGCTTGTTACCGCAAGTTGTTTTGGCCAGATTAAACCACTGCCGGCCAATAAAGACGCTATCAGGTTTAGCAAGGCCATTAATCCGGATAATGCCTACAAGCACCTTTCTGTATTGGCATCTGATGAATATGAAGGTCGCGAAACAGGAACCAAAGGTGCCTGGATGGCCGCCGATTATATCCGCGATTATTTTAAATCTATTGGTTTAAAAGGTCCTGTTGATGGCAGTTATTTCCAGAAAATTAACCTGGTAAATGTTACTTTAAAAGAAAGCCATGTAACGGTTAACGGTCAGCCGAAAGAATACCAGAAAGATTACGTCGTTTCTCCAAGCTTAATCAGCGATAACGGTTTTACTTTTTCTACCGATCAGATTGTATTTGTTGGTTACGGCGTTAAAAAAGACAACTACAACGACTTTAACGGAACCGACATTAAAGGAAAAGTGGTAATGATGTTCAGTGCCGGTGATCCGACTATAAAGCCAGGCACCAGAATTGACAGAGCAGCTTACCGTGCCATCCTTGAAACACGTGCGAAATATTTTGCTGAGAACAACGTAAAGGCCATCATCCTGATTGATCCTATGGTAGACAGGATTACAGAGAGTACCAAACAAGCCCAAAACAAAGGCAGGGTAATGGTAAAAACCAATGCAGCGATCGAAGCCCAAAAACAAAATGATATTCCGCGCATTTCGATTTCAACAGCTGTTGCAAACGATTTGTTAAAAGGAGCAAATACAACTGCCGCTGATTTACAGAAAAAAATAGTAGAAAGCCAGGCACCTGCTTCACAGGTATTAAACGTTCCTTTTTCTGCAAGTGCAGCTAAAAACGAAGCATCGGTTAGGTGTGAAAATGTTTTGGGTTACCTGGAAGGTTCTGATCCGGTACTTAAAAAAGAAGTATTGATCTTAACCGGTCACTATGATCACATAGGTTTGGAAACTGATCCTAACGCGAAAGATAAAGTAAACAACGGTGCTGATGACGATGGATCGGGTACTACCGGTGTTTTATTGATGGCAAAAGCGTTTACCGATGCTAAAAAAGCTGGAAAAGGACCTAAACGCAGTATCTTATTTATGACTGTTGTTGGTGAAGAAAAAGGGCTTTGGGGTTCTGAATGGTACTCTGAGCACCCTGTTTTCCCTGTTGCCAATACCATTGCCGATTTAAATACCGATATGATTGGCCGTACAGGTGAAGAATACCTGGGTAAACCAGATTCGGCAAACTACATCTACTCTGTAGGCTCGAAAATGTTAAGCAGCGACCTGGCCAATATTAGCGAGCAGGTAAATGCCACCTATACCAAAATGAAACTGGATTATAAATACGATGATCCAAAAGATCCTGAGCAGATTTACTACCGCTCAGACCACTACAACTTTGCTAAATTAGGTATTCCGATCATTTTCTATTACGATGGAATGTTACAGCAGGATTACCACAAACCTGGCGATGAAGTAAGCAAAATCAACTTCCCACTCCTGGCAAAAAGGGCAAAATTAACCTATTTCACTGCATGGGAGCTTGCCAACAGAGCTAAACGCCCGGTAGTAGACATGGATGGAAAAGGAAATCCGAAGAAATAATATTCAAAATACTCAGCCTCAACGAAATGTTGGGGCTTTTTTATGCACATTACTTTTGGTGCCTGCATAAATTCATATCTTTGGTTTTTAACAGCGTAGCCTGAACTAAAAGCAGCTATTCTTCGTTACCCCTATAATAAAATTGCCATTAATGAAAACTGCCGAGGAATTTTTAGAGAAGTCTGATGAGAAAGCTTTCGATTTACCGCACCGTAAAACCATAAATTACAATATCGGTAAATACAATGCGGCAGTTGAACGCGGCTTATCGAAATTCGAAAATCTCGAAGCTTCTAAAAAGAAGGCACACGTAATTAAATGGCGGGTAATGGAAAATCTCGACAAGTTCTTACCCGAATTTGAATCGAACTTTCAACGTCGTGGTGGTAAAGTAATTTGGGCCAACGATGCGGCAGAAGCTCAGCAGGAAATCCTCAATATCATTAAAAGAAACAATGGGAAAACGGTCATCAAATCGAAATCGATGACGACCGAAGAAATCCACCTGAACGACTTTCTGGAGCAAAACAATATCGAATCGCTGGAAAGTGATCTGGGCGAATACATCGTTCAGTTATTGGGCCAGGCACCCTACCACATTGTTACCCCAGCCATGCACTTAAGTGCGACTGATATTGCGCAGTTATTTCACGATAAGTTTGGAACCCCGCTTGATGCTACACCACCACAACTGGTACAAAAAGCAAGGGAACTACTCAGAGATAAATATTTAAATGCCGATATCGGCATCAGTGGCGGCAACTTCCTGATTGCCGATACGGGAAGTATTGCTATCACCGAAAATGAAGGCAATGCCAGGTTAAGCACTACTTTCCCCAAAATACACATTGCCATTGTTGGTATCGAAAAGATAATCCCTTCTATGGCCGACCTGGATTTGTTCTGGCCTTTATTGGCCTCGCATGGTACGGGGCAAAATTTAACAGTTTACAACAGTATCCTGAGCGGTCCGCGTCAGCCAAACGAAACAGATGGACCAGAAGAAATGTATGTTATCCTGCTGGATAATGGCCGTACTAACTTACTGGCTCAAAAAGACCAGCGACAGGGCTTGTACTGCATTCGTTGTGGTGCTTGCCTAAATGCCTGCCCGGTATATAAAAATATTGGCGGGCACACCTATAACACCACATACAGTGGCCCGATTGGCTCAGTGATTACCCCGCATTTAAAGGGTATGGAGGAGTTTAAGCATTTAAGCTATGCCTCCAGTCTCTGCGGAAAATGCTCGGAGGTTTGTCCTGTAAAAATCGATATCCATAAAATGTTATTGCTCAACCGAAGAGATGCTGCAGCAGGCCATGAAAATGGGAAAAAGGAAGAAATGGGCTGGAGCATGTTTAACAGGATGATGCAAAAACGCAAATGGATGGATTTCTTTGGTGGAAAATTTAAAAACTTTATGCTCAAAACCTTCTTCAAAAAGAGTTGGGGTAAATACCGCGAGATGCCAAAAGTTGCCGACAAATCTTTTGCGAAGCAGTTTGAGGAGATGAAGAAAAATCGGGAGTCTTAAGCCCAAAGTCATTTTAGTCCGAAGCCTAACTCAAAAGAAAAGCTATTTTAATCAGCCTCTAAATTTTGTATATTTGAGTATGATACGAACAATAATAACACCTGATAAAGAAAATATCTCTATAGATCTTCCTAAGGCTTATATTGGGAAACAAATCGAGGTTTTGGTTTATGCTGTCGACGAACTTAATGAGGTAAAAAATCCTAAAAAAAAACATTCTGACTTTCGTGGTTCATTAAATCTTACCGACCAGCAATACAAAGAATTCCAGCAATATATTATAGATAGCAGGAACGAATGGGAACGGGATATTTAGCAGATACCAACTCTGTAATTGAGTATCTGGAGAATAAATTGCCTGAAAAAGTGCTTCTATTTATGGATAATATCGAAATGCATTTATCTATTATCTCAAGGATAGAACTTTTGGGTTGGTCAAAGATAACCGAGCCGCAATTTCAAGAATTAAATGGCTTTATTTCGGTTTCCTATGTTTATAATTTATCAGAAGAAATTGTTCAAAATACGATCAAAATTAGGAAGTTACATAAAATTAAACTACCTGATGCTATTATAGCAGCCACAGCAATAACCAATAAGCTTACCTTAATCACAAGAAACACTGCAGATTTTAAAAAAATTGCAGAACTTGAAATGCTCAATCCCTGGGATATTTCTTAAAGTTTTTAATCAAATTCTGCTATGCATTTTAACCGAAGAGATAAAGACGACGAATTCTTACTGAATTTATATAAAAAACTGCTTTATCCCCGGATGGTGGAGGATAAAATGCTCATATTGTTACGCCAGGGGCGCATAGGCAAATGGTTTTCGGGTATTGGGCAGGAAGCCATTGCTGTTGGCAGTACAATGGCCATGCAGCCTGAGGAATATATTCTACCCATGCACCGCAATTTAGGTGTTTTTACCTCACGTAATATTCCGCTAAAGAAATTAATGGCCCAATGGCAGGGCAAGTTAACCGGCTTTACCAAAGGCCGCGACCGCTCCTTTCATTTTGGCGCACAAGTATATAAAATTGTGGGAATGATCTCCCATCTCGGCCCGCAAATGGCTCTTGCAGATGGCATTGCATTGGCTGATTTACTTGCCAATAAACAGCATGCTACCCTGGTTTATACAGGTGAAGGTGCAACCAGTGAAGGCGATTTTCACGAAGCGATAAATGTTGCAGCCGTTTGGGGACTTCCGGTTATCTTTTTAATCGAAAATAATGGTTACGGGCTGTCAACACCAAAAGCAGAACAGTACAGGTGCAAAAACCTGGTTGATAAAGCCATTGGGTACGGTATTGAAGGCTGGCAAATAGACGGCAATAATATTCTTGAAGTCTACGATACCATTAACCAGCTGGCCATGGAAATCAGAAAAGACCCAAGACCTGTTTTGGTTGAGTGCATGACTTTCAGGATGCGTGGCCACGAAGAGGCATCAGGCACCAAATATGTCCCACAAGAACTGTTCGATCAATGGGAAAAGAAAGATCCGTTAAACAATTACGAAGCTTATTTAATTGAACAAGGCATTTTAACTATCGATACTATCACCGATATTAAAATCCAGTTTAAAAAAGATATTGAAATCGCTGTAGAAGAAGCCTTTGAAGAACCAGAGCCTATCGCAAATACTGTTCAGGAAGAAACGGACATGTATTTCCCTTACGAATCCGAAATCATTCAACCGGGCCAGGCTACTACTGAAAAAAGATATTTAGATGCCATTAGCGATGCGCTCGATCTCGCTATGGAAAAATATCCAAATCTGGTTTTAATGGGGCAGGATATTGCCGATTATGGTGGCGCCTTTAAAATTACGGATGGCTTTATGGCTAAATACGGCAAAAGCAGGGTGCGTAACACCCCCATTTGCGAATCGGCCATTGTAGGCGCAGGTTTAGGCCTGTCTATAAATGGGTATAAAGCTGTTGTAGAAATGCAGTTTGCCGATTTTGTAAGCGTTGGCTTTAACCAGATTGTAAACAATTTGGCCAAAACGCATTATCGTTGGGGCGAGAAAGCTGATGTTGTGGTACGTATGCCTACAGGTGCCGGAACGGGCGCCGGGCCTTTCCATTCGCAAAGCAATGAGGCCTGGTTTACCAAAACACCAGGCTTAAAAATTGTCTATCCTGCATTTCCAGAAGATGCTAAGGGCTTGCTTTTGGCAGCCATTGCCGATCCTAATCCAGTAATCTATTTTGAACACAAATACTTGTACAGAAGTTTAACTGCGACGGTACCTGATGGTTATTATACTACCGAAATAGGAAAAGCGGTTACCTTAAAAACAGGTAGCCAGTTTACGATTATCACCTATGGTTTAGGTGTACATTGGGCTTTGGAACATTTAAACAATCACCCTCAACAAGAAGCGACCCTTGTTGATCTGCGTACGCTCCAGCCATGGGATCAGGAAACGGTAAAAGAGGCTGTAAAAGCTACCGGACGGGTGCTGGTTTTACACGAAGATACCCTGACCAATGGTTTCGGTGCCGAAATTTCTGCATGGATTGGAGAGCATCTTTTCCATTACCTGGATGCACCTGTAATGCGTTGCGCCAGTTTAGATACCGCCATTCCGATGAGCAAAGTGCTCGAAGATGACTTTTTAGCTAAAGCCAGATTAGCAGCAACAATTAATAAATTATTGAAATACTAAAATAGGTTAATCGTATAAACTGTTTAAATTGGTCAATTGCAAGTTGATCTAACAGTTAACCGATTGATACAATTAACCAGTTAAACATAAAGAAATGGGCACATTCAAAGTCGAAGGAAACATAGTCAATATCACAAAGCGAAATATTTTCTTTGGCGAAATAGCCGTTGAAGCCGGAAAAATCAAATCGATTACCAAAATTTCAGAAGAACGCCCAGGCAGCCCTTTCATTACTCCGGGTTTTATCGATAGTCATGTACACATCGAAAGCAGTATGCTAATTCCGAGCGAATTTGCCCGGCTGGCTGTGGTACATGGTACGGTGGCCACCATCAGCGATCCGCATGAAATTGCTAATGTGTGTGGCATGGAAGGTGTCGAGTTTATGATCGAAAACGGGAATACTGTACCCTTTAAATTCAATTTCGGGGCACCAAGCTGCGTTCCGGCCACTATTTTCGAAACCGCTGGTGCAGCCTTAAACCACGATGATGTTAAAGCACTTTTAGAACGCCCTGAAATTAAATACCTCAGCGAAATGATGAACTTCCCAGGGGTGCTATACAAAGATGAAGAAGTTTATAAAAAGATCGCAGCTGCACACCATTTGGGCAAACCTGTTGACGGGCATGCACCAGGCTTACGTGGCGATGCGGCTCAAAAATATATCGATGCGGGTATTTCTACCGATCATGAATGTTTTACTGCTGAGGAAGCATTGGATAAACTACAGCGTGGCATGAAAATATTGATCCGTGAGGGCAGTGCAGCCAAAAATTTTGAGGCTTTAATCCATTTACTTCACGACTGGCCCGAAATGATGATGTTTTGCAGTGATGATAAACACCCTGACAGTTTAGTAGAAAACCACATCAACGAAATTTGTGCAAGAGCAGTAGCAAAAGGAATCGACGTTTTTAAAGTACTAAGAGCAGCATGCATTAATCCAATATTACACTATAAACTGGAAGTTGGTGCTTTACAGGTAAACGATGATGCCGATTTTATTGTGTTGGAAGATCTTGTTAATTTTAAGGTAAAACAAACCTATATCAATGGCCTTTTATTGGCAGAAAACGGCAAAATGGCGGGTAATTGGATCAACCATGTGGCCGGTAAAGAATCGATTAACCATTTTGATTGCAGCCCCAAAAAAGAAGCAGATTTCATCTTGAAATACACCAATCAGCAGGAAATCCCCGTTATTGAGGCCTTAGATGGTCAGCTCATTACCAATAAAATACAGGCAAAGCCCAAGATTGAAAATGGCAATATCATAAGCGATGTAGCGAACGACATACTCAAAATGGTGGTAGTTAACCGTTATCACGATGCCCCAATAGCGATTTCTTTTGTTAAGAACTTTGGCTTAAAACAGGGTGCGATTGCATCAAGTGTTGCGCACGATAGTCATAATATTATTGCAGTGGGTGTTGATGATAAAAGTATTTGCGAAGCGGTAAACCTGGTGATAAAGGAAACCGGTGGTGTTGTCGCTTTAGGAAATGGAAAAGAAGAAGTGCTTCCGCTGCCAGTGGCTGGCTTAATGAGTAATCACAATGGTTACGAGGTTGCCACATGTTATACTGCGATAGATCAGTTTGCAAAAGATTTGGGTTCAACCCTTCTCGCCCCTTTTATGACGCTTTCTTTTATGGCGCTTTTGGTTATTCCGCACCTGAAACTGAGCGACAAAGGTTTGTTTGATGGTGATGAGTTTAGGTTGATTTAATATCATCAAATATGCTGATCTGTAGTGAAAAGTTAAATAAAAAACTTAAAGAGATGCTGAAACAAGTTCAGCAGGACGCTAGTGATAAATTAGTCTAACAAAAACACCTCGGCCAGCGGATTAAACAGGTAAACCCGTTTATCATCTAAACAAACGCAGCGATAACGTTTTCTGATGCGCTCGCCTTTAGTAAAACGGCGGCCATCTTTGATTTTGAAGTTGGCATTTACAGGTAACTGCTCTACGTGTAAGGTACCGGTTGTATCGGCATCGTATTTTTTTAAGGCACGTGATAAATGTAAATCAGAACAGCTCGAGGCTGCAGGATTCGACATGTAGCTGTCTATCGCTTTATGAATATCATCTGGAAAAATATTCATATCAAAAAAGGGCACCATCATCCGTTGAAAGTTTTTTTTCCATTCGGTTCCGTGCGGCTTTACCTTATTCTTAAAATCATTCCAGGTTAACAAATGAGCAAATTCGTGTACCGTGGTTACCAGAAAAGCGTAATGGTTGAGGTTAAAATTAACTGAAATGCGATGGCCTTTATCCCGAAAAGGATGGCGGTAATCACCAAGCTTAGTGGAACGGGTTTTAGCGATCTTAAATTCACACTGAAAATAATCAATCCACTTGGCAATTAGCGGGGCGGCCTCGGCAGGCATGTATTGCGCTAAAACTTTAACTTTCTCCACAGATGCTAAGATAATTATTTTTAAAGTTTAACCACAAAAGGCTCAAAGTTTAATGAAAAAACAGAATTATTTAAGTTTTTTAACCACAGAGTGCATAGAGTTTGCACAGAGGAAACAGAGTATTTTTGTGATAATTCAGTGTAAAAAGAATTTGATACAAAAAGCATTCATACGATTATGCATCAATTTGCCTAAAATTTTAACCACAGAGCACATTGAACTTTCACAGAGAGAAAGAGTACTAGTATCCATTTACTATTCGTCTAATTCCATCTTTTAATCTTAGCACATTAAAATTCATTAGTAGTCCAAATCTATAACCTCCAAGTTTCATATATGTTAGTGTTTGTGCAAGGTGAATATCACTGAGGGCTTCAATACTTTTCAACTCCAAAACAAGCTTATTCTCCACCAAAATATCTATGCGGTAACCACAATCCAGTTTTACATCTTCGAAAACCAAAGGCATAATCTTTTCTTTCTCAACCTGAAAACCTGCTTTATCTATTTTGTAGAACAGGCACTCTTTGTAAGCATTTTCAAGCAAACCTGGCCCCAGCGAGGTATGAACATCTATCGCCAACCCAATAATGGTTCTTGTTAATAAATCTTCTTTCATAAAGCTCTGCGTGCTCTGTGCCTAATCTCTTTTTCTCTGTGGTAAATATTATGTCCTTTGCGGTAAAAAACTACTCCTCACTAGGAAACAGCGATGCCAGTACCATTTTTATCTCGCCGAAAGAGTAATCCTTGCCCAGAAACTCCCTGATTGTAGCCATCGATTTCGTTTTCTGGCTTTCCACGGCATCTGTAATATTCCTGATTTTATTGGGTTTAACCAGTTTGGTTACGTCCAGTTGTTGCGTAGAAACATAGTAAGCCAAATGGCCTTCAATGGTACCTAACGATAAACCGCGTTCCTTTGCAATTTCGGCTAAGCTTTTGCCTTGCTCATACAATTCAAAACTCAGCAGTTTGGTATCAGGCTTTGGCTCTTTCTTTTGCTTCTCCGTGGCAGTTCTTACTTTTAGCGCCATTCCTTTAAGCGTAATTGCCTTTTTCAACTGTGCTTCCCTTTCAACTGTATTCAAAAGTGCATCGGTATCGGCTTTGCTAAACTCTTTACCATCTATAATTGCTTCGAGTAATGCCTTGCTTTTGTGAATTTTCTTCAATTGTTCATAAATCACAATTTCCAGTTCGAGCAATTCGGTAAGGTAGGTTTTTACCTGTTTTTCTTCTTTTATGGCCTCTATCTGTATTAAAAATTTATCCGATACCTCCTTAATTAACGGACTGAAATATTTTACCGCTGCCTGCACCCGCTTGGATACATTGAACAAAGTATGTTCTGTTTGTTGGGCAAACAGGTTTTTAAGCTGGTTGATAAACGTATCGGCTGTCGCCGTAATTTTCTGGAAATCTTTATACAAATCCATCGTCCATTCATCGTAGCGCTGCTTGGTCGATTTAGCTTCGCTCTTATCAAAAGTTTGCATGTGCTCCTTAAAATAATAGCGCGCCATGTTCAGGTCGAAGGCCGATAGTAAATACGTCCTGATAAAATTATAACTCTCGGCACTGATCTGCTGATCGAGCACTTCGGCTGGTTGTTTCGTTTTAGAAAAATAATGAATGTTCTGGTCTTGCTGCAAACCACTTTCACGCAGATGTGAAGTTAATACCAAGCCTTTAAGTGACCGCAGACGCGAAAGCGCAACATAAGCCTGGCCCGGGGCAAATGCATCACCAATATCGATAATCGCTTTATCAAAAGTTAAACCCTGACTTTTATGCACCGTAATGGCCCAGGCCAGCTTAATCGGATATTGTACAAAAGAACCCGCCACATTTTCTTCAATTTCATTTGTGGCTTCGTTGAGTTTATATTTTACGTTCTCCCAGGTGTAAGGCGAAATCTGTATCACCGTTCTATCTTCAGGCAACTCAATTTCTATCACCCCCTTTTCGATATGGTGCACCACTCCTATTTTACCATTGTAATAGCGTTTTTCGGCAGTCATATCGTTTTTAATAAACATAATTTGTGCACCAACCTTAAGTTCTAAACTTTTATCGTTGGGATAAGCATGTTCATTAAATTCGCCGGTAACCTTTGCCTCAAAAAAGTACGATTTGCTGGTTAGCTGTGTTAAGCGGTCGCGGTTTATCGCATCAGCTTTATTGTTGTGCGTGGTTAGGGTAATGTAATTCTCTGTTGCTGCAGGTTTAAAATCCTGAATAAAATGTTGTTGTAATAATGCCGTATCCTGTGCGGTGATCTGGTTGTTCCGCAGGTTATTCAGCAAATCGATAAAAACCGAATCATCCTGCCGGTAAATTTTATCCAGTTCTATATATACCGGCGGATTATTTTGCAGCGCCAGGGCATCGAAGAAATAAATACTCTTGTAAAATCCGGCCATTACCCGCCATTCATCGTTTTTAACTACCGGAGGCAACTGATGTAAATCGCCAATAAATAATAGCTGAACACCTCCAAAAGGCACATTTTTATTCCTGCGGATATAGCGCAGGGCAAAATCAATGGCATCCAACATATCTGCCCGCAGCATACTCACCTCATCAATCACTAGCAGTTCCAGCTCCTGAATCAGGCGTCTTTTATTGCCTTGCATATTTAAATGCTTAGCCAGTGTACGTGGCGTATTAAAGTTAAAGGTAATATGCTGATTAATGATGTTCCCCGCTGCATCAGGAAAGAAAGCGCCAAATGGCAACTGAAAAAGAGAATGAATAGTAACCCCTGCTGCATTAATGGCAGCTATACCTGTCGGTGCACAAATCATTGCCTTCTTATGCGTAAGCTGAATCAGTTTCCGCAAAAAAGTAGTTTTACCAGTTCCCGCTTTTCCTGTTAAGAAAACGTTTTTAGAGGTGTAATTCACAAATTTAGCCGCAATTTCTGCGGGCATAGAAGTTTCTTCTAATGTAGGCATCTGCAATAAAATTTTAGTTTGCTAAACAGGCGGGATAAATAAAGCTAAACATTTTAGCACAAAAATAGGGATGATTTATAAAAATTTTGGATTATTTCGTTTTTATCTTCGATCAATCGCGAAATCGTCCAGGGTTTAAACCCTGGACGATAGTACAATTAGCCAGTTTTTCGTATCTTTGCAGCCTCATGGAGCAAAAATCTAAAATTCTTCTGTTAGCAAGATTTCTTTAACGCTTCCACCTATCTTATAATTTCCTTTTTATTATGCTTAACCCTGAAATAGAAAAACGTAAAACCTTTGCCATTATAAGTCACCCCGATGCGGGTAAAACCACCCTGACAGAAAAGTTTCTGCTGTTTGGTGGTGCCATCAACACGGCTGGTGCGGTAAAAAGAAATAAGGCAAACCAGAGCAATACCTCCGATTTTATGGAGATTGAAAAGCAGCGTGGTATCTCGGTAGCAACTTCGGTAATGGGTTTCGAATACAGCGGTAAACGCATCAATATTCTGGATACACCGGGTCACAAAGATTTCGCCGAAGATACATACCGTACTTTATCGGCTGTGGATAGCGTAATTTTGGTGGTCGACTGCGTAAAAGGTGTAGAGGAACAGACCGAAAAACTCATGTCGGTTTGCCGAATGCGAAACACGCCTGTAATTATCTTCATTAACAAAATGGACCGCGAAGGTAAAGAAGCTTATGATCTACTAGATGAAATTGAGGAAAAACTAAACATTAGCTTATGCCCGCTTTCGTGGCCAATTGGTCAGGGGCATACCTTTAAAGGAGTTTACAGCATCTATAACAAACACTTAAATTTATTCAATTCTGATAAAACCAAAGTTACCGATTCGGTAGTTGCTGCAAATGATCTGAACGATCCTTCACTTTTAGATTACCTTAAAGCATCGGAAATTAAGACTTTAAATGACGATGTGGAGCTGGTTGACGGAATTTACGGCAAAGTAGATAAAGATCTGTATACCGAAGGTCTGCTGGCTCCTGTATTTTTTGGAAGTGCCATTAACAATTTCGGGATCAAGGAATTGCTGGATACCTTTATTGAAATTGCACCAAGCCCAAAACACCGTGAGGCCGAAGAACGCGATGTTTTGGTGGAAGAAAAAAACTTTAGCGGTTTTGTATTTAAAATTCACGCCAACTTAGATCCTAAACACCGCGATCGGATTGCCTTTTTGAGAATTTGCTCTGGTAAATTTGAACGCAATAAATTTTATTACCATACTCGTCAGGATAAGAAACTGAAATTCTCTAACCCGATGGATTTTATGGCCAACGAGAAAAGTATTGTTGAAGAAGCCTGGCCAGGTGATGTAGTTGGTTTGTACGATAGTGGTAACTTTAAAATCGGCGATACTTTAACCGAAGGTGAAAAACTGCAGTTTAAAGGTATCCCTAGTTTCTCTCCTTCTATTTTTAAAGAGGTAGAAAACATGGACCCTATGCGCACCAAACAGTTGGAAAAAGGAATTGAGCAATTAACCGACGAAGGGGTGGCGCAATTATTTGTAATGCAGCCCGGAAACCGGAAAGTAATTGGAGCTGTAGGTGAACTTCAGTTCGAAGTAATTAATTTCCGTTTAGAACACGAGTATGGGGCAAAATGCCGTTTCCGTACGCTAAGCTATACCCGTTCGAGTTGGGTAACTTCAGAGGATAAAAAAAAACTGGATGAGTTTGTAAAACGCAAGCAACAACACATCGGCTTTGATAAAGAGGCTAACCCGGTTTACCTGGCCGATAGTGAGTACATGATTAATTTAACCAAACAGGATTATCCTGATATCGATTTCCATAAAACAAGCGAGTTTAAGAGCTAGTCTTTAGTCTGGAGTATAGGTCCGTAACACATCATTTTTAATATATATAGAATTGTCACCCTGAGCCTGTCGAAGGGCCTACCTTAAATTGTGTGAGGCGTTTCGATCCTTCGGCAAGCTCAGGACAAGCTGAGCTCAACGTGACAAACTATTATTGTTGCTATTTCTTACTCAAATCCCAGATCTTTAAACTGCTTAGCGTACTTTTACCATCTTTCGAGAATACGGTAATCCCGGTTGCTTTTTCGTCCGGAAAAATCATGGTAGAAATCACCTTTTCACCACCATTGCCAAAAACTTCAAGCGATGATTTATCAATCAGGATCTGAATTTTCACTTTACCACCAACAGGGTTTATTCTAGCGGTTTGCACGATGTTCTTATCGTTTTTAATGCCTTTTTCTGAGCGCGAGCAATCAACGTAAAGCTCATTTTTATCAGCCTGGTAGCCTACTTCAATTTCTTTAATCACTTTACCTTGTCCATCTTTTAATTGTGCCAGCTTAAAGCCTGCATTTTTAGCGCCATTCAAATCAAATTCTGCTTCAATCCAGTTCGCATTGGTAATTTCATCCAGTTTCAACTCTCCGTTAACAGCCAGGTTTTGTTTGGAAATTACCCGGTTTTGTGCCAGTTTTTTAAGATTACCCGCAACAACCGAACTCGGCTGCTGAAACAACCTCACGCCATCAGGAGTAGTTTTCAAGGCTAAATCCCTTGGGATAGACATCTGTCCTTTCCATGGAAAAGTTTCTTTCCCTCCTGGCTGCAACCAACCCAAAAGAATGCGTTTATCATTTGGCGCACTGTTCCAGGGAATGGCGGCATAAAATGAGTCACCATCATCTACCAGTAAGGTTAACTGACCATCATTATCATTTTTAAAAGTTTTGCCATCAAAATCGCCTACAAAATATTGCATGGTTGGACCTTTTGGCCCAAACAGCGAAATCATGAGCACCCATTTGGTGTTGTTCTTATTTCCATCAACAGCAAGTGGAATCATAAAAGGGCATTCCCAGCCACTGCCCTGGTTGCCTTGCTTGCCAAAATCGCTCAGCATAGTCCAGTCTTTCAGGTTTTTCGAACCGTAAAACCGTGCCTGATGCTCATCCACCATCGCAACCGTCATAATCCATTGTTTCGAAGCCTCATGCCACCACACATTCGGATCGCGGAAATCCTTTTTGTTTAAATCTATAATGGGGTTCTTCGCATAATTAGTAAAAGTTAAGCCACCATTGTTGCTATAGGCCATATACTGCGATTCGTTATGCTGTTTAGGTAAATCGGCAGTATAAAAGGCCAGAATTGGCGCTTTGCCCTTGCCTAAACCACTTACATTTTGTTTATCTAAAACCGCAGAGCCAGAGAAAATCATGGTTGTGGTATCTTTGATGATCTTCTCGGGGATGGCCACAGGCAGGTGTTCCCAATTTACCAGGTCTTTACTTTTGGCATGCCCCCAGCTCATGTGCCCCCATTTATTTTCGAAAGGGTTATACTGGTAATACAAATGGTATTCACCATTCAGGTAAATCAATCCATTAGGATCGTTCAGCCAGTTGGCTGGCGCTGTAAAATGGTAACTGGGCCGCCATTGCGGGGTAGCTTGCTGCGCAAAAGTGTTTAACGAACAAGCAATAAGGATGGATAAGATATATTTGGTTCTGCTCATAATTGGTTATTGAGGCTTTAAATTACAAATAAGAATCCAATTACTAAAACGTTTAACTAAGGCGTGGTATTTTCAATAGTATCTTTTTCCTTTTTTTGGATGGCTTCATACTGCTCATAAGTTTGCTGCAAACGTTTTTTTATTTTCCAGATCAACAATTTCGGCGAACGCACCCTAACACACTCCCCGAAACCCAAAATCTCGCGTTCCAGCTCATAATTCAGTACAACATCTATTCTAAAAATGGTAGTTTTATCATTTTTGTTCAATATTACCTGGGAGGTATGCAAAGGTTTGGTAATTACATAAGGTGCATGATCGTTGGTAAACTCCAATATAACTTTTTGCGCCCTGTCTCTTTCGCTTTTGGTCACCCCAATCAAATCATCATAATAACGATCGAAATCGACCCCTTCATAGGCTAAAAATTCTTCATTGGGCAATTCCTGAAATTCAACTATACGATCCAAAGCCAGATTTAAGATCCCGGGACGTTTCTTAGCCTTGCAGATCAAAAACCAGCGGTTACGGTACTCTTTCAGCAGGTATGGGAAATAAATACCCTGCTGAGCCTGCTTTGCCTTGAAGGATTTATATTCAATCAACAAGGATCGTTTATTTAAAACCGCCTGGTAAAGTGGCGGAATACATTCGATCCCCTTCACCAGCTTATTGCTTTCTAACTGAATGTTATTGCCACTCTGTTTGGTCGATTTATAAATGTTATTTTCTAAACGGGCAATCATATCGCTCATCTCGTCGAAATAATTGAAAGCATTAAACTGCTTTAGCACGCCAACAATTTCTTTCATTTTATCTACATCGGCATGATTAATCGGTGCCTTTGTAATGCTAAAACCGGGATCTTCATAGGCATAAAAGCGCTTGTCTTTTACCACAATGGGTGCATTATAACCCAATTTATCGCTTCGCATCAACTGAATATCGGCCTGGATAGTGCGCTTGCTTACCCCACTGGTTATACCTTCCAGCTCGTAAAGGGTTTCGGCAACCTTTTCTATAATATCATCGAGTGTCCATTTACGGAAACGATTTCTCAAACAATCGTCGATGGTTTTGTAGCGAATGAGGGCTAATTTATTGATGGCCATTTTGTGGGTTTTATGGTTGAAGTTAAAAATCTGGCATTTAAAGTCTCTGTTAAAGATAACTAAGTTTCATACAACTACGCAATACAATTGCGCAATTGAGCACCAAAAACACAAATTCAATCATAAATTAAATTTTATAAAACTAAAAATCAATCAGTTAAATAGAATTCATTTAAAAATTTTCAACTGCGCAATTCCTCCGCGCAGGGGTGGTGGCATCTTTGTAATGTCGCCAGTCGATAATAAAGTTCTTTGAAAAATATTAATAATAAATAGCTGATTTACAACAGAAAGTAAATTGTTTCAATAATACGCGCTCTCCATCATGCAGCTCATTTCAGAGCTGCAATTAACATGAAGCCCCTGTTCCGGATATGCGGAACAGGGTTAAGGGCAACAATTAAATAGTTTAAGTAAATCAGTATATATAAAGAAATTCCGGCGAATAACCGGGATGGCAAGACTACATAAAAACTGATCCCGGTTGCGGGTTTCTGTATAGCCCCAAAGTATTCGCGCAATTGCATGGAATATACTGATCAGGATTATGACAGTTTTGTCTGAACAGGTTGTGTGTCGTGGGTTCGATTCCCGCTTCCGGAGCAATCTGGAATAGCTCAGTTGGTAGAGCAACAACCATCAAAGTGCAGGTTCGAATCCTGCTTCCAACTCAACCTTGGAATCGCATAAGGGTAGTGCAATGGACTTAGGGATCCATCTTAAAAAGAAGAGATACTTCAAATTTCTCAATGATTAGCCTGTAAAACCGTATTCTGCTTAAAGATTTTTTATAAATCCCAAAAGCAAATTTGCTTTTGCTTTGAAAATAAAAACGATGAAAGAGCTGATTTAAAAATCAAATTATTTAAAACGTGCAGTTGTAATCTTCGGATTTCGGCTAAACTGAAAAAGTGATTTCATTCTTAAAAACATCATGATTCAATTTATTTCCGCAAATATCAGATGAATGTGCTTTTACAAGGCTTTGTAAATAAAAACAATTAAATAATTATAAATCTTAACATCAAAAAACATGAAAAGAGTAACCATTAACACCAATTATGTTGGATTGGTGTTTAAAAGAGGAAAATTAAAAAACGTATTAACTGAAGGAACTTACTGGTTAGGTTTCGGTGAAGATATGACACTATACGACATGGGAAAAGAATACTTTTTTACCCTTGCCGAATTAGAAGTATTGGTAACCAACAGTGATTTTACCAATCTGGTATACCTGGTAGATGTAGCCGATAACGAATTGGCACTGGTTTACCGCAACGGGAACTTCAAAAGCGTTTTAACAGCAGGTAAGCACGCCATTTGGAAAGGTTTATCGAGCTACGCTTTCGAAAAGGTAAATACAAGCAACATGGAAATTGAAGCCAATATTGACCGTAACCTATTGGAAAAAGCACCAATGAATAATTACATCCGGGCATACAAGGTAGAATCGTTTGAGCAGGCTTTATTGTTTATCGACGGAAAATTTGATAAAGTACTGGAAGCCGGAAATTACATGTACTGGAAAAATGCAACAACCATTACTGTTGTTAAAACCGACATGAGACAATTGAACCTGGAAGTTGTGGGGCAAGAAATCTTAACCAAAGATAAAGCCCAATTGCGTATTAACTTTAGCGTTCAATACAAAGTAATTGATATTATTAAATCTTTGTTGGAAAACAAAGATTTTGACAAGCAATTATACATCATTATGCAATTGGCCTTAAGAGAATCGATCGGCTTAATGACTTTTGACGAATTGATGGAAAGTAAGGAAAAAATTGCTGCGCAAGTAATGGAATTAACCCTGGCTAAGGCTGCTGATTTAGGTGTAAAATTGATTAATTGCGGTGTTAAGGATATTATTTTGCCAGGAGATGTAAAAGAGATTATGAATCAGGTATTAATTGCCGAGAAAAGGGCGCAAGCCAATATCATTACAAGGAGAGAGGAAACGGCTTCGACCAGAAGTTTGCTAAACACAGCCAAATTGATGGAAGAAAATGCAATGTTGTATAAGTTGAAAGAGATGGAATATGTAGAGAAAATCGCAGAAAAAATCAATAACATCAGCTTATCGGGCAGTGGGCAAATTGTCGATCAATTGAAGCAAATCTTTGTAAAATAAATTAATTTTAGAAACCCCTGGCATGGTGAATGTTACCTGCCGGGGATTAATTAGAAAAAAATGAAAACCGAGATAATAAGGAAACTTGGCGAAATAGAATGCGCGCACAACATCAAAATATTATTTGCCTGTGAGTCTGGAAGTAGAGGTTGGGAATTCCCGTCACCAGACAGCGATTATGATGTAAGATTTATTTATACACGCCCTTTGGATGACTATTTATCGGTTTCCGATAGCCCGGATCATCTTGATTTCCCAATAAATAATGAACTTGATATCAATGGCTGGGATATAAAGAAAGTGCTCAAACTGATCAGGAAATCAAATACAACTCCGTTTGAATGGCTACAGTCACCCATAATTTATATGGAGCACGATCATTTCAAAGAGGACTTGTGGAAATTGTGCCAGCAGTACTTTTATAGAAAAACAAATGTTAACCATTACCTGGGTATTGCGCTTGGTGCATTAGAAACTGGTACAAATGCAGGAGAAATCAAAATAAAAAAGCTTTTTTATGTGCTCAGATCACTACTTTCAGCAAAATGGTGCTTAGAAAAAAACACTATCGCGCCAATGACGATTGAACCGTTAATTACCTTAATGCCTGAAAATTTAATGGAGATTGTTCGTGAACTTATTTTACTCAAATCAACTTCTAATGAAGGATTTCTGATAAAAATAGTTCCTCAATTAAGCGCATACATCGATCATGAATTTGAAAAATGTAGTGTAGGGGCTAAAGACTTGCCAAAAGAAAGTTTTAGCGGGGAAGCTCTGGATATTTTCTTTAGAAAAACGATAAAGAGTTATGACAATTAAAGATTTAAAAGATAGAAATCTCTTGTTATTTGAATGTTTAAGTGGCAGTAGGGCTTATGGCTTAAATACTCCGGAATCTGATACAGATATAAAGGGTATTTATTACATGCCTAAAAGCATGTTCTTTGGCTTAAAGTATATCCCACAAATCAGTAATGAGAGTAATGATGAGGTTTATTATGAAATTGGCCGCTTTGTAGAATTGTTAATCAAGAATAATCCGAACATTGTTGAGATTTTAGCAACACCTGAAGACTGCATTTTATATAAGCATCCCGTAATGGAGAAATTAAACATTGCGATGTTCTTGTCCAAATTGTGTAAAGATACTTTTGGTGGTTATGCTTTAACCCAGATCAGAAAGGCAAAAGGTTTAAATAAAAAGATTTTGAATCCAATGCCAAAAGCTCGAAAAACAGTGCTTGATTTTTGTTATATAACAGAAAATTATTCAGCAGTTAAAGTTAAAGCATGGCTAAAAAAAAGGAATATCCTACAGGAAAACTGTGGGCTATCAAAAATTCCGCACACCAAAGATCTTTATGCACTATTTTACAACAATGAAATAAACATTCCCTATAAAGGCATAGCAAATAAAGCAAATGCCAATGAAGTTTCAGTATCTGCCATCCCCGCTGGGGAAAAGGGAATTGCGTATTTATTCTTCAATAAGGATAGTTATTCCTCGTACTGCAAAGAGCATAGTGAATATTGGGAATGGGTAGAAAAACGGAACGAGGATCGCTACAGTTTAAATAAGAATCATGGTAAAGATTATGATTCGAAAAACATGATGCATACCATCAGGCTATTACAAGTAGCACTTGAGATTGTACGGGATGGAAAATTAAATGTAAAACGACAAAATCGGGATGAGTTACTCATGATTAAAAGAGGAGAACTTGATTACGAAGAGGTATTAAAAATGGCTGAGGCTTTGATGGAACAAATTGAACAAGAAACAACCAAAAGCAAGATCATGGATAAGCCAAATACTGCTTTAGTTGAATCTTTACTTGTTGAGATGCGAACAGCGCTTTATGCCGATTAAAAAAAATAAAAATGAAAAACAACATAACAGGTAACAACCTTATTGAAACAGGTTATTCCGAAGGAAAAATATTAGGCTTAGCATTGGATATTTTGAAAGCAAACTTTACGGATATCGAAGAAAAAGAATTGCTGGTCTTATTTAAAAAAGTAAAAGATTACCCCGAAAGTTTTTTGGATGATCCGGTTTTAAATGCACTGGCAACAGCGATGATTGAAGAAGCCAATGCTCCAAAAGATGAAACCATTGAACTGGTAAGCCATGCCAGACCCTACGCGGTATTTGGCCCTGATTATATTGAAGAGGGTGCCAGAAACCAAATGAATATTGCCATGAAATTGCCGGTAGCGGTAGCAGGGGCTTTAATGCCCGACGCACACCAGGGTTATGGTCTGCCTATTGGCGGTGTACTGGCTACGAAAAATGCCATTATACCTTACGGTGTAGGCGTTGACATTGGTTGCCGAATGGCGCTGAGTATTTTCGATATCCCTGAAAAGCATTACTTCGGTAAAGATGCCATGTACAAACGCGAGTTGATTGCCTTTACCAAATTTGGAGCAGGCAGAGAGTTTAGGGGCTTGGAACGAGCCGAACACGAGGTGTTGGATAACGAAGATTTTAACTCAACTACTTTCCTTAAAAACCTACACGGAAAAGCTTGGGCTCAATTGGGTACATCGGGCGGTGGTAACCACTTTGTAGAGTGGGGAATTATTGATTTTGCAGAACGTGATGAAGTTCTAAATATCGATAAAGGTCGTTATGTAGCTTTGCTAACACATTCCGGTTCGCGTGGCTTAGGTGCTACCATTGCCGGCCATTATACCAAACTGGCTAAAGATATCTGTAAACTACCTAAAGAGGCCGCAAACCTAGCCTATTTAGACCTTAATACGGCCGAAGGACAAGAGTATTGGATTGCCATGAACTTAGCTGGCGATTATGCTTCTGCCTGTCACGAGGTAATTCATAAAAGGTTAACCAAAGCCATAGGTGCAAAAGTTTTAGCTAAGGTAGAAAATCACCATAATTTTGCCTGGAAGGAGCTTATTAACGATGAAGAAGTGATTGTTCACCGTAAAGGCGCTACTCCGGCCGGTAAGGGCGTAATGGGAATTATTCCGGGAAGTATGACCGCTCCAGGATTTCTGGTTAGAGGGAAAGGCGAAACCAGCGCAATCAATTCGGCATCGCATGGTGCGGGTAGACAAATGAGCAGAACGAAAGCAATTCAATCGATCACCAAATCGGACATGAAAGCAATTTTGAAAGACCACAACGTAACCTTAATTGGTGCGGGTATAGACGAAGCGCCGATGGCTTATAAAGACATCCATAAAGTAATGGCTGCACAAACAGAACTGGTTGATGTGGTGGCTAAATTCGAGCCTAAAATGGTAAGAATGGCTGATGATGGAAGTAGAGAGGATTAGTTTGGAGCCTTGAAAGCATCCAATTAGAGGAGTCGTCATCTCGACTGAAGCGCAGCGAAATGGAGAGATCTACAATAGATTTCTCGACTGTGTTGCACTGCGCTCGAAATGACGATCAAAACAAAACCCCTCTCCAAATGGACTGCCCCCAAAAGTTTAGACAAACTTAACAATTAATTATTTGGATGTGAGCTCGGTATTCAACCGGGCTCATTCCTTTTAGATTCAACCTAATCCTATTGTAGTTATAGTAATCGATGTACTCATCAATATCATTCTGTAACACCTCTACTGACAAGTACTTT
>NZ_JSYN01000031.1 GCF_000812965.1 Pedobacter kyungheensis
CAGTACTTCATTAAACCCGCTTTCGCTACATTGACATCTCTTTTAAGAACTTATTCGGCATTAACCTCACGGTTGCCTTTTATATATCTTCGGGTTTCAGTTCCAGAAAGTCTTACTTGTCTTTCTTATGTTTCGTCCGTTTCAATCTTTTTTGTTTGCCTCCTGCGACATCCGCCGCTTCAGCTTTTTTACCCTTCCTTATCGTTGGGAGTGCAAAGGTAGGAATCTTTTTTTAACTTCCAAATAAAATAATTTTTATTTTTTCGTTCTTCTTTTTTCCTTCTTCACTATTTCAATACGCTGGTTTTAATCAGCTCCCCGTTCCTTCCGAAGCGGGCTGCAAAGGTAACAATCTTTTCTCATCTCGCAAGGATTATTTTAAAATAAATCCTACTCCCCTTTTCCTATTGCCAGCTTTTCAGTTATTGTCCTCTCCTTCCGAGCGGGTTGCAAAGGTAGAAAAAATTAATACCCACGCAAAGGGTTTGGGATGTTTTATGGACAGGTTTAAGCTAATCCGATGGTTTACAGGATGAAATAATATTCATCGGGATAAAACAATTGGGGATTTGGGCTGTTTTGTATGGATTTTTAGGAGCAGGCCCGCTGTTTTTTTACCATTAAGGGATTAAGAACATTAAGGTTTGAGGCGCGTTTTTTATTTTTAGACGCTTTGAGGGGGTATTTTGCACCGGATGTGCCACCTAAACCCGACCGGCGCGGAAAACCCGCATCCCGATATTTCAATCGGGAGAGGATTTGCAGCAAGGGCGGGACTACTCAAACCAACGAAGCACAGGAACTTGCTTTGCTGATAAATCGGGATATAATTAGAGAATGGTATAACTATCGGGATATTGAACAATAATTAATACTTTTACCGCTTTAATAAATCATCCTTATTATTAATGAAAGTTGCGCTTAAAACCTACTTGCCTTTGCTCTTGATCTTTATTGCAAAGTTTAGCCAGGCTCAGAGTTACAAAAACGAGCTGGTTGTTATTACCGAGAACGACGCTTATATAGATATTACGAGCGACCGGTATTATACCAATGGCTTTTTTATTAAATACAGGCATGCTTTAAACGCCGAAAACCTGAAGGCCGGCCGGAGCAAAGAAATAATTGGTTTTGAACTGGGCCAGAAAATATATAACCCTTATTACAGTTTTGCCCCAAACCCTGCCCTGCACGACCGCCCATTTACCGCCTATTTATATGGCGAGGCCAATTACAGCAGGTTTTACCAAAATAAGCAGTTATTAAAGGTTACAGCGCAAGTTGGTCTTACGGGAAAAGATGCCCTGGGCGAAGAATTTCAAAAAACCTATCATAAACTGGTTGGCCAGAACGAAATTGCCGGTTGGGAATACGGACTAAACAGCGAACCTACTTTAAATCTGGGCATAGAATACAACAAAAGACTGCTCGCTACTCCTAACCAAATATTTGATATGACCGGAACTGCTTCGGCAGCGGTGGGCAATGTAATAACCAAAGCAAATGTAGGCGCACTGCTTAGATTAGGAAAATTTAATGAGATGGATGGCTCAGCTGCTTTTAACAGTTTAGTAAGTAATAGCAATAAAAGCAATGCTAAACGTAAATATGAGCTTTTCCTTTCGGTGGCCCCTCAATTACATGCTGTAGCCTACGATTCGAGCTTGCAGGGAGGATTGTTTTTGAATGATAAAGGTCCTATTACCTTTAAACCGAAACCCATCGTATTTACCACACAGCTGGGCTTAACCTTTGCCATTGCGCGCTGGACAGCCAATTATACGGCCACCTTTACTTCAAACGAAGTTAAAAACAGCGCAACGGGATACCGATATGCTTATTATAGTCTTGCTTACCGTTTCAGTAAAAGTTAATATGAAAAAACAATTACTCTCTTTGGCCTTAGTTTTTACAGGCTTGTCTTTTACTAAAGCGCAAATTGCTCCGGAAAACCACTCCATTATTTTTAAACCGGTATTCGGTACACACATCAATAACGATCAGGGGCATTTGTTTCAGGACCAGATTACAGGATTTGATGCAGCCTATTTCAAAGACATTAGTCAAAACAGCGACAAATGGATTGGCTTTAGTGGAGCAAAATCTTACGGAATTGGTTTCATTTTCAGAGATCTGAGCAAATTGAAAGGCACTAAAGATACTTCTGCCAATGCATTTGGTCAGGTTTACGGAGCAGTATTACAACTTGATTTCCAACTATTTAAAATTGGAAAAGCCAAGTTTAATTTTACACCGGGAGTGGGTTTGGGCTACACCAACAAATACTACTTCAATAATACGAAAAACCGTTTCCTGGGTAGTCCGATTAACGAAACCATTAAGGCCGATCTGGGTATGGAACTGCCGCTAAGTAAGTACACCGATTTAATGGCTGGCTTCGGTTTCCTGCACGTATCAAACGGTGGCGCAACCGTGCCAAATGGTGGCCTGAATACCGGAAATGTGTATATCGGACTAAAACTGGGCAACCCAAAAGAACTTACTGCCGAAAGAAAAAGTACGTATACCACCCTGCATCGAAACTCTATTGAGCTTAGCGCAGGTTTAGGCGCCAGAGGTGTATTTGGAGATAACAACAAAAGCCTTTATAAAAGCGGGCTATATGCAGGTTATAACTTCTATTTAAACGATATCATGTCGCTAAAGGCGGGGGCTGATGCGGTGTATTATTACAGCGTTTTTGACCCTAATCGTTTTGGAGAAACCTTTCAGAACTACGGTACTTCTTATGATAGATGGCGCACAGGGTTGAGTATTGGCGCAGATATTAACTTATGGCGTGTTACCGTCGCTGCACAAATCGGGAAATATATCCATTACAACAGACTAATGGAAAAAGCAACCTGGTACTGGACATTTGGCCCAACTTTTAACATTACCCCACATATTGGTTTACAGGCTAAAACCTATATGCACTTTGCACAGGCAGATTATGTAAACTGGGGCGTGGTTTACCGTTTTTAATATTGGCCGGTGGTTAACAAAACCAAGGTACAAGCTTCAACAGGCTCGATTTGATGCTGAATTAATACTTCTTCAAGCTCTGGATTCTCAGTACCCGGGTTAAAAATAACCCGTTTGGGTTTAGTTGCCAGAATATACTCGCGATATTGTGCCTGTAACGGACGCCCTATATACAAAGTGATGGTATCAATATCGCTATGAATGTGGCCGGGTTTTTCGATTTCGACACCTGCAACTGATCCTTCTTTAATGCCCACATTAACAATTTCGTGATTAAACCGCTTAAGCATATGTGCAGCTTTGTATGAATAACGTGATGGATTTGGCGACGCGCCTATAATAAGTGTTTTATTCATCTTTTACAGATTAGTGATTAGGCTAATAAACGGGCTAGAATTTAGAAAGCAAGGCTATTTGCCCCGAATGGTAAGCATGGTGCTGGGCTAAACCACTTAAAAGCTCGGTATTGGTTACTCCGGTTCCTAAAGCCGGATTCCTTTCATCTTTCACTTCATCTTCCCAATGGCTGGCTTTCATATTTTCTGCAATTCGGATCAATTCTTCGTTAGCCACTTTAAAATTAAAAATAATCTTTTCCCAGCCTTGCGGTGTTTTACTTTCAGGCAAAGGCCAATCGCCACGTTCTGGCTCAGCAGCAGGCTTTCCGGTTAACCGCGAAGTTACTTCTTCAGTCCATGCAGTTAAGTGCAGGGCGATTTCGGCAATAGAATGCGCGCCTACGATAAAATGCTTAAATGCCCTTTCAGGATTGACATTATTTAAAGTTTGCATCACATGGTTACCATGCCAGGCATCGCCATTAAAAGCTTTTTTTATTTCGTTGGTAATATTAAACATAACCAAACAACAACCTGTGTGCTATAAAGTTTGTTAAAAGGCTGTCAATATTGCATTTGCACAGTTAATACCATCAATAGCTGCCGAGACAATTCCACCGGCATAACCTGCCCCTTCGGCACAAGGATAAAGTCCTTTGATTTGCGGATGCTGGTAAGTTTCCTTATCTCTGGGAATACGTACCGGCGAAGAAGTTCTGCTCTCTACGCCTATCAAAATGGCTTCGTTGGTATAGTACCCCCTAATTTTCTTGCCGAATAAAGGCAATGCTGCACGCAAACTATCGGATACAAAATCGGGCAGAATATTATCGAGCATCGCACTTTTTGTGCCTGGCAGGTAAGAGTTTTTAGGTAAATCGATAGATAATTTATTGTTTACAAAATCAACCATCCGTTGTGCCGGCGCAACCAAATTACCTCCACCAGCTTCGAAAGCCATTTTTTCTATCTCTGATTGAAAATTAAGCATCCGTAGCGGATCGTAGCCCTGCACATCGTTTAAGGTAACCTGAACTACAGTACCTGAGTTGGCGTAAGGATTATTTCGTTTAGATGGCGACCAACCATTCACCACAATTTCGTTTTCGCCGGTAGCACATGGTGCGATAATACCCCCAGGACACATACAGAAAGAAAATACGCCGCGGCTCCCCACCTGCTCTACCAAACTGTAATAAGCTGGCGGTAAAAATTCTGACCGGATATCGCAATGGTATTGAGCCGAATCTATAATTTCCTGCGGATGCTCTATCCGGACACCCAGAGCAAAAGGTTTTGCTTCGATCAGGATGTTTTTCCTGTTCAGCAATTCGTACACATCGCGGGCTGAGTGACCGGTTGCCAGAATAACATGATCGGCAAAAAGTTTATCCTGAAAATTAATTTCGATACCTTTTACCTGGCCATGTTCGGTTAAAATATCGGTCATCTGACTATCGAACATCACCTCACCGCCTGCATTTAAGATGGTATCTTTTATGGCTGTGATAATGTGTGGTAATTTATTGGTACCAATATGTGGCCGGGCATCAATGGCGATATCGGGCTCGGCACCGTGGCTTACAAAAACCTGAAGTACTTTATTAATATCACCACGCTTGTTAGAACGGGTATATAGTTTACCATCTGAGTAAGTACCGGCTCCACCCTCTCCATAACAATAGTTAGATTCGGTATTTACTACCCCTTGCTTGTTAATGGCGGCTAAATCGCGACGGCGCTGTTTTACATCTTTACCACGCTCTACGATAATGGGCTTTAAACCGTTTTCGATACATTGTAAAGCTGCAAACAAACCTGCCGGGCCTGCCCCAATGATGATAACCGGTTTAGCCGAAGCAACATTAGGGTAATTAACGGTATAAATTTGCGGAACAACTTCTTCATCAACGAAAGCCCTTACCTGTAACCTGAAAATAACTTTACGGGAACGGGCATCTATGGATCTTTTGAGTATTTCGTAGCCTTTAATTCTTGTCAGTGGCAGTTTAAGGCCATCAGCAAGTTTCTGTTTAATCACTTCTGTTTGCTCTACCTGGTTTGGGAGCAAAGTAATTTCGATGTCTTTTTGCATATCATGTCGGGTTTTTATCCCGAATTGCTACAAAGATAAGCATCTGAAAGCATATTTGGTGATTTGCTGAACTTAGATAAAGTTTTCCGGGCTACTGCATGAAGTATTTAGCCCTGATCGGAGCGGGCATCCCGATTCATCGGGATAAAGCAGAGAGCAGGAACATCCGCTAAAAAGTGTGGAAGCCCCTGCGCTTCAAGGTAAAGAAGTCAAAATTGATGGTTATTTTTAAAATAAGAGAAACTGAATGCAACTGATAAGGAGCTTGCCAACCTGACAGATAAAAACGTAAACTGTAACAAAGGCATGCAATTTGATATCTAATTCGTAAATTGAGCAAAATCAATTGGATTAACACAACAAAAACCATAAAAATGAAAAGATTAATATTTGGGATTTTAGCTGCAGTAATTGCAGTAAGCACTTTAAGCTCATGCGGGTATAATAGCATGGTTAAACTTGATGAGAACGTAAAATCGAAATGGGGAACGGTTCAAACCCAATATCAACGGAGAGCAGATTTAATTCCGAACCTGGTTGCAACGGTAAAAGGCGCTGCCAAATTTGAACAGGGAACTTTAACAGCGGTAACTGAAGCACGTGCTAAAGCTACCCAAATGACGGTTAAGGCTGATGAGTTAACGCCAGAAAATATTCAAAAATATCAGGCTGCACAAGGTCAGCTGAGCCAGGCTTTAGGTAAATTATTGTCGATTACCGAAAATTATCCTGAGTTAAGGGCTACCCAACAGTTTAGCGATTTATCTGCACAACTGGAAAGTACAGAAAACAGGATTACTGTTGCCCGTAAAGATTTTAACGATGCCGTACAGGAGTACAATGGCAAAATCAGATCTTTCCCTACTAACTTAACCGCCGGTATGTTCGGCTTTAAGCCAAAAGGTTATTTCGAAGCTGATGCAACTGCCAAAGATGCACCTAAAGTAGAGTTTTAATCTTTTTAAGCATAACATTTAAGGGTAGTAAATGTTTATCTGAACATTTACTACCCTTTTTACTTCACCATAAATTAAGCACATGTCGTTATTTTCGGATATTGAACAGGAAAAAATAGCCAATGCCATTGCCGATGCAGAAAAAGCTACATCGGGCGAAATCAGGATTGCTATTGATAAACATTGTGAGGCTGATCCTTATGAAAAAGCCATCGAATACTTTGTTAAACTGGATATGGATAAAACAGCCAGAAGGAATGGGGTACTGATTTATCTGGCACACGTTGACCGTAAATTTGCCGTTATCGGCGATATAGGAATTAACCAGCTGGTACCTGATGATTTTTGGGAAACCACCAAAATTGCCATGACAGCACATTTTGCCAAAGGCAATTTAGCCGATGGTATTATTGCGGGCGTAACTTTGGCCGGAGAAAAACTGGCTTTGTTTTTCCCACCGCAAAAAGGCGATATTAATGAATTGCCTAACGATATTGTTTTTATGGATCGTCAAGAAAATAAGTAATGAAAAAAATATTTCTTTTATCGTTACTGGCTTTATTGTTCAACTTTGCTTTTGCGCAGGATTATCCCGAAAAACCCAACACCCTGGTTAACGATTACTCGGGTGTTTTATCTGCCGAGCAAAAGCAGGCCCTTGAAAATAAGCTGGTAGCTTTCGATGATTCTTCATCTACACAAATTGCCATCGCGATATTAAAATCGGTAGGCGATTACGACATTAACGAATATGCCGTAAACCTGGGCCGGAAATGGGGCGTTGGCCAAAGTGGAAAAAACAACGGCATTATGATTGTTGTGGCTGTTGGCGACAGAAAAATCTCTATTCAAACCGGCTACGGCGTTGAAGGCGCACTGCCCGATGTTTACGCCAAGCGGATTATTGATAATGACATTAAGCCAGAGTTCAGGGCCGGAAATTATTATGCCGGACTGGATGCAGCAACAACCTCAATTATTAAATACACCAGAGGCGAATATAAAAACGATAACCCCAGGGTTGCCAACAGGAAAAGCGGCGGTGGTGGTGGCAGCATCGTTATCGTAATTATTATCATTATCGTAATTCTGATTATCATGAGAAGAGGCGGTGGCGGTGGTAGCGAGGTAATAGGAGGTCGTGGTGCTTCTAATGCCTTATTCTGGGCCATGCTTTTTGGCAGCGGCGGCGGTGGTCGCGGCGGCTGGGGTGGTAATAGTGGCTGGGGCGGTGGCTCTTCAGGAGGAGGCGGCGGCTTCGGTGGATTTGGAGGCGGAAGCTTTGGCGGTGGTGGCTCTAGCGGAAGCTGGTAGCACCATCAGTTTAATTGTTCATTGGTTCATTAGTCAATAGTTGATTGTCTATAAACCAGAACTTTCCAACTTTAAAACAGCTTTTAACTTTACAACAACCATGTACAGAAAAGATTTAATTACAGCAGAAATACAAAAACTGGCAGAAGTGCTGGCCCGCATTATGGGCTTAAAACTGGAGGGTAAATTTAAAGAAGCCCAGTGGCTGTTTAACGAAAGTATGGAGAAAAGTTTCGTCTTGCCGGTAAACCTTTTGGAAGGAGCTGATTTAACCGCTTTTGAAAAGTGGCTTAACGACAGCGATCTTGCTCCTGAAAAGCTGGATTCGCTTAGCGAATTTCTTTATTACGAGTTGGGAATTAGCGCTGAAAGGAATTTAATTATCGCACCAAAATTAAATTTAGTGTATCAGTTTTTATCAGACCGGCATAAGATTGTACATTTGGTTAACCTGCACCGTCAGAAAACGATACAACAATACTTACGCTAAGCGTCTTGCTTGTGGCGTATAAAAATTAATAATGAAACAGATGATTATAGAAAAGTGGCAGAAAATTGCCTCTAAATATTTAGTACGGGAAAAGTGGGCTACTTTAAGGGTAGATGAGGTTAAACTACCTGATGGTCTAATTAAAGACGATTACTACGTTTTAGAATACCCCAACTGGGTTAATGCTATTGCCTTAACCGAAGCAGGAAAAATTATTATGGTACGCCAGTATCGTCATGCGGCCGATATTGTTTCGCTCGAAGTACCGGGTGGTGTAATTGACGGTGACGAAGCGCCAGAATTTGCCATTAAACGCGAGCTTTTGGAAGAAACCGGATACAGCTTTAAAACCTGTAAATTAATTGCTGAACTTTATCCCAACCCTGCTACTGCAAACAACGTCACTTTTACCTACCTCTTAACCGGGGGTGATAAAACGCATGAACAACACTTAGATGAACATGAAATTTTAAATGTAGAAGAATATACTGTTGACGAAGTAAAACAGTTAATTAGAGAAAATAAGATTGCCCAGGCTTTACACGTTGCGGCTTTATTTTACGGGCTCGAAGAAATAGCCAAAGGTTAATAAAAATCTGAGATAGGCCCCTTATTCCTATCTCAGATTTTACAGGTAAAAAAAGCAGCCAGATTTTGAACATCTGGCTGCTTTTTTATTGAACAATAAACTTGTAAAAGCTTAGCTCATTTTTAGTTTTTTCTGGATATCGTGTACGTAAGCTTTAAACTTTTTATCGGTATCGATTAAATCTTCTACCGTTTGGCAAGCATAAATTACGGTACTGTGATCGCGGCCACCAAAGAAAGCACCAATTGTTTTCAATGATGATTTGGTATGGCTCTTAGAAAGGTACATCGAAATCTGACGCGCCTGAACAATTTCACGTTTACGTGTTTGCGATTTAACCATATCAACCGGAACTTCAAAATACTCGCAAACCAGTTTCTGGATGTACTCCATTGAAATTTCTTTCGAAGTATTTTTGATAAAGTTCTTCAGCATTTGTTTGGCTAATGCTAAATCGATTTCTTTTTTGTTCAAAGTAGCTTGCGCCAGCAATGATACCATAGCACCTTCCAGCTCACGCACGTTGTTATCAATGTTGTGCGCTACATACTCTACCACCTCGCCTGGCAACTCAATACCATCAGCATACATTTTCTTTCTTAAGATAGCAATACGCGTTTCAAGATCCGGAATTTGCAAATCGGCAGATAAGCCCCATTTAAAACGGCTTAACAAACGCTCTTCTAAACCTGCTAAATCTTTTGGCGCTTTATCAGAAGTTAAGATTACCTGTTTACCCGATTGGTGTAGGTGGTTAAAGATGTGGAAGAAAATATCCTGCGTTTTTTCTTTTCCGGCAAAGTTGTGCACATCATCCATGATGATTACATCCATAGCCTGGTAAAAGTTAACGAAATCGTTAATGGTGTTGTTCTTTAATGAATCAACAAACTGCTGGCAAAATTTCTCGCAGCTAACATAAATAACCAGCTTATCTGGCATGCTGCGTTTAATCTCATTTCCGATGGCCTGCGCCAGGTGGGTTTTACCCAAACCTACCCCACCGTAAATCATTAAAGGGTTAAAAGATGTACCTCCTGGTTTTGCAGCAACAGCGTAACCTGCCGAGCGTGCCAAACGGTTACAATCTCCCTCAATGTAATTTTCGAAAGTGTAGTTTGAGTTTAATTGTGGATCAACGTTTAATTTCTTTAATCCAGGGATAATAAATGGGTTCTTAATATCCTTATTAATGGATACCGGAATCGGCATCGATTGTACCTTTGCCTCCGCGCCATTTCCATTTGAGGGCATATTGGTGGTATAAGGATTACCGCTGTTTGATGATTTATCTACAACGATATTATATTCCAACCTGCCATCCTCTCCAAGTTGTTTTTTTACCGTCTTGCGTAGCAAGCCAACATAGTGCTCTTCAAGCCATTCGTAAAAGAATAAACTTGGCACCTGTATAGTTAGAACCTTACCTTCCAATTTAAGGGCAGTTATTGGCTCGAACCAGGTTTTGAAACTTTGGTTCGGGATGTTATCCTTAATAATTTGGAGACAGTTCTTCCATACTTCTGTACAAGTTTTTTCCATTGCGATTTCTGTAATTTATTGGTTTTCAGTTCCGATTCGATATAAAGGGACGGTCCGTTTCGGGACTACGAATATTGAGAAAATTATCAACATTTTAAACAAAAATTTCAAATAAATCGTAACCCTCTGATAAGGAATAAAGTAGGTTGCTTAACCTCAATTTTTTATGTTAATAACTATTTATTAACACTGGTTATCCACATTTACAATTATTTAACGCGTTTGTCTCCGGTTAATTTCAAATCACCCTTAAAAAGCAAATTCCAAGCCATTTTAGGCATCATTTGCCAATATTGCGCTAATCAACACACGAAAACACTGATAATCAAAGCGCTACAAAGTATAAATAATATGTCGTTTAAATACGCGCTTCAGGCTATCTGCTAATTAAAACCTGTAATACTTTTTTTGTAGCTATTATCTGACAGTGAACTGGTCATTTTGATTGAAGCTTATCACTGCTCATCATCCTTCAGATCAGCTGATTATTAACATCACTAAATATGATTTTAATAAACGCCAAAGGTGTCGCGCAGCACATCAGCAATCTCTCCGAGCGTGGCATACTTTTCAACAGCATCAATAATCAAAGGCATTAAATTGGTGTCGCCCCGGGCAGCTTCTTTTAATAAACGCAGTGCTTCATCTACCGCAGCCTGATTGCGCGTTGCCCTGAGCTGCTCCAGCTTTTCGCTTTGTAGTTTACGGATAGCATCGTCGATATTAAAAACTTCGGTTAAGCTTTCTTCTTCCTGCGTAAATTTATTTACCCCGACCGAGATCCGCTCACCACTTTCAATCTCTTTCTGGTACTGGTAGGCTGCATTGGCAATCTCATTTTGCATGTAATCGCTTTCAATGGCATTAACCGAACCACCCATAGCATCTATCCGGTCGATATATATCCAGGCTGCTGCTTCAACTTCATCAGTTAAATTTTCTACAAAGAATGAACCTGCCAACGGATCAACGGTATCCGTAACTCCGCTTTCAAATGCAATAATCTGCTGTGTACGCAGGGCAATTTTAGCTGCCGATTCGGTTGGAAGCGAAAGCGCTTCATCGTAACCATTGGTATGCAGCGATTGTGTACCACCCAAAACTGCCGCCATAGCCTGATTGCTCACCCTGATTACATTGTTTAATGGTTGCTGAGCCGTTAAGGTCGAACCTCCCGTTTGGGTATGAAACCTGAGCATCTGGGCTTTTTCGTCAGTAGCGCCCAAATCTTTGGTAATTTTGGCCCACATGCGCCGCGCAGCCCTGAATTTTGCAATTTCTTCGAAAAAGTTATTGTGGCAGTTAAAAAAGAAAGATAACCTTTTGGCAAAAACATTAATGTCTAAACCTTTGTTTAAAGCTGCCTTTAAATAGGTTTTGCCATTGGCAAGCGTAAAAGCCAGTTCCTGCACAGCTGTCGAACCCGCCTCACGAATATGGTAACCCGATATAGAAATGGTATTCCATTTAGGTACCTCTTTGCTGCAAAACTCAAAAATATCGGTTATTAAGCGCATCGATTGTTTGGGCGGATATATATAAGTACCCCTGGCAGCATACTCTTTTAAAATATCGTTTTGTATGGTTCCCGAAATTTGCTTTAAATCTGCACCCTGCTTTTTAGCCAGGGCAATGTACATGGCCAGTAATATAGATGCAGTTGCATTAATCGTCATCGAAGTGGTAATGTCCTGCAGCTTAATACCTTCAAACAGAATTTCGATATCCTGAAGCGAATCAATAGCCACCCCTACTTTCCCAACTTCGCCATCTGCCATATCATGATCAGAATCGTAACCTATCTGTGTAGGCAAATCGAATGCAACCGACAAGCCTGTAGTTCCCTGAGCCAGTAAATAATGATAACGCTTGTTTGATTCTTCTGCAGTAGAAAAACCGGCGTACTGCCGCATCGTCCACAAGCGGCCGCGATACATATCTTTTTGTATGCCCCGGGTAAATGGATATTGCCCGGGTTGCTCTTCCATTGGCCTTGCCGAAGTATACAGCCCTTTTATTTCAATGCCTGATGTAGTGGTGTGTTTCTTCGTGCTCATATATTTGGTTTATTGGTCATTGGTTCATTGGTGAGGCAAACTGCCAACTTTAAACTGCATACTGTATTATCGGTAATTGCCTCCAACTCCAAACGCTCAACTCCAAACTTATTCAGTAGTTCATTAGTCATTGGTTCATTTGTAACTGCCCATTGGAAACTGCGTGATGCTTAAAACAACCGGGCAATATCTTTCTTAATCAACGCTAATGTTAAATCGTAAGGATTTTCATCAATAGTAGCCATGTGCTGCAAAATAGCTTTGCTCAGTTCAATTCCGTTCGATCCGGCAGACAAACCCTGTACAGCATTATTAATCATACCGATGGTATCATCTTTCAATTTACGCACTACGCCCCAGGTAACCGCATCTACATATAACTGCTGGGTAATGTTGTGCTGGTATTCTGCACGGACTTCACTTAAAATACCGGCTTGCAAAGTAGCTAAATCAATACCTTGCTGATGGAGACGCACCAACAGGTTAGCCGGGTTAATCCGGTCAACAAAGATGATTAAACGCTCGTGTGCCTGTAACCTTAACGGTAAAATATGCGCCCTTGTTTCTTTATTCAGCTCTATGGTTTTTAAATTAAAGAAACGCTGTATATCGCCCTTTAAAATATAATAAACAGCCATTAGCGCACCAAAAACGCCTGCAAATAAGATCACTACATCAATTAAAATCTGTTGGGTATTCATAAGTATTGTTTATATACGGTAATATTAGCTGACCGTTAAAAGCAAAAATGTGCATTATTATTTATATTTGTGACAGATAAAATTTAAATAACATGAGCACAACAGTTGATACATCATTTGCACCAGTTACTTTTTCGGAAGGAGCAGCCAAAGAGTTATATAAATTAAGAGATCAGCAGGAAATTGGCGAAGATTACGGCTTACGCGTTGGTGTAGAAGGTGGCGGTTGCGCTGGCATGAACTACGTGCTGGGTTTTGACCAGAAAAAAGATGGCGATCAGGAGTTTTTGATCGATGGCATTAAAGTTTTCATGAACAAAGCACATCAGATGTACCTGATGGGGATGATGATTGATTGGCAAGATGGTTTAAACTCACGCGGTTTTACCTTCATTAACCCGAACGCAACCAGCACTTGTGGCTGTGGTACGAGTTTCTCGGCATAAATAAAATATTATTGTAACATATCGTGTAGTCCCCTTGTCTAAACATCGGGACTTTTTTTATTTTTACACATAAAGGTTTAAGACAAAGGTGTAGGGTACAAGGCTAATCCCATCTTCATACTTGATACTCAATACTATACTTGGTACTTACAATAAATGAATTACAGAGAAAACATCAGACTGGCATTAGAATCTATTAAAGGTAACCGCTTGCGCACCATGCTTACCGCCTTGATTATTGCCATAGGTTTAATGGCTTTGGTGGGGATTTTAACCACACTTGATGCTGTAAAGAAAAGTATGACCGATGCCTTTAGCAGCATGGGGGCTAATTCATTCACCATCCGTAACCGCGGTACAGGTATCAGAATTGGTAATGGTAAAAGGCCAAAACCTTTTAAAGCCATCCGTTACGAAGATGCCATTAAATTTAAAGATAGTTTAAATACACCAGCCAAAGTAGCGGTGAGTGTATTTGCCAGCGGTGGTTCTACTGTAAAGTACGGCAGTTTAAAAACCAACCCGAATATTAATGTGCAGGGTATAGACGAAAATGGGTTGGCCTCTCAAGGCTTAAACCTATCGCAAGGCAGGAATTTTAGCGTTTCTGAAATTCAACTGGGTAGTAATGTATGTATTGTTGGTGGCGAGGTGGTAGAAAAACTATTCAAAGACGCAGATCCGCTTGATAAACTGATTAATGTAGGTAACAACCGCTTTAAAATTGTGGGGATTTTAGCTAAAAAAGGTTCGAGTATGGGCTTTAGCGGCGACAGGGCTGTTTATGTTCCTTTGTTAAAGGCGAAACAGATCAATGCAAACGCCAATCCATCTTACACCATTACCGTAATGGTGCCCAGCAATGAAATGCAGGAAACGATTATCGGAGAATCTACAGCATTATTCAGAAATATCCGTAAGGTAAAAGTAAACGAGACCAATAACTTCGAAATTACCAAGAGCGATGCCATTGCGCAAACCCTGTTCGAGAACCTGGCATTTGTGGCCATTGGAGGTGTAGCCATTGGTATTATTACATTAATAGGCGCTTCCATCGGTTTAATGAATATTATGCTGGTTTCGGTAACCGAACGTACCCGCGAAATTGGTATCCGTAAAGCAATTGGTGCCAACCCGCATGTAATCCGTCGACAGTTTTTAATTGAAGCCGTAGTGATTTGCCTGATGGGCGGTGTGCTCGGCATATTTTTAGGCATTGTACTCGGAAACATTATATCGCTGGCCATGGGCGGAGCATTCCTGATTCCCTGGCTGTTTATTATCGGCGGTTTTGTATTGTGTGTTTTTGTTGGTATTCTTTCGGGATATTATCCTGCCAAAAAAGCCTCAAAATTAGATCCGGTAGAGGCATTGAGATACGAATAAAGGTTAACCGGTTAATTGTTTGAATTGGTTAATTGCAGGTTTTTAGAAAGCGAAGCTTACTTATTAATTTAATTATTAGAATAGTAAAGGTTAGATTATTTGAGCAGTTAACCACTTAACCGATTCAAACAGTTAAACAATTCTAAAGTAGGGCATTCCCCAACTGGTGCTGACTCAGCAAGTTTTCGATTAAAGGTGTGCTTAAGCTATCTGCCAATGCATCGGCGTGCTTTAAATGGTGCATATCGCTACCGATAAAGTCGATCAGGTAATTTTCAACCATTTCCTCGGCTACTTTTTTTGCGCCGTTACCATAATAGCCAGTTAAGGCAATCGTATTGAGTTGCAAAAGACAACCTGTTTCCCTGATCTGGTGGTAATTTTCGAAAGCATGGTGGTAATAAGGATATCTTTCAGGGTGTGCCAGAACAGGTTTATAACCCGCATCCTGCATCATTTTGATAAAATCGAGCAGGTTTTGAGGTGCATTGATATAAGAAAGCTCAAAAAGGAGGTAATCGGAACCAAAGGTTAATACTTCTTTCTGTCTGATCTTTTTCTCGAGGGTTTCATCCAGATAATATTCTGCAGCTGCATCGACCTCGAGCTCTATTTCTGCTTCTTTTAGCCCGTTTCTCAATACATCAAGTCCGCGATTAATGTTATCGGGTGTATTGCGGTAATAATCGGCCATGATGTGCGGGGTGGCAATCAGCTTATGGTAGCCCAGGGCTTTAAATTTTTTAGCCAGCAATAAAGAATCTTTTATTGTTTGTGCGCCATCATCAATACCCGGGATAATGTGCGAGTGCATATCCGTCCCAATACTGGAGAAATTAAATTCGGGTACTATTTTTTTCTTTTTAAATAATCCGAACATAATGGTCGATCGTGGTTTTAACTTATTTTCTTTGGCAGATTACTGGCCTCGGCTGCACCTGCAAATTTAGAGGAATAGATTTTATGGAGCAAATGATTAAAATCTTCGCTCAGGTCAAATTGATGGTCTTCGTGAAGCTTTTTAAATTTATTTAAGGTTACCACGGTTGTTTTCAGATAAAATGCTGTGAACAATATCATAAAATCGCGGTAACCAAAAATTGATTTCTTATAGTCGAAAGGAATGGCATTGAGGATAAACAATTTCAGTTCTACCTCCCCTAACGGATCTTTTGTAACCTTATAAAAATGATTAACCATGGTGATCATCTTCCGGACTTTTACCAAAGCTTCCTTTGCATTCAGCTTGTGTAATTCCGAAATCTGCTCCTCTACATCGGCCTTAATCTTCTCTTTACGGTCGTTTAAATCCGTTTCATCCTCCAACAATTTATAATGAAGGTGTTCGGTAAGCACTTTATCTTTTGCAATTAAACGCAGCAGTAGCTTGTCTTTTTCTTTAACAGGTAAGCTGGTAATGGCTTCTTTAAGATCTTTGTGCTCCGATAACTTCATTTAAAAAGGGTTAGCCTTAATGTATTTTTCCCACTCCCATGCCGAGCGCATCATTTCGTTGATATCCAAGTTGGCCTTCCAGCCCAGTTGTGCATTCGATTTCTGTACATCGCCATAAATCTGAACAATATCACCAGCTCTTCTCGGGCCAATTTTATAATCCAGCTTTTCGTTATTTACTTTTTCAAAAGCAGCAATGATTTCTAAAACTGACGAACCTTTACCGGTACCAATATTGAAAACATCGTAATTGCCATTTGGGTTTCCGGTTTCTAAAAGTTTAATGGCTGCAACGTGCGCTTTGGCCAAGTCAACTACGTGGATATAATCGCGGATAGCTGAACCATCCGGTGTATCGTAATCATCGCCATAAACGGTAATCGGGCCGCGTTTACCAATAGCAGACTGTGTAATAAACGGAACCAGGTTTGCCGGAACGCCATTTGGCAATTCGCCAATTAAAGCCGTTTCGTGTGCACCAACCGGGTTAAAATAGCGCAAAGCGATAATATTTAAATCAGGCGTTACTGCTGCTGTTTCAGCTAAAATCTCTTCGGCAATCTGTTTGGTGTTACCATAAGGCGATTCTGCCTTTTGTACAGGCGCTGCTTCAGTTACCGGTAAGCTTTCTGGCTGACCGTAAACAGTACATGAAGAAGAGAATACGAAATTAATTTTTCTGTTGAATGAGGTTAACAGGTTAATTAATCCGTAAAAATTATTTCTATAGTATTTTAAAGGTTGTTCTACCGATTCGCCTACAGCTTTTGAAGCAGCAAAGTGGATAATTCCATCAATGTCGGTATTGTTTTCAGCGAATTCCTGTACAGCTTTATCATCCTGTAGGTCAATTTCATGGAAATCGAACCATTTGCCGGTAATAGCATGAAGCTGGGTTAAAATTTTAATGTTCGAGTTAGAGAGGTTATCAACAATAACAACTTCATAACCTGCATTGTGTAATTCTACTGCTGTGTGCGAACCGATGTATCCTGTTCCACCGGTAACTAATATTTTTGCCATTTTAACGGTTAAATGTGGTAAAGTCTTTATGATCAATTTTAGCCAAAGCCTCTGCAGGCAACGACTTAAAGTATTCGTATGTAATTTTTAATCCCTCAGCACGACCAACTTTTGGCTCCCAGCCCAATATCTCTTTCGCTTTGGTAATATCGGGTCTGCGTTGTTTCGGATCATCTTGCGGAAGTTCCTTATACACAATTTTTTGCGAGGTACCAGTTAGTTTGATAATTTCTTCGCAAAACTGCTTGATAGTAATTTCATCGGGGTTACCAATGTTTACGGGTTGTGCATAATCGCTCATCAGTAAGCGGTAAATCCCTTCAATAAGATCATCAACATAACAGAAAGAGCGAGTCTGACTGCCATCGCCAAAGATGGTTAAATCTTCGCCCCTTAGTGCCTGCCCGATAAAAGCTGGTAAAACACGGCCATCGTTCAGTCGCATTCTTGGACCGTAAGTATTAAAGATCCTAACAATACGGGTTTCTACCCCGTGAAAAGTATGGTAGGCCATGGTAATGGCTTCCTGAAAACGTTTGGCTTCATCGTAAACACCACGGGGCCCAACGGGATTTACATTGCCCCAGTATTCTTCTGGCTGTGGGTTAACATTTGGATCTCCATAAACTTCGGAAGTTGAAGCAATGAGCATCCGCGCATTTTTATTTCTGGCCAGCCCCAGCAGGTTGTGGGTACCTAAAGAACCAACTTTAAGGGTTTGAATCGGAATTTTAAGGTAATCGATCGGACTTGCCGGTGAGGCAAAGTGTAAGATGTAGTGAAGTTTCCCCGGAATATGCACAAACTTGGAAACATCGTGGTTGTAAAACTCAAAATTTTCGAGTTTAAACAAATGCTCAATATTTGCCATATCGCCCGTAATCAGGTTATCCATTCCGATAACATGAAAACCCTCTTTCACAAAGCGATCACAAAGGTGCGAACCTAAAAATCCGGCTGCACCTGTAATCAAAATTCTTTTTCGACCCATTTTAATCTATTAGTTTTCTACCTATGCTATTATAATAATAGCCAAGATCGATCATTTTTTGCAAATCATACAAATTTCGACCATCGAAAACCACTTTATTTTTCAAAATATGCTCAATTTTATCAAAATCGGGGTTGCGGAAAACCGACCATTCTGTTGCAATCAACAGTGCTTCAGCACCTTCCAATGCTTCGTACTGGTTTTTGGCGTATTTAATTTTATCGCCCAGAATATTTTTAACATTGGTCATCGCTTCCGGATCAAAAACGGTAACGGTAGCACCGTTCTTAACCAGCTCATCAATAATATACAAAGCCGGTGCTTCACGGATATCGTCGGTTTCGGGTTTAAAAGCTAAACCCCAAAGCGCAAAATGTTTGCCTTTAATGTCGCCTTTATAATATTTTAATACTTTATCAACCAGGATTGTTTTTTGTCTTTCGTTAACCTCCATTACCGATTTTAAAATCTGGAAGTCGTACGCATAATCATCGGATGATTTAACCAGTGCCTGAACATCTTTCGGGAAACATGAACCACCATAACCCACACCCGGGAAAAGGAAACGTTTACCGATACGATCATCTGAACCGATACCGCGTCTTACTGCATCAACATCGGCACCAACCAGTTCGCACAGGTTTGCAATCTCGTTCATGAAGGTAATTTTGGTAGCCAGGAAAGAATTTGCCGCATATTTAGTCAGCTCAGAAGAACGCTCATCCATAAAAAGAATCGGGTTTCCCTGACGTACATAAGGTGCATACAATTCGGTCATTAGTTTTTTAGCCTTTTCGCTTTTAGTGCCCAAAACCACGCGGTCTGGTTTCATAAAGTCGTCAACAGCTACTCCTTCTCTTAAAAATTCAGGGTTCGAAACCACATCTACCTCAACCGAAGTATTTTCGGCAAAAACAGCTTTTACTTTATCGGCAGTTCCCACAGGAACGGTTGATTTGTTGACGATTACTTTATACTCGGTAATCAATTTAGAAATATCTTTAGCTGCGCCTAAAATGTACGAAAGATCGGCAGCACCATCGCCACCCGGAGGAGTTGGCAAAGCCATAAAAATAATCTGTGCATCTTTTACGGCATCAGCAAGATTGGTGGTAAACGTTAATCTGTCCTGCTCAATATTTCTATGAAACAAAAGATCTAAACCTGGCTCGTAAATAGGCACTTCGCCAGCCTGCATTTGTTTTACTTTTGCTTCATTAATGTCAACACAAATAACATCATTTCCTGTTTCTGCTAAACAGGTTCCGGTAACTAAACCTACGTATCCTGTACCAATAACGGCTATTTTCATCTAGAGTATAATTTATTTTGTCTGTAACGAAACGATTCTGACTTATCTAATTGTCTTGATTTATAGGCTAAATCCCGAAGGTTTCATATATTATTAAGCTTTTTAAATATATTACTTTTATCTTGGCACGAAGATATGAAATTACACTAATGCTTTTGCTTTACATAATCGGAATTCGGGTTTACATTTTACTAATAAGGATCTTTTCATTATTTAATCCTAAGGCTAAACAATTTATAAGCGGCCGTAAAAACGTCTACACACAAATTGCTCAGCGCATTAACCCGAAAGAAAAACACATTTGGTTCCATTTTGCATCTTTAGGCGAATTTGAGCAGGGCCGGCCGGTTTTAGAAAAACTGAAAACACTTTACCCGGCTAAAAAAATCGTGGTTACCTTTTTTTCGCCCTCAGGATATGAAATTAGAAAAAACTATGCATTAGCCGATGTTTTTTATCTGCCCATTGACACTCAAAAGAATGCAGACAGGTTTATTGAAAGTATTAACCCCGAAATGGCCATTTTTACCAAATATGAATTCTGGCATTTTTACTTTAAGGGGCTGAAAGACCGCGGTATCCCTTTATATGTAATATCGGGCATTTTCAGGAACAGCCAGGCATTCTTTAAATGGTATGGAGGCTTTTACCGCAATATACTAAAAGCAGTAACGTACTTTTTTGTGCAGAACGAAGAAAGTGAAAACCTGTTAAAATCAATTGGCTTAAACAATGTAGCCCTTAGTGGCGATACCCGTTTTGATCGTGTTTATGAAAACGCACAAACACCAAAACATTTACCTTTAATTGAGCAGTTTATAGCTGGCCAACCCACTTTAATTTGCGGCAGCACCTGGCCCGAAGATGAAAAGTTACTTGCTGCCTTACCTGCCCAATATCCCGGTTGGAAATTAATTATTGCGCCTCACGAAATCCATGCCAGCCATATTGAAAGTATAGAAAAACAGTTTCCGGTTGGCAGTTTGCGGTTTTCGGTACTCAGTGCGCACTTAGAAGCTAACAATGCTCAAATCTCAGATCTCAAATCTCAAATCTTAATCATCGATAACATCGGTATGCTTTCGGCATTGTATCAATACGGTAAAGTGGCTTATATTGGTGGTGGATTTGGCACTGGTATACACAACACCCTTGAAGCTGCTGCTTTTGGTTTACCTGTAATTTTCGGGCCTAAATACGATAAATTCCAGGAAGCTAAAGATCTGATTACCATTGGTGCCGCGAAAAGTATATCATCAGCAGCAGAACTGACTGATGCTTTTAATGGTTTTGCAGATAACAAAAATGCCGCTGAAGCAGCCAAAAAATATGTGACAGATAAAAAAGGGGCTACCGATCAGATTATTTCAGTAATTACGAAATGAGCTTAGCCTGGGCTATTTCTGCTACAATAGCATCTATTGGCTGATCGATTGAGACAGTTAAAACATCCTGCTCGTCAACTTGCGGTTCTTCAAGCGTATCGAACTGGCTTTGCAACAGGCTCGATGGCATGTATTGATGCGAACGCTTCGCAATGCGATCATGAATTAAATCGAAACTGCCTTTTAAATAAACGAAGCTGATGGCCGGATTATCGACCCGCAGCAATTCGCGATACGCTTTTTTTAAAGCAGAGCAGGCAATAATACAAGAGGTACCATGCGCTACATGCTCACGGCCAACTTTAGCGATAAGTTGAAGCCAATCTAAACGATCTTCGTCGGTTAAAGGAATTCCCGCCGCCATTTTATCTACATTGCGTTGCGAATGCAGGTTATCGCCGTCAATAAATTCGGCCTGTATTCGTGGTGCAAGGGCTTTTCCTACCACGGTTTTACCACTTCCCGAAACGCCCATTAAAATGATAAAACCTGCCATTTCAGAATTATTTAATCATTCCGGCTAAAGCCTCAATAAATACCGGACTATCGTTTAAGCTTTCTACCAGCTGTACATGCTCTCCTCCTAACTCCCTGAACTCTTCGTGGTATTCTACTGTAATTTCATAAAGGGTTTCCAGGCAATCGGCAACAAAAGCCGGACTAAAAACCAGTAAACGCTTTTTGCCTTCTCCTGCCAACTTTTTCAATACATCGGTGGTGTAAGGTTGCACCCAGGGCTCTTTACCTAAACGCGACTGAAAACAAACAGTGTATTTTTCTTTTGGCAGATTTAATTCAGCAGCAATTAATCTGGCTGTATGATGCCCTTGTGCTGAATAGCAAAATTTATTGGTATCGTTTAAGGTTTGGCAACAATCGCTGCTTTTTAAGCAGTAGCTACCGGTATGATCGCACTTTAACAATTGACGTTCTGGCAAACCATGAAAACTGAACAACACATGATCATAGGTATCTATCTGATGTTTTCTTGCATTTTCTGCAAAAACCTTTATCATTAATTCGTTATCATGGAAAGAGTTAACAAAGGAAATTGGCGGTACAGTTGGCCATTTACCCACCAACTCCATAACCAGCTGTATAACTGAACCACTACTAGCCGATGCATACTGCGGAAACAACGGAATAACCTGAATACTTTCTACAAGGCCCGATTTAAGCTTATCGAGTGCCGAAGCAATTGAAGGGTTTTGGTAACGCATAGCCAGCTCTACCTGGTATTCGTCGCCCAGCCTTTCTTGCAGCATTTTAGCCTGCAGCTTGCTGTAATACAAAAGTGGCGAACCATTTTCGTTCCATATTTCGCGGTATAATTTAGCAGTTTTAGGGCTACGGAAAGGAACGATAATTCCTTTAACCAATAGTGTACGGTTTAATTTAGGAATATCAATTACCCTTTCATCCATCAAAAACTGATCAAGATATTTTTTGACATCGGCTGTTGCCGTACTATCGGGTGTTCCTAAATTTACCAGTAAAATTCCCTTTTTGCTCATTGATATTAAAATATGTTATTTGCGCAAATATCGCTTATTTATTGTTTTTAACCTATGTTAAAAAGTGATGAAAAACATTTTTTCGTCAACAGAAAATAATATTAACGGTTATTATTCCCTGCTTGTTTAACCCGACTGGCCATGATATCGTTAAATCCTTGACTATGAAATCTAATCAAGTGTCAGCTGGTAACAGCTGACACCACTGATGAACATCTAACCTGTTATTTTGTCTTATACAATTGCCACCAGGGCATACCCGGCTTTTGATGATGTTCTAAATGATAGCCGAAAAAGTAACAGGTAATGAAAGCAATGAAATGGTTCTTCTTTAGCGTAGAAGCATGATATTCGTTATCGTGCACGCCCTTATGTGGCAAATAAGTACCAAAATAAAACAATTGAAAAGTGCTTAACAGCGATGGCAACACCCAAAACAGCAACAGATTTTGCTCCGGAACCCAGATTTTCAGAACATTGTAAGCAATGGCCATAATTACGAGTTGTATTACTGTTACATAATTGAGCATAAACCTGAAATACCATTTCCAAAAACCATGCGGAGCAAAATCAGGATCGTTTACGGTATGTACATGATTGTGGTGCTGGTGATGTTTCGTGTACAAACGATTATAGAAAAATCCAGCATATAAAAATACCGCAAGGTAACCGAAAAAATTGTTGATTGTTTTATGGTTTGAAATTGTACCGTGCATGGCATCGTGTGCGGTAATAAACAAACCAGTATACATATGCATTTGTACCAATACCATTAGGTAAACCAAAGGATTTGTCCAACTGAACTGCCAGTTTAACAAGAAAAAAATTGAAATGAACCAGCAGGCAATTACAGTTAATGCAACCAATATTCCGGTAAATGAGCTTACAGTTTTCAATTTACAGTTTATATTGAAATGATTACAATCTTTGATTCCCTCCTTGCCGTCATGCTGAACTTGTTTCAGCACCTCTTCAATCATTTTAATTAACGAGGAGGAGTATCTTCAATGCAATCTAATATTCTTCTAGTCTGGCCTTTACCTTTTCCATCAGCCACATTGGTGTAGAGGTTGCACCGCAGATGCCAACTTTATCGTTTTCGGCAAACCAGCCTTGCTCCAACTCTTCAACATTCGAAATGAAATAAGAATTTTCGTTGTACTTTTTACATACATCGTAAAGCACTTTACCGTTGGATGATTTTTTACCTGAAACGAAAACGATTTTATTGTAATGGCTTACAAAATCTTCCAATTCCTCGTAACGGTTAGATACTTGCCTGCAAATGGTATCGTTGGCCTTTACCTCGTAACCGCGACTCAACAATTCATCTTTAATGTGGTAAAATTTATCGGTGCTTTTGGTGGTTTGACTATACAAAGTAAACTTAGCAGGAAGCTCAACATTATCGAGTTCTGCCAAATCCTGAAAAACAATTGCTTTACCATCGGTTTGGCCTTGCAAACCAATTACCTCTGCGTGTCCGTGCTTGCCAAAAATAAGTACCTGCTCATCATCATCGTGCGAATTTTTAATCCGGTTCTGCAGTTTTAAAACCACCGGGCAAGAGGCATCAATTAAGGTAAGGTTATTTTCTAAAGCCAGCTGATAAGTAGATGGAGCTTCGCCATGTGCCCTGATCAGCACTTTTTCATCGCGTAAATTCTTTAAAATTTCGTGATCGATGATTTTCAATCCCCGGTTGGTTAAACGTTCAACTTCTTCATCGTTGTGCACAATATCTCCTAAACAATATAAATAACCATCGTTATCCAAAATGTCTTCGGCCATTTCTATGGCATACACTACACCAAAGCAAAAGCCTGATGATTTATCGATGTTGACCTGTAAGTTATAACCCATTGCAATGCAAAATTAAGCAAAAATATTTGTTCCCGTTGTCATGTATAAGACAACAAAAAAGATAAACTGTGCCACAAACATCGCTGTGCCCAGGTATTTTTGCTGTTTAAGGCCCAATGCATAGTAAAACTTCAATAAAATAACCGAAACAATAAACCAGGCCACATAATTCTGAACCGGGATTTCGTGCCAGTTCCATTGCCAATAGTTAAATTTCATGGCTACAGGTTCTAAAAAGTAATCGAAAATAACCAATGCGAGTGCACCCAGTGCAGAAGCGAGAATACTGTTTCTAATCTTCAGGCTTTTCATCATTTGCCCTACGCTAAAAATCAGAATTACCCAGTTTACCCCCATCAACAAAGGCACAGCAGCAATTTTGTAACCCAGTGTAGGCCCATAATAATAACTGCCAAATATCTTGCCGGTATGTACCCCCAAAACCTCAACCATAAAGCCACATAGAAAAACGCCCGAAACAAATAACAACAAACGTTTAACATCCGCATTGTAGGCAAAAACAATTACGGCAAACATGAGCAGTAAATGAAAAGGAACCAGCTTAAGGAAATAAGGCTGGGCAGCCGGAATTAAAAAACCGAGTAAACCAACCAAATGAAAAACGATAATTACAGCAACTGCAATTTTTTTAACTTTTAAATCGCTTTGATCGTTCTGCCCTTCCATGTGCCTGTTTTAAAAATATGCTTTTTTATAGAAATCAATGAAATAATTAAGAAGAACAACATCTGAAAAGGATGCAATATCAAATTAACCAAAACATTTTGTCCTGATAAATAAGAAATCATTATTCTACTTAAAATTATTAAAGTTAATGGTAACACCAGTAAAGTAACATTAAAGTTTAAAATTAAAATTACCGGACCAATAGTTACCAAAAGCTGGTAAAGTAATAAGATTAAGATGTTATTACCAAAACCTGCGAGTAAATTTTTACTGAACCCGGCAATACTTTCGTTCAGTCCTTTATACATCCTGCAATAAATCAGGCCGTTGGCTAAAAGTGCTTCGGCATTAAATTTTTCCTGTTTAACGCGTTTCATAATTTCAACATCTTCTACCACCTGGTTCTTTACCTTTTCGTGCCACTGGTTTTCACTGTAGTTATGGGCATTAAAAAACATACACTGTCCGCTTGCCGCAGCAAATGCCGGATTTTTTGAAAGTTTAACCAGTCGCAATGGCAATAAGTTTAGCAAAATAAAATGCATTAAAGGTACCGTTAAGCGCTCACCTATCGATAGCATCACCTGATTGGTAAAAACGCTCAGCAAAGCAAGTTCACCAACTTCCATACGGGCAATTAAACTGTTAATCAGTCCGCCATTAATGGTTTCATCGGCATCAATAAATAAAAGGTAATTTCCGGTAGCCAGTTCGGCAAGCTGGTGACAGGCAAAGTTTTTCCCAAGCCAACCCAGTGGTAGCTCTTGCCCTTTAACGATCCTGAAATTAGGGTTTTGCACACAAAAGGTTTCTACCAGTGTAAATGTCTGGTCGCTGCTACCATCATCTAAAACGATAACTTCGTAATTGATATAGTCCTGGTTGCGGATAGATATTAATAAGTCGAGTATATTATCAGCTTCATTCCGTGCCGGAATCAGGATCGAAACCTTCTCATGGTAATGCTTAATTACGCGCGGCAATTTAGGGTTAGATAGAAAATTAAAAAGGGTAACTGAAAACCTGATGACCAGAAAAATCAGCACCGCGTAAATAAAAATTGTCATTCAGTAATCTGTGTTTGTTTAATAACCGATTGATCGTAATGTTTATTGTACGCACTTTTCAACAACTGCAAGCTCACGTATTCTTCAGTCTCCCAATTTTGGAGATAAGTATATGCAGAAGGCTTTCTTTTGGCAAAGTAATCGATAAATGTAGCCGCAAAAATGATATTGATCTTTTTTTTACTGGCATTAATCATTTGCATAACGCCTTTTTCGAAGCTGATACTTTTTAAATGATTTGAATACAATTTGCCCTGCGGAAAAACGAGCACCAAATTATTGGGATCATCTAACAGCTCACCCGCATAACTGAGGGTATCTAAAACATCTTTCCCTTTGCCTTCGGCAGCAAAAGCACCTAAATATTTCAAAAAGCTAACCTTATTGTAATTATCGGCATTAACCAATACATGAAACTGCTTTTTAAACACCTTTTTATTGAGGTAAAAGATAAAAAAACCATCCCACCAGCTGAAATGATTGGCCAGAATAAGCATTGAAGCATCAGATTTGGTTTCAACCCGATCGAAATGAAAGGCTGTGAAATCTTTTTTAATGATAAACTGAATGTACCAGGAGAAAAAGCTAAAAATCAAATTATTTTTCCGGGGCTGATACATTTTGGGAAATTGCAAAAAAATGAGCTGAATTGCAAATGTAATGGCACATCCGCGTTACATCTTACGTCTTACATTTCCCCTAACTCAAATACACCCGGTCTTCTTCACCTTCCACATCCATTACCACATCTACATGCTCTTTTAAAATGGTGGCCAGTTCGAGGCCAACAAAATCGGTTGCAATAGGGAAAATTTTATGGCTTCTATCAACTAAAACCACCGTACGGATTTTTTTATGCGGCGTATTTAAGAAAACACCCAAGCCATAAGCTAAGGTTTTGCCGCTGTTTAAAACATCATCAACAATGATGATCACCTTGTTTTTCCAGTAGCTCTCATCTAAATCAGTTGAGGCTACCAGTTTGCTGCTCTCTTTTTGCAAATCGATGCGCAGCAATGTTACTTTAAAGCCAGAGATTTTTTTCAGCACTTTTTCCAGGCGCAAAGCCAGTTTATAACCACGATCCCAAATTCCGGCAAGCACAATTTCCTTTTCGTTCAGGTTATCTTCTAAAATCTGATAAGCGATACGATCTATCTTTTGCTGAATTTGTTTCTTGTTTAGAATAAGTAATTGTGATGCGGCCATTGTATTAAAAGGTTGAATACAAAAAGAACGATTTTAAGGATGAAATTCAAACTATTTGAAAAATAATTTCGATTGTCTGCAACGTTTTGACCTTAACTGCGTCTTATTAATACCAAAAACAAAATCCCAGGCTGTTATTACCCTAAAAACCAGGTTTGCCAGTCTAATAATCATTTAACGAAGAGCACTATGAAAACCCTTACCCAATCTGCAATCATTTTATTTGTGATCGTGAGCAGCTATATGGCCAGAGCACAGGAAACCAAAAATGTTGCCGTAAAAAACTTTAACAGCATCGATATTAGCAGCGGAATAGACTTATATCTTACCCAAGGTGGAAATGAAGGCGTAAGCATCCAATCAGATAGCGAAACCCTGAAAAACATTGTAGTAGAACAAAACGGAGCCAATGTAAATATCAAATTTAAAGATGGTATTAATTGGGGCGGCCTCTTTAAAAATCGCGTAATTAAAGCTTATGTAACCTATAAGAGCCTGAATACCATTGCAGCCTCAGGTGGTTCGGATGTATATACCCAAAATCAGTTAAAAACAGATAAACTGGCTATCCGTTCTTCTGGCGGTTCAGACCTGAAACTGGATGTGGTTTGTAACGATTTATCCATCCAATCAAGCGGTGGTAGCGATATTGACCTAAAAGGTAAAGCTGAAAACATGACCATCCAATCAAGCGGCGGCAGTGATATTGATGCTTATGGTTTTATAACCAATTATGCCAAAGTACAGGCATCTGGCGGTTCAGATGTGGCTATTTACGTAAACAAAGGCCTTGAAGCATCTGCAAGCGGCGGTGGCGACGTACATTATAAAGGAAATGCATCACTGAAGAAAACATCAAGCTCAAAAAGCGGAGATGTAAGACACGTGAATTAAGAAAATTTAGTTTAGTTTAATGATAACTCGCTGCTTTGTGGATACAAAGCAGCGTTTGTTTTTTAGGGGAATTGCACAGATGGGATGGATTACACAGGTGGAATAAGTGTAGTATTTATGATTCCGATTCCGGACAACTCCAGACTATCTTTTCTTATACGGGTAATAAATAAAATTGGCACCTTCGGGAACAATCACGAATACGCACATAAAATCTTCAGGCTTTTTATAAACTTTTAAAAAGGGTTCTTTTTTCTCTTTACTGATAATTCCTTTTTCTACAAACTCCTCTAAGGTGGAAGCTTGTATCGTCCAATTGGTATTAAGTTCTTCTTTATTCAAAATTAGCTCACCAATATTCACTTCATGCTGATGGGCGATAAAAATAGGGTGTGCAGAAATGCCTTCAACCATAATCTCTATAGCTACTTCTTTTATCGCATCCGTATAAAGCTCAAGGTCTTTTTCTAAACTTACCAGCGGACTTTCCTGTTTCTTTTGAGGCGCCCCACCGTCTTCTGGTGTGGCGCTTAACAATTCTTCTCTATCCATTTTTATTGTTGAAAGGTTGAATGTTGAAACGTTGTAAAGTTCCGGCATACATCCTACATTTTTTATTGTTGAAAGGTTTAAATGTTGGAAGGTTTTAATTTCCAACATACATCTTCCATTTTACATCTTATGATTTTAACCTTAATAATACAACATTCTCCACATGCTGTGTGTGCGGGAACATATCCACAGGCTTAATGCGTGCCACATCGTATTTTTCTTTTAACAACTCGAGGTCTCTGGCCTGAGTTGCGGCATTACAGCTTACGTAAACAATTTTTTCAGCTTCCATTTCCAGCAAGCGTTGCACTACATCGGCGTGCATACCAGCCCTTGGCGGATCGGTAATTACCACATCAGGCTTGCCATGACTGGCAATAAATTCTGCAGTTAGAATATCTTTCATATCACCGGCATAAAAGATGGTATTATCGATTCCGTTTAGCTCAGAATTAAATTTAGCATCTTCAATAGCGGTTGGCACATATTCTACCCCTACTACCTGCTTTACATTTTTAGCCACAAAATTGGCAATGGTTCCAGCTCCTGTGTATAAATCATAAACCAGCTCATCGCCTTTAAACTCTGCAAAATCACGGGTAATTTTATACAATTCGAAAGCTTGCTCAGAGTTGGTTTGGTAGAAAGATTTTACGCCAATTTTGAAACGAATACCGTCCATTTCCTCAAAAATATGATCGCGGCCTGCAAATACCACTACTTCCTGATCGAAAATGGTATCGTTTTTCTTTTGGTTAACAATATAAAGCAATGAAGTAATTTGTGGAAATTCTGCTTTAAGGAAATTCATTAAACCATCTATCTGCTCTTGTTCAGGATAAGCAAAAACTACTGCTATCATTACTTCACCAGTAGATGAAGTACGGATGATGAGGTTACGCAGTACGCCTTCGTGGTTACGCAAATCGTAAAACGATAACCCGTTTTCTAAAGCGTACTTTCTTACCGCATTCCTGATTGAGTTGGAAGGTTCGGCCTGCAAATAACAATGCTCAATATCTAAAATCTTATCAAAACGCAGGGGTACGTGAAAGCCCAGGGCATTCATATCAAAATCTTCGTCGCGCTCTACATCGGTTTTTTCTAACCAGCGTTTGTTCGAAAAAGTAAACTCCAATTTATTGCGATAGTAACGATCATTTGCAGAACCTAAAATCGGCTCTGTATGCGAGGTATCTATTTTACCCAGGCGCTGCAGCGCGGCCTCTACATTTTTTTGTTTAAATTTTAATTGGGATTCGTAACCCATGTGTTGCCATTTGCAACCGCCACAGGTTCCGAAATGAGCACAAAAAGGATCGGTACGTAAATCAGACTTTTCATGAAGTTGCTCAATTACCGCTTCAGCGAAATTCTTCTTCTTTTTGGTTAAACGTACATCCACTACATCGCCGGGAACTGCCTTATCCACAAAAATCACCAACTCGTCGGCTTTGCCAACACCTTTTCCTTCTTCAGCAATATCGATTATTTGTACGTTTGGAACAATAGTTACCGTACCGGGTTTTCTTCTACTCATTATCTTGCAAAGATAGAAAAAAGAGGTAAAAGGTTGAGGGTTGAAAGACAGAGGGTTAAAAATGTGGATCCAGAAGAACTAAACTATTGAAGATAAGATAGAAGCAAGAAGATCAAAAAGGTAGAAAGCTAAGATGCCGGCACAAAAAAAATGGACAATACCATCCCTAAAGGACTGGATATCCGTTATGAAAATTTTGGTTTCAAAAATTATTTTCCAAAAAATTTAAATGCGGCGCCCCAGAAACCATCCAGCCAGTTAAATTTCAGGTCAAACTTTTCATCTACCTGTACAGAAAATTCAAGTATTTCTTTGCTCATGATAAAAAACCTTTCAATTTTAACAATAATACTAAATTCATACCAAAAACCAAAATGGTATAGTTTAAGTTTTTGTTAATTTTACATCAAATGGTTAAATCCCCTTTTTCAATAACCTCGACTCTATGTATTCGAAATAAAAATTTATCCCAATTCAAATCATCTAAATATTTAGATGTTAGGCTTTCTAGGCTCTATCTTAGAATACCGTAGTAAATACTCCATCTTACTCCATAGATAATCATAGGCCTCTTCTGCATTACTAAAAACCTTAAAGTCATTCCTCCCGCCTTTTTCATCCAAATAAAAAAACTCCCACCTAGAATAATTTTTGTATAAGATACAAGCATCAGGCTTTAAACCTTCATTTAAGGAATACCATCGATCGGGGATATTAGCCCAATGTAGTCTATCTTTCAATTCTAATAAGTCCATCTCTATTTTAAAATTCGAATATATTCAAGTTCCTTGAACCATCCTGAATTTACTTATTTAAAATCCACTGATTTTCAATTATTTGTTTGATATACCAATATAATTTCCGTAACTTAAGTTATCATTCACATAAAAATGGAGGTTCGTTATGAACGTTATCCGTAAAATTGAACATTGGGGCGATGTTCATCATTCAAAATGGCTGGATTATCTTCGCATTGTCCTTGGCCTTGTCATTTTTGGAAAAGGTGTTTCTTTTGTTAGCGATACATCTGTACTCCAGAACATGATTACACAAAACAATATTTTTGGTTTCTCCAGCATGTTAATCAGCATGGCCATACATGTGGTGGCATTTGCACACCTGGTTGGTGGCGTTTTAATTACGCTGGGCCTAGTAACCCGCTTTGCGGTGGTTATCCAGATTCCGATTTTGCTGTTTGCCGTATTTTTCGTTAACCTTACCCCAGGTTTTTCTTCTCCAAACTCAGAACTCTGGTTCTCCGTGCTGGTTTTATTCCTGCTCATCATGTTTTGGGTGGTAGGCTCCGGACCATTATCGGCCGATGCAGAAATGAAACGTAAAACTGGTAAGCGTTACGCTTAAATTCTTAGTATCTTTCGCTTTTATAAACGCTTATGAAAACGAAGATACTTTTTGCACTGCTTTTTGCGGGGTTGACCAGTTACGCACAGAATCCAGAGGATGAATATTTTAAACTCACCCGGAAAGGTTTTAATGCACAAAATGCCTACGAAACCACAGCTTTTGTAGAGAAATACTTTCGTGTGCCCGGCAATACAGGTTTCAACGCCAGCATCCACCAGGTAGAAAGCATATTGAAAAAAGCAGGTTTTGTAGCTCAGCAGCAAAATGAATTTGAAGCACCTTTAACTTATCGCATCGAAAAACGGGCGATGAAAGCCAATACCTGGGAGCCTGTTGATGCCAGCATCGCTATTGTTGGTGAGCAACAGCCTTTAATCTCTTTTCAAACTAACCGCAATATGATTCCGATTAATTGCGGCTCAACCCCTGCGGGCGGCGTTACCGCTCCGGTAGTCTATCTCGAAAAAACGAGTCCGGCCGATCTTGAAAAAATGGATCTGAAGGGAAAAATCCTGTTTTCAGAAAGTCATCCCTCACGCTTACTCCAGGCTGCTACTAAAGCAGGTGCCATTGGTGTACTGGGCTATTCGATGCCTAAATATACACAACCCGAAGTGCACCAGACCTCTATTCAGTTTGGCAGCATGAAGGCGAACAGCGAGGTGTGGACTTTACTGCTATCGTACGCGGCGAAAGAAAAATTAAAAGCCGCTTGCTTAAAAGGTACACCTCAGTTAAAAGTAAATATCCAAACCAAAATTTATCCATCAGAAGAATTAACCATTGTAGCGAATGTGCGCGGAAGTGTAAACCCTGATGAGCGCTTTGTTTTTAGTGCACACGTACAGGAACCCGGAGCCAATGATAATGCAAGTGGCGTGGGCACCCTGGCTGAAATGGCGCGCTTAACTGCAGAATTGTATAAAGCAAAAAAAATAAACCCCAAACGCAGTTTAACCTTTTTATGGGGCGATGAAATTGTTTCGACCCGCAGATACATTTCCGAAGATAGTACCCGCGCCAAAGGCATTATGTGGGGAATGAGCCTGGATATGGTTGGCGAAGACACCAAAAAGACCGGTGGATCTTTTCTGATTGAAAAAATGCCTGATCCATCAGCTATCTGGACCAGGGGAACCGACAAACATACCGAATGGGGCGCCGGCGATGTAGCTGAAAAAGATCTTTTCCCTCATTATTTTAACGATTTCATTTTCGATATCTGCAAAGCACAAGGAAAATTTGCCAACTGGACGGTTAATTATAATCCTTTTGAAGGCGGTAGCGACCATACTCCTTTTTTACAAAATAAAATTCCTGGGTTATTAATGTGGCATTTTACCGATGTTTTTTACCACACCGATAACGACAGGATTGATAAAGTTTCGCCAACGGAAATGAAAAATGTTGGTATAAGTGGTTTAACCGCGGCATACACCTTAATATCGGCAGATGAGAATACAGCAATTGCAACTGTTGCACAGGTGAAAGCTGATGCACTTAGCCGCTTAAAAACCGAATTCGATTTAAGCAAAAAGGCCATAGCAGCAGGTAAATCCGCAGCAGAAGAAAAGCACATTATTGAGGTTTGGAGCAAGTGGTATATTGATGCATTGGCTACTATCAATAAAATGGCGGTAAAACCACAAACCACAAGAGTAGGTTCTGCGATTAAGTTTACCACAGGAGAAGTTGAAAAGCAGACAAGGGTATATCTGGAGGAGTTGAAATAAGTTAGTTATTAATCGCCTGTTTTAACTCCAATAATTGCTGACTCTGCTCCTGCAACTTTTTATTGTTTAAGGCATATCCTTTAAGTAAATAGTCTTTTAAAATTTGGTTAGCCCAAATACGAAACTGTGTTGCTCTAACCGAATTTACCCTATAACCAATTGATAAAATCATATCCAGATTATAAGCATCAATCATCCTCTTTACACTCCTCAAACCTTCCACTCTAACTATTTCCATTTTGGAAATAGTTGACTTATCCAATTCTTTGTTACGTAATATATTGTTAATATGCTTATTAACTGCTGGAACCTGAATTCCAAAAACTTCAGCAATCTGCTTTTGTGTTAGCCAAACAGTATCGTCTCCGTAAGCAACTTCAATTGCAGGTAACCCTTCTTTAGTTTTATATATGATAATTTTATCCCTATCCATTACTTTAAGTTAGTAAAAATATTATCCTATTTTCGCATCATGCCTAAACCAAAAGCAATTGTTATCGGTGCCGGAATTGCCGGAATCGCTTCGGCTATCCGCCTGCGCATAAAGGGATATGAGGTAAGCGTTTTTGAAGCTGGCTCTAAACCCGGGGGTAAACTGGCAGAAATCAACATGAGTGGATTCAGGTTTGATGCAGGCCCCAGCCTGTTTACCATGCCACAATATGTAGATGAACTGTTTCAGCTAGCCGGTAAAAATCCAAACGATTATTTCGAATACACCAGGCTAAAAGAAATTTGCCGTTATTTTTACGAAGATGGATTAAGGTTAACGGCTAAAGCTGATTTAAATGACTTTGCACGGGAAATTGAAACAAAAACCGAGTCAACCGCAGCAGAAGTTGAAAAGTTTCTAAAAAAAAGTGCGACCATTTACGACGTAACCCACAAAGTATTTCTGGAACGCACACTGCACAAGTTGAAAAGTTACCTTCATTGGGACACCTTAAAATCAGTTTTCAGGTTTGGGCAAATCGATGCTTTCAGGACACAGCAACAGGCCAATAACAGTTTTTTTAAAGATGCCAGAATTGTCCAACTCTTTAACCGATACGCTACTTACAATGGCTCCAACCCGTATCAGGCTCCCGCAACTTTAAATGTAATTCCGCATTTTGAGTACCATTTTGGTGCCTATTTACCTAAAAACGGGATGTACGGTATTGTTAATGGTCTGGTAAAACTGGCAGAAGAGCTGGGCGTAAAATTCCATTACAACCAAAAGGTCGAAGAAATACGGTATACTAACGGGCGCAAACCTAAAGTACAGGGCGTAACGGTTAATGATAAAATGCTTACCTCAGAGGTAGTAATTTCGAATCTGGATATCTGGTTTACCTATAAAAACTTGCTTAAGGGTATAACGCAACCTAAAAAGCTACTCAGTCAAGAACGCAGCAGCTCTGCCTTAATTTTTTACTGGGGTATGGATAGCAATTACAGCGATTTAGGTTTACACAACATCTTTTTTGCATCAGATTATCAGCAAGAGTTTAACAGCATCTGGAAAGATAAAACAATCAGCAACGATCCCACGGTTTATATTAACATTAGCGGTAAACACCTCCGTACAGATGCCCCTTTAGATAGCGAAAACTGGTTTGTCATGATTAACGTCCCCGCCAATAATGGCCAAGACTGGGATCAGCTCATTCAGCAGGCAAGAGCCAATATCATCCAAAAAATCAGTCGCATTTTAAAGCGGAATATTGAAAGAGATATTGTTTGCGAACAAATTTTAGATCCACAAAGCATAGAAAGTAAAACCGGTTCCTACCAGGGATCATTGTACGGCAATAGCTCAAACAATCAGTTCGCTGCATTTCTGAGGCATCCGAACTTCAGCTCAAAGGTTAAAAATTTATTCTTCTGCGGGGGAAGCGTTCATCCCGGCGGAGGTATCCCTCTGGCTCTGCTGTCGGCTAAAATTGTAAGTGATTGTGTTGATGAGGTGGTTTAAGCTAGTAGCGGGTAAGTAGTATCAGGTATATAGTATCGGGTATATAGTATCAAGTATCTGGAGGGATTAAGCCTTAAGTGCTGCTTCCAGTTTTTCGCCGTCCAGATCAAAGGCATCAACAATTAATTTCGCCTGGGTATAAAAAGGATCGCGCTCCTGTAGTTTTTCTTTAATAAATACCAGCAATTGTTCGTCGTTTAAATCTTTAATTAGCGGTCGTTTCTGGCGATTGTGTAACCTCGACACCAAAGCCGCAGGTTCCATTTGCAGATAAACTGTTTCACCGTGCGCATTCATCCACTCCATGTTATCGAAGAAACAGGGCAAACCACCACCGGTAGCAACCACACAGGTTTCGGGGTAATCGAAAGTTTTAAGCATTTCACTTTCATAATCCCTAAAACCGCTCTCACCAAACTCAGCAAAATATTCGGCAATGCTTTTTCCACTTTTGGCAACGATTTCAGCATCAAGATCAATTACAGGGCAATCCAACCGGTGCGCCAATTGCTTTGCTTTGGTACTTTTACCACATCCCATGTACCCTACCAGAAAAATGATTCCTGAAATTGCTTTACCTGGAACAGTTGTTAAATTTTCGCTGTTTGTATGGTTCGTATTGCTCATGCTTATTATTTTTTGGGTTACGCCAGTTTCACCCTCGGATCGATATAGGCGTACAAAATATCGACCAATATATTAATTACAACGAAAACAAAAGCAATAAATAATATCGACCCCATTACTACAGGGAAATCAGACATCTCTAATGCGGTTACAGTTGTTCTGCCCAGTCCGTTATAGCCGAAAATATATTCCACAAAAAACGATCCGGCCAATAAAGAAGCAAACCAGCCAGAAATAGCGGTTATAACGGGATTCATGGCATTTTTTAAAGCATGTTTATAAATAATCGTATTCCTGCTTAAACCCTTTGCCCTGGCTGTCCTGATGTAATCCTGGGCCAGTACGTCGAGCATGGCACTGCGCGTAAGCTGTACAATAATGGCCAGTGGTCTCAGTCCTAAAGTAATCATCGGTAACCATAAATTGCGCAGGGTTAGTACTTCGCCGTTAAAAGGATCGTAAGAATATAAACTTCCGCTCATTTTCAATCCCGTGTAATTGCTCAGTACAAAACCAAAAAGCCAGGCAATAATGATCCCCGCAAAAAAGGAGGGTGCCGAGATACCCAAAATAGCGAAGGCATTGGCCGATTTATCAATCCACGAATCTTTATATACTGCTGATAGCACACCTAAAAACACACCAATCAGTGTGGCGAAAATCATGGCGGTTAATGCCAGGATAAAAGTATTTGGAACGGTTTCAGCAAGAATTTCAGTCACATCACGCCTGGTTTGATAAGAACTGCGCAAATAGGGCCATTTGATCACAACTGCCTTTTTACCGAAAGTCATTAATTTAGTGTAATGATATTTCTGTCGGGTGGCAGTATCGTTATCGAGCACACTAACAGGCGATAAATCGTTCACATACAAAACAAACTGAACGGGTTTCGAACGATCAAGACCAAACTCTTTACGTACCGCTTCGAGCGATTGCACATCGGCACGTTGCCCCATAGTCATCCGGGCAGGATCGCCGGGCAGGATGTTAAACAGCACAAAAACAACCAGTATCACGCCAGCCATAACCAGCAATCCATACATGAGTTTTTTTAGTGCATAACCAATCATTTTACTTATCGAAATATTTCCTGCTCAACTGGTCAAAAGTAGGCACATTGTGATAGTGCCATTTATTAATTACCACTCCGTTCTTCAACAGCAGTACACCTGGGTTAGCCCTTACCATACTTTTCAAGGGCACGGCATCCGCATAAAAAACTTCAGAAAACAAGTTATTCTTTTTGATAAAAGCCTCTGCATCCTGTGCCGAATTGGAGGTTAATAAAACCGTACGGATGTTAAACTGCTGCGTAGCGTTTATGGCAATCGCATTTAATTTACCAATGGCACTTTCGTTCGTATTTTTAAGATCGTAGGCTACAAAAATTAAACTGTAGTAAGGATTTTCGATCAGTTCTTTAGTATAATCAGTTCCTGAAGCATCGGTAATTACCAAATCCTTGATTTTAGGCTCATAACCTTTCTTTACCAGCCTTTTGGTTGGCTCGCCAATAATTTCCCAATTGTTATCTTTCCAGATTTCGGTTTTAAGATAGGCTTTATCGCTCATGTCTTTTTCCGCATTGGTTTTCTTATTTTTAAGGTGATACATGATTTCGAACTCATCAGGCTTTTCTCCCGGAGGGATCACCATTAATGAAGGAATATGTGCACCTACCTTATAAGGCAGAAAATCCATAACCGGTAACACATTGTAAGTATACAGGCCAAAGCCCAAAGATATGATCGTTACTGCCAAAGCAATGTTACGTTGAGTAGCTTCCTTTTTAAATAAAGGCTGAATTAGCTCCTTTTTGGCAAAGATGATGAGAATCAATACCAGCAAGATCAAATCTTTACTGAACGATTGCCATGGGGTAAGCGGAATGGCATCGCCAAAGCAACCACAGCTGGTTACCACTTTAAATGCTGCCGAAATAAAGGTTAACAACGTAAAGAAAATGATGAGCAACAGCAATCCCCAGGCTACTTTTTTGCTCCAGAAACCCAATAACAACAAAGCCCCTAAAACAATTTCGAGGGTACACAGTAAAATAGCAATACCGGTAGCCATTCCGTTCAGGAAGCCCATGTGAAAAACCTCGAAATACTCCTGCAGTTTATAGCCAAAACCCAGTGGATCGTTGGCTTTGATTAAGCCGGAAAAGATAAATAAAGCGCCAACAAAAAATCTGGAGAATCTTAAAAGTACGTTTTGCATCGGTATAATCTGTTTTTCAGTCGTAATAATATTTAATGGCTATGCTTAAGTGGAAACTTATTTAACCCCCAGTTTAATCAGGGCGAAAACCGAGTAATTCAACATATCCTGATAATTTGCTTTTACCCCTTCTGATGCCAGGGTCTGTCCTTCGTTATCTTCGATTTGTTTAACCCTGAAAATTTTCATTAAAATCAGATCGGTAAGCGAGCTGATGCGCATATCGCGCCAGGCCTCTCCATAATCGTGGTTTTTGGCAAACATTAAATCCCTGGTTTCGGTAACTTTTTCATCAAATAACTTTTCAACAGTTTCAAAAGGCATTTCATTCGGATCGTTTTCGGTAAGCTCGAGCTGCATCATGGCAATAATGCAATAGTTCACTATGCCAATGTATTCTGAAGTTACGCCCTCGCCTACTTTACTTACTTTTTTTTCTTCCAAAGTGCGAATGCGCTGGGCTTTGATAAAAATCTGATCAGTGATAGAGCTTGGCCTCAATATCCGCCAGGCCGTACCATAATCTTTCGTTTTCTTTAAAAATAATGATCTGCAAACTGCAATCACTTCATCAAATTCTGTAGCCGTATTTGTTTGTGCCAAAGCCAATATTTATTTAGTTTTTAGTGTATTTTTGTCGTGAAAAACAAAAGCTAAAGATACATTTTTAAAGCGAAACCCAAATCCCGAAAGGGTTTATTATGGCAGAAAAAAACTTTTTTGAGCCCAAGCAAAGCTTAAATATAAAGGGTAGGCTTATCGATTTAAGTCGCCCAAAAGTGATGGGAATTCTCAACATCACACCCGATTCTTTTTACAGCAACAGCAGAACAAAATCTATAGATGAGGCCCTGGCCAAAACAGCACAATACCTGACCGAAGGTGCCACGTTTATCGATATTGGCGGTTATTCTTCAAGGCCTGGTGCAAAGAATATTTCCGAACAGGAAGAAATAGATCGGCTGGTACCGGTAGTGGCTAGTTTATACGAAGCTTTTCCAGAAGCCATTTTTTCCATTGATACCTTCAGGGCCAAAGTAGCCGAGGCAACCATTCAGGCTGGTGCGCATATTGTTAACGATATTGCCTCAGGCGACATGGACGAGCTGATGTTCGAAACCGTCGCCAGATTGCAGGTACCTTACATGATTATGCACATGCAGGGCACGCCGCAAAACATGCAGCAAAACCCGGTGTACGAAAACGTAACGCTGGAAGTTGTAGATTATCTGGCTAAAAAAGTAGCAGAACTGAAAGCATTGCACATCCACGATGTGATTATCGACCCAGGATTTGGTTTCGGAAAAACCATTGCGCACAATTACGAGTTACTAAACCAGATGGAGGCTTTTCGGATTTTTAAACTTCCGGTGCTTGTTGGTTTTTCGCGCAAAGGAATGATTTATAAAACATTGGGCACTAACGCAGCTGAAGCGTTGAATGGCACTTCGGTACTGAATACCATCGCCCTCCAAAAAGGCGCAGGAATTTTAAGGGTACACGATGTAAAGGAGGCCGTAGAGTGTGTGCGGTTGGTGGAAATGTTGGGTTAATTGGTTAACTGGTTAAACTGGTTAATTGACCGGGCATAGTTGGTTATTAATTGTTTAAATTGATAAAACACAACCTACTGGTTAATTAACAATCTATCGCTTATATTTGATATCATCCCCTGATTAACCTAAACTTAATTACGATGCATATTTATTCCTTTGAAAAACTAGAAACCTGGCAAAAAGCAAGAATGTTTAGAAAAGACATTTACCATTTGACCAGAAAATTCCCTAAAGAAGAAATATTTGGATTAACAAGCCAACTTAAAAGATCTGCAAGCAGTATTGGTGATTGTTTAGCAGAAGGTTCAGCCAGAGTTACACCAAAGGACAAAGCTCATTTTATAACCATTGCTTATTCAAGTGCGATAGAAACAATTAACCACATTATTGGTGCTTATGACCTCGATTACATTAGTGAAGAAGAATACGTTGCATACAGACTTAAACTAGATGAATTAACCAACAAATTGAATGCTTTACGTAAATCAATTTTAAAAAATTAGGTTTTCAAGGCCATTAACTAATTAAACGCTTTGAACAATTAACCTAATCCCAACAATTAACCAATTAAACGATTTATACAGTTAACCAATATAGAAACTGTTTTACTATCTTGCCCATAATGAAAGGATTAGATTTCGACTTTGTAAAATTCACCATTACCGATGTGGTAGATATTGTGCTGGTGGCACTGTTAATTTATTATGTGTACACACTAATCCGCAATACCCTCGCCGTAAACCTGCTTGTGGGTATGCTCATTATTGCCATATTTTACCGGGTGGTAGATGCGCTGAACATGAAATTGCTGACCACCATCATCGATAAATTCATGAGTGTGGGTATTATTGCCCTCATTGTTATTTTTCACCCCGAAATCAGGCGCTTCCTGCTGCTCATTGGTAAAAATGCCTTTTTACAGAAAAACAAGGCCTGGTGGGGTTATTTATTTGGCCGCAAAGAAATTGAACGAAATAACCTAACGCGGATAAAACCCATCATCGATGCCTGCAAAAGCATGAAAAAAACCAGAACAGGTGCGTTGATTGTGTTTGTTAAATTTTACGACGAACAGTTTTTTGCCAATAGCTGTGAGTTGGTTGATGCCAAAATATCCAAGCGGTTATTAGAAAGTATTTTCCAGAAAAACAGCCCGCTGCACGATGGCGCTGTAGTAATTTCTGAGAACAAAATTAAAAGTGCAAGCTGTATTTTACCTTTAACAGATAACGATCAGTTACCCGCACAATTTGGTTTAAGACACCGGGCCGGTATCGGTGTTTCTGAAACTACGGATGCTGTAGCAGTAATTATTTCGGAAGAAACAGGAGAAATTTCGTATGCCAAACAAGGCCGGGTAAGAATGAACGTTTCGTTCGGTGAGCTGGAGAAATTGCTCAATAAAGACTTTTAATAGCACCGATTTATAGATTTAAGGAGATTACACTGATTAGTGTTATGTCAATCAGTGTAATCTAAATATCTGTGTAATCCACCAAATCGGCGTAATCTTACTAACAGTATTGTTCGAAAGCACCAATCAGGTTCTCAGCAATCATTTGCGCTGGTCTGCCTTCAATCTGGTGACGTTCTATCATGTGTACCAATTTACCATCTTTAAATAAAGCCATAGCCGGCGATGATGGAGGGAAAGGCATCATGTAATTTCTGGCCTGATCTACAGCTTCTTTTTCCATACCTGCAAAAACAGTAACCAATTTATCAGGGTGTTTTTCGTGTGCTGCTGCTGCTCTTGCTGCAGGGCGTGCATTTGCTGCCGCACAACCACAAACCGAGTTTACCACAACTAACACAGTTCCTTCGCCTTTAATGGCTTGATCTACATCTGCTGCGTTTTTTAATTCCTGAAAACCTGCGTTCGTTAATTCCTTACGCATAGGTTCTACTAAATATTCTGGATACATTATAATGAGTTTATTATTTACAATTTGAACGCTACAAAAATAAGAAAATCGGATGGCATGTACCATCCGGTTTATATTTTTAAGGTAAAATTAATTACCTAAGCCTTTCTCTCTTAGCAGTTCTTTCATCAATTCAGGGTCTCTCAAAGCAGCCCAACCAAATACAGCTATCATTAAAATAATACAAATGATATAAAGTAAACTCAATATAGAGCCGATTATGGCACAAACCTTTCCGGCCTTGGTATTTTTATAAGATGAAATGGCGTATAAATTCGGGTTAAGCCTGTATTTCTTAATGTCGCCTGCAGCTAAAACCCATGCAACTATCCCAAAAATTAAGCCGAGACCATAACAGCAACACCCCGGAATAGATAAAATACCCAATACCAGGGCAGCTGTTGAGTTGGGTAAATTTTGTTGTCCCATTCCTCCAAATTGTCCGAATGGAGGTGGCTGCTGAAAAGGTGGCGGTTGTTGAAATGGAGGTGGTGTTACCGGCCCTTCGTTGATAGGCTGCACAGTTGATTCCTCGTTCTTAGAAAGATCAATAGGTTTATTTTCTTGCGGGTTTTCCTGTTCTTCTGACATGAGTAGGTGTTTAACTTAGTAGTTGGTGATTGTATATTTTGTAAATGTAATTGATTAGGACAATTACTGCAATACCTGCAAAAACGATTTTAATTAGCTGGGCGCCAAATTTAAAGTCGAATTTAAGGTGGAGAATTGTAAAAAGTACAATAAAAATTAAAGGAAGGGTTGCCGGATAAAAGCGAAAAGAATCGATTAAATTACCCTTTAGCAAAGCCAATACCGATCGTTGTAAACCACAGCCGGGGCAATCGATTCCGAATTGGGATTTAAACGGACAACTTAGCAAATGCCCACCCAACCAATCTAAAAAGCTTTTATGCGGGTGAGCCATCAATATCAATTATTTTTCCCTGTGCATCTTTCCAGGCTTTATATTTTTCCAGATCTTTAAGCACCTGCCTGTACACCAGGTTTAAGATATAAATATCATCAATAAAACCTAATGCCGGCACAAAATCAGGAATCACATCTATGGGCGACAGGAAATAAACGAGTCCACCCAAAATGGCAACGATTGATCGTTTGGGGATTTCGGTATAGCTGCCGTTTACATAATCTTTAGATACGGCAAACAATAATACCAGTTTTGCCCAAACGCCTTCCAGATCACCTTTATTGGTTACAGCCTTGCCCAGTGCATCCTTTATGGTTTTACTGGCCCTGGTTTTATCGTTCAAAATCACTGTAGCTTTGCTTTGCGATTTTTTAAAGAAATCCAATATTTTTTGCCTGTTCAATTTCATGCTCAATCTATTACAAATTAACGGCCAAAAGCATCGTAATTGTCTTCGGCATATTTGGTAAAGCGATCTAATAACTTGATATTTTTATTTTCTATTGCCGTTAAATCGTTATCAACATTGTTTTTAACCGGTACGTACCACTCAACAGGATCGAAAAAATTACGGAAAGTCTGCTTTTTAAAAGCATAACCGTGACGCGCGAAAATGGTGTTTTTGATAATCTGCAAATCGAGTTTTCGCAAATTCTTTAAATCAGCCTCATTTAATAAAACTGTAGAAGCATTTAACTTAAAAATCTGATCAGACGCACTTCTGTAAAAAGCATTGGCACCTAACGAATCGATGGTTCCATCTTCGAGGGTATCTAAATGTTCAACCATTTTATGATCGCTCCAGTCTACATAACTGGCCTCTGTGGGCAACATCAAACTGGCGTTATAAACAAAGGCTTTTTTCAATAATTTAAACTGTTTCTCCGGCCATTTCAGTGCTGTTTTATAGGCATTCCATTTACCAATTAAAGTATCGCCAACCAGTGTAATTTCAAATTTCCCGTCGTATTTTTCACTTCCGGGTTCATCTAAAACAAACGTAATTTTACCTCCATCATCAGATAGTTTACCCAATAATGGCCGGCTGTTACCCGAAACCACGCTTTGTGCAATAACAGTATCTTTTGTAATCTTTTTAATGTTGATATTCAGTTTTTTCACCGCATCTGTCATATCGCCATCGTATTCCAATTCATCCTGCGTGTAAAAATCGCCCACCCAAAAGCCATACAGCTCTTTGTGGATTTCCTGCTGTGCTATACCGCCAGCTTGTTTTTGTGCATTTGTTTTTTTGTTTTCCCTGCAAGAAAGCATCAAAAATGGGAGCAGCGCTAATAAGAAGATTCTTTTCATCAATTAAATTATTTTCCGTTTAATAAGCCATTCGGCGAGTAATAAATTGGGGATCCAGCCCAGCCAGGCAATAATCTGGTAAACATCCATTGGGGCAGGATGAAATAAATATACTAAAATAACTTTCCAAAGCCTTAATGTTATGGCCGAAGTTACCAGGGCAAAACTACGGTACATCATTTTTTTATGTGCTTTTATTTTCCGGTTGAGAATGAGTTGCACTGCCTTGAATGTAAACCAAAACCACAAAACACCTAAAATAACAAACGAAGTTTTAGCCATTAAGCCACCATTGGCAAAACAGCCGATAAAAATACCCGAAGGTGCTGCCAAAATTAAAACCACACCCGCATACAGGTAACCCAGTAAACGATGGATTTTAGGATATTTTGCAAGTATTTTAGGGTTAAACTGTGTAAAGCCAGCCAGTAAAACAAATATGGCACTATACACGTGGATGTAGAAAACAGGCAGGTATGCGCTAATTCCGGTTACTTCGGTTTGTTTGATCTGAAGAAAAGAAGCCTCGCTACTAAAAGGGATATAGCGTAAAGTGATCTGCACCATCAGCATAAAAAAGTAGGCAAAAAACAATAGCCAGGCCACCTGTTTATAGCTGATCCTTTTCATTTATTTTTTGTTAAAGAGCGCCAGTAACTTTTTATCGAAAGGTATGGGTATCAATTTGCCATTTAAGACATCATTTTCGTATAACTGCTTTTTTTTAGGATCGAACACGAAATAGTTGGTAACCATCAGCCTATCCGGATAATTTTGGTGCAGGCTAAAATTATAGGTTTTGGAATAGCTGCCTGACAGATCCGTTCGAGGATTAGGACTGCTCTCGAGCATAAAACCGTACGAAATGCCGCCATTTTTTTTCACCCTTTCGCCCAAACCTTTGGTTAACTGCTGACATCTTGGCGATGTTTCTACAATTTTATACGCAATCTGCGCTTTGTAACTCTCTTTTACCTGGCCTTTTGATTGAACTACGGAAAATACCAGCGTTAAAATAAGAAATAGGATGTTTTTCATTGTTGAGTTGCGTTATTAATTATAAAACTGTCACACTGAGTTTGTCGAAATGCCATCGTATGGTCTTCGACAAGCTCAGACTGACACATTTAAATGAAATTCACCAAAATTAAGCTGATTTCATCATCTCCAGAATATCTTCCACATACTTCCGCTCGTTAGCTAAACGTGGTACTTTATGCTGACCGCCCAGTTTATCTTTAGCTTTTAACCAGTTGTAAAAGGTATGTGCAGGTGCATTGTGTACTTTTGGTCTACATAATGCCATATCTTTAAAGCGCTTGGCATCATAATCAGAATTTACCTCGCGCAGGGTTTGATCCATAATGTCTACAAACTTTTCAAAATCATCGGGCTGTTTATCAAACTCAATAATCCATTCGTGGCCTCCTGCTTTTTCCCCTTTAAAATAAATCGGACCGGCAGTATAGTCTTTAATTTCGGCACCCGTTTCCTGGCAGGCTTTGGTTAAGGCCTGTTCGGCATTATCGATAATAACCTCTTCGCCAAACGCATTGATAAAGTGTTTGGTACGCCCGGTAATTTTAATGCGATAAGGGGCCAGTGAGGTAAACTGAATCGTATCGCCAATCATATAGCGCCACAAACCACCATTGGTAGAAATTACAATTGCATAGTTTTTATGCAGCTCCACTTCGCCCAGAACCAGCGCTTTCGGATTTTCTTCTCCAATGTGTTCCATCGGAATAAATTCATAGAAAATGCCATAATCAAGCATCAATAACATTTCATCCGAATCGTCCTGATCCTGGATCCCAAAAAAGCCTTCAGAGGCATTGTAGGTTTCCAGATAATACATATCTGCCGATGGGATGAGCTGTTTAAACTGCTCACGATAAGGCGCAAAGTTTACAGCACCATGAATATACACTTCGAGGTTTGGCCAAACTTCGAGCAAATTGCTTTTGCCTGTAAGTTCGAGCACTTTTTTAGCCAGTACGATCGTCCAGGTAGGTACGCCCGAAATACTGGTTACATTTTCGTTGATAGTCGCCTCGGCCATCCTATCCATTTTAATTTCGTAGTTGTCCATCAAAGCGATAGACATATCGGGCGTACGGTAAAACTCGGCCCAGATGGGCAGGTTTTTAATCAATACAGCCGATAAATCGCCATAAAAACAATCTTCGTTTAATTGGTTTACCTGATGGCTGCCACCTAAAACCAGGCTTTTACCGGTAAACATCTGGTTATCGGGCCGGTTGTTGCAGTAAATAGAAAGCATGTCTTTACCACCCTTAAAATGGCATTCTTCAAGGCTTTCTTCAGAAACCGGTATAAATTTACTCCTATCGCTAGTGGTACCTGATGATTTTGCAAACCACCTGATATCTGATGGCCAAAGGATATTCTGCTCGCCATTGAGCATGCGCTCAATATAGGGCTTTAAAGTATCGTAATTCTGGATGGGAACGCGTTCCTGATATTGCTGTACCGTTAAAATGGTTTTATAATCGTACAATTTACCCCATTCGGTATTTTCGGCACTATCAATCAGCGTATGGAACCATTCTTCCTGAACATCATGCGGATATTTCATAAAAAGCTCAATCTGGTGGATCCGCTTTTTCATTAACCAGGTAAAAATCGAATTTACAATTGCCATCTTAATGGTTAAAATTAATGAATATCATTTGATCAAAAGTTGCTATTCTTTTATCTACAGCACCTGGGTTTACAGTAATTTGTTTAAGCATAAAGTTTAGGCAACACCCAAAATTAAAATTTGTTTGTGGTAGACAATAATTTATCCCTAACCTGAAAATTAAACATCGAATTTCTTACGTTTTAACACGAAGTTCGATCCCAAATATACTTTTCTTACCATCTCGTTTTCGGCCAGTACCTCTGGTACCCCTTGCTCTAAGATTTTCCCTTCAAAGAGCAAATAAGCCCTATCGGTAATCGAAAGGGTTTCCTGTACGTTGTGGTCGGTGATTAAAATACCGATATTTTTGGTTTTCAGTTTAGCCACAATACTCTGTATTTCTTCTACCGCAATGGGGTCTACCCCGGCAAATGGCTCATCCAGTAAAATAAAGTTCGGGTTTGCAGCCAAAGCACGGGCGATTTCTGTACGGCGACGCTCCCCACCCGACAATAAATCGCCACGGTTTTTGCGCACCTTATGCAAGCTAAACTCATTAATCAATTCTTCGAGTTTATCTTTTTGTTCTTCCTTACTCATGTTGCTCATCTCCAGAATGGCAAGAATATTATCCTCAACAGTAAGTTTCCTAAAAACTGATGCTTCCTGGGCAAGATAACCGATTCCCTTTTGTGCCCTGCGGTACATAGCATCTTCGGTAATATCTTCCTCCTCTAAAAAAATACGCCCTTCGTTGGGTTTAATCAATCCCACAATCATATAAAACGAAGTAGTTTTACCCGCCCCGTTCGGTCCCAGCAAACCCACAATTTCGCCCTGGTTTACGTTAAACGAAACGTTGTTTACAACAGTACGCTGTTTATATTTTTTAACCAGATTTTCGGCTCTTAGTATCATATATCTCTACACTAAACCTCGCAGGTTTTTAAAACGGCTATGCCAAATTAAACCTGCGAGGTTTATTAAAGTTTAATTAATTAACTTTTATTCCTTTAATATTCAGTTGCAAACGCTTCTTATCCCGCCACACATTTTCTTCAATGGTATAACAAATAGAAAAAGGTACTCTTGGCAGCAATTGGTTTTGAAATTCTCCCAAACCAAATGCGATGCCCTCAAAAATAGGCGAATTTTGTTGTTTTACATTAATTTTTAAGTGATTTGCACCAACAGCCATGGCGTGTTGTGCCAGATATACCCCATGGGTAACAAAAACCGGCGCCATGTTTTCTGGCCCAAATGGCCCCATCTGCGCCAAAACCCGGTAGAACTTACCATCAATCTGCGCCAGTTCTATCTCGGCATCGATTTTAATCATCGGGGTTAACAACTCTTCGGTAATGCTTGCCGCTACAATTTCTTCAAACTTATCTGCAAAGGCATTTACATTATGCTCCTGCATGGTTAAGCCTGCTGCAAATTTATGTCCTCCGTACTGATCCAATAAATCCGCACAACCACTCAGGGCCTCGTATAAATCGAACCCCACTACCGAACGGCACGAACCTGCCACATGACCATTTGATTTGGTGAGCACGATAGTTGGGCGGTAATATTTCTCCGTTAAGCGCGAAGCCACAATTCCAATCACCCCTTTATGCCAGTTCTCGTTAAATACCACAGTGGTTTTTCTGTTAATCAGTATTTCACTATCTCCGATTAAAGCCAATGCTTCGCGGGTAATATCCTGATCGTAAGTTTTACGTTCGGTGTTTTTCAGGTTAATCAGCTCGCTCTGTTCCAAAGCATTGCCATCAACCTGGCAAAGCAACATGGCTACCGCATGCTTGGCATGGTCTATTCTACCTGCAGCATTTATCCGCGGACCGAGTGTAAAAACCACATCTGTAATGGTGTAATTTTCGGTCTTGCCCGAAACTTCCATCAATGCGCGCAAACCTTCGCAAGGGTTGGTATTTAATTTTTTCAAACCATAATGTGCCAAAATACGGTTCTCCCCAACAATGGGTACAATATCGGCAGCAATACTGATCATCACCAGATCCAAATACTGCAAATAACTTTCTTTAGGCAGCTGGTGTTTTTGAGCATACGCCTGCGCCAGTTTAAAACCTATACCGCAGCCTGCCAGTTCTTTAAACGGATAAGGACAATCTGCCCTTTTCGGATCTAAAACAGCAATTGCCTTAGGAAGCTCATCTCCCGGTAAGTGGTGATCGCAAATGATAAAATCGATGCCTAAAGTATTGGCATAATCAATTTTGTCGATAGATTTTATCCCGCAATCGAGCGCAATAATTAACGAGAAGCCATTTTCACTGGCATAATCTATACCAGCTGTGGAAATGCCGTAACCTTCTAAATAACGGTCGGGGATATAATATTCAATGTTTGAGGTTAACTGAGAAAAGAAACTGAAAGCCAGGGCTACTGAAGTTGTACCATCTACATCATAATCGCCATATATCAGGATTTTTTCATGATTTGCCAAAGCAGTTTCGATCCTGGCTATTGCAGCATCCATATCTTTCATTAAGAAAGGATTATGCAGGTGATCCAAATCCGGCCTGAAGAAATCTTTGGCCTGATCGAAGTCGCAAATATTTCTTTGTACCAATATTTGCGCCAGAGAGCGATCTATATTCAGTTGTTCTGCAATCGTAGTTATCGTAGCATCATCACAATTTGATGCAAGCACCCATCTTTTTTCCATTTATTCTGTTTCCGAACAGTAAATATACATTTTAATTGGATATGACGGCACGAATCCTTAGATAACGAAAGTTCTGGTGTCACAAATCTAATCTAAGGCCTTTTTGATAGCATTTCAACAAACATTATTTCCCGCTGATGAAGCAGAAAAGGATACAGATTTTAAATAACATCAATTATATCTGCGTATTAATCCCTTAAATCTGCGGGAGAAAATAGCACGCCCGTTCCCCGCTGATGACGCAGAAAGCGCAGATTTTAAATAATAGCAACTATATCTGCGCCATTTCCTTAAATCTGCGGAAGAAAATAGCACACCTATTTCCCGCTGATCACGCAGAAAGCGCAGATCTTAAACAACAAAATCATCAATTATATCTGCGTATTAATCCTTTAAATCTGCGGGAGAAAATTAGCAAATCTGTTTCCCGCTGATCACGCAGAAAGCGCAGATTTTAAATAATAGCAACTATATCTGCGCCATTTCCTTAAATCTGCGGGAGAAAATAAAACGACCTTACTTCGAGTTACCCGGATATTCCTGGTAAAGCTTCATTAAGTGTTCCTTCTGTGCTGCATATTTTGCATCATCGGCAAGATTCACCCGTTCAGCGGGATCCCACGAAAGGTTATACAACTCCGTAAGTTCCTTATTATCATTTTTGGTAATCCGCAGTTTCCAATCGCCATCCTTTACCCCTTCTAAAACGTAATTGTGGTAATAAATCGGGCGGTGCGGCTTATTGTGGTTTTTGGTCGTTAGCAAAGCAGCAATAGATTCGCCATCATAAACCCTTTGCGGAAGCTTTGTCTTGGTCCAGTCGGCCAGCGTAGGCAAAACATCCAGGTTCGAAATGGGCTTGGTCAACTGCGTATCGCTAAGGGTATGACCTTTCCAGTAAACAATAAACGGCACCCTGTGACCGGCTTCATAAGAGATTCCCTTCGATCCCCTGAAAACACCTGCCGAACCCACATGGTAAAATTTGGTAAAACCATCCTGATACATCCGCGCAGGAGCATTAATCCATGGGCCATTATCACTGGTAAAAATAAAAATCGTGTTATCGGCTTGTCCGGAAGCAACCACCTGTTTCCAGATTTGTGCCAGGCCGGCATCCATATCTTCAATTACATCGCCCAACTCGCCACCCGCCGAAGGTGTTTTACGGCTCTTTTGTGCGGCAAAGGCAACCGGTAAATGCGGCATATTTTGCGCCAGATACAGAAAAAATGGCTTTTTCGCTGCTGCATTTTTCTTAATGAAAGAAATCGATTCGCGCGTATATGAGCTCGTTAAAATGCTATCGTGCGGTTTATAAATTTCGGGCTTCGTATTTCTGAAAATTTTAATGGTAGTATCGGTTTTTACGTAAGGCGCCCGGTAATCGTGACTATACAGCAGACCGTAAAATTCATCGAAACCTTTTTTGTTTGGCAACGAAACACCATGATCTCCCAGATGCCATTTACCTACCAATGCTGTTGCGTAGCCTGATTGTTTAAGCATTTGTGCAATCGTAATTTCATCTTCAGGTATCCCTGCCTTCTCACCCGGACCTATTGGCCTTGGTAAATCCATCCGGCTGCAATACCTGCCCGTAAGCAACGATGCTCTCGATGGGGTACAGGTTGGCGAGGTGGTTACAAAATTCGTTGCTTTGATTCCTTTTGCTGCCATCCCATCTAAAAATGGCGTCTTAATTAGCGGGCTTCCATAACAGGAAATATCGGCATAACCCATATCATCGGCCAACACAATGATTACATTAGGACGTTGCTGCGCACTCAGGCGGGTAGAAAAACTAAAAGCTAATAAAAGAAATAAAACGCGAATGTTCATAAAGGATAATTTCCCCGAAATTTAGCAATGATATTTTACAAAAAAAGGAAGTATCCAAGCTTTTACTAAAACAAATACTGTTATTTAGATTGTTACCTTTGCAGAAACATTAAAGATTTAAATTTTGCAAGTCCACACCCTATACGAAGGAACCTATTCGGTTGATGCCACAAAGAAATTTGTTCCTTTCGATCCAGCCATACACCATTTTAAAGACAGACCCGCTTCGCTGTTTATCAACGTACAACCTTTTTTGGTTGAGCTCAAAAACGACCTGATTCTTTTCGATACCGGTTTAGGTTTTAGCGACGATCATGGCGAATTGATTTTACATAAAAATATCCGGAATGCAGGTTTCGATCCTACCGATGTAACCAAGGTTTTAATGTCGCACTTACATTACGATCACTCTGGTGGTATGATTCATCAGTTAGGCAACAAAACCGAACTGAGTTTCCCCGATGCTGAACATATTATTAACCGTGGCGAATGGGAAACCGCCTTTAGCAGTACATCCACTTCGTATCATGCCGATATTTTCGAATTTGTACAACGCAATGCCCAGTTAACATTTGTGGAGGGCGATGGAGCTATTGATGAAACCATTGCTTACGAATTTACCGGTGCACACTGCCCTAACCATCAGGTTTTCCTTTTAACAGAAGGCAAACAAAAGGTATTTTTTGGTGGCGATGTTTTGCCAGAGCCTGAAGAACTGATTAAAAATTTTATTGCCAAATATGATTTCGATGGTAGAAAGGCTATGGAACTACGCAAAGCATACGGTAAAAGAGCAGCAGCCGAAAACTGGGAATGTTTATTTTACCACGGTAAAAGTGTGGCTACCGGCTTTGTAGATGAAATTGATGGTGGGTTTAAAATAAGGTAGATTTTCTAATTTTTAACCGCAAAGTACGCAAAGAGAAGGCGCAAAGGGCGCGGAATGTCATATTCGGGATCCCCATTGCCGTCATTCTGGCGCAGGCCAGAATCTCTTTTTTACCACCGAGCCCACAAAGAAAGGCACAGAGCGAACAGAGCAATTTTTAAAATATTCCGTGTTTTCCCTGCATCCGTGGCCAACGCAGATCGTCATTCTGGCGCAGGCCAGAATCTCTTTTTTAACCACAGAGCCCGCAAAGAAAAGCACAGCGCGAACAGGGCAATTTTTAAAATATTCCGTGTTTTCCCTGCATCCGTGGCCAAAGCAGATCGTCATTCTGGCGCAGGCCAGAATCTCTTTTTTAACCACAGAGCCCGCAAAGAAAAGCACTGAGCGAACAGAGCAATATTTAAAACATTCCGTGTTTTCCGTGCATCCGTGGCCAAAGCAGGCCGTCATTCTGGCGCAGGCCAGAATCTCTTTTTTTAACCACCGAGCACACAAAGAAAGACACAAAGCACACAAACTAATAATCTCCGTGCTCTCTGTGTAAAACTCAGTGCCCTCTGTGGTAAAAGTTAACAACATTTTAACCACAAAGCTACTCCAACCGTCATTCTGGCGCAGGCCAAAATCTTTTTTTTTTAACCACAGAGCCCACAGAGAAAAGCACTGAGCGAACAGAGCAATATTTAAAACATTCCGTGTTTTCCGTGCATCCGTGGCCAAACCAGGTCGTCATTCTGGCGCAGGCCAGAATCTCTTTTTTACCACCGAGCACACAAAGCACACAATCTAATCTCCGTGCTCTCTGTGTAAAACTCAGTGCCCTCTGTGGTAAAAGTTAGCACAACTAAAAAAGCCCCGGCAAACTGCCAGGGCTTTTAGCTTTTCAAGCCCTCCCATTCAGTGGAGGGATGGGGATTATTTTTTAGCTACTAATTTCACAGCTAATTCAAACTCATCGTTAATCGCTTTATCACCAATGCTATCGAAGAATGATTTAGAACCATATTTGATATCATATTTAGTTCTGTCAACTACAATTTTACCAGCTAAAGCAGAAACAGTACCATCAGCATTAACCGTTACAGTTGCAGGGAAGCTTAGTGGTTTAGTAATACCTTTAATAGTTAAGTTACCTGATACAGTTACGTTAGCACCGCTACCCGCTACTTTAGTAATTACGAAAGTAGAAGTTGGGAATTTAGCCACACCGAAGAAATCGTCAGCTTTTAAGTGACCTTCTAATTTAGCGCTACCATCAGCATCTTTGATTGAGTTCATATCGATGGTGAAAGTACCACCAGTTACACTTTTACCATTAACAGCAAGTGAACCTGATTGTAAAGCGATTGTTCCGTTGTGAGAACCGGTTACTTTTTTACCAACCCAAGTAATGGTCGATTTTGCTGCATCTACAGTATAAGTAACTGGTTTAGCAGGGTTTTTAAAAGCTGATAAAGCAACAACTGCTACTAATAAAAAGATTGAAGAGATTTTTAATTTCATTTTCTGGTTTTTTAATTTGATACAAATATAGATCAAGCTTTTAGCTGTTGTTATTGACCTATGTTAAGTTTTTCAAAAATAATCGGTTTTATTTAAAATCATTCTATTGACTGCAGATTTATAATAAAGGTTTAATTTGTTTACTTTTTAATGTGAATTAAATATTTATTCGACTTAATCATACCAGGAACATTAATTTTATGGAATAACACTATCTTTCACATCTTAAAGACATGAAAAAAATAACGATTCTCCTCATGTTGGCTACCATGTTTAATCTGGCAGCTTCGGCCCAAAACATTTCAAGTAAAGAAAAACAATTTTTGACCTGGTTTTTCACCAAAAAACTTCAAATCAAAGACAAAGAGATATTTTATGTTGACAAAAACTCAGAAGGTATTGTTCAGGAACTAAAGAAATCTCTAGATAAAGATACTTTAAAGGGCTATAAGTATAACCATCTGATAAATGAACTAATCTACACTAAAAACGAGAAAAAAGCTGTACTTCGTGCAATTGAGAAAATAAAAACGCAAACACTTCCAGATCATATCCTACCTTTTGCGAAAGCCATTACCAATGATAGCTTAAGCCAGATTTTTAATGGTAAAGGCTGGGATAACGCCTATAAAAAAGGACTTCATGGGTATTATCAATTCCACAAACCTATTTTTTTCAGAAATGGCACTTTTTGCATTTTTCAATATGGTTACAGATGTGGCAATTTATGCGGTGAGGGAAACACCTGTATTTATAAAAAAACGGATAAAGGTTGGGAAGAATTTATCCAGTTTGAAAATTGGGTAAGTTAACCCAGTCCATCCTTAGTCACTTTTAGCTATATTTATCTTTGCACCGACATCAATTGCAGGAGGCAAACTATACAGCAATAAACACATTTAATAAGAAGTAAAGAGATGAACCACAAAGCAACATCCATCCGCCCCTTTATTGGTGCAAAAGATTTTGAAATATCAAGAAGCTTTTACCGCGACCTGGGTTTCGAAGAAACTACGCTGGGTCCACAAATGTCTGTCTTTAAAACTGGTAACCTGGCTTTTTACCTCCAGAACGCTTATGTAAAAGACTGGATCGATAACACCATGATTTTTATGGAGGTTGACGATGCAGACCGTTATTATACCGAATTGCTTGCCCTCGATTTACCCGGCAAATATAAAAACGTAAAACTTACACCTGTCCGTCACGAAGATTGGGGCAGTGAGTGTTTCCTTCACGATCCATCGGGAATTTTATGGCACTTCGGGGCGTTTAAGTAGAAAACGAACAGTGCTCAGTGCGCCAATACCCCATCTTTGCCCTCAAGTGGTTTACCTGAACGTAACTGCTCTAAGGCTGAAGCTTCAAATTCTTTATAATTGAAACGATTCTCTTCTTGTTGATCTGACATAATTCCTGTGTTTAAAGTTATTAATTTTCCTTTTGACACAGTTTATTGAATAGACCCAACTAAAACCAGCACCTGCAAGCATAAACCTAGCACCTGCAAGCATAAACCTAGCACCTGCAAGCATAAAACCAACACCTGCAAGCATAAACCTAGCACCTGCAAGCATAAAACTAGCACCTGCAAGCATAAAACTAGTACCTGCAAGCATAAACCTAGCACCTGCAAGCATAAACCTAGCACCTGCAAGCATAAAACCAGCATCTGCAAGCATAAAACCAGCACCTGCAAGCATAAAACCAGTACCTGCAAGCATAAAACTAACACCTGCAAGCACTGCACAAAGCACTTTAAGCAAATCTTGTCCCCCTTTTGAAGGGGGCAGGGGGATGACCTAACCACTATCTCCCAACTATCATGCATTAACTACACAGCCTATTACATTAAACCCTATATTTAAACCAAATCAATAACGCTAGAAATGAAGAATAAAATTTATGCCGCACTGTGTTTAACCACTTTGCTTTTTACCGCCACTAGCTGTAATGTTAACAGTAGCTACATCAACCGCGAAGAAGATAAAAAAGACGCAGAGAAAGTGGCTGATCAGTTTTACGAATTGCTTCAGAAAAAGGACTTTCAAAAAGTAGATCCACTATTGAGCACAAAATTCAAAGCTGCAACCAGCGCCGAAAAATTAAACGATTATTTAAACGGAGCCTTAAATAAGTTAGGCGAAATTAAAAGCGAAAAGCTCGATCACTGGGAATCGAAGGTGGTAAAAGGTACCAATCCATCTGCAAATTACGTGCTTTACTACGTGGTAGAAAGAACAAAATACCAATCAAAAGAAACGGTTACATTAACTGCAGAAAACGACCAGATCAAAATACAAGGCTACAACGTAAATTCGGATGGCTTGCTGCTAGATAAATAACATTCCTGTTTTACAGGCATAAAAAAAAGCAGGTTTTATGAAGTAAATCCATAAAACCTGCTAACATATCTAATGAGATTGCCTGCCTTGTAGCAGACAGGCTTCATCGCCTGAAAAACCTCCCCGCAATAACGGGCAATTGTTTTTGGCTATGGCAAGGAAAACCCTAAACCCTAAACCTTAAGGCACAATCTCTTCCAAATAGCTCTCAACCGGCGGACAAGCACAGATTAATGATCTATCGCCATGGCTATCGTTAACACGACCAACCGAAGGCCAGAACTTACGCTCTAACACATAAGGCAGCGGGAACGCAGCAGTTTGACGGCTATAAGCATGCTCCCACTCATTTGCAGTAATTACCGAAACCGTGTGAGGTGCATTTTTAAGCGGGTTATCTGTTTTATCTAAAGTACCGTTTTCTACCTGGGTAATTTCATTTCTGATAGCAATTAAGGCATCACAGAAACGGTCTAACTCATGTTTAGGTTCCGATTCTGTAGGCTCAACCATTAAAGTACCCGCAACCGGGAACGAAACCGTTGGTGCATGGAAACCATAATCCATTAAACGTTTGGCAATATCAGTTACTTCGATACCGAAAGCTTTGAAAGCACGGCAATCTAAAATCATTTCGTGTGCACAACGACCCTGAGCACCTGAATAAAGTACCGGGAAGTGTTGCTCTAAACGCGCTTTCATGTAGTTGGCGTTTAAAATCGCATATTTAGTTGCATTGGTTAAACCTTCAGCACCCATCATGGCAATATAAGCATGAGAAATGATCAGAATCGATGCTGATCCCCAAGGTGCAGATGAAACCGCAGAAATAGATTTTCCTTTATCGATATCCACTACAGCGTGACCAGGAAGGTAAGGAATCAGGTGTTTAGCCACACCAATTGGGCCCATACCAGGACCTCCACCACCGTGAGGGATACAGAAAGTTTTATGTAAGTTTAAGTGACAAACATCGGCACCAATATTAGCCGGGCTGGTTAAACCAACCTGAGCGTTCATATTTGCACCATCCATGTAAACCTGTCCGCCGTTAGCGTGAATGGTTTCGCAGATTTCGATGATACTTTCTTCAAACACCCCGTGCGTTGATGGATAAGTTACCATTAAACACGAAAGGTTATCTTTATGCAGTTCTGCTTTAGCTTTTAAATCTTCTACATCGATGTTACCGTTTTCTAACGATTTAACCACCACAATCTTCATATCGGCCATCGCCGCAGAAGCAGGGTTGGTACCGTGTGCCGAAGCCGGGATTAAAGCCACATTACGGTGGAAATCGCCTCTATCATGGTGATAAGCGCGGATAACCATTAAACCGGCATACTCGCCTTGCGCACCTGCATTAGGTTGCAAACTCATGGCAGCAAAACCGGTAATTTCGCTTAACCATTTATCCAGTTCATTGAAAACTGAATAATAACCCAATACCTGATCTGCCGGGGCAAAAGGGTGAATGCGACCAAAGTGAGACCAGGTAACCGGAATCATTTCGGCAGTTGCATTTAATTTCATGGTACAGCTACCCAAAGCAATCATCGAGTGGCAAAGCGATAAATCTTTTGCCTCTAAAGATTTAATGTAACGCAACATCTCGTGCTCTGAGTGGTGTGCGTTAAAGATAGGGTGTGTTAAATAAGCCGAAGTACGTTGTAAAGCTTCAGGGATTACTGTTTCTACATTTTCAACCACTTCTACCTGATCGCCTGCAAAGCCTTTAGCCCTTGCAAAGATTTTGGCAATTAAAGTAATATCTTCAAAAGTAGTCGTTTCATCAACCGAAATGGTAACTGTGTTACCTACATAGTTCAGGTTGATTTCGTTATCCAGGCAGTAAGCATGAATACCACCTTTTAAATCGCCTAAATCAAAACGAATCGTATCGAAATAAGCTGAATTTAACTGCTCGTAACCTAAATTTTTCAAGGTAGTAGCCAAACTGATCGCTAAACCATGTGTACGCTCAGCAATGGCTTTTAAGCCTTTCGGACCGTGATATGCAGCATAGAAACCAGCCATAATTGCCAGTAATGCCTGTGCAGTACAAATATTTGAAGTTGCTTTATCTCTGCGGATGTGTTGCTCGCGGGTTTGCAAAGCCATACGCAAAGCGTAATCGCCATGGCTATCGATGGTTACACCAATAATACGGCCCGGGATTGAACGTTTATATTCTTCTTTAGTAGCAAAAAATGCAGCATGCGGACCACCAAAACCCATCGGAATACCGAAACGTTGTGTAGTACCTACCACAATATCAGCACCCCACTCGCCCGGAGGCGTTAATAAGGTTAAGCTTAAAATATCGGCAGCAACCGTTAATTTAATATTTAAGTTATGTAATTCAGCAGCAAAGTTTTTGTAATCGAAAACCTCACCGTTACCAGCAGGATACTGCACAATAGCACCAAAGAAATCTTCGGTAGCTACGAAATCCAAATGACTGCCAATTACCAGCTCAATGCCATAAGGATTGGCACGTGTTTTTAAAATATCGATGGTTTGGGCAAAAAGCAATTCAGAAACAAAAAATTTCTTAGCCGCCTGATTTTTACGCGTACTGTACTGCATAAACATTGCTTCAGCTGCAGCTGTACCTTCATCTAATAACGATGCATTGGCAATTTCCATTCCGGTTAAATCGATAACCATGGTTTGGAAATTTAATAAAGCCTGTAAACGGCCCTGTGCAATCTCTGCCTGATATGGCGTATATTGGGTATACCATCCTGGGTTTTCGAATACGTTACGTAAAATTACACCCGGAGTAATGGTATCATAATAACCTTGACCGATAAAGCTTTTGAAAACTTTATTCAACAATGAAGTTTGTTTTAAAGCACCAAGATATTCAGTTTCTGACTTTGCTGCCGGCAAATTTAACGGTTGTTTTAACCTAATTGCCGTCGGAACAGTTTGTTCAATCAGCTCATCAATAGAATTAACGCCAACAGTGTGCAACATTTCGGCTGTATCAGCCTCATTAGGAGCAATATGGCGATTTTGAAAATCTTCCTTGTAATGGATATTTAAGCTCATGCGGTATGAATAATAAATTTGCGTGCAAAGGTAACAAAAACGCAGCTTTATTTCGCTATATATCAGTGTAAAAAAGGCATCTTATTCAAGTTAAAAGCTACAAAAACAGTAGATTTTATGCATGAGCCAAAAGACAAACGTTTGTCCTTTTTAAGCAAATGGGATATTAGTTTGGAAAGCACGGGCAGTACTGAAATTTAAATTTGTTCCCGTTATCCGCTGCAATCTTTTACCTAAACCTTATAGGTGCTAACTTTCAACAGTAACATTTAAACCTATAAGGTTTGTAAAAGGATTTCCGCTGCTACCGGGTTTAAAAACGAAGCAACAGCAAGAAACCATGATTGCAGAGTTACTTTATCAGTCCGCTATTTTTCGCGATAGAAATAAATTCTATTCCCAATATATCCTAAATTGTTACGGTGCACAGATTTCAGATCTTCAACCAGCTGATTGGTTTCTTTAATATCGCCAAAGTGTATCACCGGTCTTATATATTTTCGTAAAACATCGTCAAAAACCATCGATACCACTGCACGTAGTTCGGAGTTTTGGTTTGGCAGCTTGTCGCTGTAAAAAGTTTCTTCACAAGCATCAAATGGGGTAATCAACTTCACACGAGCCCATTCCCCACCATAATCTACATAGCCGGGGTTATTTATTGATTGTTCCGGCCAGGATCCATCGTTAAACAAATAGTTTTTAAACAGTACAAAGGCAACTTTAATTTCAATTAATCTTCCACTGAAAATTCCATTTGTAAAACTTTTTTTTGCTATAAAAAAACTATCCAGCTCTTTATTTAAACTATTCTGAATGGTTCTCTTAAACATCCCTCCTCTGCCAACATTAAATTCGATATAATTAACCTTGGCTAAGCTGTCTTTTGAAATTTTTCCAGCTTTGATTTTGGCTTTAATTACATCATTGAGGTCTTTTGAAAATTTCTCATACCCTTCTCTAGGCCGCGGGGGATCTGCCATAGAAATAAATTCATAAACCGTGTCTGGATGGAAATACTTAACATAAACCAAAGCACTATCTAAGTAATCATCAAAGAAAACACCTCCCTCTAATCTAAGCGATTTTTGTCCTTTTAAAGACTTATTCAGTTGAATATTGAGCAAGGCTATTTTAGTTTCCGGTAACATTTGGTTAATGTCACTTATCAGCTCATATCTATTAATGTTTTTATTCGATTGTATCTTAAAAGAGCTCTCTAAATTCCTGACATTAGTACCAGCCAAACATTTTTCGAGTAAATTTTTAACTTTCACCAAAGTAGGATCAAGCCGGTTATCATCATAAAAGGATTGTCCAAAAGCTGAATATAATATTCCGGACAACAATAATAGCAGAATGGCTTTTTTCATCTCATTGAGCCAGATTATTATACAGTACTTACTTGGATTATTCTTGCTTTAAGCTTTAGTCTTTCCCCTACTGTTGCACTTTCCAGCCTTCATCTTTACTCAGTTTTAGTTTATAGGTCTTGGTAATGAAGTTGCTGTTCTTATTTGCGTCTTTATCAAAAGGCTCAAAATCGGTAGTTACCATTTTTAAAGATACCGTAACCTTGGCCGTGCTCGAGTTTACCTGCGAGAAATCGACCGGTTTCTCATCTGCCAATACATATTCTACCACTTTAACAGTAGCTTTATCGCGGTCTTGTTTCAATACCAGCGGACTTGCTTTGTCGGTTAGCGTAATCTGGTAAACAAAGCTGCTATCCTTTGAAAGGAATTTCTTTTTGGCTGTTTTTAAATCGAGTGTTACCAGCCCTTTGCTGGCCAGCGTTTTATATTTTCCCAGCTCAAACATATCGTTGGTGCTGTTGAACTTGATTTCACCAAAGTTAAAGCGTGTGGTTTTATACTCGGGATTTGCTTTCAGGTAATCGGTAATTACTTCGCCTGCTTCTTCCTGATTTATGGTGGTTTTGGTTTTACAAGCCGTAAAGCCAACAATAAGGAATGATAAAATATAAATAGTAAGTTTTTTCATAGTAAACGCGTTAAGCTTTTTAAAGGTATTTATTTTTAATTTAACCGCAAAGCATGCAAACGTAATTACCTCTTTAAGGTTTAAACCACGAAGTCGCAAAGTACACTAAGCAATAAGGCTGATACGGCCTCGGATTCTGGTTAAAAAAGAGAGATTCTGGCATACGGCAGAATGACGACTAGAATAGCTTTTCGATCAAAAACTTTGCTAAATTTTACCACCGAGGGCACCGAGCTTTACACAGAGAGCATGAAGGCATATTGCTCTGTGAGCGCTGTGCTTTTCTTTGTGTACTTTTTGGTAAAAAAACTGCAATATTCTAGCCACGGAGGCACGGAAAACGCGCACAAATAGCTTTGTGCACTCTGTTCCTACCTTTGTGTGCTTTGTGGTTAAAAACAGAGTTTCTGGCATGCGCCAGAATGACGGCTTATTGATTTTGCACGCTCTGCCCCTTGCTCTATGCACTCTGTGCCTACCTCTGTGTGCTTTGTGGTTAAAAAAGGAACTGGCAAACGCCAGAATGACGACCAAGATAACTTTGCCAGCTTTGCGCCGACCCTCTGCGTACTTTGCGGTTAAACGGTAAACGGTTAAACCGAGCTTATCTCCGTTTTAAAAACTTCAGGTTAGGCAAAATCATTGCCGAAAGAATAACCACTACTCCAACCCACCTTAAAAACGAAACCTGCTCCTGCAGCACGAAACCCGCCATCATTACCGCTACAGGTAATTCGGCCGCACTTAAAATTGAACTTAATGCTGTACCAATTCTGGGCACGCCCTCTGCAAAACATAAAGGTGGAATTACCGTTCCAAAAACAGAAATAATCAAACCCCATTTAAGTAAGCTCCCACCTAGTGCGCCGTTAAATAAAAATGCCGGCGGAAAGAGTATAAAGATGAGAATACAAGCTCCCGTAATCATCAGGGCACTTTTCTTCAGCACCGGATATTCGTTACCAATCCTGCCGCTTAGCAATAAGAAACCCGCGTAAGATACCGCAGCCAGTAAGCCAAAACCAATTCCTTTTAAGCTCATATCACTAATTCGCGTTTCTACCATACCACTCGCCAGTACTGTTCCGCCTAAAACCAAAACTATAGCCAGCAACTGTAAACCAGTAGGTTTCTTCTTAAAAAACACGAGCTCCATTAAAATGCTCATCCAGATAAACTGCATTAGCAATACAATGGCTACCGAATTGGGTACAAGCTTAACTGATTGATAGTAAAAAACACTTACTAATCCGGTACAAGTACCCGCCAATACCATTTTCCACCATGGGGTAAGTAAAACTTTTTCTTTTGCCTTATATTTTGAAGAGCGGCTTTGAAAGAAAAACAATACCCATAAAATTACAGCGCCTAAAAAGGCCTGTGCACCGGTTACATCGCCAAGGGTATAACCTTCGTGGTAAGCCAGTTTAACAAATGTAGAGAGTATGCCAAAACTGCAGGCACCGAAAAAAACAAGGAGGATTCCTTTTAACATTTATAAAGTATCAGGTATTTAGTATCAGGTACAACTGGCTTGCTAAGCCTGCCTATTAAACAAACTAATTTTAACAATAGTTATAGCTTTAAGCTTTTTGCTTTAGTCTTTCTGCTTTTTAAGCAAGTTGCTGCAAATATTTCTGGATAGTAGTTTCCAAACCTAAATAAAGTGCATCGCTAATTAACGCATGGCCTATAGAAACCTCTAGCAAACCCGGAATACTCTGCGCAAAATAGTGCAGGTTATGTAAATCCAGATCGTGACCGGCGTTAATGCCCAAACCCAATTTATTGGCATGGTGCGCCGCAGCAATATAATTCACTACAGCCTTTTCGCGGTCGGCAAAATAGTTATGTGCGTAAGCCTCAGTGTAAAGTTCAATGCGGTCCGTTCCGGTTTCTACCGCACCTTCTACCATTTCCACAACCGGATCAACAAAAATAGAAACCCTGATGCCAGCCTTTTGAAAAACAGCAACCATTTCTTTCAGGTAATCTTTGTGCTTAATCGTATCCCAGCCATGGTTAGAGGTAATCTGTCCTTCAGCATCAGGCACCAAAGTAACCTGTGCAGGTTGATTGGCCAAAACCAGGTCTACAAATTTATCTTCGCGGCAATTGCCTTCAATGTTAAACTCTGTTGCAATAACAGCTTTTAAATCGTAAACATCCTGGTAACGGATATGTCTTTCGTCCGGACGCGGGTGAACAGTAATTCCCTGCGCACCGAAACGTTCGCAATCTAATGCAACCTTAACCAGATCAGGATTATTACCGCCGCGGCTGTTGCGTAGTGTAGCAATTTTATTGATGTTAACCGATAACTTTGTCATAAAACAAAGATAGCGCTTTGCCTTTGTTAATCTTAAACCTTGAAAAAATTTGACTTTTTTTTGCTCATATTTGCTTCTGGTAAATGAATATAAAGGACACGACATTATATAAGCTCCTCATTGCACTGATTGTACTGATGAGCACCTTTGCCCTTTTCGGTGGTATTATGGAACCCGATTCGGCACTCTACGCTTCTATTGCCAAAAACATGGTGCTTAGAAACGATTGGGTTAACATTTATGTTCGCGGGGTAGACTGGCTCGATAAACCCCACCTAACCTTCTGGCTCGCTGCAGTTTCTTTTAAAATATTTGGCATCAATGCTTTTGCCTATAAACTCCCCTCCTTCTTATTTGGCTTATGGGGTGCCTGGCATTTGTACAAACTGGCGAAGGATATCTACAGCGAAAAAACCGGGCTCATTTCTGCCCTTATTTTTTTAAGTGCACTCCATATTCTCATCTCAACATTCGATGTGCGTGCCGAGGTTTACATTACCACTTTTACCCTGGCAGCCATTTATCATTATTACAAAGCACATCAAAATACTTTCTGGCATATTGTAGCAGGTTCATTTTTTGCCGCTTGTGCCATCATGATTAAAGGCATATTTGTTTTAATTCCCGTTTTCGGTGGTTTTATCATTTACTGGTTCTTAACCAAACAATTTAAGCAATTACTAAAACTGAAATGGTGGCTTGCCATCGTGCTCATCTTTGTTTTTATTATCCCCGAGCTTTATACCTTATATGTACAATTCGATTTGCATCCTGAAAAACTGGTATTCGGCAAAACCAATGTTTCGGGTTTAAAGTTTTTCTTTTGGGATAGCCAGTTCGGCCGCTTCTTTAACAACGGCCCCATTAAAGGCAAAGGCGACATTTCTTTCTTTCTACATACCACACTCTGGGCATTTTTACCCTGGTCGATATTGTTCTACACTGCAATTGTTAACCTGTTAAAAAAACAAAACCGCAAAGATTTACCTGCAGAAAGCATCATGATCTGGACGAGTGCTGCAATAACTTTCCTTTTATTTTCCCTTTCGAAATTCCAGTTGCCGCATTATATTTTAATCATTCTGCCCCAATTTGCCATCATCACAGCTTTGTATATTCAGAAACTTGAAGGCAAAAATTTGAAGATATTTTTAACGGTGCAGCATATACTGGCGATACTGATTGCCTTAATCCTTAGCCTCGTTGCTATCGCTTTTGGTTTTAAAAACAATTACCTGGCCATCGCCAGCTTAGTTGTGGTACTGATTGTTTCTTTCTTTGCATTTAAAGGAATTAAGCCCGAAACCCTTTTAGTACGAAGCACTTTTATTTCGGTAAACCTCATGTTGTTCCTCTCAGTATTTTTCTATCCATCAGTTTTAAAATATGAATCGGGTATGGAAGCAGGCAATTGGCTAAAAGAAAATCATCCCAATGCCAAAGCATCAGTTTTGATGTACCCTGATGCGTATTCCTTTGATTTTTATGCCCAGGGAGAGCCCAAATACTTTTGGACTTATGAAGAGCTAGATAAGTTTAGGGGCGATGAAAACCTGGTGATTTATACTCCTGAATCGGAACTGCCCAGACTAAAAAAAGATTATGCTGCCGAGGTGTTAAAATCGTTCGAATACTATCACATCACCAAGCTTACACCCAAATTTATCAATGCCAAAACGCGTCCTCAGCTATTAGAACATTTTTACCTGGTTAAATTGCATTAAAATGGATTTATTCTTCCGCATTATAAAGTTTGGATTGACTGGCCTGCTCGGAATGGCGATCGATTTCGGTGCTACATGGCTTTTCAAAGAAAAGATAAAGGTAAACAAGTATGTGGCCAATGCCATTGGTTTTACACTCGCGGTAACCAATAATTACCTCATTAACCGGATATGGACTTTTGAGAGTACCAACAGCCACTGGGGAACCGAGTTTAGCAAATTTTTAGTGGTTAGCCTAATTGGCTTAGGCCTCAATACCATTATCATTTACCTTTTCCATCAACGCAAAAACGGCACTAATTTTTATGTAGCCAAGTTTTTCGCCATCGTTATTGTATTTGTATGGAATTTCCTGGCAAATATGTTGTTTACGTTTAGATAACGCGGAGCATTTTACCATCAAGGTCATTAAGTGAATATATTTCTTGAATAAAAGCTTAAATAACTTATCGGGTTCATTTTTCACCATATAAGAAACATAAGGCAATTAAGTATTATGGCCCTTAAATGGGCTTATAGGATTTATATTTTACCATATAAGAAACATCAGATAAATAAACTTATATACTCTTAAATGGCTTATATGGTTAAGATTTAATAAAAACATCTGCCGGAGAGATCCTGAAACGAGTTCAGGATGACGACTTGGTATGCAACCAGAACGGCCTAATGAACAAATGACTAGTGAACCAATAAATCTTTAAGTCACATTTTTGCCGATAAAGTAAAACACCACGAGCCAGATCAACCCTTTAATCAGGAAGAACAGAAAGCCTACAAGGCCTACCCTTTTGAACCATAATTTTACTTTTTCTTTGTTCATTACTGTTTTGGTAAAGATAACAGATTTGAGCTAAATTAGAAAGATTTTAAATAAGGATTAAACAATTAGGGCAAAAGCGCCTGTAGTTTTACATTCTAACGAAAATTGATTAGCTTCAAAGCACATTTAACCTTTCAATATGAAAAAAATCATCATCCTCTTACTGGTGTTGGCCACAGGTAAAATCTTTGCCCACGAACAAAAAACAGTAAATCAAGCTGAAATACTTTCAAAAATAGCTGTAACCACTATTGATACGGCGAAAAAAATGAGCAGTCAGGACTGGAAAAACGTAGAAAACGAGCTCAAAAAAGCCTTACCTAAAAGCCTGGTAAAAACCATGATGAAACAGCTAAAATCGGCTGAAGCCATAGGCAAATCGGGCAATGCCAGCGATCAGCGTGCCATAGCCAACCTGATTGCAAAAGGTATGGCCGATCATGCCGACGAACTGGATTACGAATTGGAGAAAAAAGAAATTATCGACGATTATAAGAATGGCGATTACGATTCTGCTGCCGAAAAAAGAGAAGCCAGAAAAGAAATGAAAGCAGATTTAAAGGAACTTAAAAAAGATTACAAGGAAAGCCTGAAAGAAAAAAAGAAAGAGAAGAAAGTGGCTAATACCCAATTTATTTAAGTTTTTTAGTCATGCTAAAATTTAAAGCGCTTTTCATATTCGTACTGTTAAGCACCTGCCTTTATGCTCAAAAATTTGAATCGCTAAGCAGGTACAAGGTAAATTATGCTTTAGCCAAAGATGCAACAGCACAATGGCTTGCTATAAGAAGTTTTACAGCTGAAGGAGAAAAGTATCTGCTGTTGGTTAATCCACAAACACTAGATACTAAGGTTGATATTGCCAATAACTATACCACAAGCAGCCTGAAATGGCCCAATGTACTGGCTATTTTCAAAAATACAGCCTATGTTAAAGCATTAGAAGCCGCAGCCGCCAAAGATGTTCAGTTACAAAATGCCGGTATTGATCATGCTTTTCCGAATGAAAAGGGAATTACATTAACCATCGACCTCTGCCCTTCGCACAAAGCTTTAGACCGCATTATCTTTCAATCGGTTTTCGATGAATTTAAAAAGATTGAACAACCTGCCCCATTAGCCATTTCGGTTTCGGGCAAATGGATGCTAAAGCATGAGGATGATTTAAACTGGCTAAAAAGCCTGGTTGCACAAAAAGAGCTGAACATTACCTGGGTTAACCATTCTTACAACCACGAAGTAAACCAATTACCCCTGACCGAAAACTTTTTGCTGGCCCCTGGAACAAATCTGGATGTTGAGGTTTTGGAAAATGAGAAACTGATGCTCAAAAACGATTTAACCCCATCGGTATTTTTCCGCTTTCCGGGTTTGGTTTCGGATAAAGGAATTGTAGATAAAATTGAAACCTATGGTTTAATTCCAATAGGTAGTGATGCCTGGCTGGCCAAAGGTCAGCAACCCAATGCCGGCAGTATTGTATTGATTCATGGCAATGGAAACGAAGAGATCGGCGTGAAAGATTTTATCCAACTGTTAAAAACAAGACAAGCAGATGTAAACCACAAACAATGGCTGTTATTTGATTTAAGGCAGGGACTGGAAAAGGAATTTGAGTAATCGCATTTTTAACCGCAAAGTACGCTAAGATGAGACGCAAAGATCACGAAGATTAAAACAGGTAAAGCATACAGATTATTTGCAACCTACTCAGCGCTGCTTTGCGAAAACTTTGCGCTCTTTGCGGTAAAACCTAATTCTTAACAGGCAACAACTTTATTTCTTTTGCTTTAAAGCGGTTATTTACAATTTCGCCGGTTACTTCTGCTTTGCTTACGGCATTACAAAAACCATGCTCGCCGTGCGCATCACCGAAATCATCTATATTTTTACCATCAACAAAATAGGGCTTACCATCTATTTTCACAGCCAGTTCGCAATCTTTACCTTTCATTTTAAACTGGCATTCGCCACAGGCAATATCAACAGTTTGTTTGGTAATAACTTTTGCGGCAACAGCTTTTTTAGGTGCGGTTTGGGCATTTGCAGTTAAGCTAACCAGGCCGATAAAAATAGCAAGGAATAGTTTTTTCATGAGTTACTTTTTTTCAAATGTAGGTTTTTAGCGGCAAAAGAATTAGTGTTTAGTGTAAAAAACTGATGGGCAAGATTCCTTGAAGAGAATTGAAATATGTTTTCAAAACAAGTAAACACACCCCGTCCTTCGGACACCCCTCTGATAGAGGGGAACAAAAAAAGGGACATGCAATTTGCACATCCCTTTATATAATTAGTTTTAAGCCAACTGATAGCTGAAAACTGCAAATTGACTAGTAACGATACTCGTCTGATTTAAACGGACCTTCAACCGGTACACCGATATAATCAGCCTGGTGTTGATCTAAAACATCTAATTCTACACCAATTTTTTCTAAGTGTAAACGGGCAACTTTCTCATCTAAATACTTAGGTAAAACATAAACTTTGTTTTCGTATTTATCTGTGTTAGTCCAAAGCTCAATCTGAGCCAAAGTTTGGTTGGTAAACGAGTTACTCATTACAAAACTTGGGTGACCAGTTGCGCAACCTAAGTTAACCAAACGACCTTCGGCCAATAAAATGATATCTTTACCTTCGATGGTATATTTATCTACCTGAGGTTTGATTTCTACTTTAGTTGAACCATAGTTTGCGTTTAACCAGGCAACATCGATTTCGTTATCGAAGTGACCAATGTTACAAACAATAGCTTTATCTTTCATGGTTAAGAAGTGCTCGCCACGAACGATATCGCGGTTACCAGTTGTAGTTACAATGATATCAGCTTCTTTAACTGCGTTAGCGAATTTCTTAACTTCATAACCTTCCATAGCCGCTTGTAAAGCACAAATTGGATCGATTTCAGTAACAATTACACGTACACCTTGCGAGCTTAAAGACTCAGCAGAACCTTTACCCACATCGCCATAACCGCAAACTACAGCTACTTTACCAGCCATCATTACATCAGTTGCACGACGGATCGCATCAACCAATGATTCGCGACAACCATATTTGTTATCGAATTTAGATTTGGTTACCGAATCGTTAACGTTAATTGCAGGTAAGTGCAATGTTCCGTTTTTCATACGCTCGTATAAACGGTGTACACCAGTAGTAGTTTCTTCTGATAAACCTTTGATCGCTGCAATCAGCTCAGGGTATTTATCAAAAACCATGTTGGTTAAATCGCCACCATCATCTAAAATCATGTTTAACGGCTGTTGCTCCGGACCGAAGTGTAAAGTTTGTTCAATACACCAGTCGAACTCTTGCTCGTTTAAGCCTTTCCACGCGTAAACCTGAATACCGGCAGCAGCAATTGCCGCAGCAGCATGGTCTTGTGTAGAAAAAATATTGCATGATGACCAGGTAACTTCTGCACCCAGGGCCACTAAAGTTTCGATTAATACAGCCGTTTGGATGGTCATGTGCAGACATCCTGCAATGCGCGCACCTTTTAACGGTTGTGTTGGACCGAATTCTTTACGTAAACTCATTAAACCTGGCATTTCTGCTTCGGCTAATTCTATTTCTTTACGGCCCCATTCTGCCAGTGAAATGTCCTTAACTTTGTAAGGGATGTAAGCTGTCTCTACTGATGACATAATTTTCTTTTTAATTAATTGATAACCAATTTTTTAACCGAATCTCAAAATACAATGCAAACTATTGGCAAACCTATTCTGATTATCAGCGTACAAAAGTAAGTAATTTTGATGTGAATAGTAAACGCATATCACTTTACAACTTGGAGTTAGCTGAATTATACAGAACAATTACTTTTCTGCAAATAATTTCGAAACTGGTTTTAAAAACTAATCACCGATTGCTAACTTACCGGCCAAACCAAATGTTTTGCTTTTATGAATGAAATTAAATGGGGGATTATTGGCTGTGGCGATGTAACGGAGGTTAAAAGCGGGCCTGCATTTAATAAAGTACCCAATTCATCTTTAGTGGCGGTAATGCGCAGAGATGCGGTAAAAGCTGCCGACTATGCCCAACGGCATGGCGTACCGAAATGGTATAGCGATGCTTCAGCGCTGATTAACGATCCTGAAGTAAATGCCATTTATATTGCCACACCGCCTCTGCAGCACGAAGCTTACACCATCGAAGCCCTTGCTGCCGGCAAACCCGTGTATGTAGAAAAGCCGATGGCTCTAAATGCTGCTGCTGCGCAACGTATGGTAAATGCAGCAAACAATTATGGGGTTAAACTTAGTGTAGCGCATTACCGCCGCGAACAGCCCTTATTTTTGAAAGTAAAATCATTGATTGATAAGCATGCAATCGGCGATATCCGCTTTGTTGATTTGCACATGCTGCAACCACAAAAAAGCAAGGTAATAGCCAAAACGGATTACAACTGGCGCATGGATCCGAATATTGGTGGTGGCGGTCTTTTTCACGATTTGGCGCCCCATCAGCTGGATTTGATGCTGTACTTCTTCGGAGAAATGAATAGTTTTAACGGCATTGCACTTAACCAATCGAAACAACAAGCTGTTGATGATTTGGTAACCGGCCGTATCTTATTCGAAAATGGAGTAGTGTTTAACGGCACCTGGTGCTTTTCAGTTGCAGAAGGGCAACAAATGGATGTTTGTCATATTTATGGTTCTAAGGGCAAAATCAGTTTCCCGATGTTTGGCCACCAGATTAAACTTACACGAAATGGCATAGAAGAACAGTTTGATTTTTTACCGCTTGCCCATGTAGAACAACCGATGATTGAAAAGGTAGTGGCTTATTTCCTGGATAAAAGCAAAAACCCCTGCAGCGGAGAGGAGGCTTTAAAAACCATGGAGCTACTGGATGGCTTCACCTCAAATTTTTAATTATTTATAACTAATAATCAACTACTTACAACAAAACAGATAGCTTTTTGAAAATATTTCAAAAAAACTAAAACAAAACTTTAAGCTGTTTGTCTATTATTTAGTTTGTTTGGTTTAAGCTTTATACGATGGATGTTGTATACTGCAAAATAATTTCAGCCTCATAGAAATATGGGGCTTTCTCATTTAATAACCTGGCAACAAATTTCTTTGCAACCAGTATATCAACCAGTCGCAAAGAAATTCAAATTATTTTATCTTCTTTCATTAAAAACCTGAAATTCGGCAATTGAAGCAGTTTCTTTTGCATGTTCGATGCGGATACGCACCTTGCTGGTCCAAATGCGATCGAAACGGTGAATTTTGATCTTCTCGGCATTTTTAGCATCGGTAATTTTTTTCCACTCCACACCATTCCAGTATTCAAGCACATAATCATCTATATTGGCTTTTTGCTCCGCAATTACCACCATATTTACAGGTTGCTCGTTTTTGAAATCGATTTCAAACCAAGGTTTGGCAACCGAGCTGTTCGAAGTCCACGAAGTGCGGTAACTATCATCATTGGCAAAATCCATAATATTCATATCATCGCTCCAGCTGGCATTTGCAGCCTTATTGATGGCTATGTTACTCGAAATGATCGGTAAATCAAGCGCCGGCAATTTAGCTGTAGCCCCTTCATTCTTCCATAGTTTACCTACTTCTTTTAACGATTCTAATGCATTATCATCGATTAATCCATCGCGGTTTGGTGCAACATTGAGAATAAAATTACAGCTGGCTTCATTTAAAGGTTTAATCAGTGTTTCTACAATTTCGTTTGGCTTCCGCACCGGTACAGTAGGGAAATCTGTTTTCCAGAACCACGAGGTATTAATTGGTAAACAGGCTAAAGCAGGCATTACTTTGTTTTCTTTGTGCATCCGCTGACCGGCACCCATTTCATAAGTTTTAATATCGGTATAGTATAAACCTTCAGCAGGGTATTTGGCGCCATTCAAATCCATCACCAGGCAATCGGGCTGTAAGGTTTTAATCAAAGTATAAATATCCTCAAAAGGAACATCGTCATAGGAAATCCGCGACCATGGCGCGTCCCAGCCATCAATAATTAAAGCTTCAATTTTACCGTATTTGGTTAGTAATTCGGTAATTTGTTGCTTAATCATATCGATATGCTTGGGCGTAATCTGGTTTGGTCTGAGTTTATGGTGCGTATCCAGAATAGAGTAATACAGCATTACTTTTAAACCATTGGCACGAAAAGCATCGGTAAACTGTTTTACTACATCTTTGCCATAAGGACTATTCATTACATTATAATCGGTGCTTTTGGTATCCCAGATACAGAAACCACTATGGTGCTTGGTGGTTAAACAACCGTAACTCATATTGGCCGATTTTGCAGCCTTAGCCCATTGGCTGGCATCGAGTTTTTTAGGATTAAACAATTTTGGCGAGGCATCAGGATCGGGCCAATCGGCATTGGCATAGGTAGGAATGTTGTAGTGAATAAACATGCCAAAACGCAGATCGACAAATTGCTGCTGCAACTGGTTAAGGTGTTTGGCAGCTTCTGCATTTTTAAGCTGTGCTTTCACCAATGGCGAAATCAAGATAAATAGCGCTACTAAAACGTTTTTCTTAAAGGATACTAGTTTCATTTTTTGAGTAAGGGTAATTATAAATAGTTGGGTTGTTTTGGTTTTAAGGACTGGAGTGTTTTAATTAAAACATTTCAGTTTAGCTAGGCCCCAGACGGAACTATTAGCCAGAGAATATTCGGTCAGATTAACGGCTGGCACTAATCTGACTGAATAACAATGCAAGCGGGAAATACTAATTTTCGTTTTTCTTATTCCAGATATCGTGATACAATTCTTCGTGTCTTCTGAATTGTAAATGCACATAAGGGCATAAAGGGATCACCATTAGTTTATTTTCCCTTACGTAAGCAACCATTGCCTCCAGCAGGAGTTTAGCATATCCCATGCCTTCGCGATCGGGCTCTACTTCGGTGTGGTAAACAGTTAAGTCGCTGCCCTGGATGTCAAAAACCATTTCGCCGGCTTTACCTTTTTCATCAAATATTTCGAATGCACTTGGTCCTTCTTGCTGAAGGTTTAATTTTACTTCTGCCATGATTTCTTTATCGGTTTTGGGTGAATTGCTACGATGTAAACCTTAAAATAGTGCAGACATTCGTCTGTTTTGCACCAATTTTATTGATAGCCGAAAGATAAGCAATAGAAATGAGCTCTATTCATTTTTACCGGATTAAACTGCACACAAAAATTAATTACATCTGGTGGCACTTTACATTTTTTGCTTAAATGTTAACCTATTGTAAACCTAAAATACATTTTAACAAACAATGCAAAACATAAAAAACAAAACTTTGATTTTCAATCAATTATTACTTAAATTCAGCTAACCAAATCTTAGTATTATGAAAACCGTAAAACACTTACTCGATACCAAACAAGTGCGCATTATCTCGGTACCCGAAAATATTTCTGTTTTGGAAGCCTTAAAAGTAATGACAGAAAAAAACATCAGTGCTGTACTGGTGATGGAAGACCAAAAACTGCATGGCATTTTTACCGAACGCGATTATGCCCGTAAAATCATTTTGCAGGGTAAATCATCAAAAGATACTTTGATCAGGGAAGCGATGACGGCCACGCCGATTACCATTACTTTAAACGACAGCATCGATTTTTGCATGGAGCTAATGACCGATAAACACATCCGCCATTTACCAATAGTAGTTGATGGAGAAGTAAAAGGCATGGTTTCTATCGGCGATGTGGTGAAGTTTATTATTGAAGACCAAAAACAAACCATTTCGCAATTAGAAAGCTATATTAGCGGGTAAACAAACCCAAATGAAGCCCTTTATTTATCCTGCGATAGCCTTTCTTACCAATTTTATACTATTTGAGGGGTTCCCCATGGCTGGCGGAGGTGCAAGTTTGGGTACTTTATTAACCATCCCAGTTATAGCTATCGTTTCGCTTTTACTAACCGGAATACACTATTTGTTGCAACGTAAAAAGGTAAAAACAAAATATTTCCAAATGGGAGGTATTGCTGCAATAGTGCTTTTAAGCTATGCCTTATTTATTACTGATGAAGGAAATACACCAATAGATATTATTGGCAGAATGTTTAAAACAGGTTATAACTATAAAAAAATAGAATTAAGTGATTATTTCCTGGAACATAGCCCACCTTATCTTGAGAAAATATTGGCAGCAAAAAAGAAATTTAAAACCCAACTACCAGATACTGCTTATACCATTAGCGTAACAAACCCAATCAGCTTCACCACAACCGAGAGCATTGGCATTTATTACCGAAATGGAATTCCTCTTTCAATAGATGAGCATGTTAAAATACAGCAACTGAATAACAATGCAATCAGATTAACCAGAATTGATAAACAAGACAGCCTGACCTTTATCCTTACACCGCTGGAAACAGAAATTAGTAGCAGTATGGTGAGCGTCTTCCCGGAAGAGCATGTTAAAGGCGATGATGAAAAAAATTTAAGACTCGCTGATATTTCATTAATAAATAAAAATAACACATTAGACAGGCAGTACTTTGCCTACAGTATTTTTTACTGGCTACTTTAATTACTTACAGCATATTTTCATGATGCTTACTTCCACCTCCATTCGCCTGCTATAGTTAAAGGCTCTTTTAAGTTTTGCGCTTCTAAAAACTTCCTCAATTCCTCATCGCCCTGAACGCCAACGGGTATTTTAGGTGTATTGGCCAACGCATAAGTAAGCATGGCACTGTAACGAACTGTATTTTTCAATTCCTGCTCATCAACCAGTTTAAACGAATCGCCATCTGAGTGGTAAAAAGGGCCTGAATTGTTGGGTAATTTACCCCCAAAACCGCCACCTGTAGGGATGCCCTCCAGCATAAAAGGCTGATGATCGCTGTGTAAACCTGCACCTGCATTAATCAGGTTTTTAAAACCGGTATCAATCTTCACAATTTCTGCACCCCAGCTGGTAAATAAATCTTTCATTTCTGCCCTCGAAGTCGAAAAGCCTTTCGGATCGTTGGTCATATCGTAATTGAGCATAAACTTAACCTGTGCCAAATTACCGTTCTTTTTGGCCTGCTCTACATAAGCTTTTGAGCCCAGTAAGCCCTGCTCCTCGCCCATAAACAATACAAACTCTATAGTTCGTTTTGTTTTCAGGTTTAACTTTTTAAAGGTGCGCGCCATATCTATAATGGCAAAAGAGCCTATTCCGTTATCAATGGCACCGGTAGCCAAATCCCAGCTATCCAAATGTCCGCCAACTACAATTTTATCTTTTGGCAATTCAGTCCCTTTGAAAGTAGCAATTACATTCCGCGCCTTAATTACACCTGAAAAGTTGGTCATGGCAATATGGGCTATCTGCGCCTGTGTTTTTAGCTTTTCTTTTAAAGCCATGCCATCTTCAAGGCCGATACAAACTGCGGGGATGCTAATTAATTTGCCCGTTACCGAAGCCGTACCTGTTAAAAGTACTCCATCCTTAACCGTATTGATGATAATTACGCCAGTGGCACCATATTTTGTGGCAATAGCTGTTTTCTCAGAGCGGTGCAATGATTTTGTTCCGGCAGGCGAGCCTGGTAAAACACCCAAGTAAATTAATGCAATTTTACCTTTAAACTTAGCCGGGTTAGCCTGATAATCGGCTTCCAGTCCATTACCAGCATCTACAATGTCGCCACTCACATCTGCACTTACCGGCGAGTGTGCCAGCGTTACCGCTTTCATTTTAGCCAGGCTGTTCTTAGTTGCACCTATTGCTACATTGATAGTTTTTCTGCTCCAGCTTTCAACCTCAAAAGGTTGAAATTTCACTTCGCAGCCGTACGATTTCAATAAATCGTAAGCATATTGCTCTGCCTTTGCCCCATTTGCCGAACCGGTTAAACGGTGACCAATAGTTTCGGTTTCGTATTTTAAATTCTGATAAGCGCGGCCATTTTGCTGCACATCGGCATTGATTTTAGCAAATACACCGCCAAATTGATCTTGTGCATTGGCCAATATTGCCGAACAGATGAGCGCAGCTGAGAAAAGGTATTTCATAATAAGTTGATAATTGCGTGAAAATACAAATTTGCACCACACAATGACTGCTGTAACGGTTATTTTGCTTTGAATTTTTCAGTAAAATTAACCATATAAGGCATATAACAGAGCTATAGCTTAATGCGCGATCGTCATTCCCAATTTGATCCGATAGCTATTGGATGGGAATCTTAAAGCATTTGCATTACAATTTGCAGATTCTTCGCTGCGCTCAGAATGACAGATATCTTAACTGATAAAAATTAAGGTTTCACCTGCACCTTTTTCTTTGGGAAAACCAGCGAAGCCACAATACTGATAACCAGTATCGCCAGGATAATAATCAGCGAATGTTCGGTGGTAAAACCCCATTTCTCCAGGTAAGTATGGCCCAGCATCTTTACCCCGATAAAAGCAAGCAGCACCGCTAAACCTGTTTTTAAATAATGGAATTTATGAATAATGTTCACCAATAAAAAGAACATCGACCGCAAGCCCATAATGGCAAAAATGTTAGAGAAAAATACGATATACGGGTCTTTGGTCACCGCAAAAATAGCCGGTATCGAATCTACAGCGAATAGTAAATCGGTAAATTCAACGATCAGCAATACCAAAAACAAAGGCGTAACCAATGTTTTATGGTCAATTTTTACAAAGAATTTTTTACCCTCATATTTAGGGTGTATCGAAAATATTTTAGAAGCCCATTTAACTACCGGGTGATTTTCAGGATCGATTTTATCGTCATCATCCTTGCTGAAAAACATTTTTACGCCTGTAAACACCAGGAAGGCACCAAACAGGTATAAAATCCAGGCAAACTTGGCAATAAGCGCAGCACCCACAAAAATGAAGATGAAACGCATAATAATTGCGCCCAAAATACCCCAGAACAATACACGGTGGTAATATTTTTCTTCAACCGCAAAGGCCGAGAATATGAGTACGATTACAAAAATATTATCAACAGAGAGGGCATATTCTATTACGTAACCAGTTAAAAACTCAAGCCCCAGGTTTTGCCTGTAAATGGCTAAACTACCTTCAAAATCGTCTGGAATAAGTTTAATATGGTGCTGGTGCCTGATTACGATATCCTTCAGGTGGGCAAAATCTTTAATTCCATGCAGCTGGTGGCCTTCTGTTAGCAACAAAAAATAAAAGCCAAGGGCCAGGGCAACCATAACCAGGCTCATTATACCAGCTTGTTTTAAGCTAACAACGTGCTCTTTCCGGCTAAAAAGGCCTAAATCCAAAGCCAGTATCAGCACAATAAACAAAAGAAAACCTAAGCTGAAAAGTAGTTCGTTAGTCATTATTTTTTACGTTCTGTAGTATAAAGTACAAGCTGCTCTAATCCTGTCCTTGCTTCGCCTGCATCAAAGCCATGCAAAATGGCGAAAGCCTTGTTCTGGTATTCCAGCATTTTTTGGTTGGCATAATAAACCCCTTCATGGGCATTTACAAAATCAATAATCTGCTGAATCTTAACCGGATCATCCTGGTGGTTTTTAACCAGGTTAATCATTCTTTTGCGTTCAGTTTTCTCGGCTTTATTTAGCGCGTAAATTAAAGGTAAGGTTACTTTTTTCTCCTTAATATCAATCCCAAGCGGTTTACCAACATCATCGGTACCGAAATCGAAAGTATCATCTTTAATCTGAAAGGCAATACCTACTTTTTCGCCAAACAGACGCATTTTTTCAATCGTTGCATCATCAGCTCCGGCCGATGCAGCACCAGCAGCACAACACGAAGCAATTAAAGAGGCCGTTTTCTGACGGATTACATCAAAGTATAAATCCTCCGAAATATCCATCCGCCGCACCTTTTCAACCTGTAACAGCTCGCCCTCACTCATTTGTTTTACCGCTTCCGATACTATTTGTAACAAACGGTGCTCGTTATTGTTTACCGAAAGTAAAAGCCCTTTAGCCAGCAGATAATCGCCAACCAAAACAGCAATTTTATTCTTCCATAAAGCATTAATCGAGAAAAAGCCGCGGCGCTCATAGGCATTATCCACCACATCATCATGCACCAACGTGGCCGTATGCAAAAGTTCTACCAGGGCAGCCCCACGGTGTGTAGATTCGGTAATTCCACCGCACAGTTTAGCGGCAAAAAACACGAACATAGGCCGCATTTGTTTACCTTTTTGCTTTACAATATAATGGGTAATCCTATCCAGCAACGGTGCGTCGCTATGCATAGATTCTTTAAAGGTTTTCTCAAACGCTTTAATATCAGCGGCAATAGGTGTTTTTATCTGTTCGATTCCCGGCATTAAGTCGAAAAATTTTGACTGCAAACTTAAGCTAATTTCCCATAAAAAGATAATCTATTGCAAAGCATTGTACCGGTTGGGTAAAGCAAAGCCGGTAATTATTAACAGCTTTCGTCCTGCTATTGCCCATAGTCCTCGCCCTCATGCTTCGGGTTGCGGGCTATTTGGCGCTATCAGGTTTAAAATCAATGGCAGCTGCAGGTAAACAACCCCTCAACCGCCATAAGCAATTCGTTAAAAAATTAGCTTTATTTATTTCAAAAGTTTACATTTAAACCATTCAATCTAAATAGATGAAAAAGCGCTACAAAATCGTATTGGGCATTTCGGTACTGCTCGTGGCGGGCTATTTATTAGGTCCAAAGCCCAAAAAACCAGTTTACAACCAACAGCTTACATTGGTACCCGATCTCGATGAGCTCGATAATTATGTAGCCGGCATCGAAGCCCATCACAAAATAAAACCCGGCAATGCCGCCGAAATTGTCTGGGCCGATAGCAGTCACCAGCAAACCGAATATGCTGTAGTGTACCTGCATGGCTTTTCGGCTTCAAAAACCGAAGGCAATCCTGTGCATCTTGATTTGGCTAAAAAACTACACGCCAATTTATACCTGGCCCGCCTGGCCGATCATGGTATCGATACCCTGGCACCCATGCAGTATTTTACGGCCGACCGCCTCTGGGAAACCAGTAAGCAGGCTTATGCCATCGGCAAAAAACTGGGCAAAAAGGTTATTTTGGTGGGCACCTCTACCGGTGGTACGGTTGCGTTGAAACTCGCTGCCACTTACCCCGAAATTAACAGCATCATTTTACTTTCTCCCAATGTAGCCATTAACGATAAAAATGCCTGGATGCTTAACGATCCCTGGGGTTTGCAAATTGCCCGCAGGGTATTAGGCAGCGATGAGCGCAAGGTTGATGGCCGCACCTTAGAATATAAAAAATACTGGTACACCAATTACCGCATCGAATCGCTGGTAGAATTGCAGGAGTTTGTAGAAAGTACCATGACCAAAAAGGTTTTCGAAAAAGTAAAACAGCCTGTTTTAATGCTCTACTATTATAAAAATGAACTGGAGCAAGACCCAGTTGTACGGGTAGATGCCATGCTTAAAATGTTTGATCAGCTGGGCACCCCCGAAAACCTGAAACGTAAAATGGCCATTCCCAATGCCGGTAACCATGTACTTGGCTGTTACATTACCTCAAAAGATTTACCCAGTGTAGAAACCGCTATCGATAGTTTTGTGGGCAATGTTTTAAAAGTGCCTGTACATTAATTTAAAGTATATAATTACAAATTGCCAATTAAAGGCCTAAGAATAGATTTAGCTCATTAAGCTAAATACAACGCTCAAGATGAAAAACAAAACTTTACTTCACGAAACCCTTTGGCTCTTTGGTTGCCTGATAGTTACGATTGCCGTTAACTTTGCCTTATTGGGAAAATCTCTTTTCGAAAAAGATATAGATATCAACCTCCATGATACTTATTTTATTATAAAAAATCATCATTTTTTACTTGGTTTTTTTATTATATTTTCATTCATATTGTTTCTTATCAAAGAAAGCAAACGTGCCTTTAATCGAAAAATTCCATTCTTTATTTTCTTGGCATTAGGTTTTGGTCTGGTAATACTCATATTCAAAGTGGATTCTATCGTATTCTTGTTAAGCGAATTAGAGGCTCGTCAAATCACGGTAGCAAAAGAAGTAGCTCCCTCAGAAGAAGGAATTATTGCGGCAATTTTAACACCTGTTAACTGTATTTTGTTAATTCAAACAATAGCAATAGCAATTATGCTGTTTGCTACCTACCAGCACACTAAAAGCAGAAATAATTAAGTCACAATTATTTCTCTCGTATTTAACAAGTTAAACGGGTAACTGATTTCAAATCTGCCAATTATCAAATATATTGCTTACCGTTGCAGTAAATATCAATCCCATGAAATTCCTTTTTAGCCTGTTAGTCACCTGCATCATCAGTGCAAACCTTTGCTTTTCGCAAGAACAACCCTTTGTTTTAGGCAAAATTGAAAAAATTAACTCGAAACAACTTGCCGAAACCAGAACCTTAAACGTATACCTGCCCGAAGGTTATTCGCCCGATTCGGCCAAAACCTATCCCGTAATTTACCTGTTGGATGGCTCTGCCAACGAAGACTTCATTCATGTTACAGGCCTGGTACAATTCTTAACCATGATTGAGGCCATGCCCAAATCGATTGTAGTGGGTATTGCCAATGTAGACCGGAAAAGGGATTTTACCTACCCTACCAGCATTGCTGCAGATTTAAAAGATTTTCCAACTACCGGTAAATCGGCCAGCTTCATTACTTTTATCGAAAAAGAACTTCAGCCTTTTGTGCAGCAAAAATACAAAACCAGTGAGTCGAAAACATTAATCGGCCAGTCGTTAGGTGGTTTGCTGGCTACCGAAATACTCCTTAAAAAACCTGAACTTTTTACCAATTACCTTATTATTAGCCCCAGTTTATGGTGGAATAATGAGTCACTTTTAAAAGATATGCCTAAATATGCTCCAAATCTGGCTAAAGCAAAAGCGAATATCTTTATTGCCACAGGCAATGAGGGTAAGGTTATGGAAGGCGATGCAAAAAATCTTGCTACTGCATTAAAGCTTTATCCAAAATTAAAAGTAAATGATGTGCTGCTGCCAAATGAAAACCATTTAACCATTTTACACAATGCTTTGTATAAAGGCTTGGGCTGGTTGTACCCGAAGAAAAATTAGGTTATTAGCTGGTTGGTGATGACACCAACCAATAAAGCGCGATCCGTCATTCCCAACTTGATTGGGAATCTTAAAGCACATTGCATTCAGAATCAATACCCGAAGAAAAAACAGCATTTTATGTACCGGTTGATGATGACACCAACCAGTAAGTGTTTTAACCTGCAATGTGCTTCACAATCATTTCGGCATGTACCCGCGAGTTTTCGATAAAAAGCTTGTGCGTATCTAAACCGCCGCAAACTACTCCTGCCAGGTACAAGCCTTTCACATTGGTTTCCATTGTTTCTTCGTTATAAGCCGGACAAAGGCTTTCAGGCAGTTCAATACCGAATTTTCGTAACATCGAAAAATCTGGCTGATAGCCTGTCATCGCAATTACAAAATCATTGGCAATAGTTTGTATTCCTTCAGGTGTTTTAATATCTACCTCATTTTCCCTTATGGCTACCAGTTCCGAATTGAACAGGGCTTTAACCTCTCCTTCTTTAATCCGGTTTTGGATATCGGGCCGCACCCAATATTTCACATTCGGGCCCAATTCGCCACTGCGTACTACCATGGTTACATTTGCACCTTTTCGGTAAGTTTCTAAAGCGGCATCAACCCCCGAGTTATTGGCCCCAACAACCACTACATTTTGAAAAGCATACAAATGCGGGTCTTTATAGTAATGGGTAACCTTAGGTAAATCCTCTCCCGGTACATTCATCAGTAAAGGCACATCGTAAAAGCCGGTAGCTACCACTACATTTTTAGCCGTATAGCTGGTTTTCGAAGTACTGATTTCGAACAGACCATCATCCTTTTTGTTAACCTGGTTTACCCTTTCAAACAAATTAATTTTAAGGTCGAATTTTTCGGCCACGCGACGGTAATATTCAACTGCTTCGTTACGGTTTGGTTTCGGGTTAATGGTTACAAAGGGTACACCTCCTATTTCGAGCCTTTGCGAGGTTGAAAAGAAAGTCATAAAAACCGGATAGTTGAATAAACTGTTTACCAACGCACCTTTTTCTACAATGATATAGTTAAGATTGGCTTTTTGAGCTTCGATGGCACAGGCCATACCAATGGGGCCGGCACCTATAATTAAAAGGTCGTAGTGATTTTGATTTACCAACGTATTATATCTTAGGATGTCATTCTGAGCCTATCGAAGAACCTCGATTGCATTTCGACAAGCTCAATGTGACAATTTATTAAACTTTCATTGCTTTACTTGGGCAGGCAAAATCGGTTCTTTTTAAACCTGTATTTTTAATGGCACCATAGCCACCGGCTACATCAATTACCTGCTCTACCCCGCGCGATTTTAGGATCGATGCGGCAATCATAGAGCGGTAACCGCCAGCGCAGTGAATGTAGTAAGTTGCTTTCGGATCAATTTCACCCATCCAGTCGTTTATAAAATCTAAAGGGCGGCTAAGCGTAAACTCCAGGTGTTCAGACTCGTATTCGCCGGGTTTACGCACATCGAGTGCAGTAATTTCGGCATTAGCAGCGGCTTGTTCAAAAGCCTCAGCCGAAATCGATTCAATGGTATCTATTTCTTTATTGGCAGCAATCCAGTTTTCGAAACCACCATCCAGGTAACCAATGGTACTATCGTAACCTACACGCGTTAAGCGCGTAATGGTTTCTTCTGCTTTGCCCTGCTCGGTTATCAATAAAATGGGTTGCTGTAAATCGCTGATTAAGGCGCCAACCCAGGGAGCAAACTGCCCGTTTAAACCAATATTAATTGAATTGGGGATAAAACCTTTTGCAAAAACCTGCGGATCGCGGGTATCAAGCATAATGGCTCCGCTTTGGTTGGCCAGATCTTCAAATTGCTGAGGATTTAAAGCATTCAGACCTTTTTCATATACTTCATCAATGCTTTCAACTCCGCCTTTATTAATGGCTGCGTTTTTGGCAAAATATTGTGGCGGAGGCAGAATACCATCGGTAACTTCGGCAATAAACTGTTCTTTGGTTTCAGCTTTCAATGCATAGTTTACCTGTTTTTGATGGCCCAGGGTATCAAAAGTTTCTTTACTCATGCTTTTGCCGCAAGCCGATCCCGCACCATGTGCCGGGTAAACAATTACATCATCGGCCAAAGGTTTAATTTTTTCGTTTAACGAATCGTACAGCATCCCCGCTAAATCTTCCATGGTTAAATTGCCTTTTTGAGCCAGATCGGGGCGGCCAACATCACCAATAAACAACGTATCACCGGTAAAAATACAGTGATCTTTGCCGTCCTCATCGGTTAGCAAATAAGTAGTCGATTCTAGCGTATGCCCCGGAGTGTGTAGGGCTGTAATGGTTAAGGCACCTATTTTAAACTGCTCGCCATCTTTGGCAATGTGTGCTTTAAACTCAGTTTTGGCCGTAGGACCATAAATAATCTCCGCCCCCGATTTCTCAGCCAAATCTACATGGCCCGAAACGAAATCGGCATGAAAATGGGTTTCGAAAATATATTTAATTACAGCCCCAGCTTTTTCGGCCTTTTTTAAATAAGTGGTAACTTCTCTTAAAGGGTCGATAATTGCAGCCTCGCCATTACTTTCAATGTAATATGCAGCTTCTGCCAGGCATCCTGTATATATTTGTTCTATTTTCATGATTAATAAGTATCGAGTTGTTGTGTATCAAGTATCAAGACATAACCTTATGCCTTAAACCCTATACCTTAAAACTCTTTACTAGCAAAAATAGGGCTAAAACCGGATTACCGAAATGATACTGCTCATAATTGCAGAAGTTTTACTTTTTTTTACGAAGATCTCGCAGCCTGTCCGTCCTGCTGAACTTGTTTCAGCATCTTTTTTCTTTTAAGAGATAATTTTTGCGAAAGTTGACCTAAATCATCCCCCTGCCCCCTTCAAAAGTGGGAAAAGGTTTTTTGCAAGAATCCTGATCTTATTATCGCTTAATCTTTAGTCAGCTCTCCCCTTAGCGGTTCTTCCATCAATCGGCGGCTTTCTTCAAGTGGTAAACCCAGGCCCATTACAAACATGAGTTTGGTTACGGTTGCTTCGAAAGTTAAATCGTAGCCACTCAATACGCCCATTTTCAGGAGTTCTCTGCTGGTTTCGTAACGACCTAGCTGTACCGATCCTTTTTTACACTGCGAAATATCGATAATAATCTTACCATTTAGAATGGCCTGGCGTAAACTATCTAAAAACCATTGCGCAGTGGTGGTATTGCCTGATCCAAATGTTTCTAAAATAATGGCATCAACTTTCGAATCGGTAATGGCCTGAACAGCTTGAGGGGTAATACCGGGGTATAATTTCAGCACACCGATATTCGAATTGAAATTGGTATGCAGGGTTAATTCGCCCTGAGGGGCTTTAAGAACATAATTTCTGTAGAACTGAAGGTGCACACCAGCTTCGGCCAAAATCGGGTAATTTGGCGAACGAAAAGCCTCAAATTTTTCACTATTGTATTTAATAGAGCGGTTACCCCTGAACAGCTGTGCATCAAAATAAATGCAAACTTCGGGAAAAAGCGCCTTACCCCCTTCTTTGGTAGCCGCAATTTCCAGCGCGGTAATTAAATTCTCTTTAGCATCCGTCCTGATTTCGCCAATTGGCAGTTGCGAGCCCGTTAAAACCACAGGTTTATCGAGGTTTTCGAGCATAAAGCTCAATGCCGATGCAGTAAAAGCCATGGTATCAGAACCATGCAGAATCACAAAACCATCGTACTGATCGTACTTATTGTAAATCAGGTCGGCCAAAGTCTTCCAGATTTCGGGATCCATGTTTGAAGAATCGAGTACCGGATTAAAAGAATGCACATCTAACTGGTAATCTAAACGGTTTAACTCCGGAACATTTTCTTTGATCTGTTCGAAATTAAAGGGAACTAACATCCCGTTGGTAGGATCGTTAACCATACCGATGGTACCACCGGTATAAATTATAAGTACTTTGGTCATTTGGTTGGTAAAGGTTGCTCAGCGCAAAGAAAGCAAAAATTTGCAAATGACGGGCCAATATTTTTAAATTAGCAACAAAAACACTTATTAAAACGCTTTAGTTGCTAATAAAATAAAAAATAGGACTTTTATTTACAAAATCAGTAAAACGATTACACTGAGCTGGCTGGTGAGGACACCAGCCAGTAGATCACTAACGAGTCGCAGACTCTATTCCATTCAAAATCCGTAGAGCCTGCGGAACTCTACGAACAGATGAGCTGGTGAGGACACCAGTCAGTAGCATCCAAGCTGGCTGGTGAGGCACCGACCAGTAGGTCACATTAAATCCCGAATATCTTTTTCGAATTTTCAGTAGTTACTGCAGCAATTTCCTCAATAGGCAGACTGTAAATATCGGCCAGTTTCTGGGCAACATAAATCAGGTAACTGCTTTCGTTGGGTTTACCGCGGAAAGGTACCGGCGCCAGATAAGGCGAGTCGGTTTCCAGCACCAGGTTATTTAGTGGAATATCGGCAAGTACCGCATCCAGTCCGGCTTTTTTATACGTAACCACCCCGCCTATGCCCAAATAAAAATTTAAATCGATAGCCTGTTTGGCCTGTGCTAAATTACCGGTAAAGCAATGAAAAATCCCGCGCAGCTTTTCGCCCCTTTCACTTTCCAAAACCTCAAAAACTTCATCAAAGGCCTCACGACAATGGATTACGATTGGCAAACCCAAATCTTTTGCCCAGGCAATTTGTTTATGAAAAGCATCTTGCTGGATGGCGAGCGTAGTTTTATCCCAGTATAAATCGATCCCGATTTCGCCAATAGCGTAAATTTTCCGGCCAGCTATACTCGCGTAAATTTCGTCGAGCAGAGTCAGGTAATCTTCCTTTACATCGCAAGGGTGCAAACCTGCCATTGCAAAACAGTTTTCAGGATATTTCGCAACCATATCGTCAATCATTGCGATAGACTTTACATCAACGTTAGGCAGAAATAACCGGTTTACATTGTGCTCAAAGCAACGCTCCATTAATTGCGCCTGCTTTTCGGCATCCTGCTCGTAATATAAATGGGTATGGGTATCGGTGAAGATCATTTTAGTATGAAGTAATGAGTATCAAGTAGTAAGTATCGAGTAGTAAGTACCGAGAATCAAGTATCAAGATGCATTTTGGCTCTGATACTTGATTCTCTATACTGATATAATGTATGCTATTTCTTTGTGGCCTTGCTTTTCTTTGGCGCTTTGGCAGTAGACTCCTGACTTCCGACTGCGGACTCCGGACTATACTCCATTTCCTTTTTCAAAAATTTACCGGTTAAACTGATTGGATTCTGAATTAAACCTTCAGGGGTACCTTCAAACAGGATCCTGCCCCCTCCGGCTCCACCTTCTTCGCCCAGATCAATTACCCAATCGGCAACTTTTACCACATCTAAATTGTGTTCGATGACCAAAATGGTGTTTCCTTTATCAACCAGCTCCTGCAATACACCTAAAAGCACATGAATATCTTCAAAATGAAGTCCGGTGGTAGGTTCATCTAAAATATAGAAGGTTTTTCCGGTATCTTTTTTCGATAGCTCGGTAGCCAGCTTAACCCGCTGAGCCTCGCCACCCGATAATGTAACAGACGATTGGCCTAAAGTAATGTAGCCTAAACCAACATCTTTTAAGGTTTTAATTTTTCTGTAAATGATCGGAATATTCTCAAAGAAATCACAGGCATCTTCAATGCTCATATCGAGCACATCGCTAATCGATTTGCCACGGAAACGCACCTCTAAAGTTTCGCGGTTATAGCGTTTGCCACCACATTCTTCGCAAGGCACCTGTACATCAGGCAGGAAATTCATTTCAATGACCTTCAATCCGGCTCCCTGACAGGTTTCGCAACGGCCGCCTTTCACATTAAAAGAAAAACGCCCCGGTTTATACCCCCTTATTTTAGCTTCGGGCAATTGTACAAACAGGTTACGGATATCAGAAAATACACCGGTATAAGTAGAAGGATTTGAGCGCGGCGTTCTGCCAATTGGCGCCTGATCGATCTCAATTACCTTATCAATTTCTTTTAAGCCACTAATTTTCTCGTAAGGAAGTGGTGTTTTTTTAGCCCTGAAGAAATGGTGGTTTAATATCGGGTATAAGGTTTCGGTAATTAAACTCGATTTACCTGAGCCAGATACCCCGGTTACTGCAATAAATTTACCCAGCGGAAAATCTACCGAAACCGATTTCAGGTTATGTCCGGTAGCTTTGATAATCGACAATTTATGGCCATTACCTTTTCTACGTTCTTTCGGGGTTTCAATTTTTTTGGTTCCGTTTAAGTAAGCAGAAGTTAAAGTTTTCGATTTCAGGATTTCTTTTGCTGTACCCTCGGCCACTACTGTTCCGCCATGAATACCAGCCCCCGGACCAACATCAATTACCCAGTCGGCCTCCAGAATCATATCCTTATCGTGCTCCACCACTAAAACGGTATTACCTAAATCGCGCAGGTTTTTCAAGGCATTAATCAAACGTTCGTTATCGCGCTGGTGCAAACCAATACTCGGCTCATCCAGAATGTACATTACGTTCATCAATTGCGAACCAATCTGCGTAGCCAGACGAATCCGCTGTGCTTCGCCTCCTGAAAGGGTGCGTGCAGTTCTATCTAAAGTTAAATAAGTTAAACCTACATCGGTTAAGAACCCAATCCTGGCTTTAATTTCTTTTAAAATCTCTTTTGCGATAATATTCTGGCGGTCTGACAACCGTTCATCAACTTTTTCGAACCATTTATGCAGATCATTGATATCCATAGAAGAAAGCTCGAAAATATTTTTTCCATCTACTTTAAAATGCAGGCTTTCCTTTTTTAAACGGGCACCATTACATTCCGGACAGGTTTTCAGTTTGCGGAACTCATCCATATCGTCAGATGCAGATTCACTTCTTTTTTCGTTCTGTTCTTCCAGCATTTTAATAATACCATCGAAGGTGATATTATAATTCTGCACATTCCATTTATTGTACTCGACCTCAACTTTGATTAAATCAGGCGAGCCGTTTAAAATCATGTTGATTACCTCGTCGCTTAGTTTTTCGATTGGCGTAGAAAGGGAGAAGCTGTATTTTTTAGCCAATGCTTTCAACACCTGGAACATCCAGATATCGCGGTACTCGCCAAGCGGGGCCAAACCTCCGTTTAAAATACTGAGCTTGGGATTCGGGATAACCGATTCTTTATCCACCACGAATATATAACCCAGGCCATCGCAACGCTCGCAGGCGCCATAAGGCGAGTTAAACGAGAAACTGTTTGGCTGAGGTTCATCATAAGAAATGCCAGTGGTTGGGCACATCAGAAACTTACTGAAATGGGCCACATGGTTATCCTTATCGCTGATTTTGATGACGCCTTTACCCATTTTCATGGCAGTTTGCAATGAATCCAGCAGGCGTTTTTTATCCTTCTGATCAATAATCAAGCGATCAATTACCACTTCAATATCGTGTATTTTATAACGGTCGACCTGCATTTTGGCCGTAATATCTTTAATTTCCCCATCTACACGCACCTTTACGTAACCTTGCTTGCGGATTTGCTCGAAAAGCTCGCGGTAATGCCCTTTCCTCCCTTTAACCACCGGGGCTAAAATATTTACGGCAATACCATCAAATTTCTGGAAAATGTTCTGCAGGATTTGATCTTCACTCATGCGCTCCATCTTCTCACCCGTATTGTATGAGTAGGCATCGGCTACGCGCGCATAGAGCAAACGCATAAAATCGTAAATCTCGGTAATGGTACCAACTGTAGAACGTGGATTTTTGCTGGTGGTTTTTTGCTCAATGGCAATAACCGGACTCAAACCCGAAACCTTATCAACATCGGGGCGCTCCATCCCACCCATAAACTGACGGCTGTAGGCACTAAATGTTTCCATGTAGCGGCGCTGCCCCTCGGCATAAATGGTATCGAAAGCCAGGGATGATTTCCCGCTACCACTTAAACCCGTAATTACAACGAGCTGGTTGCGCGGAAAACTCACATCTATATTCTTTAAATTATGTACCCTCGCACCATATACTTCTACATCTTTTTGCTCGCCGAGGTCGATAGATTTATTGCTCATATTTTATTTAAAGTTGGGAGGAAACCATGCCTGAAAACAAACCGGATTTCAATCGGCAAAATTGCTAAAAATTTTATCAAAAAGAAAGTCAAAACCAATCTGTATTACGGTTTAATTTTCATAATGTCTACTTCTATTTCTAAGGAAACCAGATGATAAGCCCAGGCGTACATACCCGTAATGATCCTGGAAATAAATATTGTAATTATCTTCTCCATAATAGCCTACAGCAGCCATCAGGAATATATTATGCATAAATGGAAAACTATAATTGAAATTGATTTCAGCATTTAACCTTTTCTGAATATTGGCCAGATTTTTAGCCGGGATTTTATTGATTGCATACGAAAACTCGGTATTTAAGCGCCAGGTTTCCTTTTCGGCCTTAACCTGATTTTTATCCTGGCGGCGCTTTTCAATCTCATCGTATTTACGCCAGGAGAAATTATACAAGAGGCGTGTAAAGCCAAAACCCTCGTTCAATGCTGGCTCATACCTGAAAAACTTATACCACTGTAAGCCCACACGGTGATTAAAAGAATAATAACCTACATCAATACCAGGCATAGTAAAATTTCCAAAACGGTAGGAAAGAGCTAAATTGTTGGCATTAAAATTTCCGTTCCGGGTATTAATGGTTCCATTGGTATTGTAGGGCGAAGCATCCTGCCCGTTAGAGTGATGGGTAAACGTCAGCTCCACGTACTGATAATTTTGCGGATCAGTATTCAACCGTGCATAAACCACACCACCCAGGCGGTAACTTGGCGTGCGCACAGCTGCAGAAAACTCATTTCGCACACGCACGGTAAAATCGGGGATCAGGGCAAGGGCAATAGGCGACTTGTAACTTCCCAAAAGCATAAAGACTGTAGTTAACCTCCCGCTAATTACGTATTTTGAGGGCGCACCAAACTCGCCACCTGGCGCGATATAACTTAAATCGGCATTTTCTTTATACAAAGAAACATATGCTTTATTGGCAAATTCTCTTTTTACGGTTACAGTATCCTGAGCAAATGATGATAATTGGAAAAGGCAGATTAATAGCGTAAAAAAAGTTTTCGTCATATCTCATAAACGCCAATAAAGAGGTAAGGGTTTTGTATTTTAAAGATTTGTTTAGTGTCGGCCATCTGTTCAGATTCCTCGACTGCGCTATGCTACGCTCGGGATGACGAATCTACCGAGAATAATGGCGTCAACAGGCAATAATCTACCACTCTATCGTAGTTCCATTCTCAGTTGGGTGTCCGGTACAAACCAAAACCCTGCCTCTCTCCAACTCATCATCGGTTAGCACCTCGTTATAATCCATGCGCACACCTCCTTTAGTGCAGTTGGCCACGCACGTGCTGCATACCCCACCACGACAGCTGTAAGGCAGTTTAATTTTATGCTCAAGGGCAACATCCAAAATCCGTTTGGGCCAGGGCACATCCAGATGGTAGGTTTCGCCCTTAAAATTCAGAATTACCGAATAGGTATTTTTATCGACTACTTTTTCTGTGCTGTCATCTTCGTCTACTTCATCTTCGGGCAGCACAAAGGTTTCCCGTTTAATCTGGTTCAGTTCAAAGCTCATGCCCAGTAGTGTAATCCGACATAAATCCATATAAATAATAGGACCACAGGTGTAGAAAAGTGCATCGTTACGATCGAACAACAAATGTTCTTTCAGCAGTTTTTCGATATAAAACTTATTTAACCGGGCAGTAAGTAAATTTTTGCTGTTGCTAAATACCCAAACAATTTTCAACCTTTCGGGATATTGCAATTGCCAATCGTTTAACTCATCATAAAACAAGGTCTCCTCTTTGGAGCGATTACTGTAAACCAAAGTGATTTTAGATTTTTTCTCAGTAACCAGTGCCGTTTTCATGATCGAAAACAGTGGCGTAATGCCTACACCCGCCCCAAACAGAAAAATATCGCGCTCCAGGTTTTCTATAGGTTGATAACTAAACAAACCCTGCGGTTCCTGCGCCAAAAGCACATCACCAACTGCTGTTTTATGGTGTAGGAATCGTGAAATTTCACCATTTTCTACCCGTTTTACAGTAATCGCCAGCGGCTCATCCACATCCGGCGAGCTGTTAAAAGAATACGAGCGCCTGATTTCAGCATGCTTTCCTTCAAAAACCAGCGATAAAAACTGCCCTGCCAGATATTTAGGATAGCTTTCTCCTAAGGCTTCAAATTGGAAAGTAATGTTATCGCCGGGCTGGTTAATGATTTTCTGGATACGCAGTTTGAACATAGTACAAAGAAAAGGTTTTGGCCGTAAAGCGAAAAGCGTTTGGCGGAAATTCAATGACCATTAGTTCATTAGTGACTGCAAATTGCCAATTGCAAACTGGATAATGGTTAATTGTTTAAATCGGTTAACTGACGCCAAACGCTTAACTCCAAACTTATTAGTTCATTAGTCAATAGTTCATTAGTAACAAAGCGTAGAAACTAACTCTCCGTGCTTATCCGTGAATCCGTGGCAAGAAAACAAAGGTTAATTGTTTAATTGGTTCTAAATTCCAACCTGGCTAAATAGTGACTTTGCGTTTTTAGTGGTAAAAAACTGTCAGATCTAATCGGTTTAATCCATTAATCGGTGTAATCACCTTTAAAAAAAAGCGTCCTGATTCGAAAACCAGGACGCCTTACCAAATGCTTGTCTTTATCTTAATTAAGTTATTCGCCGTTGTAGGCCAATAACACTCTCGGTTTTGCGTAACCGTAACGTTTCGGATGTTCCATAATCTGTTTCATGGAAATTACTTTATAAACATAGCCACCGGTTTCGCGGTTTAGCTTCATTTTGTAATAATTATCCTGATTTTGATTATTGATTTGCTTGCGCAGGCGTCCGTCGCCAATGTTATAAGCTGCAGCAACTAAGGTCCAGCTTTCTAAACCCTGATACATTTCTTTGATGTATTTACAGGCTGCGATGGTTGATTTACGCAAATTATAGCGTTCATCAACCCTACCATTTACTTTTAATCCATACGTGCGGGCAGTACCAGGCATAAATTGCCAGATTCCGGCTGCACCTTTAGGCGAAACTCCTTCAGCCATTCCAGATTCGACCAGGGCCAAATACTTAAAATCGTTCGGAATTCCGTATGCAGCAAGGATAGGCTCAATTACCGGAAACCATTTTGCCGCTTTTGCATGCAAACGGTTGGTTTGGGTATTACCATAAGTGTGTGCTGCAAGTGTTTTTTTCATTTTGCGCTCTACTCTTTTGTCGCCTAACGGCAAAGTCTCATGAGCGAAATTTAATTGTGCCATTAAAGAAAGAGGACCTGCCTCATACTGAACTTCCAGGCTATCAGATTTGGGTGTTGTAGTGTTTAATTTTTCTTCTTTTACAAGACTTTTTTGTGCTAAGGGCATTTGGTAAGTGAACACTTTTGCCAAGATAAATAGTGTTGCCACTACCGCAAATGGTACGATGTGTTTCTTTAACATCTTCCTCCTTTTTTTGGTGAACTTATATAAAAACGCTGGCAAAGGTAAAAAATAATAAGCACATTATCAAATAGTTACAAAAATATCTGCAAAAATCGGCCTTTAGAGCACTTTAAACGGCGATTTTCAATTTTGATTTTCAGTCCTTTTTTCTTATTTTAGAGGCTATTTTTTTATCTGATTTTTCCGCTCCGAAAATTGTTATGTTCAGCTATTTTTTATAAATTTGCAGCCCGCATTTTTAATGTGGTTAAAAGCGTATCATGATAAATAAAAACAACAGGAACAGTCGGGATGACAAGTCCAAACCGGGCAGCCGGAGAACAGAAGGCAGAAGCAATGCTGCCGGGTCTGACAAAAGAAGATCAGACGACAAAGACAACAAATTCAAAAAATCATCCGATTCTAAAGAAGGCTTCAAACCCAGAAGTACAGACAGAGATTTCAAATCCAAATCATTCGGAGACAAAAAAGATTTCAAACCAAGAGCCGGCGGACGTGATTTCAAATCGAAAGATTCGGAACCACAGAGCTTCAAATTTGGCGACCGTGAGTTTAAATCCAAAGATACTGGTTCAGCTTCAGAAGATCGTGGCTTCAAATCAAGAGGCAGTGGATCGAGAGATTATAAACCAAGAACCGGAGATAGAGATTTCAAATCAAAAGACGGAAGTCCAAGAGACTATAAACCCAGAACAGGTGACAGGGATTTTAAATCAAGAGAAGGTGGAGCAAGAGATTACAAACCAAGAACAGGAGAACGCGATTTCAAATCTAAGGATGGAGATTCGAGAGATTTTAAACCGAGAACTGGTGGTTACAAGGATTTCAAGTCGAGAGGCAAAGGAGATGGTTTTAAACCAAGTGCCGGAAGCTCAAGAGATGTAAAACCAAGAACCCCGAAAGATGGCGATACCCGTCCGTTCAGAAAACGCGAAGAGGCTCAGCCAAGAGATACGGAGTTTAACCGTCCAGAAAGAACAGTTATTGCCCCGGCCCGTAAAACAAATGAAGACAAAGGCTTAATTCGCCTAAACAGATATATTTCTAATGCAGGTATTTGCTCACGCCGTAAGGCCGACGAGCTAATTGCTGCCGGCATTATTACCGTAAACGGCGAAGCGGTTACCGAACTGGGTCACAAAGTTGATCCTTCGAAGGATTTAGTGCGCTACAACGGCGAACTACTTAAGCGTGAGAAAAAAGTTTACGTATTGCTAAACAAACCAAAAGATTACATCACCACAACCGACGACCCGCAAGAACGCCGTACGGTAATGCAATTGGTAGACAAAGCCAGCCGCGAGCGTATTTACCCGGTTGGTCGTTTAGACCGCAATACTACCGGTTTATTGTTGATGACTAATGACGGCGACCTGGCCGATAAATTATCGCATCCAAGAAACGGGATCACTAAAATTTACAATGTGGAGCTAAATAAAGCTTTATCGCAGGGCGATTTAAACAAAATTGCTTTCGGTTTAGAGCTGGAAGATGGCTTAATTAAACCCGATAACATTTCTTACGTTGCTGGTGGCACTAAAAAAGAAATTGGCATTCAAATCCACAGCGGCAAAAACCGCATTGTACGTCGTATTTTCGAACACTTAGGTTACAGTGTAGAAAAATTAGACCGTGTAGTTTATGGTAATTTAACTAAAAAAGATTTGCCACGTGGCAGATGGCGTTATCTGGAAGATCACGAATTGATCCAGATTAAACACTTAATAAAATAATACTCAGGGCAATCGTAAGATTGCCTTTTTTTTTGCGCCATATCGTCCTCGTTTGCAACGAGGATGCAAGAGAAAGGCGATTGTATCGCCACAATTAAGCAGCATTAAAGGTAAACCTCAACCATCCCCGTTATTCAAAAGGAATCAATTGTGATAAACTAAGCCGATTTATATTTTTTTCCCATATTTGTTAAAAACAAGATCATCTTTCTATGAAGAAGTATTTTTCAATATTGTTAATGTCGGTACTATCAACAGCTGCGCTGGCGCAAAAAAGTAACTATAATCTTATTGTGGGCACCTACACTGCTCCAGGCAAAAGCGAAGGCATTTACACCTATAACTTTAATACTTCAACGGCTGATGTAAGCTTAAAACACATTACCAAAGCAACTGCTAATCCAAGCTACCTGGCCATTTCGCCCGACAGAAAATATGCTTACGCGGTTAACGAAACCGGAAATACCAGTACTGTAAGCGCTTTTAAGTATGATGCGACAACTGGAATACTCACTTTCATCAATAAAGTAAATAGCCAGGGTGCCGATCCCTGCTATATTACTGCTGATGCTAAAAATGTAATTGTAGCCAATTATTCGGGTGGTAGCCTGGCTGTATTTTCGCGCAATGCTGACGGCTCTTTAACTGAAGCTACGCAGGCAATTAAACATACCGGAAAAAGCATTGATCCGAAAGGCAGACAACAGAGCGCCCACGTACACATGACCTTGTTTACACCTGATCACAAATATTTAATTGTTAACGATCTAGGCGAAGACCAAACTTACCTATACTCGTATAATGCAACGGGCAAAGACAAAACATTAACCCAGAAATCGGTATTTAAAACGAATGCGGGCACCGGACCAAGACACATTACTTTTAGTCCGAATGGGAAATTTGCCTATTTAGCGCACGAATTTAGCGGATCTGTCACTGTATTCGCTTATACCAACGGCACGCTAACCAAAATCGACGAAATTGGCACAACGCCAAAAGATTTCGCCGGCCGTGTTGATGCTGCAGACATTCATGTATCTGCTGATGGAAAATTTTTATACGAAACCAACCGGGGTGATGCGAACACGATTTCCACTTTCTCAGTTTTGCCTAACGGAAAGTTAAAACACGTTGAAACTATAAGTACTTTAGGTAAAGGCCCACGGAACTTTAGCATTGATCCAAGCGGAAACTTCTTATTGGTTGGCCATCAGTACACCAATAACGTAGTTATTTTTAAACGAGATAAAAAATCAGGAAAATTAACCGATAGCGGTAAAAGAATTGAGGTGGGTGCACCTGTTTGCTTAGTATTTGATTAATAAAATACCATGGAAAATTTCGATTGGACCAGATTTACTTTAAAAGTAGCCATTAAAGCCAAACTTGAAGATATTTACAACGCCTGGACAACGGCGAGTGAAATTGAAAAATGGTTTTTGGCCGATGCCGAATTTGCTGATGAAAACGGACTAATTTTAAACAAAACACAAAACGCACTTAAGGGGGATAAGTATAAATGGATCTGGTATCTGTACGATGATATTGAAAGGGGTACGATAACCGAAGCCAATGGCAGCGATTATTTCCAGTTTACTTTTGCCGGAGATTGCCTGGTTGAAATTAACCTCCGCACTGAATTCGAGTACACGATAGTAGAACTTACACAAAAGCACATCCCTACCGACGAAGCTTCGAAACGAAACATCCGTTTGGGTTGCCACAATGGCTGGAGTTTTTATCTGATTAACTTAAAATCGGTTTACGAAGGAGGCTTGGACCTGCGGAACAGAGACAATCGCTTTAAACCCATGCTAAACAATTAAAACCTAAGGAGGCAAACAATAAAGAGACCGTCACCCTGAATTTATTTCAGGGTCTCTTAACCCTTGCAGATAATATAAATGATCTCTGTTACTTTCAGAGATGCTGAAACAAATCCGATAGCTATCGGATTAGCAGGACGATCATCTCATTAATCCTCCCTAGGCCGTCACCCTGAACTTGTTTCAGGGTCTCTTCGCCCTTGCAGAATACCTGTATCAAGACGATTCTCTCTTACCACAAGAGATGCTGAAACAAGTTCAGCATGACGATTACGAAGAGGTAATATTTAGTATATTCATTTGATAATTTATGAAATATGGAAAGAGGTGGCTGCGTTTATATCCTTACTAACCTAAACCATACCGTACTTTATATCGGAGTTACATCAGAGCTGTATTTTAGAATTATAGAACATCGCGAAAAGAAGTATCCAAATTCTTTTACTGCTAAATACAACTGCTATAAACTAATTTATTACGAACAGTTTTTTGAAATAGAAGAGGCCATTGCAAAAGAAAAACAACTCAAAAACTGGAAGCGGCAATGGAAAATAAATTTAATTAATGAACATAATCCCAACTGGGATGATTTGTTTTTGAATTTGGAATAGATTACGCACTTAAAGAGATGCTGAAACAAATCCGATAGCTATAGGATCAGCAGGATGATTACCTCATTAATCCCCTCCGGGCGTCACCCTCCCTAGAACGTCACCCTGAATTTATTTCAGGGTCTCTTGGCTCTTACAGATTTCATCTTTCAAGGAGGCTTACTTTAAAACATGAGATGCTGAAACAAGTTCAGCATGACGATCACCCCATTAATCCCGCTCCTGGCATCACCACCTAAACATCCTGCTCCCTAGACCGTCACCCTAAACATCTAACACCCGAACGCCACCCTGAATTTATTTCAGGGTCTCTTCCCCTTTGCAGAACACATGTATCAAGA
>NZ_JSYN01000032.1 GCF_000812965.1 Pedobacter kyungheensis
CTGACGGATCATACGCTGTTCAAGACCATTTTCTCTTGAGATGCTCGACAGAGATTTATTTCTTTTTAATACCTGATTGACGATAGTCAATTTAAATTCTAAGCTGTGCTTAACTTGTCTACTCATAAAAATGCCCCCATAAAGTGTCTAACTTTTTGGGGGCACTGCAAAATTGAAGAGGGGTTTTATATTTATAAATGGTTATCTATTTCAACTTACTTAAAGCTGTTTTAATTCTCGGTAACATGTCTTTAATATCTTGCAAGGTACAAGCACCTACCGATGCCCGGAACCAAGGCATACTGTGTTCGTTTCCGAATGCAGAGAATGGCACCAAAGCTGCTCCAGCTTCTTTAATTAAATAGAAGTTAACATCGGCACTATCTTTTAAAAGCTGACCATCTTCAGTTGTTTTTCCGATATAATCAATTTTAATGGTGAGGTAAATGGCCCCCATTGGCTCTACCGCATCAACATTAAATCCTTCGGCCTTTAAAGCGTTAAAACCATTATAAAGCGCGTTTAAGCTATCTTGTATCTGGGCCTTAAAGCTGGTTAAGAACGCATCAACCTGCGGCTTGTCGTTAAAATAGTTAGACATGGCAACTTGCTCTGCTTTTGGCGCCCAGGCACCCATGTGGCCAACAAGTGCTTTCATCCGGTTTACAATATCTTCCGGACCAAATCCCCAACCTACACGTACACCAGTTGCAGCTAAACATTTAGAGCTACCATCTACAAAAATGGTAAACTCGCGCATAGCCGGACGTAAAGAAACCGGATTTACATGCACTTTATCAAAAGTTAAAAGCGAATAAATCTGATCGTACATCAGGTAAAGTGGTTTTTCATCAGCTCCTCTGGTTGCATTTTCTTCCAGCACAGCATCACAAATCTCAGCTAAAGCATCGGCATCGAACATGGTACCGGTAGGGTTTAGTGGCGAACACAGCGCCAGTAAAGTAGCACCTTTTAAATGCGGTTTTAATTGTGCCGCAGTAGGCATAAAATTATGCGCTGCATCGGTTTCAACTGCAATGGCCTTTGCTGATGTTAAATGACAATAGTGGTTATTGTTCCATGATGGAGCCGGAAACACTACAGTATCGCCCGGATCAATTAGTGCCAGAAAGGTAGCATAAATTAACGGACGCGAACCTCCCGAAACCAAAATACTGTTGGTATTGTATTCCAGACCAAATCTGTCTTTTAACAATTCTGAAACGGTTTCACGTAAAGGCAAAACACCATCAGCAGGTGGATAATTGGTTTGGTTGGCATTGTAGGCTTCCACAATTCCAGCTTTTAACTCAGCAGGGATTGGATAAATATTCGAATCGAAATCGCCGATAGTAAGGTTAGCAATCGATGCGCCTTTGCGCTTCATTTCATTAACTTCGTTACCAATTTTTATGATTTCTGAGCCAATTAATGAGTTGGCTATTACTGAAACTTTCATATATATTTTTTTATTCGCTACGTAGGTCTTATTTCTTCTTGTTATTCAGCGTGATAATATTCGCAAAAAGTTTACCTGTCTCATCCTTACCCAATTCTACCTTTCTTATCATTGTTTTGCTTGCTAAGAAATTCTCCATGATTTTTAACGCACTGCTATTAACTTTAATTAGTCCTTGATTTTCAACAGGAACCTCATAATATTTAAAGAAGGTTGTTAAATTCATTACCTCTGCATCTTCTTTCAAAGAAACATCAATACCTACCGATTTATCTATCTTTGGCTTTAACATGTCCGCAGCGTTTATGCCAGACAAACCTACTGCTTTAAAATCTTTTGGGTCAACAAGTTGCGCAACCAGAATATCACAAGTATTGCCATTAAATGAAGCTTTAGATATCGGATTAGGTTTTTCCAGGCGACTAGGCTTTTTTTGTGCATTAGCAATATTTACAGCGAACAAAAAGGCGAAGGTAACTAGGTACAATTTCATTTCTTTAAATTATCTTTTGTAAGATTTCACATTCTGAGATTTAGTCAAATTTATTTAACCAAATCTGCTATTGCTTTATTCACTTTTTCGAAGCCAAACTGTGCCAATACAGCTTTCATTGATGCATCAATCTGCTCGTTGCAAAGATTACCTATACTCCCTTCGTGGGTATGGTGGATTTGGTTCGATGGTGCAAAAGTACCACTTTCAATCTGCTCACCAACAATTTTGTAAGCTTCTCTAAACGGAACACCTTGTAGGGCCAGTTCATTAACCACTTCAACACTAAACAGGTAATCGTACTTTTTATCTTTCAAAATATCATCCTTTATGGTAATGTTCTGGAACATAAAGGTGGCAATTTCCAGGCACTCATTAAGCGAAGTAATTGCCGGGAAAAGATTTTCCTTTAACAATTGTAAATCGCGGTGATAGCCTGAAGGTAAATTGGTAATCATCATGGCAATTTCATTTGGCAAAGCCTGAACCTTATTACAACGCGAACGGATCAGCTCAAAAACATCGGGATTCTTTTTATGTGGCATAATGCTCGAACCTGTAGTCAGTTCGGGTGGAAAGCTGATAAAACCGAAATTCTGGTTAATGAAAAGGCAAACATCCATGGCCATTTTAGCCAGAGTAGCTGCAACAGCACTCATGGCCTGCGCCAAAATTCTTTCTGTTTTACCACGGCCCATTTGCGCATAAACCACATTATAGTTTAAGCTTTCAAATCCCAGTAGTTGAGTGGTTAAAGTTCTGTTCAAGGGGAATGATGAACCATAACCAGCTGCAGAACCCAGTGGGTTTTTATTCGTAATTTTCCAGGCGGCCAACATCAGTTCCATATCATCGGCAAGGCTTTCTGCATAAGCACCAAACCACAAACCAAACGATGAAGGCATCGCAATTTGCAAATGCGTATAACCTGGCAATAATTTATCTTTATGGGTATTGCTCAGTTCAATTAACTGATTAAATAAAGTAGAAGTCTGATTAACCATATCTTCAATGCAGGCACGGAAAAACAGTTTTAAATCAACCAAAACCTGGTCATTACGTGAACGACCACTGTGGATTTTCTTACCCGCCTCACCAATACGTTGTGTTAGCAACCACTCTACTTGCGAGTGCACATCTTCAACTGTATCTTCGATGGTAAAGTTACCGGCCTCAATTTCGGCGTAAATATTTTTAAGTTCCTGCTGAACGGTTTTTAACTCATCAGCAGTCAGCAAATTAATGGTTTCCAACATTTCGGTGTGAGCCAGTGAGCCCAGCACATCAAATTTCGCCATTTGCAGATCGAGTTCACGGTCTTTACCTACAGTAAAATTTTCTACAAACTGATTTACATCAATATTTTTTTGCCAAATCTTCATTTTAATTTATTTAACCGCAAAGGGCGCCAGGCTTTTCGCAAAGCACGCTAAGCATTTTATTGAATTTCTAAACAGGAGAATTCTTCCTGCTTTATAAATTCTTCTATTAATTCTTTTTTTGCTAAAAGTATCTGTGATACCGAGAGGGTTGTATTGTTGCGCGTTCTGAGCCAGATTATTTTCGGTGGATGCCCATATAAATTAGAAAATTCATAAAAATCGGCATCAAAAGTAACCACTGTAAAACCATTTTGACCAGCAAATGCCCAGATCTCTTTATCTGATTTATTCTCCAGATTTAATTTCCTGATTTGCTCACTCTGTGGGAAAGCCTGCTGAATAAGCTTAATAATCCGGAAAGAGATATTCTGATCAAATAGTAATTTCACTAGGCCACCCTTATTTTATGTTCCCGATCGGCAGCATAAGCCAAACAAGCTAAAATCTGTGCCTCGGTCAACTCATCAAAATCTTCCAAAATCTGTTCCAGGGTCATTCCGTTCGCAAACCAGTTTAAAACATCATAAACTGCAATTCTAGTTCCAATTATACAGGGCCGGCCGAATCGTTTATCGGCATTAATCTCGATAAAATTAGCATAGGTGTTCATAACCCAAAGATAAACATTATTTAAAGGAATTTATTTTAGCTATCCTACAACAACCGGCTTTAACATATTAACGTATCCTGCAACCCCTTCCGCAACCTCACGCACGTATAAAAACTCATCGGCCATGTGCGAACGGCCAGAAAAACCCGGACCAACTTTTACTGAAGGAATATCCAGCAATGCCTGATCTGAAGTAGTTGGCGAGCCATAAGTCGTTCTTCCCAAGGCTACACCTGCCTGCACAACCGGATGGTTTTTATCGATAGACGAAGGTTTTAAACGGATAGAGCGTGGCGTAACATCACAATCCACATTTGCACGGATAATTTCCAATACCTCTTCGTTGGTATATGCATCTGTTACGCGTACATCAACGGTAAAAGTACAATTGGCAGGCACCACATTATGCTGCGAACCTGCATTGATTATCGTTACCGTCATTTTCAAGGGGCCAAAAACTTCCGAAACTTTAGGGAACTGGTAGTTTCTGAACCACTCTATATCTTTTAATGCTTTGTAAATGGCATTCTCTCCTTCTTCGCGGGCAGCATGTCCTGCTTTACCGTGCGATACACAATCTAACACCAACAAACCACGCTCAGCAATTGCTAAATTCATTTCAGTAGGTTCACCTACAATACCAAATTCTAGCTCACCTAAATCAGGTAGCACCAGTTCTAAACCGTTATTCCCCGAAATTTCCTCCTCAGCAGTGGCTGCCAAGCAGATGTTATATTTTAAATTTTCCTGCTCGTAGTAGTACAAAAATGTTCCGATTAACGAAACCAGACAGCCACCTGCATCGTTACTACCCAGGCCAAATAATTTATCGCCCTCAATTGCCGCATCGTACGGATCGCGGGTATAACCAGAATTTGGCTTAACCGTATCGTGATGTGAGTTCAACAATAAGGTTGGCTTATTGGCATCAAAATGCTTGTTATATGCCCAAACATTATTCATTTTACGCTGGGTCTTAATCCCTCTCTCTTCCAGAAACTGAGCAATTAAATTCGCGGTCCTGTCTTCTTCTTTACTAAAAGACTGGATGCGGATCAATTGCCTCAATAAGTCCAGGCTTTCTTTTTGTATATTTTCTAGTAACATAGTATCAAGTAGTTAGTATCAAGTATCGAGTAGAGTTCAGACCCTACACCTTATACCTTTAACCTTCCTTTGTGTACAAATTCCCAGCTTTTAGGGCTGAAAGTTTAATACCTTTTATTAGCGATGAGCTAAAACCATTGTGTTCCATTTCATTTAAGCCGGCAATGGTGCAACCTTTCGGCGAAGTTACCTTATCTATTTCTGATTCCGGGTGTGTTCCGTGTAATAAAAGTAAATCGGCCGCACCTTTTGCAGTTTGCACAGCCATTTTCAGTGCTTCATCTGCATGGAAACCAATTTCTACACCACCTTGCGATGCAGCTCTGATCCCTCTTAAAAAGAAAGCAATACCACAGGCGCAAAGCGCAGTAGCCGAAGTCATCAAATCTTCATTGATTTTAACCACCGAACCTACAGTTTCGAACATGCGGGTAACATCTTCCATGTTTTGCGGCGAAGCATTGTCGCTCGCAATACAGGTCATCGATTGGCCTATCGCAATGGCGGTATTGGGCATTGCCCTGATTATCTGAACATCACTATCCAATTTTTCGCGAACCGCGGCACAGCTTACGCCCGAGATTACGGAAATTACCAAATGTTTGGCAGGATTAATGGCGGGTTGGATTTCATCCAAAACCAAATTCAGCTGTTGAGGTAGTACCGCTAAAATAATTACATCGGCTTCTGCAGCCGCTTCAGCATTATTGGCTGTAACTTTGTAGCGTTCCTGCGCAAATTTATAGAGGTTGGCCGTGTTTCGCCGGGTTAAGGTGATGTTTTTAGTAGTAGTATAATTGGCTTTAACCAATCCTTTGGCTAAAGAAAGACCAATGTTTCCGCTACCGATAATGGCAATTTTTTTCATTTGTGGTTCGTTTATTATTTCCTTCGGATTCATTTCACAGATCATGTGATTTCTCCGATTGCTGTTTATTTCTGAAAATCAGTTTCAGTACTTCTATTCATATGCAGTCCTGCTATCCGCTTTATCCCGATGAATCGGAATGCCCGCTACTATCAGGTTTATTGGGCAAAAACAGTAATTCTTCGGCTCCTTTTTCCTTGCAATATCAAAACCTTTCGCCCTCTACCTTTTAACCTTCCGCCTTCTCCCCCCTCAACCTTTAAGCTTTCTGCCGTACTTCAGCATTTTGGTACCAAAAGTACCGGTAGCCAACTCTACCAGCTCATCAGCCTTCCCAATATATACTGCCGAAACCCCTTTTTTAATGGCTTCGAAAGCGTTATGCAATTTCGGGATCATTCCACCAGCTACCGTTCCATCAGCCTTTAAGCCATCAAATTCATCTGCTTTAATTTCTCTCACTACAGAGCCATCGTCATTTACATCTCTCAGCACGCCCTTTTTCTCAAAGCAATATACCAAACGGGTTTCGTACAAGCCTGCCATAGCCACCGCTACCGATGAGGCAATAGTATCGGCATTGGTATTTAGCAATTGCGTTTCACCATCATGCGTAATGGCACATAAAACAGGTACCAGTCCAGCTTTCAATAAGTTATCTAATGTGGTTGCTGAAACGGAGTTTTCATCCAGATCGCCAACAAAACCATAATCAATTTCTTTAACCGGACGTTTTTTGGCCTGAATTACATTTCCATCGGCACCAGTTAAACCAATGGCGTTACTACCTTTAGCCTGCAATTGGGCAACCATATTTTTATTGATTAAACCAGCATAAACCATCGTTACAATCCGCAAAGTTTCAATATCAGTAATCCGGCGGCCTTCAACCATTTTCGCTTCAATACCTAAGCTTTCGCCCAGTTCGGTTGCAATTTTGCCTCCGCCATGCACCAGAATTTTATCGCCAGGTAAAGCCGTAAAATCCAATAAAAACCGGTGCAGGTTTTCAGAATTATCAATTACGTTTCCGCCAATTTTTATAATAGTGAGTTGGTTCATTTCTATTTATTAGTTAACCACAGATGTGCACAGATAAACACAGATTTAAATTATAAAAAGTATCTGTATTCATCCTTTTTATCTGTGATTAAATTTGGGCAAAATTATTATTTCAATTCTTCCAGTACCGCTTTAATTACAGCTTGTGCGGCCCATAAACGGTTCCCTGCTTCGTGGATTACCAATGAATTTGGACCATCCAAAATCTCTGAAGATAATTCCAGATCGCGGCGAACCGGTAGGCAATGCATAACCTTTGCATCGTTGGTAATTTTTAACTTTTCGTTATTCATCATCCAGCCATCAGGGTAAGTTAGTACCTTACCATATTCTTTGTAGCTGCTCCAGTTTTTCACATATACATAATCGGCACCAACCAGGGCTTCTTCCAAATTATATTCAATTTTAGCACCTGGTGTAAAATCTTCAGCCAGCTCATAACCTTCCGGCTGGGCAATTGTAAAATCAATCATACCCTCTTCCTGTGCTTTGCACATCCATTCGGCAAAGGAATTTGGAACGGCCTGCGGTAAAGCTTTTACGTGCGGTGCCCAGGCCAAAACTACTTTAGGTTTTGTGCCATCAGGTTTCTTGGTCCAGGTTTCGTGAATGGTTATGATATCGGCAAAACTCTGCAAAGGGTGGCGTGTTGCACTCTCCAGACTTACTACCGGTACTGCGCAGTATTTTACAAACTTGTTAAAAAAATCTTCACTGTAATCTTCCTCACGGTTGTTTAATTTTGGAAATGACCGCAAGCCCAAAATATCGCAATATTGGCCCATAACCGCGGCAGCTTCGCGAATATGCTCAACTGTAGAGCCATTCATAACAACTCCGTCCTGGGTTTCTAACGCCCAGCCTTCTTTATCCAGGTTCATCACCATCACATTCATACCTAAATTTAATGCGGCTTTTTGCGTGCTTAAACGGGTACGTAAGCTTGGGTTCATAAAAACCAAACCCAGGGTTTTGTTCTTACCTAAATCCTGATGTGCATAAGGGTTAGCCTTCAATGCCAATGCATCAGTTACAAATTGCTTGATGTTTCGAACATCGTGTACGGAAGTGAAAAGTTTCATAATAAGGTCTAAGGTTTGAGGTATAGGGTTTAAGGTTTTTCCCCTCCACCTGCTCTTAAAAATTTCAAAAATGAAATTAGCATAGCCCTAACTTCATTAATTGATTTGTTTACTTTTTTATAATCTTATTCGCTTATGTATTTCAATTCTGAAGCACATAAACAACAATAATCTATTTCATTTATTGAGCCCAAAGCCGTATCGAGAAAATGTGCAAAATCTTTGTCGGTAAACCTGCCGCATCCCTCTACAATATTTAAAGGTACAGATAATGAAGCTCGTGTAAGTTGAGACGTTAATTCAAACCTTTCTTCTTTTGGAAACTTTGTTGCTATCTCTTTTTAATGAACATATTTAGTTCATGAGATTTTTTCCAAACATCAAGCTTTTTGTAGTCTCTCATTACCTTAAGCCTTATGCCCTACACCTTTCACCGCTTTTGTAAACGCTTCCAAAAACTCATCAGCGTGCGATTTAGTTAAATTTAATGCTGGCAATAAACGGATTACATTTGGTTTTGCCTCACCGGTGAAGATGAAATGTTTAAATAATAATTCTTTTTTAACATGCGCCAGTTCCTCAGGCAATTCAATACCAATCATTAGACCACGGCCACGAACTTCTTTTACCTGTTCAAATTTCTTTAATTCAGCAATTAAATAGTTTCCAACCTCTTCGGCATTTTTCATCAGATTATCCTGCTCCATCACTTCCAGTACGGCTAATGCTGCAGCGCAAGCCAGGTGGTTACCGCCAAAGGTTGTACCCAATTCGCCATGCCAAGGTTTAAATTTAGGAGCAATAGCAATTCCAGCTACCGGAAATCCGTTGCCCATGCCTTTTGCCATAGTATACACATCGGCTTCTACTCCGGCCCAATCGTGCGAGTAAAATAAACCTGTACGGCCGTAACCACATTGTACTGAATCGGCAATGTAAACGGCATTATACTCATCGCACAACGAACGGATTTTTTGAAGGAAACTTTTCGAAGCTTCTTTAATTCCACCAACGCCTTGTATGCCTTCAATAATTACCGCACAAATTTCGTTGCCTTGTGCTTTAAAAGTCTCTTCTAAAGCCACTTCGTTGTTGTGTGGCAAAAAGATAACATTTTCAGTTTGGTTAACAGGAGCTACAATTTTGGGGTTATCGGTTACGGCAACTGCTAAAGAGGTACGTCCGTGAAAAGCGCCGGTAAAAGCAATCACCTTTTTTCTCCCATTGTAAAACGAAGCCAGTTTAAGTGCATTTTCGTTTGCTTCGGCACCAGAATTACATAAAAATAACTGAAAATCTTTTTTGCCTGATACTTCGCCCAGCTTTTCAGCCAGTTGTACCTGCAAAGGAATTTTAACAGAATTAGAATAAAAGCCAACCTTGTTTAACTGATCGGTTAAACGGCCTACATAATGCGGATTGGTATGACCAATTGAAATTACGGCATGTCCGCCGTATAAATCTAAATATTGTTGTCCGTTAGCATCCCAAACATTGCTGCCAGCTGCTTTGGTAATTTCTATATCGTTAAGTGGGTAAACGTCGAATAAGTTCATCTTGTTAAGGTTAAAGACTAAAGACTAAAGACCAAAGCTTCCTATCATTTTTTAAAATAGCAGTTAGCTCAATTCAATAGCATTCAATCCTGTTAAGGTCTTAGGTGTTTTATTAAGCCAATTAACATTGCTTTAACTTCACCTGTCATTTTATATATTTCTAAATACTTATTTTCTTCAAGGTATTCTAAATCCTTTGCCAGAAAACAAGCGTATTCCAACTCCTGAACCGAGCCCAAAGCATTGTCAAGAAAGTGGGCAAAATCCTTCTCAGTGCGCCTACTGGCTCCTTCAACAATGTTTAGCGGAACAGAATAAGCTGCCCGTTTCACCTGGCTTTGCAAATCATATTTTTCATGAGCCGGAAAATCAGGCAAAATAGCCTTGTAAACATATAAAACCATCAAATGTGATTTTTTCCAAACATCTAACTTTTGATAATCTCTCATATGTTTTAGCTATTCAGGCTTTGGTCTTTGGTCTTTCCGCTTTCGTCTAAAAGTTGGCTGCCTTCAATTTTAAGCCTGCGGTTTCATCCAATCCAAACATTAAGTTCATGTTCTGAACAGCCTGACCGCTGGCGCCTTTTAACAGGTTATCGATAATACTGATGACAAACAGTTTGTTGCCATGTTTCTCGATGTGTACCAATGCTTTATTGGTATTTACCACCTGCTTTAAATCAATGTTTTTCCGGCTTACATGTGTAAAAGGATGTGCGCTGTAATAATCTTCGTAAATAGCTTGCGCTTCTTCCAAAGTAAGATCGCTCTCCATGTACATTGCCGCCAAAATACCACGGGTAAAGGCACCACGTTGCGGGATGAAATTCAAGGTGTCAGTAAGCGAGGGTTGTAACTGCAACAAACTTTCACTGATTTCGTTCAGGTGCTGGTGTTCAAAAGCCTTGTAAATAGAAAGATTGTTGTTTCTCCAGCTAAAATGTGAGGTCGTAGCTAAGCTCTGTCCTGCCCCTGTTGAACCTGTAGTAGCATTAATGTGCACCTCTTGTTTAATTAAACCTTTAGCAGCTAAAGGCAATAACCCCAGCTGAATACAAGTTGCGAAACAGCCTGGATTGGCAATATTGCTTGTCGATTTAATTTTATCGCGGTTCAATTCCGGAAGTCCGTAAACGAATTTACGGTTTAAAAGCTGTGCATTTTGAGCCAGTCTGAAGTCCTGCGATAAATCAATAATCCTGATGTTATCGTTAATGGAATTAGCAGCTAAAAACTTCTTTGCATCACCGTGGCCAACACAAAGAAAAAGCACATCAATATCCTGAGGGATATCGTTTACAAAGCGTAAATCGGTATCGCCAATTAAATCCGTATGCACATCAGAAATCAGGTTTCCAGCATTACTGGTGCTGTTAACAAAAGCAATTTCAACATTTGGGTGGTTAACTAAAATGCGCAGCATTTCGCCGCCAGTATAACCTGCCCCACCAATTATCCCTGCTTTAATTTTATTCATCGCTATGAGTTTAGTACTATTTTATAAAGAAAAAAATTTTCGTCGTTTGCCTGTTTCACAAAGCCTATACTTTCATACAAATGCTGTGCGGTATAATTATCTACGGCTGTTTCCAGTTGTACAAATGTAGCTCCTGTAGTTTTGGCAAACTCCATGGCGGTTTTAATCAGCTTTTCGCCTATACCTTGTTTTCGGCAATCGGCATCAACATACAGATCGTTTAAGATCCAGTTTTTACTTAATCTTACCGATGAATATTTCGGATATAGCTGCGTAAAACCTATTGCTTGCTGATTGTCGGTATCAATGGCTACAAAAATGATCGATTCGTTTTGCTGCAAACGCTCATCAATAAAGGCTTTGGCCATCCCGATATCCGAAAACTGATTATAGAATATACGATATTGGTTAAACAGGCCAGCTACCAGATGACCTTCTGTTAATCCTATTCGTTTGATTTCTATATTACTCACAATCAGTTCTGTCGTTTAGGGTTGAAAAATGGTGTAGGGCGTAAGGTTTAGGGTTTAAGGCGCAGAAGCTGACCTTAAACCTTATGCCATTTACCTTATACCTTTTAAACTATGCTTCTTCGCCGTTTACTTTATGCCAGATCATTACCTGATTACCGAAGATTTTAGAGAAACCTTTTACATCTTCACCGCTCCAGGCATTGTTCATTTCGCCATAGCTACCAAATTTATTGCTCATTAAATCGTGGTTAGATTCAATACCGATAATCTGGAAACGATATGGCAATAGCTCAACAAAAACTTTACCGCTCACAAATTTCTGCGTATCAGCTAAGAATGCTTCGATATTCCGCATAATCGGGTCGTGAAACTGACCTTCATGTAACCAGTTGCCATAGAAAGAAGACAATTGTTCCTTCCAGCTTAACTGCCATTTGGTTAAAGTATGTTTTTCTAAAGTATGGTGCGCTTTGATAATAATTACCGGACCCGCAGCCTCGAAACCTACACGGCCTTTAATACCGATAATGGTATCGCCCACATGGATATCGCGGCCAATACCGAAAGGTTGTGCAATAGCCTGTAATTTCTGGATTGCTTTTACCGGCTCCAATTTTTCGCCATCAAGCGCTACCAGCTCTCCCTTTTCGAAAGTAAGTTCAATTTTACGCGGTTCGGTTTCAGAAACCTGCGTTGGCCAGGCACTTTCTGGCAGGGTTTCGTGAGAGGTTAACGTTTCTTTACCACCTACTGAGGTACCCCATAAACCTTTATTGATCGAGTATCTTGCTTTTTCGGCACTATACTCAACACCATGACCCGCCAAATACTCAATTTCGGCTTCACGTGATAATTTTAAATCCCTGATTGGCGTAATGATTTCAACACCTGGAATCAGGATATTAAAAATCATATCGAAACGTACCTGATCATTACCCGCACCTGTACTTCCATGTGCCACATAATCAGCACCAATTTTCTTTACATAGTTGGCAATTGCAGTAGCCTGACTTACACGTTCTGCACTAACAGAAAGCGGGTAGGTTGCATTTTTTAATACGTTGCCGAAAATCAGGTATTTAATACAATCGTCATAGTAACCTTCTGTTTCATCTACCACAGCATGCGATTTTACCCCTAAAGCGTAAGCTCTTTTCTCAATTTCCTGTAATTCCTCATCTGAGAAACCACCAGTATTTACAATCACCGAGTGAACTTCTAATCCACGGTCTTTTGCCAGGTAAATACAGCAAAATGAGGTATCTAATCCTCCGCTAAATGCTAAAACAACTTTTTTCATGCTATTTAAATAAAAGGGTAAATAAAAATAAAAGGGCTTTTAAGCCGGTTTTCGGCTTTGGTTTAACAACCAAACGTTGTTTGATGCGCATAAAGCGCTCGTATAATTTGGGTTTCTTTTGCAGTTCTTCGGCAAATTGCTTGGCTACTTCGTGTTTTTTCTCAGCCGGATCGTAAAGCATAGCAGTGCACATGCAGTTTTTACGTTCCTTCATTTTTAAAATCTCGAAGTTTACGCAACTCTGGCAGCCTTTCCAAAACTCTTCATCCTGGGTAAGTTCGCTGTAGGTTACCGGTTCGTAGCCTAAATCTGAGTTTATTTTCATTACCGCCAAACCAGTTGTTAAACCAAAGATTTTTGCTTTGGGATACAACCTTCTCGATAAACCGAAGATTTCATTTTTAATGGCTTTGGCCAATCCGGCTTTACGGTATTTTGGACTTACTACCAAACCACTGTTGGCCACAAATTGTCCGTGACTCCAGGTTTCGATGTAGCAAAATCCTGCCCATGAACCATCTTTGTGGAAAGCAATAACCGATTTGCCCTCCTGCATCTTGTTAGAGATGTATTCTGGTGAACGCTTTGCGATACCCGTACCACGCGCTTTCGCAGATTCGGCCATCTCGGTTACAATTTCTTCTGCAAATACACGATGTTCAGGAAGTGCAACCTGCACTATAAATTCGTTAATATCCATTCGTTTTCTAACGAAAAATTATTAGTATTCTTGTTAATTGGGTTTTTAGAGAGGATCAATTCCTCGTTACGTTTAGTTGAGTACTAAATACGTGGAGTAAAATTTTGCCGGCTTGTGGGGTAATAAAATACGGGCTGAAAACGATTAATAAACAAACTCTCACCAGCAACCAAATGGGCTGTGAAAACAGAAAGTTTATGTAAAAATTGTTTAATCATTTCCTGCGTATTAAAACGGCTTTAACTCTATTGAGGTGCAAAGGTTTAAATAAAAATCGAGTTACACAATATTATCCTCATTTTTTTATGCCTGGAGTTTAATTTTTTTAAACTAATCTGACTTAATTCTACCTCAAGGCACACATTCATTTAAAACTAAAAAGCAATTGTTAAACAGATCGGATTAAATCGGGCCTGCCAATATTAACATTGTTAAAAATATCAGGCAAACTTTAACATCTGCTTAACATCATTTAACATCCTTCAATAGGCTTTAAAAGCAATATTTGTAGGCCTGTAGCGAAAGCTTTTCGGCTAACGTTTTATGGTTACCCTTTAATATTTAAATCCAATTTCAAAAAGATGAAGAATTTTACTCCATTTAATCTCAAGTTTTTCCCCTTATTTATTTTCGCTGTGCTAACCGTACTAACTTCCTGCAAAAAGGAGGAGACAGATACTACGATTTCTTACTTAAGGGTGGTAAATGCCTCGCCTTCTTCGGCTACCTATAATGCCTATTTTAATGGTACTATGGTTAATTCTGCAGCCTTACCTTTTGGCGGCTCGGCTTCATATAGTTCTTACACACCTGGTGCTTACAGTTTAAAATTTACTACAGCCAGCAATGTCGAAAGCCTGCTCACCAAAACTATAACCCTGGGCGTAAACACCTATTATTCTACTTACCTGATTAATAAACCCGCAGCATTAGACATTTACACCATTGCTGATGATTTGAGCATCACCGCTACCGATAAGGCTTATGTACGTTTCATTAACCTATCGCCCGATGCACCGGCGTTAGATCTGGCCAAAACCAGCGCTACTACCTCACTAGCTACCAATAAGGCATTTAAAACGGCCAGCGCTTTTACTACGGTAGATGCAGGAACTTACACCCTGGATGCCAAAGAAACTTCGTCAGGAACTGTTAAGACTACTTCGGCCAGTACCACCTTTGTAGCGGGCTATCATTACGATGTTATTTGCGGCGGACTGGTAACACCAGCAAACGATACGGAAAGACCTTTAAGTTTACAGGTTATACTAATCAAGTAAGCTTAATTTCTCTGCTAATAAATAACGTCTTGTGTTTTACACGAGGCGTTTTTTGTTTTTATGCTGTTTTGATACCTGGCTTTAAATCCGAATAGCACGATTTATGCTTATTCAGGCGATTAATTAATGCTAAAAGTTAAAAAAGCAGCTTCCACAAAATTTAACACTTTCTTATTTAGAATTGTTCAAAATAATTTGGATTATCCGATTTTCTACCGTTATTTTGCATCTCTTTAGAATTAATCCAAATAAATTTTAAAAAAGACTAATACGCATGCTCTCCCTTAAAAATGCATTGCACAACATTCTTTAAAATAATAAAATGAATAAAACCAGACTACTCGTATTAACCGCAGTGATGCTCTTAATCCATACCATTACTTTTGCACAACAATTTGCAACCATAAAAGGTACCGTTACCACAGCTGATGGGAAGCCCGCTGCTTACATTTCTGTAGGCCTAAAAGGTAAAGGACTGGGTAACGTAACCAACGATAAAGGTTTATATGAAATTGCCAGGGTTAAGCCAGGTACTTATACCATTAGGGTTTCGGCTGTGGGGATGCAAAATCTCGAAAAAACCATTACCGTAGCTGCCGGCGAAAGCAAAATGATTGACTTTGTAATTAGCCAGAACGCTAACCAGTTGAACGAAATCAATATTAACCATGGCCGCACCAACCGTTATGTTACTAAAAAAAGTGAGTATGTATCTAAAATGCCACTTAACAATTTAGAAAACCCACAGGTTTACAATACGGTAGATAAAGCCATATTAGCCGACCAAATGGTTTTCTCGGTTGATGATGCCACCAGAAATATCCCCGGATTACAAAAAATGTGGGAACCTACCGGTCGTGGTGGAGACGGAGGTAGTTATTACAGTGTACGTGGATTCACTGCCCAATCGGCTTTAAGAAATGGTGTTGCGGGTTTGGTTACAGGAGGTATTGATGCTGTTAACCTCGAGAAACTGGAGGTATTGAAAGGCCCTTCAGGCACTTTATTCGGCAGTGCTTTAACTTCTTATGGAGGCGCAATTAACCGCGTAACCAAAAAACCATTTTTTACCACTGCAGGAGAAGTAAGTGTGGGTATGGGTAGTTCGGATTTTAGCCGTGTAAGTGTCGACTTTAACAAACCACTGGATAGCAATATCGCATTCAGGATAAATGCTGCCTATAATTACATCAACGATTTTCAGGGCGCAGGTTATGATAAGAGTTTCGCCATAGCGCCCAGCTTGTTATTTAAAATAACGAAGAAGTTAACATTATCACTAGATGCTGAAATCTTTAATACACAGGGTACCGGCAAACAGGCTATCTTCTTTTATTATCCTACTTCAGCTTTGGGTGCTACATCTCCTGCCGAAACCAAACTGGATTATAACCAACCTTACCGCGGCGATGGATTATTAAATACTTCGAGAAGTACAAACTTTTTTGCTCAGGCAGATTATAAATTTTCAGATCATTTTACATCAAGTACGGTTTTCACCAGTAGTCACAGTTTTTCTAACGGTTATGGACCGTATTTTTACCTGTTGCCAGATAATGTAGTTACAGGCATTGCAGCAGATGCAGGCAAAAGCAATTATCTGGTAAGGGCCGATCAGTCTACAGAGCGTTCAAAAAGCCAGTTATATGGCGTACAGCAAAACTTCAATGCAGATTTTAACATCGGCAGCCTGCGCAACAGAACAGTTGTTGGATTCGATTTCTTCAGAAAAAGCCCAACTATCAATTTCAATGGCATTAACCAGTTTGATATTGTACCGCTAAACGTTGCCGGATTCGATTACAGCCAGTTTAATGGCAGTACGGTAGCACAACGCTATATTCAGCAAAATATGGCACCTCCATATATCGTAAATGTTAAAACAAATATTTATGGTGCCTACATTTCGGATGTATTGAATATTACCGATAAATTAATGGCTTTGGCAGCGTTACGTTACGATTATTTCGACAATAAAGGCGGTGTTGAATACAGTCCTGTTGAGCCTTATGCACAGAAAGGATTTTCTCCAAAATTCGGTTTGGTTTATCAACCCATCAAAGACCAGGTTTCTATTTTTGCCAATTACCAAAACAGCTTTACCAATAAAGGCGCTTACCGTGCATTGGTTAATGGCTCACTTACCACGGCTATTGCCAAACTGGAACGTGCCAACCAAATTGAAGGTGGTGTTAAGTTAGATGCTTTTAATGGCAAATTGTCTTCAACCATCAGTTACTACAACATTAAAGTAGAAAATGTGTTGAGGGCCGACCCTAACGATCCGGCAAATGCACAAATACAAGACGGAACACAGCTTAGCAAAGGTGTTGAAGTTGATATTATGGCCAACCCGGTTAATGGCTTAAATATTAATGCAGGTTTTGCTTATAACGATTCGAAATATACTGAAGCTGATGCAGATGTAATTAACAGAAGACCAGCTACTGCCATGTCGCCTTACCTAGCTAATTTCTTTATCAGCTATCGTTTTAGCGGAAACGCTTTAAATGGCCTTGGGTTCGGATTTGGCGGTAATTACGCCAGTGCCAACAAAATTGTAAACAGCGTAAGCATGGGTGTTTATACCTTGCCGTCGTACACTGTTTTAAATGCCTCAGCATTCTATGACCTTAAAAGAATCAGATTTTCTGCAAAGGTTGACAACCTAACTGACGAAAAGTACTGGATTGGTTACACCACTCAAAATCCGCAACGCTTAAGAACCTACGCCGGCAGTATTACTTATAAATTTTAATCCTCATCAGGAGAAATTGGATCAGATCAATTTCTCCTGATTTAAAAACCGAAAACATGAAAACTAAAATTGCATTATTATTTTTCTTTATGGCCTTTAGCATCTCTGGTGCTTTTGCACATGCATTATGGATAGAAACCGCTGCCACTGGCAAAAAAGGCCAGGCCCAGGAAGTAAAAGTTTTCTTTGGCGAATATGAAAGCGGTGAGCCCGATTCGGCTGCCAAATGGTTCAGCAACCTTAAAGATTTTAAACTCGTTTTAACTGCACCAAATGGCAAAACGCAGGTTTTAACCGCCTCACCTGATGTACTTTTTTACAAAACCAGCTTTACACCCGATCAGGATGGTACCTACAAACTTTCTGTGGTGCATGAGGTAGCAACCGTTTACGAAAAAGCAAAAATCGAATATTATGCTTTTGCTGATGTAGCCGTAAGTACCCTGAAAATAAACACCAGCTTCCCTGCTGAAGCGGCTTTAACCATCAGACCGGATAAGCACGCTTTAAAGGCTGGAGAAAAAGCAATACACCAGGTAATTTACAACAAAGCTCCGTTTGCAAACCAAAAATTAACCGTTGTTGGTCCGGATAAAAAAGGACAGCAAACAGAGACAGATGCTGCAGGTAAATTCACTTTCAACCCTACCATTAAAGGAAACTATTTTCTGGAGGCTTTTACAGAAGACAAAACCCCGGGAAAATTAAACGGAAAAGATTACGATAAAATCTGGCACCTGGCTACCTATACTACCCAGGCCAACTAAGGTATTTTATCAAAACACTACTAACCAATTGACATTAAAACCGTCAATTGGTTCTTTATTAAATAAAGCTTAATGGCGCTAACAAAACCGGTACAGAAAAAAACGAAAAAATCGCGGCTCAGACGAATTAGTGATTGGCTGCACCTATGGCTGGGCATTGCTTCTGGCTTGGTGGTTTTTCACCTGGGTATTACCGGTTGTATTTTCGCCTTTCAAAAGGAAATTACGGAGTTCATTCACAGGAAAGAGGTTTTTGTTGAAGTACCGGCCAACCGAAAAACCATTGCTTTAAGTACTTTAACAGCAACGGCTGAAAAAGCCCTGGGTGGTAAGAAAAAAATCACTTTCCTATCCAGCTATACCGAACCAGACAGGGCCTGGGAATTTGGCACCTACAAAGCTGGTAATCCTAAAGCCTTTTGGTATTTCGATTCGATAGATTATTACGATCTGGTACTCATTAACCCTTATACGGGCAAGGTTACTTTGGTAGCCGATCACAAATATGAGTTCTTTGGCATCATTAAAATGCTTCACTGGAGCTTTCTCATTAACCACCCCATCGGGCAGCAAATTATTGGCTGGTCTACCATCATTTTTGTCTTTCTTTTAATCTCCGGGATGATTATGTGGTGGCCCAAAAATCTTAAAAAATCAAATTTCGACAAGAGTTTTAAGATTAAGTGGAAGGCTAAATTTAAACGGGTTAATTACGATATGCATAATGTACTGGGCTTTTATGTGATGATTATTTGCCTGATGCTGGCCTTAACCGGTTTGGTTTGGGCTTTCCAATGGTTTCAATCAACCGTATATGTGGTGGCTGCTAGAAGCACTACACCGCCTAAACAACCTGAAGCCAAATCAGATTCAACTAAAACCATTACCGCCATACCTTTTGATGTAGCTTTTGAAACCGCTAAAAAAACTTTCAAAGATGCCGATCGCATTGGCATGTCACCTGCCGAAGGTGGAACAACTCCCATATATGCTACTGGGTACAGGGGATCGGAAACTTACTGGAATTTTGATCTACTGCTGTTTGATCAGTACACCGGTAAATTGCTGGCCCGTAAAAACCAATCCGAAAAAAATGCCGGCGAAGCACTAATTGGCATGAATTACGACATCCACGTGGGCGCAATTTTAGGCCTCCCTGGAAAAATTATGGCTTTTTTTGCCAGTCTTATTGCGGCCAGCCTGCCCATAACCGGATTTATTATCTGGTGGGGCAAAAAGAAAAAGAAGAAAAATCCCGCAGTTGCGGAAAAACAAGCACACCTCTAATTTATTATAACATGAAATTTTTAAACCTGATTTTGGTGCTTAGCGGTATGATTACGCTTAACGCCAATGCACAAACAAAAGTTGATGCTCCGGAAGATAAACTGGAAAAAGATAGAAAAGCAATCAAATCACTGGCCGGCTTTTACAAAGTGAATTTTAATTATGGAGAAGTAACAGCACCTGATCCTAACTACCAGTTCAGCAAGCCTTACCGCAGCCACGCAAAAGAGTGGGCAGAAATTATTGTTGATGAGCCTAAAAGAATCGTTATTCAGCACATGCTGGCCATTGATGATACTACAGTAATTAAACACTGGCGCCAGGACTGGACTTACGAAGATCCGAACATTATGCTTTATACACAAGATAATGCCTGGAAAAAAGGCAGTTTCACGGCAGCCGATGTAAAAGGTAAATGGACACAAAAGGTTTATCAGGTAGATGATAGCCCACGTTATCAGGGTTTCGGAACCTGGAGCCACGTTGGTGGTCATGATGCCTGGTCGAGCGAAACCGATTCACCGCTGCCAAGAAGAGAATCTACTGTACGTAAAGATTATAATGTATTAACACGTGGCAGCCGGATTACCATCACCAAGGAAGGCTGGATGTTTGAACAAGACAATAAAAAAGTAGTGCGCACACCACAGGGCGATAAATTATTGGCAGTTGAAAAAGGTTATGAAGAGTTTACCAAAATAGACCCTAAAACTTTTGCCTATGCACAAAAATGGTGGACAAACCAGCAAAATTACTGGGCCGATGTACGTAACGTTTGGGCTGATGTTATCGGATCTGGCGATACACTAAAAGTAAAAACCATGGCCAATGGCAAATTATTGTACGAAACACTTTTCAGTTTGGGAGATCAATCGGTTAAAGAAAAGTGGACAGCAGCTCAAAATAAAGAAAAGGTAAAAACAGCTTTACAACCTTACTTAAGCAAGTAGAACAGATTGTTTATAGTATAATGGTTGATGGTTAATAGCAGGGGTCTGTTAACCATCAGCCATTTTTTTGTTCACAATGTTGGTCTGGATTTGTAATCCATACTAAATGAACCGTGGATTTTTAATCCACCTGATGAATTGTTTTATTTTACTAAATTCAGGCATGAAAAAACTCTGCTTTCTCCTCTTTTTATGCTTTGCTTTTAAAGGTTTCGCTCAAGATTCTACTTATACCCGTAGTGTAATTAATACGCTTACCTCGAAGCAATTTTGGGGCAGAGGTTATACTAAAGACGGGATGAAAAAAGCTGCCACTTACCTCGCAGAATCCTACAAAAAAATTGGCCTGTTACCCATGGGTTCTGGTTTTCAACAAGATTTTAGTTTCCCCGTAAATACATTTCCTGGTAAGATGTTAGTCGAAATTAATGGCAAAAAACTGATTCCTGGTAAAGATTTTATCATCAACAACGAAAGCAAAGGGCTTAAAGAACGAGCAGTATTGCAAAAAATAGATAGCACTAAATATCAGGCCGGTCAGGAACTTCAACTGTTATTGAAGGATAAGCTAACCTGGTCTGTTGCAACAGAAGTAGCCACTACCACGACCATTCAGCTAAACAAAAAAAGTATCAGCACTACCCCCAAAGAAATTAATGTTGATATTGAAAACCAGTTTATCGAAAATTTTACTGCAGCAAACGTCTGTGGTTTGGTAAAAGGAACCCAATATCCCGATTCAATTTTAATGATAACGGCACATTACGATCATTTGGGAGGCATGGGTGCAGACACCTATTTCCCGGGTGCAAACGACAATGCTGCAGGTGTGGCCACGCTCTTGAGTCTGGCTAAATATTACGCTGCAAACCCGCAACCTTACAGCATTGGCTTTATTTGCTTCGCTGCCGAGGAAGCCGGATTACTGGGCTCGCGCTATTTTGTAGAAAACCCTTTGGTGCCCTTAGCCAAGATCAAATTCCTGATTAATTTAGATCTGGTAGGTACCGGGGAAAAGGGAATGACGGTGGTAAATGCCAGCGTTTATCCGAAGGCTTTCGCCGATCTGAATCAAATCAATGATGAGTACCACTACATCAGTAAAATTAATCCCCGTGGAAAGGCCGCTAACAGCGATCACTATTTCTTTACTGAAAGTGGTGTACCTGCATTTTTTATCTACACCCAGGGAGGGCCGGCGGCCTATCACGATGTGTTTGATGTAGCCGAAAATCTACCGCTTACCGAATACAACGATTTGTTTAAACTCATTGTCGGTTTTAATCAAAAGCTAATGGGAACTAAATAAGTTAAGATTGCCATCCGATAGCTATCGGATCAAGCTGGCAATGACGATTACGGCTACATGGACTGCAAATTGTGCTCACACGACAAATTCTTATGTTGGGATAATATTATGAGCCTTTGGGATAATTAAATAGCACAGCTAACGCACACTAAGCATCTTTGAACCAACAAAAACAAACCCGGTTCAAGATGAAAACTATAACAAAATTAAGCCTGGCATTATTGCTTTTAATTGGAATTTCTGTTAAATCAAATGCCCAAAACCAGATCGAAATTGTAATTGTAGGTTCGGCCCACGACAATTCTAAATCAACCCAAAATTTTCAGCTAATTATTGATAAACTGAAGAATTTCAACCCAGACATGGTTTTTGGTGAATATTTGCCCCAAAGCGATTTCGCAAAGCTTGAAGCCGATAACTGGGCAAGAAAAGTGTTCGACAAAGGCCATAATTATATCGAGAAACGCAATCCCGAAAACGTTAAAAATTTATCGGCACAGATTAAAAAAGATAAGAAAGCCCTGGCATCATTTCCCTATTACCACCAAACACGCATGAACCTGGCTGTTAACTACGCCAAAAACTGGGATCGTGGCAATGCAGATTATCAGATTTTTGTACTCGAAAACTATATGAAAAAAAGTTTCGGAGAAGAGGAACAAGTCGCTTACAATAAAATATTCGGAGGTACCGACTCGCTGAAGAAATTTGGTTTTTATCGTGCTGGCAGCGAATATGTTAAAATCTATTTTCCGCTGATTTATCAGTTAAAACAAGAACAGATTTACAATATGGACTGCCAAACCTATGATAAACCCTGGAGCGTCGCCTGGGCAAAAACAGATTCGCTATCTCAAATATTGATTAAAAAAGCTAAAGCTGATAGTAGTTCGGCTGAAGCAGCAACTATGAAAGCGATAGAAGCTTATTCAAGCTATACGCCTGAAGAAGAAAAGGCTTTTAACGCAGATGCCTATGCCGGAATGAATACGGCAAAATATGGCGTATTGGACGAAGCCTGGAATTTTTATGGTGGACCGCATTTTTATGGATACGCAGGTTTCCCGACAGAAAGCGTTAAAGCAATGATTGCTCAATGGACCTTAAGAAATGAAGGCATGTGTAAAAACATCATCGAACAGGCAAGAGCAAAAAAAGCCAGGCGTGTTGTAGTTGGTGTTGGTGCTTCGCACCGCAAGTGGATGGAAGAAATTTTAGCTAAAAACCCGGATGTAAAAATCGTTAACTATAACGATCTGCATTAGTTTATCCAACAAGCTACAGGAGTGTTGTCAGATAGCAGTATCTGACAACACCTTAAATTTTACTGCAAAAACATTTCTGCCAGTAACTGATATGATTTGATCCGGTCTTCGAAATGTTCGGTAATGGTAACCGCCATTAATTCGTCTACATCATAATCGGCAGCCAACTTACTCAGCCTTGCCTTAATCACCTCAGGCGTACCATAAATCATGCGGGGTTTATTCACGTTTATCCGTTCCTGCTCTGCAGCTGTATAGGTTAGGTGTTTAATATCTTCCCAGCCGGTTGAAGTTAAGCCCCCTCCTTTTTCCAATTGTAGAAAGCGATAACTCATCAAAGCTTCCTGCTGCCTTACTTTTTCTTCATCTTCAGAGCAGAAAACAAAAAACGCCACATTATCAACCGGCTTTGCCAAATCAACCGATGGTTTAAAATGATCACGATAATATTGAACGGCCTGTGGTCCACCATGTGGATTAATAAAATGGGCGAATGAAAAACCCAGACCAAAATGTGCGGCAAATACAGCGCTTTGTCCACTGCTGCTCAAAAGCCACTGTGTAGGTACAGTTTCCGAAATCGGGATGGCTTTGATCTTCGCCTGGATGCCCCCATCAGAAGTATCGTGAAGATAATGTTGCAAATCACGTAATTGCTCCATAAAATCCTGCTCACTCCAGTTGTTTGACGGATTTAACATCGAAGCTGTGATGCGATCGGTGCCTGGAGCTCTGCCCATTCCCAGATCGATGCGGTTTGGATGCATCACCTCGAGTAAACGGAAACTTTCTGCAACTTTTAATGCACTGTGATTCGGAAGCATAATACCTCCCGAACCAATACGAAGGGTTTTGGTATGGTTTGCCAGATGGGCAATTAATATCTCGGGTGTAGATCCGGCTAAACTGGTTGTATTGTGATGCTCGGAAACCCAGAAACGATGGTAGCCTAACCGCTCGGTTTCTTGTGCCAGCAAGGTAGTTTCTTCAATTGCCCTGCGTGCGCTAACTCCTTTGCGCACCGGCGACTGATCTAAAACGCTTAATTTAATTTTAGTACTGCTCATTTCAACAAATGTAACAGACGGCTATTTCAATTAATCAATGCGAAAGGCTTTATGACTTTAAAATTATTGCCCCAGCGTCAATTTTACCAAATACTGATCTTCGCCATCATCAAAAATAATTTCGCAATGCCAACCCGTTTCAACAGCTATCGATTTAATGGTTTCCTCATCCACGTAAATCCAGTTAAACCAGTTTCCTTTTTCTCCCTTATACTCATATTGGTAAGAAACCTCGCCATAGTATTGGTTTTGAGGCTTCGGCATGTCTTCATACAGGTAAGCAATATCCGATGAATCGAAAATTAACTGTCCGCCGGGATTAAGCAAGCTTTTTATTTTACTCAGGAAATCTTTAAAACCAGACAAAGTACCCGTAAGGCCAATGCCGTTCATCAGCATTAAAATGGTATCGAATTTTTCCTGGTAAGTAAAAATATCCTGTACCAATGCTTTTTTTACACCACGGTCTTTCATGATATTTACCGCAGCTTCCGAAATGTCAATAGCAGTGACATCAATATTAAAGGCTTGCAACAACAGGGCATGGCTCCCCACTCCTGCTCCAATATCCAAAACCTTTCCGCTGCACATGTGCAGTGCCTGCAGCTCTAAAACCGGCATATCTTCATCATCCCTGAAGAAAAATTCTAAAGGCATTTCCTCGGCTTCGCCATAAGAGTTATGCAGCCACAAAATATCGGCTTCGCCGGTTCTGTAAATATCAGTAAGTGCTTTACCAAAAACATCCATGGGGCAAAGATAGGTAGGAAAGCTGAAAGACTAAATAAAAGTTAGTCGGGATTTGCAATAGCGATATAGATTTAACTAAGGTCTGGATTTAAAATCCAGACCAGCCAATATTAATTAATATCAAATACCTGATGATATTCTGGTATAGCTACATGTTTAAAACCATGATCTTTTAACCGGGTGGCAAAATGTTGCTGCACCTCATATTCTCCATGTACCAAAAACAATTGCTTCACTTTTGCAGGGTCCTGGGCAGATAAGAAACGTAACAAATCTTCGTAATCGCCATGGGCACTCATTGATTTTATGGCGCGCACTTCGGCTTTAACTTCGTACTTATCTCTAAAAATATCTACTACTTTTTGTCCTGCAATTAATTTTCCTCCCAGAGAATTTGGCTCGCAATAGCCCACCATTAAAATGGTATTTTTAGCATTGCCAATATTGTTGCGAATATGATGTTTTACGCGTCCGGCTTCGGCCATACCAGAGGCAGAAATGATTACACATGGCCTTGGATCTTCGTTCAAAGCCTTCGATTCCTCAACGCTTTCGATAAAACGCAAACCTTTAAACGCAAAAACATCGTGATCGATCTTTAGTGTTTCTTTCACCCCGTTGTTATATACTTCGGGATGGTTTTTCAGAATTTCGGTCGCTTTTGAGGATAGCGGACTATCTACATAATAAGGCACGTCAGGCAATTTACCCTTTAGCTCCAATCCGTTTAAAGCATAAAGCAACTCTTGCGTACGCCCAACAGCAAATGCAGGAATAATTACCTTGCCTTTTTTAATATTGCAGGTATTGTTAATGATTTCCAGCAGCATGTTTTCGATTGGATCGAGATCCTTGTGCAGCGAATCGCCATAGGTAGATTCCATCAAAATATAATCAGCCTGATCAAATTGTTGCGGACTTTTTAAAAGCAAATCGCCATAGCGGCCCACGTCGCCTGAAAAGGTAATCCGCGTTGGTTTTCCATCTTCAGTAAGGGTTAAATGCACTGCCGCACTACCTAAAATATGGCCTGCATCTGTAAACTTTAACCGGATACCGGGCTCAATTTCGAAATCTTCTTCGTACTCCACAATTTTCATCTGGCTTACCGTCTGCACAACATCATCTTCAGTATAAAGGGCTTCTTCCATTTCTTCACCATGGCGGAGGTGGCGATTGGCAAATTCAGCATCCTGCTCCTGTATTTTGGCCGAATCCATCATTAAAATACGGGCGAGGTCCATAGTAGCGGAAGTGCAAAAAATCTTTCCGCTAAAACCTTCGGCAACCAGTTTGGGCAGTAAACCGCAATGATCGATATGCGCGTGCGACAAGATCATGTAAGTAACCTTTTTAGCATCGAAGCCAAAATAGTCGTTCAGTTTATCGGTAACATGCCCCATTCCCTGGAAAAGGCCACAATCTAATAGTATTTGGGTATCGTTTTTTAGGGTAATAAGGTGCTTACTCCCGGTAACAGTACGGGCAGCACCATGAAAAGCAATTTTCATTTAGGTGGTGGTTAATATTATACAAGAATAAAAATGCCGGATATTTCCGGCACTTCCAATTCTTTAAGCATTTATTTCTGCTATTTTATCTTTAACCTTATCGGCAGCATCTGTAGCTTTACCAGCCAGGCCTGCGAGTTTATCTTTTGAGGCATCTAAAAGATCGGCGAAAAAGTCTGATACTTTGCCTTTAAGATCGCTGGTCGAATCTGATGATAATGCCAATGCGATGGTTGCTCCTAATGCTGCTCCGGCTAAAACGCCTACTATAATTTTTGTCTCTTTTTTCATGATATTAGTGATTTACTTATTAAACATATTTAGCGAAAAGGTGTTTTAATTTTTTTGATCTACAAGGCTTCAAACAAAAACCAATCCACAATGAAAAGCATATTCTTTATAGATTTAGATAATACCATTTATTTTACCAAACCGAACGAAACACAGTTAATGGGCGAATTGTACCGGTTTTTAGAAAAACAGGATCTGGGAATTAGTAATGAAGCTTTTGCACTTGCCAAACAGGAAATGTTGCGTACCCCTTTTCAAAAAGTAGCTAAAAAATATGGTTTCAGGGAAGAAGCGATGCCTGCCGTATTGGCTTATTTACAGAACAGGGAAGTAAGCCAACCTTTAAAACCCAGCGATGATTATCCATTTATCAAGAATTTAAAAGGCCGGAAATTTATTGTAACTGCCGGCTTTACCAAACAACAAAATTCGAAAGTAAAAATGCTGGGTATTGCAGCCGATTTCGAATCTGTTGATGTGGTTGATGTATCGGTTAGCAATAAAAAGAAAGCTTTTCAGCAACTCATTGATAAACATAAGCTAAACAAAAACGATATTTTAATTATTGGCGATGATGCCGAATCGGAAATCAGGTTTGGCCTCGAGCTCGGTATCGATACTTTTCTGCTTGATCCGGAAAACCTGCATCCCGATGCGCCAAGTACCTTTAGAGGTGTTGATTTGAGTAACTTGACTGCTGCAGCAGGACAGTAATGTAGTGCTGTATTTTCGCTAATTTCTAATCCCCGTGAAAGTCGAACCAGTATTTTTCGCCAGCTTATCCCCCTATTAGTCTAAATTTATTTTTTGCACTTAATTAAAAATACTTAGTTTTATCTTACAGTGAAACTAAAAAATGGCGATTAAACCTCTTCCAAATGAAAAAGAATTGCTTCTTGAAATCGCAAGGGGTGATGGGATTGCCTTTGCCGAAATGTTTCGTGCCTACCACGGTCCTTTAATCAAATACATTTATACTTTAATCGAATCGGTTCAGGTCTGTGAAGAGATTGTACAGGATGTATTTTTGAAAGTATGGGAAAACAGAGCAACATTACCTATACTGGACAAGTTTACTGCATATCTTTTTATTGTAACGCGTAATTATACCATTAGTGCTATTCGCCAAATGGCGAAGCATAAAAAACATAGCCAGCTATATGCTGAAGAAGTATTAAACCTTAATGAAGGTGAAGAAGTTTTTAATTTAGATCAGGAATATCAGCATATTCTTACTAAGGCTATTGCAGAATTGCCTCCTTCTCAACAAAGAGTATTACAATTGCGCCAGCAAGGGCTAAAAAGCAGAGAAATTGCCGGAGAAATGGGAATATCTATAGAATCTGTAAAAAAATACCAGCAGTGGGCAACCAAATCAGTATCTAAATTTCTAAAACTACATACCGCAATAACCATTTCTATTATTCTGAGCATAAATTGAGCCTTTCCCCCCTGGCTTTATTTTTTTTTTTATTTTTTATATCCCGTTTTCTGTTTCTCTGCGTCTTTAGTAAAGATTCGCCAGAAATCGTAACCAAATATGACTGAAAACCAGAGATTGAATTTTTTATTCAATCGGCAATTGCAGTACTTAAATTCTACTGAAGAAAAGGAAGAATTTATATTGCTAATGGCCGATCCCATAAATGAAGAGCAGGTTAAACAATTGCTTAACAGCTATTGGGAAGAATTTGATGAAAATGAATTTAGTCCGGCTGTTTTCCTGTTTGGTGATGGCGAAAAAATGCTCTCAAAAATACAAAGTGAAAATATTTATCCTTTACCAAAAGCCCGGCGAAAACCAAAACTCTGGATAGGAATTGCAGCTGCCCTGGCGATCATGCTATTCGGTGCCAGCTTATTTTATTTAAAGCAAAATGCTGGTTTGGCCGATACAAAGGCATACATTAAACCAGGCTCAGCAGGTGCAACACTTAAACTCGCAAACGGCAAAACAATTAAATTATCTGCCGCAGTAAATGGCGAACTTGCAAATGAAGCTGGTGTAACCATTACCAAAACTACAAACGGGCAATTGGTTTATGAAATAAAAGGAACAACAAGTCCTGATCAGATTAATACGCTCTCTACCAGCAATGGGGAAACCTATCAGGTTCGTTTGCCTGATGGGTCCCTGGTTTGGTTAAACTCTGCATCCAGTCTTTCTTATAGTACTGCTTTGGTTCAATCCGGAAAACGCTCCGTTAAACTGCTTGGGGAAGCATATTTTGAAATCGCAAAAGATACCAAACACCCCTTTATTGTTAAAACCGGTAACCAGGAAGTGGAAGTATTGGGTACACATTTTAATGTAAATGCATACGATAATGAATCACAAGCAAAAACAACATTGCTGGAGGGAAGTGTTAAAATTAAAAATAAAGCGAATCAAAAAATCATTTCGCCCGGTGAGCAGGCAACAGTAACCGGAGATGATATCTCTGTTGAAAAAGTAAATACCGGATATGCTGTAGACTGGAAAAATGGAGTTTTCAGGTTTACCGATAAAACACTCGAGGCAGGTATGCTTGAAGTGGCCAGATGGTACAATGTGCAGGTTATTTATAAGCGACCGGAACTTAAAAATGAGATACTGGGCGGCAGGATTTCCAAATATGCAAGTATTACTCAGGTATTGAAAAAAATGGCAATAACCGGGGCATTCAGGTTTACGGTAAAAGATCGTGAAATCATTGTAGAATAAGCAGAACCAATTAAATATTATATCAACTAATCCCCTAAAAACCGAACATGAAGAAATCAGATTACCATTAACAGAAAAACCTTTTCAGGTAAGTTTAAAATAAAAAACTGGAAGTGCGACCAACACTTCCAGCAAATGACTTGCCTGAGTAAAACTAGCTTGCGAACTATTTTTTTGACCTAAAACAAGACAAACCAAATGTATAAATTTTACCTAAGAATATTAGGCCTCTATTCCCGTATACCTAAAATCCTGCGAATTATGAAATTAACGACGTTATTACTCATTGTAACGATCATGCAGGTCAGCGCTGTCAGCTACGCACAAAGACTCACATTTAAACAACGAAATGTCAGTATTGCCCGGATATTTGAAGAGATTGAAAAACAAACAGGTTATGATGTTTTCTATCTTCCGAAAGTATTAAAAACGAGCCGTACCATCGATGCTGATTTTAACAATAGCTCATTAGATCAGGTAATGAAAACCTGCCTCATGAACCAGCCGCTGGCATTTACGATTGATGAGCGAACAATCGTAATCACAAAAAAAGAACAGCCAATACCCGATCAAAGGCCGGCAATACCTAAGCCCGTTCTTGAACAGGCAAAGTATAAAGTTAACGGAACAGTTAAGGATGAATTAGGCGCACCCCTCCCAAATGTTACGGTACGTGTAATGCATACCAAAAATGGCATACAAACAAATTTAAATGGTAAATATACTATTGATGTAGAAGCGACTGACACACTTGAATTTTTATACGTTGGGTATAAACGGGCAGAAGTAGCTGTACGAAACAGGGTAGATATTGATATTACACTGGAGCCTGAATCGGGAAGTTTGAACGAAATCGCCGTTATTGGTTTTGGACGTCAGAAAAAGGTAAGTGTGGTAGGGGCCCAGGCCACTATTAAACCCGAAGAACTAAAGGTACCTGTAAGGGATTTAACAAGCGCGCTGGCCGGACGTCTTGCAGGGGTTGTATCCACACAACGCGGCGGAGCACCGGGCGCAGATGGAGCCAATATTTTTATCCGCGGTATTGCAACTTTTGCCAGTAGCCCGCAATCGCCATTACTCGTTGTAGATGGCGTTCCGGACAGGCCAATCAATAATATTGATCCTGAGGATGTAGAAAGTTTCACCATTTTAAAAGATGCAACAGCTACCGCCGTGTACGGTACTAGAGGTGCAAATGGCGTAATCCTCATTAATACCAAAAAAGGTAAAATCGGAAAACCTAACATCAATGTAGAGTTAAACAGTTCGCGCTCAAAATTTACGGAGCTTCCGGATTTTATAGATGCGCCTACTTTTATGAATTTGTATAATGAGAGTTTATCAACCAGAGGAAGAACACCACAATATGATCCGGCTGTTATCGCGAAACACGCCAGCGGGGAAGACCCTGATTTATACCCTAATGTAAACTGGTACGATTATTTGTTTAACGATTTTTCGAGTGCCAGCAGAGCAAATCTGAATGTAAGCGGTGGTGTAGATGCAGCAAAATATTATGTATCGGCCGGTTATTACACAGAAAAAGGCATGTTCAAGCAAGCTGAAGCACAATCTTTCAATTCGACCCTAAAGCTTGACCGGTTTAATTTTAACAGTAATGTAAGTGTTAAGGTAACCAAAAGCACCAACCTTGAACTTGGCATTAACGGATTCATTACCAATTATAATGCACCATCAGCTGGTGTAAATGCAATTTTCGATTATGCTACACAGCAGGCACCACATGTGGTACCTCCAATATATTCAAATGGCCAGTGGCCAAAATACCCAGGTGTTCCGTTCAATCCCTACTACTACCTAGTTGCCAATGGCTATTCAAACACTTATTCAAATACTGTTAGAAGTAATATCAAAGTAATCCAGGAACTTGATTTCCTAACCAAAGGCTTATCTTTTTCAACCATGTTCGCTTTTGACGCTGTTAACGGGAGCAGCTTAACCCGGTCAAGAACCTTGCAATCTTATCTGGCTACAGGCCGCGATGCAAATGGCAAACTGATTACCAGAATTGCTGAGACGGGTTCAGATGTATTGGGCTTTTCGGCTGACAGGAATAGTAACAGAAGATTTTATACCGAAACCTCTCTCAACTATTCGAGAAAATTCGGTAACCATGATGTTTCCGGCTTATTGCTTTTCAATCAATCCGACTATGTAGATGGAAATGCGTCCGATCTGATCAGCTCTATTCCTTTCAGGCAACGTAGTTTGGTTGGACGGGTAAATTACGGTTATAAAGACAAGTACTTTATTGAGTCCAACTTTGGTTATTCAGGTTCTGAAAACTTTGTTCCCAGCAAACGTTTTGGTTTCTTCCCTTCAGTGGGTGCAGGCTGGGTAGCTTCAAATGAAAAGTTTTTTGAGCCGGTTAAAGACGTCGTATCCTATCTGAAAGTCCGTTATACCTATGGTCTTACAGGTAATAGTAATACCGGTTCACGCTTTTTATTCTTATCTACCTTAGGCGATGCATTTTCGTACACTTTTGGTATTCCGGGAGCTGACAGGGCTTATACAGGTTACCAGGAAAGCCGCATAGGCAGTGAAGTACAATGGGAAACCGGTTTCAGGCACAACCTCGGTGTTGAAATCAATTTCTTAAAAGATGATCTTCAATTAATTGTTGAGTTGTTCAAAGAGAAAAGAAACGACATCTTACTTCAAAACTATACCATTCCTTACATTTCGGGTTTTACAAACGCTAATATTCCTTACGTAAATGTGGGTAAAACAGCAAACCGTGGTATCGATGTGACTTTAAGTTACAATAAAAGCTTCAGAGATGGATTTGTAACCTTCAGGGGAACCTTCAATATGAATGAAAACAAGAACATTTTTGATGGTTTACCACCATGGCAATACTCGTGGCTTAACCGTACCGGTCATGCTATCGGGCAGCGTTTTGGTTACGTAGCCATGGGATTATTTAAAGACCAGAATGAAATCGATAATGCGCCTACACAGGCAGGCGATGTACGCCCTGGCGACATCCGCTACAAAGATTTGAATGGAGATGGGATTATTTCTTCGTTTGACCAGCAAGCTATTGGTTACGGCAGTACCCCAAGAATTTTATATGGTTTAAACGTTGGCGCAGGTTACAAAGGCTTTGATTTTGTACTTTTTTTCCAGGGAGCAGGACAGGTTGATTTCAGTTACAATGGTGGTACCGGCACAACGCCTTTCTCTCAGGGGGCTACTTTCGGTAACATGTACTCCAAGGTTACTGATCGCTGGACAGTAGATAACCCTAATCCAAATGCGTTTTATCCACGTCTATCCACCAATCAGGATGTCACTACAAACTATTACTCAAGTACCTGGTGGGTTAAGCGTGCAGATTACATCCGCTTGAAAAGTGCCGAAGTGGGTTATACTTTTGGTATAAAAGCATTGAGTAAAGTTGCTATCAAAAAACTAAGGATTTATGCCAATGGCACCAATCTGTTAACCTTTTCAAAATGGAAATTTTGGGACCCCGAACTGGGTGATGGCCGTGGGGCATCTTATCCAAACATTTCAACTTTCAACTTAGGTTTACGTGCTAATTTTAACTAATTATGAAAAACACATTCGCAAAAAGAATAATTCTGGCGCTATTCATACCGTTCCTTTTTATACCTACAAGCTGTAAAAAGGGATATTTTGATACTGTACCAGATAATATCAATACTATAGATAAAGTATTTTCGAACCGGGCCAATACCGAACGCTGGTTCTTTGGCCTGTACGCAGGTATACAGGATATATGGGACCAGCCTTATGGTTATCAGTATGCCGGCATCAGTGATGAGCTGGAGTATGCCAACTGGGGAACGGGCAATGCCCTGACCATCAACTCCGGAGCAGTTACCAGCGATAATTCGCCAACCCGTTTCGAAACGTATTATCAATTGATCCGGAACATTAACATTTTTCTGGAAAGGGTTGATGAGTGTAAAGAGCTTTTGGAACAACAGAATGGCGAATCTATTGTCAAAGAATACAAAGGAGAAGCACGTTTTTTAAGGGCCTATTACCACTGGTTACTCATGAAAGAAGTAGGGCCCGCGGCCATAGCTCCCTTAGTTTCAGGTTTACCTAATGATAACTTTCAGATTCCAAGAAGCTCCTGGGATGAATGCATAAAGTTTGTGATGAATGAAATGCGTGCTTCAGAAGCCAGCCTGACAAGCTTACACCTTACAGGCTCCAACACCGTTGATGATTATCAGGTAGGCCGGATTACAATACCTGTAGCAGCAGCAATTGAAGCGCAGGTTTTACTGGCACATGCCAGCCCGTTGTTTAACGGAAATGCAGAATTTGCCGACTGGAAGAACTTTGATGGGAAACAACTATTTAACCAGACTTATGATCCTGCACGTTGGCAGACTGCAGCTGAGGCCATGAAAAGAGCCATTGATTTAAATATAGCCCAGGGCCGTAAATTATTTATTAAACCCAATGCCAATTTATTTCTTCAGGGATTTAATTCAACAAGGGATATGTTTTGGGACGGCTGGAAAGATGAAGGTGTTTGGCTAAGAAGAGCCAACAATGTATACTCTTGGTCTCAGCATTCTGCGCCGAAAAACTCCCTTTCAGGTAATGGCTGGAACGGTATTGGTGTGCTTCAGGAACTTGTTGATGATTTCAGGATGGCAGATGGTCGTGGCATAAAAGAAACACCTTCCTATAGCGAAACAACCTTTACCAATACGGCAACCCCTTATTATTCTGCCGGCACAAATAACATGTATGTTGGAAGAGAACCGCGTTTTTATGTAGACGTAACCTTTAGTGGAGCCGTAATACCAGTTATACCTGCGGCAGGACAAACCTATGTTACTTATTTTTCTACCTCACCATCGGGCAAAAAAGCAAATGCCAGAGATTATCCAAAAACAGGATATACTGCCAGAAAAAACATCCATCCCAACACCAATTTAAGTACCGGAAGTAATCCTGCCCGCCCGGCTATGTTAATCAGAATGGCCGAATTGTACTTAAGTTATGCCGAGGCATTAAATGAATCGCAGCCTGGCCATGCCGATGTACTAAAATACCTGAATGATGTGCGCACACGGGCAGGCATACCCGAAATTCCGGCCGATCTTGGCCAGATAGAAATGCGTAAACAAATCCGTCTGGAAAGGCGAATTGAGCTCTGCTATGAGTCAGGGCTCAGATTTTGGGATGTACGCCGCTGGAAAATCCCTAACGAAGCAGGGTCTAAGCAAGGTGGCGATTTTTATGGTATGAACATGGATGCAGGTACATCTTTGTCTGACCCAACCTTTTATAAACGGGTTGTTGCAACCACCAGGGCGCAATGGCAACGTAAATTTTATTTCCTTCCTTACCGCCAGAATGAAATGGACAGGAACAAACAAATTGTTCAGCTTCCGGGCTACTAACCTAAAACGATGTTATAATGAAATTATATAAAATATTATCCTGTATCATAGCTGTTATTACAGTTATGGGTGCATGTAAGAAAGAAGAGGGGTACCTTGAAAAATCAGATACAAAAGAAGGTGCATTGATTTATGTTTCCAGACAAGCCAACGCACAAAAAATAACCGTTTATCCGGCAAAGGATACACTTATATCCTACGATTTTGGCGCATCTTTCGCAGCTGTAGGTTTGCCGTTAAACAATATTGGCGTAAAATTTAAAGTAGATGATAAGGCTTTTGATAGTGTAAATGTTGCGCGTACCAGTCAAAACCTTAGCCCATACATAAAACTCCCCGAAAGTGCTTACACCATTAGCGGATTGGATGTAACCATAGCAAGCGGAGCAATAACTTCCAACCTGGTTTCCTTAAAATATAACGCCAAAAACCTGGATCCCAACAAAGCATATATGTTACCAATTAGTATAATTGATGCTTCGGGATATAAGATCAATCCTTTGTTAAAAACAATGTTTATTACTACGGTGAAGTATAAGGCACCAGAGATTCTTGCAGACAGGACAGGCTGGGCTATTACTGCCTCAACCACACAGGCTGGCGATGGATCACTTGCCAGCGTACTTGATGGCGATCTGGCAACTTTCTGGCATTCGCAATATTCGCCTGTTGCCTCATCATACCCGCATTGGATACAGGTAGATATGCTTGCGTTAACCAATGTAACCAGCATATCTATGGCTCCCCGCAACAACAACAATACAGGTTTTACCAAATTTAACCTGAAAGGAAGTGTTGATGGAACTGTTTGGATTGATCTTTTAACTGCCAAAGCCATGGATCCCAACTTAAAAGATTTACAGAACTATGAGCTCGATGCCCCTACCAAAGTAAGGTTCCTGAAGCTGGAAATGACCGAAGGACCTCAGTCTTACACGCACCTGGCAGAATTTCAGGTTTTTAAAGTAAAGTAAATATTCATTAATAATACGGCTTCTTCTTAAAATCCATTTGGATAAGCACAAGCCCTAAATCATAAAAAAGTCCCGGTTTGCACCGGGACTTTTTCTATTTATCCTCTGCCACCTCTTGATGGTCTTCCGCCTTCAGAACCGCTTCTTTCTCCGCCCCCACCGCGTTGTTGCGGAGCTTCCATCCTTCTTTGTTCCTGACGTTGTTGCATCTGTTGCTGTTGTTGTGCCCTTTGCTGCTGTACCTGAGCATCACGTTGTGCACGTTCCTGTTGCTGTTGTTGTGCACGTTGTTGTTGCATTTGCTCATTACGCTGTTGTTGCATCTGTGCATCTCGCTGAGCTCTTTCCTGCTGTTGTTGTGCACGTTGTTGCTGCATTTGCTCATTACGCTGTTGTTGCATCTGCGCATCGCGTTGTGTTCTTTCCTGTTGTTGTTGTTGGGCACGTTGTTGTTGCATTTGCTCGTTACGTTGCTGCTGCATCTGAGCATCACGTTGCTGTTGTAATTGGCCATCACGCTGAGCACGTTCTTGCTGCTGTTGTTGTGCACGTTGCTGGTCAGCTTGTCCACGTTGTTGCATTTGTATATCACGCTGTGCGCGTTGCTGATCCTGACTCATACGATCCTGCTGGCTACGTTGCTGGCGCATCTGCTCAAAACGTTCTTGCTGCTCCTGGCTTCTGTCTGGGTTAGACTGACCATTTCTGCCATCAATACCATTTGATCCGTTCCTGCTCATTCTTCCATTCGCATCCCTGTTGTAAGCTTCACCCCTGTTATTATTGGGCTGGTTATCCCTACCTACGTTGTTATCGTTACGTCTATCAGGTTGCACCGAACGGTTGTTATCATTTCTTGATCCAAAACGGTTGTCGTTATTGTTGCCATTGCGTTGCTCACGCGTAGCATAACCTTCATTTCTGCCGTTTCTGCTGATACCAGCATTGCCTTGCTCAAATCTTCTTGGCGCTGCATTACGATTATCAACCTGGTTACGTTCTGGTCTTGGCCTGTAAATAGATACTTCTCTGCCACCTACACGGCTTGCACCTGGTCTGTTGCTTTGCGCATATCTGTAAACGGTTACATCGCGATTGGTTGCCCTTCTGATATCTTCAATCCTCGGTCCTCCATAGTAACTTCTTCTGTTGTATACATAAGTATTGTTAATGATTGTGGTGTTACGGATGTACACATTGTTACGACCATAATCATAACGCGGGAAACTGCTGATATAAATATTGCGCTGCGGAATAAAGTTCCAGCAGAACTCTGGCACTACATAACGGCGGCCGAAGCTTAAATTGATACTGATAGTTGGTGCCATAGGTGCCCAGCCGTAATAACCATCACCACTTCTCCAGTCAACCCATGCTGGTCCCCAGGTAGTATCAGGTAACCAGATCCATTGTCTGTAACTGTTAATTACCCAGCGGCCATAGTGAAAAGGTGCCCAGCCCCAATCGTAATTAGAAACCCAGGTATTTCCATACTCAGTCATTGCCCAGCGGCCATTGCTATAGTACGGACGGAAATCGCTCTGGTCTACATCCGGACGCCAAACATAACCATATTGCGGGTCTTGTATCCAGGTACCATAGGGCGAAAGCTCATCGTAGAAAGTTTGTAAAGAAATATTGCCAGTACTATAACCATCGTCCTGGTAATCGTTCTGATAGTCTTGTGCCCTGACAAGGGTAGTGGTTCCGGCAAGGAGCCCAAAAAGCCCCAGCACAAGTGCCGTAAATTTCAGTGTTTTCATTTGTGTGTTTTATTTTAATAACCTAATGTGTGTGTATCAATTAGAGCACCAAAAATTTAGAAAGTTTAATATGCATGCATAGTTTCCGTATTTTCCTGCAAATATTGCCCTGCAGCGCATATTTAACTATTATTTAACGTTTTAAGCAAAGTTTAATTGTGCAGAAAATAAGTCAGTTAGAAATAAAATTTGCTACACCTGTGCTTACAAAAGAGATTATATTGCAATGGAGTTAAACTTTAAAACTTAAATCCTATTTATTGTGAGTATTTTTGCAACATGCAAAACGGCACTTTATACCTTATTCCGGTACCGCTGGCTGAAGAGGCAGCACATAAAACTTTTACACCTTACCTGGTTGATACGATTAACCAGATCGACACCTATATTGTAGAAAACAGTAAAACGGCGCGCCGCTTTTTAAAAGAAGCCGGACTTAAAACCCCGCAAAAGGACTTAATTGTTCACGACTATGGAAAACACAACCGCAACGATTTAGGTCAGTTTTTTACTGAGCTTACTGCAGGTAAAGATGTTGGTTTAATGAGCGAAGCTGGTTGCCCGGGCATTGCCGATCCTGGCGCCGATATTGTTGCCGAAGCACACAAGCGCGGTATAAAAGTAGTGCCTTTGGTTGGCCCAAGCTCTATCCTACTGGCACTTATGGCCTCTGGCTTTAACGGCCAAAGCTTTGCTTTTTGGGGTTATTTGCCAATTGATAAGGAACAACGCACCAAAAGGATTAAAGATTTAGATTTATCGGCCAGCCGTTATAAACAAACCCAGATTTTTATCGAAACACCTTTTCGCAATAACCAGTTGTTTGAAGAGGTTTTAAAAAGCTGCAAACCCAATACCCAGGTTTGTGTAGCCTGCAACTTAACTGCTGAAGATGAATTTATTAAAACCCAAAGCGTTTACAACTGGCGCAAAGCGGAAATAGATCTGCATAAAAAACCAACTATATTTTTGTTGTATTAGGTGGTTTAATCGTTCATTAGCCATTGGTTTATTGGTATTGCAAACTGCCCACTGTAAACTGCATTATGGTTAATTGTTTAATCGGTTAATTGGAGCCAAACTTGGTTATTGTTAACTGAAAACTGTATACTGACTGAAAGCTTTTCTCTAAAAAAACAAAACATATTGCAAAACGAGCGGTTATTATAATAACGCTCAGCAATATGGTTACACTAAATTTTAGAGTTATGAAAAACACGGGCACACCAAAAAATAACCCAACCGTTCAGGGAACTTCGATCGCAGATAGGGCTAATCACGATGTTAAAACCGACAAAAAAATACAGGGAATAACCAATGGCGGTGGTCAAAGATCCGACCAGACTTCCAATAAAGACAATCAGCGGAAGTACGATAACAAGAAATAATAAAAAAAGGTGATGATCCCGAGGATCATCACCTTTTTTTATGCCCTAACATGATACTTAGTCCATTGGGTGGCTTGGATAATAACCATCAGTAGAAATGATGTATATCGCACCTGCTACCGATGGGAGTTTAGGGAGGGCAAAATTCGAAATCCCATCGCCGCCATAGTTCGTTTTGAGGATAGAAAACAGTTTTACATTTTTAGTGATCGATAGCAGTGCACCATCGCATACTGCAAATCCTTGAGGCGCATAGTCGCCGGCAAAAAGGGTTATTGCCCCTAGCATTACATACATAGTGTGATAATTTAGTTGTTCAATACTACTAAAAAAAACAACACGAAAATCTTATTTAGCCATCACATTATAAAAATTATAATCCGTCATGGGCGCGCCGGTAATCCCTAAATTGTGGCAAATGGTTATAATTTGTCCGCGGTGGTAAGTACTGTGGTTAAACACATGCATCACATATTCAAAGTTCTGAAAATCGCTGGTAAACCAGGGGCTCTGAATTGGTGTATTTTCCTCAAGCCTACTTTCGCTTAGTGCTGTAACGTATACCGCAAGGTTCTCCGACTGTTTTAGCAAATCATCAAAGACATTATTCAGGCTTCCATACTCGCGAAATTCAAATTCAGTTTTGCTTAAAATCGAATACCAATACTCTTGTGTTTGTAAGATATGTGCTAAGGTTAATTTTACACTTTTAAAGCTCGATAAAACCTCTTGTTCCAACAAATGTTCCGGATGTTTTTTTAACCAGTTTACCAGGGCTAAATTGGCCCAGAAATTATAGTTAGCATAATTTTTCATTAAATAAACAAGAGAAGTTTCTTCTTTTGTTTCAGCGAATAATGGTTCTTGTATCATATCTTTTTGCTTTAGTTATACAAAGAAACTACCCCCCACTGACAACCCTATGGCAGTGTAGTTTTTACACAAAAAATATTTTTGAAAATTATTTACCACCCTGTAAAAATCTTTTTAAGAAATCTTAAAAAAAACAATATAAACATACAAAATATAAGGCATTAAAAATATACTTGTGTAAATTTTAAAATACATTATTGATTTTAACCAAGCTACAACACAGTACAATTCAGTTTTCGTGTAAAATTCCGTCACAATCAAATCTCAATGTAACAAGTTGTGTTACATTTGTTTTGTTACCGAAACAACTAACTTATTATTTATGAAAAAATTAATTCAAACTATCGCTGTGGCAGCGATGATGACCCTTGTAATCGTATCGTGTAAAAAAAACCAGGAAACGATAACCGACGAACCACAGGCAACCGTAAAAAATGCCGACAAAGTTTTGCAATACATCAAAGATCTGGGCTTCCCGGCCGAAAGTATTGTAGATAACGGAAGCGAATTTGTGGTAGAAGAAGATATCCTGTTTCCGAAAGATATGGTAGTTCCTTTTGTTACTGAAGGCCCAAAAACGGAGCAATATTATACAGGGAGCATTGTTAACAGCACCAAAAAGTTAAACATCAGGGTTTTTATAGATCCTTCTATGACCTCAATGACCAGTGAAATTAACAGCGGTATTGCCCAATGGAATGCAGTACCTAACTCTACACTCCGCTTTAATGTGGTAACCGCAGCGCCTTACGATATCCTGATTAAAGATGAAAATTTAGGATCGGGTACCTGTGGCCAGGGTCAATTCCCATCAGGAGGAAGCGCTGGTGCTTTAATCAAAATCAACAAAAGTTACATTGCCGGCAATTCATTTGCACAACGTGCCAGAACGATTTGTCATGAATTTGGACATTGCATCTCATTCAGACACACCAATTGGTCTGCACGTGGCGAATCAACCGCTACAAATGTACCTGGTGTTACCGGAACCGATGCCTTATCGCTCATGAACGGTGGCCAGTGTAATTCTGGGGCAACGGTATTATCACAAAAAGATAAAGATGCTACGGCAGCTTTATATTAAAATATTTTTCAGATCATTTATTAACCTAATTCTGTTTGGGTAACAAGATAAGCTCAGGTAGCCAGCAGGCGCCCGAGCTTATTCTTTGGCCAAAGCAATAATATCTTTTCCTTCCAAAACACGCCTTTCGTTATGGTGCTTAAAGGTATGAATCATGGCATCGCTTAACTCGGCCATGGTGCAGAAACCATTTGGATAAATCGCCCTCCCAATGGGAAATAGCCAGTTAATGTATTTGTAAAATTTATGCGCATATTTTTGACCAGGCAAAGGTTTAATAAAACCCGGGCGAAAATTAAAAACCTGGTAAAAAGGCAACCTCGTTAAATCATTTTCGGTTTTACCTTTTACCTGAGCCCACTTTAAACGGCCGTTTTCATTTGTACCACCGCCAGATACATAACAAAAAGTCATGTCGTTATTCAACCTGCTCAATGTTTCGGCCACATGCATAGTTAGGGTATAAGTCATTTTGTAATACACTTCACCATCAACCCCTACCGAACTGATGCCCAGACAAAAGAAACAGGCATGATAACCCGATAGCTGGCTTTCGATGGCTGAAAAGTCAAAAAAATCGGCATGGATAATTTCTTTAAGCTTAGGGTGTGTATAACCACAGGGCTTTCTGTTAATTACCAAAATAGCATCTATCTCCTCACTTTCCAGGCACCGCATTAAAACACCCTCTCCTACCATGCCCGTAGCACCAGTGATAATTACATTGTGTTGAGCTCTTTTTTTCTCCATGATCAACGTATTTTGTTATATCCGAAAATACAGGTTATTTAAACAAAAAGAGCAGCTAATTGCTGCTCTTTAAAAATATTATCTGCCTCCTGCACCTTTCATCTGGTAATCTTTTGGTATTTCTGCACCTAAAAGATTTTGCACAAAGTAATCCCAGCGGCGGCGCATCATGTAAGGCGAATAAGCACCATAACCATGTGCACTATTGGGGAAAATAACCAGGTCGAAAGATTTATTGGCTTTTTCTAAAGCTTCTACAACCAACAGGGTATTGTAAGGCGGAACGTTATCGTCCATCATACCATGCACCAGCATTAATTTACCTTTTAAGTTTTTTGCATAGTTCTGGTTGGCCTGTGCTTCGTAATCCGAATTTTCTACCAAACCATTATAGCGTTCGCCCCAGTCATCCTCGTAGTTTCTGTTATCGTGGTTTCCTGATTCGGCGATACCTACTTTAAAGAAATCGGGAAAACGGAACATGGCCGCTGCCGTGGCAAAACCACCGCCCGAGTGGCCCCAGATACCCACTTTAGTTGTATCCATAGGATATTTGGCCGAAAGCTGACGGATAGCAGCAATCTGATCTGGTAAAGTATTTTCGGCCATGTTGCCATAGCTCATATCATGAAAACTCTTAGAGCGATCAGGGTTGCTCGTACCTTCAATTACCACTACAATGAAGCCCAACTCGGCCAGGGCCTGGTTATCACCACGTGAGGCCGCAAATGCCCAGCTGCCTACACTCCCGCCCTGCGGACCAGGGTAAATGTAATCAATAACCGGATATTTTTTAGTTGCATCCATTTGGGTTGGCGTAAATACCAAACCATAAATATCGGTTTTGCCATCTTTTGCCTTAACCGAAACCGCTGCAGGTGCTTTCCATCCGGTAGCGGCTAAACGCGAAACATCGGTTTTCTCTAATGTCTGAATCAGATTGCCTTTAATACTCCTCAATACGGTAACCGGCGGAACATCAGGCTGCGAATAGCTATCGATAAAATATTCGAATGACGGCGAAAAGGTAACCTGGTGGTTGCCCGCTTCTGGAGTTAAGGATACCAGATTTTTCCCGTCAAAACCAATTTTATATAAATGGCTGAAGTAAGGATTACCTGCTTCGCGGCCATTAGCAAAGAAATAGAGCGTACGGTTTTTTTCATCTACCTTAACCAAACGGCTTACTACCCAGTTTCCTTTGGTAATCTGATTTTTCACTTTTCCGGTGGTTGCATCGTATAAATACAAATGTCCCCAGTTATCGCGCTCCGAATACCAGATAATTTCTTTAGAAGCAGGTAAGTAACGCCAGTTAATGGCGCCTTGCCCTGATTCGTACTGTGTTTTTACGGTTTCTTCGAAAACTTCGCGAACAGCTCCGGTTGTTGCATTGGCAATGCGGAATTTTTCCTGTTTATGATCGCGCGAGGTAGATACGAAAGCTACTTCCGAACCATCGGCTTTCCAATCGATATCATCGAAAGTGCCGCTGCTTGAAATGTCATCGCTTAAAGTTGCACGATGTGGATCAGCAGGGATATCTAAAGAAACTACTTTGGGGTTTTCTATATCAATCACTACACGTCTGATAGTGGCAATTTGTTTATCACCAGGTAAAGGATATTTCCAGGCTTTTAAAACAGGCGCTCCCACGTTAGTGGTTACCAGATACATATCTTTAGAATTTCTCTGATCCTGCTGAAAGGTGGCTATTTTTTTTGAATCAGGAGACCAACGCAAAATCGGGGCATCGCTATGCTTCCAACCCGCATTATCAGTGGCGTAGCCATAATCTTTAACACCATCAGTAGTGAGCTGGGTTAATTGGCCTGAGGCAATATCTTTTACAAAAAGGTTGTAGTCTTTTATCAGAATGGATTTTTTACCATCTGGCGATACCTCTTCGTTGCGGCCTCTATACATTCGTGCAGGCAAAGCAGGAGAATTTTTATACTCAGTGGTTAAGGTTTTGGTTTTCTTTACCGGATCAACCAGGAAAGTTTGCTCAGTGCTTTGGTTTTTGGTGGTGTACCAGAATTTATCGCCCTCTAGCCAGTTGGGTTGTACACTGGCATGATCGATGTACTTTGCAGTATTATAACTCATAAAACTCTCCGCCCTTTCGTAATCTTTAACGGTTAAAGCTTTTTGCTGAGCATTTGCCGCAAAGGCTAAAGTACAAGCCACTACGGTGAACCATTTTTTATTCATAATATGTTGTTGGTTAATCTCGGCGATAAAAATAAGACTGTTTTGGCATATAAATGGTATTAAAGCTGATACAAATTTAGCCAGATGAGTATTTCATTTAGCCTGTACTGCTGTTTAAAAAAGACTGTACAAACAGCGTGGTAAATGATGAGAGGTTTCAACTCTGCATAGCTTTTTTATCAAGACAGCTAATAGTTTAGCTGTGGTAATTTGGTTTTATCATTTCCTTTATTAACTTTGAAATACAAAGCACTTTTAAAAAACCAAACATGAAGCTATCTGGTCAGCTACAACAATTTCAGGAAGAAGCCCGTTACAATATCTGGTTTCGCATTTTTACTGTTTTTTGCCGTGTAGCACTCGCAGCAAGCTTTATTCCATCGGGCATAGTGAAGATTATGGGCGAAAGATTTACTGCCCTGCCTCCCAATAACCCATTGGGGCATTATTTTGATGCATTACACCTTACTGGCTATTATTATACATTTATCGGCATTACGCAGCTCTGCATAGCCTTGCTCCTGCTTATACCCCGAACAGCTTTTTTGGGTGCATTGGCTTACTTCCCCGTAATTATTAATATTTGCATTTTAACTTACGCCACCCGGTTTGAAGGCACACGGATTGTTACCCTGATGGTACTGGCCAATCTCTATCTGCTTTGCTGGGATTATAAACGTTTAAAAGCTATTTTATGGTCAGCAAGCCTACCCAAAGGTTCCTTAAGTAAAAAGTTTCCTTTTGCTTTTGCGGGATTTGTCATCCTGGCCATTGCTGCAGTGGTACTTGGCAATCAATTTCTGTACGAAATCAGGCCAGGAAATTCTATGCCCGAATGTAAAAATCAAAGTGCCGGCAGTAAAAATCCTGAAGGATGCGCTATTTTTTGCGATTGCATTTACCAAAAAGGGTTACCACTTGATAGCTGCGTGAAGCAATATAAGCAGTCTAAAATATATCAGAAACGGCTCAGATAAGGAATTAATCCAGCCCCGAAATGCCTTTGTGTAAATTATACCTGGTTTGGATCAAATTCAACAATCCACTCTATACCATATTTGTCTCTAAACATTCCGGCATACGTACCCCAGGGACTTTCGCCAATTGGACCTTCAATATTTCCACCGGCAGATAGTCCGTTAAAAATTAGGTCTGCTTCTTCCCGGCTCTCGGTGCTGATAGATATTTTGGACCTGTTTTCGTTTTCATTTACTTTCCCCATAAATTCAGGAACATCGTTAGCGATTAACACATTGTGTTTCCCCACGGGCAAAACAATAGTCATGATCTTATTTGCTTCGCTCTCGGGCACCTGAAATTCAGCACTGGCCAGATCCTTAAACCGGACGATCTTTGTAAACTCGCCGCCAAAAACTGATTTATAAAACGTGAATGCTTCTTCAGCATTTCCATTAAAATTGATCCAGGGGTTTATTGCTCTCATGATTTGATTTTTAAATTTATACCGCAAACTGCCAAGATTCTGCTTGTTATAGGAACTGACAATTTACATAATTTAAAAAGAAAATAGCCTGCTAAAACCAAATGCTTTAGCAGGCTATGTGATGGAAATGCGGAGAGAGAGGGATTCGAACCCTCGATACCGTTGCCAGTATACAAACTTTCCAGGCTTGCTCTTTCGACCACTCAGACACCTCTCCGGTAAGGCTGCAAAAATATATTTTTTATTGGTAAAAAAAATGCTCCCGGTATAAATCGGGAGCATTTCTAAATAGATTAATCGCTATCAGTCTATAACAGTGATTTTTAACATATTGGTTTTACCTTTAGCTTCGATTGGAATAGCTGCAGTATTGATAATAATATCACCTTGTTTAACCAGTTTTTTACTTTTTAAGAATTCGTTCACCTCAATGATGGTGTTATCGGTACTTTCCCACTTATCGTAGTAAAAACCTCTTACCCCCCAAAGCAAGCTTACTGCATTTAATAAAGCGCGGTTGCTGGTAAAAATAAAGGTTAATGCTTCAGGACGGTGGCTCGAAATTTCGAAAGCAGTATAACCGCTTAAAGTCATCGAAACAATACCTACTGCATTGGTTTGCTTAGCTAAGAAACAAGCCGAATCGCAAATCGCATCACTTAAGAAAGACTCTGATTTTGGTTTTAAAAACTTATCTGGATTGAACGGATAGTTGTTCTCTTCAATATTCTGGATAATTTTTTGCATGGTTTCGATAACGATCAATGGAAACTCACCAACAGATGTTTCACCACTTAACATTACCGCATCGGCACCATCCAACACAGAGTTGGCTACGTCGTTCACCTCAGCACGTGTAGGGCGAGGCGTAGTAATCATACTCTCTAACATCTGTGTAGCAACAATTACAGGCTTAGAAGCTGCTCTACATTTGGCAACAATCATTTTCTGTAATAATGGTACCTCTTCCATCGGACATTCAACACCTAAATCGCCACGTGCAACCATAATACCATCAGTTGCAGCAATAATCTCATCGATATTTGCAATCGCTTCAGGCTTTTCAATTTTGGCAATTACACGCGCAGATTTACCACGCTCGGCAATTATTTTTTTAAGTTCGATAATATCCTCTGCTTTACGCACAAAAGATAAACCAACCCACTCTACATCGTTATCCAATACAAAATCAAGGTTCTCGCGGTCTTCTGGTGTTAAAGAAGGAATAGAAACTTTAGTATTTGGCAGGTTTACGCCTTTTCTTGAAGTTAAAATACCACCGTGAACAATCTCGCAAACTACTTCATCTTTCAGGTTGGTAGATAAAACTTTCATTTGAAGCTTTCCATCATCCAAAAGGATAATCTCGCCAGCCTGTACATCCTGAGGGAAGTTTTGGTAAGTGATATAAATTCTTTCTTCATTACCAATACATTCGTTGGTGGTAATTACGGTTGTTTTACCGTTAATGAGGTTAATACCACCTTCTTTTACCAAGCCGATACGGATTTTAGGTCCCTGTAAATCGGCAAGGATACCTACATTATAATCGTATTTTTTGTTTAAATCGCGGATGGTATCCAAAACCGCCTGGTGATCGGCCTGCGATCCGTGCGAAAAGTTTAGACGGCAAACATCTAAACCTGCGTTAAACATACTATATAATACATCTGGTTTTGCCGATGCAGGCCCTAGTGTGGCTACAATTTTGGTTCTCGAATGAAAAGGTTTCATTTAATTAATTGATTTTAGGATGCGGTTTTAGAAAAACACAATTGTTTATCTAAAATAGACAAACCGCATTAAATTTTATATATTTTGTTTTTTTGTTCTTTGTTTGTAACCGTCAAATATAGTGTATTTAATACACCAAGTATATAATTTTTATATTACCAAATTCTCCTTACTCTTTAACCTGGTCGGATCTATTTTTGCAGCAACCTGTATATCAGGCAGTTTATTTAATCCGTTTAACAGATAATCCAAATCTTCCTTATCTATAAATTCTTTAATAATAATGAAGAAATCGACCTTGTTCATCTCCGGAATCAGAAAACCATCACTGCTCCGGTTACTGATCAGGTAATATTCTACCTCGCCTTGCTCTACAAAAAAGTAATATTTGGAGAAACACCAGGCCGGTTCGTCGATATTAAAAAAAATTTCGTGGTCTTCTATCTTTTCAAATTGTGTGTTTAAACGGGTATTAATTTTGTGGCAAAGCACATAGTCTTTTAGGGGTGCAGTAATCGCAATTAGTATAAAATCAAGGTCTAAGGTAAGTTTTAGGTATGTTCTATTCAAAGCGAAATAATTAATTTACAGAACGAAATTAAAAAACTAATTCTATATTCGCTGTGTTATTGAGGTACCAAAATTACGTATCGAAATAAAAACATTTGAAAATTGTAAGAATTTATTTTTCTTTGCACAGAATTATTTAACCATTAAATTATAAAATTATGTCTGATATTGCTTCAAGAGTTAAGGCTATTATCGTAGAAAAACTAGGTGTTGACGAAAGCGAAGTTACGCCAGAGGCTTCATTCACCAACGATTTAGGTGCAGATTCTTTAGATACCGTAGAGTTGATTATGGAATTTGAAAAAGAATTCAATGTAGCTATTCCTGATGATCAGGCTGAAACCATCGGTACTGTTGGTCAGGCAATCGCTTATTTGGAAAAAAACGTTAAATAGAATTACGCTTTTTCAGTATAAATGGAATTAAAAAGAGTAGTAGTAACAGGGTTGGGTGCGCTCACTCCTATAGGCAATAATGTTCCTGATTTTTGGGAAGGATTGACTAACGGGGTGAGTGGCGCTGCTCCTATTAAGGGTTTTAACACTGAAAAGTTTAAAACTAAATTCGCATGTGAGGTTAAAAATTTCAATCCAGAAGACTTTTTGGAGAAAAAAGAGGCCCGCAAGCTAGATCCGTTTGTACAATATGCCCTTGTGGCTACAGATGAGGCTGTGAAGGATGGAGGTTTCGATTTCGAAAAATTAGATACCAACCGAATCGGCGTAATCTGGGGTGCGGGCATAGGTGGATTGAAAACATTTTTGGATGAAATTTCAAATTTTGCCAAAGGTGATGGTACGCCAAGATACAATCCATTTTTTATTCCTAAAATGATTATTGATATTGCTCCAGGGCATATCTCTATCAAATACGGTTTACGTGGACCGAATTTTGCAACTGTTTCGGCATGTGCTTCTTCTACCAACGCCATGATTGATGCATTTAACTATATCCGTTTGGGTATGGCTGATGTGATTATCAGTGGAGGTTCTGAAGCAATCATTAACGAAGCAGGTATGGGTGGTTTTAACGCCATGCATGCATTATCAACCCGTAACGAAGATCCGGCAACCGCATCACGTCCTTTTGATAAAGACCGCGATGGCTTCGTAGCTGGTGAAGGTGCAGGAACCATTATTTTAGAAGAACTTGAACACGCTAAAGCAAGAGGTGCAAAAATTTATGCAGAACTTGTAGGCGGAGGAATGAGTGCTGATGCTAATCACATCACTGCACCACATCCTGAAGGTTTAGGTGCCAGAATGGTAATGACAAATGCACTAAAAGATGCGGGCTTAACACCTGCTGATATAGACTATATCAATGTTCATGGTACTTCTACACCACTTGGTGATATTAGCGAAACCAAAGCCATTGGTACATTATTTGGTGAAGATGCTTACCGTTTAAACATCAGTTCTACCAAATCAATGACTGGCCACCTTTTAGGTGCTGCCGGAGCTGTTGAAGCAATTGCCGCAATTCTTGCTGTTAAAAATGATATTGTTCCTCCAACAATCAATCACTTTACAGATGATCCTGCATTTGACCCTAAATTGAACTTTACTTTTAACAAAGCGCAAAAACGTACTGTTAGAGCTGCTTTAAGTAATACATTCGGCTTTGGTGGTCATAACGCTTCTGTGATTTTCAAGAAATACGAAGATTAATTTAGCGCAGCTGCCATATAATTTTGTATGCTAATTAAAAATAGATAACTTAGTTAAATATGCTGATTAGCCGTTAATTGTGTTATTTATTTAATGCCGATATTAAAATTATATAAACTTTATCTTTCTCCCGAAAAGGAGTTTGTTAAAAAGCTGAGAAATATTTTAGGCTTTATTCCAGGGAATGTTACGCTATATAAAATGGCGTTCAGGCACCGCTCTGTGGCTAAGGTTTTAAAAAATGGCAGCAGAAGCAGCAATGAACGCCTCGAGTTTTTAGGCGATGCTGTTTTAGGGTCGGTAATAGCAGAATTACTTTTTAAACATTATCCCTACAAGGAAGAAGGTTTCTTAACCGAAATGCGCTCTAAAATTGTAAACCGAGCTAACCTTAACCAATTGGCTAAGAAAATTGGTTTCGATAAGCTTATTCAATTCGATCAGCGTTCGGTAAGCATTCAAACCAAGCACAATTCGATGCTTGGCGATGCTTTTGAAGCCATTGTTGGGGCCATTTACATGGATAAGGGCTATAACTTTACCAAAGAGTTTTTGCTTCGCCGCATTGTAAAACCCCACATTGATATTCATACCCTCGAGCAAACAGAAACTAATTTCAAAAGCAAGCTGATTGAATGGTGCCAACGCCACGGCAAAGACGTGATGTTTGAACTGGTACAGAACGGCGAAGGCGAAAGTGCCAAACTATTTACCATCAGTGCCATTGTTGAAGGCGAAAAATACGGTACCGGAAGAGACTATAACAAGAAAAATGCTGAAAAACTAGCAGCCGAAAAGGCCTGCGAAGCGCTTAGTATTTAGAAGTTCATCAGTTCACTGGTCATTAGTTCATTGGTAACTGCCTATTGCAAACTGTATTAGAGTTAACTGACTCCAAACGAATATCGTCATTGCGAAGCCGAACTGTGCGAGCTGAAGCAATCTTTTGGATTGTATTCACCGACTCCAAACACTCAACTCCAAACTTATTAATGAGAATAACTGCAAACCGCCAACTGTGAACTGTACAATGGTTAATCGGTTAAATGTTTAAATTGGTTAACTGGTCATGAGTAACTGCAGACCGCTAACTGCAAACTGTACAATGGTTAATCGGTTAATTGCTTAAACTGGTTAACTGGTCATGAGTAACTGCAAACCGCTAACTGCAAACTGTACAATGGTTAATCGGTTAAATGTTTAAATTGGTTAACTGGTTATGAGTAACTGCAAACCGCCAATTGTAAACTGTACAATTGTTAATTGCTTAAACTGGTTAACTGGACTCTCAACTCCGAACTCCAAACTGATTCCAGACTAAGGACTCCTCTACTACTACTACTTCCCTTTTCCGAGCGTATCGGTAAATTTCTTTGAAGATTCTTTAATATACTTGATGTAATCGTAGCTATTCCAGTATTGGGCTTTATCAAATTCAGGGCGGCAGTTGAGCATATATTTCTCTAAGGTATCGCCTCTTAATTCTGTATTGTTTTTAATGATACTCTGGTTAAAATAAACATCAATCTGCGATTGCTTAATCTCATTATCTGCATAACGGCCAAACCTGCGCGCGTTCTTAGGATCGCTGCCAAATAAATTGTACAGGGCATTTAGCGGACTGAATATAGCCGATAATAATGTGGTTTTACCACCATTGTATACCCCCTTGTTTCGATATTCCCTTTTAATTTCGGCTAAATCCTGTTGTTTGGTATTACCATAAACGGTTACATCATCAAGTGTGGTACTTGCGCGTACCAGATAAACAATAATGTCTTCCTGGCTTTTTACCACCACCCTTTGGTCGATCAGATTCCGTTTTATTACCAAAAGGGTATCACCAATTTTAGCTTTAAGTTGAAACATCCCGATATCATTACTCCCTACACCAATACCGGTACGCAAATTGGTAATTTCGGATAGCGCAATCCGGATATTCGACCCCTTTTCGATCACCACACCTTTCACAATAAAATCCTGCGCTTTGGCTAATAAGCCTATCGTGGTTAAAAGAATGAGTAGGATGATAAATTTAAAATTCTTCATGTTGTATTTAATTGGTACGTTTCAAAGTATCGGTATATTGTTTAGCCGATTCTTTGATGTATTTAACAGCATCGTAATTGTTCCAATTGCTTGCCATACTGCTGCTGGGATAATAATCAAGCAAAAACTTATCCAGTTCTTTCCCCCTCAAACTGGTATAACTGGTTACCAGGCTTTTATTAAAAAATTTATCGACCTCAATTAAACTCAGCTCTTTTCTATAATATCGGTTAAATTTACGCGCCCTGGTTGGAGTTTTCCCAAATAACTCATAAAAAAATGTTAACGGGCTGCCACCAAAGGGATTTAGTAAAATTAATGGTGGTTTACCCGCATAAAAAGAGCCGCTATTCTTAAAATCGCGCTTAATATCTTCCATCTCCTGCTTTTTGGTTTGCCCTTTAACCGTTACTTCTTCCAGCATAGTACTGCCTCTTACCAGATAAATTACCAGATCATCTTCCGTTTTAACCACGAGTTTTTGATCGGTTAAATTCCTTTTTTTAACCAATAAGCTATCTCCTACCCTGGCATTGAGCTGAAACAGGCCAATTTCATTACTGGTTGTGCCCATTTTATTGTTCAGGTTGGTAATCTCGGCCAGGGCAACCCGCACATTCGAACCTTTTTCAATCACCACACCCTTAAGCACAAAATTTTGGGCCATGCCATTAAGGCCTTGTGTCAAGCCAATCAGTAAAAGAATAAGTTTCAAATGCTTCATGATTTATAGTGGCTTATTTAAAGTATCTAAATATTGCTGTGCCGATCTTCTGATATAACCTGCAGCATCATAAATGTTCCAGTTTTTAATCTGTGCATGCTTTGGTCGGTAATTCACCATAAACAACGCTAATTGTTTTCCTGTTAAGCTCGTATTTCTTTTAACCAGGCTAAGATTAAAAACCGGTCAACCTCCTGTTCTTTGAGCTCCCGATCGTAATATCGATCAAAACGTCTGGCTCTTTTTCTTTCTGCACTAAACAATTCCATTATAGCTGCAATCGGGTAGCGGATATAGTGAAGCGGACTTCTATTCTTTCCGTAAAAATAAGTTTTCTTTCTATGTTCTAATTTAACAGCCAATAGGCTTTCTTGTTTGTTTTCAGCCTTAATTGTTATATCATTCAGCAGCATATCTGCACGAATCAGATTTACAACAAAATCCTTATCGCTTTTAACTATGATTAACTGATTATCGAACTTTCTTTTCTGAACCAATAAAGTATCGCCGATTTGGGCAGCGATTTGGAAGAAACCCATATCATTGGTTCCCACACCCTGATTGGTACGCATATTGGTTACTACCGCCAGGGCGATCCTGATATCTGTTCCTTTTTCAAAAACAACTCCTTTTGAAACAATACCCTGTGCATTAATACTTTTCGATGCAAGTAGAAAGCTGAGTGAAAGAAAAAAGAGCGTAAAAAATGCTTTCATATCTCTAAGATATTTTTCGTAAAATTAACATTTGTTACACGTTCAAACTGTTAACAAAACGTTAATAACATGAGAAAGCTACTGGGCGGATTTTATTTATTGTACGCAGCAATTGTATTTTTTATACTCATGGTTATGGTGTGCCCCTTCATTCTCCTCAGCATGGGCATTTTTAACGAGAAAACCGGCCGCAAGATTTCGTTCTGGTTTTTGAAATTCTGGGCCTGGGGCTTTAGTTTACTAACCTGCCTGTGGTTTACTACCCGGGGCACTCCAATTGACACCAGAAGGGCTTATATCTATGTTGGCAATCACAGTTCGTTTTTAGATGCTATTGCCATTGTACTGGGCATTCCGCAGGCCTTTAGCCCGCTGGGAAAAATAGAAATGCTTAAAATACCCGTATTTGGCTGGATTTATAAACGTTTGGTGGTGATGATTGACCGCAGCAGCCGCGAAAGCCGCGACCATTCGGTAGCTGAATTACGGAAAGACCTGGCCGAAGGACAATCGATTTTAATTTTCCCTGAAGGAACAATGAATAAAACAGACCAGCCATTGGCTCCTTTTTACGATGGTGCTTTTCGCCTGGCGATAGAGACCCAAACGCCCATTTTACCTTTTGCCATACGCAATAGCAGGGCACATTTACCGCGCACCGATCCACTTTTGTTAAATCCTGGCATTATTAAAACGGTATTTGGCGAAGCTATTGAAGTGAAGGGTTTGGTAGCAGAAGATTTAGAAAAGCTGAAGCAAAAAACATTTGACGCGATTTTAAACCTATTGGAAAAATAGGCTCATTTTATTAGAAAATGAGGGCTCCGGTACTTTTGGCCAAATCAGTCCTGCTGTCCGTTTTATCCCGATTATCCCGATAGCTATCGGGACGGGGATGTCACTTCCATCAGGTTTAAGAACCAAGGTTCTGCACTTTGTAGGGAACAGGTTTGGCCAAAAGCTACAGATCCAGTAAATAAACCCGATTGCAATGAAAAGCCCACAGCGCAGCGAGGACTTGTAATGAAAAGCGGGGCTGCAATTGCCAAGGAATACTGAACGCTGGTTTTCTAAATATCAGCAATGTCATATTTTATTTGCAACTATCCACAATTCTGAGGCCCGGCCATTATTATTTCTGCTTTCAGCTTAAAACCCTATCTTTGCGCATGATAAAATCCATGACAGGATACGGCTTAGCAACAGCCGATTATGCAAATGCAAAGTATAGTGTCGAAATCAAATCGCTCAACAGCAAATTCCTGGAGCTCAATTTAAAATATCCTAAATCTTTTTCTGATAAAGAATTGATCTTGCGCAATGTATGCAGCAAAGATATTGAAAGAGGAAAAGTAAGTTTAAGCATCAATGTAGAACGCAGCAATGGCGAAGTTACAGGAGCTACCATTAATACTGCTTTATTGAGCCATTATTACCAGCAACTGGTTGCCGTTAACAACGAATTAGGTGCCGATAGCAGCAATTTACTGCAAACAGCCTTAACTTTCCCTGATGTAATTAGTTATAAAGAAGAAAGTGTTAGCGAAGACGAGTGGAACCACCTTTACAAGATTTTTACTGAGGCCCTGGCCAATTTTAACCAGTTCAGGGAAGATGAAGGTGCCGTTTTAAAGGCCGATTTAGAATTGCGCATTAAAAATATCCTGTCGTACTTTAAATCTGTTGAAGAACTGGAGCCCAAAAGAATTACCGCTATCCGCGATAAATTTAACCAGTTTTTAGAGGATGCGGTGGGTAAGGTTAACATCGACCAGAACCGTTTTGAACAAGAGTTGATCTACTACATTGATAAGATTGACATTACGGAAGAAAAAACACGTTTAAAAAGTCACTGCGACTACTTTTTACAAACGTTAACCAGCAAGGAAGCAAACGGTAAAAAAATGGGCTTTATCTCGCAGGAAATAGGAAGAGAAATTAACACCATGGGTGCTAAGGCTAACGATGCCCAGATGCAACAGTTTGTGGTGGGAATGAAAGAAGAATTAGAAAAGATAAAAGAACAATTACTGAATGTGTTGTAACGTTGGGCGGAAAGCGATAAGCGCTTAACGCCAGACGCCAATCGCAAAACTATTAAAAATGCAAGGCAAATTAATTATATTTTCGGCACCATCAGGAGCAGGTAAAACAACTATTGTACATCATTTATTAAAGAAATTTCCTGAGCTGAGCTTTTCTATTTCTGCAACTACGCGCGAGTTAAGGGGAACGGAAAAACACGAGAACGATTACTATTTTATCAGTAAGGAAGAGTTTTTACATAAAGTAGCCCATCAGGAATTTGTAGAGTTTGAAGAAGTTTACAACGGTACTTTTTATGGCACTTTACGCTCAGAGATCGAACGGATCTGGAACGAAGGTAAACATGTTATTTTCGACATTGATGTTGAAGGAGGTATCCGTTTAAAAAGAAAATATGAAGAAGATGCGCTGGCCATTTTTGTTCAGCCACCATCGTTAGAGGTCTTAAAAGAACGTTTAAGCGGTCGCGGAACGGATAGCCCTGAAAAACTACAGGAACGCTTTGTCAAAGCCGAAAAGGAATTGCTTTATGCTGATAAGTTTGATGTGATTTTAAAGAATTATGATCTGGCAACCGCCTGTGCAGAAGCCGAGCAATTGGTGGGTGATTTCTTGAAAAGTTAACAGTTTACAATTTGAAGTTTTCGGTATTTGAAGTATAAACACAGCGAGACAAACATTTAATAACGGATATCAGGATTATTTATGGGCGATTTCTTTGATTTATTAGTGTATAAGAAGTCATTTGAACTGGCCATGAATATTTTTGAAATCAGTAAATCTTTTCCCAGGGAAGAAACCTATTCACTAACCGATCAGATCTGAAGATCTTCACGTTCTACCAACATATGTTTAGTTGAGACTTATAGAAAACGTAGATATAGAGCTCATTTTATCAGCAAACTTTCAGATAGCGATATGGAGAATAGCGAAACTAAAGGCTGGTTAAAGTTTGCTTTCGAATGCAAGTACCTGACAGAAGAACAATACGAGAAATTGACAACTCAAAGCGATGAGGTTGGGAAACTCCTAAACCATATGATGAGTAATCCTGAAAAATATGGTGCTGCTTAACTGTTATACTAATTAAGTGTTATCCAACTGAAAATTGTTAACTGAAAACTGGAATATGTCAACAGAAAACCGCCAACTGAAAACTGGACTCTTCTTCGGTTCTTACAACCCCATCCATACCGGTCATTTAATTATTGCCAATTACATGGCCAACCATACCGAACTGGGTGAGGTTTGGCTGGTGGTTTCACCGCATAACCCGCTAAAGGATAAAAATGGGTTAACCAATATGTACGACCGCCTGGAGATGGCTAAACTTGCGACCGAAAATGCCGAACACATCCGCGTTAGCGATATTGAATTCGCCCTCCCACAGCCCTCGTACACTATTGATACATTAGCTTACCTGCATGAAAAATACCCGGAAAAGGAATTTGTATTGATTATGGGGGCAGATAACCTGGTTTCTTTCAAAAAGTGGAAAAACTATGAGGTACTGCTAAAAAACTATCAGATTTATGTGTACCCGAGGCCTGGAGCAAACCTTACAGAGTGGGAAAACCATCCGGCAATTACCTTTACCCAAACACCATTGATGGAAATTTCTTCAACCTTTATCCGCAAGGCAATTAAAGCACAAAAGAATGTTCAGTTTTTCCTACCCGATAAGGTAATCGATTTTATTGAAGGTAAAGGAATGTATAAATCCTAATCTATATCCTGCATAATGAGCACTTTTAATAAAATACTGTATTAAATCGATTACTTGGATTAGTTTTTGTTTAATACGGCTTTGGTTTATTAATTTAGCTTACCTGATACAACAAAACAAGTGAAAAAAAATCTTTTTATACTCATTACCCTTTGTGGCGCTGCGTTTTCTGGCAGTGCACAACAAAAAACCTATTTAGAAATGTTAGCCAATCAACCTAAATGGGTCGATTCGGTTTTCAATAAACTAAACCGCAGGGAGCGTATTGCACAGATGTTCTTTGTACGTGCGCACACTAACCTGGGGCAAAAATATACCGATTCGGTTGGTCAGGTAATTAAACGTGAACAATTGGGTGGGGTAATCTTTTTTCAGGGTGGTCCGGGCCGGCAGGCCATTGCCACCAATGCCTATCAGAAACTAAGCCACGTGCCTTTAATTGTAGCCAATGATGGTGAATGGGGTTTGGGTATGCGTTTAGATAGTACCATTTCCTATCCTTACCAGATGACTCTTGGCGCTATTCAAAACAAAGAACTTTTGTACAAAATGGGCTTAGAGGTGGCCAAAGATTACAAACGCATGGGTATGCAAATGAATTTAGCCCCTGATGCCGACATCAACAACAATCCCAAAAATCCGGTAATTAACTATCGTTCTTTTGGCGAAAATAAATACAACGTAGCAACCAAAGTTGCTGCCTATATGAAAGGTATGCAGGATGGTGGTTTATTAACCACTTTAAAGCACTTTCCAGGCCATGGCGATACCGATGTAGATTCGCACTATGATTTGCCACAGCTTACCTTTTCGGCTACCCGGTTAGATACTTTAGAAATGTACCCTTTTAAAGAACTGATTAAACAGGGCGCCTCGGGCGTGATGATTGCCCACATGAATATTCCCTCACTTGATAATACGCCTAATTTACCTTCCACTCTATCTAAGCCTATCGTTACGGGCATTTTAAAACAAAAACTTGGATTTAAAGGTCTAATCATTTCTGATGCAATGGACATGAAAGGAGTGGTTAAATATTTCAAAAACGGCGAAGCCGATTTAATGGGGATTATTGCAGGGAACGATATCCTTGAGCTTTCTGAAAATAGCGACAGAGCCATTAAACTGGTACGTAAAGCAGTTAGACAGGATCGCATAAGCATGAAAGATATCGATGCCAGCGTGCGCAAGATATTAACTGCAAAATACTGGGCAGGTTTAGCTAAAAAGGATACCGTGGTAACACAGGGAATAGTTGCTGCCGTTAACCGGAATGCGAGTAATGCATTGGTACAGGAACTTGCCAATGCATCAGTTACACTATTAAAAGGCAAAGACTACATCAAACGGTTAATCCCCATTAGAAGAACAGCTATTATCAGTATTGGTGTACCTTCAGTTACCACTTTCCAGAAAGAAATTGCTAAAGGCTATTATAACTCGGTTTATTATGTTCTGGATAAAGATGCCAATCCAACTCAAATCTCGAACATTGCCCGCGAAATTGGTGCATTTGATCAGGTTATTGTTGGTATTCATGATAGCCGTTCCCGCCCGGCCAATAACATCCCACTAAATGCGGGAGTAAAGAATTTCATTAAAGAATTATCAGGAAAAAATGCTGTTTTCGCCTTATTTGCCAATCCATACAACCTGGCAGGTTTACCAGGACTGGAAAATAGCAAAGGACTTGTTGTAGCCTATCAAAAAGAAGATTACATGCAGGTTTCGGCCGCAGCCGTAATTAATAACAGATTGGTGCCAACGGGAAAACTGCCGGTAAGTGTAGCGCCGAATTATAAATTTGGTGAAGGTCTTTAGTCTTTCAACTTTTTTCCAAAACAATTTCCCACTTAAAGTGATTATCTAACTATAAATCTTAATGTTATGATAGATCCGGAAAACGACAACTATTCCAGCGATCCTAACGATGCACTGCGCCGGGAGGATGAGGTAGAAAATATCAACGAAATTAACGGCGATGATACCAGCATTGAGTATGATAAAGATATGCTGGAACAAGCCGATGAAGCTTCAAGACCTTCTTATGAACTTAATCTGGATAATTTTGAAGATAACGACGACGATTTAGATGATTAAAAAAACGGCCGATCAAATTTAACAATTTGATCAGCCGTTTTTATGCTAAAGCTTTGTAAAACTACTTTGCTTTTGGTTTATATGTTTCAGGATTAACTGCTGTAGTCGTCCACCCTTTTAAAAAAGCGGTTATCTTCTTTACATCGTGGCCAACTTTCTTTTTGCCATTCGCGCCTACTTCTTCTGTTTCCAGGTACGAAGAGTTTTCAATGTGCAATACTTTTCCTTTTCCATCCAAAATTAAAAATACCGGAAAACCGAAACGTTGCGGATAGCCTAAACTGGCTAAAACACTTTCGTTTTTATTTTCGGGGCTATAATTAACCAATACGGTTTCGAAGTTATCGTTAATGTATTTTTTCAAAGTGGCAGTGCTATCAACCAAATTGTGGAAAGCAATACACCAGGTGCACCAGTTCCCGCCAACCTGTAATAAAACGTGCTTATTTTCTTTCGCTGCCTTTGCAACTGCTGCTGCAATATCCGCTTTGGCATCGGCTTGAGGATTATAAATATGAACCCCTTCTTTTTTCGCCTGACTAAAAGCCGCCGTCGATATAAACACAGCCACCAGTAGAATGATTATCTTTTTCATGATTTTTTAGAATAATAAAGTAAAAATAAGAAAGCCGACTAATGTAATAGATTATTCGCAAATTCTTTACAGAACGCAAACATTAGATAGTCCATAGAATTTCATCCATGAAAATGGTTTAATCTCGCGCACAGTTTTCCATCTTACCGCTTCCATACTAATATTTTCCCTATTTCATTTTCTTTATCTTTGTCCTTCAATGGATTTTTTAGATCTACATACCCACAAAACAGCAGAGCAGCAGGGCGCCATTAGTATCCAGAGTTTATCGTTAACCAGCGATATCTTTCTAGCTATGCCTAAAAAAAAGCCAATTTCTGTGGGGCTGCATCCCTGGTTTGCCAGGCTAGAAACCCTCGAATTGCAAATGCGTTACCTGGAAGTAGTAGGCAAACAAGCTAACGTGAAATTAATTGGTGAGTGTGGTCTTGATAAACTCAGAGGAGAAAATGTAAATAACCAGCTGCTTATTTTAACTGAGCAAATCAAACTTGCCCAACGACTGAACAAACCCTTGATATTGCACTGTGTAAAATGCTTTTCCGAGCTCATTGCACTAAAAGATAAGCTTCAGGTAAAAGTTCCTATGATTATCCACGGTTTTAATAAAAATGAAGTCTTAGGTAAACAACTACTAAGTAAAGGTTTTCTGCTTTCCTTTGGCACGGCCATATTAAAAAAAGATTCAGGTGCAGCAAAGCTAATCCAGGAAATCGACAACTTCTTTCTCGAAACCGACGATTCAGCCACTTCTATACTAGAAATTTATGAGACCGCAGCCAATTTAAAAAAATGTACGGTTGATGAACTTAAAGCTTGTATTTTTGCCAACTGGAAAAAATTGAATTTAAAAAACTAGCCACGGATACGCAGAAAACACGGAAAGCTTTACTTCTTAGTTAAAGCAAAGCATTGAGTTATAAAGTAAACTAAATCCGTGTCCATCCTTTTCATCTGTGGTTAAATACAATAATTGATATGTCTGATGTAACCTGGCTTTCGCGCTCTGCCTTGCTTGTAGGAAATGAAGGAATTGAAAAACTACAAGCTAAACATGTTTTGGTAATAGGCTTAGGAGGTGTAGGCTCTTTTGCTGCAGAATTTATCTGCCGCTCGGGCGTAGGCGAGATGACCATTGTTGATGGTGATGTGGTAGATCCCACCAACAGGAACAGACAATTGCCAGCATTGGCTACCAATCACGGGATGGGTAAGGCAGAAATTATGCGCGAGCGCTTACAGGCAATTAATCCCGAGCTCAAGCTTCATGTAGTCGATACTTTCCTTACCCCCGAAAAATGCCGCGAGATTTTAGAAGGTAAATTCGATTACATTATGGATTGCATTGACAGTGTAATGCCTAAAATTACCTTGCTATCTACAGCACTGCAGAAAAATATTCCGATTGTGAGTTCAATGGGTGCCGGTGGTAAATTAGACCCGACTAAACTAAGAATTACTTTACTTCCAGAAACCTACCAATGCGTTTTTGCCAGCTATGTACGCAAGCGGCTAAATAAACTTGAAAATGCGGCTAAAATCAAAGCAGTTTTCTCTACTGAAGAGGTCGATAAAAATTCGATGATTATGACCGATGGCAGCAACTTTAAGCGTTCGGCCTATGGTACCATTTCTTACCTTCCTGCAGCATTTGGGGGCGCCTGCGCATCAGTAGTAATCCGCGATTTACTGGGCTTAAAAATTGAAATGTCAGAAAGGCCCGAAAGGATCAGGCGTAAACCACTGAAGAAAAAGAAAAAAGCTTAAGAGAATAGCATTGTTGAAATCATGATTTCGGGAAGATTTTAAATTGTTGTAAGTTAGGGTTTAATAAATATGCTTTTGTATTTAAGCCCGTTATGCAACAAAAAACTAACACACCTGTCGGTTCTGGCGTTCTAAATTCCCCTCTTTCAGAGGGGTGTCCGCAGGACGGGGTGTCTGGTATTGTAACTGGAAAATTAATCATTAACGGCATAAGTTTAGCAACAAGCCCAACTAAAGTTCTACCGTATGAATCCCGGTTAAAAGACAGAGCAAAAGTATTAAGACAAGCCCGAAACTTGCCGGAAGTACTCTTCTGGATGCAGGTAACAAAAAAACGTTTTCATAAGATAGATTTCGACCGGCAACGTGTAATAGGCCCTTACATTGTTGATTTTTACATCAAACAACTTAGCTTAATCATTGAAATTGATGGTTCAAGCCACGACAATAAACAGGTTTATGATAAACGCCGTGAAGATTATTTAATATCGCTGGGATTAAAAGTATATCGGATATCCGTTAGTGATATAATGAAAAAAATGGAGTTTGTAATTATGGGGCTGGAAGAATATCTCATTAAAGAATATGGAATATCACCTTAACTATCAGCCAAAAAAATTAAACACAATTAATAATAGCACTAAACCACCCCGCCCTGCGGGCACCCCTCCTCCGGAGGGGAATTGATAAAAGTTATGCCCAAACCACTCAAAATTCTTCAAGCTTCTGCAGGTTCTGGTAAAACGTTCAGTTTAACAGCGCATTACCTTACGCTCCTATTTTCAGGGGAAAATAAATACCGGGAAATTTTAGCAGTTACCTTTACCAACAAGGCTACCGAGGAAATGAAAACCCGGATCCTGGAAGTATTGTTAGGCCTGGCAAAGGGCAATCGGGCAAAAAAAATAGACGATTACCGGCAACTCATATTGCAGGCCTATCCGCAAATCAGCGGCCAGGAGCTTCAATTCAAAGCAGATAAAATTTACCGTAAAATCCTGCACGATTACAGCCGTTTCTCTGTCAGTACCATTGATGGTTTTGTGCAAAAAGTAATCCGCGGTTTCGCTTTCGAGCTGGGCCTCAATGCCGATTATAATTTAGAGATGAATTATGATAAAGTTAAAGATGACCTGGTAGCTAAACTGGATGAGGCTTTAGACCATAACAAACAACTCTTACAATGGATTATCGATCTGGCTATTGAACGCATCAGCGATAATAAAAGCTGGAATTATAAATTTGAGCTTTACAACCTGATCGGTGAGATATTTTCTGAACGTTTCCAGATTTTTGAAGATGCAGTAACTGCGTTGGGCTTAGAGAATATCGATGAACTTTTCAAAAAATACATCAGCATTACAAAAACCGAAATCAAAAATTTTGAGGAAGAAATTATCCGCATTGCTACCGATGCACATGAAGCCCTGGGAGTTACTGGGGTCGAAAACGAACACCTTAAAGGAAAATCGCGCAGTGCACTCGCTAAAGTCATACTAATTGCACGTGGCGATTTTTCTAAAATTGAGCCACTCTTTAACCTCATTGATGAACCAGAGGAGTGGTTTCAGAAAAATGCCAGCTTCCCTGATGCCTACGAAATTGTAAATCCGCTGCTTAAAAAGCTTAAAGACCATTACCAGCAGCATTTACCCAACTATAGCCTGGCTATTGCATTTAACAAGAACCTGTATTATTTAAGGCTAATGCAAGAAATTGCTGTGCTTTTGAAAGAATACCGTGCAGAAAATGATAACCTGCTCATCAGCGATGCACAGAAATTGATTTCAGGAATTACCGAAGATGCGGGCGATAATCCATCATTTATCTGGGAAAAAGTGGGCAACCGGTACCGCAATTTCCTGTTCGATGAATTTCAGGATACCTCAACCAGTCAGTGGGGAAGTTTTAAATCACTACTTACCAATGCCATTGCTACACCAAGCGAAACACTGATTGATCATTTAATTGTGGGCGATACTAAACAGTCTATCTACCGTTGGCGTAATGGCGACTGGAACATCCTGCATCAACATGCCAGGCGCGATGTAGGTATCGAAAATGTAATGGAAGATAGTTTAGCAGAAAATTACCGGAGTACGGAGAACATCATCACTTTTAATAATTTTCTTTACCGGTCTATCCCGCTTGCACTGCAAAACGAACTAAACCAAAACCTGCTAACTAAACCAGATAGCATTTCTTCGTGGTGGGAGGCCGAAAACTATAGCCAGATTATTACCGACATTTACGGTACTTCGACACAGAACTTCGCTCCCAATACGCCAAAAGGAGGCACTATAAAGATTAAAAAATTTGGTAAAGAGCATGCCCCCAACGAGGCCCGTTTTACCGAAACTACTTTCAGGGATATTGTCCTTGATGACATTATCAACGAAATCAAAATACTCCGGGAGCATAACTATGCACTAAAAGACATTGCTATTTTGGTTCGTTCAAACAGTGAAGCCATGCTTACCGTTAGAAAATTAATGGAGCATAAATTACCTGTCTTATCTGGCGATGCTTTATTAATTTCGAATAATACGGCCATACAACTTATTATCAATACCCTTAAAGTACTCATTGGCTTAGAATCGCAAACAGCCTTATACAAAGCCAACTGCATTGCGCTTTATCATGCTATACAAGAAAAAGAGGTAAATGCTAATCATTACCTTAACCTCAGCAACCGACCATTAAACAGCCTTACCGAAGTTTTACCACCTGCCCTGTGCGAAAACTGGCAAAGCTGGCTACAGTTGCCCTTACCGGAACTGGTAGAAATCTTAATTGAAAGTTACGGTTTAAAAAACCTGGCGGCCAACCTCCCCTATTTACTCGCTTTTAGGGATTTGACCGCGTCTGCCGGCAAACTGGGCGAAAAAGGAATTATTGCTTTCTTAACCTGGTGGGAAGAAGATGGAATTAAAAAGTCTTTACCCTCGCCAGAAGGTGCTGATGCAATCCAGATCATTACCATTCATAAATCAAAAGGTTTGGCCTTCAGGGCGGTTTTTGTTCCCTTCTGCAATTGGGAAATCAAAGGCAAGGCAAACGGAACTTTTTGGGTTTCCTCTGATGAAACCGTTTACAAAGAACTGCGTGGTATTCCACTCAAATACAACGAAGCGCTCGCCGATTCAGCCATTGCCAAAGCCTATTACGAGGAATTGCTTTACAACAACATGGATGCGCTAAACATGCTTTATGTGGCTACTACGCGTTCAAAAGATTACCTCTATATCGCCACAATGGCCAAAAAAGAATTTAAGCTATCCAATATGGGTGATGTGATCAATCTCACTTTCGAGAATGAGTTTGATGAAAATGGGGTATACGAAATTGTAGATTTTGTTTCAGTTGAAAGCAAAAAGGATGAAGCAAATTTTATTGATCTGCAAAATTATCCGACCACTACACGCTTATCAGAATTATATATTCCATCAGAAGATAAACACTTACGACATCTGGTTAATATCGAAAAATCAGGTAGAAAAGGTTCACTGCTTCACGATATATTGGCCAATGCCAGTACCCAAAAAGAAGTTGAAGATTATATTACCAGTTTGATTTTAGACGGGATTATCCAGGAGGATGAAAAACCAAACCTGCTATCTAAGGCTTTGGAGGTGCTCGAAAATACTGATCTAAAGGCAGTTTTAAGCAAAGCCACTGGCAGCATCACCGAAAAAAATATTATTGATGCAAAAGGTAAACTTCACCGTCCCGATCGCATTTTGTTCAATAATAATGAAGTAATTATTCTGGATTATAAGTTTACACTTACCGAAAGCGATAAACACCTGGAGCAGGTAGAAAATTATAAAAAACTGCTTCTGGATATGGGGCACAGTCAGGTTTCGGCCTATTTGTTTTACGCCGTTACCGGCAAATTAAAGTTAGTTTAAATGATTAAGCCGTTTTTACAAGAAGTTGCCGAAGATTTAATTGAGCGGTTTGGTACTAACCTCCAGCATTGCGCTATTGTTTTTAACAACAAGCGCCCCGCTGCCTATATGCAAAAATACCTGGCCGATATTATTCAAAAACCTTTTTTTAGTCCTTCATTTTATACCATACAAGAGTTTTTTGCTGCTGCTACCAACTATAAAATTGCCGATTTCTACCTGCAGTTTTTTACCCTGCATAAAATTTACAATCAACTTTTAGCCGAAGAACAACTGGAGCCTATATCAAGCCATAAATTTTTCCCGCTGGCCAAAATTATTTTAAGCGATTTTACCCAGATAGATAACGACTTAGTTGATGCAGAAAAACTCTACCGCGACCTGGAAGATATTTCAGTAATCAATAAAGATTTCGATTATTTAAGCCCCGAACAATATGAGTTCCTAGCTCAATTCTGGACTTCCTACTCAGAAGGGAAACATAAAAAACAGCAGGAGCTTTTTATTAAAATGTGGCGCAGAATGCCCAAACTTTATCATAAGTTTCACGCCACCCTTAAAACTCAGGATTATTTAACCAATGGTTATGTATATCGACACTTAGCTGAAGAAATTGGACAACAACAAAATTTACCTGTAGATTTTGAAAAAGGGAAGATTATTCTGGTAGGCTTTAATGCACTAACCAGGGCCGAAGCTAAAATATTTACACAATTACAGCAAGCAGGCAAAGCGCTTTTTTATTTCGACGCAGACGAATATTATTTAGACGATCCTTTACAGGAAGCAGGCTTATTTTTACGTAAAAACCTCAATTTATTGGGTTTAAAAAATGAGTTTGAACATAATACCAGCCTGATGAAAACAGAATCACATCAGGTTAATGTTTTTAAAGTTCAGGGACAATCGGCACAAGCCAAAATTTTAAACAACATCCTGGCCGATGATTATTCAGATCAAAAAGAAATTGGCTCTACCGTTGTGGTTCTGGCCGACGAAAGCCTGCTATTACCTGCCCTGCAAACCATCCCTACCAGTTACAACCAAAAAACAATCGACTTAAACGTAACCATGGGTTTTGCCCTGGCTACCTCCAGTATTTTCGGTTTGGCAGATTTGTGGTTTGCCAGTCAGCTGGAAATTATACACAACTGCAAAGTAAGCTACAAAAATGTAGAGGCATTTTTAACCCACCCGCTAACCGGCCTGAGCCAAAAAATGCGCGATAAAATCCTCACTGCATTGTTAACCGAAAATGAAGTCGAAATTCAGCACGAACGTTTACTGAGGCAAAGTGGCTTGTTTGAAGTTTTTTATAAAAAAATCGATAGTCCTAAAAATGTAGTACCTTATCTGCTGTCGGTGCTCGATTTTATTTTAACCCGCCTGTCGAATGCCAAAACGCTTAAAAAAATCGACGCTGAGCTTTTTGTTAAAACCATTCAGGAACTTAACCGACTGCACGATACCTTTGGCAAACATATTGGAGAAGAAGATATAACCTTTGTCATTTATCTGGTGCAAAAATCGCTGCAAACCATAGCAGTTCCACTTTCAGGCGATCCTTTGAACGGCATACAGTTGATGGGTTTGCTGGAAACGCGGAACCTGAATTTCGATAAAGTGGTCATTTTAGGTTTTAACGAAGGGATTATCCCTAAATCATCTATTGGTAACAGTTTTATTCCCGATAGCATCCGCCGCGTGTATGGCCTACCTGTACTCGAAAACCTCGATGCCATTTCATCTTATATGGTTTACCGGCTAATGCAACGAGCAAAGCAGATCAACTTTGTTTACAATAGCCTCACCGACGAATCTACATCAGGTGAAGTTAGCCGGATTTTAAAACAGCTGGAGTACGAAAGCAATTTCAGTTTTGCCTACCATGAACTTAATTTAGAAGTAAAAACCGAAGCTTTCAGGGAAGTAAAAATTGAAAAAACCAATAATGTCTTTATCCAGCAAACGCTGCAAAAATACCTCGATAAACAAAAAGTCCTTTCGCCATCTGCGCTAACGCAATATATTTCCAATCCGATCGATTTCTTTTTCAACTACATTGCGGGTATTAAAGAACCCAAAGAAGTTAGTGCAGTGGTTGAAGCCAACGAAATTGGTTCTATTTTGCACAAGGTGATGGAATATTTCTATGAAGATTTGAGAAAAGCAGAAATAACTATCGACAAGATCAGGGAAAAAAGAAAGCAAATTCCTGCTTTAACCCAAAAAGCCTTTAATGCAGTTATGTTTAACCATCCGGATAAGGTTATGGAATACAAAGGCATGCAGAAGGTAATTTTGTCTATAGTTGAGGCCTATGTAAACATTATTTTAAATCAGGACGAAAACCAAACGCCCTTTAACATCATCAGTTTGGAACAAAAAGTTGAAGCAGAAATCAATTTTCCTTTAAACAACAGAGAAGCTAGTGTTAAAATTTTCGGTTTTATAGACCGTGTGGATGTAAAAGATGGTGTAACCAGAATTGTTGACTACAAAACCGGAAGTGACAAGCTCACTTTTAAAGATGTTCCCGAACTTTTCAACTCAGATGGGAAAAACATCAATAAAGCGCTGGTGCAAACCTTGCTTTACACTTACGCATACGAGCAATTTTCGGGCAAAACCAGGGTAGAGCCGAATCTTTATGTGGTTAAAACCATGGCTGTAGATGGCGTTTGGTTTAAATCGGGCAGGCAAACCCTTTCGGGAGAATATCTGGAAGAAATAAAACCAGAATTCTTAGCTGAGCTTAGAAAAAAACTGACTGAACTTTTTGAAGCACCTTATTTTGTGGCCAGCACGGTGGAGGATAATTACAAATACTCTATTTACAAAACGTTGTTTGGAAAATAATTTGGCTAAAGCCAATAGTGCATTTTTTTATTGGCTGTTGGCTGAAGCCAACAGCGATGAATTAGTTATGCTAAAAGTAGATTGGATCCGGTTAGTAATTCTTGCTATCAGCTAAAGCTGATGCAATTGGAAACTACTGTATTTATTTAGCTTATCTAAAATTCATCGCAGTCAGCTTCAGCTGACTGAAAAGATATAAAATTTCCATATGGCTTTAGCCAAAAAAACGTATATTGGTTTAGTATAGTCTAAAATATTAAATTATGTCGTACGTAAGAATTTGGGTACACCTGGTGTTCTCAACTAAAAACCGACATCCCTATTTAACTAAGAATATCCGCTACAAAGTCCATAAGCATATTATGGATAACTGTAAAAACAAATCCATTTTTCTCCAATCGATAAATGGGTTTACCGATCATTTACACTGCTTAATTTCATTAGGAAAGGATCAATCTATTTCAAATGTTGCTCAGTTAATTAAAGGAGAATCGTCCTTTTGGATTAACCAAAATAAATTAACCGAAATTCCATTTATGTGGCAAGGAGAATACTATGCTGTTTCGGTAAGCGATTCACAATTAAATTCGGTTATCAATTATATCAAAAACCAGGAAGCTCATCATTCAAAAAAATCATTTGCCGATGAGGTAAAAGAATTTGAGGATAAATATAAATTTGTAATACAAAAAGAGATCTGATGCTAACCTTAAACTTCACCAAATTCCCTGTATTGGAAACCGAAAGGTTAATCCTCCGCGAGCATCAGCTATCAGATGCCAATAATTTATTTGCCATGCGTACCAATGAAACGGTGATGAGGTATATCGATAGGGAAAGACCAAAAGACCTGTTAGAAATCAAAACATTCATTACCACCTTTAACGAAGGTTTCGAAAATGGCGACAATTTAGCCTGGGTAATTGCCAGAAAAGAAGATCCCGCGAATATGATCGGCTCTATTGGCTATTGGCGTACCGATTTTGCCAACCACAGGGCCGAAATCGGCTACATGCTTCACCCCGACTACTGGCGCCAGGGCATCATTTCTGAAGCATTGAAAAAAACGATCGATTTTGGTTTTCAGGACATGAATCTGCATACCATCAAGGCTAACATCAATGTTGAAAACGACGCTTCTAGGCAAATACTGCTTAAACATGGTTTTGTAAAAGAGGCCCTTTTCAGGCAGGATTATTATTTCAGGGGGCAGTTTTTAGACAGCGAAATTTATGGTTTATTAAATCCAAACCACTAAAAACCAGCTTTTCTCATTTCGGGATACATTTTTTCAAAAAAAATATTTCGGAAAACAAGCAAACCAGCAAGCAATCGATTCTTTTACTGGCGCAAAAGCACAATAATATTTCCCTTATCTGCAATTAGCAAAAATCGCATGTAAAAAACCTCGTAATCAAGTACAATTATTACAAAACACACAGATTATTGCCTTTGGTTTCAACGCGATTAATAATTATATTTGCCACCGTTATTAAAATTTACAATGAGAGAAATCCAATTTAGAGAAGCACTTCGCGAAGCCATGAGCGAAGAAATGCGTAAAGATGACCGCGTTTTTTTATTAGGTGAAGAAGTAGCAGAATATAACGGTGCATACAAAGTAAGTCAAGGCATGCTTGATGAGTTTGGTGCTAAACGTATTATCGATACACCGATTGCCGAATTAGGTTTCGCTGGTATTGCAACTGGAGCAGCTACTGCTGGCCTTATTCCAATTGTAGAGTTCATGACATTTAACTTCTCTTTAGTTGCAATCGATCAGATTATCAACGGAGCAGCTAAAATCTTATCAATGAGCGGTGGTCAGTTTTCATGCCCAATGGTTTTCCGTGGCCCAACAGGTAACGCAGGCCAGTTAGGTGCACAACACTCTCAAAACTTCGAAAACTGGTATGCTAACACACCAGGTTTAAAAGTGGTAGTTCCGGCTACACCTTACGATGCAAAAGGTTTATTAAAACAGTCTATTATTGATCCGGATCCGGTTATCTTCATGGAATCGGAAGTAATGTACGGCGATAAAGGCGACGTTCCTGCTGAAGAATACTATATCGAAATAGGAAAAGCCAACGTAACCAAACAAGGTACCGATGTAACAATCGTAACTTTTGGTAAAATGTTAACACGCGTGGTAAATCCTGCTGTTGAAGAATTAACCAAAGAAGGAATTAATGTAGAGGTAATCGATTTACGTACTGTTCGTCCTATCGATTATGCAACCATTATCGAGTCAGTTAAGAAAACAAACCGCTTAGTTGTAGTTGAAGAAGCATGGCCATTGGCTTCAATTTCTTCAGAAATTGCTTTCAACGTACAAAGAAATGCATTCGATTACCTAGATGCACCAGTTTTACGTATCACTTGTGCCGATGTTCCGCTTCCATACTCTCCAACTTTAATTGCAGCAAGCTTACCAAATGCAGAGCGTGTAATTAAGGCAGTAAAAGAAGTAATGTACGCAACAAAATAAATTGCCATTCTGCGCATAGCGCAGAGTTTCATTAAATATTAGAATCCTCCAATTAATTTGGGGGATTTTTTTTTGCGATAAAACCTCGCAGGTTTTCGAAACCTGCGAGGTTTTATCTATAAAATTTCAATTACAGCAGTTAGGCCAAACCTTAATTTTTTATCTTCGCTGATAAGAAAAATATCCTCCATGTCTGAATACACAGCCGACCAAACTTTCGAAAAATCCGATTTTACCTTACGTGCCTTACCAAAAGCAGAGTATGAAAACTGTAAATTTATCAATTGCGATTTTTCAGGTTCAGATTTAAGCGGTGTTAAATTTCTGGATTGTCAGTTTACCCATTGCAACCTAAGTTTAGCTAATATTACCAAAACAACATTCAACGAAGTAAACTTTAGCGATTGCAAAATGCTGGGGCTAAGGTTCGAAAATTGTAATGATTTTGGTTTGGCATTCAACTTTAGCAATTCAAAACTGGATCATTGTTCTTTCTACAAACTCAAATTAAAAAAAACAACCTTTAAAAATTCGCAACTACACGAAGTTGACTTTTCAGAAACAGACCTGTCTGGTTCAACTTTCGACAACTGCGATTTACTCAATGCTACTTTCGACAGAACGATGTTAGAAAAAGCTGATTTCAGGACAGCTTATAATTTTTCAATCGATCCCGATAACAACCGGATTAAAAAAGCGAAATTCTCGCAATCGGGTTTGGCTGGACTACTCCAAAAATATGATATCTTAATCAGCTGATCATTTATCGGAGATTCTTTGTAATTTCATAGTAAGATAAAATTATGGAACAGCCAAAACCCGAAAACATCGACCAGTACATTGCTAATTTCCCTGCAGCAACCCAGAAGCTGCTACAGCAAGTACGTGAAACAATCCATCTGGCTGTACCCGATGCTAAAGAAGTTATCAGTTACAGCATGCCAGCTTTTAAGCAAAAGGGAATTTTAGTTTATTTTGCAGGCTACGCCAAACATATTGGTTTTTACCCAACAGGTTCGGGAATCGAAGCTTTTAAAGATGAATTTGTTAATTATAAATGGAGCAAGGGCGCGGTACAGTTCCCATTAGATCAACCCATGCCTTTAGATCTGATTACCCGTATAACCAAATTTAAAGCTGAACGTGATTTGGAGAAAACACCAAAAAAGAAATAAAATACCTTACAAGATACCCTTACATCAGTTTTCTGGAGAATTTACTCACACATTTCGGTGGAAAACTTGATTTTAAAAAGCCTTGATTTCTAAAAATCATAACTAGCTTTGATCTTTTAATTTTTGATATGTTAACCCACCATAAAATAATTGCAGCCGAATTAAACGTTGCAGAAAAGCAGGTAACTGCCACGATAAACTTGTTAGATGAAGGCGCAACCGTACCTTTCATTTCCCGTTACCGTAAAGAATTAACCGGAAGTTTAGATGAGGTTGAAGTAGCTGCAATCCGCGACCGCGTTTTACAATTACGCGATCTGGATAAACGCCGCGAAGCCATCTTAAAATCAATGACCGATTTAGGAAAATTAACCCCTGAGTTGGAGAAACAGATTAACGAGGCCGAAACCATTTCGCTTTTAGAAGATATTTACTTGCCCTATAAGCCTAAGCGTAAAACGCGTGCATCAGTTGCTAAAGAAAAAGGACTGGAGCCACTTGCTTTACAGATTTTTGATCAGGGTAGTTTCGATCTGGATACTGAAGCCGATAAATTTATTGATGCCGAAAAAGGTGTAAATAGTTTAGAAGAAGCTTTAGCGGGAGCAAGGGATATTATTGCAGAAATGATTTCGGAAAATGCAGAAGCCCGTACCAAAATGCGTACCTATTTTCAGGAAAAAGCTGAATTTAAATCCGAAGTAATTAAAGGAAAAGAAGAAGAGGGCATTAAATATAAAGATTATTTTGAGTGGAATGAGCCCGTTAAAACTGCAGCTTCGCACCGTGTGCTGGCTATGCGCCGTGGCGAAAAAGAACTGATTTTACGCTTAGATGCACTTCCTCCTGCTGAGGATGCTATTGCCTTACTCGAAAACCAGTTTGTTACCGGAAATAACGCAGCTTCCAAACAAGTACAGCAAGCTTTAGAAGATGGTTACAAACGTTTGCTGGAACCAGCCATGGAAACCGAATTACGTGTTTTCACCAAACAAAAAGCTGACGAAGAAGCGATCCGTGTTTTTGCCGAAAATGCGCGTCAGCTGTTATTGGCAGCACCAATGGGACAAAAAAATGTACTCGCCATTGATCCGGGTTTCCGCACGGGTTGTAAAGTAGTTTGTTTAGATAAGCAAGGTCAATTATTAGAAAATACTGCCATTTATCCGCATACCGGGCAAGGAAATGTTAAAAATGCCGAATTCACTATCCAGCAGCTTTGCGAAAAGCATGATGTTGAAGCTATAGCCATTGGTAATGGAACAGCAGGAAGAGAAACCGAAGCTTTTGTTCGGGGTTTAAATTTACCACATATCACCATTGTAATGGTAAACGAAAGTGGTGCATCTATTTATTCGGCCTCTGAAGTGGCACGCGAAGAATTCCCGACTCAGGATATTACTGTTCGTGGTGCGGTATCTATTGGCCGCCGCTTAATGGACCCATTGGCAGAACTGGTAAAAATCGATCCAAAATCTATCGGCGTTGGTCAGTACCAGCACGATGTTGATCAAAACAAATTACAGGCTAGCTTAGATGATACCGTAATAAGTGCTGTAAATGCGGTTGGGGTAGAATTAAATACCGCTTCTAAACAAATTTTAGCCTACGTTTCAGGCTTAGGACCGGCTTTGGCACAAAATATTGTAGATTACAGAAATACCCATGGTGCTTTTAAAAACCGCGAAAGTCTTAAAAAAGTTCCACGTTTGGGTGACAAAGCTTACGAGCAGGCAGCAGGTTTCCTGCGCATCCGCAATGCAGAAAATGTATTGGATACCAGCGGGGTACACCCAGAGCGCTATGCTGTGGTAGACAAAATGGCTAAAGACCTGGGCACAACGGTTTCGGCATTAATGAAAGACACCCAATTGCAAAAACAAATCAAGCCACAACAATATGTTACTGATGAAATTGGTTTACCTACCCTTAACGACATCTTAAAAGAGCTTGCCAAGCCTGGCCGCGATCCACGCGAGCAATTTGAAGCTTTTAGCTTTACAGAAGGGGTTAATGAAATTTCAGATTTAAGAACAGGTATGAAATTGCCGGGTATTGTTACCAACATTACCAATTTTGGTGCCTTTGTCGATATCGGCGTTCACCAGGATGGATTGGTACACACCAGTCAGCTGGCAAACCGCTTTGTGGCCAACCCTAACGATGTAGTAAAAGTGCATCAAAAGGTAGAGGTTACAGTAATGGAAGTGGATGTTGCCCGCAAAAGGATTTCGTTATCGATGAAAACCGAAGAAAGACCAAAGCAAAAAGACCAAAGCAGAAAACCAAGGGAAGAAAGGTCAAAACAGGATTTCAAACCGAATAACAATAAGCAAAACTTTAAACCCCGTAATGAGCCAAAAGATGCCGATGGCGATTTACAGGAAAAATTAGCCAAGCTTAAAGGTATGTTTAAATAGTTTAAACTGTCATACTGAGGTGTAATTTATTGTATAAAAATCAATATAAGCGACAGCCTCTTCGGGGGTCGTCATTTCGAGCGGAGTGCAACGTAGCCGAGAAATCTGTCTAAATAGATTTCTCCATTCCGCCACCGGTGAA
>NZ_JSYN01000033.1 GCF_000812965.1 Pedobacter kyungheensis
CTGAGGTGTAATTTATTGTATAAAAATCAATATAAGCGACAGCCTCTTCGGGGGTCGTCATTTCGAGCGGAGTGCAACGTAGCCGAGAAATCTGTCTAAATAGATTTCTCCATTCCGCCACCGGTGAATAACCGGCCGGCTCCAGTCGAAATGACGATTTTTCTGTATGGTCTGTCAATGATAGCCTGTTGAAGTATCTTGTGATCTTCGACAGGCTCAATTTTCTATATCTGTTCTAACTTATCGCTAATCTCTAACCGCTTTCTCGGTAAACTTTCCGGATAATTGGCCTGTATAAAGGCAATCATTTTTTCCCTGACATAACAGCGTAAATCGAAAGCTTTTGAAGAACTGGCCGCACTCATTAAAAAACGCACTTCGATAGTACCATCTTTTGTGCTATCCGTTACCTGTACCACATTAACGCGTTTATCCCAAAAAGGACTCGAATTTAATAGCCGCGTCAGCTCGGCCCGCATGGGCTCAATAGGAATCGTATAGTCCAGGTAAAGAAAAACAGTACCCAGTAAATCGGCCGAAACCCGGGTCCAGTTTTGAAAAGGTTTTTCGATAAAATAAGTAATTGGTAAAATCAACCTGCGCTGATCCCAGATATTAACCACTACGTAGGTTAGCGTAATTTCCTCCACCTTTCCCCATTCGCCTTCTACAATCAAAACATCATCAATACGAATAGGTTGTGTAAAAGCAATCTGAAAGCCAGCCAATAAGTTCCCCAGCGATTTTTGTGCTGCAAAACCGATAATGATCCCGCCAATACCAACGCCGGTAAGTAAGCCCGCTCCTATTTTACGCATGCTTTCAAAACTCAGCAGAATAATGGCAGCCGTAATCAGAATAATTAAAGAAACTATAAACTTGCGCACAAATTGTAGCTGTGTCCTGATTTTACGCTCTTTCAGGTTATTTTCTTTGTTCAGATCGTATTTAAAATAAAAATAATCTTCCAGCACGTTGATCGTCCGAACCAGAATCAAAGCAAAGGTGATGGTCAATGCAATTTCTAAAACCTTTTCTAATGGGATGCGATAAACCAATGGCATTTCCATTAACGATAAAGAAAAATTTAACAGCAATAAAGGAATAAACACGCCAACAGGATAGCGTAAATGCCTGATAATGGATTTGATGAAGATAAAATCCCACCAGCGCGATAACAGGATAAAGATTTTATGAATTACAAACTTGATGAAGATCCCCAGCAGAACAGCAAGCAAGCCAATAATGATATTCTTTAGAAACAAGGGGATCGGCGAACCGAATAAATGATCGAGGTACTGCATAAAAAAACAAATTGATGAACTTACAAACCGAGAGGCATCAGCTCATAAATTAACAGCTGTGCTTTACTTTTTGTTTATGCCCGGGTGAGTACGGCAAATCAATAAATTGTATACTTTAGGAATTTATATTTCTAAAAAGAATCAGCAGATGGATTTTTTCAATGCCCAAAGCATATTTTTTACAGTCCTGGATTACAAAATGAGCTATTTAGAGTTCTTTGCGGTAATAACCGGAATTATCGCTGTTATCCTCTCGGCAAAAGCAAGTATCTGGAGCTGGCCTGCCGGAATCGTTAATGTGTTTCTCTCGGCATTCTTATATTATCAAACCCAGCTGTACCCCGATATGTTCCTGATGGCTTTCTTTTTTATCACCAACATTATGGGCTGGTGGCGCTGGGCTAACCCTAAACCAGAAGAAGAGGATAAAAACAAAGAGCTCAAAATCAGTTTTATGCCACTAAAGCAGTTTTTACTTTTACTAATTGTTGGTATTGCCGGCACATTGCTTATGGGTACTTTGGCCAGTCAGCTGCATAACTGGTTACCATTATTGTTTAATTTACCAAGTGCTTACCCTTTTGTCGATTCGTTTATTTTTGTGATGAGCGTAATCACCACTTTTTTAATGATCCAGAAAAGAGTAGAATGCTGGATTATCTGGCTTTTAATCGATATTGTAGCTACTTATCTTTATTTTCTGAAAGGAATTAAATTTATGGGTATTGAATATTTCATCTTTACCATTATTGCCGGCTTTGCCTTATGGAATTGGATTAAGGAGTATAGGAGTTATAGCAAAGCAAACTAATTAAAACATCATTTCGATAAGTGATTTCATTTTTTTCTTCAACAAATGTGATTTAATTCGTATCTTCAATTAAATCCAAAATGATATGACAGCTAAACAAATGCTTCCTATCATCCCTGACAATATTCTGGTTAACAAAATTTACGAACTGAGAGATCTCAAAGTGATGCTCGACAGTGATCTGGCGGAGCTATATGGTGTAGAAACTAAGCGCCTTAATGAGCAAGTGAGTAGAAACCCTGATCGATTCCCAGAAGATTTCATGTTTCAGCTCACTGAAGAAGAATGGTTAAACTTGAAGTCGCAAATTGCGACTTCAAGTTGGGGTGGTAGAAGAAAACTTCCTTATGTTTTTACCGAACATGGTATCCTGATGCTTTCGAGTGTATTGAACAGTAAACAAGCTATACAGGTAAACATTCAAATTGTAAGAATTTTTACCCGTATACGCCAGTTGTTTTCTGAAAATACTGAGCTTAAACTGGAAATAGAAGAAATAAAAAAGAAACTAAGCAACCATGATAAAAATATCGAATTGGTTTTCGGCTATTTAGATAAACTGATCGATCAGAAAAGCAAGCCCAGGAAAAGAATTGGTTTTATGCCCGACGAGTTATAATTTGATGCAAAAGAAACGTTAAAAATTCACTCCTACTGTGCCGATGCTGAAATAAATCCGATAGCTATCGGATCAGCATGATAATAGGTCATTATTTCAATAAAAATTTTTCTCTTCAACTATTTGATAATAAAAGTATTCTATCTATCTTTGCAGTCCCAATTTTAATGGGAATAATAAATTGTTTAATAAATTAAATACAAGCAAGTGAATACGTTAAGTTACAAAACTGTCTCGGCCAATGCTAAAACTGTAAACAAACAGTGGATTGTTGTTGATGCGGAAGGCGAGATTTTGGGGCGCTTGTCATCGAAGATCGCTATGATCATCCGTGGTAAAAACAAGCCTGAGTATACCCCACACGTAGATTGCGGAGATAACGTAATTGTTATCAATGCAGACAAGGTTAAATTGACAGGAAACAAATTCAGCGAAAAGCAATATGTTTCTTACACTGGTTATCCAGGTGGTCAACGTTTTATCTCTCCAAAAGAGTTAATGGCGAAACACCCTCAACGTGTAATCGAGAAAGCGGTACGTGGTATGTTACCGAAAACTAAATTGGGTAAAAAATTATACACCAATCTTTTTGTGTATGCTGGTGCAAACCACCCTCATGCAGCTCAATCTCCAAAAACCATTAAACTTTAAGAAATGTCAGTTACTAACACTTCAGGAAGAAGAAAAACAGCTGTTGCACGTATCTACTTAAAAGATGGTGCGGGAGCAATTACCGTTAACGGTAAAGATCACAAAGAATATTTCCCTACTTTACCTTTACAATATATCGTAAACCAAAGTTTAGAAGTTGCTGAACTTGCTGGCCGTTATGATATCACTGTAAACGTACAAGGCGGTGGAGTAAAAGGACAAGCAGAAGCTGTTCGTTTAGCTATTGCTAAAGCGATTGTTGAACTAGATGCGGAGAAAAAACCTGCATTACGTGCTAAAGGCCTAATGACGCGTGATATGCGTATGGTTGAGCGTAAGAAACCAGGACGTGCTAAAGCTCGTAAGAAATTCCAATTCAGTAAACGTTAATCACAGGAGGCAAAGACAATGGCAAGAACAACTTATCAAGACTTATTGGATGCAGGTGTACACTTTGGTCACCTTACCCGTAAATGGAATCCAAAAATGGCTCCTTACATTTTCATGGAGCGTAATGGAATTCACATTATAGATTTAAATAAAACTTTAACTAAAACTGAAGAAGCTGCGGCTGCGATTAAACAAATCGTAAAATCAGGACGTAAAGTTTTATTTGTATCAACAAAAAAACAAGCTAAAGGAATCGTAGCTGAACAAGCTAAAAAAGTAAATATGCCTTTCGTAACCGAGCGTTGGTTAGGTGGTATGTTAACTAACTTTGCTACTGTTCGTAAGTCAATCAAAAAGATGTCTAACATCGATAAAATGACTAAAGACGGTACTTATGCTATCCTTTCTAAAAAAGAGCGTTTAATGATCCAACGCGAGCGTATTAAATTAGAATCACTTTTAGGTGGTATTGCTGATTTAAACCGTTTACCTGCAGCTTTATTCTTAATTGATGTTAAGAAAGAGCACATCGCGGTAACTGAAGCGTTAAAATTAAACATCCCTACTTTTGCGATGGTTGATACTAACTCTGACCCTTCTAACATCGATTTCCCAATCCCTGCGAATGATGATGCTACAAAATCTATCTCTTTAATTACTGATGTAATTATCAAAGCGATTGAAGAAGGTTTAGAAGAGCGTAAACGCGAAAAAGATGATGAAGCAGAAAAAGAAGCAGTAGCTGCTAAAGCTGCAGCTGATGCGCCTGAAGCTAAAGAGCCAAGACGTAAAAAAGCTGCTGAAGCTGAGGTTGAAGCCTCTTCATCAGAAGAAACTAAAACAGAAGAATAGTAATATTTTTTAATTGCAGGTTACTGGTTTCAGGTTTTAAGTTGGCTTAACATGAGTTTAACTTAGCGCTTGTAACTTGTAACCTGTAGTTGTTATAACAAGATTGTAAATTTTAAAAAAGGAAATAAAATGTCTACAGTACAAATTTCTGCAGCAGATGTAAACAAATTGCGTCAACAAACTGGCGCTGGTATGATGGATTGCAAAAAAGCTTTAGTTGAAGCTAATGGTGATTTCGAAGCAGCTGTTGATTTATTGCGCAAAAAAGGTCAAAAAGTATCTGCCGCTCGTTCTGGTAATGCTACTTCTGAAGGTTTAGTATCAATCGCTGTTTCAGCAGACGGTACAAATGGTAAATTAGTTGCTTTAGCTTGCGAAACTGAGCCAGTTTCTAAAGTTGAAGATTTCCGTAACTTAGCTCAGGCTGTTTTAGCTGCTGCGGTTGCCAACAATCCAGCTAATGCTGAAGAATTATCAGCAATTACTTTAGAAGACGGACGTACAGTTGCCGAAACTATCACTGAATTAACCGGTAAAATCGGCGAGAAAATCGTTATCCAGGAGTATGCAAATATCTCTGGCGAAAAAATCGTTTCTTATATCCACTCTAACGGCAAAATGGGCGTTTTAGTAGTATTCGAAGGTGCTAACGGCGTAGATATTACTGAAGCTGGTAAAGATGTTGCGATGCAAATTGCTGCAATGAACCCGGTTGCTGTTGATAAAGAAGGTGTTGATCCTGCTACTATCGAGCGTGAAATCGAGATTGCTAAAGATGTTATCCGTCAGGAAGGTAAACCAGAAGAAATGGTTGAAAAAATCGCTGCTGGTAAATTAAACAAATTCTACAAAGACAGCACTTTATTAAACCAGGAGTTTGTTAAAGATAGCTCTGTAGATGTTCGTAAATTCTTAGACAACACTGTTAAAGGATTAACTGTATCTGCTTTCAAACGTGTACAATTAGGTGCATAAGCACTAAAAAACATATTAATAAGAGCTCCAAGAAATTGGGGCTTTTTTTTGATATAAGATTTTTAGAGTTGTCAACTTTAATGGCCAGTTTGCTAAAAAGTTGACAACTCTTATTCATCTCCTATTTCCTCGAGGCAGTATAAGTTCCTACTTCTTTGCCCGAATCATCAAGCATGTTTGCCACCAGCTTATTTTTATCTGCTTTGATTTTAGTAATGGTCCTTGTTCCTTTTTGAGGGCCGCCACCTATAATTAACGGATAATGATTCAGGTTTTTATCAGGCTGATGTACCATATATTTGTGGGTATGTCCGCTTAGTACCAAATCTACCTTCCCCTGGTTTAATAAGGGTTCAAACAATTCAGTACAATGTTTTGGTCCGTGTGCGTCGCCCGAATAACGTGGTGGAATATGCATCAACACAACACGGAAAGGTGCTTTTTTAAATTCCTTCGAATTGATTTCCGTTTTAAGCCACTCTGCCTGTTGAATGCGGTAATCGTCAAAATTTACAATTCCTGCATAAACCGGATGCGCATCTTCCTTGTCTTCTCCGGTATCGATAATCACAAAACGTACAGGCCCCAGGGTAAAAGCAGTATGACCCACATGCATATAATATTGTGCAAACTCACGCGCAAACTTACCACGTGTTTCGTGGTTTCCCCTCACGTAAATAAAAGGTGTATTTTTAGCAAAATTATCTACACAGGGTTGTAACATGTGGTCGATAATCTGCTTTTCATCCGTTTGGTAATCAAAAATATCACCGTTAAAGAAAACAAAATCCTGCTGGGCGGCCGGCACTAGTCCTAACAAATGTGGAATAGACTCGGGGCGATCGTGAATGTCGTTCATCATCACAAACGATACCTCTTCTTTAGCCTGATTGGCATTTAAAAACGATTCAACATTGCTGCTTACCGTTTCACCATAAGTTAATTTATAAGGCTGAAAATCTTTGATTTCTTTAGAAACGATTTTATAATAATACTTTGTTCCCGGTTTTAAATGATTAAGCGTTACAGCACTTAACTTGCTGTTGGCTTGCATTAAACCTAGTTCAGCTTTGCCATAAGCTTTCTGATTTAACTGATCGGCCTGCTCACCAAACTCAACCCAGCCTGCGGCATTTTTATTGGTTAACCACAAAATGGTCATCGAGTTATTAAAATTGGTTTGCAGGTAAGGCCCAACTGCAATTTTAAATGCATCTTCCCTTTCAGTAACATCTGCAATAGCTGCACCAGGAGCAACCAGCGTTGCCGCACTTAAAGTAAGTCCGGCCTTTAGAAAGCCCCTTCTATTAGACTGATTTTCATTCATTTGATTAGTTTATCTTATTAACCAAATATATCGTTACAATATTTAACTTTGATTGTGTAAGCTTAAATTTACTCAAACGTTTGTTATGTCTAAGATCATCCCCAATACCTCCTATTATAATAACGATACACGAATAACCGGTCAGGAAATTGAAATCAGCAATGCTGAAATCGTTGCAATCAGGCCGGCAAATACGATAGCCAGCGAACAGTCCATTACCGTACCGGGGTTTATAGATTTACAGATTTATGGTTCAGGCGGCCGTTTATTCTCAGCCGATCCAACAATCGAATCGTTAACCATTATGGAAGATGATTTGCTCAAAAAGGGAACTACCGGTTTTCTGGCCTGCCTGGCTACCAATACGCCTGAAGTTTTTAATGCCTGCATCGAAACTGTTAAAGCGCACAGGGCCTCAGCAAAAAATTGTCTGGGCTTGCATTTAGAAGGCCCGTTTTTAAATCCAAAGCGCTTAGGGGCACATGTTCCCGCATTTGTTCGCAAGGCCTCTTTAGATGAAATCAAACAATTGCTCGATTTTGGCGATGGTGTAATTAAGATGATGACCATTGCCCCCGAGCTTCAGGATGATGAGATAATACAATACCTGCTTGACAATGGCTTAGTGGTTTCTTTAGGCCATAGTAACGCTACTTTCGAAGAAGCCACAGCTGCCTACAATAAAGGTATACAAACCACCACACACCTTTTTAATGCCATGAGCCCGATTCATCACCGCGAGCCAGGTATTCCCACCGCTGTTTTTAACCACAATAAGGCAATGGCCAGCATTATTGCCGATGGGCAACATGTAGATTTTGAAGTGGTAAAGTTTGCGCAAAAATTATTAAAAGAGCGCTTGTTTCTTATTACAGATGCAGTTACTGCATGTGCCACAGGCCCGTACCAGCATGTTCAAAAAGGGAACAAATATGTTATGCCAGACGGAACGCTTTCCGGCTCATCGTTAACAATGCTCGAAGCCGTTATAAATTGTGTAACTCAATGCGACATCGATTTAAATGATGTACTGAAAATGGCCACACTTTACCCTGCAAAATTAATCGGTATAGAGCACTTAACAGCTAAAATAGAAGTGGGTGAAGCTGCTAATTTACTCGTACTTAATGATGCGCTCGAACTAAAAGAAGTGATATTTAAAGGCGAAAAAATTTCTATTTAAATATTTACATCAATTGTTGAAAAGCATAGCGAGGTATTAAAAAATTGTTAATATTTTTGGGGTCATGAAATACAAACGCATCCTACTAAAGCTTAGCGGAGAATCGCTAATGGGCGACAAACAATACGGCATTGATAATGAACGCGTTAAGCAATACGCTGAAGATATTAAAGCCGTACACGATAAAGGTTTAGAAATCGCAATCGTAATTGGTGGAGGAAACATTTTTAGAGGTTTAAGCGCCGAAAAAAGCGGGATGGACAGAGCACAGGCCGATTATATGGGTATGTTAGCTACTGTAATCAACTCAATGGCCTTACAAGATGCCTTAGAAAAAGTGGGTATTAAAACACGCTTACTTACAGCGATTAAAATGGAGCAGATTTGTGAGCCGTTTATCCGCAGAAGAGCTGTTCGCCATCTTGAAAAAGGACGTGTAGTTATTTTTGGTGCCGGTACAGGTAACCCTTACTTTACCACCGACTCTGCTGCGGCATTACGCGCAATAGAAATTAAAGCCGATGTGGTATTAAAAGGAACCCGTGTTGATGGTATTTACACCGCTGATCCGGAGAAAGATCCAACAGCAACAAAATTTGAAGAAATTTCTTTCAGAGAAGTGTATGATAAGGGGCTTAATGTTATGGATATGACCGCTTTTACACTTTGTGAAGAAAACCAGTTACCAATTATTGTGTTTGATATGAATAAACATGGTAACTTCATGAAAATTGCCAGTGGCGAACCAATTGGCACCCTGGTTAAATAAGTATTTAGAAAAAATTAAATTGTAGAAATACACACAATTATGAACGAACTCATACAATTACAATTAATGGATGCCCAGTCTTCAATGGATAAGGCCATTGATCATTGTGAAGCTGAATTAACTAAAATTAGAGCTGGTAAGGCATCAGCTGGAATGCTTGATGGCATTTTCGTTGATTATTATGGTGCTTCGACTGCTTTAGCACAGGTGGCCAGCATCAATACCCCTGATGCCAGAACAATTGTGATCCAGCCATGGGAAAAATCGCTTTTAACGGTAATCGAAAAAGCGATACAGGTGGCCAACATTGGCATTAACCCACAAAATGATGGTATTGTAATCCGTTTGGTTGTACCACCGCTTACAGAAGAGCGTAGAAAGGAATTGGTTAAAAAAGTGAAAGAGGAAGCTGAAAGAGGCCGTATCACCGTACGTAACATCCGTAAAGATGCCAATACCAAAATTCAAAAATTAAAAGGTGAAGGCGTATCTGACGATGAAATTAAAACCGGCGAGGGCGAAGTTCAGAAATTAACGGATGCGTATATCATTAAAGTAGATAAACACGCTGAAGCAAAAGAAAAAGACGTAATGACAGTTTAACCTGTTTAAACAACAATAAAAAAGGGAACGGACTAGAAATCGGTTCCCTTTTTTGTTATACTATCTTTTTGCGCTCGACGGCCTTACATTTAACGTGGTAGGGAGCGAAATTTGTGTATTTCCGGCGTTTTGCCCTGCTTTTTTAAGTTTGTTAAGCAAAACCTTCATAATGTTCTCTGCAATAGCTTCAAGGGGCTGTGCGATCGCCGTAACGGGTGGCTCGCAGAATTCCAGAATCTCAAAATCATCAAACGATACCACGGCCAGGTCTTTATGAATCCGGATTCCCGATTTTCTAAAGGTTCTTAAACCATCTAAACAGATATAGTTGGCTGCAAAAATTACTGCATCGAGCTGCTTTTCGGCTTTAAAAAAGCTAATCATCTCCTGAATCGAATCTTCAGATCCCATATATTTGATTTTCTTTACAACAGCTGGCAATTTATGTTTTTCAATTGCTGTTTCGTAGCCCGCTAAGCGATCAACCATTTGTAGTTGCTGTGTATCAATCGTAACAAAAGCTATATTTTTGTAGCCGTTGTTAATCAGATGCTCCGTAGCCTGAAAGGTACTTTTCTTATTGTCAATAATTACGTAATCGGTTTTTACCTCTTGTACATAGCGGTCAAATAAAACCACCGGCGCATCGGTTTGGATTAGTTTTTTCACTTCATCTTCCAAACCTTCTGGCAAGGCCATAATGTAACCATCAACATGACGGTCTTCAAAAATCTGAAGCAACTCTATGGCTTTTTCCGTATCGTTACGCGTACTGCTGAAAAGAATTTTATAACCCAGATTCGATGCAATTTCATCAATATGGCGGGCGATGCCTGAAAAAAACGGTTCGGAAATATCATCAACCAAAAAGCCAATAATTTTTGTTTTACCCGTTCGTAAACTTGTGGCAAGTGCATTTGGCTGATAGTTTAGCTCCGCAACCAGATCGAGAACTTTCTTGGTTAGGGCTTCACTAATATTTTTTTCACGCGCTTTTCCATTAATTACAAATGATACCGTTGTAATGGAAATATTTAATTGTTTGGCTATATCTTTTATTGAAACGCGTTTCTTCATCACAGGGTTTAGTCGTTTTGAATAATTTAAGCTGGTAATATAACAATAATCTGTAGTTTGTCAGCTAAACCAGCCGCACTAAACAAAAAAAAGAGCAACCTATCCAGGATTGCTCGATTAACTAACTTATTATTCATAAAAAATGCTGTTGGGGAAGGAGTCGAACCTTCAAGGGGTAGTTAGCTACAGTTCAAAAAATTAATTTGTGGTCAACCCAATAAACTGCGTTTGTCCCATTATTCCCCACCACCGAGACAAGGAGGCGTGTCTGCCAATTTCACCACCCAACATTTCAAAAGTTAACAGTTTTCAATTTGTAGTTTCGAATTTTAAACTCTTAACCGTAAATTGTCAACTGAACTGGCTGTAGGGGAAGGAATCGAACCTTCAAGGAGTGGTTAGTACCGAAACCGGTATATTCCCATTATTCTCCGCCACCGAGACAAGGAGGTGTGTCTGCCTGTTTCACCACCCTACAGTATGTTCAGCAATTTTGAAAGAACGTTTCCTTTTTGTTAATTGCTTGATACAAATGTAAAGGAACAACCAATACCTTGCAAATATTTTAAACATTTAATTTTATTTTTATAATATTGATAAATATTCGTAAATTCGCTTATCATAATTCAAAAATATGCTTAAAAAAGACAATTCCAATTTAGAAATTGACAACCTCGATATCGATATATTGAAACAATTGATGCAGGATGCCACTAAACCCTATACAGAAATAGCTAAAGATTTGATCGTTTCGGGCGGTACCATACACGTGCGGATGAAGAAGTTACAGGAAATGGGCATTATTAAAGGCTCTCACTTAATCATCGATCCGCAAAAAGCCGGCTACGATATTTGTGCCTTTTTGGGCATTTATCTCGAAAAAGGAATTCAGTATAAAGATGCGGTTGCGCAGCTCAGCAAAATTAAAGAGGTGGTAGAATTGCACTACACTACAGGAGCTTATAGTATGTTCGCTAAAATTATCTGCAGAGACACCAATCACCTGCGTCATGTTTTAAATGAAGAAATACAGGCAGTGAACGGCATTCAGCGTACAGAGACTTTAATCTCGTTAGAAGAAAGTATTAAAAGACAAATTGAGCTGGGTTAAGTGAAGACCAAAGCGTAAGTCAAGACTAAAGACCAAAGACTAAAGCTGTGCAATCATACTAGATGTTTAAAGGTTTAAATGTTGGAAGGTTTTAAATACCCAGCTTAAATGGCCTTATGTTGCTTATATGGTAAACCCGGGATTGCGTCTGAAAATGAAAACGCCTGGAATTTCCGGAACAGCACTCCGTTATTGGCTATAGCGCCGATTATAAACGGGAGCTGTTGCTACTATATTGAAACTACTCTTTTGATAAACTTATTTTAGCAGCTGGTAAGCAACCAGCGCAGCAACATAAGCCATAGCTGTCATATAAGCCAATTGAATAACCGGCCATTTCCAGCCTTTGGTTTCACGGTAAACAATGGCCACCGTACTCATGCATTGCATGGCAAAAGCGTAAAACAGCATTAGCGAAATACCGGTAGCAAAAGAGTAAACCGGCAACCCCGTACGGCTGTTAACCGAAGCGGCCATGCGCGCTCTTATGGTAGTGGTGTCCTCATCGCCCCCATCAACACTGTAAATGGTTGCCATGGTGCCTACAAAGGCCTCACGGGCGGCAAAAGAAGTAATTAAGCCTATACCAATTTTCCAATCGTAACCCAGCGGACGAATTACAGGCTCAATCCAGTGGCCGAGCACACCCACATAAGAATTTTCGAGCTTTTCGGTAGCTTCTAAAACCTTAATGTGATCGGTATTTTTTGTGGTATCGGCCAGTGCTGCAGCATATTTCTTTTCTATATTTTCGAAACGGTCTCCGGGCCCATAAGCCGCCATTACCCATAAAATAACCGAAATGGCAATAATTACTTTACCCGCTTCAAAAACAAAGGTTTTTGATTTCTCATACATGGTAAAAAGCACATTCTTCCACCTTGGCATGCGGTAAACAGGCAGTTCCATAATAAAATACGACCTTTCTTTGGTTTTGATGATGAATTTCATTACCCAGGCCACCAGTACCGCAGCCACGATACCTACCAAATACATGACCATTAAAGCTAAGCCCTGCAGGTTAAAAATACCCAATACATGCTTTTGTGGAATAATTAACGATATAATCAGGATATATACCGGCAATCGTGCCGAACAGCTAACCAAAGGGGTTACCATAATGGTTATCATCCGGTCTTTCCAGTTTTCGATATTTCTGGCAGCCATAATTGAAGGAACGGCGCAGGCCAGACCACCAATCATCGGCACTACAGATTTTCCGTTAAGGCCTACTTTACTCATGATTTTATCCATCATAAAAGTAACCCGGGCCATGTACCCCGTATCTTCTAAAATGGATATAAAGGCAAAAAGAATGGCAATTTGCGGAATAAACACAAAAATACCGCCCAAGCCTGCAATAACGCCATCCAATAATAAGTCGGTAAGCATGCCTGCAGGCAAATATTCGTGACCAAGCTCAGTAATAAAACCAAAGCCGCTTTCAATCCAATCCATCGGGTAGGATGACCAGGCGAAGATGGCATTGAAAATAACAAACAGAATGAATAAGAATATGGCAAAACCCCAAACTTTATGGGTAAGTACGGCATCGAGTTTATCGCTGAACGAAAATTTCTTCTCGGTTCCTTTATCCACCACCACATCTGCAAGGATTGTACTTAAATGTTTATAACGTGCAATGGTTTCGGCAGCCTGTATTTTGGCTGATTCGAAATGATTCGACTGCTCTATTTCCTCAATTTCTTCCTGCTCTTTTTCGGTAAAGAAAGTTAAATGCTCGTGCTGATGTAAAACCTGCAGGGCATAATAATCGTTATCAGAATTTAGCTTGGTTTTAATGGCTCCGATTGCTTCAGGTGCCAGGAAATTCAAATCAACTTCCTGAAGCTGGGTAGCTATTTTAGTGGTATTGGCAATTGCATTTTTAAGTTTATCAATCCCTATGTTGTTTCTCGCTGAAATAGAAACCACCTGAACACCCAATTTTTCGGCCAATTTATCCAAATTAATCTCAATACCTTGTTTGGCAGAAAGATCGATCATGTTTAAAGCCAGAATCATCGGGATGCCCAAATCAGCCACCTGCGAATACAAAAGCATGTTACGCTTAAGATTGGATGCATCAGTAACCAATACAATTACATCGGGATGGCTATTGTTTTGTTGATCGGCCAGTACCTGAAAAACAATGCTTTCATCGGCACTTTTGGGATAAAGGCTGTAGGTTCCTGGTAAATCGATAATTTCGGCATCTTTACCTCCTGAAAGTTTGGTAAAACCTGTTTTTTTATCGACTGTAATGCCTGGAAAATTACCTATTTTCTGATTTAACCCCGTTAAACGATTAAATAACGTAGACTTACCTGTATTGGGATTACCAACTAATGCAACTTTAATATCCAAACCCAACTTATTTATTGAATGATAACCACATCAGCTTCGCTTTTACGCAAACAAAGCTGATAACCCGCAACACGAATGGCCATTGGATCGCCAAGAGGGGCAAAACGCTCAACCTCTACAACTTCGCCCGGCAAGCAGCCCATCTCCATCAGCTTTACAGACATATCTAAATCTGTAAAAGCTACAATTGTTCCTTTTTCTCCAACTTTTAAGTGCGAAAGTTTCATCTGCGTTTATTTTATTTCATTAGCCAGATGGGGCCTAACGGGTTCATGTGCTAAATTGGGCGCAAGTTAACCTTTCTTTAGATTTATTCCAAATAACAACGCTTTTACATTCAGGAAATAATTGATGGTTTTACGGTATCATGATTAATTTCTTTGACGGCCTCCACCAAAGCCACCACCGCCACCACGGTTTCTACCGCCGCCGCCTTCTTCGTTACCACGGATCCGGTTTCTGCCACCCATCCGGTTAAGCGAATAGGTAAACGAAAACATGAAATAACGTTGCAAAACATTGTAGCTTTCATCGCGAATGGTATTGTTGTTAGCCGTCCGGCTTACCCCCTGGTTTTCGTTCAGCAAATCGTTTACCGAAACTTTGAAAGTACCACGGTTTTTGAAAAACTGCTTGCTTAAATACGAGTTTACGAGTGTAAAATGCGTATCGAATCCCTCGCCTCTGCCCGTATTCTGGTTGTAATCGGCATCAACAGACCAGCGAATATCGCCCGGAAACATATAACTTACACTGATATTTGGACTAAAGGTGTAATAACGCGTATTGGAATTGGGCTGAACAGAATAGGTAGCCCGATTAACCGAACCATTAATGCCGGCGGTTAAATCGAGTTTATCCAGGTTAGAAACCAACCTGTAGCCATTGCTGATTGACCAGCTGTTGGTTATATTTTTTAAGCTGTTGGTAAAGTTTACATCGCGGTTATAACTTCCGCCAACATTGATGTGAAAATTAAGCTTATTATCGGCCATAAGCGGTAAACTTAACGATGAAGACAGTGAACCTGAATAAACGCCATTCACGTTTACCGGTGTTACGGCCAGTTTACCCTGATCTTTTCCACTTTGAATTAGGCTGGTACTGTTTGCAATCTGGTTAGCGGTTTGCGCAAGATTCAGGTTAACAAATAGCGACCTGTTTTTACCTACGGTAAAGGTATTGTAGGCAATACGTAAGGTGTTGTTAAATTCAGGCTTTAAATCGGGGTTACCCACCGGAATACTTTGTGTATTGGTATTGTTCTGGATGGGTTGCAACTGTTGTATAGTAGGCTGGGTGGTACTACCACGGTAATTGAGCACCAAACGTTTGCTATTGCTAAAATTATACCTGAACATGGCAGAAGGCGTATAGTTGAAAACGTTTTGTTTTAATGTAAATCCTTGCGTAATGTTGTTGTTTTTGCGGTCGGTATTTTGAACGGCCATTCCTACATTCCAGTTATATTTTTTAGCCATCTTGTTAAAGCTAAAACCAGCCGCATTGGTTAAAATGGTATTTTCATACGAATTACTAAAGGTTTGATCCAATAAATCGTACTGAAGCGTAGCGGGATTAAAATTATAGGTAAAACGGTCGGAAGTATTGTGGTTATACCCGTTCTGATAGTGAAACTCTAAACTTAGCGTCTTATCTAAGGGCTCGGTATATACCAAACGGGTGTTCTGGTTCAGCGATTCACTTTCCTGATCATTGAACTGATTAATTACTTTTTGTGTGATTACCCCGCCTTCATCTCGGTTCTCGGGGTTATTGTTGTAATTATCAGCATCGTTATTGTTAATGCTGGTATTGAAATTTAGCGATAAAGTTCGCCCCCTGCGCATAAACTTCTTACGTAGTAAAATATTATTGCTGATAGACGGCGCTGTATTGTGGTTACTTAATATCTGCGATCCATTTGTTTTGTAAGTATTGTAATCGCGATTGTAAAAACTGCTGTTTAAGCTCTCGTTATCTGTATAGCTTAAATTGGGCTCTATCTTAAGTGAGGTTAATGAATCGAGCTTGGTATCGACCATAAAATTTAAACGGTGGTTTAAACGATCGGAAGTATTGGTTTGGTTATTATTGAAAACTGTTGTTACATTACCTAAAAGATTTTGGGTAACGCTGTTTCTTAAAATCAGATTATCAGATTTATTAACAAAATAGCTCATGCTGATTTCGGTTTGATCGGCATATTCATCAGAGAAGTTAAATCCGCCGGCCTTGGTATCAGTAATTCCACTGCGTCCACCATTTCCTCCGCTATTGCCACCACCTAAACCACCGCCAAAGTTTTGTTTATTTACGTTGTTAAACTGGGCAATCACACTTAATCTTTTATCCTGCTTAAAATGATTGATATTGGTATTTACATCGTAACGGTCGTTTGAGCCGTACCCTGCAGAAGTGTTGCCAAAATAACCGTTCTTTCGGTCTTTTTTGGTGGTGATGTTGATGATTTTGGTCCTCGATCCGTCATCAATTCCGGTAAACTGTGCCTGATCTGAAAGTTCATCGATAATCTGGATTTTATCAACCATATCTGCCGGCAGGTTTTTGGTTGCCAGTAGGGGGTCATTTCCAAAAAACAGCTTCCCATCTACTTTAACTTTAGTAATGGTTTCGCCCTGGGCTTTTACGGTACCCGATTTATCGACCTCTACTCCAGGTAATTTTTTCAACAAATCTTCCACCACTGCATTTTCAACCACTTTAAACGAGCCGGCGTTAAATTCAAGGGTGTCTTTTTTCACCACAATTGGTGGCACTTCAGCTTTGATATCAACAGTTTGAAGCTCTATTGCACCACCTTCTAAAACAATATCGCCTAAGTTTACATCTGATTTTTCGGCCGTAATGGTAAAATCTCTGGTAGTATTTTTTAAACCTAAAAACGCGGCGTATACCCGGTACTGACCTGGTTTTAGGTCTTTGAAAAGAAACTTTCCATCTTCGGTAGTACTCATTGCACCAACCATACTCGAATCGCTTAAATTCTTTACCGCCAGTGAGGCATAATCAATTGGTTTTTTATCTTTTGACTGGAGTACCCTGCCGCTCACGGAGCCGGTTTTCTGGGCATAAATAAAGGAAGAACATAGTATCAGCAGCAGCGTAAAGATTGATCTCATTCGGTTAGTTTGGTTTTTATAACATAGAGACTCTCAGCTGGTTTAAAGGTTTATTTTAGTTTAAGTAACAAATGGAATACACATTAAAGTGCGCTAATAACTATATAAGCGTTACCTGAGTCAGATCAGCACCCAGCCCCTTCAAAGAAGCATGGGTAAGTTTATCCATCGATGCACCGCCAAAGTGGATGGTTTTAATGGCGCGATAATATTTATTGGTCAGTGCGAAGGTTGACCGGAAAGAACAATTAATTAATGTTGCTCCTTTGAAACTGGTTTCATTAAGCGCAGCATTGTGGAACAGCACATTTGCGAAAGTCTGCTCATCAAGACAGAGCCCGCGCAGATCAGAATAATCAAAATCTACTCCCTCAAAGCCGCAATTCTCAAATATTGTATCCCTAAGATCTGTTTTGCTGAATTTTACATTTGAGAATTTAGTGTTACTGAATTTTGCCTCAGCCAGACCTAAGGCATAAAACCTGGTATTGATTAAAATTGCACTGCTGAATTCTGCCCCCCGTAAATCTGTTGCAGACAAATTGCAATCAGTTAGGTTTGCTCGCAGAAATACAGCCTCGTGTGCATTGCTCCCCTTAAATGTACTGCCCGTAATGTCGGCATCAGTAAAATCTGATCCTGCCAGATTACTTCCACTAAAGATTAGCCCATGAGCATTAATACCTGAAAAGTCGGTTTTGGCAAGTTCTGCTCCACTAAAATTGGTTAAAAGCTGGGTTTGCCCAGCTCCCGGAATGTTTTCTTCCAAAGCTACCTTTTCCTCAATTGGTTTACTGTTTTCAGGAAAGGAAAAGCTCTCTGAAAAATAGTTCAGGTCTACACCCAAAATCTTGGCAAGCTGATTTAAAGTTATAACATCTGGAAGAGATTCACCACGCTCCCATTTTCCAACTGCCTGAGGGCTTACAAACACCTGTGCTGCAAGTCCGGCTTGCGAGATATTAACTTTCTTCCTTGCTGAGGCAATTTTACTGCCAATCATTTTTGTATCCATAGTATTGTCTTTTATCTTTTTCGACATGACAAAGTTAGCCGGACTAACAGCAATGCTCCTAATATCGAACCCCTACCAATCGTTGTAATTTAGCTACTTTTAGTTGCTATTTGACAATCGAAGGTTGTATTGAGTTTAACGGCGGCCAAACCGGCAGATTTTCCCGGCACAAAAAAGGCCCGGAAAAACCAGGCCTTTAAATAGTTATTTGAAATGCTTTACATTCTCATGCGTCGGCCTTCGCCACCCTGGCCAGGCATTTGCATATCGCCACTCATGGTACGACCGCCAATACGGGTTAATGAATAAGTAAACGAGAACATGTAATAACGTTTTAAAACGTTATAGTTTAAATCGGTAATTGAAGTCCCCGAAGTAGTTCTGGAAATACCTGTATTTTGGTTCAACGCATCATTTACAGAGAATTTAAAGGTAGCTCTGTTTTTAAAGAACTGACGGCTGATGAAAGGGTTAAGAATGGTGTATTCCTGATTGTATAAATCGCCGCCACCAAAATTCCTGAAATAATCAATATCCATAGCCAGCCTGATATTTGCCGGGAACACATAACTTACATTAAAGCTAGGGTTAATGGTATAATACTGGGTATTTGCCGATTGCTGTGCCGAAAAGGTTGAGTTGGTATAGCTACCGGTAATACCACCGGTTAAATCAAACTTATCAACGTTGGTAACCAGTTTATAGCCATTGGATATGGTATAGCTATTGGTAACGTTTTTAACCAGTTGGGTACTTGCATTAGGGGCAATAAAGTTTACATTTCTGCTGTACGAACCATTACCCGAAATATTTAAGGTAAGCTTACGCTCAGGCATTAAAGGTAAAGACCAGGTAGCATTGGCATTACCGGCATACACACCATTAACGTTAATATAACTCACCTGCTGAAGGCCACCAGCTATTGGAACTACTGTATTACCAATACTGTTAAAAGTTTGCGTAAGGTTTAAACCTGCAAAGAAGAAACGGCCGCTTTCGATATTGAAATTATTGAAGTTAATTCTTAACTGGTTATTAAATGATGGTTTTAAGTCTGGATTACCTACATAACGGGTTTGCGAATTGGTATTATCTGGTATCGGTTGGATCTGATCAATACTTGGCTGAGTAGTAGAACCACGGTAATTGATAAATAATCGTTTACGGTTACTGAAATTATACCTGAACTGTGCAGACGGCGTAATGTTAATGAAGTTCTGTGTACGTTTCAGGCCCGTAGTTAAATTGGTATTTACCCTGTTGGTTTGCTGCGCTGCTACGCCGATATTCCAGTTATATTTTTTCTCGGTTGTAGTAAAGCTAAAACCTACCGCATTGGTTAAAGTACGGTTGTTATAGATATTTGAATAAAAATTATCTACTAAATCGTATTGCAGGGTAAGTGGATTGTAATTGTACACGTCTCTTTGCGAATCGCTGTTTGAATAACCGTTCTGATAATTAAACTCTACGCTTAAGGTTTTATTCAATGGTTCGGTATACACCAACCTTGTGGTATTGTTGATAGCGTGGCTATTGGTGTTGTTTAACTGGTTGGTTGTTGTATCTCTTGTACCTGCACTTGTCGTAATATGATCTAAACGGTAATTCTGATTGGTTCCGTCGTTATCGTTAATGCTGGTATTTACATTAAGCGAAAGGGTACGCCCTCTACGTTTAAAGCTTTTGCGCACCAATAAATTATTGGTAACCGCAGGTGTAGCGGCTGTAGTAGCATTACGTTGTAAACCATTTGTAAGGCTCGTTATGAAATCTCGGGTATAATCTGTCGCGATATTACCCTCGGTTTCGGTATAGGTTACATTGGGTTGAATTTTGATAGACAATGAAGGATCGATCTTCGTATCCACCATAAAATTGAAACGGTGATTGGTCCGATCGGTCGTATTGCTAGAATTTTGGGTAACATTGGTTGTACCACTTCCTAAAAGATTTTGGATATGCGAATCCTGGATAATATCGGCAGTCGATTTATTGAAGAAATAACTGGCCTGAAATTGCGTACCATCTTTGTAAGTATCGGCAAAGTTTAAACCTGCTGCATTGGTTGTGGTAATACCACCGCCGCCGCCAGCGTTACCTCCACCGCCGCCTCCAAAACCGCCACGGCCACCGCCTCCACCAAATCCATTTCCTAAACCACCGCCCTGGCCAAAGTTTTGTTTATTTACGTTGTTAAACTGACCAATAAAACTAATCTGACGGTCATCATCAAACTTGTTTACATTTAAACTGGCATCATAACGGTCGTTAGAACCGTAACCTACTGTACTGTTACCAAAATAGCCATGTTTCATGCCGTTTTTAGTGGTAATGTTCAGAATCTTATTTCGGGTTCCATCGTCAATGCCGGTAAACTGTGCCTGCTCTGAAAGCTCGTCAATTACCTGAATTTTATCAACCATGTCGGCTGGTAAGTTTTTCGTTGCCAACAAGGGATCATTACCAAAAAATTCTTTTCCATCAACTTTTACTTTGGTAACGGTTTCGCCTTGCGCCTTAATACTTCCGTCTTTTGCTACTTCAACACCGGGTACCTTTTGCAATAAATCTTCAACTACAGCATTTTCTCGCACTTTGATTGATTTGGCATCAAATTCTAAGGTATCCTTTTTTACCACAATCGGAATGGTAGCGGTAACATTAACGTCTTTCAAATCTACGCCATCATCGCTCATGGCAATTTCGCCGGCGTTTACTGCCGCTTTAGCCACTTCTACGTCTTTGGTTGCCGTTTTTAAGCCTAAAAAGGCTGCATAAATCCGGTATTTGCCCGGAGCGATGGCTTTAAAGCTAAATGATCCATCGGGATTGGTTTGGCCAGAGGCTACCACACTCGAATCTTTTAAACTCTTAATTGCTATGGAAGCAAAGTCGACAGGCTTTTTATCTTTTGCGTTAACTACTTTACCACTTATGGCGCCGGTATTTTGGGCCTGAGCAAGATATCCACAAAATAGGAGAACAATAAAAATTGCCCTCTGAACGTTCTTTTTCATCAAAAAAATTTAGGTCTTAAATACAAAACTAAGCTATCAGACTAGGCAAAAGCTTAAAGGTTTGTTAAGATGTGTTAAAAGCTTGGTAACATTTTAAATACAGCCGATCGACTGTACATCAAATCTAAAAAAGGAGTATCGATTTGACAGGTTACTTTTGAGGGGAAGGATAACTTTTATAGTATACTTTAGGGCAGTTACAATTCTTTTTAAAAATGCTGCACCCGCTTAAACCGATGGTTAAAATAATGCAGATAATACTAACTTTCGTGTTTTTCATTGAAGTTTAATTTATGGAGCAGTACATAACTGAAAACGGCCATTAACGAACCTAACATATCACAGGCAAAATCCCACCATTCGGCAGAGCGGTAGGTAAAAACTTTCCACTGTAATATTTCAATAGCGCCGCCAATAAGGGCATTAATCAGGAGAATTTTAAAAATCGTTAATGTTCTGAAAGCGAAAGTATGCTGGTACCTTATTTTACCATAAAAGAGCAGCACCGATAAAACAAAGAAAAAACCCAGGTGGGTCATTTTATCAAAGCCTTCGAAGAAAAACCCCGAACCTAAGGAGTCAGGCATCCTCATATTACAAAGCACTAAAATAACAATAGTCCAGATAATGGCCCATATTTGTCGTTTTAGTGCTTTGTACAAAAAATGACGAATTAAGCGCCTACTAATTCCTGGTAAGCAGCAGCAGTAAGCAAGCCTTCTACTTCTGAAGCATCTGCTAAAGATACTTTTACCATCCAGCCATCACCATAAGGATCAGAGTTAACCAATTCCGGATTATCATTTAATTCGGCATTAACTTCTAATACAGTTCCGGTAACAGGCATATATAAATCAGAAACAGTTTTAACAGCTTCAACGGTACCGAAAACTTCTTCTTTAGCTACTTCGCTACCTACAGTGTTGATATCAACATAAACGATATCGCCCAACTCGCGTTGTGCAAAATCAGTTACGCCAATATAAGCTTCGTTACCTTCAACTCTAACCCACTCGTGGTCTTTAGTGTACTTTAATTCTGATGGAAAATTCATTATTTTATAATTAATAAATATAAGTTTCTTAACACAAAACATCGTCTGATTTATACACAGATAACAATCAAATTTTGTTTGCCACCAAAAATACACATTACTTTTCCCAATTACAATGAACTTTTCTAAAGATTGTTTACGATCTTTTCAAAAACCAGGAAAGATTTCAAATTGAACTACCCGCTAAATAAATAAGATTTAGTTGTATTTAAAGATACGCTACACATCTGATGATGTAAATTTATTTTTTATTTTCAAAGGGATGCAGATTTATGGCGTAGCTACCCGATTGCTGCACAAAATCTCCCATTATTTTTAATGATTCATCTTCAATGTAATCGACAGTATCTTGTCTGGTAATTTTATCCTGGTTTTTAACAGCAGGTAAACCTCTTAAAGCCCTTAACTCGTTCAACCTGGCCAGTGATTTAGCTTCCTGAGCATCGCGCTCAACTTTCAGTTTGGCTTCGTTTAAAGTTACTGAAATTTCTGTTTCGCGTTTTTTAGAGTCGGCAATATCCTGTCTTAAGTATTTAAAATCTAAAGAGTTTGTTATTCGCTCTTCGCTGTTTTTAATCAACTGTGCTTTCACGGCGGTTAAGTCGGCAATCGGTTTAAAGTTAGCACCTGGAATAACATCCCATGGTAAAGCCGACGGCTCAGTATCTTCTCCTATTTTATTTATTGGATATACCGAAGGAAAAACCACATCCGGAATTACACCTTTGAGTTGCGTATTCCCACCCGTAATACGATAAAATCTGGCCATAGTTAAATTAATCTGCCCCAGGTTAATATCTGATGGATTGGTACTTCCTGAAGAAGCTCCAGCGGTTTTATCTTGCGAGATTAATCCAACAATTCTTTGCAACATACCAGGATTAATCAGTTTGTTTAAATCGATTGCAGATTGTACAGTACCTTTACCATAAGTTTGGCTACCTATAATAATGCCACGGCCATAGTCCTGAATCGCGGCTGCAAAAATCTCTGAAGCTGATGCACTTAAGCGGTCTACCATTACCCCGAATGGCCCATCCCAGACTACACCGCCATTTTCATCTTCATCTGCTTCAATCTTACCACGCAAATCTTTTACCTGAACTACGGGCCCTTTAATAAACAGGCCTGACAAGGAAATAGCTTCAGTCAGTGAGCCGCCACCATTTCCACGTAAATCCATCAAAATAGCATTCACTTTGTCGATGTTTTTTAACGAATCAATCAGTTTCCGAACATCGCGCGTAGTACTTTTGTAGTTTTTATCGCCAGCAGTCGCAGCTTTAAAATCAGCATAAAATGCTGGTATTGAAATGATACCGATTTTATATGCCTTGCCGTTGGTTGTAATCGTTTTTATCTTTTTCTTGGCTGATTGATCTTCAAGAATTATTTTCTCCCTCACAACCTCAATAATTACTGGTTTAGATGACATTTCTTTGCCTACAGGGATTACCTTTAAGCGTACTTTGGTACCTTTTGGACCTTTAATTTTGGTTACCGTAACATCTAACCTCCAACCCATGATGTTAACAAACTCGCCGTCGCCCTGCGCAACTGCAATAATCCTATCGCCAGCACTTAACTGTTTGCCTTTGTAAGCCGGTCCGCCAGGAATAATTTCAGAAACCTTAACCACTTCGTTTTCCAACTGTAAACGGGCACCAATACCTTCAAAAGATCGCGCCATTTCTTCGTTAAACTCGGCTGCCCTGGTTGGTATAAAATAATTGGTATGCGGATCCATGGATTCAGTAAAAGCGTTCATTAGTATCTGAAAAACATCCTCGTTGTTGGTTTTAGAAGCTTGCGATTGCAGGTCGTGATAACGTTTGGTTAAAGTTTCAATGTTTTTAGCCTCGGTTGTTCCTGCCAGGTTTAAGTTAACCAGTTCGTATTTTACCCGTTTTGTCCAGATATCGTTTAAGGCTGCAGAAGAAGTAGCCCATGGCATTTTTTCGCGATCGAAAACATAGCTATCAGCCTGGTTAAAATCGAATTTAGTTTTAATCTGTGCTAAAGAATAAGTAAAATATTCGTTTAATCTTTTCGCATAAACATTGTAGATGTAAAATGGCCCGCTTAAATCGCCGTTTTTAAAATCATCATCAAGGATATACCTGTATTTTTCAAACGCCTTAATATCACCTGACAAGAAGTAGTTTTTTCCGGGGTCAAGAGATTTGATGTATTTATCCAGGATAAGCGAGGAGATAGAATCGTTGATCGGTATTTGTTTGTAATGGTAACTTTCTATTAAATTTACCACCTCCCTGATAACAAGTTGTTGCTGCGGATCTGGTTTTACATTCGTAAGACCATCAACAATTGGCTGAGTTTTAGGGGCTGCATGGCAAGCCAGTATTGATGTGGTAAAAATTACCAGAAAAAATCCTTTTATCGTCATAATATATAATTATTTTATTTCCAGAAACAAAAATTCAGCTATTGCAATGCAATAGCTGAACTTAATTACACTTCCAGAAATCTAAAGCTATGAAAAATCTAAGCTTTCATAAATAGCATACAGACGAATAGGCATCATTACTCTATGGATGCCATACATTACTCGATGAATACAAAACCGATTAACCATTACGCTACAGAAATACATGTTATATGAAAAAACATTAATTCAATGTAAACCTTAAACTAAAACCAAAATTACTGAACGAAGTATTGAAAGTTTGCGAAGTATAAGGTTTGGTAATGTTTGAATCGTAAAACAACTTAATATTAAACTTCTGGTTTAACACATAATCTACACTTGGTCTAAGCGTAATATTTTTTGCTCCGGATGAAACTTCAGCTTCGGTAATATCGGCACGGTAAATAACCGTTTTATTATCGCGAATAGATACATCGAGTTTAAAATCCATGTTGTTATCCATTTTTAAACTTTTAAACCAGCCAAACGGGAAACGGAATTTATTGGTCCGGTAACCCAGGCCTAAAACCATATTATTTTCTGATAGCTGGGCCAACTGGCTGTTCGATAAACTTAAGCCTAACAAACGTGAGCGGTTTAACTCAAAAGAAGCTGTCAGGTTATTTTTAAACCTGGTATCAACCCCAACCAGTGGTGCAAAATATTCGGAGATGGTTACCTGTGCAAACTGATATTGTGGCAAAAAGTTATTGTTTACATCCCTGCTGCTCACGGCACCATTGGTTTCCTGATAACGCAATAATGAGTTATAGCCATTAATGTTGTAAGCAGAGCGGTATCCATGTCTGATATCAACCGACGAAAATTTATCGGCAATAAAAGGAATGCGCGTTAAACCGCTGTAGGTTAAGTTCCAGTTTGGAAGCGGAATTTTAGGGAAAGAATTCATTTTAACCTTACCGGCATCTTTACCCGCGTAAGCGGCCATAAAAGCCGAGATAATTACATCCTGACTCTCTTTGCTATAGCCATCGGCAAAGCCTCCGCTATTACCAGAAGAATTTGGATTTTGTGCACCCAATCTTCTCGAAATCACACTGCGGTTATTCATAAACTGCTGGAACAGGCCAGAAACCTGGGTGGCATTATTTTCTTTAAATGCAGTACCCAAAGCAATGTAAGAAATGCTGTAATCGCCGGTAGTAATGGCGCTCAGATTTTCGAACGATGATACGCTGGCAACATACCTGAAATTGGTCGAGAAATTTCTCGTTTGTGCCTTGTTTGCTTTCAAGGTAATCCGTAAATCTTTAAATGGCTCTACCTGACCGGTTAACTGTAAATCTTCGCGAAGCGTATTCACATATAACTGGGTTTGTAAAGTATCGGTAGTTAACCAACCATTATTCAGGGCCATTTCGCGTATATCGCGCTGACTACCAAAAGCAAAGCCTAAACCAGGTGCTCCTGTGGCATTATCGATACCAAAATATCTGGTGGTTGGCAGATAACCGGGCAAGAAAATACCCTTGGTTTGCACAAAGCTGGCATTTACATTTTTTACACTGGTTAAAAGGTTGATGAAAAAATTCTTCGCCTTATTTCCATTATCATCGTTACCGGCATTACGGATAAAGCCAAATTTATTGTATAGCGTGGTTAAGTTTAATGTGGGGTTAACCTGTATGGTACGGCTGTTTTGTACAGTATTACCTAAATTGATATTTGGATCGCGCAGGGTTGCCAAAGGCTCCGTTTGCCAGTTAAAATTGGTTCCGTAACGGGTTTTAACGGTAATCCAGTTTAAGCCCGGAATCTTATCAATCGGCAGGTTATAAGTAACGTTTAAATTGTGATTATAATCGGTTGTACGGCCTAAACGTTTTAAGTTTTCCCAAACGGTATCGCGTTTTAAACCTTCAATTCTACCGTCTGGTTCATCAATAATTGAGTAGTTGGTGGCATTAAAATCTAACTGTAATGAACGGGTAAGGTTCCAGGCAATACCATAAACCCTGCTCATGGTAAAGTTTTTATTAAAAGTGGTTCCGTAGCCGGTCTGGTAAACACCCAAAGTATTGTTCGGATCGTTATTTCTCAGAGTGTTTTCAGCATATAAGCGGTCTACGTCAATCCTGAAGTTAATGGCACTTGGGAAAATACTGAAATTAAAATCTTTCAATAATGCCAACATATTCGATTTTATAATCTTTTCGAATGGCGCTATGGTTTTGGCCTCTCTTGAATAACTGTATTGCAATGATGCCCTGTAAGTATTCTGAATACTGCTCTGGTTAATAAAATCGCGATGATTATATTGGGTATAAGCATAACTTGCAGAGAAGTTTTCGATATCCCATAACCTTACAGGCTTGCTGTTATTGATACGCTCTTTTCGAACATTGGTAAAGTTAATCCCCCTTCTGATGGTATAATCCTGAGCAAAATTTAAAATCGAATCTTTTTGCTCTTTAGTCGACCGGTCTAAAGCATTTTTAAGTTCAATATCTGGCGTTCTTGGGTTATACTGCGGTGTTGATACCTGTTTAGAATAACTTACAAACATGGGGATTTTAACACCCGATTTTTGTGGCAGGAATTTTCCGAGTTCCATCGCCGAAGATACATCAAGCAATACATTATCGGCACGGTTACGCTCGCTTACTTTCGAATCAATTGAACCAAAACCAATAGTAGATTTGCTACCCGAAATATTTACGTCAGCAAAATCGGCCAGTTTCAGGTTTAACCTTCCGGTAGCTGCCCATCCACCTTTTTCATCAAATTCGGTTAACCGTAGTTCATTAAACCAAACCAGGGCATTTTTATCCTGTCCGTCGTCATTACCTACATCGTTAGCCAAACGCAAAGGATTTTTAATACCTACCATGTAAACGCGAACTTTACTCATGTCGGGCTGTCCTTTTACCACAATGGTTCTGGCACCATCGGTATAAGTAAATGGTACGTTTATTGGCCATGGTTGGCCGTTAGCTTGTTTAGCCACATTACGGGCAAGTTTTGCATTTTGGAAAAGTGTTAAATCGATATCCATCCTATTGGCTTCAGGCCAAATGGCATCCGGATCGCTGGTGCCTGGCGTGGTTACCTTTAAAGGCATAACATATTCATAATAGTTATCCTGATTATCGGTTCCGATCCTTAAAAAGGCAGCCACATCACCATCATTTAACAACTGATTGTTAACAGCCTCGGCATGCACAAACATTTCTAAGTGTTTATAAGACCTGAAATCGCTATAAGCAGTTTTAAAAGCTGCACGGCCATAACCATCTCTTAACGATTTTACGGTTACCGACAATGATTGTTCATTTAGTCGGGTATCGCCGCGGTAGTTGCTGTAATCGCGCTCGCGCAGAATGCCCGGAGGGGTAACATAAGGAATAGGTGAACGTTTACCATTCTCTTCGATATTTACAGTTGATACCTCAATTGTTGAATTATCAGGCGTTAAAGCTGGCAAAGCCGGATCGACAATTACCTGAGCGGCCTGGTTAGATGCGTTGTATTCGCGCCATTCACCACGGATTAACTGTAATTTTGCAAAACGCATTACTGCTGTATCGGCGAAATTGGTCATGAACATCCTGAAGAAACGGATGGATTTAAAATCCTGAATACCACCAACTTTTTGCTGGTACTGCCCGATTGGAATACGGAACTGATACCAGGTTACCGCCTGGGTATTTCCGTTGGCCAGTTTAACCTGCGAGGTTACTTTATCGGTAATGAAATTCTGCCCTACATTTAAATCGCCCGGACGTATAGAAACTTTATACTGGAAATACTCATCACTTTGCGTCATGTTATTATCGCGGTTGATATCCTCACCATCAGGCAAAGAGGTCGACGCGGAATTTTCCAATCCAAGTTCGGCCTGCGATTGCTGCGAAGTTTTAGAGTTGCCTTCAGTACCGTTATATCTTTCGTAGCGCTTTAAAATTCCGGCATTAATCTGATCTAAAGCCGGACCTCTGAAATAAGCATAATTATCAGAAGCCGGGTCAGCATCTAATGTGGCGGCTGCATTGGCATTTAACTGCGATTTAATCTGATTGATTTCGGCAGCGAATTTTGTTTTCTCATCTGCATCAGCTAAACCATCCAAACCAACATCCTGTGCTTTACGCGAATCGGGATTGTTATCAAAAGCCTGCACCACGGGTTGTAGTTTGGGTACACGACCCCAAACGGTTTCATCATATTTAGTCGGATCGTTCGTAGCAGGCAAACCATTCTCTAACGATTTTCTGCCATCTTTCAGAATATCTTCCGAAATGTTTCCAAGGTTGAAATAGATATCACCACCGCTTGAATTTGGTTTGTAGATAAAAGGATCCATCATCCAAAGCTCAATAAAGCCCACGTTTAAGGCTTCGAAATCGTTGGTTTCGATCTTCCGCTGAAAACCTGCCCAATTATTTTGTGGTTGCAGTAATGATCCGTCAGGTTTAAAGCCAGTAGTACGGAAGTTGTACGGCCCCCTAACGGTTGGATAGTAGGCCACATCGAAGGTGGTAATATTCAATGCCTGTCCGGTTGCCGTTTCTTTAAAAGGAAAAACCTCCTGCTCTATTACTTCCCTAACGTAGTGGTTAGAAAGTTCGGCCCGGTTATTTCTGATGTTCGCCGGTGTAGTTGAAGCAGCAGAATTGTAAAAAGTCGGGTCGATATTATAAAAGGCTACCCTTGCCCGGTTGTAACCGTACGAAAGATCGTTAGACCGGTCGTACTCCTGAAATAACTGTGGGGTACCCGATAATTGCCACGCAATGGCGCTTTTTAAATCGATAACCGAACGCGATGCTTCAAAATCATCCAGATAACTCACCCCGTTTTTACTACCAGCAAAGTTCAGCGCCCTCGGGTGACCCGGAATCAGTTGCGCAAACTCGCCATAAAAAGTAACACTTGATGGTGCTTTGGTAGAGATAAGCGGAATTTTATCAACCAGTTTGGTTAAAAACCGTGACGGTGAACTATAGTTGATATCGGCACCCCAAATGGTATTAGAAATGGGTTCCTCGCCAATATTTACTTTTTGTGTAAGCGGCTTTTCGGTCAGGTTCATAATGGTACCGCCCAAATTCAGCTTGTTGTTTACGCGGTAATCTAAACGTGTACCAAAAAGCGATCGTTGCTGCAAGCCAAAGAGTTCGTTGTTTTCAGTTGTAATGCGAATAGGCTGACCCGAAATCAAAAGTGCCTGGTTAATTACACTTACCCGGCCGCCCTGATAATCTACAGTAAAATCTACCCCTTCTGTCAACGGCATGGTACCTGCAAACACCTTTACCGATCCTTCAGGAACGTTGATGGCATTTAAACTAAATTCAGAAGAAATATCAGACTGGTAATTAACTTTAATGACGTAACGGTTCTGGTTTTGGAACAATTGTTTGGCAATGGTTTGTGTCGAATCGTAAAGCGCCGTAAAAGTATATTTATCAATCAAAGCCTGCTCGCTTGGTAAAAATCTTGCGGCTAAATCCTTTCCAAAAGGTTCAATTACCGGGAATATAATTCTTCCGTTTGCCGGGTCGATGGTAATATAGCCGGTGTTGGTATTGGTTACCAGTGAGGTTTGACCGTTACTGCCGGTTCCGAATAAGCTAGGGGTATTGGCATTGCTGGCAGTAGAATAAGCACCAAAAGCGTTATTAGCCGCCACAAAATCGAAAACTCCATCGGGTTTACGTTCATTTTGCTGGTTTAAACGATCAAACTCGGTTAAGGCAATCCACTGTTTATTGGCTGTATTCTGGCCCTCAGTCATTACCGGATTATCAACACCGGTTTGGTTGTCGATACGGTAAATATCCAGTTTAAAATTCTGACTGCTGATCTGATATCCACCTATTGAATAGATGTTTTTCATCATCAAATCCCAAGTTGGCAGCGAAATTTTGTTGGTTTCGTTCTTTAATAATTTGGTATAAAGTACTTTTGGGTTTGCAGCATCGAAAGGCACATCGGTAGAAAACTCACCCACCTGGTACTCTACTCCATTATAGGTATAACGGTACGCCACAGCCAAAACCTCATCAGCATTGAGCGGATTATTTAGCGATAAATAACCTAACTGCGGCTGAAAGGTAAATTCTCTTTCGGTTAATCTCCTTGCATAGGTTAATTTGGCAAAGTTATCGGTACCGGCCATGTAGGGCGGACTTGACTGGAAGAAAGAAATAACCGCATTAGAATTGGTTTGCCTGATGGCACCACCCTGGTAAGCGTTTATTTGTGCCAGCAAGTTGTTAGATTGCTGGGCGAAACCTGTTGCCGTAGTTCCTGCAGGTAAACCAGAGGTACCTCCGGTAATTAGGTTGTTGTATGGTGTATTTTCACCCAAATCCAGTAAACCCAAAACATCACGCGAATCGGCAGTATTACCGGCCTTATTGGTAATCCATACCTCAATTTTAGTAATCTGGATCGGTGATGTAATAATTGGGGCGTTGGCCAGGTTTTTATTGTAATTATTTCTGAAATACTGCGAAAGGAAATAGTGTTTATTAGCCTCGTAGCTATCGATATTTACTGTTGTGGTATTTTGCTGTGCGCCATTGGTGATTTTAATTTCGCGCGATTCGGATTTTTGTTGCGTGTAAACACTTGTTACATTTAAACGCCCGAATTTTAGCTGCGTTTTAATACCAAAAAGGGCTTGTGTACCTGTAATTAAAGAAGTATTTAAAGGTAAACTAACGTTACCGGCTTCAATTTTCTGGATAATGTCATCCTTACCACCGGTATAATCGAGTTTAATCTGGTTTTCGAAATCGAACTGGGCTTCGGTATTGTAATTACTCTTGATTTTCAGTTTTGTTCCGATATTTCCAACCAGATCCATCTGAATCCTCTGGTTAAAATCGAAATTGGTTTGTACCCTTTGCCTTTCGTTAAAAAGCGGGTTTTCATTTTTATTTACGCGGCCCAAAAAAGTAAGCTCGGCCTCGCCACGTGGCTGAATATCAATGGTAGTACCGCCAAATAATTTTTCGAAGGCTTTGCTGTTTACCTGTATCTGCGGAATAATCCCGGTGCTCCGGTAATCGCTTACCTCGGCATTGGAAATACTGCGCCAGTTGCCACGTTTAATTTCGCTGTCTACGAGGCGCTGATACTCATCGATAGTTAAATATTGGGTATTGAGTACAAATTGCTCGCCAATCAGCTCTTTTACGATATAGCGTTTGTTTTTAGCATCGTATTCTACCACACGCCTTAAATTACTGGGCGCAGGATAAAACGGATTAACAGATGGCCCAAGGCCTAATCGTTCCTTTTCGCGTAAACTGAAGTTATTTTTTTTAACAACAGTATCCGTTTTGCTTGGAACAACTTGAGAGAAGGCGTTTTGAGTAGCAATTAATAAAAGTGGGATGAGAAACAGAAAGGTAGATATTCTCTTCAAAGGCGTTAGATCTTATAAGGTTTTCAAGGCATATTTAATTAGTTGTTCAACCGAAAGTGTTCCCTCACTCACTTTTAATATCTGATCTATAGTTTTTTCGGCGGTTTGTTTGGCAAATCCTAGCATTACCAATGCTGATAACGCTTCATCTTTAACAGTATTGTGTAAAGGCATAGAAATTAATGAATCTGCACCTTCTTTTTTTAATTTATCCTGTAATTCTAATACCAGACGCTGTGCTGTTTTCGCGCCCAGGCCCTTAATGCGTTGAATAAGTGGCAAATCAGCCTTTATAATAGCCGTTTGAATTTCCACAGGTGTGATGGATGATAAAATCATCCTTCCGGTATTTGGTCCGATTCCTGATACCGAAATCAGGTGTAAAAATAAACGGCGTTCGCCTTCATCGGCGAAGCCGTATAATGTATGTGCATCTTCTTTTACATGCAGCCAGGTATAAATTTTACACCTTTCTGCATCGCCCAAAGCGCTGTAAGTATTTAATGAAATATTGATATGATAGCCTATACCTCCGGCCTCTACCACAACATAAGCCGGGTTTTTAAATGTCAATTTACCGTCGATATAGGCGTACATGTAATGCTACTTCTTGTTTGTTTTTGTAAATATACCTTTTCGTTTCGAAGTTCCGGCAATTTCTTCTTTCGCCTGAACATCTACTACTGCAATAGTAACCATATTTACGATCTCCCGCACCGAACTTCCTAACTGAACAATATGAACAGGCTTGTTTAAACCCAATAAAATAGGTCCAACTGCCTCTGCCCCACCCAGCTCTTGTAACAATTTGTATGCAATGTTACCAGACTCTAAATTCGGGAACACCAAAGTGTTTGCAGGCGCATCAGCCAGGGTGCTGAAAGGGAAATTATCTTTCAATAATTCGTTGTTAATGGCAAAGTTTCCCTGCATCTCGCCATCAACCACTACATCAGGGTGATTTTTGTGCAAAAGATTTACTGTTTCTCTTACTTTATTTGGTGTTACCCCATCATTTGAACCAAAGTTCGAATAAGATAATAAAGCAATACGTGGTTTGATGTTAAACTGTTTAACCGATTTATCCAGTAATAAGGTAATATCTACCAGTTCATCTGCAGTTGGATCAACGTTTACAGTGGTATCGCCAAAGAAAACCGGACCTTTTTTGGTCATCATCATGTACATACCAGCCACACGTTTTACGCTTGGATCAACACCAATTACGTGTAATGCAGGCTTAATGGTCGATCCGTAATTTTTGGTTAAACCAGAAATCATGGCATCAGCTTCGCCAAATTCTACCATCGATGCACCATAATAGTTACGGTCTCTCAACAATTTAGTAGCATCGGTTAAAGAAACACCTTTACGCTGGCGTTTTTTATAAAGTGCCTCGGCGTATTGTTTGGTTTTATCAGGGTTTTGCATCTGATCGATAATCTCTACACCTTCCAGCTCCAAACCATGCTCATCAATAATAGCTTGTATTTTATCTTTATTTCCTAAAAGGATTGGAATAGCAATATTTTCATCGTTAACAATTTGTGCTGCCTTTAAGATTTTATAGTTATCTGCTTCAGCAAAAACCACACGTTTCGGATCGGTTTTGGCTTTAGTGGTAATGGCGCGCATAATGGCATCATCCAAACCTAAACGTTTTCTCAGCTCTTCAGTATAAGCATCCCAATCGGTAATGATTTTACGGGCAACACCACTTTCGATAGCTGCTTTGGCAACCGCTGTAGAAACCTCAGTAATTAACCTGAAATCAACCGGTTTTGGAATGATATAATCTTTACCAAATTTAAGGTTACGCGCGTTGTAAGCCAGGTTTACCGCTTCCGGAACTGATTTTTTAGCCAGCTCGGCAATTGCTTTAACCGCAGCAATTTTCATGGGCTCGTTAATGCTGGTTGCACGTACGTCAAGCGCTCCACGGAAAATATAAGGGAAACCTAAAACGTTGTTTACCTGGTTCGGATAATCAGAACGGCCAGTTGCCATAATGATATCTTTACGGGTTTTGATAGCCAGATCGTAAGCAATTTCCGGATTCGGATTCGACATGGCAAAAACGATCGGGTTTTTAGCCATCGAGTTCAGCATATCTACACTCACACAATCGGCAGAAGAAAGACCAATGAAAACATCCGAATCTTTCATGGCTTCTTCTAAAGTGTTGATTTTTCTGTCGGTAGCAAACTCTGCTTTAATCTCGTCAAGCGATGCGCGGTCTTTGCGGATTACGCCTGAACGGTCGCACATTACGATGTTCTCTTTTTTAGCACCTAAAGAAACGTATAATTTGGTACAAGAAATTGCAGCGGCACCAGCACCATTAACTACAATTTTAATCTTATCCATTTTTTTCTTTACGATTTCGCAGGCATTTAATAAGGCTGCTGCCGAAATAATGGCAGTACCATGCTGATCGTCGTGCATTACCGGAATGTTCATCTCTTCCTTTAAGCGGCGTTCGATTTCGAAACATTCTGGTGCTTTAATATCTTCGAGGTTTACACCACCAAAGGTTGGCTCTAAAGCTTTAACGATTTTTACAAAATCATCAACATTTTTGGTATCCAGCTCCAAATCGAATACGTCGATATCGGCAAAGATTTTGAAAAGTAAACCTTTACCTTCCATTACCGGTTTTCCGGCTTCAGGACCAATATCGCCCAAACCTAAAACGGCTGTACCATTACTGATTACCGCAACAAGGTTCCCTTTTGCGGTGTACTTATAAACATCTTCTGTATTTTCTGCTATTTGCAAGCAAGGCTCGGCTACTCCCGGTGAATACGCAAGGGTTAAATCTCTTTGCGAATTTGTAGGTTTTGTTGGAATTACCTGTATTTTTCCCGGACGGCCTTGTGCGTGATAATCAAGCGCATCTTGCTTTCTAGTGGTTTTACTCATTACGTAACTTATTAGTGACGGCGCAAAGGTACAATTCTTTTTATGAGGCATAAAATAAAAAAGCCTCTCAAAAAAAGTTAATGCACACTAATTCAACCGTTCTTTGATAATTTGAATTACGCTGGGTAAAATAATACTAACCTTTGCTAATTTTTAAGATCATACCTGCCTGCAAGCCAGCTTTGCTGAGTTTATTATCCCTTCTGATGCTCTGAACAGTTGCCCCTTCGAATTTCTCGGCAATTTCTGATAAGGTATCGCCGGTTTTTACTTTGTAGCTTAAAAACGATGCCGGCGCTTTGAGGGCTACCCGGTTTTTGGCGTAAATTTTAAGTTTTTGTCCGGGTACAATATTCTTACTTTTCAAACCGTTCCAAACCCTTAAATCCTGCACTTCAACTCCATATTTATTGGCAACTGAAATTAGGTTCTGACCGGCAGTAACTTTGTGGTAAACCACGGTATTAACTGGGGTACCCTTTGTTTTTTTCTTTCTTAATTCACGTACATCATCCGTACTGGCCTCAACTACGCGCATGTTTACATCCACATCAACATTGTTGAGTACTTCGTAAACGCCTGCAAAATCGATATCCTTTAACTTCGGCATTACAATGCGCTTGGGTTCCTCATCGGTACCGTTTACAATCTTTTTCTTGTATGAAGGATTTAGCGCAAACATGGCCGATTCTTCTACATTCAATGCTTTGGCCAGTGTAGCCAGTGATACAAACCTGGTGGTTTGCACAGTATCGGTTTTTAAGAACATATTGCAGGCCTGACTGGTAATCTGGTGCTTGTTCGAATAATTCATAACATACACCGCAGCAATAAATGCAGGCACATAATTCCGGGTTTCTTTAGGTAAAAACTGTCTGATTTCCCAAAAATCGCGCGATCCGGCTTTATCAATGGCACGGGTTACATTTCCTTTGCCGCAATTATAGGCTGCAATGGCCAAAAGCCAGTCGCCCAGTTCTTCAAAAGCATCTCTAAAATAAGCTGCTGCAGCGTAGCTGGCCTGAATCGGATCTTTGCGTTCATCTACAAAGTTATCCATCTTTAAACCATATGCCTTTCCGGTACCAAACATGAATTGCCAGATCCCTGTTGCGCCCACGCGCGAAATGGCATGCGGATTCATCTGCGACTCGACAATGGTCAGGTATTTTATCTCTTGCGGAATGTTGTAATCTTTTAGTGCTTTATCAAAAATCGGAAAATAATAGCTTGATAAGCCGATCATTTTACCGAACATATCTTTACGCTTGGCGTAGATATCGATATATTGCTGCACATACTCATTATATGGAAGCGGAACGGTTTTGGTAATGGAATCGAGCCGGAGTTTATAGATGAAATTCTGGCTCATCATTAACGGATTCTCGGTAACCAAGGGAACGGCTACGGTATCGGTATTGATGAAAATGTTGTTTTGCGCTTTACGAAGGCTATCTAACTGGAGGATTTGTTGTGCGGAAACGGAAGAAATCAATCCGAAGCAAACACAAACTGAAGCAAGAAGTAATTTTTTAATCATGGGCTATTGGTTTTAACTTCCACTGGCCGTAGTTTGTGTCACCACAAACCTTATACAAATCCCTTCTCTTTTTCCGATAGACGAAGCCAGAACAGCAATTTGATAATTTCTAAACGATGTTTAGAAAACAACTCATGAAATGCCATTGCCATACTTAACGATAATGCTTTTGCATTAAGATTGCTTCGTACCTCGCAATGACGATAATACTATGATAAAAATGCCTGAGAAAAAGCCAGAAGCTTATCTTCCTCAAAATGTTTGGCTGTAAATTGTATACTTAACGGTAAATCTGCTTCGTTATTGCCCAAAGGCAGCGCAATAGCCGGGTTACCACTTAAAGATGGCAACACAGTAAAAATATCGGCCATGTACATCACCAACGCATCCTGCACGTTATCGCCAATTTTGAAAGCTGCTGTAGGTGCTACAGGCGATAAAACAAAATCATATTCTTCGAAAAGCTGATCCATTTTTTCGCGGATTAAGCGGCGAACCTGTTGTGCTTTTTGATAGTAAGCATCGTAATATCCGGCACTTAAAACAAATGTTCCTAAAAGGATGCGGCGTTTTACCTCTTCACCAAAACCTTCTGCCCGCGATAATTTGTAGAGTTCGTTTAACGATTTCGCTTCCATATTACGGTGCCCGTAATGCACACCATCGTAACGCGAAAGGTTAGATGAAGCCTCGGCTGTAGTTAAAATATAGTATGCCGGAACAAGATAGTCTAACAGATCAAAAGAAACGTACTCAATGGTATGGCCCTGCGCTTCCAATTCAGCAATCGATTTTAAAATGGCCGATTTGATTTCAGGATCAAGCGCCTCGCTTTCAATCGTTTCTCTTAAAACCGCTATTTTTTGTTTTTTAGCCTGGTTTAAATGTGTCGGATAATCCGGAACAGCTGAAGCCGAAGCGGTAGAATCGTGATCGTCGCTACCCGCCAATACCTGAAGTAAAATGGCAGCATCTTCTACCGATGAAGTAATTGGTCCAACCTGATCAAAAGAAGAGGCATAGGCAATTACCCCATAACGGGAAATACGTCCGTAAGTTGGTTTAAGACCAATCTGACCGCAAAAAGCAGCCGGTTGCCTTACCGAGCCACCGGTATCGGTACCTAAAGCAGATAAGCACATATCGGCCTGCACCGCAACTGCCGAACCACCTGAAGAGCCACCCGGAACCAGTTCATGATTGGCTGCATTTCTAACCGCTCCATAGAAAGAAGTTTCGTTTGAGCCGCCCATAGCAAATTCATCGCAATTTAAGCGGCCAATAATAACGGCATCTTCCTGCAATAAACGTTCAACAACGGTAGCCGAATAGGGAGAGATAAAACCTTCGAGCATTTTGGATGATGCAGTTACCTCATGGTCTTTGTAACAGATATTATCTTTAATACCAATAACCATTCCCGCAAGTTTTCCGGCAGTACCTGCTTCTATTTTCTGCTGTACCGCTTTTGCCTGAACTTCGGCCGTATAAAAAAACACCTCATTAAATGCATTGAGGTGTTCATTATCTTTAATCTGCTTAAAATAATAAGCTAATAAATCGGGTAAAGTTAACTGCTTTTGCGAAATGAGCGATTGAATCTCTTTAAGAGAACTGTATTTCTTCAAAACAAAAAATTATTGCAATTAAACAGTCTTATCGCGGTTAGATGGATCTACCTGATCGCCATCAACGCCATCTTTACCATCTTTAAATTCTTTAACACCTTTGCCTAAACCTCTCATCAGTTCAGGAATTTTTTTACCACCAAATAATAACAATACCACTACCGCAATAATGATAATTTCTGGTGTTCCAAGCATTGCTGCTATTGTTGTATTTAACATAATATTTTTTGATTAAACTTTTTGATTGTCGCTAACATTTTTTTCGTCAACAGGTTTACTTTCAGGTGTGTGCGCTGTTTGTGCTTCTACCTTTTCATCTACCGGTGCTTCTTCAGTTGGGTGATGACGTTGACTATGGTTTACTGCTGTTTCTTCCGCTTCTTCTTTATCCAGATCCATGGCGTTAATATTTCTGTGGATTTCGCGCTTCACACCATCTGAGGCATCTTTGAACTCTCTGATCCCTTTCCCTAATCCTCTAGCCAGTTCGGGTAATTTTTTACCTCCAAATAACAAAAGAACTACCACTAAAATGAGTATGATCTCCGATCCACCCATGTTTAAAAACTCTAATAACGTGCCTTGATACATCACTAATATAATTTATACAAATATAGACATTTTAACTTGTCTTCAGTTTATTTACTAATCCAGGCCTCGGGGTTTAGTTTTGTCTGGCCTCTCATAATTTCAAAATGCAGTTCTGCAATATCTCCTGTATTGGCCAACACCCCTATGGTTTGGCGGGTACTTACTTTATCGCCTTTACTTACGCTGGCAGATTTAAGGTTTTGGTATATGGTAAAATAGTTACCATGCATTAATATCACCACATATTTACCATAAATAAGACTTACGCCTAAAACCTCGCCATCAAACACGGCCCTTACTGCAGCACCTTCCGAAGCGGTAATATTTACCCCTTCATTATTCATTGTGGCCTGATCTACCTTGTGTACACCAAAATGTTCAGTAATGGTGCCCGAAACGGGGTAAGGTAAACGCCCTCTGTTATTTTCAAATCCTGCAGCCAGTTTTGCCGATCCGGCATCGCTGGTAAGCAGTTCGTTAGCATTCTTTTCTTTTGCTGCTGCTGGTGCTGCCGGAACAGGTTTGTTTTCTGCTCTTGCTTTTGCTGCAGCTGCCTTAGCCTCTGCCGCGGCCTTCGCTGCCGCTATACGTGCTTCTTCGGCTGCTTTTCTTCTTGCTTCTTCAATAGCACGTTGAATAGCCAAACGAATGGCTTTATCAATCTGCGCCTGTTGTTTTACACGGGTGCTAATATCTTGTTTAAACTGCTTTTCTTGCTTGCTTAGTTTATTAAGCACCACAGATTGCTCGCTTTTATCTTTCCCCAAACGCTCACGCTCTTTTTCCTGTTCTTTTAACAGCTCACTTTTTTCCCTTAAAGTTTTATCCAACACTTTAATTTTACCGTTCAGATCTTGCTGTGTATTTTCAATATAACCGGCCTGTTTTTTACGGTACTGACTAAACTGCTGCAAATATTTTATCCGCTTATAAGCTTGGTTAAAATCTTTAGCTGCAAAAATAAACATCATCTTATCGTAAGCATTTCTGTTACGCTGTGCAAAACGGATCATGCCGGCATACTCTTTTTTAAGATCGCCTAGCTGACCTTGTAAAGTATGTACGGTATTGGTGTTCTGAGAGATTTGGTTATCCAGATTTTTTATTTCAGAATTGATGGTACCAATCTTATCCTGGCGCAACCGAATCTGGGCATTGATGGTGTTAATCTGCTGTATGGTAAGCTTTTTACCACTGGCAGCTTTGTTCAAATTTTTCTGAAGTTGTTCAATTTCGCGCTGTATAGCTTCTTTTTTCCTTCTAAGTTGGCTTTCAGTTTGTGCTACCGCCGAAAGGGTAAGCACGCTTAAAAAAAGGATAAATAGATATTTGTGTAGCTTCATTAAGCCAAAAGTATAAAAATTTTGGAGTAAAAAATATTAAAATTGAGATACTCAGCTCATAATTACTTATAACAGAACTGTCTTCACCTAATCTTCATGCACCAGGTGAACTTGAAAACCAGAATGGATTATTTTGTTGGGTAATTACTTTACTACAGTAAATCTCTTTGGTACACTAAACGGAAAATCGACCGGAACATTGCCATCAATTTTAACAAACTGCATGTCGATGTTTATCCGCTTTGCTTTTGATAAGGTTTTGATTTGCAAAGTGCTTGGAAATAAATATTCGTTTAATTTCTGGTAATCGGTATACGTTACTTTTAAGGCCTGTCCGTTTTGCGAATCATTTAAATTAGTTTCGGCTACTTTAAAAAGCGTATTGAAAAGTAACTTATAATCGAGCGATTGTTTGCTGCCAGAAACTACCCAGGCGCCATTTTCCTGCTTAACATCCGATTGGTCGGTTAAAAATTCGCCCATGGCATTACCGGTTAAAATGGCTTGCAGGGTGTTAAAATTAACCTGTTTATTGGTAAAATTATAAATGTAACTGAAAGGCTTTTTCAGGTATTCGCTTTTCATCCGGTTCATAATTTTAATGCTATCAGGCGTAATTAAAGCCCTGGCTACCTCGGCCATTCCACCTAATGCCGTAATGCTTACCCAAATGGTTTCCTTGTCTTTCATTTTGAAATTCATGGTCACATCATTGGCATCGCCGGCAATATCGAGCGTGGCTTTTGCCTTAAGCGAAAGCGTATTAAATTTAAGTTGTTTACTGTTTAATAAAGTTAAGGCCTCGGCTTTAGAATTATCAACTTTGGTTTCTGTTTTGGTTGGCGGTGCAACTACAATTTCTTTCTTGGGCTTACATGCCGAAACAAAAACTACAGTACCTAATACAAACAGGCTATTTAAAATATTTCTTCTCATTTATTTTCTTATTTAATACTTCAGAGCTGTTTCCAGCTTCTTTTGCTTTTTGCCATTGAATTAATGCAGCATCTTTTTCACCCTTCATAAACAGGATATCGCCATAACGCTCCAGATAAACACCGTTCTTGCTGCTATTGTTTTGTAACGCCTTTTCAATCCAGGTTTTGGCCAGATCGTATTTTTGCTGCTTAAACAAGATAAAAGCATAAGTATCGGTAATCGACGAGTTATTGGGCATGGCATTGGCCGCAGTTTCTGCATATTTAGCCGCTTTGTTTAAATCATCATTCCTTAAAGCCAGATAGTAGGCATAATTGTTCATGATGAGGTAATTGTCGGGCTCGACTGCAATAGCCTTTTCAAATGCTGTTTTGGCCTGTGTAAAATTATTCTGGTTGATATAAATATCGCCTTGCAGGGCATAAACCTGTGCCTGCAAACTTTTATTCTCCACATCCAGCTGCAACGATGTTTTCAAATTACTTAAAGCCGAATCGAATTTACCGGTTTTAAAAAGGGCATAAGCCATGTAGTAATATAAACTGGCCTGATTTGGATAAATAGTTAAAGCCTCATCACCAACTTTTACTGCTTCATCATAGTGCCCCAATAAGGTATGGATATTAATAATCTGCTCCCAGACTGCGTAGACTTGTTCGTTCAGTTTAAGCGCGGCCTGATATTGCGTTAATGCTTCTTTTAAGCTGTTTTGCTGATACAGCACATCGGCATAGAGCGCCAAAGCTTTTGCGTCAGAAGGGTTTTTCTCTGCAACCAATTTACTCAGTTCGGTTACATTTTTAGCCACAACAGGCTGGCTGAGTTTTGGAAAAAGGGCTGCAATGATTTTTATTTTCTCGTTTATTGGCATTTCGGCACTTTCGAAAGCCATTTTTAAGGAAGCAAATGCCGCTTCATCGTTTTTCTGCTTGCGGTAAATATCGGCCAGGCCTAAATTCACTTCAAAATTTTGAGGTTCCAGCTGTTGTGCCTTTACCAGTACCTTTAAAGCTTCGGGGTCGTTGCCTTTTTGCAGGAGCAAACCTGCGGCATACAGATAGTTTTTTACATCGGCCTGGTTACCTTCCAGCAACTTAACAATATCGCTTTCTTTGGTGCTCCCGTTTTGGTCCATCCTTCTTTTGGCTACCAGTAACTCTTTCGATTCGCCAAATTTCGCTTCAATTTCGTTATAGGTTTTCTTAGCCGCATCGAGCTGGTTGGCTAAAAACTGGGCATTAGCTTTATCAAAATAATAGGCATCGTTTTGCGGATCGAGGCGAATGAGTTGATTAAACACCTCAACAAGCTCAGGCATTTTATTGTTGCGTTTATACACCTCACCTAATAAACGCCAGTACCAGAGGTTATCCTGATTTATTTTTAGCGCCTGCTTAATATTTTGTTCTGCTTCAGTAAGTTTATCTAAACGCAAATTGGCATTAGCCAGTTCGAAATAGGCCGCATGGTTATTGGGATCTAAACTTACAATCTTGTTAAAATTGGTTGAAGCCACTGCATAATTTTCAGACATTTTTTCGCGCAGACCGGCAAAGAACAACTGTTTTACCATATTGCTGTCGCGGTTCGTAGCTGGCATAACCGTTTCCTGACCAAAAGCCTGGAAACCAGTAAAAGCAAGCCCGAGAAGAAAATGCATTTTGTACTTCATATCATCCAAAAATTAACGCCAAACTCCCAACTGAAAACTGCCAACTCCAAACTATTTCCCGGTATGTCCGTAACCACCTTCGCCCCTATCGGTTTTGCCAAGTACATCAACCGGCTGCCAGGTTATCGTTTCGTGTTTTGCAACAACCATTTGCGCAATCCTGTCGCCATTAACAATTTTAAAATCTGTATCGGATAAATTTACCAATAAAACTTTGATCTCACCACGGTAATCAGCATCAATTGTACCGGGAGCATTCACAATACTAATGCCATGTTTATAAGCCAGTCCGCTTCTCGGCCTAATCTGTGCTTCGTAGCCAATGGGCAACTCGATAAACAGTCCGGTTGGCACCAATAAGCGCTGCAAAGGTTTAAGTGTAATTTCTTCGGTTATTGCTGCACGCAAATCCATGCCTGCGGCATGTGCAGTTTCGTATTGTGGCAGCGCATGCCCTGATTTATTGATAATTTTGATTTCCATTTTGACAGATGTAAGATTTTAGACAATTACCAGAGAGACCTGATTACTTCTTTAAAAGCTTTAATAAATTATTTTTTTCGAAATAAAACATGCCGAGTAAAAAGATGATCAACAATCCGTTACCGAAGTAAATATTTTGTTTAAATACCCAAAAGGAAAGGTAAACTAAAAATATAGAAACCACAAGGTAGGCAACCATTCGCTTTAAATTATAAGGAATAGGGTAGTGCTTTTGTCCCAATACGTAAGAAATAACCATAATAATCAGGTAAGCAAACATCGATACCCAGGCCGAGCCCATATAACTGTACTTTGGAATCAAAATGATATTCATTATAATGGTAAATACCGCACCTACCAGCGAAATATATAAACCGAAACGTGTTTGATCCGACAAACGGTACCAAACAGATAAATTCATATATATACCCAGGCAAACGTATCCAAATAACAGGTACGGAACAGCGGTAAGACCGACCCAATATTTATCTGAAATAAAATGTTTAATGATTTCGATGTTTGCAGTTAAACCAACAAACAGGATAGATAAGGCCAGCACAAAATAGTACAGGATGGTTGCATAAGTTTGTTTTGCATTGGCATTTTTAGCATGACTAAAAAAGAAAGGTTCAGCCCCGAGTCTGAATGCGGTATTGAAAATACTGATGAAAATAGCCAGTTTACAAACTGCACCATAAATACCAATGTCGTGATCGGCTATATTGGTGGGCAGGTATTTACTCAATAAAATTTTATCGAGGTTTTCGTTGATGATAAAAGACAGGTTGGCAACCAAAACAGGCCAGCTGTAACCAAACATATTACCAAATAAGGCCTTGTTAAACTTAAATTCAATTTCTAAAAATTGAGGAAAAAGCATAACGAAGGTAACAATGCTCGCAATTAAATTGGAAATAAACACATAGCCAACCCAACGTCCTTTATACCATGAAGCCAGCCAGCCACTTCCAATATCATTTTTAATTAACCAGGGGATAACAAAAATGAAAATCAGGTTGAAACCCACAAATACGCCAATATTTAAAAACTTAATGAGGCTATAGCGAAATGGTTTTCCATCAGCCCTGAGTTTGGCAAACGGAATTACACTAATGGCATCTACAAATAAGATCCATATAAAGTATTGCACATACAATTTTTGATTAGCAAGTTCCGAAATGCTTCCATTTAAGGTAAAACGGGCAAAATAATCTGAAAAAACTAATCCGGTTATTAAGAAAAGAGTAGAAATAAAAGCAATAACCAAAAAGCTGTTGTTATATACTTCCTGTTTTTTATCTTCATGCTTATTCAGATACCGGAAATAGGTAGTTTCCATCCCAAATGCCAAAATTGGGTTGATAATGGAAACATAACTGAACATTTTGGTAAATATCCCGTACACACTTGTTGGGTAAACCCTGGTATAAATGGGGGTGAGGATAAAATTGAATAAGCGCGAAAAGATGGTACTTAAACCATAAATAAGCGTTTGTCCGGCAAACTTTTTATATACAGACATTTAATATTGAGATTTGGGCATTGCGCATTGAAATTAGCTCCTTACCGGAACAATAAAGCAATCGAACAATTCGGCAATTTATTTCCTTAAAACTTCAAAATTACGATAGTTTTTCACTTCGGCTTCGCTTACCGCAACATTTTCCACACGAGAGCGATCAGGCCCTTCGTGGCACCAGTTTACAAATTCTTCGAGAAAAATTTCCTCACCTTCCGCTTCGATATATACTGAGCCATCCTTTTCGTTTCGTACAAAGCCATTTACCATCATTTGGTTGGCGATAATTTTGGTGGTTTCCCTAAAACCAACGCCCTGCACTTTACCTGTTACTATTATATTGAGGTGTTTCATTTATTGTTGTAAAGTTGAAATGTTTTAGTTGCAAAGTTAGTAAACCAATTGTTTATCGTTAGCCTCAGGCGTTCTAAAGTTTAAATGTTGTAAGGTTGAAACCGTCATGTGCCATTAAGTTTATAAATCTAATTCACCTTGTAAATGGTCAATTTTTTGTACTGCTAATTTAAAATCCGACCAGATTTCTTCCAAAATGGCTTTAGCCGGTCTAATTTCTTTCAGCATAGCCGAAACCTGACCAATTTCGAGTTCGCCATTTTTCATGTCTCCTTCAAACATGCCCAGCTTTGCCTTTGCCCTGCCCAAAAGTTCCATTAAACGCGACCTATCTGCCCCTTCGGCTTCTGCTATCGATATGGCATCGGCAAATTCATTTTTCAATAATCTTACCGGAACCAGTTTTTTCATCGCCAGTTTGGTATCGCCTTCAGCCGCTGCTATAATTTTGTGTTTAAATTCCGGGTGCGCCGACGATTCTTCGGCTACGGCAAAGGCCGAGCCTACCTGAACAGCATCAGCTCCTAAAGCAAAAGTAGCCAGCATGGCCTGGCCACTACCAATGCCACCTGCGGCAATTACCGGAATATTAACTGCTGCTTTAATCATTGGGATTAAACATAAAGTAGTGGTTTCCTCACGCCCATTATGTCCACCAGCTTCGAAGCCTTCAGCCACAATCGCATCTACCCCGGCTTCTTCTGCTTTTAACGCAAATTTGGTATTGGCAATAACATGCACCACAATAATGCCCCTTTCCTTTAAAGTTTTAGTCCAGGTAGCCGGATTACCAGCCGAAGAAAAAACAATTTTTACTTCTTCTTCAATTACGATATCAATAATCTCCTGAATATTGGGATAAAGCAGTGGAATATTAACCCCAAAAGGTTTATCGGTAGCGTTTTTGCATTTTTGGATATGGGTTCGCAACACTTCGGGATACATAGAGCCTGCACCAATAATGCCTAAACCACCTGCATTTGATACCGCCGAAGCCAGTTTCCAGCCACTACACCATACCATACCCGCCTGAATAATGGGATATTTAATATTAAAAAGTTTACAGATTGGATTCATCCTTTAGATTATTTTTGTTATCCGGTCACTTTCAATCACAAAATCTTCTCCCAACTGAATAAGATTTAAGCCCGGTGTTTTACCAATTGCTATTGAACCCAACTGTTTATCCAATCCGAGAAACTCGGCTCCGTTAATGGTGCCCCATTGTAAAAGCTGTTCAAAGCCTACCTTTTTGTGCTGCTGAAGGGTGATCATTTCAGCCAAAATACTCAACTGATGATTGCTGGCCAAACTATCGGTACCCAAAGTAATTTTTACCCCCTCTTCCATAAGCAGATCAACATCGGGCAATGTATTCTCTATATATAAATTGGCCTGTGGACATAAGCACCAGTATAAATTTGGATTGCTTTGTTTAGCAAATTCAATATCCGACTTACTTGTAACCGTATTGTGTACCAGTAGCGTTTTTTGTTCCTTAATATAAGGTAGCCAGGTTTTTAACGAAGTTTTGTGTGTTGGTTCAAAAAAAGAGATATCCATCCCTAAAAACTCATAAAGCTTTAGAAATCCACCAGTTTTGCCTTCGAAAAAAGCATTTTCGTCGACAGTTTCCTGATTGTGTACACTGATAAAAGCATTTGCCTTTTCGGCTTCCTGCTTAATTAATTCGAATAGTTGAGGCGAAACCGTGTAAGGCGCATGAGGAACGATAGATGCAGGCAGGGGTTCAAAACCCTGCTTAATTTCCTTCAAGTAATCCATTATGGCAGCTGCACGTTCAGGGTTAAAGCCCAAAGCCTCTATAAAGGTGTGATAATGGATCTTACTTTTTTCTTTTACTTTTTTAGAAGCAATCTGGTTAGCAATATCACCAACAGCAACAATCCCGCTATCGAACATTTGCTGATCAGCATTTTGCATCGCTAAATCAATCTGGCTGGCTTCGCTCTGCCTGTTCTTAATAATATGCTGTACAAATTCTACCAGACCAGTCTTTTCTGGAATTTGCCCCAACATGTGCGAAAGCTCCAAATGACAATGCGTATTAATAAAACCGGGAACAATTGCACCTTTATAATGCGTAACATCAAAGTTTTTGGCCTCACCGGCAGTTAATATCTGTTGTATTTCACCAGAGTCATTTACTGCAACCACGCCATTTTTAACCGGCGAACTACTTACGGGGAAAATCCAATCGGCAGAAAAGTATTTAAGCATACCTGCAAATTAAGCTGATTAAAGCAAGGCATCAAAATATTTAAGGGAAAATAGAATGGGAATGGGAAAGAAAAAGAGCCTCCTATCGGAATCGAACCAATGACCTACTGATTACAAGTCAGTTGCTCTACCAGCTGAGCTAAGGAGGCTTTTAATCGGGCTGCAATGATAGAAAAAAAATTTCTTTTTAAAAAAATAAATAAAAAATACCTGAAAGCTGGCCGGCTTACCACACACATTTATTGTTTAACTGCAAAAGTTGACTTTTTGTGTAGTTATTCTCCCCAATATGTGGAGGAACTCCCCAATCAGCAATACCACGTAAAAACACAACACAATCATAACCAACACGTTAATTAGTCGTGCCAGTTTTGGCACCATTATGAAACCTTAGCAAGTATTGTTACACAAATTAAAATTTAAAAAATCATACTATGAAAAAGTTCGTATTAGCAGCAACAGTATTAGCATTAGCAGGATTCTCAACCGTAAAAGCAAGTGAAGTTAAAGATTTAAAACCCACTGCAATTGTAGCAGTTCAAGATAGCGCCGTAAAAACTCCGGTTAAATTAGAAGAATTACCTGAGCCAGTTACAACAGCATTAAAATCTGATGCTTACAAAGGATGGACTGCTACCGAAGCTTGGTCAGTAAAAGAAGGTGCCAAAGAGTATTACTTAATCAATGTTAAAAAAGAAGCAGAAACTGGTTCTGTGAAAATTGACAAAGACGGTAAACCCGTTCAATAATTAAAATTTGTATAAACGCCGTTCAGGCATAATTAACATAAGCGTAGCCTCAGCGCTACGCATCACCTTAAAATTAAAAACAAGATGAAAAAATTAATTTTATCAGCTGCGTTCTTAGCTTTTGCAGGATTCTCAGCAGTACAGGCAAGTGAAGTAAATACAATGAAAAATGCTGCAATTGTTGCAGTTCAAGATAGCGCAGTAAAAACTCCGGTTAAACTAGAAGAGTTACCTGAGCCAGTTAAAACAGCATTAAAATCTGATGCTTACAAAGGATGGACTGCTACCGAAGCTTGGTCAGTAAAAGAAGGAACCAAAGAGTACTATCTGATCAATGTTAAAAAAGAAGCAGAAACTGGTTCTGTAAAAATTGACAAAGACGGTAAACCCGTACAATAAAAACCCAAATATTACATCTACCTAGTATAAGAAAGCCGGATTATGTCCGGCTTTTCTTATTTTTGTTACATGGCGAGAATCCTGATTTTAGAAGACGATACTACTTTTGCTCAATTACTTGAAGGTTTTTTAACAAAAAACGGTCATGCAGTTACACTCGTAACCCATGTAAAACAATCTTTTAAACAGCTCGAAAACAGCGAATTTGAACTACTCTTAATCGATTACCGCCTTCCTGACGGAACAGGTTTTGAAGTATTAGAGCACCTACGCGACCGGGGTCTTTCTATTCCGGTAATTGTTATGACCAGCTTTAACGATGTGCGTACCGCCGTAAAATCAATTCAGTTAGGTGCTTTCGATTACATCACGAAGCCGGTTAATCCCGATGAGCTTTTAATGGTGATTAAAAATTCTCTTGCTAAAAAAGATTTAAAAAGTAGTGAGCCTAAAGAAGTAAACAGCGATTTTATTAAAGGCAAAAGTGCCATTGCCGATAAATTATACGGTCACATTAACCTGGTAGCGCCTACCGATATGTCGGTTATTATACAGGGTGAAAGTGGAACCGGTAAAGAATTCGCCGCCAGAACTTTGCACCAGCAGAGCAAACGTGCCGATAAACCTTTTGTGGCCATAGATTGTGGCGCATTATCTAAAGATTTGGCTGCGAGCGAATTGTTCGGGCATGTTAAAGGTGCTTTTACAGGCGCATTAAATGATAAAAAAGGACAATTTGAAGCTGCAAATGGCGGAACCTTATTTTTAGATGAGGTGGGTAACCTGAGCTACGAAGTACAGATTAAACTTCTCAGGGCTTTGCAGGAAAGGGTTATCCAACCGCTCGGTAGCACCAAACAGATTCCGGTTAATGTACGCATTGTTACCGCAACAAACGACGACCTGGCAAACAGCATACAGCAAGGCGAGTTTCGCGAAGATTTATACCACCGCCTAAACGAATTTAAAATCCAGCTTCCACCATTGCGCGAGCGCGGGGGAGATTTAGAGTTATTCATCAATCATTTTATACAATTGGCTAACCGCGATCTGGAACGGAATGTGAAGAGTGTTTCGGCTGAGGCAAAATCACTCTTATTGCAATACGATTGGCCTGGTAACCTACGCGAGCTCAGTAATGTAATTAAGCGTATGGTTTTGTTGAGCCCGGGCGATGTAGCACAGGTAGAGGCATTGCCCGATGAAATGATGATTGCTGTTCATCAGCAAACACAGCCCGGAAATTCTTCTGATTTAAAAGCTGTAAATGAGCAGAATGAGAAAACACTCATAACTGAAACCTTAATTAAGGTAAAACACAACAAATCAAAGGCAGCAAAAATGTTAAACATTGATCGTAAAACATTGTATGCCAAGATGGAGCGATACGGCATTGAGTAATCTTCATTTCAAATGAGTTATACTGCGCGCCATTCTGGTCTTACACTCAAACAAGAAAAACTCAATGAGTATTAAAAATATACTCTCCCTAAGGCTGTACTGGTAGCATCTTATATCCTAAAAATGTTCACCATACTATTTACGTTTTTGCTTTTTACATGCTTACATGAAGTCCGCCATTGCATTGCTTGATTTTTCAGCTCGATGAGGATAATACCTCACCCTACGGTTCTGCAAAAAACCTCTTTTTTTCTTATTCAACAATCACTTGTATACCTGCTTTAGCTGCCTTATAGCTAATCTTTGCCTTTAAACTGTAATAGCTCCAATTCTGCAACAGATAATGATCCTCCCTGGCTATTTCCTCTTTTTCCTGCTGGTTGACCAAAAGCAGAGTTGCGGCCTGGTTTTTAAGACAAAAATCGATCAGCATCTTGCTGTAAACATGCAGTTTTTGTTCCACATACCGCCTTTCCATATGCCGATAATCCTCTACACATTTCATTTTCTTCTTTCTTCCATGGCCACCGCTGTTAAAATGAACTGCTTTTTTGACCCTATTTACCGCCGACTGTATGGCAAGCCTTCGGTGGAGAAATTCCTCCTTATTCCCTATAGCATATTCCTGGCTACCGACCTTAACAGTTACCGGATGTTCTATCGATAGGGAGGCTTCGGCTATTATAGTCGGGTCGAGTACATGGTGCTCCTTCTCAATCCGTATTGCAGCCAATAGAAATATTTTTCCTTTGTCCAATTGGATATGGCTGGCACAAAGCTTCAATGCACCACTTATAACCTTATCAAACATGGCCTTCTTATCCGACCTGTCCTTTCCAAGGTAAGTTCTAAAAGGGATCTGAAAAAGCCTGAAAGTGAAATTTTTATTGTCAACTGCCCGGGTTAGTTTGGAGATTACCTCTGCACCAAAGGGCAACGGGATATTACGTTTATAGTTCCTTAGTGATTTTTCGCCTTTCCAATAAGCATCCTTTTCTTTATTGAAATTGGATATTAGCGTATTGTTGAGGTTGCTCAAAATATTTGCAGGGATCTGCCCTTTGAAATGATTGGAGAGCAAACGGTAGGTGGTATTCTGGCGTGAGGATTTCAAAATACCGTTCGCCTCTTTTTTCTCATCAGCTATCTTTAACTTGATATCCTCCGTTAAATAAAAGAAATCCTTCACCCTTTCCTGTACGAAATGATGGCTCATGATCATATTCGCTGCCCTGAAACAGATCCATTGCCAGTTATACAATTGATCAATCGCGTGTTTGACCACCTCCCGATCTTCGGAATCGATTACTAACTGTATTTTGCGGGTAACAACCGTAGTACTATTTTCCATATCACCTGATTTTTATTTTCCTTATTCTCAATGAAGCAGCAGCGAAAGCCTGCTGGATGTATCCCTGATTGAGGTTTAAGGCCTCCGCAATCTCTGTAAAACTATACTGAAGCTCATAACGCATTTGAAGGATCTTATACTGCTCTTCGCTCACATCTCCTTCAAACCTGAATCTGCTTGTTTTTTCAATTTGATCAAGTTTTTGCGAATCGGTGATTACTGCCTTTAAGCACTCGAGCGTCCGTTCCACTCTTCTTGCAACCTGATAATCAGAAATTCCTCCAATATGCCAGGCCATCTGGCCGTAATCAAACGAATACTTGATGCAGAGCCTGATAAAAAGCTGCTGGTCCTGACTCAGGTTAGGAATTACCGCTTTTATCTGCTCCCATTGTTTTATTTCCTCTTCTCCCGGTGCTTGATGATAAACAAACTCACCTTCATCCTCTTGGAAAGGATCATGACCTGCAATAAATTCCTGGTAGTTTTCAATTTCGTCTAGTCGAAGCATATTGCGGTGGAATCTGTTGCAAGATGTTTTAAAGTACGCCCTGCAGCCCTCAGAAGTCAATTTTCTGACAAAAGTTTCAATATGTTCCGGACAGGTTATATTTTCTCTGCATAACCAAAGCCTTAGGAAAGCTTCATTTACAATACAATCCGCATTAACATCATCCTTTATATATTTAAAACCATAGTAATATATAGGGCGATATAAAAGTTTGTAGAAAAATTCAAGCCCTTTCTCATTCCCTTGCTTAAACCTGATGAAATTTATGTTACGATTTGAGTTTGATTGCGCGTATTCCATGATGAATATATTTAATTTAGATATGATGCGTTTTCCGTCGTGGCAGACTATAAGGTTTGATCGTGTACATTTTTGAGCCTGTCTTCAAATATGAACGCATCCAATATTTAGATGGATGCTCAAGATCTAGCCTTTAAACCAGCCTGCCTATCCTTGCAAAAAAGGCATAACAATGCCAGTGCGATGGTTTTTATCGTTTTTCGATGACTAATCGACTCAATATCGAAAAGTAAAGAAATTAATGCGGGAGGGCTATTAAACAACTTGCCTAAAATCGTCCAATAGAAATTACCTCCTCAAATTAAAACTATTCAGGCGCACAGATTACCACCGAAATGAGGCAATTGAAAAAATGTTTTGATTTTAAAATCATACTCGTATGGGTTATACGAGTCCTGCATAATGGATGCAATACATGTGAGGCTGCAAACCACGGCCGCTATAAAAGTTCTGACCCCTTAAGCTAACATGGATTTACAGCAGCCTCACATCTATTCGGACGTGCTAATATAGCACATCTTTAAATAGACGTGAGTATTAATCTGCTGTCTTGCACTAGCGGGGTCAGAAAAAGCAGCTACAAGACTCTTATTAATACACAATTATATAATCAAATATAAAAAAAATACCCAAAAAGTCAACATAAATATTGACTTATTATTTTTTTTATATTAACAGCTTGCCAAATGGAAAATTTGGACGTTAAAGATTTTAAAGTTTCTTTGGCAAAGCGTATAAAACAAAGAAGAGTGGAATTAGGTTTAACCCAAGCCTCCTTAGCTTTAAGGATAGGTTTTAAGGATAAACAAATTGTTAATAATTATGAAATACAGGGAGCCAACCCTACAGCTTACAACCTTGTACTGATTGCAAAGGCACTAGATATAACGGTGAACGATCTACTTGATTTTAGCAAACTTGAAAATTCCAAGTAAGTTCTAAAATATTTCGCCATAAAGTTTTATGGGAAGTCATTCCGTTTTAATTTTCCAATTCAACCTTATTTTAGAATTTTACATAGAACCCGAATAATTCATTTCTTCCATCACCGCAATTAAGCCTTCCAGCTTCTTAATTTGCAGGGAAACATCAGACTTAACAACATCCGTTAACCCGTTTTTGGCAATATCAATTTCCAGGAGTCTGAGTGCATTGGCTAAGGTTTTAGCACCCAATTGTCCGGTTCGGCCTGCAAGGCGATGCACAATCAGTCTGCTGTTATCCTGATCATTTTTTTGCAGGTGAAGCTTTAACTCGGCTGCATCATCAATAGAATCTTGCTTAAACCGGTTCAGTATTTTTTCCAGCATCTGCTGATCGCCAAAAGTCATTTTTTCTATTGTGGAGAAATCAAACTCTGGTTGCTCGGCTAAAATCGCTGTTTTCTCAAAAATAGATAAAATATCCGCTGCTCTGAAAGGTTTCATAATCAACCCGTCAAAACCCTCGCTTAAAACCATTTCACGTTCTTCGGGCAAAACCTGTGCGGTTATGGCGTAAAATTTAACTGATTCGGGTAGTTTTTTCCTTAGCAAATGGCAAAGCTCAAAACCTGTCATTTCAGGCATGCGCATATCCATCAATACATATTTCAAATCATTCTCGGGTGTAGCCTGCAAAATATCTGCTATCTGGCTAAAACTTCTGAAAGCAATATTGTTCTTTTCGAAAATTATTCCGCAAAGTTCCAAAATCAGTTTATCATCGTCAATTACCCATACAGTTCCAGGGTTTACAATAGCGTAATGCTCTAAATCCAGTTCATTTTGAGCGCGCTCATCCGTATATTCGTATTTAAGGTAAATGTTAAACGTAGTACCTGCACCCGGTTTGCTCTTTACATAAATCCTTCCACCCTGGGTTTCGATTAACGATTTAACAATAGGTAAGCCCAAACCCGTGCCTGCCTGATTGATGATGTATTTTTCTGGCGATTCAATTTGTTCAAACTCGTTAAAAATCTTTGCCCGGTCTTTTTCTTCAAAACCAATTCCTGTATCCTTTATGATAAAATGGAAATGCAGGTCGTTGCCTTGTTTTTTATAAGAAACCGCTAATTTAATTTCGCCTTTAAGCGTAAATTTCACTGCATTACCCAATAGATTAAATAAAATCTGTTTTAACCTGAAAGCATCCCCCTTTACCGATTCGAGGTGATCGAGACCTAGATCGACATTTAGTTGCAAAGATTTCTGCTCAGCCAACGGGCGCATCACCGAAACCACTTCGTCCAAAACTTTTTTAATATCGAACACCTGATGATTGAAACGGAATTCGCCCGAGATGATGCGGTTATAGTCCAATACCTCGTTAACAATCTGCAGCAAATGGATGGATGATTGATAAATGGCATCGACATCCTTTTTCTTCGGAACATCCTGTTGGGTAATGAGTTCGGCATAACCCAGTATAGATTGGAGGGGAGTCCGGATTTCGTGGCTCATATTCGAAAGGAATCGTTGCTTGGCTTTTCCGTGGTATTCGGCTTCATCTTTGGCTTGCTCCAATGCTCTACGGTATTTATTACTTCGGGTAATATCGGCCAGAATTAAATAGAGCAAAATAACGGTAAGCAGAAAAAATGCAAGGATAATGATGGTAATTTGCGTAATCCCATCGTTCACCACTTCTTTTGCCTGTATACCATTTAAATCAACCTGCGCTACCGCTTCGCCTTCTACTTCGCGTAAAATCTGTAGCATTTGTGCGGTTAATGCGTTACTGGCATTGGACAAGTCAGCCTCTCGTTTTAAAAACTTCTGGCTTTTCTGTCGCTGTTCCTGTTCGATATTTTTTAACGAACCGGTCATGCTTTTCATAATGCTATCCTCAGCCTTAGCATTTAAAGTATCACGTTTAACTTTAAATTCTTCGTTAATAATCTTGTAGGCTTCTGATTTTTTCTTCCCGAAAAGTTTGGCAAAAAAATTACGCGATTTCTTATCTTCTTCAGGAGCAACAGTAGTGGTAGAAGTGGTGGTTTCGGTTGTTAATATTGCACTATCCGTTTGCCTGGTGCGTGTAGCTACCAGTTCGTTAAGTTTCTTCACTTCTTCCGAAAACGACTTGGTATTTACCAGCGTTTCGCGCACTTTCAGGTAATTTATAAATTGCTTATCACGATCGGAAAGCAGGTTTTTGATCGATTTTATTCTCACCAGCTGGGCCGAATCGCCACGGTATAATTTCCGCAGGGTATCCAGGCTTGATCTTAATTTACGCGATTCTTTTAAAAAACTATAATTGCCTTGCTTATTAAATGCCTCATCGCGCTGCAGCTGATCGAGCCTGGCAATTTTATGCGAAAGATCATTCACAATTCGCAGGCGGTCGTTGGGTGCCGAAATTTCTTCTACCGTATCCAACATACGGGTAAAGGCAAATTTACTAATGCCCCATGCCATCAACAAGGCAAAACAGGCCAATAAGAAGCCTATAATTACTTTACTTTTTACTGCCCGGAAAAAACGTTTTTGAATAACGGCCGCCATCTAATTCAGATTATATCCCCAACACCTATATAATGGTTTAAGAGGTAAATTGATATCTTTTTATTGTTTACAAATAACGTACCACAAGAAATCTGCTCAAAAAACTTTAATTTTATAAATCGCCTAATCAAACAAAAACATGAACCGTATCGATCGCCTTTTCGGCATATTAACCCTCCTTCAATCTAAAAAATACATTACTGCCGAAAAAATTGCTGAACGCTTTGATATGAGTATCCGCACGGTTTACCGCGATATTAAAGCCCTGGGCGAGCAGGGTATTCCGGTAAGTTTCGAGCAGCACAAAGGCTATTATTTGGTACAGGGCTATTTTCTACCTCCTGTTTCTTTTAATATGGAAGAAGCCAATGCATTGCTTTTGGTAGAGAGTCTGGTAAACGGCTTTGCCGATCATTCCATCCGAGCGCATTATTCTACTGCACTTACCAAAGTTAAATCGGTGCTCAAAAGCAATCAGAAAGAAAAGCTCGAAACCATGAACCAGCACATTAAGCTTCAGATCCCCGAAAGACTTAACTTTAATTTCGAATATTTATCGCTCATTCAACAAGCCATTGCCGAAAAACACATTATCGCCCTCGATTATAAAAATAACAAGGAGGAAGTAAGCAAGCGGGAGGTAGAACCAATTGGCTTAATTTTTTATGCTTTCAGCTGGCATTTAATTGCCTGGTGTCATTACCGGAACGAATATCGCGACTTTAACCTCACCCGGATTATCTGCATTAAAAACCTGGGCATTTCATTCAGAAAAGCTTCACACATGCCTTTAAACGACTATATGCACCTCCTACCGGTAAATTATTAAAATATTTTTTTTACACTGCCATAGGGTTGTCAGTCGCCACTGTTTTCTTTGCTTAAACAAACATCAAAATCATGAGCATCGCCGATTTATTACTGATGGATTTACACACAGCAGAAAAAACAAAAAAATATGGACATTATTAAAGCATTATTGAAAGAGTTAGCGGCTGAATTTAACACCACTAAAAAATTTCTGGCCCTGGTACCAGTTGATAAATTTGATTGGGCTCCGCACGAAAAAAGCATGAAAATGAAATCGTTGGCCAGCCATATTGCCGAGTTACCTAGTTGGGTTTCCCTGGCACTTACCACGGACGGGCTTGATTTTGCCGCTGCACCATACGAGGAAAAGCACATCGAAACTACCGATGATTTATTGAAATTACTAGAAGAAAGCTATGCTGGTGGAAAAGCAGAACTGGAGAAAGCCAATGAAGGATTGTTAAGCGAAAAATGGATACTGAGAAACGGTGATCAGATTCTGGCCGACTACACCAAATACGAAACCATTCGCCATTCACTTAGTCAAACCGCACACCACCGTGCTCAATTGGGCGTTTATTTCAGATTATTAAACATCCCGGTACCTGGCAGCTATGGCCCGAGTGCCGATGATCAGAACTTTTAAGTAACTCTCTCGTATAACCGTCATTTCAATAGCAACAGATTTGGTGCATTTCTCTGTCCTTTTGAAATGACGGTTGTATTACCTGCGCATATTTGTATTACATTTCTGCTTTGCTAATTTTAGCCATGAAGAAAATCTTTGCCATTTGCGGTAGTACAAAAGCATCATCTACCAACCTGCTTTATATTGCAGCCATTACTAAACTTCTGAGGCATGAATACGAAGTAGTTACGCTCAGTTCCATAGCAGATCTTCCGCATTTTAACCCTGATTTAGATACTGATGATGCACCTCAATCCGTTGTACAGCTCCGCAAAAATATCAGCCTAGCCGATGGAATTTTAATTTGTACCCCTGAGTATGCCATGGGCCTGCCTGGCAGCTTAAAAAATGTATTAGACTGGACAGTAAGTTCGGCTTCATTTTCCAGAAAACCTGTTTTGTCTATTGTGGCCTCCTCGCAAGGTGAAAAAGCATACCAATCACTCATCGATGTATTAACTGTTATCGAGGCTAGAGTTTTTCCTTTACTGGTACCCTTCGCTAAAGCTAAAATTAATCCCGAAGCAAGTATTACCGATTCAACAACTTTATCGGCCATTGAAGCAACGCTCAAGCAATTTGTTGCCAACCTATCCAATGAATAACACAATTTATTTGCGTAAAATTGCAGCATGAACAACAACTCTGCCACCCGTTTAAATAAATTCATCAGCGAAAGCGGATTATGCTCGCGCCGCGAAGCAGACCGTTACATTGAGAAAGGAACGGTTTTTATTAACGGGAAAAGAGCTAAAGTTGGCGATCAGGTTTTTGCGGGTGATAAAGTGATGGTTAATGGCCACAATATCGAACCCAAAGAAGAAAGCAGTTTTGTGCTTTTGGCTTTCAACAAACCCGTAGGCATTACCAGTACAACAGAAAGCGGTGTACGCGATAATATTGTAGATTATGTAAACTACAGCGAAAGGATTTTCCCTATTGGCCGCCTGGATAAAGATTCATCAGGGCTAATTTTCCTGACCAACAATGGCGATATCGTAAATAAGATTTTGCGTGCAGGAAATAAGCACGAAAAAGAATACATCGTTACGGTAAACAAACCCATTACCGAAGATTTTATTTTCGAGATGAGCAATGGCGTACCCATTTTAGGCGTAAATACCCGCAAATGCAAGGTAAGGCAAATCAGTACCTTTGTATTCAATATTATTCTTATTCAGGGATTAAACCGACAAATCCGCCGAATGTGCGAACATTTTGGTTATGAAGTTACCAAATTAGAACGTACGCGGATTATGAACATTAACCTGAAGGGGATCCCAACAGGCGAATTCAGGGAGCTTACCGAAGAGGAAATGAAAAGCATTACCAAAAGCATTGAAAATTCATCTTCGGAGGCCAAACCAAAAGCTAAAAGCACCCCAAAGAAAAAACCAAATGCCTGGGAGGAAATTCCGGAGCTTCGCGAAGAACAACCTAAAAAGCAGTTTAAACCAAAACCAGCAGGTAAAAAATATGCTTCACAAGGTGGATCAAAAAATACTGCTAAAAGTAACTCAGGTAACAGAAATACCCGGTCTTCAAAACCGAAATCAACAGATAAATCACATTCACGCAAACGCGGGCGCTAATGAACAGTATCATCTACCTCAATACCACTATCTTTCTTTTTCTGGCAGGTGTTCACTTTTACTGGATGGCAGGAGGTAAATGGGGCATTGATGCCGCTTTACCGACTACAGCAGAACATCAGCGAATTTTTAATCCTGGCAAAGCCGAAACATTCGTTGTAGCCCTGGGTTTACTTGCTTTTGCTGCCATTACTTTTGCTCATAACTTTCATTTCGAAATTGATGTACCCCATTATCTACGCTACGGCATCGCAGTTATTTTTCTGACCAGGACTGTTGGCGATTTTCGGTATGTGGGTATTTTCAGGAAGATAAACCACACAGTATTTGCCAGATACGATCAAAAGTATTATGTTCCCTTATGTGCTTATCTGGCCTTATCAGAATTATTTCTTGCTGCGTATTAATGTAAAATTTGTTCATTTATAGGTCGTTGCAGATACAATACTTCTAGCTTCCAGCTTTTTTAAGTACCTTTGCAGCAAATGGTAACAGCAAAAAAAACCGATATTCGTGCGTTAGATCTGCCACAATTGCAACAACATCTTACTGCAATGAAACAGCCTGCATTCAGGGCTAAACAGATTTACCAATGGCTATGGGAAAAATCGGCAACGAGTTTCGAGCAAATGAGCAATCTTTCTAAAGACTTAAGAAAAGTTTTAGACGATACTTTTACCATTAATGCTGTGCAGGTTAACAACTCTCAGTTTAGTAACGATCAAACCATTAAAAACACTTTTAAGCTTACCGATGGCAACATTGTAGAAGGTGTTTTAATTCCTTTAGACGACCGGATGACAGCCTGTGTTAGCTCACAAGTTGGCTGCAGTTTAACCTGTAAATTTTGTGCAACCGGCTATATGGACCGTAAGCGCAACTTAAACGCAGACGAAATTTACGATCAGGTGGTATTGATTGATAAGCAGGCTAAAGATAACTATAACCATCCGCTTACCAATATCGTATATATGGGTATGGGAGAGCCCCTTTTAAACTATTCCAATGTATTAAAATCTATTGAGCGCATAACTGCACCAGATGGCTTAAATATGAGCTATAAGCGCATTACCGTTTCTACAGCGGGTATTGCTAAAATGATTAAGAAACTGGGCGATGACGGCGCTAAATTCAATCTGGCACTATCATTACACGCCGCTAACGATGAGAAGCGTAACGAAATTATGCCAATCAATGAGGCTAACTCACTGAAATCGCTTGCAGAGGCCTTGAAATACTATTTTGCCAAAACCAAAAATCCGGTTACTTACGAGTATATTGTTTTTAATCATTTTAACGATGAAATTGCTGATGCCATGGACTTGGCTAAGTTCTGTAAACACATCCCTTGTAAAGTTAACCTGATTGAGTATAACCCTATTTCTTTCGCTGCATTCACCAATGCCGAAGGCGATAAGATAGATGCTTTTTCAAATTACTTAAAAAGCCAGGGAATCAATACCAATATTCGCCGTAGTCGTGGTAAAGATATTGATGCTGCTTGCGGTCAGTTAGCAGTTAAAGAAGAAGCTAAAGCTTAATTCATCGTTATTTCTACTTCAGTAGCACAAAGCCAAGGCCAGCATTCATGCTCTTTCCTTTTATCATTAAGGGATTAAGGGCGTTAAGAAAAAACATATTGGTTTAGTGCAAAGCAACCTTAATTACCTTAATTCCTTAATGGTTATAAAGCTTAAAGGTGAAAGACTAATGCAGTTATTTTTTTGAAGCGCAAAGCCAGTGCAGGTAGTAAAGGTTCCGTCCTGCTGTACGTTGCAATCCTTTTGGAGGCCTTATGCAAGCTTTGATGTACCTGTTCAAGCCAAAAGGGATTTCCACTGCCATCAGGGCTATTATTGAAAGCTTAAAGCCAAAAGACCAAAGACTAAAGCTTTGTATCCTGCATTAGTCTTTAAGCTTTGGTCTTTCAACCGTTTCATTTTATCATTAAGAGATTTAGGGCATTAAGAACAATACTATTATTGCATTAGTGCAAATAACCTTAATTACCTTAACTGCTTAATGGTTTAAAAAAAGCCTAAAGCAAAAAGACCAAAGACTAAAGCTTTATCCCGCTTTCTGCTTTAGTCTTTAAGCTTTCTGCTTGATCCGTCTTTGGTCTTTGGTCTTTCAGCTTTGGTCTCCAGAATGGCCGTAAACAAGAAAACCCCTCAGCATTAACTGAAGGGTTCCTTTAAGATTTGGCACCGACC
>NZ_JSYN01000034.1 GCF_000812965.1 Pedobacter kyungheensis
ACCACCCCCGCCGCCGCCTCCTACTCCGCCAAAAAATAATCATATTCTTTTTAAAATCACCACATCAATAATTACAATTCTTATAATCGGTATTGTTTATTGGTTCTGGAGAAATAATGCAGATAAAACTATTCGTACAGCGAAGCCAACAGAGCAGTGCATGTATTGGACAGGCCAGCATTACGAACCCATTAACTGCGATAACAATGATTTGCGTAAACCGAAGATTGCGCTTAACAAGGAACAATTGGAGCACCAGCAACGCATCACGATGCCCGATACGCTTACCAATTATGCTTTGGGGAAAGTTTGGTACGGGAAAGTAAATGGAAGCCTAGATAAAACTCCTCAATTTTATACAGATTCCGGAACGAATCCGCTCGATACCACTAAAAGATTATTGCCACTTACACCTTATATGTTAAATAAATATGTTTCGTACGAAAGGCATTTGTTAAATATGTTGGTTTGGATAGTTTCTTTATTCGTTTTATTTAGTTTGCTGGTTACATTGGCTTATCAAACGCGACCCAGGCACAAAAAGGGAAAAATTTAAGTGCTTTATCTGATTGAAACTGTCAATTGTTAACGCTTCAACGCACTCTGTTTTAATTTAAGTATCTTAAGTTTAGCTTCCACAATGATATGATGGTTTGCTTGTATCGGAGGTGTTTGTGCAAGTATCAATTGTTAGTGTGCCAGCAAGCTATGTTTGCCTGCAAGTGTTGTATGTTTGGTCGCCAGTATCAATTGTTAGTGTGTTAGCCTCGTATGTTTGCCTGCATCTGACGTTTGGTCAGCCTCCAATTCGATATGTTTAGGTGCAACTGACGTTTGGTCAGGGTGTTAGGTTCTATGCTTTGATGCAAGTGGCTCATGTTTGCTTTTAACCGGTTGGTGTATTTTGTGGCCGGTGGTTAGATTGGGGGAGCGGTAAGTGATGACAGCTATGGTTGTTATCATTCCGTGTCATCCGTGCCTCCGTGGCTAAACCGGTGGTGGTAAAGGTATGAGATGCTTCGTTGCACTACCATTGACAGACACCTAAGAATGTCGTCATTGCGAGAAGGCTTTTTCAGCCGACGAAGCAATCTTTATAGCAAGAATTACCGGCATGAAAGATTGCTTCGTCGTTGCTTCTCGCAATGACGATTTTTCGAGTAGATCAATGCCGTTAGGCTCTCCCTGTCATTCATATTGATTTTTATAAAATAAATTACCCCTCAGCATGACAGCTATGGGTATTACATTCCGTGTTTTCAGTGCTTCCGTGGCTAATTTGGGGTAAAAGGTAAGAGATGCTTCGTTGCACTCAGCATGACAGCCATGGGTATTACATTCCGTGTTTTCAGTGCCTCCGTGGCTAAACCGGTGGTGGTAAAGGTAAGAGATGCTTCGTTCCCCTCAGCATGACAGCTATGGGCATTATATTCCGGGTTATCGGTGCTTCCGTGGCTAAACCGGTGGTAAAGGTAAGAGATGCTTCGTTGCGCTCGGCATGACAGCTATGGTTATTATCATTCCGTGTTATCGGTGCCTCCGTGGCTAAACCGGTGGTGGTAAAGGTAAGAGATGCTTCGTTGCACTACCATTGAAAGTTCCGTAAAAGAATCGTCATTTCGACTGGCGCCGGCCGGTTTTTCACCGGTGGCGGAACGGAGAAATCTATTGAGACAGATTTCTCGGCTACGTTGCACTTCGCTCGAAATGACGACCTCAGAGAGGCTGTCATTCATATTGATTTTTATAAAAGAAATTACCCCTCAGCACGACAGCCATGGGTATTACATTCCGTGTCATCCGTGCCTCCGTGGCTGAACCGGTGGTGGTAAAGGTATGAGATGCTTCGTTGCACTCAGCATGACATTAACCTCTATAGAGCGCCTTCAGTGCCTCATCCAAATGCGTAAACCTGAATTTAAAACCTGCATCCAGAATTTTCTGTGCAGAAGTATTACTACTCATTAAAACCGCCTCCGTGCGTTCGCCCAGTAAGAGGTTTAAGGCCGCTTTAGGTACATGAATTGGCCAGAAAGGGCGATGCAGCTGTTTGGCCAGGGCTTTGGTAAGCGCTTTGTTGGTAACCGGAAAAGGCGCGCAGGCATTGTAGTTCCCTTCCATTTTGGGGTTTTCAATCGCGTCGATATACATTTCAACCATATCATCAATGTGCAGCCATGGCGTCCATTGTTTTCCGCTATCCAGTGCAGCACCGGCAAATAGCTTAACCGGCTGGGCAAGTTGTGGCAATGCACCACCCTCGGTGCTCAACACAATACCCGTGCGCAATTTAACAATGCGCAGGCTTAGTTTTTTGCCTTCATCTACGGCATCTTCCCAAAGTTTGCAGCATTCGGCTAAAAAGCCATAGCCATTTGCACTTTCTTCTGTGAGAATTTCATCGCCGCAATCGCCGTAATAGCCCACGGCAGATGAGGAAATAAAAGATTTGATTTGGTGGCTGGCTGCTGATTTTATGGTGTTGAAAAGGAGCTCGGTCGATTTTACCCGGCTATCGATAATCTGTTGCTTCCGTTCAGGGGTCCACTTTTTATCTGCTACCGCTTCGCCGGCTAAATGCACCACTGCATCTACACCAGCAATACAGGCAGGGTCAATCGTTCCCTGGTAAACATCCCAGGTGAAATTATTGGGATCTTTGCTGTTTTTTCGCGAAAGTGTATTTACCCCATAACCCCTGCTTAACAGCTGCTTTTTTAGTGCTGTGCCAACAAGTCCTGTAGCGCCCGTAATCAGTATTTTCTTTGCCATGTTTTTAAAACACCAAAGATACAAAAGGGTTTTTTGCATGGAGATTAAAACGAGATTAAAAGGCTGATGATCCTTTTGTTACCTGTTTGTAAAGAATTGTTTAAGGGTTTGATGAAGTGGAAAAATAAAATAAATTTGTAAACGCGTTCTTATACTCCTTTTCGATAAAAGATGTCCAAAAAAATTTTAGTCTGGTTTAGAAACGATCTTCGCTTACATGATAATGAAATGTTGGTCGAAGCGATTGCTAAATCTGATTCGATTTTGCCCGTTTATATTTTAGATCACCGCTTGTTTGGCGAAACCAAATACGGTACCCTGAAAACCGGCAACATCAGGGCGCAGTTCATTTTAGAAAGCGTTTTAGGTTTACGCAACTCCTTAAAACAAATCGGTGGCAATTTGCTTATTGCTGCAGGGAACCCCGAAGATATTATTCCGCAACTGGTACAGGAATATGAAATTACCGAAGTGTACCACCACCGCGAGGTAGCCCGCGAAGAAACGCATGTGTCCACATTGGTTGAGAATGCGCTTTGGAAGCTGCGCATTAACCTGAAACACTTTATTGGCCATACCTTATATAATAAAGAAGATTTACCTTTTCCGATAAAAGATATCCCCGACGCGTTTAACCAGTTTAAAAAGAAAATTGAGCGCGATTCGATTATCAAACCTTGCTTTGCAGCGCCAGATCGCATTAATGTGGCCGAAGTAATTGATTGGGGTACCCTGCCGTCACTGGCCGAATTGAATCTTTCGGCGCCTGAAAAAGACCAGCGTGCCGACTTTGAATTTACCGGTGGTGAAACCGAAGGTTTGGTGCATTTGCAAAAGGTTATTGTAGCCATGCAGCAGGCTGCTACCACCAAGAATTTAATTTTAGCTTCGAAACTATCGGCCTGGCTGGCTATGGGCAGTTTATCGCCCCGTAAGGTATACTGGGAAATAAAAAAAATGGAAGGTGTGCCCAATACCAAAGCCATGTTTAACCATATTTTATTAGGCTTGTTGTGGAGAGATTATTTCCGTTTCATGTTTAAGAAATATGGTAATACTTTTTTCCATCCGGATGGGTTTGGAAGCCAGGGTTTGGTTGATGTAGCCAATGAACAGGAGAACTTTAGTAAATGGCGTAACGGGCAAACCGGTTTTGCGGTAGTTGATGCGGTAATGACGGAGTTAAACCAAACCGGTTTTATTTCGAACATTGCCCGCCAAACGGCAGCCCTTTACCTCATCAATAATTTGGAGGTAAGCTGGGTTTTAGGCGCCGCTTATTTTGAAGAAAAACTAATCGATTACAATCCGGCAAGTAACTGGGGTAACTGGGCCAATGTTGCGGGTGTAGGTAACGACCAAAAATCGAAAAGTGTTTTCGATCTCGATAAAAACATTAAAAATCTCGATCCAAAAGGTAATTATGCGACCACTTGGGCATCATAGTTGTGAGGAGATGAGCATTGATTTTTTGGTGGATTGAATGACTTAGTGTATTTCTTTAACCAATGATTAGGGTTCAGGATATATCTTTCAATAAATCAATTATTAAAAATTCAGTTATTCTTATTTTTAATGTGGTTTTTTGCCGATAATGTTAGGTAAAATTCTAATTTTGTAATGCTTATAGTAAATAGTTAATAATGGATAGTTTATCTTATCTTAACGGCGCAAATGCCGAATATATAGATGCGTTATATCAGTCGTATCAGCAGGATCCTGAATCAGTTGAATTTGGTTGGCAAAAGTTTTTTGAAGGTTTCGATTTTGGAAGAGGATCAGAAGCCACCGCAGTAACCGTAGAAACTCCGGAACAATTTTTAAAAGAGGTTAATGTGCTTAACCTGATTGATGGCTACCGTAGCCGCGGTCACTTATTTACGCATACCAACCCGGTACGCGAAAGACGCAAACATTTACCAACCTTAGAGCTTTCTAACTTTGGGCTTACTGATGCAGATCTGGAAACCGTTTTCAACTCTGGTGTAGAACTTGGTATCGGCGCTGCAAAGCTGAAAGATATTATTGCTGTTTTAAAACAAACTTATGTAGGCTCTATCGGAGCTGAATTTAAATTTTTACGTACACCTGAAGTGTTGAACTGGATTCAGCAAAAAATGGAAAGTGTACGCAATACCCCTAATTTCTCTATCGAGGAGAAAAAACGTATCCTGCAAAAATTAAACGAAGCAGTAAGTTTCGAAAATTTCCTGGGAACCAAATTCTTAGGTCAGAAACGTTTCTCATTGGAAGGGGCAGAAGCTTTAATCCCTGCATTGGATTCGGTAATTGAAAAAGGTGCAGAACTGGGTATTGAAGAGTTTGTAATTGGTATGGCGCACCGCGGTCGTTTAAACGTGCTGGCCAATATCATGCAAAAAACCTATAAAGATATTTTTGCCGAGTTTGAAGGTAAAAGCTACAACCCTGATACCCCTTTTGGTGGCGACGTAAAATACCATTTAGGTTATTCTACCGATGTAACTACCAATGCGGGTAAAAGCGTTCACTTAAGTTTATGCCCAAATCCATCGCACTTAGAAACTGTTGATGGGGTGGTAGAAGGTATGAGCCGTTCTAAAATCGATTTTAAATATGGTGGCGACAACAGCCGTTTAGCACCGATTTTGATCCATGGTGATGCCTCGGTTGCCGGACAAGGTATTGTTTACGAAGTAATCCAGATGGCTGGTTTGGAAGGTTATAAAACAGGTGGTACCATTCACCTGGTAATTAACAACCAGATTGGTTTTACCACTAACTATAAAGATGCACGTACCAGTACTTACTGTACGGATATTGCTAAAGTAACTTTATCGCCTGTTTTCCACGTAAATGGCGATGATCCTGAAGCTTTGGTTTATGCCATTAACCTGGCGATGGAATACCGTCAAAAATATAAAAACGATGTTTTCATCGATATCCTTTGTTATCGTCGTTTCGGTCACAATGAGTCTGATGAGCCTAAATTCACGCAGCCTTTATTGTACAAAACCATCGAAAAGCACCCTAACCCAAGAGAAATCTATGTAGCGCAGTTAACCAAAGAAGGTAAACTGGAAGCAGGGTTGGCAAAAGAAATGGAAAAAGATTTCCGTGGTATCTTGCAGGAACGCTTAAACGAAGCTAAAGAATTTGTGGCAAGCAATAGCGAAGTGAAATTTGGTGGTGCATGGGCCGATCTGCGGATGGCTACACCTAAAGATTTCGAAGCCTCTCCGGTTACGGCAGTTAAAAAAACAACTTTACTGGAAATTGGTAAACGCATTACCACTTTACCATCAAATAAAAAGTTCTTCAAAAAAATCGAAAAGCTATTTGCCGAGCGTACCAAAATGGTTAACGAAACGCATGTTTTCGATTGGGCAATGGGCGAGCAACTGGCTTATGGTACTTTGTTATCAGAAGGCAAACGTGTTCGTTTAAGTGGCCAGGATGTAGAGCGTGGTACTTTCTCTCACCGTCATGCGGTTTTAACCTTAGAAGACAGCGAGGAAGAATATGTACCATTGGCTAATATTTCAGATCAGCAGGCTGCTTTTGATATTTACAACTCGCACTTATCAGAATATGGCGTTTTAGGTTTCGAATATGGTTATGCCATGGCTAACCCTAACGCTTTAACCATCTGGGAAGCACAATTTGGCGATTTCTTTAACGGAGCACAGATTGTTGTCGATCAGTATATCGCAAGTGCCGAAACCAAATGGCAACGCGAAAACGGTTTGGTAATGCTATTGCCTCACGGTTACGAAGGTCAGGGACCAGAACACTCATCAGCACGTATTGAGCGTTTTATGGAGCTTTGTGCCGATTATAACATGCAGGTTGTAAATTGTTCTACTCCGGCTAACTTCTTCCATGTTTTACGTCGTCAGTTTAAACGCGATTTCCGTAAACCTTTGGTTGTATTTACACCAAAAAGCTTATTGCGTCATCCGGCTTGTGTTTCTAAATTAGACGAATTTACTGAAGGTGGCTTTAAAGAGGTAATTGATGATGCAAATGCTAAAGTGGCCGATGTAAGCCGCGTGGTATTCTGTAGCGGTAAAATTTACTACGAATTACTGGAGAAACAACAAGCTGATAAATTGAAACATGTTGCACTTGTTCGTGTAGAGCAATTGTATCCAACGCCAGTTGATCAGATGGAAGCCATTCAGAAAAAATACAAAAACGCTAAAGATATTTTCTGGGTACAGGAAGAGCCAGAGAATATGGGCGCATGGCCATACTTGTTCCGCAAGTTGTACAAAACTGCATTGAAAGGCATTGATGTAATTTCGAGAAGAGAAAGCAGCAGTACAGCCACAGGTTTTGCAAAACAACACGCTAACCAGCAAGCTTATATTTTAGCCAAAGCTTTCGAAATTCCGGTAACAGAAGATGTGAAAGATATTGCTAAAAAAGCAACAAAAAAATTAGTTCAGATAGACTAAGTGCTTAGCGTTAAGCGTTTGGCGTTGAGTGTTTGATTATTGAAATTTGATCATTAAAAAGATAATAAAGACATATTTTATATTATGAGTTTAGAGATAAAAGTTCCACCTGTAGGTGAGTCGATAACAGAAGTTGTTTTATCGCGTTGGATAAAAAACGATGGAGATGTTGTTGAAATGGATGAAGTGATTGCTGAATTAGAATCGGATAAGGCTACATTCGAATTAACTGCAGAACAAGCTGGAACTTTAAAAACCATAGCAGCTGAAGGCGATACTTTAGCCATTGGTGCAGTAGTTTGTAAAATTGAAGATGGTGGTGCAGCTCCTGCTAAAGCTGATGCGCCAAAAGCTGAAGAAAAAGCAGTTGTTGCTGAAGAAAAAACTGCAGCTCCGGTTGCTGAAAAATCTGGCGAAAGCTATGCTACAGGTACTCCTTCACCTGCTGCAGGTAAAATCCTTGCCGAAAAAGGTATCGATGCATCTGCTGTAAAAGGTACTGGTGTTGATGGCCGTATTACCAAAGATGATGCTGTAAAAGCAGAAGCTGGTAAAAAAGCCGAGGCACCAAAAGCCACTGCTCCTGTTGCTGCTGCAGCTCCGGCTGGTAGCCGTGGCGAGCGTCGCGAAAAAATGTCGCCATTACGTAGAACAGTTGCAAAACGTTTGGTTGCTGTTAAAAATGAAACCGCTATGTTAACCACCTTTAACGAGGTTAACATGAAACCAATTATGGATTTACGCGGAAAGTATAAAGACCAGTTTAAAGAGAAATTTGGTGTTGGTTTAGGTTTTATGAGCTTTTTCACTAAAGCCGTTACCGAAGCTTTAAAAGATTTCCCTGCTGTAAATGGCCGTATTGAAGGCGAAGAATTGGTTTACAATGATTTTGCTGATATTTCTATCGCAGTATCTGCACCAAAAGGTTTGGTGGTTCCGGTAATCCGTAACGCAGAGAGCATGACTTTGGCACAGATTGAGAAATCGGTATTAGAGCTCGCTTTAAAAGCACGCGATAGCAAATTAACCATCGAAGAAATGACTGGCGGAACATTTACCATCACCAACGGTGGCGTATTTGGTTCAATGATGTCGACTCCGATTATCAACGCACCACAATCGGCTATTTTAGGTATGCACAACATTGTTGAGCGTCCGGTTGCCGAAAAAGGTGAAGTGGTAATCCGTCCGATGATGTATGTTGCTTTATCTTACGATCACAGAATTATCGACGGACGCGAGTCAGTTGGTTTCTTAGTTCGTGTGAAACAATTATTAGAAGACCCGGCTAGATTGTTACTAGGCGTTTAATCTCTTACGGAGATCGCTATCCTAAATAAAAGAAGTCAAGTTTAATAGCCATTGTGCTATAAAACTTGACTTCTTTTTTGCTTCAAAAAATAGAATTAACGTTAAATTTTCTAAAATGAGACTGTCATCCTGAGCTTGTCGAAGGAGCTGGCTAATCATTGAGTATAGCTTTTCGATAGTTCTCTAAGCTCATTATTCAAGTAGGATTGGTTCCACCCCGAGTGTTTATAGTTAAGGATTAAAAATCCTGAGTTCAATCCCGACTAACGATTTCGCTATGTAATCCTATTTCGACAATTCCTTAATTGTTTTAATATCCAGTTGTTTAAACTCTACCTCGCTACCTTCTGCCTGTAAAGCAATCTGTCCGCTACTTGCCGTACAGTTGGTGCCATCATTTACCAATGCACCGTTTACCCAAACTTTAACTTCGTTGTTTAAACATTGAATAACCATGGTATTCCACTCGCCAACGGGTTTTTCACTACCATCAGTCAGGTTTTTAATGCGGCGCAATTTATCGCCATTTACGCCCCAGTTCTCTTTCGGACCCCGTCTGGCAACCATATCCGGTACTGTAATGTCTTCTTCAATGCACCAGAAATCGCCGGCATCTTTGTGTTGCATTTGCACCTCTAATGATTTTGGAAACATGCCGTACAAAGCCCTTGGGGTTGAGGCATGTACTAAAACGCCACAGTTGCCGGGCTTGCCTGCAAAACGGTATTGCACGGTTAACTGGTAGTTTTTGTAAGTTTTATCCGTTATTAAGTGTCCACCCGGGGTACCTAAACTTACCAGCATACCATTACGTACAATAAATGGATTAATAGTATCGGGTTTTTTATCCATCGCGGGTACATCTACATGCCAGCCTTTTAAATCTTTTCCGTTAAAAAGGCTCTTTTGGGCGAATAGCGGTGTGCTAAAAGTAATAAACAGGACTAATGCTGCGTATAATTTCATAGGTATATTTGGTTTTGGTTATTTCAAATATAAGATTTTAAAGCGATATCCTGTTCGTAGAGTTAAGCGAAGCGTTGGGATGGATTTGAGTTTTCAAACTCAATAAATGCGTACGAGTCGAAGACTCTTTTCCATGCTGAAATCCGTAGAACCCTTCGGAACTCTACGGATAGATTAGGAACTATTCGAGCCCTAAAAGTGCCTCATAAGGATCCCCTTTTAAACCCAGCAGTTGTGCAAAGGCAGGCTCGGTTTTAATGCCCTTATTCTTCAACCTGATGATCTCCTGCCTGAAAATTTCACCCCTCTCCAATAAAATCCGATGTTCGATAAGCATGTGCCGATAGGCATTTTGTTGTGTTGCAGGTATGGCCTGACCGAAAATTTCGAACTCAAAATCAACTATAAAGAAGTTTGCTTTGATGGATTGAAAGCCTGGATTCTCTGTGATTTTAAATCCTTTCTCGTTTTGAAAAAGATCAGTTAATGTTTTTGTAAACGCTGTTTTATCCTGCATGTAGCAAATGATATCCAGATCGCTGCTTTCAATATCGATGTTAATGGGGATGGTACCAGCCAGAACAGGAGTAAATGCCGCTAATTTCTCCATGATCTGGTGCTCGGTCAAAAGCTGATAAGCTTGCTTTTGCTTTTCGTTTCCCGATTGGAGATAGGAAATGTCGAGAAAGTTGATCATTGCAGCCGGATTTTGTTGCCAAAGTTAATAAACGTATTGTTAATGTAGCTGGGGTCGGTTGGTCTTGCACCAGTCGATAGGAAAATCTCGGTAAGTGATAGGCTCCGGTCGGTGTGTCACCGACCGGTAGGAGAGATAGAATAAGAAAACCTCCTCAGCAATGATGGACCTTTAAAAATACAAAGCCCATCTCAGTTAAGAAATGGGCTTTGTTTTTTATTGGGTATTGAGTATTCTTCGACAAGCTCAGAATGACAATTGATTTGATTAATCCTCTACAATTTCACTGTTAATGCTCACATCATCCTTTACATCTTCTTTAAAGTAGTTTTTCTGGAAGATCAGGATTAGTATTACCCCAACTGAAATAGCAGCGTCAGCAAGGTTAAAAACCGGCCTGAAGAAAACAAACTCTTCGCCACCCCAGATTGGGAACCAGCTCGGGAAATGTCCTTCCGCAATCGGGAAATAAAACATATCCACCACACGGCCGTGAAACCAGCTTTCGTAGCCATAAATTTTGCCATAAAATACCGAATCGATAATGTTACCTAATGCACCCGAAAAAATCAGGGCTACATTTAAAATCAATCCGCGGTGGTATTTATGCTTAATTAAATAATGTAAACCATAACCAATACCACCTACCGCTGCAATGCGGAAAAGCGATAAAGCCAGTTTACCAAACTCGCCGCCAAATTCCATTCCGAAGGCCATTCCGTTATTTTCGGTGAAATGGATGATACACCATTTTCCGATAATGTGGAACTCCTGGCCAAGGTACATGTGTGTTTTTACCCAGGTTTTAATCAGCTGATCGGCCAATAAAACCAAAAAGATAAGTATTAAAGGTTTTGTATAGCCTTTCATTAACCCTGCTTTAATTTAGCTTCCATACTTAAAGTAGCATGAGGTACAGCACGTAAACGTTCTTTCTGGATCAGCTTGCCAGTTTCGCGGCAAATACCATAGGTTTTGTTTTCAATACGTACCAGGGCATTTTCCAGGTTATCGATAAACTTTTTCTGACGGGCAGCCAATTGGTTGATTTGCTCTTTTTCCATCGTTGCCGAACCGTCTTCCAGTGTTTTGTAAGCACCTGAAGTATCTTCTGTTCCATTGGCGTTAGGATTGCTTAACGATGCAGTTAATGCATTAAGTTCCTCTTTAGCCATGCGCAATTTATCTTGAATTAATTCTTTAAATTCCTGAAGTTCACTGTCTGAGTAGCGCGTTTTATTACTGTTTTCCATGTTTGTAATTTAGTTTTCTAATATATGGATTTATATTTTAGTTACCGAAATGCTTAACTCAACATCATCAATCACGATTTTGTTTGCATTATTTACGGTATCTGTTAATTCTAGTGTATCAGCTAAGATCTCATCGCAAATGTAAGCCTTGTTACCAGCCACAGCATTGGCTACCAAGTTATCATTTTGTAGCGAAACTTTAATCCTGTCGGTTACCTCAAAGTTCAGTTCTTTACGTAAATTCTGGATGCGGTTAACCAGCTCGCGCGAAATACCTTCCTGTTTCAGCTCTTCCGTAATGGTTACATCAAGCGCTACGGTTAAACTGCCCAGGTTGGTTACCTGCCATCCCGGAATATCTTCAGCAAAAATTTCTACATCATCGTTTAAATCAATGGCATGCTGAATATTGTCGCTACCAAAAACATTAATGTAACCATCAACTTCAAGGCGCTGGATATCATCCTGGGTCATGTTTTCTAAAGCCTCTTTTACGATGCTCATATCTTTACCCACTTTTTTACCTAACGATTTAAAGTTTGGTTTTAGCTTTTTCTTCACAATGCCATGCGTATCGGTAATAAATTCGATGTGCTTCACATTGGTTTCTGAAAGGATATAATCGGCAACTTTTGAGATTTTTTGTTCGAAATCGCCATTTAACGATGGGATTAAGATTTTCTCTAAAGGCTGACGCACGTTAATGCCCGATTTTTTACGTAACGATAAAACCATCGAAGAAATATCCTGTGCATAAAGCATTCTTTCGTTCAGGGCATTATCGATCAGGCTTTGATCAGCTTCTTTCCATAAGGTTAAGTGTACCGATTCTGCTGCCTGCGCATCGGTAACGCTCAGGTTTCTGTATAACCAATCGGCAAAGAATGGTGCCACCGGACTCATTAACTGGGCCAGCGTTTCTAAACAGGTATAAAGCGTTTCGTAAGCTGCGCGTTTATCTTCGGTCATTTCACCTTTCCAGAAACGGCGGCGGCTTAACCTGATGTACCAGTTACTCAAATGCTCATCAACAAAGGTTTGGATAGCACGGGTAGCTTTGGTTGGCTCGTAAGTATTGTAGCTTTCATCAACTTCGCTGATCAGGTTCTGCAATAACGATAAAATCCAACGGTCTAATTCCGTACGGTCTTCAACTTTGCTTAAGTTGTTTTTGTCTATTTCGAACTTATCGATGTTGGCATAAAGTGCAAAGAAAGCATAGGTATTGTAAAGCGTACCGAAGAATTTACGGCGCACTTCATCCAATCCCTCCAGGCTGAATTTCAGGTTATCCCATGGCGATGCATTGCTGATCATGTACCAGCGGGTAGCATCGGCACTGTAAGTTTCGATGGTACTGAACGGATCAACCGCATTACCCAAACGTTTCGACATTTTGTTACCGTTTTTATCCAGTACCAAACCGTTCGAAACTACATTTTTGAAAGCCACACCCGGGTTGCCAACTTTAGCATTTACCGCTTTAATCTCATCGCTGGCTTCGCTCAACATTACCGCAATGGCATGTAAGGTAAAGAACCAGCCACGGGTTTGATCTACACCCTCTGCAATAAAATCTGCAGCATAAGCATTTTCAAACTCTGCTTTGTTTTCGAACGGGAAGTGCCATTGTGCATAAGGCATGGCACCACTGTCAAACCAAACATCAATAAGGTCGGTTTCGCGGGTCATTTTTTCGCCTTTCGATGAAGTTAAGATCACATCATCCACATAAGGGCGGTGCATATCTTTCAGTTCAAAACCTGCCGGCATAAAACCTGCTTCAATTGATTTGGCAATTTCTGTATTCAGCTCAGCAATAGAGCCAATACATTTCTCTTCCAATCCATCGGCAGTACGCCAGATTGGTAATGGTGTTCCCCAATAACGCGAGCGCGATAAGTTCCAGTCAACCAGGTTTTCTAACCAGTTGCCAAAACGGCCTGTTCCGGTCGATTCTGGTTTCCAGTTGATACCTTTGTTCAGCTGCACCATTTTATCTTTAACTGCAGTAGTTTTGATAAACCAGCTATCCAGCGGATAATATAAAACAGGTTTATCGGTTCTCCAGCAGTGTGGATAGGTATGCACGTATTTTTCTACCTTAAAGGCTTTGTTTTCTTCTTTTAACTGGATGGCGATTTCTACATCAACTGATTTTTCAGGAGCTTCGCCATCTTTGTAATATTCGTTTTTAACGTATTTGCCACCGTAGTTTCCGCCTAGTGATGCAATAAATTTACCTTGCAAATCTACCAGTGGCACAGCGTTGCCTTTTTCATCCAGTACCAACATGGGTGGTACTTCTGGTGTAGCCAGTTTAGCTACCCGGGCATCATCTGCACCAAAAGTAGGCGCCGTGTGTACAATACCGGTACCATCTTCGGTGGTAACAAAATCGCCCGAAATTACCCTGAAAGCATTTTCCGGATTTTGGTAAGGCAGCGCATAAGGCAATAATTGTTCGTATTTAATGCCCACTAAATCTGCACCCACAAACTCGGCCAGTATGCTGTAAGGGATTTTTTTATCTTCAGCTTTATAGCTCGCAAAAGCTTCATCGTTTTCGGCTAAAAAGTATTTTCCGGCAAATTGTTTGCCAACCAAAGCTTTGGCCAAAACTACCTGAACAGGCTCGAAAGTATACTGGTTAAAAGTTTTAACCAATACATAGTCAATTTTTGGGCCTACGGTTAATGCCGTGTTACTTGGTAAAGTCCATGGGGTAGTAGTCCAGGCTAAAAAGTGAACTACTCCAAAACCTTTTAAAGCTTCAGGTAAAGTAGCTTCGATGGTTTTAAACTGTGCCACAATTGTGGTGTCACTTACATCTTTATAAGTGCCTGGTTGGTTTAGCTCGTGCGAGCTTAAACCTGTACCCGCTGCTGGCGAGTAGGGTTGAACGGTATAACCTTTATATAAAAATCCTTTGCTGTAAAGTTGTTTTAAAATCCACCAAAGGGTTTCAATGTATTCGTTTTCGTAGGTGATATACGGATTTTCAAGATCAACCCAGTAACCCATTTTCTCGGTCAGGTCGTTCCAAACATCTGTATAACGCATTACTTCGGTACGGCAGGCTTCGTTGTATTCGTCTACGCTGATTTTCTTGCCAATATCTTCTTTGGTAATGCCCAGTTTTTTCTCCACAGCAAGCTCAATAGGCAACCCATGTGTATCCCAGCCACCTTTGCGTTTTACCTGGTAGCCTTTTAACGTTTTGTAACGGCAAAAAATATCCTTAATCGCTCGCGCCATTACGTGGTGAATCCCCGGCATGCCATTGGCAGAAGGCGGACCTTCGTAAAAAGTAAACGGATTAGATTTCGGGCGGGATGAAATGCTTTTTTCAAAGATATTTTCCTTTTTCCAGAAATCCAGTATTTCTTGCCCTATTTTGGCAAGTTCCAGTTGTTTAAATTCGCTATACATCAATCAAGTACCTCAAAAAATTAAAGGTTGCAAAGTTAACAGAATTGAGCGGATTTTGGTAGTTTTGATGTAAATACTTTTAATGTGAAATTATTTAATATCGGGCTTGCAATGATGGTGGTGGCCGTAATTGCTTTGCCAATTGTGGCGGTGGTAAACCCCATAAACCGCGATTTTGTGCTTTATGCTTTTTATTTCTGCGGCCTGCTCGAACTAATTGGATTAATCTTTGTTTTAATACATATCATAAAACTTAAAAAAAGATAATTCATGATCAGGCTCTTAAAATTACAGAAAGCAGTTTGGGTACTTGTTTTGGGCATCCTTACGTATATTGCCTATAAGGTTTTAGAAAGTAATGATGTAAGTGGTAGCCGTTACGTACAAATGCTGGCCGGTATATTGGTTATGGTTGGCGCTTTGTGGTTGCTATACCCCATCCTTTTTGCCAAAAAAGACAAAGATGGCAATGCCGAAATCATTACCGATCCAACGGTAGAAATGCCTGTAGATGAAGAAGAGGAAAAGCCCATAAAAGAGTAAGCTGTTTACGCTTCCTGTCAATTTTATTACTGTCTTTAGAAAAGCAAAGCCTGCATTTCATTTTAACGTTAGCCCTGCTGTTCGTTACAAGTCCTCGCTGCACTGCGGGCTTTCCACTGCCATCAGGTTTAATTCACTTTAGCCTGTGCGGTAAACCTAATGCGGCACCTTTCAACCGCCACATTTTTTTTGTACTATTTCTTTTTTCACGGTTCATTATTTCCACTTTTAGTAGCGCACCTATCCACTCTCGTGTTATCGTTTGGAGATATCGTATGGATAGCTGTCAACTTTTTTTTATTTTTGAGTATGAACAGTTTCATCCCCTTGTTTAAAGTGCGTAATATGCGTGCAGCGATTCAGTTCTACACTGAAGTGCTGGATTTTCGCATGACCTGGCCGGATGATACGACAGATTCGCCGGTAGTCGATCTCGGTCACGAAAACATGGAATTGCAAATTACCACTTACGAAAACGACAATCTTTATGGTTCTGTTGTTTATGTGTACGTCCATGATGTAGATGTTTTATTTGCCAAATTTGTGAGCCGCGGTTTAAAAGGTAAAACCGGATCACCTGTGCACCAGGAACCAGTAGATCAAACCTGGGGCCGGAGAGAATTTTATGTGACCGATCCAGACGGCAATACGCTCCGTTATTGTCAAAATATAGCCTAATCGCAAACTTTTAACCTGGCCTTATCAAATTATTTGCGCCATTATAAGAGAAAAATCACATTTTTTTAAAAAAAACTAAAAGCCACATAGGGGTAAAATCCTTTTGAGTTGTATTAGCTCTAAAAAACAGAGAAAATATGATTCCAGCATTAGTAATTTGGCTGTGTAAGAAATACATCCTGCCAAGGTTAAACAAAAAAAGTGGTTTAAGCAGTGTCTCCCTGTCAACTAAATCTGCCACTGTGGTGGTAGTGTTGCTCGCCCTAAATTTTTCTGCATTTGCGCACAAGCTTACCCAGGTTTACAACATCAAACGTAATGGCGAAATTATCGGGAAACTTGCTTTCAATCAAAATACCGATGGCGAAAGTACTTACCTCAAAATTACTTCTCAGGTAAGCACCCGTTTTGTCTTCAAAATAGATGTGCAGACCGAAGACCTGGCTCATTTTAAAAACGGCCGGTTAATCTCCTCAGAAGTAAGCCGCCTGGTTAATGGTAAAGCCAAAGAACGCAAGAAAACCATTTTCCAAAACAATGGCTACCAGTTACAATCAGGCAATAAATTTAACAGCTTTAACCAGGCTATTGCCTATAACATGATGCTGCTTTATACTACCGAGCCTGTTGCTATCAGTCAGGTTTATTCAGATAATTTTCAGTGTTTTTTGCCCATCAAAAAACAGGCAGCACACCAATACCGGGTTAATTTGCCCGATGGTAACTATAACGATTATTATTTCGAAAACGGAATTTGTAAGCTGGTGGTCGTTAATCATTCATTGTACACCATAAAAATGGAGTTGGTTTAATATGGAAGCCATTAATCATAAATACCTCAGGGTTTTAGTAACCGGAGCTTCAGGTTTTATCGGGCGTAAACTTTGCCTTAGCCTTGCCGAAACGGGTCATGATGTAGTAGCCCTTTGCCGCGATACCGAACATCCTTTTCTCATCAGGCACCGCAACATCCATTTTGTAAAAGGCGATATTTTAGATGTTAAAAGTTTAGCAAAAGCGATGAAAGGTTGCGCTCAGGTTTACCATACCGCTGCCATGGCCAAAATGTGGTGTAAAAACGAAACCGATTTTTACGATGTAAATGTAACCGGTACTGCCAACGTTTTAAGTTGTGCATTAAAATCGGGGGTCGACCGCGTAGTGCATACCTCAACTTGTGGGGTTTGGGGTCCAACGCTTAATCTTCCGGTTTCTGAAAACGATCCGCGGGCGGTAGGTTTTCCCATTAGCTACGAGCGTACCAAATACCTGGCAGAGCTCCAAGTAAAAGCCTTTGTACAAAAAGGGCTTGATGTGGTTATTGTAAATCCTTCGCGCGTTTATGGCGATGGGCCAATAACCGACAGCAATACTGTGAGTAAAATGGTTAGTGGTTATATGGGCGGCACCTGGCATTTTATTCCAGGCGATGGAAAAGCCATTGCCAATTATGCCTTTGTAGACGATGTGGTTGAAGGGCATATTGCAGCTATGCAACATGGCCGAAATGGCGAAAGATATATTTTGGGAGGCGAAGATGTTTCCTTTAATGGTTTCTTTAATACGCTGAAACAAATTACCGGGAAAAAACGCAGTCTGTATAAAATCCCGGTAAGTATCATTAAAGCTTACAGCATGCTCGAGTTTTTAAAAAACAGGTTGTTTAAGCTGACGCCATTTTTCCTCCCCGAATTTGCCGACCGTTTAAAGTGTAATCAACAATATTGCAGCAATAAGGCCATTGCGGAGTTGAACTATCGTATTACACCTTTTGCGGTTGGTTTAGGAAAAACAGTTAACCATTTTCAACGTAATTAAAGATAAATGAAAAGAATGCATACAGCTAATTTGGAATTTAAATCCGTGTTTATCTGTGCAATCTGTGGCAAAAAAAAAATATGGTCGATACAATCGACGTGCTTGTGCGTCCTCGTTACAAACGAGGACGATAAGAAATATTAATTTGTGGCTAAAATAGAAGGAAGAGAACGATAAGAAATTAGTAAAATAAAAATGAAACAACTAACAGCTTTAATTACAGGTGCAAGTGAAGGTTTAGGGAAATCTTTTGCCATTGAGTGGGCGCAACGTGGTCTAAATTTGGTGCTGGTTGCCTTGCCAAACAGTGGGTTAGATTATCTGGCCAATTACCTCAGGGTTAATTTTAACGCTAAGGTTTTCTGTATCGAAATAGACCTGACCGAAAATACTTCAGCCAATCAAATATTTGAGCAACTGAAGGTGATGGAGATAGAAATTAATGTTCTGATTAACAATGCAGGTTTGGGGAACTGGTCGTGGTTTGAAGATAAGAACACCGATTTTTACCGCACCCAAATTGAGCTGAATATAACTAACACGGTGTTGCTTACCCGCTTATTTTTAAACCACATTGATAAGGCTAAAACCAGCTATATTTTAAATGTAGGGAGTTTGGGCGGCCATTTTATTGTGCCTAAAAAGCAGGTTTATGGGGCAACCAAGTCGTTTATTGGCTATTTTACGCGCTGCCTGCAGCTCGAACTCAGTGGTACCAATGTGCACATCAGTTTGCTTAGTCCCGGAGGCATTAATACCAAGCCCGAACTGCTGGTAATGAACCATACATTGAAGGGTTTTGCCAAAGCCACCATTTTGGAGGCCGATTATGTAGCCAAAACAGCAATTGATGGGATGTTTAAAGGTAAAAAGGAAATTATCCCTGGTTTTGCCAACCGTTTTCTGGTACTGCTGGATAAAATAATCCCCACCTTTTTAAAAGAAATTATAATAAGGCGTAAATTGAGAACGATTTTAACAGCATAAGATGTGAAATATTAACCACAGATAAAAAGGATGAATACAGATGAAGGCCTATCTTTTAAGATTGACTTATCCCACTTATTATCTGTGTTAAAAGAAACGAAAAACATTAATAACAGGCTTGGAAAGTAACGATACGCATCTTATTGGATTAATCAAAAGCGGCAACAAGCAGGCTTTCGACGAAGCATTTTTAATGCATTTTAAAAGCCTGCACGCCTATGCTTTTACCATGGTTAAAGATCGCGATGATGCCGAAGAGATTGTACAGAATGTTTTTGTGCGCATCTGGACCCGTCGTGAACAGCTTAAAACTGATGGCTTTTTAAAATCGTTCCTTTACCGGGCTGTACACAATGAAAGCTTAAATTATCTGAAACATCAAAAAGTAAGATCGAATTTCAATGTACATTATGCCGATGCCGTGAAAAACGAGATGGGAAACTTAAATACAGAAATTACAGTAACTGAATTGGAGAAAAATATCCATTCAGCAATTAATGATCTGCCAGAAAAATGCCGTCATGTATTTCAGCTGAGCAGGTTCGAGCAGATGAAATATCAGGAAATTGCTGCTGCCCTTAATATTTCGGTTAAAACGGTCGAAAATCAGATGGGTAAAGCGCTAAAGATTTTAAGGCATCAGGTAATCGATTTTCTGATCCTCATTTTCATTCTTTTAAAATAAACGTATGGATAAAAATTTTACACCTATAAATGAAGATTTGCTTGCAAAATACCTGCTTGGCGAGGCCACTGTGCCCGAAAGTGAGCAGGTAGAGTTATGGGCAAAATCTTCTCCCGAAAACCTTAAACAATTAACCGATTTCAGAACCATACTGGAAAAAAGCAAACTGCAGCATGATTCAGGGATTGATGCGCAGGATGCTTTAGCCAGATTAAACCTGCGGTTGGAAAAAGAAACTAAAGCCAAAATGTGGGCTTACAAAAACGTGCTGCGCTGGGTAGCAGTTATCGCAATTGTTTTTGCGGCAGGCTTGTTTGCTTATCAAAATCTGGTGGCTAACAAACTGACGGTAACCAGCAATGCAATGGCATTAACCCAGCAATTGCCCGATGGTTCTACAGTGATTCTGAATAAGCAATCTTCTTTGTCGTTTGTAGGTGGCTTTTTTAATAAAACCCGACAGGTAAAACTTAAGGGTGAGGCTTTTTTTAAAGTGAGTGCCAACAAAGCGAAACCCTTTATCATTGATGTTAATCAGGTGCAGATAACAGTTGTGGGTACAGCATTTAATGTAAAAAGCAATAACAACGAAACGGTGGTGATTGTAGAAAGCGGCATTGTTAAAGTGAATAACCGGCAAGATAGTGTGCGCTTAACTGCTGGCGAGAAAGTAGTAGTTACCCAAAATCAAACCAAATTATTTAAAGGCGAAAACCAGGGTAAACTTTACAACTACTATTACTCTGGCGAGTTGGTTTGTGATGGAACTCCGCTCAGTGAACTGGTTCCGGTGCTTAACGAAAAATTTAAAGCCAATATTGTTATTGCGAATCCGGCTATTCAAACTTTACCGATTAGCACCACCTTTAAAAATGAAAAGTTAAACGAAATTTTGGAGGTGGTGGCTCAAACCCTAAAAATTAAAGTCGAATATGGTCAGGGAATTATTAAACTGAAATAAACCATGCGGATAGTCAGACTGATTTGTTTTTTGTTGCTGTGGTTTAATTTTTCTGCTCGGGCGCAGTCGCTTTTAGCCAGGAATATTTCGCTTAACATCGAAAAGCAACAACTGGGTAAGGTACTAAGTATGATTGAAACGCAGGGGGCATTCCGCTTCTCTTACAACAGCAATATATTGCCAACCGATAGTCTGGTTAGCATTCATGATAATAATTTAAATATTGCTGAGGCGCTCGATAAAATCTTAAATCACCGTTTCGAATACCGCCAGGCTGGTAATTTCATTATCATCAGGTACGCGCCCATGGAGTTGGTGTTGCTCGTTAACGAATCGGTAGGTAATACCGATTTGTATACCATTACTGGCCAAATTGTTGATAAACAATTGCACAAACCCATAGCCGATGCCAGTATTTATGAAAAGAACTTACTGGTTTCCGAAATTTCGGATGGCAATGGGTATTTTTCCATGCGTTTAAAAAATATTAGCCAGCCCATTTCTTTAACCGTTAGTAAAGAGAACTATAAATCAACCGTTACCCATTTTCTGGCAGAGGTTAATGTAGTTCATACCAAAGGTCAGGTTAGTGAGCGTTTTATTAGTGGTAATTTGGATGAAGTAGAAAAAACCTGGTTAGGGAATGCATTGGTTACTACCGGGCAAAAAATCCAGTCGATTAATATTGGTGGCTTTATTGCTAAAGCACCTTTTCAGTTTGCCTTGCTTCCGGGCTTAAACTCTCATGGTTCCTTAAGCGGGCAAGTGGTTAATAAGTTTTCTTTTAATGCCATTGGTGCCTATAGCGCTGGTGTAGATGGTGGCGAAATTGGTTTAATTTTCAATATTGATAAGAGCGATGTACAGTACTTTCAGTTTGCCGGTGCTTTTAACCTGGTTGGTGGTAATGTTCACGGCACTCAAATAGCAGGTTTCTTCAACCAGGTAATTGGTGGAGTGAAGGCCGCACAGGTTGCACTCGGTTATAATTATGTAGGTAAAAGTTTTGAAGGCTTTCAGGTTGGTGGCATTTACAACCACATTGGCAATGATTTTAATGGTATGCAGGTATCATTAGGTTTGAATACTATTGGCAGAAGACTGAATGGTTTTCAGGTTGGGGCATTTAACCTGGTTGCTGAAAAACAAGAGGGAATTCAGATTGGGGTTGCCGCAAATCTGGTTAGAGATAAGTCCAGAGGGATGCAAATTGCAGGTATAGCCAATTTAAATCAGCAATCAGAAGGGGTGAGTATTGCCGTATTGGGTAATTACACCGCAAGTACATCCAGAGGCTTGCAAACCGGAGTAATTAATTATGCCGGGAAACTTAAAGGAGCCCAATTGGGTATTATTAATATTTCGAAACAGAACGATGGTTACTCCATTGGTTTAATTAATGTTGCCCTAAACGGATACCATAAATTTAGCCTGGGTACAAACGAAAGTACGCCCTACAATGTGGCTTATAAAGGAGGCAGCAAGCGTCTGTACAATGTGTTAATGTTTGGAATGAACAGTAAAGTAGGCGAGAAGGTATACACAGCAGGTTTGGGCTTTGGAAAAGAAATTGGTCTTTTCGGTAGGTTTTCCTTAAACCCCGAAATCAGCAGCCAATATGTTTATCAGGGCAGTTGGGATTACCTTAATCTCCTCAATAAATTCGAATTGCCGTTAAATATCCGCATAAATAAATGGCTGGCCATACAAGGTGGCCCTTCGGTAAATGCGTATTATACCAAACAAAATACGGCTATTGGTAATTTTGGTTTATTACAGCAAAAACATCAGGATTTTTCTTTTAAAAATCCACGCCTTACCGGCTGGATTGGCTGGGATGTGGGGCTGGTAATTTTGTAAAACATAGCTTTGGGTTTAAACCCAAAGCTATGTTAATGCCAATTAATGATCAAATTCACTCGCGTTCTTTGCGCTTTCTTCATCAGAAATCAGTTTCCTGACTTTCTTTTTATCCAGCCACAATACCAAAGCAGGTAATAAGGTGAGGTTAAAAATCAGCGCTACTAAAAGTGTTATTGACAGGAGTAGTCCCAATACTACTGTTCCGCCGAAAGTTGAAGCAGTGAAGATCCCAAACCCAAAGAATAAGATTAGGGCAATATGCGTCATACTTACACCGGTTTCGGTAATCGTATCGGTAATTACTTTAGGTACACTGAAATTGGTCAGGTTAAGCTCTTGCTGGTACCGGGTAAGGAAATAAATGGTTTGATCGGAGGCCAGACCAAAGGCAATGGTAAAAATTAAAATGGTTGAAGGTTTTAACGAAATACCAAAATAGCCCATAATACCAGCGGTAATAATCAAGGGCACAATGTTGGGCAACAACGAAATAAACATAATACCCAGACTCTTAAACTGAGCCAGCCTTAATAACGAAATTAACACGATGGCAAGAGCAATACTTTCTACCAGGTGTTTTAGCATGTAATCGGTGCCTTTAGAAAAAATGATGCTTGAGCCGGTTAGTTCTACATCAAATTTGGCCGGAGGTAAAATGCTGTCGATCCTAGGCTTCAGTTCGGCCATAATGGCGTCGAGGCGTTTCGAACCCACATCAGCCATCTGAAAGCTGATTCTGGTGCTTTGGTTGCCTTTACTGATAAAATTGGTTAATAAACTGGCATTTCCTTTTCCTCCATTGGCAATGTAGGCCAGAATAAAGTTCTTCTCGAGGTTGTCAGGCAAACGGAAAAAGGTAGAATCGTTATTGTAAAAAGCCTGTGTAGCGTATTTTAAGCCCATGTTTACCGAAATAGAACGCGAAAATTCCGGATAGGCTGAAATCATTTTCTCCAGTTTTTCTATTCTTTTCAGGTTGGTTAGGTTGAAAACGCCATTCTTTTTCTTCGTGTCCACGCTTACTTCAAGCGGTAAAATCCCCTCAAAGTTTTTCTCAAAGAATTTTAAATCGGTTAAAATTTCCGAGTTTTTGGGTAAATCGTCAACCACGTAGCCATTAACATTGATTTTCATTACCCCAATAAATGCGATGATCGAAATCACAATGGTACCTATATAAATTAAGCCGCTTTTTTGCTGTACCAGCCTGTCTGTTTTAACCAGTAATTTGTGCAGAAAACCTTCTTCAACATGGGTTTGCGCTTTCAGTTTAGGTGCCGGCAGGTAGCTGAAAATGATTGGAATTAAACACAGACACATTAACCAGGTAACCATTACATTGATCGAAGCCACACTGCCAAACTGCATCAATAGCTCGCTACCGGTAAAATACAATACGCCGAAACCAATGGCTGCGGTAATATTAGCGATTAACGTGGTAATGGCAATCCGCTCAATAGTTACGCTTAATGCCAGTTGTTTGTCGCCATGTTTTCTCAGCTCGTTCTGGTATTTGTTTAACAATAAAATACTATTCGGAATACCAATAATTACAATAAGTGGTGGGATAAGCCCTGTTAAAATGGTCAGTTCAAAACCGAATAGCACCAGGGTACCAATACTCCAGATTACACCCATTACCACTACCAGGATCGGGAAGAAAACAGCGTAGAATTTCTTGAAGAAAAACAGTAAAATCAGTGCCGAAACTAAGATCGATAATCCTAAAAATAACACGAACTCATTGCTAACCAGCTTACTCACTGCAGTACGGATGTAAGGTAAGCCCGAAATATGTACCTGTATTTTTGTCTTACTCTGGAAAGCTTTAGCTTTGGCCTCGATTTCTTTTAAAATCGGGTTGCGCGCTGCGGTATTTAATATTTTGGTATCGAAAGTAATGGCCATTAAAGTGGCATTCTGACGGTTGTACACCAAACCCTCGAAAAAAGGATTGTTATAGATGGTGTTTTTAATCGAGTCCATCTCACTATCCGTTTTAACCAAACCACCCGGTATCGGTTTTAAAACAAATTTTTGGTTTACCGTATCTTTCTCCAGTTGGAAAATCCTACCTGATGATAATACCTGTTTGATGCCTTTTAGTTTCTGGATGCTGTTAGATAGTTCTACCCACTGGTTGTAAACTTCCGTCTTGAAGATATCGGGCGATTGTATACCCACAACCATCACACTGCCATCTTCGCCAAAAGTTTTTTTGAAGGCATTGTATTTAATAAATGCACTATCGGTTACGGGTAAAATTTTACTTCCTGTGTAAGAGAGTTTTACGTTTTTGGCCTGATAAGCCATGAAAATGGTTCCGAGAACGAAAAATAGAATGATTGCGATACGGTTCTGAAGAATAAATCTCGATAGCTTAACCCACATGTGCAGCTTTTTTTAATGATAATATTAACGGCAAAACTAATCTTATTTGTAAAACGTGATTACTTTTTGCACAATTAAATTTGCACAAATAACATACTTTTGAAAAAAATGTTTTAAACGCATGTTGCATAAAGTTAGAGGGATTGTTTTAAAGACCACCAATTACAGCGAAAGCAGTGTGATTGTGCAGGTACTTACCGATAAATTTGGCATGCAGTCTTACCTGATAAACGGAGTTAAAAAGCCAAAAGCTAAGATTAAGATGAACATGCTTCAATCGCTCCATTTGCTCGATATGGTGGTGTACCATAAGGCTAATACCAACATTCAGCGGGTAGCTGAAGTGCGGCAAACACCAGTGTTTAAAAGCATTCCTTACGATATGGTAAAAACCAGTATCGTTATTTTTCTTAACGAAGTATTGTATAAAAGCATCAGGCAACAATCATCTGATGAAGATCTGTTCGATTATATTTTCAGCTCGGTAGCCTGGTTTGATGAAGTGGAAGAAATCAGCCCGAATTTTCACCTGTCTTTTTTACTAAAACTGACCCGTTTTTTGGGTTTTGCGCCAAACGAAAAAAGAAGAACCGACCAGATTTACTTCGATTTGCAGGAAGGGGAGTTCTTTTCGCGGGTGCCCATTCATGCCAATTACCTGCAATTAGACGATGCTTTACAGTTTATTTCACTTTATAATACACCACTCGAAAAAAATTCTGAAATAAAATTAACCAATGCGCAGCGCAGGTTTTTGTTAGATAAGATATTGGTTTTCTATACCTTACATACGGCTTCGTTTGGTACAGTTCAGTCGCATAAAATCCTCGAAACTTTGCTGAGCTGAAAAAAAAGAAAAAAAGATTTGCAGAACAGTTTTATAGCGCTATATTTGCATTCCCAAACGGAGAGTGGGCATTAAATTGACAAAATAACAAAAGGGAAATTAGCTCAGCTGGTTCAGAGCACCTCGTTTACACCGAGGGGGTCGGGGGTTCGAACCCCTCATTTCCCACCAGACTTTTTAAGGAGTTGAAAAGTTTTTAATTACAATACTCACCAGGGAAATTAGCTCAGCTGGTTCAGAGCACCTCGTTTACACCGAGGGGGTCGGGGGTTCGAACCCCTCATTTCCCACGAAAAGCCTTTCAGGAAACTGGAGGGCTTTTTTTATGGTTAAAATTTTCCGTTTTAATTGCAATACTCATCAGGGAAATTAGCTCAGCTGGTTCAGAGCACCTCGTTTACACCGAGGGGGTCGGGGGTTCGAACCCCTCATTTCCCACCAAGCCTTTCAGGAAACTGGAAGGCTTTTTTTGTGGTTAAAATTTTCGGTTTTTAATTGTGGTATTTGTTTTACCATATAAGTCATTTAAGCTTAGATGGCCTTATGTTTCTTATATGGTTAAGTTTTACATAAATTGGCTGCAGAAAACACAGGCAATGCTCGGTAAAATTATCAGGTTCATTTTTTTTGGAAACTACTTTGTAGGGATACTTGCTGTTGCCTTAACCATCGAAGCCACTGTGCAGTTGAGGGTGCCTTTTAATTCGCTAAACTATTACCTGCTACTTTTCCTGGCGCCAACCATTTATTACACTTACGCCTATAACAAAGTATCTACAAAACCATCTACAACTAATCCGCGTAATCAGTGGTATTTTAAACATAAGCAGTTTATTAATTACAGTCAGGCAGTGCTTTTTATCAGTTGTATGTTGCTGGCGATAAACCTGCTTTACCAGAATTTTGATCATTTTCTGGCCTTGCCACTTAGTTATTGGATAGCTATATTGATTATTGTGACTGCAGGTGGTTTGTACTATGGTTTATTGCCCCGATCGTTTTTGAAGTTTAACTTGCGTAATACCGGCTGGCTAAAAGCCTTTGTTATTGGTTTTGTATGGGCCTGTTGTGCTAATGTATTGCCGCTTATTATGCTCAAAATCGAGACCGGTATAGGGTATCATGATTCTGTATTGTGGACCTGGTTATTTATCAAAAACTGGATGTTCTGTACCGTAAACGCCATCATTTTTGATATTAAGGATTACCCTACCGATGCAAACCGGCATTTAAGAACTTTTGTGGTACGTTACGGCCTGAGAAGAACCATTTTTAATATCCTCATTCCCTTATTAGTTGTGGGTTTAATTTCGCTGGGCATATTTGCCAGTTACAAAGGTTTTGCCTGGCCCCTGGTATTTTGCAATGTGTTACCCTTTATCTTTACCATTTATGTGGCGTACTCCATGCACCGCCGGAAAAATATTCTTTATTATTTAATGGTGATTGATGGGCTGATTTTGTTTAAAGCCATTTGCGGAATAATTGGGATGCAGTTTGTAGGGTAGGTGGTTAACTGTTAGAATCGGTTAACTGGTTAATTGTCTGGTATTACAATTAACCGATTTGTACAATTTAAACAATTAACCAAAATGGATAATAACTACGATAAAATAGCCAGACATTATGATACGCTAAGTCGTTTGGTGTTTTTTAAGGCGCAGGTAAATGCTCAGGTTAATCAACTGCGTTATATAAAAAAAAATAACGAAGTGCTGATAGTAGGTGGGGGAACGGGATGGATTTTAGAGGAGTTGGCCAAAGTGCATCCGGCCGGGCTAAAAATTGTTTATGTGGAAATTTCTGCTAAAATGATTGCGCTTTCGAAAGCGAGGAATTTTGGAGGCAACGAAGTGGTGTTTGTGAATGAAGGCATTGAAGACTTTACCGCCGAAACAGCATTTGATGTCGTGCTAACGCCGTTTCTGTTCGATAATTTTTCGGAAAAAAGAGCTAGTCAGGTATTTGAGCAATTAGATGGTTGTTTAAAACCTGGCGCATTGTGGTTCCTGGTCGATTTCTCGCTCGATGCAAACAAAGGAAAATGGTGGAAATTACTGCTGCTGAAATCGATGTACCGGTTTTTTAAATTATTAGGCATTGTAGAAGCCAGTAACCTGATTGATATGCATCCTTATTTTTTAAGCAAAGATTATGAGGTAGTAGAAGAACGTTTTTACTATGGTGGTTTTATTAAAGGTGCGATCTATAAAAAATGACATTTTAATAATGCATCTTTGTTGCATTTGATAGTGCCTTTGCTCATTTTTGTTCCAAAAGAAAGAAATATGGATTTTGATGTAATTATAATTGGTGGCAGTTACGCAGGTTTATCTGCTGCACTTACTTTGGCTCGCGCTACGCGTTCGGTGCTTGTAATTGATAGCGGGAAACCTTGTAACAGGCAAACACCGCACTCGCATAACTTTTTAACGCATGATGGCGATACACCCGCTGAAATTGCTGCAGAGGCTAAAGCTGAGGTTTTAAAATATCCGACCGTGAAAATGATAGCCGGCAAAGCCATTAAGGCTAGTCAAAAAACAAGTGGCTTTACTGTTGGGCTTGAAAGTGGCGAAAGTTTTTCTGCCAGAAAACTACTGATTGCTACCGGTTTAAAAGATGTATTGCCAGAAATTAAAGGTTTGGCCGAATGTTGGGCCATCTCGGTAATTCACTGCCCGTATTGCCATGGTTACGAGGTTAAAGGTGAGGCAATTGGTTTAATGATGAATGGGGATGCGGCCTTTGATATGGCTAAAAACCTTTATTTGTGGAATAAAGATTTAACCTTGCTTACCAATGGAAAATCGGAATTAACAGCTGAGCAAACTGAAAAGCTAAAAGCTAAATCAATCCGGATAATAGAAGCTGAAATTGTTGAATTTGAACATAATAGGGGGAATATTAGTGAAGTGGTTTTTGCCAATGGAGAAAAACTGGCTTTAAAGGCGGTGTATGCCAGACCAAATGTAGAACAGCATATCGATTTTGATGCGCAGCTCAATTTCGAACTAACAGATTTGAAAACAATTAAGGTTAATGAGCAGCAGCAAACTACTGCAAAAGGTGTTTATGCGGCAGGCGATTGCGCAACCATGTTCAGGTCGTTATCGTATATAACAGCAGCAGGCACTATGGCCGCTGTGGTGTTGAATAAAGAAATGATTTCAGAAGATTTTTGATTGACCATCTGAAATTTAGAATAAAATTGCGCCTATTATCGTAGCAATAAACATCACTGCAATTACAATTCTGTCGGCAGTTATCCATTGTGCTCTGGTAAGCTGTACAGGCGTTTTTTTTATGGTTTCAGTTTTGGGCCTGAAGAACCTGAAAACAGGGGTGTGTAATTTAATGAGCATGGGATTGAGTTTTATAGGTTAATAAACCTAGGGCAAAACCCAAGCCAAAAAATGTAAAAAATGTGGAATTGTGAATAACTTATGCAGTTTATGTTCAGGGATTTACAGTTTGCATAATTGTGACGGAAATGGTACTAAAATATTGCGATTAAGCTGTACTGAAAACCGAACAGCTTAATCGTGCCATGTATATGATAATGAATTTATTAGGAACGCAGCATTTGGCTATAATGTTGATGAAGATTCCTCATTTGCAGTACGTAGTTTACTGTGTTTTTTACCATACCAAAAGTAAATAGCCAAACCAATAATTAGCCAAACGGCAAGCCTTAACCAGGTTTCCCAGGGTAGAAATACCATCATGGCAATGCAGGTTAATATACCCAAAATTGGAATTAAAGGTACAAGGGGTACTTTGAAAGGACGCTTGGCGTCTGGATCGGTTTTTCTCAGAATCAATATACCCACACAAACCATTAAAAAGGCAAGTAAGGTACCAATGCTGGTCATTTCGCCAACCACATTCATGGGTACAAATGCCGCAAACAAGCCAATAAATAAACAAAGAATCAGGTTTGATTTATATGGCGTTTTAAATTTACGATGCACATCAGAGAACATTTTAGGAAGTAAGCCATCTTTACTGATAGAATAAAACATGCGCGATTGTGCCATTAAATCGATCAGGATTACTGAGGTATAGCCAATTAAAATGGCTAAAATAATGGCTTGGCTTAACCATGCATAAGGTGTTTTCTCGATAGCAATGGCCACTGGTGCGCCGCTGTTGGCAAATTCTTTATAGTTGGCCAAACCTGTCATCACGTGGCCAAACAAACCAAATAAAACTGTACAAACCACTAAAGAACCAATAATGCCGATAGGTAAATCTCGCGTAGGGTTTTTGGTTTCCTGGGCAGAAGCCGCTACTGCATCAAAACCGATGAATACAAAAAACACCAGTCCGGCACCACGTAAAATACCGCTCCAGCCAAACTGGCCAAAAGTACCAGTATTTTGAGGAATGTAAGGATGATAATTTGCCGGATCGATATATTGCCAGCCCAGAGCAATGAAAACCAATACCACACCAACTTTTAAAAATACAATAATGCCATTTACAATAGCCGAGCCTTTGGTACCGCGGATGAGAATGGCCGTCATAAGTACTACTACCAGTGCAGCAGGGATATTGATCAAACCATGTACGGTAGAGCCATCGGCAAGTTTTGCTGTTTCGAATGGCGACAGCGTAAGTTTGGCCGGGAGGTAAATATGTAAACTGGCCAGAAATTTGGTTAAATACTGCGACCAGCTAATGGCCACAGTAGCACAACCAACCGAATACTCGAGCACGAGATCCCAACCGATAATCCAGGCAAAAAGCTCGCCCATGGTGGCGTAAGAGTAGGTATAGGCACTGCCTGCAACTGGAATCATAGAGGCAAACTCGGCATAGCACAATGCGGCAAAACCACAGCCCAGTGCGGCAATTACAAAAGATAGGGTAACCGCTGGCCCCGAGTGATTGGCTGCTGCCAAACCGGTAATTGAAAATAAACCGGCGCCAAGCGTTAGGCCCACACCAATTAAAATGAGGTTAATTGGCCCCAGTGTTCTTTTAAGCGTGCCTTCGCCGCTTTCGTTTGCTTCAGCAACAATGCTGGCAATAGACTTTTTCATGAAAATAAGTTAAGCAGCTGCAAAATTATTAAAATATATTAATTCTATAGTATTTGTATAGTAAAACATCTTCCGAAGTTTAACCCGGGAGGTGCGCTGGTAACTTCGGAAGTTTAGTTTAAGCTTGGGCAGGCAACTGCGGCGCAAACTTTGAAAGTTTAGCGGAGCCTATAACCCAAGCCCAACTATCCCTGCAAATTAAACCCGATAGCGCCATATAGCTCCCGATTTTTTTCTTCAAAAAACCGGGACTATGGGCAATAGCGGGACTGCTGCAACCGAAGCATTACTGCAATTTGCTTTACTAAAAATAATGCAAATCTTTCACTTTTACAGATTTTTCTGCTCATCTCAAAATTTTTATAAAAAATTAATTAACTAATAATCAGATATTTGTGATTTTGTTTTGAATTATTTTAGTACTATGTATTGCATGGTAGTTTATAAAACATATATCTTTGTATTATGATAGCAGAAAATACGCAAACACAAATGCGGAAGGGAATTCTGGAATATTGTGTTTTATCAATCATCTCGAGAGGCGAAATTTATGCCTCTGATATCATTGCTGAATTAAGGTCGGCAAAACTGTTGGTGGTTGAGGGCACACTATATCCATTATTAACCAGGCTTAAAAACAATGGTTTGTTAAGCTACAACTGGGTAGAATCTACCTCAGGCCCGCCCCGTAAATATTACACCTTAACCGAAGTTGGCAGAGGCATTTTAGCACAATTAGATCAAACCTGGCAGGAACTGGCCTACGCGGTAGGGGTTTCGCAACAAGGAGCCAATTCATAATCATTAGTAACAAGGAAATGGAAAAGACCATCATCATAAATATAGGGAACACGATTATTCACATTGAAGAAAGTGCCTACGAACTCTTAAAGGCGTACCTGAACGAGGTAAAAGGATATTTTGCCAATCATGCCGACGATCTGGAAATTGTAACAGATATTGAAAACCGTATTGCCGAATTGCTAACCGAGCAATTGGAAGAGCAGAAAAAACAGGTTGTTGATGCGGCCAACGTAAATTCGGTTATTGCACAAATGGGCAGGGTACAGGATTTCGATACCACGGCCGAAGGAGAAGAAGAACCTGTTGCGCAAAGCGCCTACCAGTATCAGTACGCGGAGAAAAAATTATACCGCGATATGGACGACCGGGTTATTGCCGGGGTGTGTGCAGGTATTGCGCATTACGTTAATGCCGATGCGAAATGGATCAGATTGGCTGCTGTTTTAACCATTTTTGTGGGTGGCTCGGGATTATTGGTGTATGCCTTGCTTTGGATTATTATGCCAAAGGCGAAATCGCGGATTGAAAGAATGGAAATGAAAGGTGAACCTGCCAACCTGCAAGGCTTTCAAAAGAACCTCGACGAGGAGTTGCAGGCTGTTAAAGAGCGTTTAAGTGAAGTAAATAAACATGCGCAGCCTATCTTTACACGTTTCGGGATTTTTATAGGCGAGTTTTTTGAGTGGCTGGGCCGTTTTATATCGGGTACGGGAAAGGTGATTTTTAAAGTTATTGCCGGCTTTATTGTAGTTTTTGGTGCTTTTTTACTGTTAACACTGATTGTTACTACCGCTGCTTTTCAGGGTTTCTGGGATTCGAGCATTTACGAATATTTCCCCTTCTCGATTGTAAACGATGGCAACCGTAGCGCGATTTTGTTTGGAGCGTTTGTGGTATTGTTTATCCCGGTTTTAGCTTTGGTACTCTTTTCTATCAGGGTAGCATTTAACAAACAAGCCATTAATAAAACGCTTTCTTTTGCCCTGTTAATTATCTGGTTGGTTGGGGTAGCGATTACCGGATATCAGGCCGCAAAAATATCGACGGAGTTTAAACAACATGCAGAATTAACGCAAACTGTTGACCTGAAAAGTTACGGTACTTATGTAATTGATATCGATAAGAGCAAGTATTTCAGTAAAGAGGATAGCATTACCTATCACATCGACATGAACCAAAAAAATCAGATTGTGGTTGATGATTTTGAAGATGGTCCTTTTGTTACACCGAATAAAATCCGCATTAATATTGAAAAAAGCGAAACCAATGTTACCCGCTTAACACAGAAATACGAATCGCAGGGTAAAACTTTTTCAAATGCTTTGCAAAATGCGCAGAATATAAGCTATACCTATACTTTAAAAGATTCGGCTATGGTATTTAATCCACGTTTCCGCTTAAATAAAGGTACTACCTGGCGTAATCAGGAGGTAAGGTTAACGCTTGAAATACCGGTGGGAACCCGACTGATTCTAAAAGAAGATTCGTATCGCTACATTAACAATTACTGGGCCTGGAGCTGTAACGATGCCGAAAACGACCACAATGATAATAGCGTTTGGGTGATGACGGATGAGGGTTTGAAGTGCATTGCGGAACTAAAACAAGAAGCTATAAAAAAGCAGAAGCTGGAAGAAGAACTGCATGATTTAAAACTCCAGCTCAGAGATAAAACTACCGACAGCATTTATCAGGACTCTGTATTGAACAGGATTGGTGAAGTGAAAAAGGAATTGGGGATAGAGCCTGAAGAATAATTCAGTTACTTAAACGTTGGTCATCCCGATCTGATCGGGATGACCAGCCGACCTAAAAAGAAGAAACCATGAAAACATTATTTACGCTAATTGCATGCCTGCTGGCATGTGGGGCTTCTTTTGCCCAAAAATTAAATACAGTTTCGGGAAAAGTGGTTGACGAAAAGACCGTTCCTGTATCCTTTGCCGTAGTTCGTTTGCTCCAATATCCGGATACGGCCCTGATAAAAAGTGTATCAACCAGTATTGATGGCGAATTTAAAATTACCGGAATAAAAGCCGGCGAATACCAGCTATCAATCTCAATTGTAGGTTTTAAAACCAAAAAAACAGCACATTTTCTAATCAAAGATGATTTACAACTTCCTACTATCGCGATGGAAAGTGTAAGTAAACAACTTAAAGAAGTAAGCGTACAGGGGCGAAAACCCTTTGTTGAGCACCAGATTGATAAAACAGTTTTAAATGTAGAGAACAGTCTTACCGCTACTGGTAGCACGGCTTTAGAAGTTTTAGAGAAAGCTCCCGGCGTACAGATAGACCGCAATAGCGATCAGATTAAACTGAACAATAAGAGTGGTGTAGTGGTGATGATTGATGGCAAAACCAATTTCCTTTCAGGCGCAGATATTACCACTTTGCTGAGCAACATGAGCAGCGACCAGATTAGTACGATAGAACTGATTACCAATCCTTCGGCCAAATATGATGCTGCCGGTAATGCAGGGATCATTAACATTAAGCTTAAAAGAAATAGGGCTTATGGTACCAACGGCACAGTTTCTTTTAACACCGGTCAGGGGATTATGCCCGATTCGCCCAGCGATTTATTCCGTGCCGGTGTTAACCTGAACTTAAACCACAGGCAGGGCAAATGGAATATTTTTGGAAATGGGGCCGTAGCACGGAAAGCCCAGTTTAACAATACTTTTTTAACCAGAACAACCACATCTAACGGCCTGGCAAGTGTCTTAACGCAGAATTTCGACCGTAAAAATAATGGTGTTGGTTTTCAGGGGAAAATAGGTGCCGATTATTACGCTTCGGAAAAAACGGTGTTTGGAATAATGCTGGATGCAAACACGGTAAATACGAAGCTGACCAATTTTAGCAATACCGATATTAATGCCGTGCAAAACGGAGCTTCGAGTATGAGCTATATTTTACAGGATGCCAATTCGAGTTCGCCGGTGGGCAATTTAACGGCCAACTTTAACCTGAAGCACGATTTTGATAAAAAGGGTAAGAGCTTAACTTTCGATATCGATTTTTCAGGATTCAGCAATAAAAAGGACGAAAACTTTCTGGCTAATTATTTAAATGCCAGCGGTAACCCGACCAACCAAACCAGCTTGCGCAATAATACCGATGCTGATATAAAGGTGTATGCCGCGAAAACGGATTTTACCTTACCGGTTTCTAAAACTATCAAAATAGAAACAGGCTTAAAAAGCAGTTATGTGGTTACCAACAACGATTTTCTTTCTGAGCAGTTAATTGGTGGAGTATGGCAGAACGACATTGGCAAATCGAACAATTTTGTGTACAAGGAAAACATCATTGCGGTTTATGGTAGCTTCTCTAAAGAGTGGAAAGTATGGCAGGTTCAGTTGGGTTTGCGTGCAGAGCATACCCACTCAAATGGTACCTCGGTTACCGATAACAAATCGGTAGAGCGCAATTACCTTTCGCTATTTCCAACTGTATTTGTAAACCAAAAAATTAGCGAGAACAACAACATCAGGTATTCTTATGGGCGCAGGGTAGACCGTCCAAATTACCAGCAGCTAAATCCTTTTGTTTTTTACATGGATCCACTGGCGGTTGATCAAGGCAACCCTTACCTGAAACCCCAGTTTACCAACAACTACCAGGTTAGCTATAACTACAAGGAAATATCGTTTTCTTTAAGCTATTCAGATACCCGCGATATGATTACGCAAATCAGTCAGCAGGATGATGCTACCCGCGTAATCAGTGTAATTCGCCAAAACCTGGGGCGTTCGCAAAACTACTCGGCCGATTTATATGTGCCTGTTAGGATAGCCAAATGGTGGAATATCCAGAACAACATTAGTGTTTACTACGGTAAATTTAACGATGGCAATATTGAAGGTGCTGCTTATAGCGCGGGTAAAGCTTCGGTAAATTTATATACTTCAAATGCTTTTACCTTGCCGCAGAATTTCAGCATCGAAATTAGTGCCTGGCTAAACTCGCCAAGGGTAAACGGGGTAGAGCAAACCACCATTTACCAGGGTGCACTGAATGCCGGGATCCAGAAAACATTGCTGGATAAGAAACTTAAATTACGTTTAAACATGGACGACATCCTGCTTACCAACCATTGGGAAGGAAAGTTGGTTTACCAGAACATTAACATGAAAGTAGTGAACCGGTATACCAGCCGGAGGGCAAATTTCAGCATCAGCTATAATTTCGGAAACCAGAATGTAAAATCGGCCCGGTCGAGAAATACGGCAACGGATGATATTAAAGGCAGGGCAGGAGGCTAGGTTTTAGTTTGGAGCCTGGAGTAGATAGTTTGGAGGCGGAATTCCGCTTAAGCGGAATCCGTGCCCCTTTGAAGGGGGCAGGGGGATGACAAAGCAGTTCTTACAATTAACCAATTTCAACAATTAACCGATTAACCAATAATAATAAACCATGAAACATAAACTATATCTCACCGCAATCTTATTCACCGCCTTAACCTTCGGGTGCCGTAACAGCGGTGGCCGCTTATCCCTCAGTACTACGGATAGCGATACCAACTTTAAGTTTGAAGCGAAATACGCCGAAAGTAAAACGGCTAAACTGGAGAAATACCTGGATAGTGTGCTGGATAATGAACTTCCGCTGGATCAGCATATTGATTTATTTGTAAACCTGAATGGCAGCGATAAATTTAACCTCAAAGCCCAAAAGGGTTGGTTGACCATCGATTTCGATAAAAGAAACAGTTCTTTAGCAGGCTATATGAAAGTGAAAAAATTAACTGAGGGGATTAAGGAGAAGCTGACGGAGTAATTAGTCGGCAGTCTTTAGTCTTTAGTCCGAAGTCCGGAGTCGGAGGACGGAAGTCTGGAAGCAAAGCACTGCATAATCGTCATTGCGAACTGAAGGGGCGGGGGAAGCGCGGGAGTGAAGCAATCTTTTTAGTCGGAAGTCTTTAGTCCGAAGTCCGGTGTCGGAGGTCTGGGTGCTTAGGCATAATGCAGCAGCGGTGATCAAAATATTTATCTCTACATATTTCTTTTTGCCCGCAGATTTAGATGATTTACGCAGAATAAATCAGTCGGCAGTCTTTAGTCGGTAGTCGGAGGACGGAAGTCTGGAAGCAAAGCACTGCATAATCGTCATTGCGAACTGAAGGGGCGGGGGAAGCGTGGGAGTGAAGCAATCTTTTTAGTCGGAAGTCTTTAGTCCGAAGTCCGGTGTCGGAGGTCTGGGTGCTTAGGCATAATGCAGCAGCGGTGATCAAAATATTTATCTCTACATATTTCTTTTTGCCCGCAGATTTAGATGATTTACGCAGAATAAATCAGTCGGTAGTCTAGGGTGCTTAAGCATTACTCCCCCTTCCTTATCGTCACCCTGAATTCATTTCAGGGTCTCTCCATTAAATACGCAATCGAAACCGACAAGCCAGCTATAAAATCGCTATGCTCACCCATCCTCGTTATTCTAAAGGAATCACTTTATGACAAACGAGGATAGTACAGAAGCAAAAGTTTATTTATCGATCCCAAGCTGTTTGCGCATGTCGCGATTTAAAATATATTGTTCTTCAATTGGTACAATGTTCCGGGTACTTTTTTTGATGTTTTTGCCTTCCTCTGACCATAGGTATGGATAAAAACTAAACACTTTGTCTCCCTGTAATTTTGAAACCTCGTCTTTCCATTTTGTCCATCTTAAGCCCTTATAAAATTTCTCTAAATCGCTACTGAAACAGAATTGTAAGAAGCCTAAATAAGTAATGTCAAGCGGCTCGTATGTTAAATTGTCTGGAGAAAAATAGTATACTTTGCCCAGGTCTTTACCAAGCCCGCCTCCATTTAAAAGGTAAAAACCACCTATTGCATCATCTGCAATTAATAGAAAAGGCGATGCTTCTCCAAATTGTGCCAATGATTTTCCTTTGTTCCAATCGGGTAGTGAACGGTTTAGTTTTGGATTGCCAGAACCCAGGATTCTGATCCAACCATCATCAACCAAAATTCCACCAGTCATATAAACTACCGCACCCATTGGCGAACGTGTAGTTACCTGTATATTAAATAAAGCGTCTTTTGCTTTTGCACTATCAGCTGTTAAAACTTCGACTTTGTTTTTTGCAGATTCAATCCAATCTTTTACGATAGGCCAGCCAGAATCGGTGGTATCGATAAGTTCGTTAATTGCGCGCATTTTGTGTTGTGCCTTAGCCGCTAAGCCCGTTAGTATAAAAAAGGCAATTAGTAAGTTTTTGATCATAATTTATATTAACCTAATCCCTGTTTCTATAAATTAGGTATTTGTTTTATTCGATTTTTGTCAATATCAAAATATCGTGCAAAGCTTGTGTCAGGCATACCATCTTTATTGAATTGGAAAACTATTTTGTTCTCCAAAATAGCCAAGGTATCTGGAATAAAATCGTTATCGAAATGCTTGTCCAGGAAGATGATTTTATTGCCATTTAGCTTGTAGTTTCCTGTAAATACTTGTTCGCTTGCAATATTTGAGTTAACCATTTCAAAAGTATGGTTCTCACGTAAACTTAAACGAATTGCAGACATATCGTCCATAAGCGTTGCTGCTAACACTTTTTCGCTCTTAAATAATTCTGAATTGGCAATTTCTGTAGTAGCGATTATTGCAATAACACTAATACCAACAAATATTCCCGGTTTGTATTTTGCGGTAATGCATAAAATGAAAAATGCAATGGACGCCATGCCTAGAAAACCCATCAAAGGAATGGCAAAAAACCAAGTTTTTTCCCATATCAAATCAAAGCAGAAATAGGACACCAAAAAAAGCGGAATGAAAAGCCATACTAGAAAATGATACTTCTTTTTTATTTGCATTTTAATATAGTAAGGTGCTAAATATTTTAATTGATAGGGATGATTCGATAGGTGTAGATAAAATTTTCAATCTCGAATAGGTCAATTTTTTTCACCTTTTAATACTTGCTTCAAATAATTCTGAAAATCATCATATCCATTCTTTTCAGGGTACTCAAGATCAAGCATTTCTCCAAGGCTTGTATCGAATATTTGCCAGTTGTAAATTTTAGCGATACGTATTAATTCAAATAGTGCAGGTTCGCCATAGAGATGAAAAATTGTATTACTAACTGGTTCTTCGTGAGTGTAGTAATCTATAATGTAGTTTTCGCCTTTTATTGTTCGGTGGTTTTTGTCACAAGTAATGCTAAAAAAATGCTGCTCCAGAATTGCATTAAAATCTATGTCCACAAGTAATGCTTCGTCTACTTCTTCGACGGCATTTATTTTTTGCTTTGAATTAAATACTACTATATCCCAACTCATAATAAATTAAACTTTTTATTCGTGTAAAAACTTTTAACTAGTTTTTTATCTAAAACTCTCACCTCTAACATGCAGATCAAAATCTATAGCTAAGCCCAAATCACTCATTCTTGATATGCTTTTTTGATCGAGGTAGGGGCCGCCAATCAATCCGTTTCCGTTGTGAATATCCATAGCAACCTGAATATAACCATTTGCTTTGCTTACCAGTTCGGTAATGCCCCGTTTGTCTTGTTCCAGATAGGTTAACAGGTTACGCAGTTTATCTTCAAATTCATCAGGCTCGGTGTTGGGCATTATTTTTACTGCACTAAACCGGTAAGTTGATTTGCCATTGGGCTTTAAGTCACCTTTATTCCAGCTTGTAGAAATGGTCAGGGTAGTCATGGCTTTAAGCTCAGCGGCAGTCAGTTTTTTTGAAGTAGCCAGGAAATAAACGCAGTGATTTGCTTCGGTATCAACACTGGTAATTTCTTCCGTTCCAGGATCCAGATACACGGCAAAATAGAATCTTTCGTTTAGTACAGGTAAGTAAGCTACAATGAGCTTGTCGCTACGCTCGCGGTCAATTCTTGCTATCTGTAATTGATTGTTGTGGTAAACAGGCTGATGAATTTCCAGATACTGTTCGGTTACGCCGAATGTTTTTTCTTTAAATTCCTGTTCAATGCGTGCTGTTATCTGTTCGTCTGTCATGAATGAGCGTTGGCGCATAAAGTTAATTATTTGCACCGTAAATTCTCCCGCAGATTTTAGGTGATTTACGCAGAATAAATCAGTCGGAAGCCTTTAGTCCGGAGCCTGGGTGCTTGAGCATGGTGCGGAGAAAGCAAAGCATAAGTATTATTTCATTAGTTGTTTAAGCATTACCTCCATTTATTTACATGTTCGACCTTGTTTTGAAACTGTGCGGATAAAGATTTAATTCTCGATTTTAAAAGTAATTTTCTGCCCTCCAGTGTTCTTGTGTATATCAGATCGCAAGAACCTACATGGTTTTCCCATTGTTGCTTAAAGTACTCGGCCAGGTTTTTATTACGCGCAATAAGTTCTGGTACCGCATGGTAGTCTTTTTGTTTTGCAAAAAGCATAAACCTGTTTTTTCTGATGATAACATAACGTGGATTATCAATTGGTGCAATTATTTCTTGTAAGGCATTGATAAAGGTTGATTTTTCAAAAGTGGATGCACCTTCCAAATGACAAAAAACTGCTCCATGTTCATCTACCGCGCTTTGAACATATATTTGTGAAATATCGGTTTGGATAACTCCGGTTTTTATCAGGCCTGCTAACAACGCTTCTCCAATGTACTGGATATCTTTCGAAATATCTCGGTATTTTAAATAAAGTCTTAGGGTTTTAAGGGTTAGCCTGCCAAAGATGAGCAGGCCTAATGTGCCGATAATCCCCAGAATGAAATAGAGTTGATCTGCTGATTTGATATGTCTGCTACTTCGGGCGAGGATTTCGAGGCTTTCGAAACCAAAGCCCAGTAGCCCCGAACCAAGGGTTGCAAAAAGATGGGCAATTGTTTTATTGAGGTACATGGCTTTAACTTCCTGGTATGGCCTTTCTTCCCGAAAAGGGATCTTAATTTCTTCAACTAAACTTATGCCTTCCTCCAGAGCGGTTTGCCAACGCTGTTTCAGATTTTCGCGATCTGCTGCAAAAGCAAACATTTCGCTGTTCTTTTTCGAAGCTTCTGCCTCCTGAATAATATTTTCGGGTAGGTTTAAGCGGTTTATGCCATTTTCAATGCCAGGTTCACTTTTAAATGAGATGCCTACGAAACTTTTGAAGCGCCTTTTTAAGAGGTCAAAATCGTCGCCACCAGTGGGAGATGTTGCGTCTATTGTAGCCAGGTGCCAGATATTACCTGTTTTACCTGTATTGCCTTGTTGGGTCCTGATAGCCCTGCCGCGCATTTGATTGGAAGAAACGAAAGAGCCAACGAAACTGGCCAGGATTAAAGCATTGATAGCCGGTGCATCCCACCCTTCGCCCAGTAAGGATTTCGTTCCGATTAAAATTTCGATTTCCCCTTGCTGAAAAATTTCGGTTATGATATAAATCAGGTCGTTTTTGATTTGCTCATTCTGGTAAATGATGAGATAGTCTGTGTCGAATGGTACAAGTGTACAACTAATTTGTGCTATACGTCGCTCGCGGGCTTTATCTTCAAATGCACGACGGGCAGAAGCAGGAATAATAACCATTGAACCTGTAAGCACGCCAATTTTTTTGTGTATGGTGTTTTGGCGGCGCAATTGTTCAAAAATCGGAATTACGCCTATTTTGGTCAGTTCGAGTTTATTTTCCGGGGTATTTGAATAAAATTCTTTACGGATATAATCAGAAAGGATAACCATTCTTAAGCCATGTCCCAGTTGCTTAAATTCAAAATCAACTATAGTGCTGATCCCATTTAACTTGCTCAGGCTCGAAGTAAGCGACTGGCTTACCACCTTATTATTACTGAAGTTGATTTGCTTTTTTTCCATGGCCCCGCAACGTTTCAGTTTATTTTCCAGCTGCTTAGCATGTTCTTCAAACAGTTTGAAATGTACTTTTTCCTGATACAGGTAGAAATTAAGAAGGGTTTCCATCCAATGATAATCCAACTCTGGTATTTTCAGTTTTTGATCGCCGATTACTTCAATGTGCAACTGGTGTATCTCCCTGTTATTGGCGTGAAGAAAAATTAAGCAGGCCGAATAACAAGATAAGTTAGTGTAAATCCACTCCAAATGCTCAGCAGGGTTTATCCATACCGGGTGATTTTCAATTGCACTGATCAGTGTCTCATTTGTTTTAAGTTCCAGAAAAAGCGCTTCAATCTGTGCTCTGAATGCTTTTATCTTTTCATTCTCGGCAGCAGTTGGGAAGGTGAAATGTATGTAATCCTGATGCGGGCATAAATCACCTTCAATAACAAGTTCGGGTACTGATATTTCAGCATCTACCGATCCGTTAAATTCGATATACCGTTGCCACTCGTTTGGGCTAACATCATAAGGAGGTGTGGCCGTTAAGCCCACAATAACCGGGTTTAGTTTTTCTTTTACACGGGTTAGGGTTTGCCACCATTCATTTTTTAAGTGGTGGGCTTCATCAACCACAATGGTGTTTATACGCTGTAATTTTAATCCCTTAACAATATTATCCAGATTAGGATTAGCTGATTTTATAGTCTGCAGAATATGCTCCTCCTCCTCATCGGTTTCGCTTTCATACTCCTGTAAATTATTGCAGGCTGCATGCAATCCCTGGTAGGTTACTACCGTCATAAATGCAGGTTTCCTGATGTCGTTCGATATCCATTCGGGGGCAGTATTTACCCGGAGAAAAAGTTCGCAGAAACGCTGTATCCATTGGTTTCGGATGGCAATGGTAGGGGCAAGAATTAAGGTTGGTTTATTCAGTCTGATGGCTACTTCGAGCCCCAGAACTGTTTTTCCGGATCCTGGTGGCGCTATGATATGCAAATGCCCGTTGGCCATGTGCTCATCTAAATGATCGAGTATGCGTTGCTGGTATTTTCGCCAGCTGGAAGTAAATTGTATTTCTTCGGGGTAAGTAATTGGTTTTTCGGGAGCGTTAGTTGCTTCAATCATGGCTTAGCTGGTAAAGTTTGTTGCATAATTAAATGCTATGGTTGTGGCCGTATAAAGTAGCCATGTCTTTTTCATTTATTGCAAGCTGAATTAATTCCATTAGAAGCCCGAATGTTTTTTCTTTAAATTCCTGTTCAATGCGTGCTGTTATCTGTTCGTTTGTCATGAATGAGCGTTGGCGCATAAAGTTAATTATTTGCACCGTAAATTCTCCCGCAGATTTTAGGTGATTTACGCAGAATAAATCAGTCGGAAGTCTTTAGTCCGAAGTCCGGAGTCTGAAGTCTGGGAGCCAGCCCCACTCCATAAATCGTCATTGCGAACTGAAGGGTTGGGGGAAGCGCAGGAGTGAAGCAATCTTTTAGTCCGGAGTCCGGAGTCGCAGGACGGAAGTCTGGGAGCCAAAGCACTGCGTAATCGTCATTGCGAACTGAAGCGTGGGGAGGAAGCGCAGGAGTGAAGCAATCTTTTAAGTCGGAAGTCCGGAGTCGGAGGTCAGAAGTCTTGGTGCTTAGGCATGATGCGGAGAAAGCAGAGCTAAATGCGGTAAAATGATTAGCGGATCCCCCTAAAACAAAATCAACCGGAGATCTTTGATTATTTCCGGTTGATTAAATCGTTTCTGAGCTGAGTGCGTCAAAATCTGAGCATTATGTTGATACGGGTATTTAATCTTTCACTAACCTTACCGCACTACCTGTAGTTTTGCTGTAATCGGTTACACGTGGTTCGCTGTATTTGTTAAAATCAAGGTAATAGGCAAAGCTGTCGCCGCTTGATTTGGTAGTAGACGACCACCAGTAGCTTAACCATATACCATATTTGAAAGACTGGCCGCCACCATATTCATCGCCACCGGCGCTGCCGTTGGTCAGTAAATTAAGTCCTGATGAGTTGTCGCCATTGCCGTGTGCAAATTTGTACGAGTCTTTAATGTCCCAGCCTGTGGTACCACGCATTTTTTTACCGGCAACCTTTTCGCCACCTAAAGCTGCAATAAGCGTTACAAATTCATTACTGCTGGGTACGTGCCAGCCTGCAGGGGCTAAACCACGGCGGTCGGTAACGGCATAAAAGTTGTACAACTTGCCATATTTTTTTTCGTTACTCGGATCGAAATTAAGGTAGCAGTATGCCGGAATTTTTTCCCGGCTCACTTTTTCCCATTCCTTTTGGTTAGTAGCATAATAAATCTGCTCACCGTTTCTATAGGTACTCACATTTAAATTGGTGCTGGTCCAGATCTGGTTACCAATTTTTACCGGACCAGTAATTTCGGGCGAAGCATTATATATTTCATTTAACTGAGCCGCTTGTGCCGAATTACAACTCCAAACAAAGTTAGTTGGTTGGGTGCCGAAGCTTCTTTTTAAACACTCTTTAGTAGCTATCGCATCGGCCTCTTCTTTGGTTTTAGCTAAACCCCAGCCAAATGCGGTGCCTACATTGCCATTAATGGTGCGGTATGCTGCACAACCTGTACCCGAGTAAGTAAGTACAATGCTGCAGGAACCACCACGTTTGGTACACTCATCTATTGCTCGTTTCTCGGCTTCAGGCCGGCTCGGCTGATCGAAAGAGAAACCATAATAAAAACCATTCGACCGGTCTATCGCTAAAGCTCCGTATTTGGTTTTAACAGGAGCCGCTTTGGCTGGCGATTTTTTTACCTGCGCCATTACACCAGATGCTGTTGCCAATAGCACAAGCACTGGTGCCATTAGCAGGAGTTTGTTAATTTTCATGCCCTAAATTGTTTGTTTATTGAAAGCAAATTTCCCAAACACTGTACTCAGCATCAATACCATTTAATGGGTATATTTTTGGTTTATAGTTTATAGTCTTTAGTCTGAAGTCCGGAGTCGGAGGACGGAAGTCTGGGAGCCAAAGCACTCCATAATCGTCATTGCGAACTGAAGGGTTGGGGGGAAGCGCAGGAGTGAAGCAATCTTTTAAGTTAGTTTCTCTGGAAGTTTGTCATGTTGAGCTTGTCGAAACACCTCATATATCGTCAAGCAGATCCTTCGACAGGCTCAGGATGACAATTCTATATTGATGATACAATCCATTGGGTTAGTTTTTGAGTACCGGTTTTGTATGAAAGCACAAGTCAGGCTATTGCACAGGCTAAAACGCTAAGACTTGCGCTAGAGTTGGGATGATATAACCTAACTAATGCTTCACATCAGCCGGTGCATTGGTGGTAGAATCGGCAGTGCTATCGGTCACTATACTATCTGCCACTATATTGGTATCGGTATATTGATGCAGGCTATCGGCATTTTGCTGATCAGCTTTGTTGCCACTACAGGCAGAGAATGCTAAACCCAGGGCTGCGGCTAATATCATTGCTTTCGTTTTCATATTAAATGTAATTGGTATATCTATACAATCCTGATTAACGGGCAATTGTTTTATAAAAATCTAAAGAATAACCTGTTATGGTATGCACACTGGTACAAACACTCAATTTATAAAAGCGTTAATTCAATTGCATCATAACTTTGCAGCCTAAGTCAAACCAGTTTTCATTATCTTTTATAAAAATAATCTTGGTGTCAAGTCCTTCACCTTTTATTCCTAGCCTTGGTATGGTTGTTAACTTACCGTGCGCTTGTGCAAAAACATCTTTCAAATCAACCCCAATATTGTTTTTTACATGGAAAACGGCAAGCAATATTACACCTCGAGGATCGTCATTTGGCTCCAAAAATTTTAGTAACGCAGCTTCTTCATATACAGAGCGCGGAGAATCAATTCCCTTACGTTCATAATAAGCTTCAAATTGAGCTAAATCTTCGGGCATTTTGGGCAGGTTATATAAAGTGCAGAGTTTGTCGAAAGCTAATTCTGCTTGTTCAAAAGGTGTACAGTCTGTCGATTGTATTTCAACAAGCAACTCGTTTAACCGCTGGTCTTTTTTTATCCATTGTTCAAAGTTTGGTTTCATTGTTAAGGCATCAGATCAGTATTCAGTTTAAACAAAATGCAAGCCTGGATTTTAGCCAGTGCTTGCACTTGTCGTTTTTATAATAATTAATATTTACGGCTAGTGGTAATTTTAATTGTAATGCTTTTTTCTTTCGTTGTGCAACCATTCTACCATATTTAAAGTGCTTGGCGCAAACTCAATACCCGTAAAACCCTGTTGTTCTACCGCTGTCTTAAATCTTTCAGATACATAATAACCTACTCCACCTTCAACATTGGCTAAAGCAAATACATCATCAGTTGTTTCTGTTTTAAAATACACATGATCTATGCTTGTCCTCCAGCTATCGCGGCCCTGCGCCGTTAAGTAGGTGTTAAATTCGCCTAAAGTATTAACCTTTACCGGCTCCAGATAGGTTCCACCACCTTCGGGCTTCGGTTTTCTGGTTGATACATTTGATTGTAAGAAGTCTACATTTTCGAACACCGAAACAACCGGGTTTACAATCCAGTATTCGTAAGCTACTTCCTTACTCCGTATATTACATTTAAAGTATTGAAAAAAGCCTTTGTCAAATTCTTCAAATAGTACTTTAAGTGCTGGGCTAATTAGCAACTTTCTGGTAAAACCAGCCGGTACAGTACTAATCAAGTCGGTTAGTTTTGCTTTTTTGTGTAAAATACCTGTTGAAGTTAGCGGCTCAAAATCCACTTTTTTGAATTCGATGTGCTCTATAAATTTGGGATTATTATCCCATCCCATAGGAAGCTCAGCATCCTGAATTTGACTTGATTGGCCAACAATTTTTAAATCTAGGCTATGTTTAATTCTGTAATACATCAAAAAATCAGTTGGTTAATGGGAGCTAGTTTAAACATCAATTGCATTTCGAATATGGTTAATTATTTTAAAATTAAAAACGTTTATCCCACAACCGGCTCTTCTCCCGTTCCGCCTGCCCTTCGCGTTTGCAATAAGGCATAAGTACTAATATGCTGGTTAAGCAGGTTTACGGTACCGGCCCATGGTTCTGCACCATCGTTAATATCGAGGTTAGAGTTAATCCGCGTACGGAGTTTATAGTACAGGTTATTGGCAATGTTGCGTAACTCACGCAGTTTTTCGGTAGGTGCCACAGCAAGTTCTTCGTTGCGTTTAAGGTAAGCCTGGTTAAATTCATTATTGGCTGTTTCTAACTCGGTTAACCAGTTGCCCAGGTTTAAAGCCGTTACCGCCGCCTGCAGCTCAGGTTTGTTTTTCCAATCGTTAACAATATTGCGCAGAATGGTGGTTTCGCTTTGGTAGTTCTCGATAGCGATACGTGGACCAAAGAGCGCCAAATGTGCCGAAAGGATTTTGGCATGCTTGTTTATTTCCGAATTTGGACTATAGGTTAAACTTTGAACATGTAAATTAATACCATTTATGGCGTCATCGCGCCGTTTATCTAAAGCCTCTATCTCGGCGGTAACTAAACTGGCCTGACTAATTTTAAACAGCTTTTCAACGTTTTCGGTTGCGGTGCGCAAAGCTTCATACTGTTCGCTTACATTCAGTGCCTGCGGATTACTTTTAGATACAATGTTTAATGTATCGGTTAAGAACTGGATATACTCTCCATTTCTCAGTGGTTGTAATACAATTGAGTTAATCATAGGTTTTTAAATTAATGGTTGATGTTATTTTTCTGTTTTTACTTTGATTTGTTGCCACCTATGGTGGGAAGGTTTCAAAGTAACTTTGATTTGTTGCCACCCATGGTAGGAAGGTTTCAAAGTAACTTTGATTTGTCGCCACCTATGGTGGGAAGGTTTCAAAGTAACTTTGATTGGTTGCCACCCATGGTAGCAAGGTTTCAAAGTAATTTCCCCTTTTTAGCCAAAAAAGATGCTTTCTTAAATGCTTTTGTGCTGTGCTTACAGCTATTGCCGAACGCGGAGGTTCCCTGATCATTCCTGTTATTTTCATAACCTGTTAATTTAATGGGCATAAAACCCGTTAATAAAATGTGGGGATGATTTTTTTATAACCGTTTGGAAAGAAACTGCCGCCGGGTTAAAAGGGATATAACTAAGATAACGAATAGGTTAGTTACAAGCAAGGAAATTTTTGATAAAGTATTTAGTCTTTAGTTTTTAGTCGGAAGTCCGGAGTCGGAGGTCAGAAGTCTGGGAACCAAGCCACGGCATAATCGTCATTGCGAACTGAAGGGTTGGGGAAGAAGCGCAGGAGTGAAGCAATCTTTTAAGTTAGTTTCTCTGGAAGTTTGTCATGTTGAGCTTCCCGATGAATATCGGGACAAGTAGTCGAAACACCTCATATATCGTCAAGCAGATACTTCGACAGGCTCAGGATGACAATTCTATATTGATGATACAATCCATTGGGTTAGTTTTTGAGTATGGGTTTTAATGAAAGCACAAGTCAGGCTATTGCACAGGCTAAAACGCTAAGACTTGCGCTAGAGTTGGGGAGCCAGCCCCACTCCATAATCGTCATTGCGAACTGAAGGG
>NZ_JSYN01000035.1 GCF_000812965.1 Pedobacter kyungheensis
AGCCTTTATTTTATGCAGAAATTGAAAAATTATTCCCGAAAGCTAGTTGCGAAAAAAGCTGATCGAAAGATCAGAACGGCCAGTTTGCCCCGAAACAGGTGGTCACTTTAAAGCGAAATGGGGTGACAGTTTAAATGCGGAACGGCTGGCCATTTTTGCCGAAATGCCCACTCTGTCAGCATTGTTCACAATGAAATGATTCTTAGTAATCAAGCAGAAGCTATTTATCTTTTATCTCCATGAAAACTCAAGAGTTTATATTTCAGCAGAAGCGATTTACTTATTTCGCTTCAAAATAGCCATCAATCTGGTTTTCAAGATGCTGTTTAAATTGTAAGCTAAACGGTAGTCCCCGATACGCTATCCTAGTTTATTCATTGATTAAGTTTTAAGTTCATCAATCGTTTTTTGAATTAGAAATGGAGCTTTACTCTGAAGCATCTCCGCATAATTTATACTTTGTGCACGGAAGGTATCTACTGCTGTGCAAAATTTTTCTGAAACCTGATGCTCTTCCGAATAATTCTTCATTAGGAACCAGTATAACACTTCGCAGAACATACCCAGCTCCGGTTTTGTAAAGCCTCCTAATTTAGCAATGAGCCATATGGCCCCAACATTTTTCTTTCCATTTTCTTCAAAGCTAAAGACCAAGTTTGGATTGAGGTAAAGCGGTATATTGTCGATTGAATATATCTTGTGAACTTTCTGCACACTTTCGAATTTGGTTATCTCCTCTGGTCGGATTTCCTGGTGGTTGAATTCCTTGAAGTTGGTAAGGATTTCGATGTTGCGACGGTGCATCGATTTTGTTTTTTTGATTTCTGTAGCTTCGACTTTAGCCAAGAGTTCATTGATTTTATCTTCATAAAATTCATCACTATTATGTTTAATAACATTATAGATACAACTCGTGCTGGTGACCCAATAATCACCGCCTCCTTCCTGATTATCCTCTTCCTTTTTTTCTTTGGCTGTACGTGTTTTTAGTTTATAAGCGAAATTGGCTTTTGCCTTATCAGAGATTTTACGATTATACTCTATGAGTTCCTTAATTGTGATTTTTTGCATAATAAAGAGCTTTAATAATCAGCAATTTAAGGTTTTTTATTGTATTTCTATCAATCCCGTTTTTACTAGAAAGATAACTAAGTATTTGGTTGTTGTCAGTATAGTCTTGATGCTTATCGAAAATAATCTTTAAATTCAAGTTGGATTATTTTATCGGTCAAAGAACGTTCATATATAGTGTTTGTTTAAGCGAAACTGGTTAGCCCATTTAGAGCCAAATTGGTCAAGAATTTGATTGTCTGCTTTTTTTAAGAAAATCCAAAATTGGCATAACCATACATATATTAAACTAGAAATCAGAAAAAGATTATCGATGGCGTATCCACCATCAAAATCTTATAATATCATATATTAGCTATAAAATATTGTATAGGAACGAAATGGGTATTTTGGCAAAAGCGTACGCACGTTTCGCCTTTATACAGACATACTGTGTCGCTGCAAACTGGTCGCGCTTATCTTTTAATCGGGATTTCTTCACTCAGTAATTCCATTTATTTTTTTAAGTTCAGGCCAATTACAAGGCTCAGCTATTAAAATACCACTTGATGCGATTTTTGTCTATCTAGTGGGATTTAGATGCTGTGGTGCATCTTTAAGGTGATATTTCGATATGATTTTCCATCAAAGATCCATTGTTCATCTGAAAAAGATGGGTTGGATGTGTACCTGAATTAAATGGATATGGTTGCTTCGAGGGAGAAATAAATTGGAGGTCGACGCCGGTTTTTGTTCAGAGGGAAAGGAACATGTTAGACAACCGCCTGGCATGCAAATTCATGTACAGTTTGGACCGAAAAGGATTGAACCTTTTTCGCTGAAATATGCACTTTGAAAGCAGGTTAAGTTCTTCCCATACGGAATAACCCCCGGGCGATTCTGGAGTAATGCCAAGAGTTGTTTAAATAATCTAACTATTAATAAATGTTGGAGATTTTTAGGGTAATTACGCCCGTCTTGGGTTGATCAACCTTTGTAGGCTAGGATCACCGACATCTAACGTGAGGGCATATCTAAATCGGAGTCTGGGTGGATCAACTTCATCCTTTCGGAAAAACAAGGTTATTTTGCCATCTGTATTAGCGCAGGCATTTACCCCATAGAAATAAGCTGACATATCTTCAATGAGGTTCAATGTGCCATGATAATACTTATCGATAAGTTTGAAAAAATTGGTGCCGTTATATGTTGGTTCTTCAACCACTGCCTCCCCATTATATGCACTTATTTTGAATCTCGGAATTTCAGTATCATAGTCATGCTCGATATCAGCCCTTAGCTGCATAAAATCTTTTTTAAAATCAACCTGGGCTTTTTTGGCAATATCTATGATTTTCAGGTAGCCTTGTTTATACCTGAAATTTTCTGAGAATGTTTTAATATATTTTTCGACTTCAGATTCTTTGTAGAGTAAAAAAGAGCTTACCTTAAAATCACCGTCTTCAAGGAGACCGGATTTCCCAAAATTGTTCAATAACTGCCTACCGGAAATGAAAAATTCTTTGATACGTTTACGTATCAAAATCTCTGGGGTCCTATCAGAACTTGTACTGCCATCTAGGTTTATAGAAAAGTAGGTGCCGTTGTTAACCCCTTGCAGATATTCCTCACGCAGTTTCATCACTTCATGGTAAGTATCGTAGAAATTGGTAAAGTCTTCCTTATTCTTTTTCTCATACAGTTCATACCGGCTTTTCGCTGCAGGCCATCGCTTTCCCATGAACCCCATTTCGGCCATTTTTTCGAAATGCAAAAAAAAGCGGGTTAAAATGCCCTGAGAGGTCCCGTGGTTTGAGATATAATTTATTCCGGATAATAACATTTGCAGTAAGTTTATAAAGTATTACGAAAAAACGTCATTACTTTATTGACCATCCCATTCTTCAGCATCGGACAGGTATTTATCCATCCAGGATTTCATGATATTGCCAACAAATCTGGTCTTCCGGCTTTCTCCAAAAAGACTAAAGGAATTATAACTACGTTTTTTCTGATATTTAATCATTTCCAAATCCCGCATCCTGATTTCAAGGATACTTCTGCTAACCTGGAATATATAAGCCAGTTGAGTAATCACTACTTTATAGTCCCTAATATTACAAGGTTGGTTATCAACCCAAATTGATCCATAATTGCGTATTCCCTCACCAATCTGCCATTTTACCAGTTGAAACATCAAAGAATACTTTGGTATTAATAAACAGGCTGCCAGATAATTAGCCTGCCATTCTATCCAGTGTTTCTCTTTTTCTAATTTATGTTTCTGTGTTGCCCGATCATATTTGGAATCTTCGTGCTGATCATAATCAGTTTGTGTGATTTTAAGATCTTCATGTAACAAGAAATGAGATATTTCATGCATGCATACAAAAGCAAATTGCCCAGTACCCAGCAATTCCGGGTTAATGTGTATGGTTTTGTCTTTTCTTTGATAAAATCCGTTGAGGTGGGATTTGTTTCTCTCAAATGGTACATCTACAAAGAAGCGCAAGCCATGTACTCTTGTGATGTAGTCCATAAAATCATCTAAGGGCAAAGGATTACCTCTGGAAACGACATTTGGATTAAAATCGGTAAGGATTTTCTCGCTAATTCCTTTTATGATAGTTTTTGAAAGGTATTCCAACCCCTCTGTTTTATCCCCTGGTTGTTCCCAGTTTACCTTGGCATTAAGTTCTCTACTTAAAAACTGTTCGATGATCAAATCCCAATCGTTTGAAGTGATATCAATTTCTTCATTCACAAAGAGGGTTTTGATCTCTCGTAATTTCCGAAGCTCTTCATTCAGGGATACTACTGGTAGATCTGATTGCTCTGCACTTTTGCGCTTCTTGTTGAATAAGCGGATATCATGGCTATCAGCATCAACCTTGATCCACATCATGTTCTTATTTTTTAACAGATTATATCCGCCTTCCTGTAAATCGGTGGTGGTGATCAGCACTCCTTTTACATAGAGGCCAGCAACTTGTTGGATTTTAGCGATAAACTCCTCTACGTCGCTAACCGGAATAGGGCCACTATAGTCCTTACATTCTATCAGATATAGAAGATGGCACTGATTTGCGCCAGGGGGAATAACTTTGAGACTTATATCGAATATAATGTTACCTTCTCTGTCATTAGAATAGAAGGGTGCCTTTTGTTCGAGATGGCAAAATTCCGGATTTAAACCAAGACGGCCTTCTTTCACGGCGGTATCCATAATCTGATATGCTTTACCCTCAAAAAGATCCCCTTTTCTTACAGTGTTCATAATGCTAATAATTTTCGTAAATATAGCCATTTGTAAAAATCAATTAACTGACACATAGCACTTTATTTATCAACATTAAAATAGTAAATATATTAGCAAAGGATTTTTTGCTAAAAGTTAGCATTTGTCAATTACAAATCCATTTATTTACTCTTTACAATTTATCGGCTGTTTGGCTAATTTCTACTATTAACATTTTTGGCACCTAAATCCTAAACTCAGGTTTAACTAGAGCACAGTATTGCGTGAGCCACTGAGCCAATAGCAGAATGTTTTAATTATAATCTAGCTATCGAAAAAGTTAATCTTTCATACAAAACAATACTTTTTCATTCAAATAAACAACTTTCACCCTCCAAACAAAGAGCGATTCTGGCGTTAGATTTTCAGAATATTTTTCATATAAAATATCGATAGATATTATAATAAATCTTATTTGTTAACAGATAATAAGTGAAATACCACAATGAAAAATACTTATTTATATGTCCGCGTAAGTACAGACGAACAAAAAAGAAAAGGATATTTTCTTCCAGAACAAGAGGACCATCTATTAAAATATTGCGAATTCAATGGCATTGACGTAATGGGGATCTACTGGTAGGCTGGCTAACAGATATTTATTGCCATAAAAAAAGGAAACAACCCGTTAGAATTGTTTCCTTAAGTAAGTGCTGGAGTCGAACCACACAGTGATTAGTAATTTAAATTCCTTCTAATTTTAAAAGAGAATGATTATATTTACACTATAGCAATTGCAGCTAAAACGTAACGAAATAATTGGTGAGCGATTAGGTGAGTCAAAATCTAAAACCGCAATTATACTATTTAAACGCTGATTTTAGCACTAGGTGCAAATCCCAGCGGGATCACAGAAAGCCTCACAGAAATGTGGGGCTTTTTTGTGTTTAAAAAGTTTGGCAGCATTCACGCCAGCATGAATTTCAAATACATTGCAATAGCAAAAAATATAAACTTAAAATGGCGATAAAATCGCTGATCTCTGCCACCCTCGTTATTCCAAAGGAATCACTTTGTGACAAACCAGGACGATTGGGGTAAAGTACATATGCATTTGGTTTGACTAAGATAACGGTTTTATGATGATTGATGATCCTTACATTCTTTATCGGTTCGTACGCTGGTAGTCAAGTTTCCAATAATCCCGTTTGTGTAAAATTTTCACAAAAAAACACCCTTTTATACTTGTAATGAGTTTCTCAGTCTTATTTGGTGTAAAATTCAGATCCTACCCTTTGCGTAACAATTCTGTTGCGATATGTTTGTGGCACTATACTCTCATATTTAGATTTAAATTAACAATGAAAAAATTAACGCTTAAGAATGGCAAGGCAATAGCTTGCCTGATCCTAACCTTTTTATTTATGGTGCAGGCATGCAGGAAAGACTCTTTGATGCCTAGCTCAAACCTTCTCAATAAAACTATATCGGTTGAGGAAGCCAAACAGTACTTTGAACAAAACATCCTAAAGTTCAAGCCCGGGGTTAAACTCTCCTCAACAGGTCCGATAAAATCAGAAAGGAATGATGGTACCGATACCTCCGATGACAAACTTCCCATGTGGGATGCCTCAAAGTTCAGGGATTTAAGTATAGGTACAAATGCGGTTCTGGCTCCCTTGCATAGGGAGGGGGTGTACGTCCACATCTCGAATAAAAAGATGGTCAAATATGGCTTTCTGAATTACCTTATGATGCATAAGGATGCAGACAATAAAATAATCACTGAGTGGGTGGAGCTGAAGCCTACCGAAAAATGGGTTGATGCTAAATTTTCCAGAAATTATGATGGAAAAATATTGGTAAAAGACTGGGATGGGAAAATAAAGCGCATATATACCTTCAATGATGGAATACTAGTAACAACCAATAAGCTAAAGAAAAATGTATTAGCTTCTTTAAAGGGCAAGACAATAAGTTCAGAGCAGGTTTGTCTGGTTACTACAACCGTCACCATAAAAACAATACCGACACGGTGCCCATGCATGGGGCATACCTATGAACAAATAGGACAATGCGATTGCAGTGTAAAACCAACGCATTCATATTACAGAACCGTTGAGGTAGAAACGACCTATGATTGCGAGATACCCGACGAACCGATCGAGCCTACCCCAGGCGGTTCTGGAGGCACACCTGGTGGTCCAGGTAATCAAGGTGGAGGTTCACCCAACCCAAATGATTACACTCCATTAAACTGTAATCCCGACCCAAATTACACAGTTCCAACTGTGCCGCCGCCACCCGGAACCGAGTATATACTACCCTGTTCGGAACTTGAGATCCCTACAGAAGAACCACCTCTGCCTAGCGATGAGCCGATCGAACCTAAATCATCTGCTGATTTGCTGGTTGAGTGGTTTAACAATGATCCAGATGCCCAGTTGCACTTATCGGATAACGAAATAGCCTATTTGTATGCGAACCCGACAATAGCAAGCGAACTGCTAAATACAACTTTTTCAGAAGCTAAAGAGGTTAAAGAATTTACAAAGTGGGCTATTGCGTATAGTATAAATAATGGTTACAGCGAATACGTTACTTCCCTACTTAATGGCGTTTATGAAAATCAACCAGACGCCGATGCAGAATCAACTTTTACAAACTTTAGTTTTGATAATATTGAAACAAATTTTGCTTTCAGTTCAAATGGAGTTAATGTTTATGGGAATAGTCCCGCACTTCCAGACTACCCCTCTAACCATCCGGTTTCTGCCGCAATTACAGCATATAATCCGTGGATATATTTAGCATTTTCTAATTCAAACAATACCAGCATAAGGCATTTTCATAAACAAGTGAAAGGCCTAGCAGGTAGTGATGGTTGGGGAAAATCGATTGGTGCCATTGGAGAAGGATTGGCAGCAAGCAGAATTACATCCTGGCCAACCTCACCAGGTTTCCAATATAGAGTTGGTTTCATGGCAGGAACTACACATTTGGATGGTTTACAGTGGGGCGTGCTTTTCAAAACCAGTACAGGAATTGGATGGGGATTAAATGTGGTGAATTCAGATCTTAATGGAAATGAAGTAATCACAAAAATGGAAGAGCCGGATGGACCGGAAGTATTTGGTCAGAAAATGGCAAGAATCTCTTATGAGATAAAAACCATCAGTCCTTATAATGACCCCGCTTATCTATGGGCTAGTTTTTCAGAAGGAATAAAACAGGCAGAACATAGGGCCAATAGTTCAGGTATCAGCGCATCGGTCTTAGTGTTTGATACTGACTCTTTTCTTAAATTGAAAAACTCCACATATGGGCCACAATTATTAAATCGGCTGGCAACTATGTTCTCAAGAAAAAATGACAATGGTGAGCAAAAAGTGTATTTAAGGTTGGAGAAAAGTTTGTATGCTGACGCAAGATCTTCATATTTTGCTTTAGCTGGCAGGATTAAAAATTTATCAGAATGAAAATAGTTATTTTAGCCGTATGTTTACTTTTTTCTAATTATTACAGCAGCATGAGCCAATCAATAGATAAAAATCTCGGAATTGTGGTAACCGATTTTGACACTAATTTTTCAGAGTATGTGAAAAAATACGGCCAATTAGAAGTTTTAACCTTGCTTAACCCAGGGCAGACTATTTACCCGCCAGGGGATGTGATGCCGATTAATCCATATTATTATAAATTAACAGAAAAAATTTACCAGTTTAAAAATTTAAAACACCTGAGATTGCAGTGTCTGTATGTCTTAGATTTGCCGAATAACATTACAAAGTGCAAACTGGAAACCCTGGCCATTCCATTCTGTCCTGATTCTAATATGGAGTCTATTGTGGGTAAATTAAAAAAGTGTAAGTATTTAAAAGAAATTGATTTGGTTAATGTAGTTCTACCTGATGACAAAATTGCATTTTTGAAAAAAAGCTTACCTCACATAAAGTTCGTTAACTTGATGGATGACCTTTCTTTTGACGATGAAATTGAAAATTGAAAGAAGGCAGATCATAATATTCTTGGCAAAATGGGAAAAATAAAGTTGGAAATAGATTTTTTTTCTCCTGCTAGTTAAATAATTGTCGAATAATTAACCAATGGATCTAAAACATCTATTTATCCGTAACATTGCTGAAAGGTGCTACAGATTGAGACATAAAAAAGAACGGTCAATAGGCATGCTGTAGTTATCTTCAAAAAAATTGGCTAGTTTTTATTTGTTGCAAGTTATGTTAATGGAACTTTTTTACGTATTTTTAATTAAAGCATTTGTAGCTAAAACGTATTGAAAAAATGGTAAATTATTCGGTGAGTAGATTTTAAAAACACCTCTAAATACTATTTATACGCTGATATTTGGACTAGGTTCGAATCACAGCGGGATCACAGAAAGCCTCACAGAAATGTGGGGCTTTTTTGTGTTTAAAAAGTTTTGGCACCATTCACGGCAGCATGAATTTCAAATGCATTGTAATAGCAAAAAATATAAACTTAAAATGGCGATAAAATCGCTGATCTCTGCCATCCTCGTTATTCCAAAGGAATCATTTTGTGACAAACGAGGACGATTAAGGGTAGGCTGAATAAAAACAAAAGAGCGGCACTCAAGTCCGCCCTTTTATGTAATTCCTATGATCTGATTTTATTTGTATTGAGTAAGATTCAGGAGCCGTCACTTATTGAAATCAATCTATCCTGTTTAATCTTCCATTTACCATTTTCCTTTTGTAAAAAATAAACCATACTGGATGAGCCCCCTCGAGGTGAATAGCCTAATTCCAATATTGAAATCGCTAAATTACCATCGGCACTTATAATAACCGGTGCAAAGACCATTGTTTTTTTTACTTTTCCTTTGATTTTAAACCAGGGCTTACCAGCTGTGGATAGTGAATAGTTAGGAACCACTGAGGTATCAACGCTATTTAAAAAGGTTTTCCATTCAGCCCTTTTCCAAATATTTGATGCCGATGTATCAATACCATCCGGATCTTTAAAATCAAAGTGCCTTATTATATTTTTTTTGGTGGTACCATAGACGGCGTATTTCCCTTCTGTTGATAAGTTTTGCTGTAATAGCTTGTGAATCTTATAAAGCTCAGCATTATCTGTTTGTGCGTTGACCTGTAATCCTACAAAGGATAAGAACAGGAATATAATTAATAATCTCATTAGCAATCTTTTTTAATTGTTGATCCTGGTGAATGTTGGGTTTCTTTAAGTACATTGGATTCGATCCTTGATTTATTTGGCGCAAAACGGTAGGCTTTAGTCTCCATCAGCCCACCCCAGGCCAGATCCGTACAGTATAATAAACTCAAGAGGCCTTCGCAGGTAAGCACAGGCTAGGTTAATATTTATCTTAGCGCTATTTCTATGTTAAATATCTGTTTGTTTGAAAACCTATATAGATTTTCAAACGTAAACAAGGTGAGCGCACTTTTGCTGCTCTCAATCCGGTAGATCATCTTCGCGACTGATAATTGTCCTTGCTGCTGAATACCCAAAATGTGACCGTTGCCAGTCATCCTTTGTTCTTTCCTATTGAACTGCCAGCTAATATCTTTTAAATTAATTGTTTTATTAATGTTACTGATATTTGGCTTTTGAATATAGTTTTCAAACTGAGAGGCAATCTGTTTGCTACGTTTTTCGTAACTACCTGCCAGAAGTTCCATACTTGACAAATCGATAAAACTAAACACCCCCATTAGAAGCAGTTCCTTTTTAAGTACAAGGTTATACAAGCTATCATTGCTTATCTTTAAACGGACTTCTATCGCGTCATTCGGATCCACTATTTTGTAATTATATAAATTAAGTTCGCTGCTGTCATTTCTTAAGAAAAAAGAACTAGAGTTTTTTCTTAACAGCATTTTTCTATTCACAAGATAGATTTCTTGTGTTATGGGCGAAGCCAGGAAAGTTCCCGAAATATCTGACTGGTTAAAAATAGCTGCAATACTAAAATCATTCACCCATACCAGTTGTGCAAACGGGAGGGTATTCTTATAATTGATCACCAGAACAGAATCCTTTCGATTAAACCCGGCCTTAACTTCAAATTTTTCACCAAAGACTGTTGAACTCTGTGCAAATGAACTATAGCCGCTAGCTAAAATTATAGCTATAGCGGCAATTAACCTATTTATTGTGGACATGAAAGTTTGCTCAATTTCCATTTTTTTTATAAGAACAAATAGTATAATAGGATTGGACTTTAAAATACATGTCGTTCAACAAAACTGTTTTTATGAGAAATCGGTAATTGAAATCAATCTATCCTGTTTGACCTTCCATTTACCATTTTCCTTTTGTAAAAAATAAACCATACTGGATGAGGCTCTTCCAAGCGTATTGATTATTTTCAATATTGAAATCGCTAAATTACCATCGTTGCTTATAATAACCGGTGCAAAGACCATTGTTTTTTTTGCTTTTGCTTTGATTTTAAACCATGGTTTACCAGCTGTGGATAGTGAATAGTTAGCAACCACTGAGGTATCCACACTGTTTAGGAAGTTTTTCCACTCAGCCCTTTTCCAGATATTTGATGAAGAGGTATCAATACCATCCGGATCTTTAAAGTCAAAGTTTATCATCACATTTTTTTTGGTGGCACCGTAAACGGCATATTTTCCTTCTGTTGATAAGTTTTGCTGCAATAGCTTGTGAATCTTATAAAGCTCAGCATTATCTGTTTGTGCGTTGACCTGTAATCCTACAAAGGATAAGAACAGGAATATAATTAATAATCTCATTAGCAATCTTTTTTAGTGGTTGATCCTGGTGAATGTTGGGTTTCTTTGAGTACATTGGATTCGATCCTTGATTTATTTGGCGCAGAACACATAGAAGTGCCCGCGTGATAACTATTTAGGCCTATAATATATAGTGGCCGGATAAGCATATACAACAAACAAAGCAATACAGCTACATCCAAAGTATTAATGAATATACTTCTGCGGAAGGGTATTATTAAAGAATACATTATGGCCCCTATAAGGAAACAGGTAAAATTAAAATAAGGGCTATGTAGTTGGCGGTTCTGAATATTTGTATCGCTGTTGAACCAAAATGAACATGAAAAACATAATAACAGTAAGGCTGCACAATACAGACCAGTGGATATCCCTAATAATTTTACTGAATTAAAATACATAAACAATTACACCTTCAATAAACCGGTTTAATTGCCTACGGGATATCCATATATAATGAATAGGCAAGAGTGGCGCAAATATATACATTTAAAAATATTTTTCATACTACTGCCATTGCTAATTACTTATATAGATTAAAATCCTTTATGAAAAGGTCAATATATTACATAGATAGTTATGTTCCATAACAAACTGACGACATTCTTAACCCCAGCGGGATCACAGCTAAGGCAACAAAAAAAGCGCAGTAATCTGCGCTTTTGTTTTTTACTTCCAAATGCCCATCACATCATTTTTTTATCAATAAAACTTAACAATTTATCTCTATAGCCTGCACTTACCGGTAATTTGGTGTCGCCAATTAAAACATGATTATCAATAATCTTTTGCATAAAGTTTATATTCACAATATACGAATTGTGTATGCGCATAAAATTAACCGGTAATTGCATTTCGAGCTGTTTCATGCGCTTATACACTAAAGAATGGCCTTCTGCAGCAACAATATTTACATATTCTTTATTGGCCTCAAAATACAATATTGATTCGTAATTAATTTTCACAACCTGTTTGCCAGACTTAACAAACATACAATCAGCTAAAACATCATGAGTATTAAAATCTACAGGCTGTTTTAGCAAGGCAAAATAATCCTGCACTTTCGTGGCTGCCTGGGCGAAACGCTTAAACGTAATCGGTTTCAGTAAATAATCAAGTCCGTTAAATTCGTATCCTTCCAGCGCATAAGCAGAATATGCTGTAGTATAAATAATAGGCTGGTTTTTAGGTAATACCGTAGCCAGCTCCATCCCCGACATTTCAGGCATCTCAATATCCATAAAAATCAGATCTACAGTTTCTTTACGCAGGTATTCCATTACTTCAAAAGCATCAAAACACTTCTGCTTTAACTGCAAAAAAGGTATTTTACTGATGTGATCTTCCATCAATTTAACCGCATTGGGTTCATCATCAACAACAAGACAACTTATCATTTTAACAGGGTATATTTAAATTAGCGGTAAAACAATTATCTTTTTCTGTAATAGCCAGATCAAATCGGTCAGCATACAATAACTGTAATCTGTTCCGCAGGTTTTGCAAACCTCCCCCAGCCTGTTTTTGTTTTTTTGCTGAAACAATCTGGTTACGCACATTTACAGACAAATATTCAGTATGCCGGACTATATGTAAAACAAGTAAATTGCTGGGGTTACGCTTATCGATACCATGCTTAAATACATTTTCTACCAAAGGCATGATTAACATCGGAGAAACTTTCACCAGCTTGATATCGCCTTCTATCCGGAAGTCTAACTTCAGCGGGTGTCGTATCCGCATTTTCTCCAGATCGATATAGTCGCTGATAAACTGAATTTCTATAGACAGCAACACTTCATTTTTAGGTGCTTCATCTACAAAATAGCGCATAATATTGGATAATTTCTCTAATAATACCGCAGTTTCTGGCGATTGCTTTTGTGCCACATAGTAAATGTTATTAAGTGTATTGAACAGGAAATGAGGTTGAACTTGCGCTTTCAGCAAATCAAGTTCAACCTTTGTAGTATACTCTTTCAATAATTTCTGTTCCTTTCGCACTTTAAAATAATTTAAAGCAAAGCGAAAGAAGATACTAAAAATAAAATTTATTATACAGGAAACCGCAGTTGTTGCATACAACTGCAAACGAGGAATAGTATCAGGCTCATTAGGATAAAAAACGGCAAATGAATAAATTCTGAACTCAACACGTGCAATACAAATAACAAACAATAAAACTAGTGCAAAAAAAACATACGTTACTTTTTTATTCTTCTCATAGAATAAGGGCATTAATCCGTACACATTTGTGTAAACAATAATAATGATAGCTGAAACATTAACAATAGTTGCTATTACCGTCCATAAAAAATTATTAGTCTGCAAGTAAGAGACAAGAGTAAGAATCGTAATAACTATCCAAACAATCCAATGAAGTTGTCGGGAAGCAATATCCCACTTTAAAAACTTTATCATGCTTTCAAATATACCGGTTCCATCACGCCATATCAATCAATTTCAATGAATTACATTGTTTATTCAACAGATAGGTTTGTTTAATATTATAAATAAGTTATTGAAAATGTAACACAAGGGGTTGAATAGTTTTTTTAAAAAAAGTTTATCCATACACATTTGTGATATAAAGCCACAATTGGCTGGCTTTAAAATGAGTAAACATTTTTTAATTATTTAAATTTTTCTTGCTATGAAACTTATTCAAACAAAATTGAACATTGGAATAATCCTCGCCATTCTTTTTACATTAACTTCCTGTAGTAAAAAAGATGATAACGTTGATGGAGGGAATATTGGCGACAAGGTAAAAAAAGCGAAATTTACCGTAACCGTAACCGGTGGCACCGCTAAAAACCTCAGTATCATGGTGGGCGGCGCAAATACCAGCGGTAGCACCAGTACCTGGAAAGTGAACGGTACTGTAATGAATGATGCAGTAGTAATGCTTGAATCTGGTGATTTTCCTGGCACTGCAGCCAAAACTTACACTTTCGAATTACAGCAGCCCGCCAATAACGTTTCGCTTAATATTAATGCCACATCAAATAACAGCTCTACTTACAAAATATACTACAAGACCGAAATAAATGATGTTACAAAAGATGAGGCAACTGTAGATATTACTTCGGCCAAGACCTTTACAAAGCCCCTCCGCTATACAGAATAGTGCCAACTTCCTGTATCAAAACTACGCTACGGAAATTAATATTTCCGTAGCGGCAATTTGGTGACACCAGAAGATTATTAGCCCTGTTTGATGCGCAAAACAGGGTTAAAAGTGGCGGTTAACAACTACCGGTATTGTAAAACAATCTCTAGAAACCTTATGGATGAGGGCAGATGACAAAGCCTAAGCTTAGATGTACTGCACAAAGAAAAATTATTTGACCGGTTTTGAGCGAGTTAAACCTATGAACTGCACAAGGAAATTATTACTGAAGTTTATTACAACCTGTATAATACTGATAAACTATCATAATTTATCAGCTCAACTTGCAGCCAATGCCGCATTTAATATCGATAGTATTATTGAAAACAAAATGGCAAATACCGGAATGGTTGGTATTGGCGCTGCCATTATAATAAATAAGAAATTAGTATGGCAGAAAGGTTACGGATACGCCAATCGGCTAAGTAAAATTCCGTTTACGCCCCAAACCATCATGAATATTGCATCAATAAGTAAAGTAATTACAGGCGCTTGTTTAATGAAGGCCGTAGAACAGGGAAAATTAGATCTCGATACAGATATTAATGCTTATTTATCTTTCAAGATTGTAAACCCCTATTTTCCGCATGATAAAATTACCTTAAGAATGCTGGCCACGCATACATCCAGCCTTGCAGACCGTTATCCATTTTATACGGATAGCACGTATTTCTATGGTAAGGATGCTCCTGAACCATTGAGCGAGTTCCTAAAAGCCTATTTTGTGCCAGGTGGAAAATACTATTCACAGGAAAATTTCCTGCATCACAAACCAGGTACCTATCGCGATTATGCCAATACCGGCGCAGCTCTGGCTGGTTATATAGTGGAATTGAAAACCGGGGAAAAATTAAATGTTTTTAGCCGGAAGTATATCTTTAAGCCACTTAAGATGGAAAATACCGGATGGTTTTTGGCAGAAATCGATACCAATAGCCATTCCAGATTATACAGCAAGCAAGGCGAACACATCAATCAAATCCCATTATACGGTACAACTACATACCCAGATGGCGGTACGCGTACCTCGGTAGCTGAACTCTCCAGGTTCTTTATTGCTTTACTAAATGAAGGGGCCTATAACGGAATAAGGATCTTAAAAAAGAAATCGGTAGCTGAAATGCTTCGCTTTCAGTTTACTCAAGCAAACAAACCCGAAAATGTAAATCCGGATAACCTTAACTCAGGTATTTTTTGGGCAACAAAAATGGGTGGCACCAGAATTGGACATAATGGGTCTGATCCTGGGGTAAGAACATTTATGCTCGCTGACTTAACTAAAGCAATTGGTATTATATTATTCGTTAATACCTCATTAGGTGAAAAAGAAGAAAGTATCTATTTTAATATCTACAACGAGCTTTATAGATATGCAAAGACCCGTGACACAGTCTATTGAATAGACCCGACAAGCATAAAACTAACACCTGCAAGCATAAAACTAACGCCTGCAAGCATAGAACTAACGCCTACAAGCATAGAACGGATCTGCTAAGGGATCACTCCTCGCCGTCACCCTGAACTTCTGCCACTCATATATCCGTCACCCTGAACTTCCGCCCGGCTGGTTGGACGGGTGTTTCAGGGTCTCTTCTTTACTGCATTAAACCATAGAGGGATACTTCGCTGCGCTCAGCATGACAATGCGGAATAAAGAATTCCCGCCTACGCGGAAATGACGGATCTGCTAAGGGATCACTCCTCGCCGTCACCCTGAACTTCCGCCACTCATATATCCGTCACCCTGAACTTGATTCAGGGTCTCTTATTGAGAAGTGCGAACTAAAGAGAGGTGCTGAAACAAGTTCAGCATGACGGCGAGGCGGATCTGCACCCTGCCCTCCGGCATAGGAGATGATGGCAGGAGAAGCTGTTGAAACTTATGCACAGCCCCACAATACCCCACGGAACCAAAACAGAGGCAAAAACGATTTTTCTTCGTTCCTAGCCGCTGTTGCCAATAAAGTTTCGACTAGCTTATCCAACATCAGATCCAAGCCTTGATTTTTTGTTACTTTTTCATCAAGGAAAAAGTAAGAGCCCCCGCGGCGGCGAGCGGAAGAAAGCCCGTGCACACGGCATAGATAGCGAAAGCATTACGATTCCCGCCTGCGCGGGAATGACGGATTTGCTAAGGGATTGGAAATACTCTTCTAAACAGATTGCTTCAGCTCGCACAACCCTGCTTCGCAATGACGAATCGCGGAAAACAAAAAACCTATAAGATCATTACAATCCTATAGGTTTCTTTGTGCTTTTTGGTTAAACAGATTTGTCTGTGCAAATACCCAAAGCATTAAGATTGCTTCGTTCCTCGCAATGACGAATTACTAATTCCATCCTCCCCCTAACGACCTATACAAACCCACTACCGCATTTAACTGCTCCGCTTTAATCGTTGCCAGTTCCAGTTCGCTTTGCAGCAGGTTGCCTTGTGCCGTAATTACCTCCAAATAGTTGGCCATACCGCTTTTAAACAACAAGCTGGCATTGCGCGAAGCCTCCTGTAACGTTTGTGCTCTTTTTTCGGCAATGCTGTACTGATCTTTCAGTTTCTCTACTTTAGTAAGCTCATCAGAAACTTCTCCCACCGCATTTAAAACCGACTGACGAAACTGAATTACCGACTTCTCGCGGTCTATCTTAGCCAGTTCCAAATTTGCTTTCAGCTGTCCGCGTTGAAAAATAGGTTGCGTAATCCCGCCCGATACCAGGCCGAACAACGAAGCCGGCACGTTGAACCAGTTACTTGCTTTAAAAGAGTTAACCCCACCACTTGCCGTAATCACCAGCGAAGGGTACAAACTCGCTTTCGCCACCCCTACTTTAGCATTCGCTACATCCAGTGCCAGTTCGGCACTTTTAATATCCGGCCTGCGGCTCAACATCGCCGAAGGGAAACCTGCATTTAAATTAGCAGGGATACTCATTTTATCTAAGCGACTGGCACGGTTAATCGTTTTGGGCAAAGTACCAATCAGTACGCTTAAAGCATTTTCCTGTAAGGCTACATTCTGCTCCAGGCGTGGTACCAGTTGTGCTGCAACCAGCTGTTGTGCCTGTGCCTGCTGTATCGCCAGCGAAGTTACCTGACCCGCATCAAACTGCAGGTTAATAATCCGCAGTGTGCTGTCGTTCAGCTTTAAGTTTTTGCGGGCAATTTCCAGTTGTGCATCCAGCATCAGCAAGTTATAATAACCCTGTGCCACATTGGCCACCAAACGCGTTTGTACCGCTTTGCGTGCTTCGGCAGTTTGTAAAAAGCTGGCTAAAGCACCTGCCTTTTGGTTGCGGATTTTTCCCCAGATATCCGCTTCCCAGAATAAGCCCAGGTTGGCACTGTAATCTTCAATATGCGTAGAGCCTGTAAACTGGTTTAAACTCAATCCGTTTAAACTGTTATCAGACGGGCGACTCGAACTGGCCGTAACCTGTAGCTTCAGCTCAGGTATATTGCCCAGTTTCGATTGTGTAAACAACACTTCAGCCGCATCGATATTTTTCAATGCAATTTGCATGTCGTAATTTTTGGCCAGCGCCGTATCAATCAGGTTTTGTACCGTAAGGTCGTTAATAAAACTCTTCAGCGGCATATCGCCAACGCTTGATGAGTCCTGAGGCACTGCATTTCTAAACATTTTAGGCGCCAAACCTTCAGGCAGGGCCAGGTCTTTAGAAACCGAACATCCGCTCCACACCAAAGCAAGGAGCAGGATGGTATATAGATTAAACCGTTTCATAAACTGCATGATTATTATTTACCGGTTCTTCATGGTGATGAACAACCGCTTTTTCTTTTTTAGATATTTTTTCCTGTAAAGCCTGGAAGATGACAAAGAGTACCGGAATGATAAATAAACCTAATACCACACCCGATACCATCCCTCCGGCAGCACCAATACTGATAGAATGGTTACCCTGTGCCGACGGACCCGTTGCAATACTCATCGGGAACAAACCAAACACAAAGGCCAGTGAAGTCATGATAATTGGCCTGATCCTTAAGCGTGCCGCTTCTATCGCCGAATCGAACAGGCTCAGCCCTGCCCTTCGTCGCTGAACCGCAAACTCTACAATCAGGATGGCGTTCTTAGCCAGCAAACCGATGAGCATAATCAGCGCTACCTGTACATAAATGTTGTTTTCGATACCGGTTAAGCCCAATACCACAAACACACCAAATACGCCCGTAGGGATAGAAAGGATTACCGCCAATGGCAGGATATAACTTTCATACTGTGCCGATAACAGGAAGTACACAAATACCAGACAAAGCAGGAAGATCACGGTCGATTGTCCGCCCGAAGAAATTTCCTCGCGGGTTTGGCCCGAGAATTCGTAGGCATAACCTGTTGGCAATTGTTCTTTAGCCGTTTCTTCGATTGCTTTAATCGCATCACCCGAGCTGAAACCCGGTTTAGGGATGGCATTTACCTCGATAGAGTTAAACAGGTTATAACGCGAAGCCGTTTCAGAACCATATACACGGGTTAATTTAACCAGGGTACTCACCGGTACGCTTTCGCCATCTTTGTTTTTCACAAACACCCGGTCAATACTCGCCGGGTCGGTCCTGTCGGCAATATCAGCCTGCACCACTACCCGGTAGTATTTACCAAAGCGGTTAAAATCTGAAGCCTGCGCCGTACCAAAATAAGTTTGCATGGTTTGCAAAATATCTTTCACACTTACGCCCAGCTGATCGGCCTTTTCGTTATTCACATCCAGTTGCAACTGCGGATAATCTGCTTTGTATGAAGTAAAGGCAAAGGCAATGGCTGGTTTAGCCATTAATTTGGCGATAAAGTTATTGGCTACACCACTAAATTTATCCAGCCGGCCGTTCGTTTTATCCTGCAACATCACATTCATCGCTTCCACGTTACTGAAGCCCGGTACTGTAGGGAAACTGAATACAAAGAAAGTACCCGCAGATATAGCGGCCATTTTAGCCCTTACAATATTCTGGATTTCGTCGATGTTTTTTACTGCACCCCTTTCTTCATTCGGTTTTAACAATAAGAAAATCTGTCCGGCCGAAGGACTGTTCGATGCAGTTAAGAAGTTATAACCTGCCAGCGACATTACAAACCTCGCCGATGGCATGGCACGCAATTCTTTTTCGGCCTGTTGCAATATTTTATTGGTATTGGCTAACGAAGTTCCCGAAGGACTGGCTACCGCAATCGCCACAAAGCCCTGATCCTCTGTTGGGATAAAACCGGTTTTCGTTCTGCTCACCAGTAAAACCGTAAGCGCAATAATGATAGCCAAACCAGCCATGCTGATCCATTTATTGCGGATAAGCACTTTTAAGCCGCCAATATAACGGTTGGTCATGTAATTAAAACCACCGTTAAAGCCTGCATAAAACTTCTCTACAAAGCCTTTTTTAGGGGCATGGTGATCGCCTTCAGCATGTTTGTTCTTTAAAAATAAGGCTGCCAGCGCCGGACTTAAAGTTAAAGCGTTAACCGCCGAGATAATGATGGCGATGGCCATGGTTAAGGCAAACTGTTTGTAAAAGATCCCTGTAGAACCGGTCATAAAACCTACGGGTAAAAATACCGCCGCCATTACGAGGGTAATCGATATAATTGCCCCGGTAATTTCGTTCATGGCCTCGGTAGTGGCTACCTTAGGGCTCATGCCGGGATTTTCTTCCATTTTGGCATGCACCGCTTCTACCACCACAATCGCATCATCTACCACAATACCAATGGCCAGTACAAGGGCAAACAAGGTTAACAGGTTAACCGAGAAACCGAACAGTTGCATAAAAAAGAAGGTACCAATAATCGCCACCGGTACTGCAATAGCCGGAATTAAGGTCGATCTGAAATCCTGAAGGAAAATAAATACTACGATAAATACCAGTAAAAAGGCTTCGATCAAAGTATGTTCCACCTGGTTAATCGATTCGTCCAAATCCGTTTTGGTACGGTAAAACTGGTTGAATTTAATTCCAGCAGGAAAATCTTTCGATAGTTTGGCCATCAGTTTATCAATCGCAATCTGGATTTCGTTGGCATTCGAGCCCGATAACTGAATTACCCCAATCGTAATCCCATCACGACCGTTTAAACGGTTAACACTGCTGTAACTGTAAGCACCCAATTCCACGCGGGCTACATCTTTTACGCGCAATATCGAACCATCAGCATTAGAACGGATCGCAATGTTTTCGTACTCCTCTGGCTTGGTAAGCTTACCTTTATATTTAATTACATATTCGAAAGCCTCGTTACTGCGTTCGCCCAAACGGCCCGGTGCTGCTTCCAGGTTTTTATCTTGTATGGCACGCATTACTTCGTTAGGGGTAATCTTATAGGTAGCCAGCTGACTTGGGTTTAACCAGATCCGCATCGAATAATCTTTAATCCCGCCAAATACACTGGCAGAACCTACCCCCGGAATACGTTTAATTTCAGGGATGATATTAATTTGTGCATAGTTGTTAACGAAAACCGCATCGTATTTTTTAGGATCTTCGGAGTACACCCCAATTGCACCAATAAAGCTGTTTTGCTGTTTCGTAGTGGTAATACCATATTGTACTACCTCGGCCGGTAACTGGCTCGTAGCCTGCGAAACCCGGTTTTGCACGTTAACGGCAGCCTGATCCGGGTTGGTACCTTGCTGAAAGTAAACCGTGATGGCCAGCGTACCATCGTTACTGGCAGAGGAAGTCATGTAGGTCATGTTTTCCACACCATTAATTGCTTCCTCCAATGATGGAGTTACCGAACGTAATATTGTTTCGGCATTAGCCCCCGGATACACAGCAGTTACCAATACCGATGGAGGCGCGATATTAGGAAACCGCTCTAAGGGTAACTTTGTTAGGCCCAGTATACCAACTATTACCAATAAAATGGAAATAACAGTTGAAAGTACCGGCCTGTTTATAAATTTCTGAAACATGACTTTAATAGTTTTTTGTTCTTATTTTTTTGTATTGGCAACAGCTACTTTATCTGCTGCTTTTTGAGGTTGGATCACCATGCCCTCCTGTAACTTATCAATGCCGCTTAACACAATCTGGTCGCCTACTTTAACGCCCTCTTTAATCAGGTAATTTTCGCCGGCTTTACCCACAATCGTAATGGCTTGTTTTTTAACCTTACTGCTGTCGCCAAGAGTAAACACAAATACTTTATCCTGCATTTCAACCGTTGCCGATTGTGGTACCAGGATGGCATCATTATGCAATAAACCCAAACGGATTTTACCGGTATTACCCGAGCGCAATACGCCATTGGCATTCGGGAAACTGGCCCTTAATGTAATGGCACCTGTGTTTTTATCAAACTGGCCGTCAATCATGTCTATCTTACCCTTAACCGGATAAGTAGAATTATCGGCCAGTACAAGTTCTACCGCAGGTAAGTGCTTAATCCTGTCGGCAGGGCTATTGCCCGGGTAATTGTTGTTAAAGCTGTTGAAGTCGTTTTCGGCCAGCGAGAAATACACATGCACTTCGTGAATATCCGATAACTGTGTTAGCGCAGTCTGGTCTGCCGGAGAAACCAAACTTCCTTGTTTTTTCGGGATCCGGCCAATATAACCGCTTACAGTAGCCTTCACATTGGTATAACCCAGGTTAATTTGTGCCGAAGCTACATTGGCTTTAGCTTGCTCCGCATTGGCTTGTGCAATTTTGTAGGCAGTTTTAGCTGTTTTTAACTGAATATCAGAAACAACCTTATTTTGCACCAGTGGCGTTAACTTATCTACCTCCAGCTGGGCGTTTAAAATAGCGGCTTCAGCAGCATGTAAACTTGCTTTGGCATTGTTTAAAGCCTCGCGATAAGGGTTTTCGTTAATTTTAAAAAGCGTTTGACCGGCAGTAACATAAGCACCTTCGTTAACCAGCACACTTTGTAAATAACCACTTACCTGTGGACGTACATCAATATCAACCGCACCTTGTATAGATGCCGGATATTCGATATAAGTAGTTTCAGCGCCTCCGTTAACCGAACTTACCGGTAAAACGGGTGGCGGAGGCGCAGCAGCACCTTGCTGGGGTGCCGATTTGCAGCTCGCCAGTACAATGGCCGCAAAAGCGAGCGCGAAAGTATATTTAACAAATGTAAATCGTTTAACAGTGTTAAATAATAAAAACAAACGATGTAGAGATTTCATATGATTTTAAATTATAATGGATTTAAGATGTATAAACTATTTAACAGTGTTAAATAGCAGGGTAAAAAAAAATTAACTATTAATAGATAAGGTAATTCCCTTAATAGCGTCTTTTAAAATTTGCTGGTTCAGCTCGTTGGTTGTTCTCCCGTCGGGGCGTACCAGGTTGATGGAGATCAAACCGTGTATTATAGACCAATAGGTGTAGTACTTTCTACAGATATCATCGTCTGATACCGGCTTTTTATCGAATAAGGACTCAATTACATCGCCCAGCATACCGCCCACATTTTCTGCTTCGGGTAACGAGTTTTTAACGGTGCAACAAACCATATCCACACCGTACATCAACTGATAAAATTCTTTATGTGCAAAGGCGAAGTTCCAGTAAGCAATCCACATCGCTTCCATCTGGTCGGCTGGTGCTTCGTGCTGGTCGCGGGCTTCGCGAATGTCTTTGGCCAGCATCAGGTATCCTCTTCGGGTCAACTCAAGCAGGATGCCTTCTTTGTTAGAAAAATATTCGTAAATAATCGGTGCAGTATATTCGATCTGATCGGCAATTTTACGCATACTCAATGCCTGCCAGCCTTCTGTTTGAACAATGTTCAAGGCAGCATCCAGAATTTTGGCTCTGGTTTCATCTTTTAAACGTAGTATTCTTTCTTTGCTTCCCATGACTGGAATATAAGGTGTAAATAATCTAACACCGTTAAGCAAATGTAGAACCAATTCCAGAATTCACCATCATGCAATTGTCAAATAGAAATTCGCAGCGTTAAAACAGGCCTAAATTACGTTTAAACGAGCTTTTTAAATTCTGCCAATATCTGGGAGAATATTTTTACCATTATTTTTCATGCCTGACAGGACCTGACATTTTTTGTATCTCTGACACTTATCCTTTCCTTGTTTGTCATCCTGAGCCTGTCGAAGGACCTTAGTTAACTGCTGTTATAGCTAAACATCATCATTACGCAGACAGTTTTTCATTGGCCGAAGCAATCTGTTCATAGTATATTTACTCACCACCTCAGACACCTTAGAGCACCTTAGCATTTTACCTCGGGTGTCCTTACATGTCTTAGGTGGTAAATTATGCTGCATAACTACCTCAAACGCCTTAGGCCAACTAAGCATTTACCTCAGGTGTCCTTACATGTCTTAGGTGGTAAATTATGCTGCATAACTACCTCAAACGCCTTAGGCCAACTAAGCATTTACCTCAGGTGTTCTTACATGTCTTAGGTGGTAAATTTTAACCATTTATTCCATCAATCATTATCTTAGTACCATGATATACCGCGAAGCACAGCTAACCGACATTCCCCAAATTCAGGTGGTAAGGCATACCGTTAAAGAAAATACCCTTTCAAACCCTGCACTGGTTACCGATGCAGATTGCGAAGACTTTATTACCCGCCGTGGTAAAGGCTGGGTATGCGAAATAAATGGTGAAGTAATTGGCTTCGCCATTGTCGACTTACAAGAACACAACGTTTGGGCTTTGTTTTTAAGGCCCGAATACGAAGGTAAAGGCATTGGTAAAACATTGCATCGCTTAATGCTCAATTGGTATTTCGATCAAAGCCAAACAAACCTTTGGCTCGGAACCGCGCCACACACCCGTGCCGAAAGGTTTTATGGTTTACAGGGTTGGCAAACCACTGGCATAGTAAATAAAGGCGAAGTTAAATTCGAAATGAGCTATGCTGACTGGTTAAAATTAACAAAGTAATTGAAATGCTTGACTTTTAATATCAGGTAAAATTATAACGGAACACAAAGGCACCAGAACACCAAATGATTATTTCTTTGTGTCTTAGTGCCATTGTGGTAAAAAACTTAGCTATTCCAGATAAAAGGAGCCTGCTTTGTAAAGCTAAGATCTTTTAACTGATCAATTATAAACTGTGCAAGACTAGCAGCATTAATCTGATCGCCGGTACAATTGATTAACCCCGTGCCCATTGGTGTTTGTTCGTCAGTTTGCATAATCAGCGGCAAACGGATTAAAGTCCAGTCCAGCTTACTTTCAGTCAGGATGTCATATTCCTTTTGTCTGTTGGCAGTCGACACCGGAAAATGATCATACATCCATTGGGTAGCTAAGCGGGTCTTTTCGTCCTTGTTATCTAAAGGCGCATCTACATTCAAACCCGTTAATGCGATATAGCGCTTTAAGCCCAACCATTCCATAGCGGTAATAATGTTTACAGTCGATTGGGTAAATATGGTTTTCTCACTCGCCGGATTGCCTAAACCCAGCGCACTGATTACCACATCGCAACCATTGATAAGACCGCGCACCACATCGCTGTCGCCAACATCGCCTGTGGTAACCGTTAAAGCTGAATGATTAAATTTGATTTTTTCCGGATTTCTGACCAGGGCTTTTACCGGGAAGTTTTGCGCCAGCAGCGCTTTTAAAATATAAGTACCAGCTTTACCTGTAGCACCAATTAAAGCAATTTTTAAATCTTGCATGATGTTCTCTTTATAAAATTTAGAAAATAATGTTTTAACCCTGTATCGGAGGATAAGGGAAATTCAGAACAGGGTTCTGTCGGGGAAATATTTTATAAAGAGATTTTAATGAGACTAATATACGAAATTTTCCGTCATTTCGGCCCATTAATGGTAATCTAACGGCGTACTCCGTCATCTCGACCGGAGCATAGCGGAGTGGAGAGATCTAAATTCAAAACAATCCCAATATAGATTTCTCGACTTCGTTACACTTCGCTCGAAATGACGGTTACTCCAAGGAGTTAAAAATTTAATCCCTAAACTTCCTCATAAAGTTGCTTACGCTTTCTTCCAAATTACCTTCGGCAATGGCTTTAACGAAAGCGGTACCGATAATAGCACCATTGGCGTAGCTGCAGGCTTTATCGAAAGTCTGTTTATCGCTGATCCCGAAACCAATCATCGTTGGGTTTTTCAGGTTCATGGCTTTAATGCGGCCAAAATAAGCTTCGGTGGTATCACCTACTTCTAAATTTTTACCCGTAGTAGCTGATGATGAAAGCAGGTAAATAAAGCTGTTGGTTAGTCCGTCAATTTTATGGATGCGTTCTTCAGCGGTTTGCGGGGTAATCAGAAATACATTGCTCAGGTTGTGTTTTTCAAAGCATTCCTGGTAAAATTCTTCATACTCTGCCATCGGCAAATCAGGTACAATACAGCCATCTACCCCTACTTCGGCACAGGCTTTACAAAAGTTTTCTACACCAAACTGCAAAACAGGGTTCACATAGCCCATCAGTAAAACCGGGATAGTTACATTTTTACGTAAGTCTTTCAACTGCTCGAAAAGCACCTTAAGCGTCATCCCCTGATCTAAAGATTGCTTGCTGCTGGCCTGAATCACAGGTCCGTCGGCAACAGGATCTGAATAAGGGAATCCGATTTCGAGTATATCGGCACCCGATTTTTGCAAAGCTTCGGCAATTTGAATGGTATCGCCCAAATTAGGATAACCAGCGGTATAATAAATTGATAATATATTTTTCTTCTCCTGGAAGAGTTTTTTGATTCTGTTCATGTTCTGAGATTTGAGATGTGAGACTTGAGATGTGAGACTTGAGGTATTAGACCTTCAGCGCATTGCTGGAAAATCCGACTTCTCATATCTCATATCTATCGTCAAAAATCTATAAGTTAAAATATTTAATATACGTATCCAGATCCTTGTCGCCACGGCCAGATAGGCAAACCACAACATTTTCGCCACCTTTAAATTCCATTTTTTCCAGGTAAGCCAATGCGTGTGCACTTTCTATCGCCGGGATAATGCCTTCCAGTTTGGTGCACAATAATCCCGCTTCCAGACTTTCGTCATCAGTAATGGAAACATATTGGCCACGACCGGTTTTAAACAAATGCGCATGTTGCGGACCAATACCAGGGTAATCCAGTCCGGCAGAAACCGAATGTGGCTCTACCACCTGACCATCTTCTGTTTGCATTAAAATACTGCGGCTACCGTGTAAAACGCCTTCTTTACCCAGATAGGTTGTTGCAGCTGAGAATCCACTCGAAACGCCTTTACCTGCAGCTTCTACAGCGATGAGTTTCACATTTTCATCGTCCATGAAGTGATAAAACATCCCCATGGCATTACTACCACCACCTACGCAAGCCAGAACGTAATCGGGTTGGTCGCTACCGGTTTGTTCCAGTAGTTGTTTTTTAGTTTCTTCTGAAATGATAGACTGAAAAATGGCTACCATATCAGGGTAAGGGTGCGGTCCCACTACCGAACCAATGATATAATGCGTATCAACCGGGTTGTTAATCCAGTCGCGCATGGCCTCATTAGTAGCGTCCTTTAAAGTTTTACTACCCGAACTTGCCGGTACAACCTTTGCACCCAGCATTTTCATACGGGCCACATTCGGTGCCTGACGCTCAATATCTACCTCGCCCATGTAAATTACACACTCCAGGTTACGCAACGCACAAACCGTAGCCGTAGCCACACCATGCTGACCAGCGCCCGTTTCGGCAATGATCCGTTTTTTGCCCAGTTTCTCGGCCAATAAAATCTGTCCGATAGTATTGTTAATTTTATGTGCTCCGGTATGGTTCAAATCTTCTCTTTTCAGGAAAATATTGGCGCCATACTTTTCAGAATACCTTTTGGCCAGATACAATGGCGAAGGGCGGCCAACATAATCTTTTAACAGCTGATGAAACTCCTTTTGGAATTCAGGATCAGCAATAATCTTTAAATAATTCTGACGCAGTTCTTCTACATTCGGATAAAGCATCTCGGGGATGTACGCGCCTCCAAAATCTCCGTAATATCCTTTTTCGTTTACTTTGTATTTCATATGTTCTCAACTAGTTTGTCACATTGATGGCTTTTAAAGATAAGTCGTCATTCCCGCGCAGGCGGGAATCTTAAAGCGTATGCATTACGATTCCCAATCAAGTTGGGAATGACGGATCAACTTATATTTTAATCGACTTCATGATGACATTATTTTGTAGTCATTTCTTTTATAAATTCTTTAATTTTTTCAGCATCCTTCAGGCCTGGTTCCGTTTCGAACCTGCTGTTAATATCTAATGCATATAAACGATCGTCGTTTATATTTTTAATAGCAGTGGTATGCTCCAAATCAATTCCACCGCTTAAAAAGTAAGGTTTAGTGTAAGTATATCGGTCTAAAACAGACCAATTGAAGGTTTCGCCCGATCCGCCATGTGCCTTCGTTTTGGTATCGAACAGAAAATAATCTGTTGTAGCTGAGTAAGCTTCCAAAGCCGAAAAATCAAAATCTTCATCTATCCCAAAAGCTTTAATCACTTCTAAATTAGGAAAGTCTGATTTTAGTCCGGCACAATATTCAGGCGTTTCGCTCCCATGCAACTGAACGGCCTTTAACTTTAAGGAGCTTATTTTCTCCTTTACAGTTTCAATGTCTTCGTTCACAAATACGCCTACAGTTTTAATTTCCGCTGGAATGTATTTGATTAGTTCTGCCGAAACATCGCTGATTACTCTCGGAGATTTTTCATAAAAGATAAAGCCCAGATAATCGGGTTGCAATCCGGCAATCGCAGCAATATTCGCGGCTAAACGCATGCCGCAAACCTTTAGTTTTAGCATGCCAGTAATTGTTTAAAACTGTGTAACGCTTTTTTGCTCATCAGCGATTCTTCTGCTTCGTAATAGCAATCGGCAAATGACAGTTCTGGTTTTATCGTCCGGATGGCCAATGCCGAATTGCAAAGTACCACGTTATTCTGTACATCTGTGGCCTCACCATTCAGTACATCCATAAATATTTTAGTCGATGATTCTACCGTATCTCCTCCTTTAATTGCATTTACATCAACTTTTTCGAAGCCCATATCCTCGAGGGTTAAAATCTGCTCACCTTTGTTGCTAAAGGTTTTCACATCACAGGTAAGCGAAACTTCATCGTAGCCCTCCAATGCGTGCACAATAGTATAATTTTTATCGGTATCCTGATATAAATAAGCATACAGGCGGGCCAGCTCCAGGCTAAATACGCCTACCATCTGGTGTTTGGGCTGCCCCGGGTTAACCATTGGTCCCAGCATATTAAAAAAGGTTTTCACGCCAAGTTCTTTCCTTATTGGCGCTACAATTTTCATGGCCGGATTAAAAAGTGGTGCATGTAAAAAGCAAATGCCTGCTGCATCTAAATTACGCTTTAAGGTAGCTTCATCATTAGTAAAGCTATAGCCCAGGTATTCCATCACGTTTGATGATCCACAGCCCGAAGAAACACCGTAGTTGCCATGTTTGGCTACATGATGACCTGCACCTGCCACCACAAACGATGATAAAGTAGAAATATTGAAGGTGTCTTTGCCATCGCCACCAGTACCGCAAAGGTCAATCAGCTCGTAAGCAGAAAGGTCTACCTTTACGCACATATCCAGCATGGCATCTCTAAAGCCCTGCAACTCCTGCACCGTAATATTTCGCATGGCATAGGCCGTAATAAAAGCTGCAATTTGCGAGGAATTAAAAGCACCTTCCGAAATGGAAATTAAGATGTTTCTGGCCTCTTCCCTGCTAAAGCTTTTGTTCTCAAATAAATGGTTTAATATCTTTTTCATGTTTATTGCTCAATCCCATGGTTCGTGTCCGCACGAACCATTTATTTAAACTCCGTTTCGTGAAGACACGAAACGTGGCGTTGTTAAAAAATATCACAAAAAAAGAGGATTGCTTTCCGGGCAATCCTCTTCGTTGTGTATAAAATATTTTAAAATATATAACAATAGAAATGCCTAACGAATTTCGTTATGCCACCACCAATTGTTATTTAAGTTTTTAATTATCATGTTTGTATAAAGCAAATATTGATATACTTTTTTAATATTCCAAAATCTTTCTGAAAATATATGGCCTTTTTTAAAAGAAAAGTACAGTTTAACGATGATTTCGGTTTCGGATCCAATCCTGTAGCCAAAAATCAGCGCATGCTTAACCCCGATGGCTCAGCCAATATAGAGCGTACCGGCCTGCCCTGGTTTAAATTCGATGATACTTACACACGCCTGGTTACCATGAGCTGGCCCCGTTTCTTTCTGGTTATTCTGGTGGCCTACCTCCTGGTCAACACTTTATTTGCCATACTTTATAACCTCATCGGGATCGAAAATTTAGTTGGCGCAAATGGCATTACGCTGCGCGATCAGTTTTTTGATGCCTTTTTCTTTTCGGCCCAAACCATCTCTACCGTAGGTTACGGACACATTTCGCCGCAAGGCTTTATTACCAGTGTGCTGGCTGCTTTCGAGAGTATGCTTGGTCTGCTGGCCTTTGCCCTCGCCACAGGTTTATTGTATGGCCGTTTTAGCCGCCCTACTTCAAAAGTTAGTTTCAGCAAAAAAATGGTGATAGCCCCTTACGAAGGTGGCCATGGCCTAATGTGCCGGTTGGTTAATTTACGCCGCAACCAGCTCATTGAAGTGGAAGTACAAATGGTGATGTCGTACAATGAAATTGTTGATGATAAACAGGTAAGACGTTTTTATCCGCTGCATCTGGAGCGTGATAAAATCAGTATCCTCTCTTTAAACTGGACATTGGTGCATCCTATTACGGAAGAGAGTCCTTTATTCGAAAAATCATTGATCGAATTGCAACTGGCCGAAGTTGAGGTATTTGTGATGCTAAAAGCTTTTGATGATACTTTTGCCCAAACCATCCATACACGTACCAGTTACCAGGACGAAGAAATTGAAATGGATGCACGCTTTGAGAAAATGTATTATCATAACGAGGCCGGTAAAATGGTAATGGATTATAGTAAACTGGACGAGGTTACGCGAACGGTGTAAATGACAAACAAGTTTAAGCACCTAACTTCCTTTGCAATTACGTCATTTCGAGCGGAGTGCAACGAAGTCGAGAAATCTAATTAAAGATCTCTCCATTTCGCTGCGCTTCAGTCGAGATGACGATTTTCTTTTAAGGCCCATTAATGATAGTTGAGATTTGTACTGGCACCTATAAAACTCAAAATATCCTCATATAACTGGTTTCCACCAAAAATCATCTGGCTAATCATTGGCACGTGGCTTTTGCCTTTAATTTCTTTCAACTCAACCGGAACGCCGTTGGCTTTTAGTGTTTCGTACAGTTTTGGCGTTTGCAGTTTTATGGCACCATAAGTTTTAGCGCCATAAAAAAGCAGGTGTGGATTTTTGATCTCGTTTACATATTCCATCGGCGATGCGGTTTTCCAAACCTCAACCTGTTCTGTAAAGGTTCTAATGAAATCGAAATAAAAATGATCTTTTTCGGCAGTGGTTAAATATTCGTGCATGTCAAGTCCGAAAGGATCGTTTAGAATTACCCCTTTAATCGGATTCGGTATGCCTGCCTTTTTAAAATATTTAGGGTCGGCATTAATCAGTTCAGCCAGGTGCCCGCCTGCCGAATGGCCCATTACAAAAATCTTATCGGAACTTGCAGAATAATCAGCTATATGTGCTTTAACCCATTTGATCGCTAGGGCGCAATCATCTGCCATTTTTTGATACTGTACATTTGGTGCCAGAGGGTAATTGATAATAACCGTAACCACTCCTTTGCGTGCAAAATTACGGCCCAGCCACCAGTAGGTTTCTTTCTTTCCGCTACTCCAGGAGCCTCCATGAATAAAAACCAATACCGGCTTACTCTTGATGCTATCGTTTTTGTAAAAAATGTTCAGTGTATTGGCTTCATCGGTATTGCCTGCGTAATTTATATTTTTTACCTTTTTAACCTGAGCCGAAGCGAGTATAGTCTGGAACAAAAGCATTAATAAAACAAGGGATTTATACATAATCAGGATTTAGCATCGCTAGTGTAAATAAACGAAATTGTTGTAAGGGTGGATTTTTGGAATAGTATCAAGAAGGCCGTATTAAGTATCAAGACAAATTAAATCACATTAAGCGCTCACCCTTAAACCCTACACCTTAAACCTTTTTACCCTTTAATCAGCGGATTCTTCTCTTTCGCAAACAAATCAAACACCTTTTTATCTACAAAAGCCGGGAAGAGTTTATTCATCCATACGGCCAGTTTCCCTTGCCTGGTCATTACCAAAGTGCGTTTACGCTGTTCAATACCATCGGCAATAATGCTGGCTACCTCTTCCGATGACATCATTTTACCTTCGTCCATACTGGTTTCGCCATGGGCTGCGCCATCTTTTGATAAGGCCGTTACACGAATGTTCGAAGCCGTAAAGCCGGGGCAGGCTACCATTACATTTACACCTGTTTTAAGCAACTCTGTACGCAACGACTCCATAAAACCATTCATGGCAAACTTAGAAGCCGAATAACCTGTACGGCCCGGTAAGCCCCGGTAACCCGCAATTGATGATACGCCTACCACTGTTCCTTTGGTTTTTAAGATTTCGGGTAAGGCATATTTGGTGCAATACACTGTTCCCCAGAAATTCACGTCCATCAGGTTTTTCAGCACGGATAAATCCAGATCGTTAAACAAAGCGCGCATCGATAAACCGGCATTATTAACCAGAATATCAATTTTTTGAAAGGAAACGAGCGTTTGTTTAATAATCAATTCGCAATCGGCTTCTTTACTCACATCGGCTTGTACGGCAACCGCCCTGATGCCATATTTTTTTTCTAAATCGGCGGTAATTTCGCAAAGGGTAACGTATTGACGGGCTGCTAAAACCAAATTGGCACCGCGTTTGGCAAATTCTTCGGCACAGGCTTTTCCAATTCCGCTTGATGCGCCTGTAATGATGATTACTTTATCTTTTAAGTTCATTTATGTTGTTGGTGAGTATCAAGTAGTAAGTAGTGAGTATCGGGTACAAGTATAGAGTAGCAAGTATGGGGTATCGAGTATCAAGTACGGAGTAGCAAGTATTGAGTAGTTCGCATTTAAACAAGTCTAGCTACCTGATACTTACTACAAGTCTAGCTACTTGATACTTGCTACTTAATACTTGTTACTAGTTTATTTCATCATCGCAGTTTCGTAAGGTACACGGGTAACAATCGAACGGCCCAGGGTAATTTCATCGGCATATTCGAGTTCGCCACCAAAAGCAATTCCGCGCGCAATAGTGGTAACCGGCACATTAAATTCTTTCAGTCTTTTGTAGAGGTAAAATAAAGTGGTATCGCCCTCCATATTGGGACTTAATGCTAAAATAATTTCTTTAATACCTCCGGCAGCTACACGGTTAACCAAACCATCGATAAATAAATCAGAAGGCCCTATCCCATCCATCGGCGAAATTAAGCCGCCTAAAACATGGTAAACGCCAAAATATTGTCCGGTATTTTCGATGGCCATTACATCACGCGTATCTTCTACAACACAAATGGTTTCTTTGTCGCGTTTGTGCGAGGTACAGATTTCGCACACCGCATAATCAGAAATATTATGGCAGGTTGTACAGTGTTTAATCTGTTGTTTAAGTTTAATAAATGTATTGCCAAACTGGTTTACCTCCTCCTGTTCTTTGCTTAAAAGATGTAATACCAGGCGTAAAGCGGTTTTTTGTCCTACACCAGGCAGTTTCGAAAATTCGTTTACTGCATCCTCGAGTAGTTTGGATGAAAAATTCATAGTACAAAAATAGGGAAAAGGTTTATTAGTTCAATAGTCATTAATGAGAGGTTTAATCGGTTAATTGTTGAAATCGGTTAACTGACAATTGCAAATTGATACTCGTTCAATCGTTCATTGCTCATTAGTTCATTAGGCTATTTGACTTCCAGCTCCGGACTCCTGACTTCCGACTTGATGTATTGCTTCATTTAATAGTTTTCTTTACATTTATCAGCTTAAAACAAAACTATGTCACCAACCATCCTATTGTGCTTTCTAATTGGCTACTTCCTGCTACTGATTATTATTTCCTTTGTAACCTCACAAAAATCGTCAGACAATAATACTTTCTTCGTTGCCAACAGAAACTCTAAATGGTACCTGGTAGCCTTTGGAATGATTGGAACGGCACTTTCGGGGGTAACTTTTATCTCGGTACCCGGAGAGGTTGGTGCACCCAGCGGAAACCAGTTTCAGTATTTTCAGTTTGTATTGGGTAATGCAGTTGGCTTTATCATTATTGCCACGGTTTTACTACCGCTGTACTACCGGATGAATTTAACTTCCATTTACAGTTACATTGAAAAGCGATTGGGCCACTACAGTTATAAAACTGCTGCCTCGATATTTTTATTAAGCAGAACACTTGGATCGGCCACACGCTTGTACCTGGTTGTGATTGTTTTACAGCGCTTTATATTCGACAATTATGGCATTCCGTTTTGGTTAACGGTTTTAATTTCTTTAGCCTTAATCTGGTCGTACACTTTTAAAGGCGGCTTAAAAACCATTATTATTACCGATACCCTGCAAACGTTTTTCCTGGTTTTATCGGTTTTCTTAACCATTTATTTTATTTGCAACAGTCTGGATTTCAGTATCCCACAGGCATTTGAAACCGTAAAAAACAGCAGCTATTCTAAAATATTCTTCTTGGATGATTTCCTCACCAACAAGTTCTATTTCAGTAAACAATTTATTGGTGGTATTTTTGTAACCATTGCCATGACAGGCCTCGATCAGGATCTGATGCAGAAAAACCTGAGTATGAGTACCATTAAAGAAGCACAGAAAAACATGTTCACCTTTACCGGTGTATTTGTCATCTTGAATGTTTTCTTTTTAAGTGTAGGTGCATTATTATATATCTATGCCAGCAAAAACGGCATCGATATTCCTTTAGATCACATTACCGGTAAACCACGTACCGATTTATTGTTCCCCGAAATTGCCTTGAATAACCTCGGCTCCGTTCCGGCCATTATTTTTATGTTGGGCTTAACAGCAGCTACTTTTGCCACAACCGATTCGGCCTTAACTGCATTGACCACTTCTTTCTGTGTCGACTTTTTAGGCATGGATAAAGCCAAAAATATCGATGAAAAAAGTGCCGTTAAAAAGCGTCACACGGTACACATAGCCTTTTCAGTACTCATGTTTCTGGTGATTATTGTGATTAATGCACTAAACAGTTCATCAGTAGTGAGTTTAATTTTTACCATTGCCTCTTATACCTATGGCCCGCTTTTAGGCTTGTACAGTTTTGGATTGTTTGTAAAAAAACGCGGCCTTCACGATAAATTAGTACCGATAGTTTGCATATTATCGCCTTTTTTATGTTACTTGCTTGCAAGCAATTCGGCCGCATTATTGGGCGGATATGTTTTTAGTGTTGAACTGATTTTAATTAATGGTTTAATCACATTTATAGGTTTGTTGTTCATCAGCAAAAAGACTGATGCCCAAACCAGATTTTAATATTTAGCATTACAGTATATGACGAGTGAAGAAAAAATCAGAAGTGCTTTTGAGAACAAAGACTGGCAAGAAATTAAAGTAACCGATTCGTGGCAGATTTTTAAAATTATGGCCGAGTTTGTAGACGGTTTTGAAAAACTGGCTAAAATCGGTCCTTGTGTTACCATTTATGGGTCGGCCCGCACCGCCCAAACCCACCGCTACTACCAATTGGCTGAGCAATGCGGCAAGTTATTAACCGATCGTGGTTACGGGGTAATTACCGGTGGTGGACCGGGTATTATGGAAGCCGGGAATAAAGGCGCGCATACCAACGGCGGTAAATCGGTAGGTTTAAATATTGAGTTACCTTTCGAACAATTCCACAATAAATATATCGACCACAATAAGCTACTGGAGTTCGATTACTTTTTCGTACGTAAAGTAATGTTCATGAAATACAGTCAGGGTTTTGTGGTTTTACCTGGTGGCTTTGGTACCATGGATGAGCTTTTCGAAGCCCTAACCTTAATCCAGACCGGTAAAATTGCCCGTTTCCCGATTGTATTGGTAGGTGTTGATTATTGGGGTGGATTAATTGACTGGATTAAAGGCACTATGCTACAGAAAGAGCACAATATCCACGAAGAAGACTTAAACCTTTTCCGCCTGGTTGATACCGCAGAAGAAGCCGCCGAGCATATTTTCCGTTTCTACGATAAGTATGTGTTGAAGCCGAATTTCTAGTGCAAGAGGTTCAATTGGTATGGTTAATCGGTTAATTGTTTAAATCGGTTAACTGTAAATTGTAAACTGAAACTGGTTAATCGGTTAATTGTTTAAATCGGTTAACTGTCAACTGAAAACTGGTAACTGAAACTGGCTAATCGGTTAATTGTTTAAATCGGTTAACTGAAAACTGCCAATTAATAACTGAAAAAAGTGCTTACAAACAATAAGCACTTTTTTTATGTAACATCTGAAAGAAAGTGCTATCTAAAAATAAACGCAATTAAGATGTCGAAATTTATCAACTGGAAAAGCGATTGGTTTAGCGGAAACTTTCATTTGTTTGTAGATGGGCTCCAAAAAGGGGCTATTACTTTCACAATGTGGACAAGCAATGCCGAAAGTATGTTTGAAGACAAGAACTATCAATTTGCGAACGAAGGGTTTTGGCAATCAAGAACTAAGGTAATCGACAAAAAAACAAACGAGGTGCTTGCCATAATTACTTACGACAGCTGGAAATCGAAAGCGCTAATCAGTTTAAACACCGGCGAACAGTACGAATGGAAATGAACCGGCGTATGGAAATCGCAATGGACTGTAAGTAATTACAAAGATGAGCACATCATGTATACTTCAAGCAGTAACAGTGGCGCAATCTCTTCTGACACAGATAATAAATTATTGATAATAGCTGGCCTATTTATTAAACAAGTCTACAACAAACGTGCAGTTTTTGTTATTGCCTGCATGGTTCCGGTTATCACAACAACCATTAGCCGCCACCACGGTTAGTCATTTTAAATCTTTTGGGCGATGGAACAGGTATTATTTTGGCGAAAAGGTTTATTTGATAGCAGCTATCAGGTATTTGATCAACAGCAACTGAAATTTTCGATGAATTTTAGTTCATGGCAAAACTCTGCCATTGCCACTACACAAGCCGGAATTTACCTGTTAAAAAGTGAAGGTTTTGCCAGGCCTGAAACCCGGATTTTAAACAACCAGAATGAAACTTTAGCTACGATTACCTACGATTGGCTGGGTTTTAAAGCCAGGATTGTATTCGCATCTGGCGAAACGTTCGACTGGCGCTACCAGAACAGCTGGCTAAGTCGATGGTCGCTTAATAACCTTAAAGATAAACAGATTCTGTTCAGTGCATCAGCCGGAAATGGTAACATCCACAGCAGTGTTGATGATGATATGCTGGTACTTACCGGGCTTTTTATCCGCGAGTATTATTCGAGGATCTTGTTTGGGCTAATGCTTCTGGTGATCTTTCTGATTGGCTTTAGGAATATTTTTTAGCTAACTGCCTGGCTAAAACTTACGAAGTCTTTCCTTCGTTCTTCCTCCTTCAGACTTCGTAAGCTACCCTAAAATCTCCTGTATTTTTTCTGTCGGGCGGGCAATAACGGCCTGATCACCTGAAATTACAATTGGTCGTTCAATTAGAATCGGGTGTTTAACCATTGCTTCAATCCATTCGGCATCAGTTAGCGTTTTACCCTTATAGTTATCGATGAAAGCCTGCTCCCCTTTTCTGATGAGTGCTAAAGGTTTAATGCCCAGTTTGGCTACAATAGCGGTGAGTTCGGCTACGTTTGGTGGCGTATCGAGATAATAAACTACTTCAAATTCTTTTCCGCTTTTTTCGAGCTCCTGCAAAGCGCAACGGCTTTTGCTACACCTGTTATTGTGGTAGATGGTAATCATTTCGAATGTTATTTATAATCCGCTTACACCGCCGCTCACCACCAGTTTCATGGCATCGGCAGCAGTCATTTTTAAGTCGGTAACTTTATTGCGTTGTACAATACACAACTGACCGGCAAATGAATAGGAAAGCGGAAAATAAACCGCTACTTCATCGGGTAAATCAAGTTTATGTAAATCGTTCTGCGTTAAAAAACCAATCTTTTTTAAACCGCCCTCAACCTCAACCAGTACGGGGTGGTTAAATTTCTTTTCGTCGCCAACAAAGGCTTCGGTTAAATCTTTTATAGAGGAGTAGATGAAATTAAGCAAAGGCAGGCGGTGCATCATCCGCTGAAACCAGTTGTACATGGGTTCGGTAACCAGGTTGGTTACAAAAATACCTGCCAGCAAAATAATGGTAACAACGGTAAGCAAGCCCAGGCCAGGTATGTTCCTGCTTTCGCCGGTAAGTGGATTAACGCCAAATACATTCTTTACGTTTAACCAGCTATCCACGGTGGTAACCGCCCAGACTACAATAAAAATACTTACGGCAATGGGTACCACAATTAATAATCCTTTAATCAGATAGTTTAAAATGGCTTTCCCTACTTTGTTCATGGTGCAAATTTAGCACTTTTTTTGTTCATTGGTTCATTAGCCATTGGTTCATTAGTAAAACCCATAGTCACACCCTATCGGTTGGTGTTCCACCGACCGAAATAAATCATCAAATATCGGATGTTATGTAGACAATAAAGTTAAAATAGCTCTTCGACTCTGCCACCATTGACAGGCCCTATAGAAAAATCGTCATTTCGACTGGAGCCGGCCGGTTCTTCACCGGTGGCGGAATGGAGAAATCTTTTCGAGTTAGATTTAGCTTCGCTGAGCACTTCGTGGTTCTCGACTACGTTGCACTCCGCTCGAAATGACGATCCCTTAATGCTGATCCTGTCATTCCAATTCTAGTGTTTTTTTCTAGAACTGACTTCTCGAAATGACGACCCCGGAAAGGCTGTCACTACCCCACCAATGAACTATTGAACAACTGAACCAATGAATTAGTTATTCATAAAAATAAACCCTTTTAACCCTTTGCGATATATTGGTTAAGATCTCGTAAGGTATGGTATTTACATCGCTGGCCAATTGCATGATGGTATGCTCTTTATTAAAAACAATAGCTTCATCGCCGGCTTTAATATCGATCCCGGTGATATCCAGCATCGTCATATCCATGCAAATTGAGCCTATGGTAGGCACCAGATTACCGTTGATGAGCATTTTACCTACCCCATTGCCAAAAGCCCTGCTGTAGCCATCGGCATAGCCAATTTTTACGGTTGCAATCTTGCCTCCATGGGGCATAACGCCCTTACGACTGTAGCCAACCGTTTCGCCAGGCTCCAATGTTTTAACCTGACTGACCGTGGTTTTAAGTACCATAACGGTTTGCAACCCTCGGTTGTGTGGCAATGCCGAATCGAAACCGTACAAACCGATACCCAGACGTACCATATCCATTTGGCCTTCGGGCCAGCGCGAAATGCCCGAGGTATTGGCAATATGCAACAAAGGTTTGTAAGTTAATGCTTCCAATAATTGTTGTGCCATAATATTAAACCTTTCAATTTGTTGTTGGGTAAAACCATCATGTTCGGCCTCGCCACTGGCCACCAGGTGCGAGAAAATGCTCTGTACTTTTACTTTGGCATTATCTTTTAACAAGCCGGTTAAGGTGCTAATTTCCGATTGATCAAAGCCTAAACGGTGCATCCCGCTATCAATCTTAATGTGAATGGGGTAATCAAAATCGTAATCAGAAAGCGCATTAATAAAACTGTTCAGAATATCAACACCGTAAATTTCAGGTTCTAACTGATGTTTGATAATCGCCTCGAAAGCAGATTCTTCGGGGCTCATCACCATGATAGGCAGTGTAATACCGGCTTTCCGTAAGGCAATTCCTTCATCAGCATAGGCTACGGCCAGGTAATCTACCTTATGGAACTGCAGTAAATTGGCGATCTCAAAACTGCCACTGCCATAAGAAAAGGCCTTTACCATAGCCATTATTTTCACACCCGGTTTAATTTTTGAACGGTAAAACTGCAGGTTACCAACCATGGCATTCAAATCAATCTCTAAAACGGTATCGTGTATTTTCTGGGTAAGTAGCTTGCTGATACGACCAAACTCAAAGCGCCTCGCTCCTTTTACGAGAATGGTTTCATGACTAAACTGTAAACCCGGGAAAGCTTCTACAAAGGCATTGGTATCATCGAAAAACTGGGTTTCGAATTTAAAAAGATCAGCAAAACGGGCAATATGGGTACCGATTCCTATCAATCGGTTTACTTTTTTCTGCAAAAGCAGCTCAGCTATTTCGGTATATAAATCGAGGTCGTCTCTTCCGGTTTCAAATAACTCGGAAAGGATAACGGTTTTGCGCGCATGCTGGTTCTGCTGGTTCAGAAAATCGAGGGCAATGGCCAGTGAAGAAATATCAGCGCTGTAAGAATCGTCGATAATGGAACACTGGTTAATCCCGTTTTTAAGCTCGAGGCGCATGCTAACATGGCTCAGTTTTTCCAAACGTAGATCGGCTTGCTCAGGCGTATATCCCAAGGCCAGTAAGGTAGCCCAGCAAATCATGCCGTTTTCAATCGAAGCCTTATCCTTAAATGGCAATAAACATTCTATTTCACGATTTTGATAAATGGCCCTCAGGTAACAATTACCTTCAATCGGCTCCACCGCAATCACCTGTAAATCGGCCGCTTGTTTACTGCTCCAGCTAAATTGTTTTTTACCGGGTAACTCTTTAAAACTTACTTCGCTTACATATTCAGGCGAATAAATAAAAAGTTCGCTCTCTTTAAAAAGCTTCAGCTTTTCAGTGAGCTTTTCCTTCTTCGAGCTAAAACCTTCGGCATGTGCCTCGCCAATATTGGTTAAAATACCGATTTCCGGCCGGATAATTTTAGCAAGGCTTTCCATTTCATTTACTGCCGAAATACCAGCTTCGAAAATCCCTAAAGTATGGTCAGCATCAATTTGCCACACCGAAAGCGGCACACCAATTTGCGAGTTATAACTTTTAGGACTTTTTACAATATTAAAATCGGCTGCCAACAACTGGTATAACCATTCTTTCACGATGGTTTTGCCATTACTGCCGGTAATCCCAATGGTTTTAAGGTTAAATTGTCTGCGGTGCTCAATGGCCAGTTGCTGCAAGGCTGCTAAAGCATCGTTAACTTTTAAAAAATTACAATCAGGATATTGGGCAATGTATTTTTCGTCGGTGATAACAAAATTGCGGATTTCTTTGGCGTAAGCATCTTTAATAAACTCATGCCCGTCGCGATGCGCTGCTAGCGCAAAAAAGATCGAATTTTCAGGAACAAGTACGGATCGGCTATCGATTACCAAATACTGAATAACCACCTCGCTATCAATTAATTTAGCATCTGCTTTTAAAATTTCGGCTATTCTGGCAATGGTATATATGGGGTTCTGCATGCTATTTTTATTCAGAAAATAGGGTAATCGTTTATATTTTTACGAATTTCAGTAAATAATTATGAAAAGCGGTAAACAAGAGGGTATAATATTAGATAAAAAGCAGGCATTGGCCAAGGCCGAAAGTTTTTGCGTGTATCAGGAGCGCTCGCAAAAGGAAGTGCGCAGTAAATTGTTAGAGCTGGGTATGCGGGGCGATGAACTGGAAGAAATTATTACAGACCTGATTCTGAACAATTTTTTAAATGAAGAAAGGTTTGCCCTGAATTACGCTTCCGGAAAATTTAACATCAAACACTGGGGTCGGGTTAAAATTAAACAGGGTTTAAAACTGAAAGGTGTTCCGGATAAGCTGCTGCAAAAAGCAATTTATAGCCTGGATGAAGACGATTATCTACTCACTTTGGAAAAACTGGCAGTAAAAAAAGCAGAAAGTTTGAGCGAAAATGATCCCTTTAAAAGAAAAATGAAGCTGATGAGCTATCTTCAGGCAAAAGGATTTGAAACTGATTTAATTTTACTAGTACTGAAAGCCAGCAGTTTAAACTAAATATTAAATTTTTAATAAAAAATCTCTTGACAGATATATAAATCTGCCTATATTTGCATCACCAAAACGAAACAACAACATCAGTTTTGTAAATGCGAAAGTAGCTCAGTTGGTAGAGCACGACCTTGCCAAGGTCGGGGTCGCGAGTTCGAATCTCGTCTTTCGCTCCAAAAAAATGCCTTCCTACCAGAAGGCATTTAATTTTAAAGTTAACCAAGCCGATGGATATCGGCAGCGGCTAATGCTCGGGTGGTGGAACTGGTAGACACGCAGGACTTAAAATCCTGTGCTTTCAAAGGCGTGCGGGTTCGATTCCCGCCCCGAGTACAACAAAAAAATCGAACGAAAAGCCTTGATGAAAATCGAGGCTTTTTTGTTAAAAAGCTACTGGTTCCAGTTGAAGTCCTGCCAAACTTGAGGTACTACCCTTACCTTCCTGTAAGGAAACAGAAATGGTGTAACGTCCTGGCTTATCAAAGTGTAACCAGCCCATTGGATACCAATGATATACTGAAGATGCACTTTGTTGATTCTGAATAAATTGTTTTCCGTTTACAGTTATTCGCCACACAATTTTATTTTCCCCTTTATAATTTAGTTGTGTCTGGTAATAGCCGGGCTTCAAAATATCTGCTGTCCAGGTAGCATCTCCTGAGGGATTCCAGTTGGTGAATCGATCTACATGCTTCCACTCACCAAATTTTTCCATCCAATGCTCATCGCTCTTTTTCACCTGATCATTGGCTACTGCGAATACCCCCTCCAATACAGTTGGCATTTGTGGATCAATATTCAGTGTTTCATCAGCTTTTGGTAAACCGGCAAGATTTATCTCAATTACTGACACCATTTTTTCTGGTGCTTTGACCGGAATATTCACAATATAGCAATTGTTATCTCCTTTTTTATAAGCTAAACTTTCTCTCTTCCCGTTATTAAGAAGTGCCATATTTTTTATTGCTGATTGAAGCCCCGGGATATACAACTTTCCGGAAGCTGGCCAATTATAAATTAATAAAGAAATGGAATTCCCTCTGGTTACTGCATCGCCCCAAGGCAGCGCATGCCCCCATGGCGACCGGCCGCTTTTATATACAATTTCAGGATAGCGTTTAATCCAGTTCCCTGCACTTCTTAGGGCCAAAGCAGCTGGCTGTGGTACCGTCCCATCACCTTTAGGACCAATATTAAGCATATAATTACCACCTCTGGCTATGGTAGAGAGTGCGTTGGTTAAAATGGTTTTGGGCGATTTCCAATTTTCATCATACCAGGCATACCCCCACGAATCATTGGTAACATCAACTGATTCCCAAAGCCCCGGAACATTTTTGCGGGGTACTTCCATATCACCTAACGTACTATAATCACCTAAACCATGTCCTACCCGGCCAGACACAAAGGCTCCCGGCTGGTTTTTATGTACAACATCTACCAGTTTTTCTACATATTTTTTCCCAATATCTCCAGGGGTATCAAACCATACCAACGCTAAGGGGCCGTAATCAGTTGTAATCTGCTCAACCTCTGGCAGGCACCGATTATTAAAATATGCATCGAAATCTACGGCCTTTCCATCAGCATCCTTTTGCGGCCCGCCATTACCACCTGGCGTAGTCCAGTCCTGATACTGAGAATAATAAAACCCGAATCCTATTCCGCCTTTTTTACAGGCCACAGACAGCTCTTTCATTATATCCCGTTTAAACGGTGTTGCATCTACAATATTAAACTTTGAAACCTTAGAGTGAAACATGGCAAACCCATCATGGTGTTTACTCGTAATAATGATGTATTTCATCCCTGCATCTTTAGCTACAGCCACTATACTATCTGCATTAAACCGGGCTGGGTTAAAATCATTAACACCACGCATATACTCATCTACAGGCGCACCGGCCATATTCTTATTGAGCAACCATTCCCCAATTCCGTAATAGGTTTTACCTTTCCATACATTTGCCAAATGTGAGAAATAGCCAAAGTGTATAAACATGGCATAGCGCCCTTCTTTAAAGATTTTTCCACGGGCATTATCATCCAATTTAGCAGTAGCATTTCCATTCCACATTTCATTCATTCCTGTGTTTTGTGCAGAAGCCAATTGAGAAAGAAATAATACGCCTACTGCAAGCGATAAGATTTTGAAACGATTTTTTGTTTTTTGCATGATAAAAGATTATCTATAAATATAATGTTGTTACCGGTTATCTCTTCTAATTAGTTTATACAAGCACCATTCTACAACAATTTTCCTGAAGCTATACCAGATAATTCTAAAGAGCTGTTTTTTTGCTTGACTTCACCTATAGTGCAATTAAACTTCAATTTTTACCTGATTTTCCTCTAAATTACACAATAGACTGATAATGAAAACATAAAACCCATTAACTGACAACTCCATCAGGCTTTGGCCATAGGTAAAATTTCTTAAAAACTATATTCAAAAAGAATTTTAAATAAAAAATCTGGACTTTTAAACAAACCCACCTGATGATGTATTGCCGAACTTTGTTTCATCAAATTTTGAAAAATGAAAAACAAAGAAACAGTTTTGGTAACCGGAGGCTCAGGATTTATTGCCTCTTATTGCATGATTGCGTTATTAAATAATGGATACCAGGTAAAGGCTACACTTCGTTCGCTCAAGAAGGCAGATCTGGTAAAACAAATGTTAAGTGAAGGTGGCATCAATAATTTCGATAACTTATCTTTCGCCGAAGCCGACCTGGAAAATGAATCCAGTTGGGAAAAAGCGGTTGAAGGCTGCCAATATGTAATCCATGTGGCCTCGCCTACCCCCTATACCAATGCCACTACCGAAGATGATTTTGTAATTCCGGCTAAAAACGGGGTACTTTTTGTATTGCGCGCAGCCAAAAAGGCCGGCGTAAAAAGAGTGGTATTAACCTCGGCCTTTGGTGCGGTGGGCATGGGTACGGTAAAAACTAAGCCTTATACAGAGGCAGACTGGACGGTTTTAAATGATACGGTAGCCCCTTATCAAAGATCGAAAACCATTTCGGAAAAGGCAGCCTGGGATTTTATCGCCTCCGAAGGTGCAGGCATGGAACTGGCAGTGGTTAACCCGACAGGTGTTTTAGGTCCTGTCCTCTCCAATGATTTTTCGCACTCGATTCAGAGCATCAGACAAATGCTCAATGGCGAAATGAAAGCCTGTCCTAAAATCATATCGGCCTATGTGGATGTACGCGATGTAGCCGATTTACATTTTAAAGCCATGACCTTACCACAGGCCAATGGTCAGCGGTTTATTGCGGCAGCTGGTGAAGGCTACTCGTTGATTGATATTGCAAAAGTACTGAAGAAAAATCTGGGCGAAAAAGCCGCTAAGGTGCCCACAGCTGAATTACCCAGCTGGCTGATTAAATTGCTGAGTATATTTAATCCAAAACTGAAAGCAGTTGCCCCTTATTTAGGCATGGTGAAACGCGCCAGCAGCGAAAAAGCCATTAACCTATTGGGCTGGAAACCCCGCAGCACCGATGAGGCAATTTTGGCGACTGCAAATAGTTTAATTAAATTAGGTATCGTAAAATAGAAGCAGCATGAAAATAATCATTACCGGCACCACCGGCTTAGTTGGCGAAGGCGTTCTGTTGGTTTGCCTCGAAAACCCTTTGGTTACAGCGGTGCTGGCCATTAGCCGGAAGCCCCTGAACCTGAAGCATCCAAAATTAAATGAACTGCTCGTTAAAGATTTCGCTGAAATTAAAAACTACAACAGCCTGCTAATGGCTTACGACGCCTGTTTCTTTTGTGCAGGCGTAAGCTCAGTTGGCGAAGATGAGGCTTCGTTTACCCGCAAAACCTACGATTTTGTTGTACCATTTGCCGAAACACTTGCAAACATTCAACCGGAAATGACTTTCATATACGTTTCGGGCAACCGGACTGACAGTAGCGAACAGGGCAAAGTAATGTGGGCCCGCGTAAAGGGGCGTACGGAGAATGCATTGCTTAAACTGCCATTTAAAGCCGTTTATAACTTCAGGCCGGGCTTTATGCGACCGGTTAAAGGGCAAAAAAACGTCAGGTTTATTTACCATATCTTTGATGCCTTGTCGTTTTTATGGTACCTCCTATTCCCCAACTGGATTTGCACCATGCGCGAAGTAGGTTTGGCGATGATCCAATGTGTAGCCAAGGGCTACGATAAACCCATTCTCGAAGTCAGCGACATTAAGTCGCAGGCTAAATCGTGAAATATTTTAAATGGTAGAACCCTACTGCATGAAAATAACAGAAATTAAATCCTGCTTTGTTGGCCCGGCAGTTTCGCCCGAGCAGTTTATAGCCGAACATTTTTTTATATTTCTCGCTAAAGGCTCCATGAACGGCTACGATGGACATAAACACTATAAGCTTAAAGCCGGCGAATGCTGTATGGTACGCAAGAACCGGCTGGCACGCTACAACAAGCAACGAGATAACAATGAATTTGAAAAGGTAGTCTTCATTTTCGACGAAGTATTTTTAAGGGATTTCTTGAAAAAGCATTCTTTTGCATTTCAAAACTACCAGTCGAAAGATGCTTTTATTAAAATTAAGAAGGACAGATTAATTAATAGTTTTCTGCTTTCGTTAGATCCTTATTACACCGAAACAGGCCAGATGGATAAGGCTTTCGAAGATGCCAAACGCGAAGAACTGCTGCTCATCCTGTTACAACTGCAACCCGAATTATCGGATATTTTGTTTGACTTTGGCATTCCAGGCAAAATAAACCTCGAAGCTTTTATGCAACAACACTATAAGTTTAATGTGGGCTTAGAACGCTTTGCTTTCCTTACCGGACGTAGCTTATCGGCTTTTAAAAGGGATTTCAAAAAAATCTTTAGCCAAACACCAAACCGCTGGTTAACCCAAAGACGGCTGCAGGAAGCCCGTTTTCTGGTTGAAGAGAAAAAGCAAAGGCCAACGGATATTTATCTGGATTTAGGTTTCGAAGATTTATCGCATTTTTCTTTTGCTTTTAAAAAAGCCTTTGGCGTAGCGGCAAGTCATTTGTAGGTCCTGTTATTTATAAAGGATAGGCTACCATTTCAATATGCGGTATTCCATCTTCCATAAATTCATCGCCAGATGCCTCGAAACCCAGTGTGGCATAAAATGCTTTGGCATAAGTTTGGGCACCAATGCGGATGGAAACATTGCCAAAAATTTGCCTGCAGGTTTGCATAGCTGCTTCCATTAAAACCTTGCCTGCTCCTGTACCCCTTACCTGCGCACTGGTAATTACCCTGCCAATAGAGGCTTCTTCGAAAGAAAGTCCTGCCGGAACGATTCGTGCATAGGCTACCAGCTCATTGTCTTTAAAAAGCATTAAATGATGGCAATGCTGGTCTTTATTATCAGCATCCTGATAAAAGCATTTTTGCTCAATCACAAAAACCTCAATCCGCAACCGCATAATCTGATAAAGTTCATCGGGACTTAAATCGCAAAATGCTTTAACAAGGGTATGGTATTTCATGGCTGATTGATTTTTATTTTAGTTTTTTTTAGGAAATTATCTTTTAGCAGGAGCCAATATTAATCAAAAAAATAATTTATTATTAAAGAAAGGGAGAGCAAAACACCAGTTTTGCTGTTTTTTATACCCTGTAGAAAAAATATTTTTATTTTTTTTCACCCCTAAAAAACTCCACTACCTATGTGATCAAACCTCCTTTTAACTCACTGATAATCTTTTAATTTTAAGCTCAAAAACATAAAAAAATAATGCTTTTTCTATGTGTTATTTCGAGGAAAAATGCCCTTCAGCCTGCTATTTGAAGCAAAAAAAGTAAAATTATTTTTGATTGTGATATTTATATTTCTATATTTGCAACCCCAACGGAATACAACACATCAGTATTCAAATTGCGAAAGTAGCTCAGTTGGTAGAGCACGACCTTGCCAAGGTCGGGGTCGCGAGTTCGAATCTCGTCTTTCGCTCCAAATAAATGCCTTCCTAACCGAAGGCATTTATTTTAACATTAACCAAGCCGATGGAGATCGGTAGCGGCTAATGCTCGGGTGGTGGAACTGGTAGACACGCAGGACTTAAAATCCTGTGCTTTCAAAGGCGTGCGGGTTCGATTCCCGCCCCGAGTACAAAACAAAAATCGAACGAAAAGCCTTGATGAAAATCGAGGCTTTTTTGTTTCAGACCCTTTTCGCTCATTAAATAAATTCGCTCCACCAATCCTGTTTACAAATCAGGGAATTAGCTTCAGCGAAACGGAGGTATTTTACTAAATATCAAACCAGGGATTTCAAAAACACTTTTCCAATTAGTGCAGATCGATGCTACTTTTTCCTCAACAGCCTAAACCAAGAATATAATTAGACTGGTTATCATTAACAGGAATTTTTCGGGGATTGATTAACATTTTGGTAATTTGAATTTTAAAACGGAGACGATAATGAGTGTACACATAGGATTGATGATCTGGAAGGAAATGAAAACCAAGGGAATTTCTGTTGCCGTATTGGCCGAAAAAATGGCCATCAGTAAAAATAAGGCACAGGAAATCATCAATAGCTCCAGCCTGGATGTGGCGTTGCTGGCTACCGTAAGCGAAATACTGGGCTATAACTTTTTCAGCTACTATGAAAAGGGAAAGTTATTTTCAGACCACAATCAAAAAGAGATAAAGGCCTCGGCTGAGGAGATTAAAAGATTAAAAAGCCTGTTGAGCGAAAAGAACAAAACCATCGAACTCAAAGATAAAATGATTCAGAACCTGTCGCAAACAGTTTCTATACTCGAAAAAGTACAATACCGCTAATTTAGCAGGTTCCGGCCTTGATTAGCACCAGTAATACCAAGGCTGCGATTAAGGTATTCAAAAAATTCACAATATTGTTGCCTATACTCCCCTTCCGTTCAAGCAAGGCACCCAGCACAGAATCGGTTAAATTGCCAATGGTACCGGCAATTATGATAAAGAAAAAGCTGTTATTCCAGCCAAAACCCAGCGCATAAATTACTGCAATAAAGCTGCTGCCTAACATACCAATTAAAGTTCCTTCCAGACTAATTACGCCATCCAATCCGGATTGCTCAACTTTAAAAGTGATGATATTGAAAAACCTTCGTCCGTAAACCATACCCAATTCTGACGACAGTGTATCTGCTGTAGCAGAAGCAAAAGCGGCGCCCATTGCGGGCAACATGAGGTTGCTGAGCTGTGGAAACAGTATAGCCAGTACAGCTGCAATACCGGCAACACCTGCATTGGCAAATACCTGAAAGGCAGATCGCCCTGTTCTGGTTTCCTCCTTACTGGCAAATGCCTGCTTTTGATGCCGTTTCCACGAAGTGGCCAAAGTGCCCAAAATAAAAAACGTAGTCATCATTGCAAACCCGGTATAACCCGAAGCCAGGAAAATAATGCAGCCCAGGATAGCACCGGTAAAGGAAGCCGGAATGGTTAGCTTTTTTGCAAGTATAGCATAGCTCATGCCCAGGATGATAATAAGCGGAAAAAAGAAATCAGACAAAATATGGTTATAGTATGGCGTGATTAATTCCAAATCTATGCTTTTTCGCCACATTAAATGCGATTAAGATAAAATATCAACATGACCGTATCAATTAGCTGACTGGCTTGACTAAATTATCAGAATGATTACTTTTGTATTTAAGGGGATCATCCAAATGCAGAACAAGACCATTACTTCCGATTTCATCAGACTTGCACCTATACCTGTATGTATTATTGACTCCAATAATCTGAAGCTGGAGGCTGCCAATGAACAATTTCTGGATTTGGTGAATGAAAATCGTGCTGAAATTCAGGGTAAACATTTCGGCAATATCATTGGTCAGGATGTATCTTTGTTTTTCCCGGCTTTTCTCCTTCAGTTAACAGAAGCTCCTGGAATAGCTTCGCTACCGATACAAATTCCGGAGCTGGAAGCAAGCATAGCGCCGTTTTCAGGCTATAGCTATTTTGCCAGCGCGGTCAAAGAGACTTCAGGCGAATCAAAAATCGCAGTTTGGTTAATGGCTAAAACAGCACGTTCAGCAGATCAAATGGATGTAGCGCTTGCCGACAATCTAGCCTTAGGCGATGCCAAAACTATTGTAAAACGTCCAAGCATCGAGTACATACAAATGGCTGAGGAAAATCAGTTCAATACGCCCGGAGATTCAATTTCTTTAAAAGCTTCAACCTATAATCCTGAGCAGGACGAAATGTTAGAGAGCTGGACAGAGCTTGAGCGGAGCCGCGAATGGTTTAAAAATATGGTCCACTCCTCTCCCGTTGCAATGCTGATTACTAAAGGTGAAAATATGGTTTTTGATGTGATCAACGAGCCGATGCTGAATTTGATTGGCAGGGATGCCTCAGTTTTGGGGAAGACCTGGTTTGAGGCGATACCTGAATTGGTTGGGCAACACGTAGTAGACGAACTGTTTTATGCTTACCGCACTGGGCTTACGCATCATGTACCTGCTGTTGGCATTACACTGGTAAAGAACGGTGAATCGATGTTAGGCTATTATGACCTGACCTATACGCCGCTAAAAGAAAACGGACAGGTGGTTGGATTGATGCAAACGGCTACTGAAGTTACCGAATATGTCAAATCTAAAGATAAACTTCAAAAGGCTTACGAACAGATCAGGTTATCAAAAGAGGCTGCAGAACTGGGTACTTTTGATATGGATATGGTTACCGGCCGCCTGGAGTGGGACGACCGCTGCAGGCTATTATTTGGAATCAGCCATTCAGATGAGGTAGAATTTGAGCGCGATTTTTTGCAAAACCTCCACCCGGAAGATTTAGACAGGATAAATTCGGTTTTGGCTTATGTTTTTGACAAGCAGGCCAGCAACGGCATTTATGATATAGAATACAGAACGATTGGATATGAAGATAAACGATTGAGGTGGATACGGGCAAAGGGACAGGTTTATTTTGATGTTCATGATAAGCCTTTGCGCTTTATTGGCTCTGTTTTAGACATCACCGAGCAAAAAGAAGACGAGCAACGCAAGAATGATTTTATCGGCATGGCGAGCCACGAACTTAAAACGCCGCTTACTTCGATAAACGCTTATCTGCAATTGCTGCAGCACCACGCCAACCGCAATCAGGAAAGTACAATGCTTGCTACGATTGAAAAATCATTAAACCAGGTTAAACGCATGACGCGGATGATTGATGGCTTTTTAAATGTTTCCCGCTTGGAATCGGGTAAGATTGCCATTGATAAGCAGGCATTTGAAATAACAGCGTTGCTGAAAGAAGTACGTGAAGAAACCGTAGCTTTAACTACCGGTTATCCGGTTAACCTATCTGTTACCGATGAGGTAATGGTTTATGCAGACCGGAACAAAATAGGCCAGGTACTTCAAAATCTCCTGGGCAATGCTTTTAAATATTCGATGCCCGGAAGTGAGGTTAAAATGAGCTACTTGACTGAAAACGATCACATTACCATTAGTGTAACTGATCAGGGAATTGGAATTAAGCCAGAGCATCAGCAAAAGCTGTTTGAGCGCTATTACCGTGTAGAAAGTAACAGCACTATCTCTGGTTTCGGAATAGGCTTGTACCTGTGTGCTGAAATTATAATACGCCACCAGGGAAAAATATGGGTAGACAGTGAATTCGGGAAAGGCAGTACATTTTCATTCAGGCTCCCGCTTAATTAGGATATACTCATCCAAAATTTATTTCCCTTCCTTGATTTATTGTAAAACGCGGCGACATCCGTCAACCGCGTTTACAGTCATCATTAACTAATTAATTATTTTCTGCTCCTTTAGCCACTTTCCTATTTCTAAAAATACTTCTGGGGCAATATCTTCTTTGATTTCTTTGTACTCCTGAATCTGGCACGTTTTGCAGTGTTGCAACAGGTGGTTAAGCCCAGGTAATTCAATGGTTTTTACATTTTTATTCCCACCTGCGGCCGATAGTTTTTTCCAGTTCGCCAAATTCACAGCCGGATTAACCATAATATCTTTACTGCCATTGATGGCCAGAATCGGCACTTTAATTTTGGCAAGATAAGGTGCAGGATCATACTTTATAAAATAACGGTACCATGGCCCCGTTGCATTATTTACATAACTGTAAATCGGATAACGGAAATGATCGAACTCAACCCCTGCTGATTTGATTAGCGCATCATCTTTTACTTTCCAGGCGGCATATGCCCGGTTCAACATGGTATCTAATGTCGATGAATCAGCATATTTCAGTGCTGTTTTAAACATCAGCTCATTAATTTCATTGTAGCGCTTTTTATCGCGGTCTGGTATGGGGGCTGCAGCGACTATATCTTCATTTTGCAAAATCTGCGCCTGGTACCCATTTGTGGCCAATCCGGATAAACTGATCAAAAATGCGATATCTTTCGATGCTGCCGCAGCAATGGTAATTGCGGCACCACCTTCGCTATGCCCCAATAAGCCGATCTTTTTGAGTTTTAGCTCCTTTCTGGATTTTAAATAAGCCACTGCAGAAAGTGCATCCTTTGCGAAATCGCCAGTGGTGGCAGTTTCATATTTCCCGGTCGTTTTACCTTCTCCCCGATCATCGGTACGCAATACGGTTAAACCTTTATCAACCAGGTACGCTGCAAGCACTTTAAACCATGGGTGGCCCGCCATATTCCCATCCCGATCTTGCTTACCCGTTCCTGAAATTAAAATAACTGCATTACCGCTATTTTTTTCAGCAGCAGGAACAGATAAGGTTCCTCCGAAAGTAATGGCTCCATCTCCGTTTTTAAATGTTACATCGGTGTTTTGGGCGTATAATGCATTTACCGAAAACAGCAAGGTTACTACAAAAATCAACTTTCTCATACTATTCTCCTTTGCGCGCCAGTTCAATCATCATACTTATTTCATCAACCAGTTCTGACGGGCTTCCCATGTAACCTACTTCCGAGAAACGCAACATCCCGTTTTTATCAATAACCATTTTATGCGGAATGGCGCCTACACCATAGCTTTTCGAAAAATTAGCATCTGCATCAAACAATACATTAAAATCAAAATTGTGGTCTTTTAAATATTGACTAACATAAGTTTCGTAGTCTTTCATTTTCTCCTGTGTATCAACAAAGTAGAAAACCACATCTTTATCGTCTTTGTATTTCTGCACTGCCATATTCATCCCCGGAAATGCAGCCTTGCAAGGCGCGCACCATGAAGCCCAGAAATCAAATACAACAACTTTTCCTTTCAAATCATTTAATGAAACCATTTTGCCGTTGCGGTTACTTTTAACATTGAAGTTTGGAACAGTTTTTTTAATCATCGATTGCCTTACCTTGTTTTCCAATGCCGAATCGAGCTTCACATCTTTCAGGGTAGATAGATAGGCCTGATATCCGTTTTCTGATTTGGTACGGTTCACATAACTTTTCTTCAACATATCCAACATTACCGGGCTCATTTGATTTTTGCGCATACTGTTTTCCAGCACCTGTTGTAGCTGATCCGTTTTTCCCAACTTTTCTAATAAAACAGCCTGCAGTTCGTTTAGGGTAGCTTTTTCATATTGGTATTTTTGCTGGGTAGAAGTTGCCAGGCTTAACGCCACTTCATTTTTACCCAAATGCATCAATATATCGGCATAAGTAGGCATGCTATCGAAGTACACATCCATAAAATGCTCAGGTTTTTCATCGCTAAACTGAAAAAAACGATCAACTATCGGACGGGCGTACACATAAGCCTGTTGTGCATCAAACGTTTTTAATGAAACGTAAGGCACTTGCATGCATTTATAAAAAATGGTAGATAAACTGGCAAAAGGTGTTTTAGCCAGGTATTTTTTGTAGGTAACCGTATCCTTTTCTACCGAGGCAATAATCGCTATGGTGCTGTAAATCCTGGAGTAATCAATCCAGTTATTCTGATCAAAAGTTCTGTCGGCTTTTTCGGATGGATAGCGTTCTAAAAAATTAATATTCAGCGCCAGTACCTTTTTATAATCGCGTTCCGACCCCAGGGCTTTAAAGGCAGCCAGTTTATCGGGGTTTGCTTTTTTAATGGCCGCCGAATCGATTCCTGCAATTACTTTCGACATAGAATCTGCTGCCACTTTATTGTTAAGCACCTCTGCATAAATCTTTTTAATATCTCCGAGATCACGCTCCGTAAAGTTTTGAAGATTTTTCAGGTAGGCAATATCTTTTACGGCCTGTGTCTGCGCTTTTTGTGGATCGATTTTATTTAATACTTTGAGCCATGGGTAAGCGATATATCTTCTGGTTGCCGGATGTTGTCTTACCTGCTGTTCCATCCAGTAAACCACCACATCATCGCCAATCATTTCTTTATTATCGGTATAGTCAGGGAAAAATTCAGGTACTGAACCGTTCCTCAAAAAAGCCCATCCGGCGTAGCCACCAGGAATATTTTTCCCATCCTTATCTGATAATATCCAGCCATAAGCATGCCCGATATCAGAGAGCTTGCCACTTTTAAACTTAAAGGCTACGAGGGCTGCATCAGCTGGCAACATGTAATCGGCAGTCCACAGGCTATCTTTTTTAGTCAGCTTGATTTCTTCTTTCTTCCATTTATAGTTGCGAAACTGGTAAACCTCTGCACTCACATTTTTTTTATTATTAAGTACGGTTTTGGCCGGATTGTAAGCTACTTTTACGGTAGTTCCGGGAACAGCTGCACGTGGCGTTAAAGAAAAATTTTCCTGTGCCCGGCTGGTGTAAATTGCAAGTACCGAAATGGCACTTGCAATGATGATACTTTTTTTCATTTATGGTTTTCTGTTATTTTAATTAAGGATTTGCTTCAAGTTCAGGATTTAACTGCCTCAACGATTCGGCTATCGGAAATACATAACGATTGCTGTTTGGTGCTAAAGTATAGGTAGTTCCGTTGAAGGTTCTGGTATAGGTTTTTTGAAAGGCCGGCTCGCTTTTTAAGCGGCGCATATCCCACCAGCGCAGCATTCTGCCAAAAAATTCCCTGCGCCTTTCTTCAATTACTTTTGTTAAGGCATCTGCCGGCGATGTTGCTGTCATTGCTACATAATCTGCTGCCTTAAAGCGTTTTTCGCGTAGCCGGTTTACCCATAACATGGCGTTTGCAGCATCATTGTTGCGGGCATAATATTCAGCCTTAATCAACATCATTTCGGGCACCGATGGACCAACATTTCTGGTTTCGCCAACAAAACGTTCTTTGTAAAAAAACCTGCCGGTGTAGCCGCTTCCAATGGTAGCTCCAGGCACGGTAAACAAATTGTAGCGCTGATCGGCAGTACCCAGTAAGCTTAACAACTCATCGCTTAATTTAAAGGCTGTTGGCGTATAAGCCATTGTACCACCATTGGTAATTTTTGACAGGATTACCTCAGGATCGGCAATACGGCGTGGATAATTGGTTGAGGTAGCTGTATAGGCTGCCAGATCATTTAAGGTATTTCTTAAAGCAAGTGCTAAATCTGCATAGCGGTTTGCCTCAGCATAATTATTCATATACAAATAACAACGGGCCAGTTCGGCATAAGCTGATGCTTTACTGGGCAAGGTATTGTACGCCTGTGTATTGGGCAAAGCTGGTATAGCCGATGTTAAATCATCAATAATCTGGGTATACACTTGTTGCACCGAGGCACGTTTTAAACTCTGACTCACCGTTTGAACGGTAAGTAAAGGCAGGCCCAGATCGGTACCGGCTGTTGATGCATTGAAAGGCTTCGCATAAGCATTTACTAAAGTCAGGTAAGCATCTGCACGGTGCACCTTTGCCTCAGCAATTAGTGCATCCTTATCTTGCTGGGTACCATCGCTTCCCGGCAGTTCATTAATAATGGTATTGCAGTTTAAAATAACAGCGTATGAAGCATTCCAGTTAAGGTCATTTTCATTGGTGCTGCCTGCCACATAAAATACTGGCTGCCAGGTATAGCTAGCCACATAGTAATAGTAAAATGCACTACCAGAGAGCGAGGTCATCTGTGTAGCATCTGTAATGTTGATATCATCAGCAGCAAAGTCGAATAAATTGGGGTTGGTTTCGAAACCAGAAGTATTGTTAAGTAAATAACGATAATTGATGGTTTGGTTAGGCACCAGATTACCTTGTGTTTTGATTTCTACAAATTTCTTGCAACCTGCAAAGATCAATGCAGTTGCAGCTAAAACGATAGCTTTATAATTGATTTTCATGATCTTTGAATTTAGAAGTTTAGGTTAAGCGAAAAATTATACGAAACAGTTGGCGGTAAACCTAGCGTAGTGCTGGATAGGTTCGGCAATACATCAGGATCTAACCCTGCTTTGTTTGCTGTCCAGATCAGGCCTAAATTGCGTACGTTAAAACCAAAAGTTGCTCCTTTTATTTTACTGGTAATTTTTTCTGTCGGAATCCTGTAACTCAATGAAAGTTCTCTTAAACGGATGTAATCTCCTTTTAAAACATTGATATCTGATTGCTGATAACGCAACAAGCTGGTTCCGGCAAAAGTACCGGCCATTCCGGGCACGTTTGTGATTGCTTCATCACCTGCTTTCTGCCATCTACTTGCTACATCTTCGTGCAGGTCATACTTCACCCCTAATCTGGAGCTGGAGTAACTGCTTGCGGTAGGCTTTAAGAATACACTTCCAAACTGGTAGCTGGCAACTGCTATCAGGGTAAAATCTTTGTACCTTACACTCTGAATGAAACTTCCAAAATGGCTGGGTGCACTCCTGCCTGCATATTTCAGTGCGGCTACGTTGGTTACATTTTGGTTAGCAGCCACTTTATTTCCGTTTTCATCGTAAACCAAAGTCATCCCGGTTGCATCTAAACCTGCATTGCGGTAAACAAATATTTTATCGCTTGGATAGCCGGCTAACAGCGAGCCATAAGCCGGGTTGGCATAAAAACTTGATGTAGGAACAAAACGCGTATCCTCTACATTATTGGTATTATAGGCATAATTAAGCCTTGATGTAATATCCCAATCTTTTGTGGTATAAATAATTCCGTTCAGGGCAACATCAACTCCCTTACCGGTCATTCTTGTCGAATTGCGGGTTAATGTAGTTACCCCGTAAGTACCGTTAATCGGAAATTGGTACAGCAGGTCTTTTCCATCTTTATGATAAAAATCTACCGAGCCCGACAACCTGTTTTTCAGGAAACCGAAATCTATGGCGATATTGCTCATGTAAGTTTTCTCCCACCTCAACTCCGGGTTAGCAGGCGAAATAATACTCGCATAAGGCAAGCCTGTAGTCAGATCGGCAGCGCCAACAGAAATCCAGGTAAAAGGGAATAGCTGTGTAGAGATATTGCCATTTACGCCATAGGTTCCGCGCAAACTTAAATTCGAGATCCACGAAACGTTCTTCAGGAAGGTCTCTTTGTAGGCATCCCATTTTGCACCGAATGAATACAGCGGAGTTGCCCTGAAACTGCGGTCTAACCCAAAATTATTATAATCATCATACCTCACGCTACCCGACAATGTATATTTTGATTTGTAGGTATACGCAGCATTACTGTAATAAGATAAAAACCTCCTTTTTTTATCTTGAAGCGTTGGGTAAGATCCACTCAATGAGGTACTGTAACCTGCAATTGTAGGGTATGGAGTGAAAAAATCTACCGGTCTCGATAAACCAGTTCCGGTGTTATAACCGTATAGTGTACCCGTGGTTTGTCCGGCATTGGTTTCCCTGATTTCGCTACCTGCAATGGCCGTTACCTGGTGATCGGTACCAAATGTGCGGTCGTAATTTAATTGCCCTCTTAGCGTATAGTTATTGGCAGTAGTATTCTGGCTATTTAAAATACCTGCGCCTTTAGCCAGTCCAATGCTATTGGTTGCGTTGCCTGTGGTAGGTATTGGTGTATAACCATTCACAAAATCACGATAATAAAAACTTTGCTCATTATAATACCTCCGGGCATTACTAAACCCAAACTCATTTGCATAAAATGCGTTGGCCGTTAGCCCTTTAAATACCGGAACGCTTAAGTTAAGGTTAACACTATAGTTGTTATCCTTTTGCGTGTTATCGGCATTTTCAACTTCATCCAAAGCATTATAACCCCAGTTTAAAAACCCTTTAGGGTATAAAGTATTTACCCAGCCGGCATAATACCTTCTTGAATAAGCAACACGATTTCCATTATCATCAACCAGTTGATCGTAAGGCATAAATGCAGTAGCCGATGGTGCATATAAAGTATTTAAACTAATGCCATTATTTTTATACTTTAAGAAAGTCCCCTTAACATTGGTTGATAATGTTGCTACTTTAAATAATTTGAATGTATTGTTTAATGTAACCGTAAGCCGTTGACCATTGTTTCCAACTGCATAGGGGTTTTCATTGGCATAAGAAGCAGAGTAAAAATAATTTGAATAATTATTGCCACCGCTTACCGAAAAATTGTACACCTGGTTGTTGGCAGGTCTTAACAGATAATCTGCTACCTGACTGCGGTTATCCATTGTTGAATAACGCGCAATGGCGGCATTATAGTCACTTTGCGAAATCGTTCCAGCCCTTAGCTTAAAGGTTAAATCGGTTACGGTAGCTAATGGCTGCCCCATTGGCGTAGTGTTACTTGGCGCAATAATTAAGTTTTTGTTTACCAGTTCCTGCTCAAAAGCAATGGTTTGGGCAGCATTCATGAGTGGTAACTTATTTAAGTCTGGATGATTGGAAACCGCAGCATTTACAGAAAAATTGATAGCTGGTGCCTGATTGTTTTTTCCTCTTTTGGTATTAATTACCATTACACCGTTTCCGGAACGCACACCCCATATTGAAGCGGCCGCAGCATCTTTTAGGAAAGTAATACTTTCTACATCGTCTGGATTAATAGTAGAGATATCGTTTTCAGAAATGGCCCCGTCGATAACGATTAAAGGAAAACTTTCTGCATTTTGTGGACCTGGCAACGAGCTCCTGCCACGTACGGTCATGCCGTAATCGCTGGTACCCCGGGTACGTGTTCCGCCATTTATAGCATTCATGGTATTGCCATACACAAAACTATTATCACCCGAATTAAGAGTTATTTTTACACCGGGCACCATGGTTTCCAAACGGTAAAGTACATTTGGAACCGGTACTTTTTCAAGTTCTTTGGCCGTAATTACTGTTGCCGCTCCGGTAGCCCTTTCTTTCGATATTTTTTGATAACCGGTAGAAACCACATTTACTTCTTCCAGCTGATTAACAGCAGCTTTTAATACCATTCTTAAACTTTTGGTATTGGCGTTAATCTTTTGCGAGAAGGGTTCGTAGCCCAGATAGTAAACACTAAGTTCTGTTGCATCAGGACTCACAAACATGGCGAATTCGCCACTGGAATTGGTTAAAAAAGTTTGATTGGTAGCATTTGTTTTTAAGGTAGCCCCAGGCATGGGGTTACCATTCTCATCTTCTACCTTGCCTGTTATATAGTGCTCATTCGATTTATCGTTTACTTTTGCAGCATTCGGTTCAATAATCACCGATAAGCTGGTTTTCGTATCCCGGGTTACGATGGTATAGTTGCCTTCGCTTACATATAAAAACAGTAAATTATTTGGATACAATACATTTTTAAGTGCTTCTTCCAGGTTTTTAGCTTTTGATGCTCCATTTCTATCTGCTGTTTTGCCCTGAACAATGCGGTGTTCGTAAGCAAATTTGGCATTGTACTTTTTCGCAATCAGGTTAAGTGCATCAGCCAGGGGGATGCTGTTTTGCTGTGCAAAAGCACCCACAGCAATAGAAACGCCCACAAGCATAAGCACAATGCCCCTTTTTAGGGTTTGTGTAAATTGTTTCATTAAATTGTTTAGGTTGGTTAGTTAGTATTGGTTTATTAAACTTAGTTTTTCATCGTCTTTCCAGGTAAATGGTTTTTCCTTCTCGTCTTTCGTTTACGTTTAAAATATTTTTAAGCACAAAGAGCATGCTTTCTCTATTGAGGGTTGAAATAGTACCGTCAATCTTTTTATCGGCCATTGTGGTATCTGGCAAAATCACTTTGTATCCGTAGAGGTTTTCAAATTCGGCAATGATATCTCCGACCCGGGTTTGAGTCATTAATATTTTGTTGCCAATCCATGATGTTTGAGGTACTGTAGTGGTAACATTTACCATAAACCTGCTGTCTGTACCAAGTCTTGCCATTTCTCCGGGCTTCAGTATTCGCGCTTCTCCACTGGCAATGGCTTTAACCCTTACTTTACCTTTAATCAAAGTAACTTCGTTTACATTAGGCCGCGATTTCAGGTTGAAAACCGTTCCCAGAACCTCAACCTTAAGTTTATTGCTTTGCGCTATAAACAGCTCTCCGTTTTTAACAGCTGATGGATTTTGGTTAAAATGTTTCACTTTAAAGAAAGCTTCGCCCGTAAGTAACACCATACGGTTTTTAGTCCACTTAAATGCCCTTGGATAGCTTAACGATGAATTTGCATTCATACGCACTTCAGAACCATCGGGGAGCAACACTAATTTTGATTCGCCGAATGTGGTGTTAATATGTACTGTTGAGTTGAAAAACCAAACGCCAAAAAGGACCAAAAGTAAACTTGCCGCAATACCTGAGCTCCAGATCATGCGACGGATGCGTAAACGGCGTTTGTGTACCAAGCCATCAATAGACTGGTTAATCCGATCTAACAAAGCATCAGCCTGAGTAGCAGAAATAACCCGATCCTTACTGCTTAAAATGATTTGCAGCTGAAGCCTGGCCTGCAAAAATGCGGCTTTGTTATCAGGCTCATCTTTAAGCCAACTTTCCCAAAATTGTACATCCTGTTGATTTGCTTTTTTGACATAACGCAAAAAATCAGCATCAGCTAAAAAATCTTCTGAATTGAAGTTATTGTAGTTTGAGTTTGGCATAGTTGATTCATGGTTTTTAACCATTCAACTATACAAACAGCAGAAGTTAAATAATTACCCCACGGAAAATGATTTTTTTTCAGAAAAAAATAAAATCAATGTTTTAACGATACCAAAAGCGCAATGAGCACTGCTTTTTCAACCTGCAGAATTTCCCTTAATGCTTCCAGTGCTCTGGCGCTCAGCTTATAGGTACCCTTTTTGCTGAGATCCATCATCTCGGCAATCTGATCATAACTGAGTTCTTCGAAATAGCGCAGATAAATAATTTCTTTTTGTCTGGCCGTTAGCTGATTCATTGCTTCAGCAAGCCTTTGGGCCTTTTCAGTTTGTTCTTCTTTTAAAATATATTGAGATTCTACGGTAAAATCCATGGCAAAGCCATCACGTTCCTGTAACTCCTGATGCTCAATTTTACCTTGCTGGTTTCGGTAGTTAATGATGGTATTCCTTAATGAAGAGATGAGGTAATAGCGAACGTTATCGGTATCGCTTAACCGGGCGTGGTTGCTCCATATTTTTAGAAAAAGATCGTGAATGCAATCCTGAACTGCGTTTTCATCATGTAACAAGCGAATCCCGTACCGAAACAAGGCATCTGCATGTAATCGATAAATTTCATTTAAAGCCTGGCGATCGCCCTGCAATAAACGAGACCAAAATTGATTATTACCGGGATTTGCTTTCAATCAATTATAAATTTGCAAGCAATTTAGGAAATTACCGCTTGCAATAACACATTTTCAATAAAAAAAGCATGTTGGTTTAAACCCTACTGATTCTAAAGGCTAATTTTTAACCATATAAGCCATAACAAGCTTAAATTGCTTACCTGAATATAGGGCTATTGGTTAAAAAAAGATAATCTGGCTTTCTTACTGACTTTTCTTCTCAAAATACTCGCTCGGCATGCAGCCATAATACTGCTTAAATGCGGTAGAAAAATACGAGGGCGAATTAAAACCACACATATAGGTAATTTGTGCAATGGTATAGCGCTTGCTCTGCATCAGTTCGACCGCTTTATTAAATCTAATCCGTTTGATAAAATCAGTTGCCGATTCGCCTGTTATGGCTTTAAATTTTAAATAGAGGTTTGAGCGGCTCATGCCAATCTCCCTGCTAAATTTGTCTACCGAGAAGTCTGAATCGGAGAGGTATTTTTCTACAATCTCAATCGCTTCTTTTAAAAACTCTTCATCGAGCGTATTAAAAGCCAGGTTCTGAGGCACAACCTCTTTGTTTCCGCTGTAATATTCCTTTAAACGTTTGCGCGATTTTAACAGGCTGGCAATCTTCGCACCCAGCATATCTACCGAAAAAGGTTTGGTCATGTAATCGTCGGCACCCATTTCAAGGCCTTTAATTTGCTGGCTCACTTCTGTTTTGGCGGTTAACAACACCACCGGAATGTGCGAGGTATTGATATTCTGCTTTAATCTTTTACAAAAATGCAAACCATCCAATTCGGGCATCATTACATCACTTACCACCAGGTCGAACTGTTCTTTTTCTAAAATGTCCAATGCCATTTTACCATCAAAAGCAGTGGTAATGTCATAACTTTCTTTAAAATAATCCTGCAGATAATCTAAAATTTCCTTGTTGTCATCAACCAGGAGCAGTTTGCTTCTTTGCCCATCGTTTTCATCAGGTTCAGTGGTTAGTAACTGATCGGTATCAGGCTCGTTATTTCCGGAGAGGGCTTCTTCATCGGTAACAATAGAAAGTTCGTAACGGGTAGCTTCAGTTCTTACATCATGCTGATATGCGGCATCATCCATCGGAATGGCAACGGTAAAGCGACTTCCCTTTCCAGGCTCACTTTCTGCTTTAATTGTTCCGTGGTGCAACTCTACCAGGCTTTTGGTAAAAGCCAGCCCCACGCCCGAGCCTAAATTCATTTCCTGGTTGTTAACCTGATAAAAGCGATCGAAAACCTTGGCTATTTCGTCGGCAGCAATGCCCACACCGGTATCAGTTACGGTAATAAGGGCATAATTGTTTTGAGTACTGAGTTCGACATTGATTTTATGATGTGCACGCGTGTACTTGAATGCATTAGACAAGAGGTTGAACAGTATTTTCTCCATGGCATCACTATCGAAGTAGAAGGCTAATTTCGCTTCGCTGGAGTAATAGGTGTACTGCACCTCGTTCTTTTCTGATAATGGTTTAAACGACTCGTAAATCTCATGTATAAAGCTCACAATATCGCTTTTACCTACTTTGAGTTTCCGTGTGCCAGCTTCTGTTTTCCTAAATTCAAACAACTGATCAACCAGGTTATAAAGCCTTTTGGCATTAATGAGCATCATTTCGTGCCGCTTTGTAATTAACTTATCGGCCGAAGGTTTCTTAATCAGCTCTTCCAGTGGCGCCAGAATAAGGGTAAGCGGGGTTCTTAACTCGTGAGATACATTGGTAAAGAAATCCATTTTTACCTGATTGATGTAACGCACCCGCTCTTTATCAACCCGCTCTAATTTAAGCTGCTGCAAAGCCTTAATCCTTTCGGAAATAATGCGATAGGCTATGTAACTGCCGGTACCTGCCAGCGCCAACAGGAGCAGGTAAAACCAGGTAGCATTATACCAGGGCGGGGAAATGATTATTTTCATCGACCTTACCGCACTGGTTTCGCCATTTGGCCCCAGGGCCTTAATCAGAAAATTATAGCTGCCCGCCTTCAGGTTATTATAGGTTATTTTTAAATCTTCGGTACTTAGCCAGTCTTTATCCAAACCATCCAATTTATACAGGTAGCGGGTTCTGTTTGCTGAAATATAATTGAAGGTATTGAAATAGATGGTAAATTGTTTGTACGCTGAAGCAAATTTGAGTTCGTCGCTCTGATCGATATGGTTATCGAGTATTTTGGTATCGTCGCCGCTGGTTACGTTCTTATTAAAAACAGCCAGGCCGGTAAACGTTAACTTTAGGGGCAATTGCTGCTGCTTAATACCCGATGGATAGAAATAAGAAAGGCCTTTAATACCACCAAACAACAGCATCCCGTCTTTTGCCTTACAAAAAGCATAATCGTTAAACTGATTGTTCTGTAAACCATCACTTTCGTCAAAAGCCTGTGTTGTTTTGGTATCGGGATTGTAGCGAATAAGCCCACGATTGGTAGAAACCCACAAATTACCCTCGTTATCGGGCTGCAGGCCATAAATAGTGCCCTTAACAAAATCTTTCCTATCCTTATAGGTTACAAAGCTTTGCCGGCCGCCATCGTATAAAATCAGTCCTTCACGCGAACCAATCCAAACCCTCCCCTTTTTATCTTCGGTAATACAACTAATTACCTCATCGTGCAGCTGCCTGGCGAGGTCGTTATCAAAAAGCAGGTTATCGGGATAGAAAAGTGTAATGCCGTTGGTAGTTCCGATCCAGATCCGGTGTTTGCTATCTTCAAAAAGGTATGTAATATCATCAGAAGCAGGCCTTTTACCTGCCCTGTCTAAATGGATATGTTCAAAAGTCTGGTTCAGGGGAATAAACTGATCCAGGCCCGAGCGGGTACCGATCCAGATCCGGCTTTTATAATCTTTCAAAATGGCATAAACCAGATCGCCGGCAATGCTGTTGGGATCGTGCTCGTTATGGCGATATCGCTTTACGTTACCGGTTGCAGGATTTAAGATGTTAAAACCACCGTTATGCATACCTACAAGCAAATTCTGGTTATCATCAAAGGCGATAGCTTTAATGTTATTCGAGCTTAAACTGTTGGCATTGCTTTCGCTACTGGTAAAATAGCTGATGGTATTGGCAGCCCTGTTCCAGTAATTTAAACCTTTATCATTGGTACCAATCCAGAAATTGCCCTTTACATCTTCTTTAATTACGCTGATTACTTCATCATTTAAAGATAAGCGGCCGGTATTCTGACTTAAGAGGTTAAATTTGATATCGCTTTTGTGGTAGTAATTAACCCCGCCATAAAATGTACCCAGCCAAATGCCGTTTTGCCGGTCTTTAAAAAAGCAACGCACCGAATTCTGACTGATGGTATAAGGTTGCGAAATCTGGTGATAATAATTTTCTAAAGTGCTGGTATTGGGATTTAAAACAGATAATCCTTTAAATGTACCCAGCCAGAAATTACCCTCCTCATCTTTGCCAATACACCTGACATTGTTATCGGCAATGCTATTTTGGGCAGATTGATGGGTAAAAAAAGTAAGCTTAGCATTTTGGCTTTCGTATTTAATGAGTCCGTTGCCTTCTGTGGCCACCCACAAATTGCTGCCGTCGATATTTACATCGTTGATGGCCGGTTTATCTACACCTAAGTTTAACTTTTTAAGCCGGTGGCCTTGTCCGCTAAACTCAAAAAGGCCAACATCGGTACCAATTAACATATTTTTGTTCCAGGCACTGATGTAGGTAATCTTTTTTATACCATGTTCAATGGCATCGAAATTAACGGGTTTAAACTGTGCTGCACCAGCTGTAAGCTTAAATACACTGCCCGTAATGGTAGTCGCCCAAATGCTATGGGCTGCATCTTCTGTAATAGATGAGATATACCACTCGCCCAGGCTACCGGGCAACTTATAATTTGCAAAATCGTCTGATGCATAGTTATAACGGCTAACGCCTTTATTGCCACCAATCCACATTAGGCCTTTATGATCGACAAACAAACAACGGATATAATGTGATTGCAGGCCGTTCTTTTCGCCATCTACCGGACGATAAACTTTAAAACCTTTGCTATCATACCGGTTTAAGCCATCCTGAGTGGCCATCCAGATAAAGCCCAGGCTATCTTGTTTAATCGAAAAAACGGTACTTTGCGAAAGGCCTTTATCGACAGAAATGTTCCTGAAATGCCGGCCATCTACCTGTGCCAGGGCAGCTTGCGAAAACACAAGCAAGGGGATTAATGCAGCGCAAAAGCATACACAGCCTTTTCTGATCTGATGTTTAATATTTTTTATCATCCCGTAATTATTCTCCTTCAACATAGCTGATGCCCGATTTAGAAAAGTATGTATTTGGCTTTACTGCATCAATTTAAACATTTATCATTATTAATGAAACTGTTTTTTGAACAGCTCACATTCTGACCTCCGGCTTTCTTTTTAACCACAAAGCACACGAAGGAAAAAGATGCAGAGGACACAGGGTTGGGTGTTTTATTACATCGTCCATTTTACATCTTCCAGCTTTTTCACCACCTAAGACACCTAAGAACACCTGAGGGCACCAAGCTTTTAGCTTTAGTCTTTCAGCTTTAAGCTTTTTCACCACCTAAGACACCTAAGAACACCTAAGTAGCAAGCGATATCTTAAGCACCCAGACTTCTGACCTCCGCCCCCCGACATCCGACTTTTCTTTTAACCGCAAAGTACACAAAGGAAAAAAACGCAGAGGATACAAAGTTGGGTGTTTTATTACATAGTCCATTTTACATATTCCATTATCTCAATTATCATCCCCCTGCCCCCTTCAAAGGGGGAAAGATCTACTTTAATCGAGATGCTAATCGAAATCAAAGCTGCATTTTTTGTATCTCTAAACACCAATGATCCCTGTTCAGAACCCCGATGGCACTGTTCCGAACTCCGGCGACCTCGTTCCGAACCTCGACGACACTGTTCCGAACCTCAACGACCCCGTTCCGAACTCCGATGACCCTGTTCCGAACACCGACGACCCCGTTCCGAACCCCGGCGACCTCGTTCAGAACCCCGATGGCACTGTTCAGAACCCCGACGACACTATTCAGAACACCGACTATCCCTGTTCCGAACCCCGATGACACTGTTCCGAACACCAATGACCCCGTTCCGAACACCGGCGACCTCGTTCAGAACCCCGGCGACCCCGTTCCGAACCCCGGCGACCTCGTTCCGAACACCGACGACACTGTTCAGAACACCGACTATCCCTGTTCCGAACCTCGACGACCTCGTTCTGAACCCCGATGGCACTGTTCCGAACACCGACGACCCTGTTCCGAACACCAAATTCACGACTATCCACCACCTCAGCACACCTAAGGGCACCAAGCTTTTAGCTTTAGTCTTTAAGCTTTTTCACCACCTAAGACACCTAAGAACACTTAAGTAGCGGGCGACATCCTCTCAGACTCCAAACTCCAAACTCCAAACTCGCTCGACCACCTCAGACACCTAAGCACACCTGAGTAGCAAGCGACATCCCCCTCAAACTCCAAACTCCCAACTCTAAACTCTAAACTCACTCGACCACCTCAGACACCTAAGCAATGGGCGATATCCTAAACGCCCAGACTTCCGACCTCCGTCTCCGGGCCTCTGACTTTCTAACAAGCAATAAACCGGTAGCTGGAAGAAAATTATAGGGCTACTGTAAATTGATCGCCATTGCTTTTACACCATTGTTTAAGGTGGTTGCGCATAGCAATCAGTTTCTTTTTATAGGCTTTATCGACCGCCAGATTTTTAATCTCGCCGGGATCATTGGCTAAATTAAACAGCTGCTCTTTAATCGCTCCTTTATTGTACACGATGTATTTAAAATCTTTGGTAATTACGGCGCGTCCGTTAATGCCAAGCAGTTGTTCGTTATCGGCAAAATCAGTTTCAATAACGAGTGTATCGCGCAGGTTTTGAGCTGGATTGTTTAATCGCTTGCTAATATCCAAACCTTTTAAGTAAGCAGGCTTTTGAATACCAGTTAAACCACAAATTGTGGGGATAATATCTGTTCCATTGCACACCAGCATTTCATCTGTCCGGGGTTTTAATGAGCCATCCATCTTAGCAATAATAAAAGGAACTTTAGCGGCTTCTTCGTACAAAATCTGTTTCTGGTTCCAGCTATGCCCGGCATAACCATCGCCATGGTCGGCCGTAAAAATGATGATGGTATTTTTTTCTACGCCATATTTTTTGAGCGAATACAATACCTGATCAATGTACTGATCTACTTTTTCTACCAGACGATTGTAGGCCCAGCGGTATTGGCGCCATTTTTCGGGTGTATAATTTACCGATGGATAAGTACGTAAGCCTACTGTTTTTTGCTGATCGCGTACAATCTGGGGTTCATTAGCTGGAATTTGCCAGTTAGCCGGCAGTGGCGGGCACTGATCTGCAGGCGGGGCATTTTCAAGTACATCCATTTTTAAATCTTCATCGCGGGCCCATTCGCAAATATCGTGTGGGTTGAGGAATGAGGCCACCAGTAAAAATGGCTTTTCTTTGTTCTCTTTAATAAAACGCGCGCAAAAAGAGGGCGTTGCCCCATCGTTATAATCTAAGAAATTGGTGTTCTCGATGTAGGTAAAACCATGCTGACTCACCTTTTTAGTGGGTACCGGCAAATGCCATTTCCCCACATAACCAGTTTGATACCCACCCTGCTGAAATATTTTACCCATCATGAGCAGGCTATCGGGCCACTGTCCGTCTTTTTCGGTTGCGTTGCCTACAAAGCCTGTTTCGAAAGGCATTTTACCACTAAAAATGGCGGTACGCGAAGGAGTGCATAAAGGCTGTGCGCAATAAGCCCTGGTAAACCGAACCCCATTTTTGGCCAGCTTATCCATAGCCGGGGTATTCAGGTCCTTGTTACCGGCAATACTCATGGCTTCGGCCGTTTGCTGATCGGTCATAATGATCAGAATATTTGGACGCGATTGCTGCTGGGCAGAAAGCTTTTGCAGGCCAATAAGGAAGCTGAGGCAAACCAGAATGAATTTCATAGTATAAATATACGGAACGAATGAAGCAGACTATCTCACCATATCACGGGCACTTTAAATCTTTCACCTGATGGGATAGCTGCTGCAATGATTAACTAATTTTAATATTTAGGGTTATTGCGGGTAATGCCACTGTTTACATCCCTCTCATTTTGCGGAATGGGATATAACTCATGCTTACCAGCAACAAAATTATTGGCTGCATTATATGGATAAACCGAGTTGATTACTTTTAAGGCAGCCTGGGTTGTTTTAATTTTATCGGCCAGCACATTCCATCTGATTAAATCGGCTTTACGCGTGCCCTCAAAACACAGTTCCCAGGCACGTTCATCCTGCACTGCCTGAAAGAAAGCAGATTGACTTAAGGCAGCCGGCAAATCTACGCCAGTTGCGGGCGCCATTAAAGTAACCGTTGCTGTAGCACCGCTCCCAGTAGCTGTACCAGTATTGGTAATGGTTATTGCAGGAGCCGATGTGTAGGCAAAGCCATTGTTTAACATGGTTATAGCCGTTATTTTGCCACCGCTAATGGTAGCCACGGCTGATGCATCGCTACCGCCCCCACCGGTAAATTTAATTACCGGAATGGCAGTATAACCAGTGCCGCCGTTACTAAGGGTAACGTTTACCCTGCTTCCGCCCAGTGCCTGGCCATAAGCACGGCGGCGTACGGTATTAATGGCCTCGTAAGCCAAAGTATTAGGTCCTCCATTTAATTCATTTTCAACTTCGGCGCGCATCAGCAATACATCCGAATACCGCATCAATACGGTATTAATATTTGTATTTACGCGTTCCAAATTAGAATTGTTCTGGTACTCCCGGCTCCATTTGGCTGGTGCCCAAATCCGGTTGTTGGTAAGCAAGCTCAGCCGGTTACCAGAAGCATCAAGGCTATATTTGGCAATCGAAAAATCCCTTCTTAAATCGCCATCTTTAAAGGTATCGTAAAAAGTTTTGGTTACAAAGCAACGGTTTTGCGTAGTACCATAAGGAGAAGTAGTGCTACCTGCAGTTTGCGGGGCATTAAAGGTTCCATAACTGGATTGATTGGTTGTGGCCAACGTAGAGGTATAAACCCCTGCTTCGAAAAGGCTTTCTTTGGGCTCGAACTTTTGTATGCTTTGATTTTTGAAAACCATCGAATAATCTGGATTCAGGGCATACAGTCCTGAGCCAATTACCTCGTTAATCTGTGTTTGCGCCAGTTGATAATAGGTTTTATAGTCGGCTGGTCTTTGCATGGTTCCATCGGCCCTTAACGAATAGCCACCTGCAGCTAAGGCAACCCTGGCCAGGATGGCTTTGGCACCAAATTTATTTACGCGCTCATCGGTTGGCAGTGCAGCGGGTAATAAATCTGCTCCTTCCTGCATATCTTTAATAATCTGTGTATAGATTTGATAACGGTCGGTTAAGGGCAATTTTAAATTATCACCTGTTTCTGAATTTTTAAGTTTAAAAGGCACATCGCCCCATAACCTTACCAGTTCGGAATAGTAGAAACCCCGTAAAAATTTAGCTTCGCCCAGCATCCTGTTTAAGGCTGCTTTCTGATCGCTGCTGCCACTATTGTAGACATCCATTTTCGGGATCCGGTCTATTACCAGGTTGGCCCGGTCAATACCATTGTAAAAGGCACTCCAGGTTTCGTATAAAAATGGCGTTTCCGGAATTCCCAGGTAATGCGGAATAATTCGCCAATCGGGAGTAACCCCATCGCTTATAAACTGGATATCCGAATCGTTATCATAAATAAGGGGTACATACCAGGCATAAGTTGATGGGTATTTCATAATTTCATAAACGCCTGTAGTAGCCAGCTGGGCTTCATCTACTGTGCTGAAAAAATTGGAAGTAGTAAAATATGAATATGGATTGGCCTCGGTGGCTTTTTTACATGAGCTAAACGATGCGGCCATTAACGCAGTGGCCAGCGCACAAGCTTTTATTTTGGATGTTAAGATTTTCATAACGGAATATAATTTTGGTTATAGAGAGATATTAATTCCCGCTACAAATGATCGCGGTCTTGGGTAGGCACTAAAATCTACACCTGGTGTAAGCGCATTATCAATAACACTAACCTCCGGATCGTAACCCGAATATTTGGTAAATACATGCAGGTTATAAGCGGTAACGTATATTCTGGCATTGGCTATTTTAACCTTTTCGAGCCATCTTTTCGGGAAAGTATAACCCAGGTTTACATTGCTTATGCGCAGAAAGGAACCATCTTCAATTACGCTATCGTACATACGCCCGCTGGTATTACCCAGTATAGATGCAACGGAGTTTTTACCCTGATTAAGTGCTGTTAGCTCTGCCGGATCGGTAACCACCTGCCCTGCTGCATTAATAGTCCTCCATCTGTCGGCCTGAAAAGCCAGGTTATTGCTAAAATCGCTGGCAATGGCTAAGTTATTCTTAACATTGGCATTAAAAATTTTGTTGCCCTGGGTAAAGTTCAGGAATATGCTTAAATCAAAACCTTTATAGGCAAATGTGTTGTTAATACCTCCCGAGAATTTAGGATTGGCATTGCCAATGATAGTACGATCGGCATCGGTAATTTTTCCATCGCCGTTAAGATCTTTAAATTTGATATAACCTGGCTGTACGGCAAGCGCATCTTGAACAACTCCCGGCTTTAAGCTGTAAGTTTTAGCCGTAGCATCGTAATTAAAATCGCTTACCTGGTAAAGCCCGTCCTGCTGGTAACCAAACATGGTACCTACCGGCTGCCCAACTTGTAAAATGTAATCCTGATAGCTGTTGTTATAGCTGCTGGTGATTAACGAATTTTCACCATCGCTTAATTTTAACACTTTGGTTTTGTTGAATGTGATGTTGAAATTGGTGCTCCAGTTAAAGTCTGATTTTTTAATGTTTACGGTATTTAAGGTAAACTCTACACCCCTGCTTGAAGTAGAACCAATATTTTGAAACTGGCGGGTAAAACCTGCACTGGCCGGAATACGGGTATTGTATAACAAGTCTTTAGAGCGGTTATCGAACCAATCGACAGTTAAGGCAATGCGTTGTTTTAACAAACCAATATCTAAACCAATATTGGTGGCTTTAACGGCCTCCCATTTCAGGGATGGATTGGCTAAGCTATTCTGAAATACCGTAGGTAAAATACTGTTATTCGAGGCATATTGGCCAGAAGTAAAAATACCCAAAGCGGCATAATTGGCAATGCGGTTATTACCAGAGGTACCATAACTGGCCCTCAGTTTCAAATCAGAAAGGAAATTTAACGACTTCATGAATTGCTCTTCTGTTACCTTCCAGGCAAAAGAGCCTGAAGGAAAATAGCCCCATCTGTTTTCTTCGCCAAACTTAGAAGAACCATCGGCCCTTAATGTTGCGGCTAAAATATACCTGCCTTTATAGCTGTAATTGGCGCGGGTAAAGAACGACAATAGTTTATCTTCTTCGGCATAAGATGAAGGGAAAGCCGCGACGGTACCCAGGCCCAGATTATACCAACCACTATTTACATTGGGAAAATTGGTAGCACCGGCATTCACACTTTCCGAATAGTTATAAATATACTCCTGCCCTACGGTAATATCGAATTTGTGGTCTTTACCGTAAACATCGCTATAGGTAAGGGTATTATTATAATTGAAACGATTATTAAAAGTAGTAGCTATGCCTCCTGATGCCCCTTTATTCCGGATTGCCGTAATGGATTCTGAATCGTTAAAAGTTTTATCAACCCTCGAGGTGTTGGTAAAGCCTACCAAACCATTGTAAGTAAATTTATTGCTGATGGCATATCTGGCCGTAGCACTTGCATTTAACGAACGGATGCGTTGATCGCGCAGACGGGTATTTACGGTTACAATCGGACTTTGAAAGGCAGGGTTACCGGGATCATCCAGCGGGTCTAAAACATCATCTATTAAACCGATATCCGAAACGTTTGGCAAATTTACCGGACGGTATTGCAATAAGGTTTGTAACATGCTCAGGCGCGCATTACCACCTTCCTGGGTACCGCCCGAACCATATATTTTCTGGTTAGAGTAATTAACAATCCCGTTCAGTTTTACTTTTTTGCCCGGTGTATTGGTTACCGTTAATTTAGCAATATCGCGATTGGCGCCGCTTTTAAGCATTAAACCATCGTTTACGTTACGTGAATAGAATAAGTTATACTTCGTATCGCCGCTACCTCCGTTTACACTGATTTTATGATACTGGCTTGAAGCTGTTCCGCCAAATATTTCATCCTGCCAGTTAATACCCTCCCTGTTTCCATAATTAGCAGCAAGCGATTCGAAAGTGCCGAAAGTGCTTAGAAACTTCTGTGCCCTGGTAGCATCACGGGTTGAGTTTTCATAAATATACAGCATATACTCGTACGGACTCAGTACCGGTAAAAACTTAGGTGCCTTTTGCACACCCACATAGCCATCGTAACTGATCGTGGTTTTGCCACCTTTGGATTGTTTTGTGGTGATTAAAATTACCCCGTTAGCGCCCCTTGCACCGTAAACAGCTGTTGAAGCGGCATCTTTCATTACATCAACCGATTCGATATCGGTTGGATCTAAAAATGCCAAACCATCGGTTTGAGGCACACCATCAACCACATATAAAGGTTCGTTGCTCTGTGTAATAGACGAACCACCACGTATTTTTATCTGAGGCGTAGAACCCGGATCGCCACTTGGCATGGTTACCTGCACACCTGCCATACGCCCTTGTAAGGCCTGGGCAACATTGGCTACAGGTGTTTTTGCAATCTCCGCTCCTTTTAATGATGATATAGCTCCGGTTAAATCTTTACGCTGAACGGTTTGTCCGTAACCGATAACCACTACATCATTCAGGTTGTTTACATCATCCTGCAGTTTTGCATCAATAGTAGTGCGACCGTTTATTTTTTGTTCGACTGTTTTTGTGCCCAGGTAACTAAAAACCAATACGGCATCGGTTTTAACGCTGATTTGATAAGCGCCTGAATTAGAAGAAACCGTGACATTTTTAGTTCCTTTTTCTGTAATTGTAGCCCCGGGAATGGGTTGGTTGGTTCCATCTCTTACCACGCCTTTTACGGTGACTACATTTTGGGCCTGTAATCCTTTAAAAAAGCAGAGTAAGCCAATTAATATGATAATTCTTTTCATTTTTTGATTTTGGTTAGTTGTAAATTGTGCTTAAAGCATATAAGCTGATGCGCATAGTTAGGTGATTCTTCTTTTCATGATCTCCTGCTGCTGTCTGGTTAGTTGTTTTTTTTAGTTTGTTTCAGGTTATTTCTTTATCTGGTTAAATCAACGGAAACGAATTTAGCAATCGGGGTAAAAAAGGAGTTTCAAATTTGTTTAAAATACTATCAAATTTGACTAATACCGCCAAATTAATACGTTTCAGGCGCTTTTAATAACAAAATGAGTAAGAAATAAATTATTTTTTTACTGAAATATATAGCCGTATAAATACTACAAAAAAGAAATTACCGGTATTATTGGCTGGATATTGAGCTGTTTTAATGTTCATTAACCACATCAGACATTAATGGAATGGGCATTACAAATGCACTTCTCAATAATCTTTGTTTATAACCTATCGTGTGCGCACATCTCTTGCAATTCCATTCGCAGTATTCGTCATTGCCAGCTTGATCCGATAGCTATCGGATGGCAATCTTTATATAGAAAGCAGATTAATGAACCATTTAAAGGCTTTATTTTTCCCGCAGATAACACAGATTTTTACGCAGATTTTAGTTTGGTATAAACTTTACCCACAGTTTATCGTCCCCGTTTGTCACAAAGTGATTCCTTTGGAATAACGGGGATGCCTGAGCTTAGCGATTTTATCGCTGAAGGATTGAATTAATAGCATGTGCATTACAAATGCACTTCTCAATAATCCTCGTTGCAAACGAGGACTATATGAATACAAAGAAGAATAGCCCTCGCTGCATACGAGGGCTATAGTATTAAATTTTACGTGGTTACGTAATCGAATGCTTTAAATTTTTGAAAAACGTTGGCTGCACAACCGAGTAAGCCTGCCTTGTTGCCCAACTTGGCCGGAACAACCAATGCATGGAGTGAGGCCACCGGAACGGCTAATGTTTTGATCCTCCGCTCTATTTCCCTGGTGTAAAAAGCTCCGGCTTCGCTTATACCGCCGCCAATTACAATTTTTTCAGGACTAAAAATATTAATAAAACTGGTGATACCTGTAGCCAGGTAATCGAAATGTAGTTCCATTGCTTTCACTGCATACTCCTCACCTGCCAGGTACTTTTCTATGATATATCTGCCATCAACTTCATCTGTTTCGGGTATGCCCGGATGAATAAACTGATAATGTTTCAATAATGCTGTTACCGAAGCATAGGCTTCCAAACATCCTTTGGCACCACAGGCACAAGCTAAACCATTGTGCTGTACAATAATGTGTCCTAATTCTGTTCCCCTGTTTCTAAACCCGCCGTACAGTTTATTATCAATCATCACCGCGCCTCCTATTCCTGTGCCAACGGTAAGGAAAACCACATCGCTACAATCTTTGGCAGCACCATAACTCATTTCGCCAAGGCCCATTAAATTGGCATCATTATCCATGATAATGTTATAACGGGTTACATCCTGCAAAATTTCGCCCAGGGCCAGCTGCTTAAAGCCCGGTAAATTATCGGCACCGGCAATAATTTTATTGTTGTATATGGTGCCCGGAAATCCTATGCCAACACCGAGAATAGGTTGTTTAACTTTCGAAGCGCAGGTTTGGATCGCCTCTACAATAAGCGCAATAATTGCACCCTGTGTTTTGGCCTTTTTAAGCGAAATTAGTGTGGAATATAAAATTTCTCCCTGCTGGTTTACCACACCACATTTAAGCGATGAGCCACCAACGTCAATCCCAATCGCACAAGATTGGTCCATGTTGGCATTGTTTAAAGTTATCATTTGTTTGAGGTTTTAGTCTTAGTTTATTCAGCCTGCCTGCCAGCTCACAACATTTTCTAATTCAATCCGCATGCTTATCATACTTATTAAACTGGTGGCATAATCATCCTTCTTAATCCGGGCTAAAAATAAAATGTAGCGTGTATTGAGGACTTAGGTTTCGGCTTAAAATATTTTAACATTGGCTAGTGTTCCCCTCAAATACCTTCCAGAAAATACGCTTTAATTTCGAATACACTAAACAACCGCTAAAAATGATGTTTTAACCAAATTCAAAATATTTCTGGTAAAAATCAAAAGTGTTTGTGTCCGGATGCTCCTAATTTCACAATTATAAAACAATTATCAACAAATATCAAAGATTCAAACCTTAACACAATGAAAAAAGCTTTTTGCTTAATAATGCTGGCCACTACACTTTTATTAAACAGCTATGCTGTGCCTGTACAAAATGACCCACCGGCTGGTTGGCTTAAAAAAACCACTGATGTGATCGCATTTCAGTTGAACAAAGCCAGCCAAACCTATAAACCCGGTCAAAATCCACGTTCTGTTAATCCGAACGGAACCGTAAGACTTGCCGGTTTAACCGATTGGACTACGGGATTTTTTCCAGGCAGTTTATGGTACGGATATGAGCTTACGGGAGATGAGCAATTGGCAGCTGAGGCTAAGAAATTTACACTGGCGCTTGATTCGATCCGCAACATTACCAATACGCACGATCTGGGTTTTATGCTTTATTGTTCGTACGGAAATGCTTTTAGGCTAACCGGCGATAAAAGCTATCTGCCCGTACTGGCCGATGGAGCAAAACACCTGGCAGCCCGGTTTAACCCTAAAGTTGGCGTAATCCGTTCGTGGGATTTCGCCTGGTGGCACTATCCTGTAATTATTGATAATATGATGAACCTCGAATATTTATATTGGGGCGCCAAAACCTTTAACAACCCCAATTACACCACCATAGCCAATACGCATGCTACCACAACTATGAAAAACCATTACCGCAAAGATTTTAGTTCGTACCATGTGGTAGATTACGACGCAACAACCGGAAAAATAATTAAAAAAGCTACCCACCAGGGCCTGACAGACGAATCGGCCTGGGCCCGCGGACAAGCCTGGGGTTTATATGGCTTTACCATGTGTTATAAAAACAGTAAAAACCCAGCCTTTTTAGCGCAGGCAGAAAACATTGCCAGATTTATTATGAACCACCCGAGCCTGCAGAAAAATAAGATTCCGGCATGGGATTTGGATGTTCATAATGCTGATGATCTGGATACTGATGGTGCAGCTCCCCGGGATGCTTCTGCTGCTGCTGTAATTGCCTCTGCCCTGCTCGATTTAAGTACTCAGGTAAAAGATGGTCAAAAATATTTTAACTATGCCGAAGATATTTTGAAAACCTTATCTTCTGACGCTTATCTGGCTAAACCAGGAGAAAACCAATATTTTTTACTGAAACATAGCGTAGGGGCATTTTTATACAATTCTGAAATAGATACACCGCTCGATTATGCAGATTACTATTATCTGGAAGCATTAAATCGCTATAAAAAAATTAAAGGTTAATAAACCATACAGACGATGATTAAGAAGTATTTGTTAACAGTCAGCATTTTTTGCCTTTCGGCACTTGCTTTAATTGCTCAGGAGCCAGCTGTAGGCAGCAATAGCTTTAGCGGCATCAACCTTTCTCAACCAGGCCTCGAAAATGTAGCTAAAGCTGTTGCCAAAAACGATTACGACAAGGCCTCTGCACAATTACTGGCCTATTTCCGCAAACGCAAAACAGCCTTAAGTCCAGACAAAGCTACTAATAAGGTTAATGCCAATACCTTGCAACTTGCCGATGATATTTTGCAGCATAAATTTAAACCCCACAAAGGTTATGGCACCTTTGATTACGGAAAAGACATTAACTGGCAGTACCGTCCGGTTAAAGATCAGTTGCTGAGTACATTTTTACATCGTACTACTTTCTGGGAATCGCTGGGCAGTGCGTATTTAGCTACAGGCGACGAACATTACGCCAAAGAATGGATTTTTGAAGTGCAGGACTGGATTAAAAAGAACAGACAAGGTGCTTATGCCGATGATAAAGATTATGCCTGGAAAGCTTTTGTGGTTTCGTTCAGGCTAAATAACTGGGCAACTTTCTTTAACCAGTTTATCAATTCGCCAAATTTTACGCCGCAGTTTCTGTTAACGTTTCTAAACAGTTATAATGAGCAAGCCAATTATGTAATGGCCAATTATACTGATATGGGTAACCACCGCCTGTACGAAGCCGAACATTTGCTGCTGGCAGGCACCAGTTTCCCTGAATTTACCCAGGCCAATACCTGGCGTAAAAGTGGTATAACTGTATTAAATGAAGAAATTACCAAACAGGTTTATCCCGATGGGATGCAGTTTGAGTTATCGCCATCTTATCACATTGGTACGATTGGTACATTTTTGCGTGCGCTTAAAATGGCGAAAGATGCCGGAATAGCCAGCGAATTTCCGAAAAGCTACCGCGACCTGGTTGAAAAAATGATTACCGCCGTACCTAAATTTTCTTTTCCTGATTATACTTTCCCTTTATACGGCAATTCGTTTATCACCAGTAAAGGCGCAATGATAAAAAATTATCAGGCCTGGGCAGAAGTATTTCCGGAGGATCAAGAGATTGCTTATTTTGCTACCGATGGCAAATCGGGCAGCCGACCGGCATATTTATCAAGCGCTTTAAACAATGCAGGATTTTATGCTTTTAGAAATGGCTGGAACCAGAAAGCTACGGTGATGCAAATCAAAGCTGGCCCACCAGCTGAATTTCACTCGCACCCTGACAATGGAAATTTTGTGCTATGGGTAAATGGCCGCAATTTTACGCCCGACGCCGGAAGCTTTATATATGCTAACGTAGGTAACCAGGAAAACAGTAAAAGAGACTGGTACCGCAGCACCAAAGCACACCAAACCCTTACGTTGGATAACAAAACCATCGAAAATAATGCCAGGTTGGTTAAATGGGAACCCAATGGCGATGTACAAGTGCTAAGCTATACCAATCCGGATTATAAAGGTTTAGACCATCAGCGTACTTTCCTGTTTATCGATCAATCGTACTTTCTCATTATCGACAAAGCCAGTGGCACATCATCAGGCACGTTGGGTATCCATTTCGTACTGAGTGAAGATGCAAAAGCTGATGCTGACCTAAACAACCTCCAGTTTAACACCACCTATGCCGATGGCAATAACCTCAGCATTCAGGTATTGAACAAAACAGGCATTAGCCTGAAAGCTGAAGAAAGTTTTGTTTCGTACGAGTACCAGAAAGAGACACCACGCCCTGCTTTTGTTTTCGAGAAAGAGAAGCTTAATAACCAACCGGGTACTTTTGTAAGTTTAGTCATGCCTTATTCTGGTACTGTAGCCCCTAAAGCGTCGTTAAAAGAAAATGCAGGCAACAATTACGAAACCGGAACAATAGATCTTACCTTAACCATAAACGGCAAGGAAAAAACCATTAAACAACAACTATAATTACACCAATAGCAATATAAACATGATACGTTTTAAAGCAAAAATATTGTTTTCTACCCTTTTGTTGATGGGTACGTTGGCAAAAGCCCAAAACCCTATTAACAAAGCAAGCTTTGATCTGATCAATTTGGAGTACCCCGGTCTGCAGAAAGTAAAACAAGCTGTTGATGCCGGCCAATACCAGGAGGCAGGTAAAGCACTTTTACAATATTATAGAAAAAAACTAGGCACAAAACCCGATTTAAGTAATCTGGAAACACCAATTGATACCGGCAAGTTATCTCCAAAAACTAAAGAGGTAGCAGATAATGCCCTTCAGCATCGTTTTAAAACGCAGGAAAGCTATGGTTATTTCGATTTCGGCCAGGATATTAACTGGCAACTCTGGCCCGTAAAAGATAACGAAGTACGCTGGCAACTTCACCGTGTTAAATGGTGGCTTCCCATGGCCTTGACTTATCGTGCTACGCATAATGAGCAATATGCCAAAGAATGGATGTTCCAGTTTGAAGACTGGATGAAAAAGAATCCTTTAGGCTTATCGGCCGATAATGATAAATATGCCTGGCGCCCGCTCGAAGTATCAGACCGCATACAAAGTTTAGTACCCACACTGACTTTTTTCATCAAATCGCCCAATTTTACCCCCGCGTTTTTATTAACCTTTTTAAAAAGTTATGCTGAGCAGGCAGATTACCTGCCTAAAAATTACGCGGCAGAAGGCAATCACAGGTTATTCGAAGCCCAACGTACACTATTTGCAGGAGCATCATTACCTGAGTACAAGAATGCTGCCGCCTGGCGTAAAAGCGGAATAGAGGTGTTAAATACGGAGATTAAAAAACAGGTACTTCCCGATGGCGTACAATACGAATTATCGCCTGTTTACCATGCGGCAGCCATCGATATTTTTATTAAAGCCTACCAGGGCGCACAAAAAGCAGGTGTTGAAAGCGAGTTTCCACCAAGCTTTAAACAAACCATCGAAAAAATGGCCATGGCTTTTATTAACATCACCTTCCCTAACTATAACCAACCCATGTTTGGCGACTCGTGGATCCGGGAGAAAAAAACTCGTTTAAAACAGTTTCAATCCTGGTCAGCTATGATTCCAGAGAATCCATTCATTCAATATTTCGCAAGCGATGGTCAGAAAGGCAAAAAACCAAACTGGTTATCTAATGCATTAAGTACAGCGGGTTTTTATACCTTCCGCAATGGCTGGGATAGCACATCGACCATTTTAATGCTGAAAGCAAGTCCTCCGGGCGAATTCCATGCGCAACCCGATAACGGCACTTTTGAACTTTGGGTAAACGGCCGCAATTTTACGCCCGATGCAGGTTGTTTTGTTTACAGCGGCGATGCCGAAATTATGAAGCAACGCAACTGGTACCGCCAAACCCGGGTACACAGTACGCTTACTTTGGACAACCAAAATATGCTGATTACCAAAGCAGTGCAAAACAAATGGCAAAGCAGTAAAAACCTGGATATTTTGACTTATACCAATCCCAGCTACAAAGATTTAAACCACCGCAGAACAGTACTGTTTATCGATCAAAAATACTTTTTAGTTATCGATCAGGCCCTGGGCACCGCTACAGGCAACCTGGGCGTACATTTCCAGCTTAAAGAAGATAGTAATCCGGTATTTGATGGGGCAAATAATAAGGTGTACACCACTTATGCTGATGGCAATAACCTGTTAATTCAATCGCTCAATACCGATAAAATTACTTTGCATGAGGAAGAGGGAAAAGTTTCTTACGAGTATGGTAAAGAAATGAAACGCCCTGCATTTGTATTCGAAAAGCCAAAAAATGATGATAAAACACAACAGTTTATCAGCGTAGTTTATCCATACAACGGCAACAAAGCACCAGAGATAAAAATTAATGAAAATGCCGGTAACGATTATAAAAACGGCAATCTCAATATCTCAGTTAGCATTAACGGTAAAACAAACATAGTAAAAGCAAAGCTGAACGGTGACAACACCAATCCATAAAGATTAAATCAGGAGGTAATGGTAAAACATTACCTCTTTTTGTTTAGCCCTAAAAGATTAATATGATATAAAAAATTTCAACTAATCCCTTACTAACCAAAACAACATTTATGAGAAAAAAACCAATTTACTTTAAAAAGTATATGGCTATAGCCGTATTATTTTTAGCCAGCGCGTGCAGTAAAATTCAAAAAGAAAGCGAGCAACCTGCCCTAACCTTTAAGCCTGTCTCGTTAATGAGTGGAGGAGCCCCGGCCAGCTATGGCTATGGCGATACCATTTTAAACATCAATTATGAAAGTGGCACGCTCAATTCGGGCATTAGCGGTCTAACAGCCACAAATGCCACGGCAACTGATGCGGCTTATATCCTTTCGCCCGGGGCTACAGGGAATTATGCCATTGCACACAAAGTAACTTATGGCGATTCTACCTATTACTCTGATGGCAACTGGCGCAGTGAAGCAGCAACAAATGGCGTACCTGCAAGCTGTTACCTGCCTGGTGAGGAACGGAGATATGAGTTTAGCGTATTGTTAAAAGACTGGACGCCCTGGAATACCGGCGACCCGATTAATGAAACCAATTTTTTCCAGTTAAAAATGTCGGGTGGTGAAGCCGTTCCGCTGCAAATCCGTACCCAAAGAAATGCACTGCGAGTGGTTTATGGCAATATGGATAATACCAAAACGGTGGTCGACATTCTGAACGATTTGCGCCCTTCGGTAAACCAATGGATCCACTTCAGGGTAGATGTAAAATGGGCCACTACCGCCACAGGCTCTATGAAAATTTATATGAAATTACCTGGTCAAACCGATTTTGTTTTAGCCAACGAAAGGAATAATGTGGTTACTTTTACCGGCGATGTGGGCAGCGGAAATGTGGGCTATGTTAAATGGGGCGTTTATGTGGTACCTCCAAACCTTACACGCATTGTGTACCACGACGATTTGCGGATTATTAACCTCAACTACCCACCTACCAGTACCGGATTGATTTGGGGTAACAGCATACCAGATGCCAACCCGGCCTACTTAGACGGCCCTTATACCAAAGCTGGCAACATCAGCTTACCTGCAAATTACAATAGCAGCACTAACATTTATCAGCATCCGTATATTCAGTACCAGGATTCGCAAAATATTGTATATGTGAATAGCACCAATCCGGCTCCCAACCCTGCCGACAATGTGGTAGGTACGCCATCGTCTGATTTTTCCAGATCTACGCTTGCTGCATCGGGCATGTCGGGTAGTACGCCGGGTCCGAGTGGGCGCTATTTACTGGGTGGCTGGGCAAATGCATCATCGTCAAGTACTCCCACACCAATTGATCTTACCGAATATTACGAGCTCCGTTTAGCGCCAAAAAGCGGTTATTATTTCAATTTCGGCGATATTAAATTTACCGTACTTCGCGGCAGTACAAGCCATCCTAATACTTTTGTGCTGCGCTCAAGCGTCGATAACTTTGCCAGCAACATTTCAGCTCCGGTTAGCATTAGTGGTACCACTACGCCTACCCTCATTTCGTTTAATGCAACTGCACTCACCAACATCAGTACGGCGGTAACGTTCAGGTTATATGCCTATGGGGCAACAGCAACCAGCGGTAATTTACTGGTTGGGCTTAACGATTTTCAGGTAAATGGTCAGGTACTGCCTTTGCCATAATTATGATTTAAAAACAAAAAAGGCTTTCTTAACCATTAAAGAAAGCCTTTTTCCAACATTATTAAGCTATTTAGCTTAAAATGATCTGGTAATTTACATTTACTCTTTTGGGATAATTACTTTGCTCATTATTTAAAGAAACAAAAGCTGCACTGTTGTGTACTTCGTTCTTTAATGCATGCTCATAGTGTGTTTGAATAGCTTCCTGATAATCGCCCTGAAAGTTTTTGGCAGTTTCGGCTAAAAGATTTCGGTCATTTAAGTTTTCCGGCAATAAAGTGATATCGCAGTTACCCTCACTTATTTCTTTGACTAAGTATTTCATTTTTGTTTTAAATCTTTGTTTCCCGCTTTATAAATAAGATTACGCGAACGGCCAAAAATAGTTGAAGTCTGTATTTTTCATGTAATCTAAAAGTTAATTTTTCGGGTAAATCATGTATCAATTTTAATTCAAAACGTATGATTTGAACCACGCATTAACTTTTCCAGTAAGGAAAAATCTTATAAAACACTGTTTTTCAGCAACAAAAAGAATATCACTTCCTGATTGGGCAAGCTACAACCAGGCTTAAGGTTTCAGGTTAAAATAATTACTTAAAAAAACACTTTGAAATTTAATTGCATTTGCCCAGTAGTCCCAATTGTGTACGCCAGGGCGGGTGGTAAAATCGTGTGGGATATTGTTGTATAGCAATTCATCGTGCAGACGGATGTTCGCTTTATAGAAAAAATCATCTATCCCACATTCAAAAGCAATAGCCAGCGATCCGGGTTTAATCAGGTAAATCATATCAATTACGCTGTTCTGTTTCCAGCGCTCCGGAAATTCATCCTCTTTACCCAGTCTTTTCGAAATATTCCATCCATTCGGGAAAGGTTTAATATCAACACCACCGCTCATGCTTCCCACGGCGCCATATACATCCTGATGTTTAATGGCCAGGTAAAATGCCCCGTGACCGCCCATACTTAAACCCGTTATTGCCCTACCCTTTTTTTCGGCAATCGTTTTATAATGTTCATCAATATAACTCACCAGTTCGGTAGCTACGTAGGTTTCATATTTCCATTCGGGGTCGATAGGGCTATCGAAATACCAGCTGGTTACATTACCATCTGGGCATACGATGATAAACTGGTACTGATCGGCCAGATTTTTAATTCCCGGCACTTTTTTAACCCACTCGGCATAAGTGCCACCAGCACCGTGCAGCAGGTAAACCACCGGAAAAGATTTTCCGCTTTTATAGCTATCGGGCTTAATTACTACGGCCTTAATATTTTTTTTCATCGATTTGCTGTAGGTTACAGCGGTATCTACTTCTGCCGCGCTGGCAGCACAGGTAAACAGGAATAAACAAATGGCTACTAAAAAGCTATTTTTCATGCGTAATTTTTTAATGAGGTTACAATGCGATGCTAAATTTATAAAATTACACCACATTCTTTGCCAGGTGTTAATTTTATTACTTTTGGTTTATTCTAATCAACATGAAATTTACCTCTTTCCTTTGCGGTGCTTTACTGGTAACTGCACTAATTACTAAAAGTACAGCACAAAGCAAGCTGCAATCTGCCAGTTTCATCACTTTTAATGGCTACAGCAATACTTTCGCCGAAAAACTCCAAAAAAATGAACCCGTAACCGTTGCCTTTTTAGGTGGCTCGATTACCAATATGGAAGGTTGGCGCGGAATGGTTTGCAATTACCTTGCTAAAACCTACCCACAAACTAAATTTAAATTCATCAATGCAGGCATCCCATCGTTGGGTAGTTTGCCACATGCTTTCAGGCTCCAACAAGATGTACTGGATAGTGGTAAAACAGATCTCTTATTTATCGAATCGGCAGTTAACGACCATGTGAACCAAACTGCAGCAAAAACACAACGCCGGGCATTGGAAGGCATCATCAGGCATACTTTAAGCAAAAACTCCAAAACCGATATTGTGCTGATGGCTTTTGCTGATGAAGATAAAAACAATGATTTTGACAATGGCAAGATACCCACAGAGGTAAAAGTGCATAGCGATTTGGCCGAATACTACCATTTGCCTTTTATTAATTTAGCTTTAGAAGTAGATAAACGTATTGCCAATAAAGAATTTACCTGGGCTGGCGATTTTAAAGACCTGCATCCTGCTCCTTTCGGACAACAACTTTATTTCAACACCATTAAAACCTATCTGGAAGAAAACGAGAAAAACTCCGGAAAGAAAGCCAGTGGCAGCTTGCCTAAAATTTTAGATAAGTTTGCCTATACCAAAGGGCAGTATGTGAGTGTTGCTGCAGCAGAAAACTTAAACACCTTTAACATCAATAAAAACTGGAAACCTAACGATGAACTGGAAACAAGGCCTGGTTTCGTTAACATCCCCGTGCTCGAAAGCACTACCCGCAACAGTACTTTCGATTTAGTTTTTAAAGGTAATGCGGTAGGTATTGCTGTGCTATCAGGCCCTGATGCAGGCATGCTGCATTACCGAATTGATAACGGAGAAGAAAAAACAATCGATTTGTTTAGTCAGTGGAGCACGAGCCTGCATTTACCCTGGTATTTGCTGCTGGGCGATGAACTAGGCGGTGGCGAGCATAAATTGAGCGTTCGCATTAGCGAATATCACAATAAAAAATCATCGGGTTATGCCTGCCGGATTGCGCATTTTTTGGTGAATGCGAATTAAAACGACTAAACCTGCGGAGTATTTCACCCCTACATTTGTCGCATTTACACTTTTCAGGTTGCAAAAGTTACAATAACTTTGATTAACAATTTAAACCCAGAAAAAAAATGAAAAGCAATGCAATCACCATCGAAACCACAGTAAACAGTCCGGTAGAAAAAGTTTGGGAATTTTGGAGCAATCCGGAACACATTACCAAATGGAGTTTTGCTTCGCCCGACTGGCATACCCCTTACGCCGATAATGATTTGAGAGTTGGCGGTCAGTTTAAAAGTACCATGGCAGCCAAAGATGGCAGCATGAGTTTCGATTTTGGAGGTACTTACACCACTGTAGATCACCTTAAAAAAATCGAATATACTCTGGGCGATGGCCGCGAAGTGAGCATCATTTTTGATGCACTGGGCGAAAGCACCCGTGTTACTGAAACCTTCGATCCGGAAGAAACTAACCCAATTGAAATGCAACGTGGCGGATGGCAAGCCATTTTGGATAATTTCAAACAATATACTGAAGAATCTTAAACATCACGCATATTCCTTATAGATTGAAAAGTCTGTAAGGAATATGCCATTTTTAGCTGTTTTATCATCTTAAAATAATCCTACAGTAACAATTCAATGATTATTTGATTCGCATAATTTTTGATTTGAACCAAATACTTTGATTTTGTGGCCATAATTTACATTTGCCGTGTAAATTATACACCATGTACCGTTTATCTCTATTCTTTCTATTCTTATTTCTATTTATTAATCTTAACACCGGTGCAAATGCCCAAACACTCAGCTTAAAACAGGCTGTTAGTACCGCACTGGCCAATTACGGAACCATTAAAGCCAAAGATAGTTATGCAAATGCATCTAAATCTACTGTGGTGCAGGCCAAAAGAGAGTACTTACCCAATTTTAGCCTGAGTGCCCAGCAAGATTACGGTACCATTAATGGCCAAAACGGACCGCAATATGGTTTTGGTGGTTTAGGTACTGCTTCATCAGGGCCGGCACTAGATAAGCAAAACTGGAATGCTGCATTTGGTGCACTTTACCTGGCCAACATCAACTGGGACTTTTTTACCTTCGGAAAGATTAAAGACCGGATAAAAGTTGCCAATGCCACCTACAACCGGGATAAAAACGACCTGGAGCAGGAGAAATTTCAACAGGAAATCCGGGTTTCTGCAGCTTATTTAAACTTACTGGCCGCACAACGCATCACTAAATCGCAGCAAAAGAATTTAGACCGCGCCATTACCTTTCAAAACACGGCCATCATCAGAGCTAAAAACGGATTGATTGCCGGAGTAGATTCATCGTTGGCCAAAGCCGAAGTTTCGAACGCTAAAATTGCCTTAACCAAGGCTAAAGACCTGGAACAAGAGCAAGCTAACCGGCTGGGCGTTTTAATGGGTTTAACGGCTACCCACTACGATTTAGATACTGCATCGATTACCCGCATACCGCAAAGCTTGCTTGGCGACAGTATTTCGAGCACTCACCCGCTTTTAAGATTTTATCAGAACCGGCTGGAAGTGAGTCAGCAACAGGCGAGTTATTTTAAGAAGCTTTATTACCCCACCCTTTCGTTATTCGGGGTGATGCAGGGTCGTGGCTCGGGTTTTAGTCCGGGTTATGCTTTAGATCAGACCGCCTTTTCATCAAGTTATCTGGATGGCATTAACCCAACCCGTGGCAACTATTTGATTGGCATAGGAATAAGCTGGAACCTTTCTACCTTGCTTAAAAACCATCCGCAGGTACGTGCACAAGAATATATCAGCGAGGGTTTAAAAGCAGAATATAACCTGTTAGATCAGCAATTGAAAGCCCAGCTGGCACTGGCCGAAACCAAACTGACCAATGCCATGGCCAATTACCGCGAAGCACCGGTTCAGGTAAAAGCAGCTTCTGATGCGTACCTGCAAAAAAGTACCTTATACAAAAACGGACTTACTACAATGGTTGATCTGACACAGGCACTTTTTACACTCAACCGTGCCGAAACCGACCGCGATATTGCGTATACCAATGTTTGGCAGGCTTTGCTGCTAAAATCTGCAGCACTTGGCAACTACGACCTATTTATCAACGAATTTTAATTTGCCCCATCCATGAATTTAATACGTTTCGCACTCCGAAAACCCATTTCTATACTGGTTTTAGTTGCCGGGTTGTTCTTTTTCGGTATTGGTGCCATCAACCAGGTTAAGGTTGATATCCTGCCACAAATGAACCTGCCGGTAATTTACATTGCCCACCCTTTTGGCGGTTACACTCCCGATCAGATGGAAGCTTACTTTGGCAAGCAATATGTAAACATCCTGCTTTTTGCCAACGGTATTAAAAGTATCGAAACCAAAAATACGCAGGGTTTAATGCTCATGAAACTTACCTACTACGAAGGTACCAACATGGCACAGGCCGCAGCCGAGCTGAGCGCCCTCTCTACACGGGCCCAGGCCATTTTCCCGCCAGGCTCGCAACCGCCTTTCGTTATCCGTTTCGATGCTTCATCACTTCCGGTTGGCCAGCTGGTATTGAGCAGTCCTAAACGCACCAATAACGAACTACAGGATTTGGCCAATACTTATGTGCGACCCACTTTCTCGTCTATTCCGGGTTTACTTTCTCCTGCCCCATTTGGTGGTAGTCCGCGTACCATAGAGATTAACGTTAACCCTTCTTTACTGCGTTCGCACAACTTAACGGTCGATCAGGTAGTTGAAGCCATCCGCCTCAATAACCAAACTGCCCCTTCAGGAAACGTGCGCATTGGCGATAAAAACTACCTTACCCCTACCAATTATACCATCAAAAAGGTTAAAGATTTCGAAAACATTCCCCTGTTTAAAGGCAGTGTACAAAATCTTCAGCTCCGCGATGTGGCTACGGTTAAAGATGGTGCCGATCTAGTTGCCGGTTATGCCTTAATTAATGGCAAGCGCTCGGTGTACTTAAGTATCGCAAAATCAGGCGATGCCTCTACCTGGGATGTGGTTAAAAACTTAAAGAAAAACTTACCCAATATCCAGAATGCACTACCCGAAGATGTCAAACTCTCTTATGAGTTTGACCAGTCGGTGTATGTAATCAATGCCGTAAAAAGCTTGATCAGCGAGGGAGCTATCGGTGCAATTTTAACCGGTTTAATGGTATTGCTGTTTCTGGGTGATAAACGTGCCGCATTGATTGTAATCCTAACCATTCCAACTTCTATCATTGCCGGAGTACTGTTCCTAAAATTATTCGGACAAACCATCAACATCATGACGCTGAGCGGACTGGCTTTAGCAATTGGTATTTTGGTGGATGAATCAACAGTTACGATAGAAAATATACACCAGCATTTCGATATGGGCAAACCCAAGGCATTGGCCATTTGGGATGCCTGTAAAGAAATTGCTTTCCCTAAATTATTGATCCTCTTTTGTATCCTCGCCGTATTTGCACCAGCCTTTACCATGTCGGGCATTCCAGGAGCCTTATTCCTGCCGCTTGCATTGGCCATAGGCTTTTCGATGATTGTTTCGTTCCTGCTTTCGCAAACATTTGTACCCATTATGGCCAACTGGCTGATGATTGCACACCCGAAAAAAGGCGCCGAACACCATCCGGGCATTACACAGGATGAAGCCGATTTTAAAGCTACCGGTATTACCCTCGAATCGGAAAAAGATACCCTGAACCAAAAAAGGGTGCTGGTAGAGCGCGAAGATTTCAGTGGTGATGGTAAAATTGGTGTTTTCGACCGTTTCAGAAACCGCTTTATGCGTTTCATCGACCGGATTTTACCTTACCGCAAACCTGTGGTGTTGGGCTACCTGGTGGTAATTATTGGTTTGGCAGCACTTCTACTGGCAAACATTGGCCGCGATGTTTTACCCAGAGTAAATTCAAGCCAGTTTCAATTGCGTTTGCGCGCACCCGATGGAACCCGTTTGGAGCGCACCGAAGAAAAAGCCAATGTAGTTTTGGCCGAGCTTAAAAAAATGGTTGGTACCGAACATGTAAGCATCTCTTCTGTTTTTGTGGGTCAGCACCCAGCACAGTTCTCCGTAAACCCCATTTATCAGTTCATGGCTGGTCCGCACGAAGCTGTATTTCAGGTGAGTTTAAAAGATTACGAAGCCGATATGGACGATTTCAAAGATCAGTTCAGGGCAAAAATCAAACAACTCTTGCCTGATGTTAAATTATCGTTCGAACCGATAGAACTCACAGACAAGGTATTGAGTCAGGGGTCTCCTACACCAGTAGAAGTACGTATTTCGGGCAAAAACAAAAAGCTGAATGCTAAATATGCCAATAAAATTATAGCCGAGCTGAAAGAAATCCCTTACATGCGGGATGTACAGATTGCACAACCAATTAAATATCCTTCGTTGAATATTGAAATCGACAGAACGCGTGCGGCACAAATTGGGGTCGATATGGCCGATATATCAAGATCACTGATTGCCTCTACTTCATCATCGCGTTATACAGATAAAAATATCTGGCTGGATGAAAAAGCGTCTTTACCTTATAACGTGCAAGTGCAGGTGCCACTGAACCAGATGGCCAGCAAAGATGATATCGGTGAAATCCCACTATTAAAAAATTCTGCCAGACCCGTACTGAGCGATGTAGCTAAAATTACACCTGATACTACCGCTGGCGAAAACGACAATATTGGGGCTATGCCCTTCCTTTCGGTAACGGCGAACCTTTACCATACCGATTTGGGAACTGCTGCTAAAGATGTAGATAAAGCCATTAAAAATATTGGCGAATTGCCCCGGGGATTAAACATTGCTACCTTTGGTATGAGCATTGTACTAACCGATACTTTAAACAGCCTCCAATCAGGACTATTTGTAGCCATTGTGGTGATATTCTTGATGCTGGCAGCCAATTTCCAATCGTTTAAAGTACCATTGGTTATTTTAGCCACAGTACCAGCAGTTATTTTGGGTTCTTTATTATTGTTAACCATTACGGGTTCTACTTTAAACCTGCAATCGTATATGGGTATCATCATGTCGGTTGGGGTATCTATCGCCAATGCAGTATTACTGATCACCAATGCCGAGCAGTTGAGGAAACACAATGGAAATGCGCTTGAATCGGCACGTGAAGCAGCGGCTTTACGTTTGCGCCCGATTATTATGACGAGTATTGCCATGATTGCGGGTATGCTACCCATGGCCATTGGGCATGGCGAAGGTGGTGGGGCTGTTTCGCCACTAGGCAGGGCGGTAATAGGTGGCTTACTGGCCTCAACATTTGCCGTACTCCTGATTTTACCACTGGTTTTTGCCTGGGTACAAGGCAAACAAACAACCGATTCGATGTCGCTCGATCCGGAAGATAAAGACAGTATCCACTACATTAAAGGTTTAGAAGAAAACGAATAAAATCATCACAAATGAATACGAAGATATTTTCAACAGGGTTATTAAGTGCAGGCTTTTTGGTACTGACGGCAATTTATGGTTGCGGTCATGCCGAATCGAAAGGAGAACCCAAAAAAGAACAGGCACCGGCAATTGCCACTTTCGATCTTAAAAAAGAAAAACTGTCGACAAAATTAAGCTTGCCCGGCGAATTGATTGCCTTACAACAGGTAGATTTATATGCCAAAGTAAGCAGTTTTGTACGTACACTAAAAGTAGATATCGGTTCGGAAGTAAGCAAAGGGCAATTGTTAATGACCCTCGAAGCGCCAGAATTAAGTTCGCAACTTTCTGCCAGTCAATCGCGCATTAAAGCTCAGGAAGCCATTTATACAGCCAGTAAAGCCAATTATAACCGTTTGTACGAAACCAGCAAAACTCCTGGTACCATTTCTACCAACGACCTCGATCAGGCCATGGCTAAAAAGAATGCCGACCTGGCCCAGCTCGAAGCAGCAAAAGCGGCTTATAAAGAAATTGGCTCCGTTCAGGATTACCTGACCATCCGCGCACCGTTCAGCGGCATTATCTCTGCCCGTAATGTAAATTTGGGCGCTTATGTTGGTCCATCAGGCAAAGGTTCTGATTTACCTTTGTTTACTTTACAGGATCAGAAAAACCTGCGTTTAGCGGTATCAATCCCAGAAATTTATACAGGTTACCTGAAAGCGGGCGATGAAATCAGTTTTACAGTTAAATCTTTACCCAGCCAGGTATTTAAAGCCAAGGTTAAACGTTTATCAGGCGCTTTAGATTTACGCTTACGTGCCGAACGCATTGAAATGGATGTAGCCAATGCAAGCAAAATATTGTTGCCAGGCATGGTTGCCGAAGTCAATATTCCGCTGCCTGCAAATGCCAGCACCTTCATCATCAACAAAAAGGCGTTGTTAGATACCAGCGAAGGCTTATTTGTACTAAAAGTGCAAGACAATAAAGCCGTGAAGGTTGAAGTGAAAAAAGGCCGTGAAGCAGATGACCGTGTAGAGATATTTGGCAATTTAACAGAAGGTGACAAATTAGTTGCAGAACCTACCGAAGAAATGCACGAAGGAATGGCGATTAAACCATAACTTTACTTGATAAGCAATAAGCGATGTTAACCAAAAATCAGGAGCTTTCTACCATCCAGAAAAACGAAACCCTGGAGGATTTTTACAATAAGCTAAAAATTAACCGCCCGGAAATCCCTACGCCAAGTTTAGGGATGATTAATGATCTGGGGCATTTTAACGTTTTTAACCGTGCTACGGTTTGTACCAACGTACCTTCGGTTTTTAGCCGTCGCGATTTTTATAAAATTTCATTAATTGTTGGCAACGGGATATTGCATTATCCTGATGCCGAGATCGAAATCAAAGGTCGTGCTTTGTTGTTTACCAATCCGAATATTCCATACTCCTGGGAAAGTACTTCGCCAAAACCTGCCGGGTATTTTTGTTTGTTTACCGAAAACTTTATCCATAACCGCAACGAAACCCTGCGCGATTCGTTGCTCTGGCGCATTAACGATTGCCCGGTGATTCACATCAGCGAAGAACAGGAACTCATCCTGACCGATATCTTCTCCAAAATGATGAAAGAGATGGATGGCGATTACATCCACAAGTATGATTTGCTTAGAAATTATGTACAACTTATTGTGCACGAGGCTTTAAAAGTTAAACCACAGGGCGACGTATTGAAGCAAAATAATGCCTCGGTACGCTTAACCGCACTTTTCATCGAATTACTGGAAAGGCAATTCCCTATTGGCTCTACAGAACAAATACTCGAATTGAAAACCGCACATGATTTTGCCTGCAGACTACTGGTGCATGTAAACCATTTAAACCATGCGGTAAAAGAAGTGACAGGCAAAACCACTTCCGAGCATATTTCGAGAAGGGTAACAACAGAAGCAGTAGCCCTGCTGAAACATACAGAATGGAATATTGCGCAAATTGCCTATTGCCTCGGCTTTGAATATCCGGCCAATTTCAACATCTTTTTTAAACGCCAGATGCAGTGTACGCCTAAAAAGTTCAGGGCTAGTTAGGCTTGCTTAACAATCTTTCCAGTCGGTCGGTGAGGACACCCGACCAATAGAAAAACGCTAAATAAATCCCTATCGATTGGTGTCTCACCAACCGAAATTTGAGTATCCTCACAGGCTAGAAAAGGCACTAATGCACAGACAGATAAAAAAAATAATGCGTTAAAAACGCTTGATTATCGCGCACTCGTTGGGAAACGAGCGCGAGCGAGAATCTATTACCTCAACTCCACCGTATGATCACTTTTATCTGCATCAAGTATATACCGGTAAGGATCTACGGCAACCGTTTCAGGCTTGTGATCAACAACTAGCTTTAACAGGGTTTGATTTTGTGTTATGTGATATTTCTGCGTGTAAACAGGCCTTGTTTCGGCAGTCCAATCTTGTGCAGGCTGATTGAAACATCCTATTTCAACCTCAAGATCGGGCGATTGTTTCGGACCATCGCTTAACCGTTCGGCATTAACCAGCAGATCTAACTGGTATTTTCCGTTTTTAAGCAAGGTGCATTGCTGTAGTTTCAAACCAAGATCATAAGTAACCACCTGGTTGAAACAATCATCAATAAACTTTCTTTGTTCAGGTGAAGCTGCTTTAAGCAAAGCATTAACCAGATCGCTTGCCGCAGCCTTTGTTTTGGGATAAGCATGGTCAGCAATCAGCTGTTTCAATACCGCATTAAATTTCTGGTCGCCCATTAATTCTTTTACCGCATACATGTTTATGCCTCCTTTCTGGTAATTAACATAAGGCTGATCGAGCGTTTTAACCAGAGGTAATTCTTTTTCAGTATTGTTACGGTTTAAGAAATAGAGTCGATTATCGTAATCCAGATATTGTTGCAGGTACATTTTACCAAAAGTCTTTGCTATCACCACATTTTCAGTGTATTTGGCCAGCGATTCTGTAAGCATCGCATATCCTGGCCCGCCAAAGGGTGCCAGCTTATTTGCCCACCATTGGTGTGCTGTTTCGTGTGTGGCAATGGCATAACTGTGGTTTATAGTTCCTTGCTGACTAAAATTACCCAGAAAATTAATGTTCTCGGCGCTGAAAATAATCCCCGGATAAGCTGTAGCTGCACCTTTGTATTGTGGAATTTCTGCCAGTGTGAGTTGTTTTAGCGGATAAGTTGCAAAGTTTGCATTTCCATAATCAAGCGCATCTTTAATACCTTTAAACATGGCTGTTAAATTATACTCCTGCCCTTGCTGGTAGTAAATATTTAAGTCAACACCTTTGAATTGCTCCCGTTTCACATTATATCTGGCCGAGCTTAAAGCAAACATAAAATTAACGGGTTTATCCGTTTTGTAACTGAAATAGCGGCGGTTATTGGCCAGCCAGCTTTTTTGCAATTCACCAACTGTAAGCACTTGCTGCTCGGGCGTGGTAGAAATGGTGGTTTCAAAGTCAATTAGTTCGTATTTTCGGCTAAATGTTGGTTCAACACGTTCTGCGGCTAAACCGTATTGCTTCCTGGCGCGTTTGTCATCACTTTCGAAACGAGAGCTGTAGCCCAACTGAGGAACAAATTTCTCCAGCTCAATGTAGCTCCCATTTTTTACAATTGAATTTTCTTTATCAAAAGGGGTAAAACCATTCCTGATGACAGTAATGACAAAGCTCATCATAATACTATCGCCTGGTTGCAAAGGATTATTTAGCGTAATAAACTGTTGTTTAAACGTTTGGTCTACCTCAGCTTTCTTCGCTCCGGCAATATCAGCAGAAAAAGAATTTACAGCGGGATTCAGGCTGATCCAAATTTTGGATATCGGTTGCTGGGTTTCGTTCTTCAGCTTGTAATCACCTTTAACGGTATATTTCCCTTCATCCGGAAATAAATCGACCACAGTTTTAACCGATTTAATAACAGGTTGTGGCATAGTGGCCAAAGGCTTATAGTGTTTTTCGTAGTTCAGCTGCCAGTTTAACCAGGCATTTTTATTTTGATAATTACCAACAACATTGCTTTGGTAATAAATATGGCCACCACACGCCATCCAAACTAAAAAAGCGGGAATCAGGATTAATCGAGACCGCTTTAAAGCAGAAATAAATCTTTTCCATTTATTGGCAAGGGTAATTTCGACGCTATTTTGCCACAATCCGGTGGTTAGTACTGCAATTATGGTTACAAATCCCAACCAATACAACATGTACCAGTTAAAAGCACCAGCATAGTAGCCAAAACCGTTAAAATAAGAATGCAACAGATCAGGCACCGTTGCAAAACGGAAAAGATAATGTTCCAAACCAAATCGATCGGCATAAAGCAATATAAAAACCACCACCATACTCAACATCATGCCTACATATTTATTACTGCTTAAATTTTGAATAAACAGAATAAGCACCACAAAAAGCAAAAGCGGAAAGGCGCTATAGTAGTATAATGAAAAATAAATGGGCAGCTCGAGGTTAAAATAACCATGACTAAGCTGTAAAACGATACCGATACCAATATTTAAAGAAACGAGGATAAATACCAGTGCAAAGAGGCTCATCGCTTTAGCCGCCCACATTACCGAACTACGTACGGGAGTGCTGTAAATGAGCGACTGTATATTAACCGATTTTTCCCTGGCTACGGTTTCTGCGGCATAGAATATAATCAAAATCAATGCAAATTTGATCGCCCTGATCTCTTCTACGATTATGCCGGTTGCGGGATAACTGTGAATACCGTAAACCCCGCTAAATAACTGATCCTTTAATTCAACTCCAAAAAGGAATACCCAAAGTAAGAGCATCACCATAATGGGGATATTTTTAAACAGGTGAACCATTTCTAGCCGAAGCTGCGCCCTTAAAGTGGCCAATTGATAACTTAAACCTTTTGGTATAACCTGTAAATGTTTAAATGGAATAAGAGATACCTTTTCAATCGTGCCATTTTTTTGTTTTGCCTGCCTTTGCTGTTGTATCCTGAAATTAAAGATCCGGTAAGTTAAGCCAAGGAGTATGCCAGAAATAACCATCCACATTACCCGGTTTACCAGAAACAATCCCTTTACCGGAAAGAGTTGCTGGTTACGCTGTAAGCTTGTCCACGTTCTGGTTTCTCCAAAAAAAGAAGCCAGTCCAAAAGGGTCTAAAAGGATAGGCAAAGCATCAGGAGTAATGCCTTTAATGGTAGAAGTAGCCAGTAAAGGCGAATTTCCGAAAATGGAAGCCAGCATATACAAAATGTAAATTAACACCCCTGCCACGTAAATGGCCCTAACGTTTTTGGTTAGCAAACTGATACAGTACAAAGCTCCTGCCGAGAAAATCACATTGGGCAAAGCAAATACCAGGAGTGCGTGCAAAAAATACGAAAGCTTAAAAGCCCCCAACTGGTCAGCAGCAACAAAGAAAGTACCGATAAAAATACCTGCAGCAACCAGTAGCAGCAAAGCAAAAACAGCAATAAGCAAGCCCAAAAGTCTCACCAAAAAATAAGTGCGTTTAGTAATGGAAGTGGTAAAAATAACCGCTTCCATTTTGTACATGGCATCTCTCAATACCACATTGGCGCTAAAAAGCGTAGCCGAAAATATGGAAAACAGTGAAAGCAAAGCCATGATATTCGTAATTACGTAAGGTGAGTTTTTATGTACCTCATCGGTACCAAAACCGCCCTTGGCTACGCAAACCATGCCCAAAACTAAAAACAGCAAAGCGCCTATTTTAAAGGCCACCTGACTAAAATGGTACTTCAGTTCAAATTTCAGTAATTGTGCAATCATACTAAAACCTCCCGTTTCCCTTTTGTACCGAATAAAGCGGCAAAATAAACTTCCTCAAGACCAGGATAAACACGCTCAAAGCCTGCAGCTGGAAGCTGATCAGCTAATACAAAAACATTTAACTGGCCAGCTATAATCCTGGTCGAAATCACATCGAACCGGGTTGAGTATTGATCAAGCTCGGCCTTGATAATGACCTTTCGCCAGATTTTGCCATCCAGGTTTTCGGTCAGATTTGCTGGTTTACCCTGCAAAATCAATTTTCCATTGGCCATTACAGCCATTTCAGGGCAAAGATCATTCACATCTTCCACAATATGGGTCGAAAGGATTACTACGCGCTCTGTTCCAATTTCATTCAGCAAATCGTGAAAACGGTTTCGCTCCTGAGGATCTAAGCCAGCAGTTGGCTCGTCAACAATAATCAATTGCGGATTGCCCAATAGTGCCTGTGCAATGCCAAAACGCTGCCGCATACCACCTGAAAAAGTGCCTACCGATCTTTTTCTTACCTCGAATAAATTGGTTTGCTGCAATAAGGCCAAAACCTGTTCTTTTCTGTCATTGGTGTTAGGCAAGCCTTTTAAAACAGCAAGATGGGTTAATAAATCTACAGCCGAAATTTTGGGGTAAACACCAAAATCCTGCGGCAAATAGCCTAACTTGTTACGCATTTCCTGCGGATTTTGCAGTACATCGTTACCGTCGAAATAAATGTAACCACTATCTGGCAGCTGCAAAGTAGCCAGCGTACGCATGAGTGATGATTTACCTGCACCATTTGGTCCCAATAAACCAAACATGCCATTTGGAATGGTTAAACTTACAGCGTCGAGCGCCTTTACCCCATTAGGATAAGTTTTGGTAAGTTGTTGTATTTTAAGTCGTGCCATCTTATTTTGTATCGAATGGCTGCAAATTAGGCTCAGGAAAATTGTTTTCCATATTTAAGTGATGAAGGCAGTGAAAGTGATGATGAAAGTAAAATAACCTGACCCTGAGGTGTATTTTGAGGTCTCCCCCTCCTTTCGTCATCAAAAACGAGCCTTTCGTCATTAATATTTTAGCGCTTAGGATAGCTTTTCTAATTTTAACAGGCTTTTACCTATCTTACCCTATGCCCAACGCCAAAAACTATCAATACCAGGACTTTTTCATCTTTACGGGACTTTTGCTTTGGGTAGCGATATGCAACTGTTATAATCAAAGTACAAATGTCTGGCTTACTTATGTCACCGGCATTTTAACCTTAGTTTTTTGCCTTTTACCGGTATTGCTTTTTGCATTTTTTAAACCCATTTGGAAAGAAACATTGCCCAACAAAAAGTATATACTTTACTGGTGCTGTTCCTTTTTAATACTGCTACCCATTTTTACGCTAATAGCCGCTCAGTTTCAAACCGAACCACTCGATCTATCGGATAAGCTTACTACTGCAATGTCTGCATTAGCGCTTGAGCTTTTGCTCATTGTTAACCAGTACTATCAAAAAAAGGTGCAACACATTAAGTGGATCAAAAAAATTGGGTTGGAGAACGCTGTACTCATTACAATCATCTTAATTGCGGCAACCATTTCAGTAATGGCCGTATCGAGTTTAGACAACCCGATTTACCAAAGAAATGGCTTTCGTTTGGTTGGTTTCGAGTTTAACATCAAGATACTGTTCCACAATTTTGGAACATTTCTGGTCTTCTTTTTTCAATTCCTGATCATGTACCTGTGCGGCTACGTACTTTTCCTGATCAACAGCAGATTACTGGTTTCGAAAATACTTAAAGAAAAAGGACTGTTGATCTACTTGTTAAGCGTTTCGGCTACTGTTGCACTGCTTTATCCTTTACTCGCACAACTCCTCATTTCGTTACCCATAAATACTGTATTTGGAAGGAGTATATTCGAAGCCAATCCTTTCGAGCTCGAAAATGCCTTTGGTGCGTTTGCCATTATGCTTTTTAGTTTACCCGTGGTATTGGCCTTGCAATGGGGCAAACAGAACAACATTATCCTTTCTTTAGAAAAAGAAAAATCGCAAAATGAACTCGATTTATTGAAACAACAGCTCAATCCGCATTTCTTTTTTAATACATTGAATAACCTGTATGCACTCAGCCTGCAAAAATCGGATAAAACCCCCGAAAGCATTTTACAGTTATCTGAGCTGATGCGCTATACCATTTACAAGGGGAAAGAAAAAACTGTTAAACTGGTACAGGAGCTGGATTATATTAGCGATTACATCCAGTTACAACAAATCAGGCTGCGTAAAACACTCCATTTCAAATTTGAAAAGCAGGTTAGTAACGATCAGATTGAAATTGCGCCGCTTTTGTTTATTGTGTTTATTGAAAATGCTTTTAAACATGGTATTGAACCGGCCGATGGGGCCGCCAGCCTGAAACTCTCCTTAATCAGTACTGAACGTGAATTAACTTTCCAGGCTGAAAACTCATTTGATCCAGACGAAATAAGTCCCGATAGCGGCATTGGGATCGATAACCTACGAAAAAGACTCGAATTGCTTTATCCTGGTCAACATACTTTGGATATTAGCACGATTGGCAATATCTTTAAGGCAACCCTAAAAATCCGTTTCGCATGAGCTTACGTTGCCTGATTGTAGATGATGAACCCCTTGCGCACGAAGTGATTGTGGCCTATGCCAAAGACATTCCCTTTATCGAAATCGCCGCACATTGTTACCGGGCTACGGAAGCACTTGATTTTTTAAGCAAACAGGAAGTAGATTTAATTTTTCTCGACATCAGGATGCCTAAATTAAACGGCCTTGATTTTTTACGTGCGTTACAACACAAACCACAGGTTATCATTACCTCAGCTTACGAAGAATATGCCCTGGCGAGTTTCGATCTTGCCGTTTGCGATTACCTGCTAAAGCCTTTCAAATTAGAGCGTTTTTTAATGGCCGTTAACCGGGCTTTAACCTTTCAGCAATTAAAAAAGCAATCAGGCTCGCCAATTGAAACAATCGACACAGCACAACAGCGAAATGCCCAAATTTCAATCAAAGTAGATAAAAAGCACATTTTACTGCAGCTGGATGAAATACAATTTTTAGAAAGCCTGGGAAATTATGTAAAAGTCTGGAAAGCGAATGGCTTTCTGCTCACCCCACGCACCTTAGGTAGTTTTGAAGATGAGTTGCCTGCCCAAATGTTCGCACGCATCCATAAATCGTTTATCGTTAACAAGAAAGAGGTCGATTATTTTGAAGGCAATTCTATTATACTCAAAAGCCAGCAGCAGGTGCCGATAGGCAAAAATTATAAACCCTTGATCAGGCAATTGCTCCAGCTCTGAAATGTTTATATTTGAGTTCATCAAACCGATCTCATGCATAACTTTTTCCCTGCCCAATACTCCACATTATCTGCTGTTGCTTTAAAAGATTATTTAATTGAAGCCTATCAGCTGGATGAGTCTACAACCTGCCGCCTGCTGATCAGAAATGTAAGCGACACCTATATTATGGAGAATGAAAGCCAGAAATACATTTTTAAAATTTACCGCGATGCACACCGCAAAAGAAATGAAATTGAAGCTGAAGTTGAACTGCTCAATATACTGAAAGCCAACGGCAACCGGGTATCTTATCCCATTACCGACTATGAGGGCAAGCAAATCCAGCAGCTTAATGCCATTGAAGGCCTCAGAAATGGTGTTTTATTCTCTTTTGCCGAAGGAATGGTTATCCACGAGCTGGAAAATGAACAACTGCTACAATTGGGTAAAGATATAGCCAAACTGCACCAAACTACTTCGGTAATCAAACTCAAAAATCCACGACCAGTATTTAACTTCGAAACTACTTTATTTGAACCTCTTCGGGTTTTGGCGCTACATTTTGAAACCATGCCTGAAGAATATGAATACCTGAATAAAGTGGCAGATAAAGTGATTAAAAAGTTCGAAACATTTGATACGGCTAACTTTAGTAGCGGCTACTGTCATTACGATTTCTTCCCAAAAAACTTTCATTTTGATGAAAAGGGCAATATTACCTTCTTTGATTTCGATTTTGCGGGCGAAGGTTTCCTTATTAATGACCTGATGTCGTTCCTGAACCATTATTTTTTTCACCAGATGAATCAGCTCACCACCAAAGAGCAGGCTGAAAAAGATTTTGAAGTCTTTTTAAAAGCTTATCAGGAAATCATGCCCTTAAGCAAAGATGAATTGGCAGCTATCCCCTATCTGGGCATTTGTTTCCACATTTTCTTTTTAAAATTCTTTTACGATAATTACGACGATTGGTCGAACATTTTTTTAACACCCCGATATGTAAAACATCGTGTTGCACTAATCAAAAAATGGGAAGAACTTTATTGTAACTTTTAGGCAAGGCTTGCTTAAATTCCTTCAGGCTTGTTTATCTTGTATAGTTATTCAAAATCAATATCATGGATCAGAAAATAATCAACCTGTACGATGCGTACACCCACAGCCAGATCAACCGCAAAGATTTCATGAAAAAGCTAGCCATTCTAGCCGGCAGTACTGCTTTAGCGGCGACCATTTTACCCATGCTAGAAAATAATTATGTGGCCGCTGCTGGTTTTACCAGTGATGATATTGAGGTCGAAAATATTACTTACCCTGGCGTAGATGGCGAAATGAAAGCCGTTTTGGCTAAACCGAAAGGTAAAAAGAAACTGGGATGTGTATTGGTTATTCACGAAAACAGGGGCTTAAATCCGCACATTATTGATGTAACCAAACGGGTAGCTGCCGAAGGTTTTCTTGCTTTGGGTGTAGATGCACTTTCGCCCTTTGGTGGAACACCAGCTGATGAAGACAAAGGACGTGAACTCATCGGGAAACTGGATGCAGAAAAAAACCTGCAAAACTATTTAAAAGGCCTTGAATATTTACGCCACAGCAAAGATGGTAACGGTAAGGTGGGTTGTATGGGCTTTTGCTGGGGAGGCGGTATGGCCAACAAACTGGCTGTTAACGATCCTAAACTACAGGCTGCTGTTGCTTATTATGGTGCCCAACCCAATGCTGCCGATGTTGCCAAAATTAAAGCAAGTGTAATGCTCCATTACGGAGGTTTGGATGAACGGATTAATGCCGGTATCCCCGCATATGAGCAGGCTTTAAAAGACAATAAAATTGATTATAAACTTTACATCTACGATGGGGTAAACCATGCTTTTAATAACAACACCTCACCTACACGATATAATGAGGCTGCTGCTAAACTGGCCTGGCAACGCACAATGGAGTTGTTTAAACAGAAGTTGGGATAGTACCTTACTGGGCGTAATATCTAGCTCAACTTCTTCAGTCTCCGTCATTTCGAGTGGAACGCAGCGGAGCCGAGAAATCTAACTCGAAAAGATTTCTCCCCGTCTGTACGGGCAGGCACTACGGTCGAAATGACGACCCACTCGTAGAAATGAAGACCTTCTTATGATTGAATTGACGTTTTTTCTCTATATTCATCAACATGGAACGAGGTGGCTGCATTTATATCCTTACCAATTTTCAAAAAACTACCTTATATATTGGGGTTACCTCCGATTTAAGGAGCCGCATCTATGAGCATCAAAACAAAATTTATCCTAAATCCTTCAGTGCAAAATACAATTTAACACACTGTATTTATTACGAAGTTTTTTCTTCAATAGAAGAAGCAATTGATCGTGAAAAGCAATTAAAAAAGTGGAATCGAAGGAAAAAGGAAACTTTAATCAATGATTTCAATCCAAACTGGAATGACCTTACAGACATTATTAACGAATGGGACTAATAGCTAATCATCATTTAAATACGCAAAACAATATCCGTCATTTCGAGCGGAGCACAGCGGAGTCGAGAAATCTAACTAGCAAGTAGTAAGCGCCATTAAACCTATCTTGAAAAGATTTCTCCACTACGGTCGAAATGACGATCTTCTATCTTGAGCACCCGCCCATTCCGTACCCGTCATTTCGAGCAGAGCGCAGCGGAGTCGAGAAATCTAATTAAAGCACCAGTTGATAAACCGATCCTTTTTCTCCGGCTAAAATTACGCTTTTGCCTTTTTTGGCTTTTTGCACTGCATTAAAACTTTTATCCGAAATGTGTTTCCAGTTTTGACCACCATCAGTAGAAATATCTGTTCCTGAGGTGCCGGTTGCAATTAAGGTTTTGGCATTGATATAAGTTACCGCCGACCGGAAACCTAATACAGGTGCTGCAGGCTTTTGCCAGGTTTTGCCACCGTCGCTGGTCAGCAACACATTATTTGAATTTTCTTTATCTTTTAAATAATTACCACCAACTACTACACCTGTTTTTTCGTTAAAAAAATCAATTGAAAAAGGTCCGGTGCTGTTTTCGCCCTGTAAAATCGGGCATTTAAAAACTTGCCAGCTTTGTCCATAATCTGGCGAAAAATAAATATTGGAAACCGTTCCACCTGTAGCTACCCAGGTTTTGCCGCCCAGCAGGGTTTTAATCGTTGTACCACTAGCAGCAAAACCAGCCTCACCCTTTGCCAAAGGAAGTTTTAAATTCGCTGAAACATCCTGCCAGGTTTTCCCGGCATCAGTTGTTTTGAGCAAAGGCATTTTATCGTTAATGGGATCGCCGAAAATGATACCTTTACTTTTATCCCAAAAGCCCAAACCATCTAAAAATATGGCCGAATCTACATTCTTATAATTTTCGGTCCAGGTTTCGCCGCCGTCAACCGTTTTTAAAATATAGGCCGGCGATGCAATGCCAACGATAATGGCCTGCCGGTCATCAAAAGCTTCAATATCCCTGAAATCGATCTTTTCGTACCCTTTGGGTTTTAACCATTTCCAGGTTGCGCCACCATCTGTAGTTTTACCTACCGAACCATTGCTTCCGCTTACCCAAATTACCTGATCAGAAACCACACTTAAACCCCTCAAACTCGTTTTGGCACTTTCGTTCAATGGTTTTATCGAATACGATTGTGCAGCGCAAAAAAAAGGTGCCATTAGCAGGCACCATAAAATTTTCTTCATGTATAAATTATTTAACCCTTCTAAATGTTTCAGAGCGACCTAAAAGTGAAATACCCACATAGCCTCTAACGTTTAACACATCGGTACTTTTTAAGCTTAAGTTACAGCTGTATGTTTTTCCGCTTTTCGGATCGTAGATGGTACCATCTGTCCATTTACTACCATCGTAAACAAAATCTTTTAAGATTTCGAGGTTTAACAAGGCACGTTTTTGCAGGTTTTCATCCGGGTTCTTGGCATCTAATTTCGGTTTACCGTTTAGGTTGGGCTCCTTCATCCAGGCCAGTTTGCCAAAGTATTTATCTCCTTTTTTATAAATCTCTATCTGTCCCTCTCCTGACGGATTAAGCCATTTGCCCAAAATTGCATCTTTATTTTGCGCAAGAGCAGAAAATGAAACTGCTAAAAACAGCAGCATTAAAAATGGTAACTTTCTCATCTTTTATTTATAGTTAGTGTGTTAAAGATAATCATTTGACCTTACAGGCACTACTAAATAAAGCTAAAAAGTATAAGAAAGTTTTACAAGCCTTGAAATTTACTTAGCAACAATCGGCAAATATTTTTGACGATAGGCATAAAACAAGAAAAGATTAAAGAGTAACATTACACCAACCATCGGCAAATCTTTAGGTCCCAGAAATGCGTGATAGAGGAAAATGTTCAAGGTAACCGGAAAGATAATGATCGCTGCCAAAGGCGCTGTTCTTCCGATAAGCAAGAGTAAACCTCCAATCAGTTCGGTAACTTTAAGTAGCGGAAAAAGATACACCGAAGCCATCAGGCCACTCATAAAGGTAGTTTGTGCCGGAGTCATTTCAGGTGCTTTAGGCATCAGATGAAGGAAATAACTTACCGAAGCGAATAAATACATGGCGGCTAGAAGCACGCGTACAACAATAACTGCAATTTTCATAGTGATTTAATTTTAGTTTCTTTATTTAAAAATAATAAAAGCTATTAGGTTGATGGTTAATAGCTAATAGTCAATAGCTATAATCAATATCCTGAATATTTTAATTGGTATATAGGTAAAGGCTGATAGTTAATTGCTGGATCCTCCTGCAGCACCATGTCGCCGGTAGAATAACAAAGCGGTAAAGAAGGGTTAATGGCTACAGACCATCGACTATAAACCATTAACCAACTTTAAAACCTATTTCTGCCCGTAATCGTGGTTTACCATCCACTGAATTCCGAACTTATCGGTGGCCATGCCAAAAAGTGCACCCCAGAACATTTTTTGTAGTTCAAGGGTTACGGTACCACCGGCTGAAAGGCCGCTAAAAAGCTGATGTGCTTCTTCTTCGGTTGCTGCATCAACTGAAATGGAAATACCAGTACCAAAAGTAGATGCCGGCATCGGATCGGTAACATCAGTACCCATAAGCACGTTACCTCCAATTGGCAATGCGATATGCATTATTTTTTCCTGATCGCCTACAGCCATTCCCTCGCATCCGGGCGAATCTTTAAAGCGTTGCACTACTGCAAACTCTCCACCGAAAACAGATTTATAAAAGTTAAATGCTTCTTCGGTGTTACCATTAAAATTTAAATACGTGTTAATTGATGCCATGTTTTGTTGTTGTTAATCCCTCCCGGGAAGTTTAATTATGATTTGGTTTATTATTTAATGTTATTGTTCAGCCTTAAACTTGGTAAGTGTAATGTCCATCCAGGATGCCCAGCATTTACCATCAAAGCGTTCCCACTGCCCCTCAATGGTATTGGTTTTAAAATTACCTTTAAACCTTTCGTTATCGCCGAATATAAGAATGATATCGTCGATTATTTTCAGGGTAGCTATCGAAATAATCCCATCATTACCAAAAGATTGAGATCTGAAAACATCATCCATATCATCGTAATGCGTAATTTCTAACGATCTGATTTCTTTCCCGTTAAACTTCACATCCACTTTATGCGTTAAAAAGAAACCACCATCCACCCATTCATAACAATCGGTACCGCTAATTACCTCCCCGCTTTTGGTCAGTCCTTCGGTTTGCCATTTACCAATATATGGATTTAACAGATCAAGCTTTTTATTTCTCATAAATTTAGTTAAAATCGGCAGTATCTAACTTACTATAAATATTTTTTAACTGCCGGGTGTGCCGCTGAGTATGATAAATAATAAAATAAACAGCTTCTAAACGGGTTAAAAAGCCATAAACGGGCAGCTCAAACGCTGTGCAGGTCTTAGTGAGATCGAGCGTTGTAATCACCTCAGCAACATGATTACGGATCTGCTTTAGTTTGGCCAGTAATTCGGCTCTGTCGTATTCTTTATTTTCGGGGTAAATAAATTCCGGAGAATCAAATTTGACATTGAAATTCAAAAAATCGTTTTTTATGCTTTCTACCATAATATCAGCAGGCTTATTGGTTTCGGTAGTTGGCCCGTTAATTACCTCTACAAAACCACCATTGGCCATAATCAGGTGACTGGCCAGTTGCCCAGCAGTCCAGCTGCCAGCAAAAGGTACTTCATTAACTTGTTTTGCACTAAAATTTGAAAACAGATTTTCCAATGCAGATAAAGTTCCTTCTGCTTCTTTAAATACCTTTTCCATATTACATGTAGTTCATTCCCGGATAATTTAACAGCCTTCGCCATAAAGCAATTTGTCCGATACAATTGGCTTCGCGGTAGGTATTAAAACTAATCATTTCATAAAGTGTTATTTCCATACCGGGCATTTCGAATTTTTCATCAAGCTTTTCATCCGTAGCCTGGGCCAGAGCATCCTGTAACAAGGGCGAAATTTGTTTCCAGTCTGTCTTAAAATCGGCCAAAGCCGGATAAACTGCATCATCAATAATCCCTTTATGATCGGCAAAGAGTTCGCCAGTGGCTGATTTCAAATCAATACCGAACGATTTAGCCAGAAAATAACGGCCATCTACCACACTACCGGTTATCCAGGCCAGGTGGTTAGCCTTCGTATCTAATCTCTTTTGAGCATCTTTTTCATCAATCCCTTCTAAAGCCCTTAATAAAAAATCGGTTTGCATTTCGTACAACACCATCAGGCCATACATTCTGCTGCTAATAGGTTTTGTTTTCATGTTATTGTAATTAGGTTGATTATGAACATAAAGTTAGGGCTTTATTTAAGCACCGACCCTTGCCGTAAAAGTCAATATTGAGGGGCATTTCAGACATTTTTTTATATCTTGTACGCAGAACCTAAATTTAACCAGATGATACAAGTTGGTGTATTAATACCCAAAAACTTCAGATTACTGAGTATAGCTGCCATTTTGGATGTTTTTGATACTGTAAATGGCTTTTATAGAAACGATAATATTGAAACACCTTTTGCCATTCGTTTAATTACACTGGATGACAAAAATTACAACTTTAGCGAGCATCCATCAACTTCAATACATGATACACCAATACTGGATCTGATTTTAATTCCATCTTTTGCTACCAGCGATATTGGGGCCAGCATTGCAGCAAACAAACATTTTCTGCCCTGGTTAAATGCACAGCACCATGCAGGTGCCGAAATTGCCACATTTTGCACAGGCGCATTTTTGCTGGCAGCATCGGGTTTACTTAACGGCAAAGCGGCTACCACCCATATTGATGCCTGCACAGCATTCGCCGCTGCGTTTCCACTGGTACATTTAAAGGCCGATAAAACGGTAACGCAAGATGGTAAACTGTTTACCAGTGGCGGGGCAACTTCTACCTTCCACCTGTTGTTGCACCTGTTACAAATTCATTGCGGAAAAGAAATGGCCATTAAAGTAGCCAAAATTTTTGCTATCGATATGGATCGGGTAAATCAATTGTATTTCAGTACATTTCAGCCTATACGTCACCATAACGACGATATTGTAGCTTCGGCACAGGAGAAAATAGAAAACAATTACCAGGACGTGGCCACCATCGAGGAAATGATCAAAGATATTCCATCAAGCAGAAGAAACATTGTGCGCCGGTTTAAACAGGTAATTGGCATTACCCCTATCGAATACCTGCAACAAACACGCATAGAAGCGGCCAAAAAATTGCTCGAGCAAACGGCACAGCAAATGACCGAGGTGATTTATAATTCAGGCTATAACGATCCTAAAGCTTTTAGAAAAGTGTTCAGAAAATCGGTTGGTATGACGCCTACGCAATACAGGGAAAAGTTTCAAACTAGGTAAATTTTTATATTCCTATAGAAAAGATTAATACCGAAAAAAAACTAATTAAATAGTTTTCAACACAACCATTAATTATGTTGATATTTTTTTTCAAACAAATGCGAAATGCTGCAAAATTTAAGATAACTTAATATTATTATTACAATAACCAAACAACAATTGATATGAGCACATTCCTTTTAATTACTGCCGCATTTTATATTATTTCCTTTGGATTAATGTTTTATTGCTATTTCTCCGCTGAACAGATTCCCAGCGATGATGAAAAATTTTAATCAATTCCTTTACTTTTAGTCGTCAAATTAACCTCTCATTAATACCTAAAATAGATCAGGTATTTAATTGCAAACATTCTGCCTTCATTGTTATCAATAAATATTTATTTATTTGCTATCCACTTAATTAAGTAAGGGGTAGCTCCTGTATACCATAAAACTGTTGCAATTAAAAATATAGCAATCAAAATCCACAAAATAGGCCATCCTTCAAATTTGTGTTTTGAACCTGGGATATAAGGCTCATCAAGATTATGATGATCATTATCTATCCTATTATCCTTTTTAATCGGTTTCGGATTAGAATTATTACTCATAAAATATTCAGTTAGAAGAACAAAATTAATCTATAAACCAAGAAATCAAAAATAAGTTTAGGATTAAAATGATTTAATGCTAAAAAACCTGAAATCTTAATTCTTGTCGTTTAATTTCGTGTAATTACAAGTAAAACACATTTATCTGTGTTAACTTTAAACAAAATTTAATTTTGAAATTTACTGTTTAGAAAAAGCCTGCTGGTATTTTAGTGGCGATTTTCCCGTAATTTCCCTGAAATATTTATGAAAACTGGTAAAATTGTAAAAACCACAATCGTAGCAGATTTCCTTTACCGTTAAATCATTTTCGATCAGCAATTTACAGGCCTGCCCCACCCTGATTTCGTTAAGGAACTGGGTATAGGTTTTCCTGCTTTTGGTTTTAAAGAATTTACAAAAAGAATTCGGGCTAATCTTGGCTACAGCTGCAATTTCTTTCAGCTCAATTTTCTTTTTGTAGTTGCTGATGGTATAATTGTAAATAGATTGGATCCGGTCTTTTTCGTTTTCTAAAAAGTTTGGTTTAAAACCAAGCGAAACCAATATATTCTTTTCGCTGCAATTGGCAATTACGGTAAGTACCTCCAGTAGCCTGATGATCCGCATGGTACCCGTGGCTTCGATAATCTGGGGCATTAAAGTCGCAATTTTATCTTTAGCCGCCCCTTCCAGTTTAATGCCCTGCTTGGCCTGGGCAAAAATTCGTTTTATTTCCTGGTTCTCGGGAAGGTTAAGAAAATCTTTACCTAAAAATTCTTCTTTAAAATGCACGGCATATACATCAACCGGCTCTCCATCGGTAGTTTCGAAAAACTCCGGGTCAAAGCGCCAGTAATGTGGCAGGTTACTGCCCAGCAAAACAACATCGCCATCATTAAAATTTTTAATGCTGTCGCCAATAAATTGTGTTCCCCGCCCCTTTTTAATATAAATTAACTCTAAGGCAGCATGATAATGCCACAGGTTGTTTACGTCTGGCATAATATCCCTTCGGGCACTAAAAGAATCTACCGAATTAGTAGATACATTAAGTAAATGCGGTTTCATAGAATCTTAAAAAATCAATCTAATATGCAGTAATATTTCGCAATGTATAAATTTTAGCCAATATCATTTAATAATTGGATGATAAAGTTAAATTTTTATTAACGCTTTAGGACTTAATTTGTAAAGTTTCAACTCAACAAACATACCTATGAAGGTGGAATTATTAATTCCTTGCTATACCGACCAGCTGTACCCCAAAGTAGCCTTTGCTATCTTATTACAACTGGAAAAAACAGGCTTAGCTATCCATTTTCCAGTAATCAAACTTGTTGCATGGAACGCATTTTAGCACGCACTGAGCAAGAAGTTTAACTATCTTTATTTCAGTTCAAACCAGATAACCAATATAAAACCAAATATGAGCCACAGCACAACAACGAATTTCACCACATCCGATGCGGCAAAGAGCGGCAAAGGATATCTTTTCCCGCTAATTTTAGTCACCAGCCTCTTCTTTTTCTGGGGCTTTGTGCACAATCTCGATCCGGTATTGATTCCGCACCTGCGCAAAGCTTTTCAGCTCAGCGTTTTCGAATCCACACTGGTCGATTCGTCGGTTTTTATCGCCTACTTTTTGCTGGCACTGCCGGCAGGTTACATTATGCGGAAATACGGCTATAAAAGTGGTATTATTTTAGGGCTGATATTATTTGCTATTGGTTGCTTATTGTTTATCCCGGCGGCCAATACAGCCAAATATGTCTTTTTTCTGGGGGCGCTTTTTATTATTGCCTGCGGATTAACTTTTTTAGAAACTGCCGCAAACCCTTATGTTACCGTATTGGGCCCTCCTGAAACGGCTACGCAGCGTTTAAATTTCTCGCAATCTTTTAATGGTTTAGCCGCTTTTTTAGCCCCTATTGTAGGTGGCAAGCTGATTTTTACCGAATCGACCTATACCGATGAGCAGCTGGCTAAAATGCTACCGGCAGCCAAACAAGCTTATGTATTACAGGAAGCATCGACTGTAAAGGCTCCCTATTTAATTTTAGGCATCCTCATTATTGTGGTAGCTATTCTCTTTATTTTCACCAAACTACCTGACATTAAAGAAGAAGAACATGTTGATGAAAAAAGCACTTTCGGCCACGTATTGGGTCACAGTCATTTGCGCTGGGCAGTTATCGGGCAGTTTTTTTATGTAGGTGCCCAGGTTTGTGTGTTAAGCTTGTTTATCAGTTTCATCACCTCATCTGCCGGGCTCACCCAGGAGCAAGCCGCATGGTATTCTGGTGCAGCAGGCCTTGCGTTTATGCTGGGCAGGTTTGCCGGCACTTTTTTCATGAAATTTGTGGCTCCACATAAACTGTTAATGCTTTATGCCTTAATCAGCGCTGTATTAACCCTTGTCTCTATTTTTGCAACGGGTATGATTACCGTTTACGCCCTAATTGGGGTTGCCTTCTTCATGTCGATTATGTTTCCAACCATCTTCTCATTGGGTATTGCCGGCTTAGGTAAAGACACCAAACTGGGCTCTTCACTTATTGTAATGTCGATTGTTGGTGGCGCATTTTTGCCTCCGGTACTCGGATTAATTTCAGATGCCACACACAATATCCAATACGGCTACATTGTACCATTTGTTTGCTTTTTAGTGGTCTTTTATTTCGGTTGGAGAGGATGGAAACCCAATCACGTTGAAAAAGAAGTGGCTTTAACCGCTTAACAGAATAAAAAAAATAATAAATACAATTTATAGATGAAAAAATTAGTCATCAAAATTAACCATGCCGATAACGTGTTAGTTGCCTTGCAGGATTTACCTGAAGGTACTACAATAGCACATGAAGGAAATACCTATGTTACGCAGGAAGAAATTCCGGCAAAACATAAGTTTTTTATGCAGGATATGCATGCAGGTGATGAAGTTATGATGTATGGTGTTTTGGTAGGCAAAGTGCAGTTCGATGTTAAGGCCGGCATGCGCATGAATGTAGAAAACACCAAACATGCTGCCGAACCTTTTGCTTATCGTGATGTAGCTTATAAATGGGAAGCACCTGATGTACAAAAATATGCCGACCGCAAGTTTTATGGCTATCACCGCAAAAACGGTACAGTAGGTACCGCAAACTACTGGTTGTTTATCCCAACAGTATTTTGCGAAAACCGCAATTTAGATATCATCCGCGAATCGCTGTACAGCGAACTGGGTTATGCCGTGGGCGATAAATACAAATCGTACACCCATAAGCTCGTTCAGGCTTTCGAAAACGGCGAGAATATCCACAATATCAGCTTTGAGCCTAAAGCCGACCGAACTACCCGTACCTTTAAAAATGTTGACGGCATTAAATTCCTGACGCACAATGGTGGCTGTGGCGGCACCAGACAGGATTCTGATACTTTAAGCAAATTATTGGCAGCTTATGCCAATCACCCGAATGTGGCTGGCATTACCGTTTTAAGTTTGGGTTGTCAGCATTTACAGGTAGCCGATTTTAAGCGCGATTTGTTAGCGCTTGACCCAAATTTTGACAAGCCCTTACTGATTTTTGAACAACAGAAAACACAAAGTGAAGAACAGCTGATTCAGGATGCCATCAGAAATACCTTTGAAGGCTTGATGTTCATCAATAAACATGAGCGCGAAGCCGCACCTTTAAGCAAATTGTGCGTGGGCGTAAAATGTGGCGGCAGCGATGGTTTCAGTGGTATTTCGGCCAACCCGGCTGTGGGTTATTGCGCCGATTTACTGGTAGCACTTGGCGCTAAAGTATTGTTGGCCGAGTTCCCTGAGCTTTGTGGTGTAGAGCAGGAAATGATCGACAGATCGGTAGATCGCCCTACTGCCGAGAAGTTTATCCGTTTAATGACAGAATACGATGACCTGGCACATAAAGTAGGCTCTGGTTTTTACATGAACCCTTCGCCCGGAAATATTAAAGATGGCTTGATTACTGATGCCATTAAATCGGCCGGAGCCGCGCGTAAAGCTGGTGCTTCGCCGGTGGTAGATGTGCTCGATTATACCGAACCGGCAACCAAAGCAGGCTTAAGTTTGGTTTGTACCCCAGGTAACGATGTAGAAGCCACCACAGGTAAGGCAGCAGCCGGTGCCACATTGATCTTATTTACTACAGGATTGGGTACCCCTACGGGTAATCCGGTTTGCCCAACCATTAAAGTGGCTACCAATGCTGTTTTGGCTAAACGCATGAGCGATATTATAGATATTGATACCGGACCTGTTATCAGCGGCGAAAAAACCATTAACGAAATGGGCGAAGATATTTTAGAATATTGCATTAAAGTAGCCAGTGGGCTTGAAATACCAAAGGCTGTACAACTTAACCAGGACGATTTTATTCCATGGAAAAGAGGCGTTAGCTTGTAAATAATGGAAAATGGAATGAGGTAAGATGGATAATGTTTCAGGTTAGATGTAAAATGGATGATCTGGGAGCTTAACCTTCCATAGTTAAATCGTCATTCCCGCGCAGGCGGGAATCTTAATGCATTTATACTTAGTTATAAACTTACACTCCATCCCCTGTGGTTAAATTAAAAAAATAAAAATATTCCAAAAATGGATTTAAATTTAAAAGGAAAAATAGTTCTGGTAAGTGGTGGTGCAAAAGGTATTGGCGCAGCAATTGTTAAAGCTTTGGCAATCGAAAACGCCTTTCCAATCATCATTGGTCGTAACGAAGCCGATAACCAGCACATGTTGCAGGAAATTAAAGACCTTGGCTTGAGTGGCGACTATTTTACCGCCGAACTTACTTCGCCCCAAAGTTGCAAAAACATTATCGATGCCATATTAGCTAAATACAACCGTATTGATGGCTTGGTTAACAATGCCGGGGTTAATGATGGTGTAGGTCTTGAAAGTGGCACTTACGAAGGCTTTATGGAATCGCTGCACAAAAACGTAGTACATTATTATTTATTGGCACAGCACGTTTTACCTGAGCTTAAAAAAAACAAAGGATCGATTTTAAACATTGGCAGCAAAACGGCCGAAACCGGTCAGGGTGGTACATCGGGTTATGCTGCAGCTAATGGTGCGCGTAATGCACTAACCCGCGAGTGGGCAGTAGAACTGCTGCCTTATGGTATCCGCGTTAACGCCATTATTGTGGCCGAGGCCTGGACCCCACTCTACCAAAAATGGATCAGCTCTTTCGATCAGCCGGAAGAAAAACTGAAGAGCATTACTGATAAAATCCCTTTCGAAAACCGGATGACCACTGTTGAGGAGATTGCCAATACCGCTGTGTTTTTATTGTCAGATAAATCTAGCCATACCACTGGCCAGCTGATACATGTTGATGGTGGCTATGTGCATTTAGACCGGGCGCTGTTGTAAAAGAATAGATGGAATGAGATAATGAAAAGGATTACCTGGATAATGGGTAATCCTTTTTTGTTTGGGAACGTCATCTCGGATTTGTCATCAATAACGGATCCCAAAAGAAATTCGTCATTGCGAGGAGGAACGACGAAGCAATCTTACAACTATAGGTTTACAGCGACCGCATTAAGATTGCTTCGTCGGCTGAAAAAGCCTTCTCGCAATGACGA
>NZ_JSYN01000036.1 GCF_000812965.1 Pedobacter kyungheensis
AAGTGAGGCTGGTGAAGTAGGAATTGGTTAAGGTGGTCTGTGCGGACACAGACCACTAGATTATCGTCATCCTGAACTCCCGCCTGGCCAGTCGGACAGGTGTTTCAGGACCTCACTGTTAATGGTTTTACTCGAGATTGAAGAGATGCTGAAACAAGTTCAGCATGACGCGATGGGGTAATTTGCTAGATGTTTACCCAAGCATTAAGAGATGCTGAAACAAATCCGATAGCTATCGGATCAGCATGACGCGCTGTGAATGATTTTCAAATCCGTAACGTTTTTTGGAGCGCTACGGATTTAAATTATTGTTTTAATAAGGCCTTCAGTTCTTTTGCTTTGATGGGTAAAATGGTGCCGTGTCTTAAGCCTTTGGGTAAACTAATTTTATCTGAAACATCTGTCCAGTTTTTTAAATCGGCGGATACAATAGCGCCATACTGATGATCACGGTATTTATCGAAATATACCATCCAATCGTTGCCGGTTTTTAAGGTTGTGGGACCTTCAGCCCAGTAATTACCGGTAATAGGGGCGCTAGCTGTGCTATAAGGCCCCTCCAATTGATCAGCATAAGCAATTTTGATGTTTTTTTGGGCAGGCTGGCGGGTTTCATCTTTTAAGAACATGATAAAGCGTTTGCCATCTTTCACAATAGTGGCATCAATTACATTAAAACCAGGATCATAAAGCAGTTTGGTTTCCGAAAAGGTTTTGAAATCTTTGGTGGTTGCGTAATACATCCGGTGGTTGTAGCCACTTTCTTCGCTCGAAGCTGTTTCGTTAAATTTACCGGTAATCGTTGTTGCCCAATAAATCATATAGGTTTTGGTCTGCTCATCGTAAGTGATTTCTGGTGCCCAGGTGTTGCGTGCACCCGCTTCTTTGGCCATAACAGGTATAAATTGCTGCGGGCTCCAGTTAATCAGGTCTTTCGAACTGGCATAGCCAATCCCCTTATCTTTCCAGCTCACAGTCCAAACCATATGGAACAAACCGTCGGCGCCCCGGATGATGCAGGGATCGCGCATTAGTTTATCGTTGCTCACGGTAGGCGTGAGAAAAGATTGATCGTTTTTTAAAGCTTTCCAGCTGTAAGCATCGGTACTGTAGGCCAGATGCAGTCCGTCTTCGCCATTGCCTTTAAAATAAGCAAAAAGGTAAATATCTTTTTTAGCCTGCGCCTGTACATTTGAAACTGCAATAATCAGCAATAAGACAATGTAGAATAGTTTTTTCATGATTTTATTTTTGCTCAACAACAATTACAAAACCGCCATAAGGTTTCATTTTGATTGGAGGAGGAGATTTAAGGTCGATGCTTCCGGTAATAAAATCAGTTCCATCTTCGGCATCAGTAATGATTTCTGCCGCTTTTGCATTGAACTTTGGGAAATCGATGTAGATGATTTTATCTGAATTTTCTCCATTTATACCTGCGATATACCATTTCGATCCTGCTTTACGGGCCATTACCACAAATTTGCCCGGGTAACCATCAACTAATCTGGTATCTTGCCAGCTTGCCGGGAAAGTTTGCAGAAACGATTTTACATAAGCGGGTACAGTGGCCATCCCTTCCGGCGATTCGGCCAGGTGCTGCACGCCCGATTGAAAAATTACGGGTAAAGCCAGTTCGAAGGCATTACTTGTTTTGCGGTTAATATTTGGGATTTTAGACAAGTTCATGGGCGTAAAATCCATCGGATCGAAGACATTTCGTGTAAAAGGAATGGTCGTGGCATGCAAAGGCTCCTCGTTAGCATTGACCTGCTCAAAAGTGATAAACTCCATACCTTTGATCGATTCCATGGTCATCAGGTTCGGGTAGGTTCTTTGCCAGCCCCTTGGCAGAGTTGCCCCATGGCAGTTTACGCTAAGGTTATATTTGGCTGCATCTTCAAATATTTCGAGGTAATAGCGGATCATCGACTGACCATCGCCACCAAAAAAATCTATTTTAACACCTTTAATGCCCATTTCCTGTAAACGGGCAAACTCTTTCAGCCTTTCCTCTCGATCGTTGAGTTTATTTTTGGGCGTATATTTTACGGTATTCCATGCGCCGGCCGAGTTGTACCAAAGCAATAAACCTACATTTTTTTGTTTGGCGTAATCGGCCAGTTCTTTCATTTTTTCGTAACCGATATTGCGGTCCCAGTTTACATCAATCAGGCAGTATTCCCAATGCATATCGGCAGCAAAATCGATATACTTCTTTTGGATATCGTAGGTGATAGAATTGTCTTTTAATACAATCCAACTCCAGGAAGCTTTGCCCATCTGGAAATTGGCCGGGTTAATATTGCTTTTTGCCGGATAGGCCAGGTCGGTACCCAGCGTAGATTCGGTAACTGTTTTTAAGCTGCCGATGGCAATAATGCGCCATGGGGTGTACCAGGGTAGGGTAGATTCGGGATTTACATTTTGCCCGGTATAGGCTTCCCTTTTATCGGGTAAGCCAATCTGATAGTTTCCACCAGCCGAATTTTGCTGTAAACGCGTGGCGCAATAGTTGCTGTCCAAACCCGTTTCTGAAACCAGTAACCAGGTATTTTTATAGTTGAAAAGCGCCGGGTAAACCCAGCCTGCCGCTGTTGGTGCAGCAGTTCCCACAGCGATATCTTTGTGGTAATATTCTTCGTAAGAAGGATTTGTAGCTTCCCAGCCTGTTTTAGCTACCGACATGGGTTGCATCCAGGCTTTAGCATTTGCGAAAAAGTGAAAGCTGGTTTTCTCTTCAGTAAGTTGTTTGGTGTTGGTATCGCGATCAGGAAAATAATAGCGGAAAGCAACGCCATCATTCGATACCTGAAAAATAACATCTATTTTTTTGGAAGCTGCGTTTTGCAGGTGGAAAACCCTTTTTTTGGCCAGATATTCATGGTTTAACCGCTTGCTGTTTTGTAAAACATAGCTGTCTTTAACCTGTTCGTTTTTAGATACTGAAAGCAGGGAAAGGTTTTTGCTGAAATCCTGATCAGCCCTAACCAAACCTAATGCAGACTGATCGAGTACCTTTTCTGCATTTCTGCTGATGGTATAAAACAAAGCTTTGTTTTTAAGGTAAACCGAAACCGAAAGGGACTTATCGGGACTGTTTACCTGATATTGGCTTTGTGCACTGGCCGTTTGTGTTACAGCAAGTAATAAAACAACAGCCTTTAAGATATTTTTCATGTTGATTATTTTAATTCCAGAACGACAACAGATTGTGCCGGTAATTCTACTTTTAAGCTGTTTCCTGATTTTTTAGCACCGGTAAATTTGGCGTTGTGCACCTTATTGGCATCCTTAAAGGTGTTTACATCGGTTAGTTTGCCCGAAGTTAAAATCTGCCCGCTTACTGAACTCCATTTCAACCCATCCAGGGCAGTACTTAGTGCAATTTTTTTATTGGGATCTAAATTAACCAGCGAAATATGGATGGCACCGCTGGCATCTTGTGAAGCAGATACGTTGAGTGCTGGTATTTTTTGGTCGCCCACTGCATAATCAGGGCTGGTGAACGAAATGGGCAGGTATTTGGCATCCTGGTGTACTTTGTACAAATCGAAAACATGATAAGTAGGGGTGAGCACCATTTTATCCTTTTCGGTTAAGATTAAGGCCTGCAAAACGTTGACGGTTTGTGCCAGATTTGCCATTTTAACGCGATCGGAGTGGTTATTGAAAATGTTTAGGGTAGTTCCTGCAATAAGGGCATCGCGCAAGCTGTTTTGCTGATATAGAAAGCCGGGATTGGTGCCGGGCTCTACATCCGTCCAGATTCCCCATTCATCAACCACCAGAGCTACTTTCTTTTTAGGGTCGTATTTATCCATAATGGCCGAATGTTTGGTTACCAGCTCTTCCATTTTTAAACAGTTTTTCATGGTCGAAAAATACTGTGCTTCATCAAAATCGGTAGCCGATCCTTTTTTGCCCCAGTTGCCTGTTGGCAGGGTATAATAATGTAAGGTTAAGCCCCACATCTGGTTGCCGATATTTTTCATACAGGTTTCGGTCCAGTTGTAGTCGCTGGCATTGGCGCCGCTGGCAATCTTTTTTAATGGTGCTCCCGGATAGTTGCGCGCATAAGTAGCATATCTGCGATATAAATCGGAGTAGTAAGCAGGAGTCATATTGCCACCGCAACCCCAGCTTTCGTTACCTACACCCCAAAATGCCACTTTCCAGGGTTTTTCTCTACCGTTCTGGCTGCGGATAGCGGTCATGGGGCTTACGCCGTCAAAGTTTAAATATTCAACCCATTTGGCCATTTCTTCAACAGTGCCACTGCCCACATTGCCGGCAATGTAAGGTTCGCAATCGAGCATCTGGCAAAGGTCTAAAAATTCATGGGTACCAAAGCTATTGTCTTCAGTTACCCCGCCCCAGTTGGTATTGACCATTTTTGGCCGCTGGTTTCTTGGGCCTATACCATCACGCCAGTGGTATTCATCAGCAAAGCAGCCGCCTGGCCAGCGCAGGTTGGGTACTTTTATCTTTTTTAAAGCATCAACAATGTCCAGTCTGATGCGGCCTTTATTCGGTATAGTTGAGTTTTCATCTACCCAGAAACCATCGTAAATGCACCGCCCCAGGTGCTCGGAAAAGTGCCCGTAAATGTGTTTACTTACCAGCTGATCGCCACCGGGTTTGATGGTAAGCTGTGTTTCGGTTTGTGCCTGTGCCAGCATGGAGGTGCCTAAAAAGGCTAAACCGGCAAATAATTTCTTGATTGTCATTTGTAGCGTTTTTTAATTAAATGGAAGCTTAATCACGTTAAATGAATAAGGCTTTAGAGTTAGGTTCAGTTTTTTGCCTTTTAAGCTTATTACTTTGCTTTGCGGGCTTACAGCCAATGGATTATCAAAAGAATTGATCTGGTTTAAGTTGGCATTGGCCAGTTCTTCGCTGGTGCCTTTGCTTTTCAATTTTAGTTTTCCATCCAGGTTAAAATCAATGTTTTGAGGCTGATCAGAATTATTGGCAATTTTAATAATCAATTCTTTTTTGCCTTTGTCGGTTACTGCAGAAGCGTAAAGTCCATCCTGACCGGTTATATTTTTATCGCCAAGGGTTATCGCTATCACATCGGTACCTTTATTGGTTGAGAAAAGTTTCTGTACATAATAATCTGGCGTTCCATACGATTTCAGGTTATCTACCCAAATCATATCAGGCGCCCACTGCCAGGCATCTATATGTGCAAAAAGCGGTGCGTAAGAGGCCATTTGTACTACATCGGCATTGCGCTCCAAACCTGTCATGAGCGAAGCCGAAGCCAGTGCGCTTTGCCAGTTGTTTTTATTGCTTCCGGTGATATTGCCTGCAGCATGCACGGCATATTCACCCACAAAAACCTTCGAGCCATTACGCGGATAGTTATCATATCGGCCAGCATTTTTTAAGAACCAATCGGCCGGACGATAGTAATGTTCATCTATAAAATCGGCATTATTGCTCCTTAATGTTGTATTTAGCAGGTTAAAACGGTCGCCTTCCGGGTCAGTACCTGAGCTGTTGATGAGTTTAAAATCCGGATATTTGTCTTTAATGGCTTTGGTAAAAATGGCTACTCTTTCCAAATATTGTGGTCCCCAGTTTTCGTTTCCTACCCCCATCATTTTAAGGTTGAAAGGTTTCGGGTGACCCAAATCGGCCCTCATTTTGCCCCATTTGGTCGTAACATCGCCATTGGCAAATTCAATCAGGTCTAAGGCATCCTGTACATAAGGATCTAGTTCATCGAGCGCAGCTACTTCAGCAGAATTAAACTGACAAGCCATCCCGCAGTTGAGTATGGGTAAAGCTTCCGATCCGATATCTTCGGCCAGCTGGAAATATTCGAAAAAGCCCAAACCGAAACTCTGGTAATAATCTGGTGCCGCGCGGTGGGCAAATTCAGTATTCCAGCGGTTCATAATCAGTTGCCTGTTTTCGATAGGGCCAATGGTTTTTTTCCATTGGTAACGGTTGGCTAAGTCTGTACCTTCAACAATGCAACCACCCGGGAAACGGATAAAACCAGGTTTCATGTCGGCCAGCCACTGTACCATATCGGCCCTCAATCCCTGTGGACGGTTTTTCCAGGTATCGCCCGGAAATAATGAAATCATATCCAGGTCTATATTTCCCTGCCCCTGAAAAAGCAGCGAGAATTTGGCTTTCGGATCTGTTTCGGTGGCGACAAAGCTGGCCGATTGTTTGTTCCAGCTATCGCCGGTTTGTTCTGGATTTAAGCTGCCCTGGCCAATAATTTTATTGTTGGCATCTTTTAATAATAATACCAGTTTGACGCCCTTAGCAGCCTGGCGATACATCACTGAGAAATCGTAACGCAAGCCTTTTTTAACGCCAATGCCTTTAAATCCCTCGTTAACCAATTCAAAATCATCGGTTTCTTTTTTTACCTGTAAATATCGTGGATTGGCCGTATTAACCTCTTTGCGGTTTACAACCAGTATTTCGCCTTCTCTCGGTTTTTTCCGCTGAATACTCCAGCCCATTAACGGTTTGGCAAACTCGAATGAACGGTTTTTAATCAGTTCGGCGTAAATACCACCATCTGCACCAAAATTAATGTCTTCGAAAAATACACCCCACATATTGGGTTGCACCTTAGCAATAGATTGGTCGGTGCTTACTTTAATGATTTTGGGCGTTTGGGCAAATGCATTATTGGCTAAGCCAAAGCTGGTTATGCCATACATTACGCATGCACATACTGCACCCTTTAGCGGAGAATTTAATTTCATACGGTTTAATATTTGGAAGATTCTGATCGTAAAAGTATAATATTTAAAATAATAAACGTTAATTTAACATTTATTTTTTTCTTTCTTTTGATTTTGTTGATAAATTCTAGAATATTAGCATTTACCACAAATAGGTGATGAGCAAGAATTGGCTCAATAGTAGTAAAAGGCTTTAGTAAAGTAACTTTTTACTTGATGTTCTGAATTTATCTTAATGAAACCTTTAAAATCTTTCTTATAACATATTGTCATCATTAAAAAGCAGGATACTACAGGATGGGCGTTAAAAATATACTATTTACATTCGGCTTGGATGAATTAACTGTTGCTACTACGTTTCTGTTAAAATCCGCTAACCAATTACATGATGAGCCTTCGTTTTTTCAATATTTTAGTATTGACTACATTTTTTTTTGCACCAGGTTATGCGCAAAAAAAAATAGGTGCCTGTAATATTTTATGGTATAAAAAACCGGCAAAAAATTGGGATGAGGCCCTTCCGATTGGAAATGGAAGATTGGGTGCTATGATATTTGGCCGTGTTGATCTAGAGCTGATTCAACTGAATGAAGAAACACTTTGGACAGGTGGCCCTGTTGATTCAAACCCCAATCCCGATGCTCCAAAATATCTTCCGGAAGTAAGAAAATTGCTTTTTGCAGGTGAGAATGGACAGGCCGTAAAGCTGATGCGCAAAATGCAGGGACCTAATACCAATATGTACCAGCCTCTGGCTAATGTGTTTTTGAAACAAAGGTTAAAGGGCGAAGTAAGTAATTATAGCAGAAGTTTAAATATCGCCGATGCTATTGCCTTAACAGAATTTACGGTTGATGGGGTAGATTATAAACGGGAGATACTGGCCTCATTTCCCGATCAGGTGATTGTAATGCGCTTAACTGCCGGAGGGAAAAAAGCACTAAATGTTTCTTTTGGGCTTGGCGATGAGCTGGAGCATCGGGTTTCGACCGAAAATAACAACGAAATCATTTTAAAAGGAAAAGCGCGCATCTATTCAGACGAACGCAGAAATCCAAAACCCATTATTTACAGAGATAGCCTGCATCATAATGGCATGCGTTATCAGGCCAGGCTTAAAGTTGTCCGTACGGATGGGCAATTAAGTACTGATAGTTTATTAAATGTTGCCGGTGCTTCCGAAATAATTGTGATGATATCAGGGGCTACCAGTTATAACGGCTATGATAAATTTCCGGATAAAGACGGTATTGATGAGCATGCAAAAGCCATCCGTTTATTGAAAGCTGCGGCAGCAAAACCTTTTGAGGTGTTGAAAAAAGCACATATAACAGACTACCAGGGATACTTTAACCGGGTAAACCTTTCCATTAACCATACCGGTAATTTATTGGCCGACATACCAACAGATGAACGATTAAATAATTATAAACAGGGTAAAGCAGATTATGGCCTCGAAGAGTTGTATTTTCAGTTTGGTAGGTACTTGCTGATTTCCTGTTCGCGCCCGGGCGGAATTCCGGCTAATTTGCAGGGCATCTGGAACCCACTAATCAGGCCATCATGGCGAAGTAACTTTACCACCAACATTAACCTGCAAATGAATTATTGGCCTGCAGAGGTGACCAATCTATCAGAACTCACCGAGCCTTTAATTACCCAGATCAAACATTTGGCCGTAAACGGCGAAAAAACAGCAAACAAGTATTATGGGGCAAGAGGTTGGGCAGTACACCACAACTCTGATATCTGGGCCCAAACCAATCCGGTGGGCGAGGGTAGTGGCGATCCGAAATGGGCCAATTGGGCATTGGGTAGTCCATGGTTAGCACAGCACTTGTATGAGCACTATTTGTTTACCGGCGATAAAAAATATTTAAAAGATACTGCATATCCTTTAATGAAGGGGGCTGCACTTTTCTGTTTAGATTGGCTGGTAGAAAAAGACGGTTATCTGGTTACCGCACCTTCTACTTCGCCAGAAAATAGCTATTTGTTACCCAATGGGAGTAAAGAAGTAGTTACTATTGCCTCAACCATGGATATGTCTATAATCCGTGATCTTTTTGCCAATATGATTGATGCAGCTAAAATTTTAGGTACAGATGCAGCTTTTGCTATTTTACTCGAAGACAAATATGGCAAACTTCGCCCTTTACACATTGGTAAGAAAGGTAATTTGCAAGAGTGGTATGGCGATTTTGAAGATGTAGAGCCTCAGCATCGGCATGTTTCGCATCTATTTGGCCTGCACCCCGGCAGAGAAATTTCGCCGTTAATTGATACCGTATATTCAAACGCAGCAAAAAAGACTTTACTTGTTCGTGGCGATGAAGGTACAGGTTGGAGTAAAGCCTGGAAAATTAACTTCTGGGCGCGTTTGCTTGATGGCGACCATTCGTATAAAATGTATCAGGAATTGTTGAAAAATTCTACATTGAACAACCTTTTCGATACCCATCCTCCATTTCAGATTGACGGAAATTTTGGTGCTACAGCAGGACTTGCCGAAATGCTTTTGCAAAGTCATTTGGCTAACGTTCAGCTGTTACCTGCCTTGCCTTCGGCCTGGAAATCGGGTTGGGTTAAAGGACTGGTTGCACGTGGCGGTTTTGTGGTGGATATGTACTGGGAAAGCGGAAAATTGACCAGGGCAAAAATCTTATCAAAAAATGGTGGCGATTTAAACCTTATTAGTCCGCTTAAACTCAAATTAAATAACAAAGCAGTTGGCACCTTTAATAAAACATTTAACAGCTGGCAAAGCCAGATTAAAACGGTTGCCGGTAAAACATACGAATTAGCTTCAATTGATCAATAAATAAAACAATGCTCAAAAAATATTTGCTACTCATTTTATTAAACACGTTTGGTTTGCTGGCCTGGTCGCAACAAAAAAGCAATCCTGTCAACGATCCGAAAACACTAAAGCTCTTTTTCGAAAAAACTTATCTGCAAACAGACCGGGTTTATTACAGCACGGGTGAAACAGTTTGGTTTAGTGCTTACCTGGTTAATGGTAAAAGTACCAGTTTAACCGGTACCAGTAATAACTTATATGTCGAGCTGGTTTCTTCCCAGTCAGTGCTGCTCGATAGTAAAACGATCCGGATGGATGGTGGTTTGGGCAAGGGCGATTTCGAATTAAAAGACTCAATTCCATCGGGCTGGTATAACATCAGGGCCTACACCAATTGGATGCGGAATTTTGGCAATGATTTCGTTTTCCAGAAAAGGATATATGTAAGCAATAATATAGTAGAAAATGCTTCTTATTTTACCCGGAATGCAGCAAAAAAGAACGAAACAGTTGCATCTCCCAAAGCAAAATCTATTGCCTTTTTTCCTGAAGGAGGTTCGCTGGTAGAGGGCTTAACGAGTATAGTCGCTTTTAAAACCAATGATCAACAGGGAAATGGCGTGCCGGCAAGAGGTAGTGTAATTTCATCAAAAGGCGATACAGTAGTTACTTTTAACAGTACTGAAGCCGGAATGGGCATTTTTGCCTTTATGCCTCAACCGGGCGAAAAATACCGTGTTACCGGGCGTTACGGGCAAGAGCAATTTTCGGCTACCTTACCCGCTATATTGGGCAAAGGTTTCTCGCTGCATGTTACTACCGATTCGGCCAATATCAAAACCGTTATCAGCGCAAATGCGCCCATTTTTGCAGGGATAAAAGATAAAAATATTTCTATCCTGATTAAACACGCAGGTGATGTGATTTATTCGGGTGCCATTAAACTCAGTAAGCCTACCGTTTCGGTTACTATTCCAACCAAAGGTTTTGCCAGAGGGATTTCGGCACTTACACTGCTCGATGATCAGGGCAGGCCTAATTGCGAAAGGCTGGTTTATATTCAGGGGGATGAAAATATTAATCTGGCCATTACAGCAGATAAAGCCATTTATAAATCGCGCGAGAAAGTAACATTAAAGGTAAAAGCCAGCAATACACAGGGGCAGCCGGTTAAAACTTCAATTTCGCTGGCTGCGGTTGATGAAATGGTGCCTGATGATGGGCAGAATATTCTGGCCTATTTGCTATTGCAATCAGAAATAAGGGGAGAAGTTAAAAATGCCGCTCAATATTTTGATGCAGGCAACCCGTCGCGATTGAAACAGCTCGATCTGCTGTTGCTTACCCAGGGCTGGCGCGATTACCTCTGGAAAAAACTCGCCGATTCGAGTATTAAAATCAGCTACATGCCCGAACCCGGCCTTACCATAAAGGGAACGGTAAGGGAAAAACTGGCCAATAAACCTCTTGCCAATATGAACATCACCTTATTTGGCTCTAATTTTACAGGCGATAAACTTTTTACCACCAAAACCGATCAGGAGGGACGTTATTTTCTCGATGGTTTAAAGTGGTACGGCAATCAGGCCATTAAAATTTCATCCAAAGACGATAAAAATAAAAAAGGTGGCTGGTTACTGATTGATACTTTAACCAGGCCTTTAAACCTGGCATCGCTAAAAATGCCGCAAACAGGCATTCCTGATCCCTTAAATGTAGCATTAGGTAAACGGATGGATTACAACCGCACCTATAAATTCGGTGATTCGATTACCTTGAGCGAAGTGGAAATTAAGGCGGCGAAGAGCAAGCAGGTTAACCTTTTTGACGAAACCTTAACCAGCTTTGGTTACCCTGAACAGGTTTTTAATATCACTGCCGCCGATTATTCCTATCAGGGCCTGGAACATTTTCTGTTAACCAAAGCCAATGGTGCAATGCCACCAGATGATACTGATAGCATTGGCAATGAGGGGATTACTTTTATCGCCAACGGCAAAAAAATCAGACCCAGAATAAGAGTAAACAACAGGGAAGAACTGATAATGGAACGTCTCGATTATTACAGCCTAACCATGGACCAGATTAACCAGGTTAAAATTCAGCATTTAATTGGTCGTGGAGGTAACGATGTATTCCTGATCAGTCTTAATTTAAAAGACGAAGCCTTGCTGGGTTCAAACCTAAACCTGCTTAACGTAAATTTAAATGGCTACTACAATGCCCGTACATTTTATTCGCCCAATTATGCCAATCCATCTACCCAAAGCAAAGATTTAAGGACTACCATATTCTGGAACCCAGGCCTAAAAACAAACGAAAACGGAGAGGCTACTATCACCTATTACAACAGCGATAATAAAGGAAATATCCGCATTAAAGCCGATGGAATTACCGATAAAGGCGTGGCGGTAGCGGCTAAAGCCGGGTATAAAGTACAATAAACAGAACCGATGAAAAGTCTTGACCTCTATTTGAACACGAAGCATGCGCATTAAATTTATATCTTCTATTTTACTGCTAACCTGTTTATTTAACAGCATACAGGTAAATGCCCAGCGCCAGATGGAAAAACTGGGCCGTGGGCTAATTGCCATGCGCCAGAATAAAGATTCGGTTTATGTAAGCTGGCGTATACTGGGCACCGATCCGGATGATATCCGTTTTAACCTTTACCGCAGAAGCGGAAACGGAACACCACAAAAACTCAACAGCCAACCCTTAAGCAAAGGAACCAACTTTATAGATGCAAGTGCCGATTTTAATCTGCCGAACAGCTACTTTGTAAAACCGCTCCTTAAGAACCAGGAGCAAGCAGCCAGTGCATTTTTTACGCTGGCAGCCAAACAACCTGTTCAGCAATATCTAAGCATTCCTTTGCGCACACCAGCCGGCTATACTCCGAATGATGCCTCAGTTGGCGATTTGGACGGAGACGGCGAATACGAAATTATTTTGCATCAAACCGGCCGTAGCCGCGATAATTCATCCAATGGACTGACTGACCCACCTATTTTTCAGGCCTATAAGCTCGATGGTACATTTTTGTGGGAAATTAACCTGGGTAAAAATATCCGCGAAGGCGCGCATTATACCCAGTTTATGGTTTATGATCTGGATGGCGATGGCATTGCCGAAATGGTATGTAAAACCGCCGATGGAACCATTGACGGTAAGGGGAAAGTAATTGGCGACTCTACAAAAGATTACCGCAACAGTAACGGAAAGATATTGGATGGGCCTGAATTTTTAACGGTTTTTAGTGGCAGAACAGGTGAGGCCCTGGCCACTACTGATTACCTGCCGGCGCGTGGCGATATTGGTGCCTGGGGTGGGCCTGGTGGCAATGGTAAAAACGACAATACCGGTAACCGCGTCGATCGTTTTAATGCCTGCATAGCCTATCTGGATGGGGTACACCCGAGTGTGGTGATGTGCAGGGGCTATTACGGACGCACTGTGCTGGCCGCCTGGGACTGGCGCAATGGCCGGCTAAATCTGCGCTGGGTGTTCGACAGTAAAAATGGCCAAAACCCATTCTCTGGCCAGGGAAACCACAATTTAACCGTTGCTGATGTAGATGGCGACGGTAAAGACGAGATTATTTACGGTTCGATGTGTGTAGATGATAATGGGAAAGGATTATACAGCACAGGCTTGAGGCATGGCGATGCCCTTCATGTTTCGGATCTCGATCTGGAACACCCGGGTTTGGAAGTTTTTGGTGTACATGAAATAGAAGAAGGTACCAAAGGTCCGGGAGTAGCGGTATACGATGCCCGTACCGGTAAAATATTGTGGAAAGGTTCTGAAGACGAGGATGTAGGCAGGGGTGTGGCAGATAATATTGATCCTACACGAGTAGGTGCACAGATGTGGTGGTCGGGAGCAAACGGCTTGTATGATATAAAAGGTAACCGAATAGGCAATCAGCCCCGGTCTACTAATTTCCTCATTTATTGGGACGATGATTTGTCGCGTGAGCTTTTAGATGCCAACCACATTGACAAATACAACGGGGGCAGGCTTTTTACTGCAGAAGGCTGCGTGTCTAACAATGGTACCAAATCTACCCCGGCATTAAGTGCCGATATTTTTGGCGATTGGCGCGAGGAACTGGTTTTAAGGGCTTATGATAACCAGAGCCTGCGCATCTACACCACCGTTATTCCAACTGAACACCGCAACTATACCCTGATGCACGATCCGCAGTACCGTTTAAGCATTGCCTGGCAAAATGATGGCTACAACCAGCCACCTCACACCGGTTTCTATTTCGGTTATGGTATGCAAAAAGCCCCTAAACCCAATATTGTACTTGTAGAACCCAAAAAATAGTATGCGTACCTTAAAAATAGCTTTACTTTTTTGCTTGTTTTTGCCTGCAACGCTAATGGCGCAACGCCAGATGGAAGCGCTGGACAGGGGCGTGGTAGCAGTACACCTACCCGGCGATAGTGTTTTTATCAGTTGGCGGATGTTGGGGACCGATCCGGATGATATTTCATTTAATCTATACCGCAAAAGTAATCAGCACCAGAAGGTAAAATTGAATCAGACGCCCATTACCGGGGCAACCATTTTTACGGATAAAAAAGTAGATTTTACGACCGACAATACCTGGTTGGTAAAACCTATAGTGCATGGCAAAGAACAAGCTGAAAGTACCGCTTTTACGCTGCAGAAAAATACGGTAGCTCAGCCTTATTTGTCAGTTCCTTTAAAAACCTTACCTGGTTATGCCCCTAATGATATTTCGGTTGGCGATTTGGATGGTGATGGAACTTACGAAATTGTATTGCATCAGGCTGGCGTTAGTCATGATAATTCGCATGCTGGTTTTACTACTGAGCCCTTGCTCGAGGCTTATAAACTGGATGGTACCTTCTTGTGGCGCATTAATTTGGGCAAAAATATTCGCGAAGGCGCGCATTATACGCAGTTTATGGTGTACGATCTGGATGGCGATGGCAGGGCAGAGATAGCTTGTAAAACGGCTGATGGAACAATTGATGGGAAAGGAAAAGTAATTGGCGATTCGACCAAAGACTGGAGAAATAAAAACGGATATATTTTAGCCGGTCCTGAATTTCTGACGGTTTTTGATGGCCTGACCGGAGCCGAGATAACCACCACCAATTTTATCCCTGCGCGTTCTCCTGAGCTTAATCCCTCGCCCGAAGAACTAAAAAAGACCTGGGGCGACAGTTACGGAAACCGTATGGATCGTTTTTTGGCGGCTATTGCTTACCTGGATGGTAAACATCCCAGTTTAATTATGAGCAGAGGATATTACACCCGTACCGTTATTACTGCCTGGGATTTTAACGCAAAGAAATTACAGCAAAAATGGAGCTTCGATAGCGCTGAACCTGGCAATAAACGATATGGAGGGCAAGGAAACCATAACTTAAGCATCGCTGATGTGGATGGTGATGGCAAAGACGAAATTATTTATGGTGCCATGACCCTCGATGATAATGGAAAAGGGCTTTACAGCACGGGTTTAGGACATGGTGATGCCTTGCATGTGGGCGATTTAGATCCTGACCGGCCTGGGTTGGAAGTTTTTGATATTCAGGAAAGATTTTCGGATGCCGGGGCAAACTTCAGGGATGCCCGGACTGGAGAGGTGTTGTGGAAAAAGGCCTCGGTAAGTGCCGGAGCTGATGGAGAAGGGCCGGGAAGGGGTCTCGCAATTAACATTGACCCCAGATACCGGGGGTCTGAATGCTGGGTGGCCGGAGCAGGAATAACCGGGATGTTTGATGCCAAAGGCAATAAGATTTCGGCTGTTACCCCAAGTGTTAACTTCGGTATTTTTTGGGATGGCGACTGCCAGAGCGAGCTTTTAAATGGTACCTCAATTGATAAATGGGATTACGAAAATGCGAAAACCATTCGCCTGCTCAATGCCAGGGCATACAATTGTTTATCCAACAATGGCACCAAATCTACTCCGGCTTTATCGGCCGATATTTTAGGCGACTGGCGCGAAGAAGTGATTTACCGCACTGCCGATGCCAGTGAACTGAGGATATTTACTACTACTATCCCAACGAAACACCGCTTTTATACTTTTATGCACGATCCGCAGTACCGTTTAAGCATTGCCTGGCAAAATGTAGGTTACAACCAGCCCCCACATACCAGTTTTTACATGGGCGATGATATGAACCAGCCGCCTAAACCCAATATTAAAACCATTCAATACCATGCTAATTCTCAGTAAAACATCATGAAAAAATACAGTCATATTTTATTTGCACTAATCATTGCCGTAGCCAGTCTGGCTTTTGTTGCACCGCACAAACCGGCACTGCACACTATCGGCGATTCTACCGTTCGCAATTCCAATAAAGAAACCTGGGGCTGGGGAACGCCTATTGCTGAGCTTTTCGATACGACAAAAATCCATGTCGAAAACAATGCTATGGCTGGCCGGAGTACCCGTACTTACCTTTCAGAAGGCCGCTGGGATAAGGTCTTGGAAACTTTAAAACCAGGCGATTTTGTAACCATGCAGTTTGGTCATAACGATGGAAGCGCTCCTGATACTACAAAAGCAGGGCGAAGAGGCGTCTTAAAAGGAACAGGTGAAGAAACCAAAGTGCTCACCTGGCCTGATGGCAAAGTGGAAACCGTACATACTTATGGTTGGTATATCCGCAAATTTGTACGCGAAACCAAGGCAAAAGGTGCTACGCCAATTGTGGTATCGATGATTCCGCGAAATATCTTTAAAAACGGCAAAGTACTGCGTGCCAATAACGATTTTGGCAAATGGGCAGCCGAGGTAGCCAAAGAAGAACAAGCCTGTTTTATCGATCTCAATCAAATTACCGCCGATAAATATGATGCATTAGGGCCCGATAAAGTAAAGTTATATTTTCCTGGCGATCATACCCACACTAACCTGGAAGGCGCAAAAGTGAACGCCCAATCGGTAGTAGAAGGTATTAAAATGCTAAAGGATTGTGATTTGAAAAAGTACTTGAAAGACTAAAAGTCGGAGGTCCGAAAGTCCGGTGTCCGAAGACTAAAGCTGAAAGACCAAAGACAGGAGGTTAAGCACCATCCTAACCTCCTGATATTGATACTCACTACTTAATACTTGCTACATAATACTTGCTACTTGATACTCATTACTTGCTACTTGATACCTGCTACCCATTACTTGATACTTAAACAAACCAAATATGAAATTAACCAAATACCTGAATCTTCTTCTTTTAACCGCATTCTTCATCTTTTCTTCCTGCGTAATCCTTAAACAATCTTCCAAACCGACGCTGTTTCTCATTGGCGATTCGACCGTGAAAAACGGAAAAGGCAAAGGCGATGGTTCATTATGGGGCTGGGGCAGTTTCATCGGTAATTTATTCGACGAAGAAAAAATAACAGTCGAAAATGATGCGCTGGGTGGTACCAGCAGCCGTACTTTCCAAACCAATGGCTTATGGGATGCTGTTCTGGTGAAAATTAAAAAAGGCGATTTTGTAATGATGCAGTTCGGGCATAACGACAGTAGTCCTTTAGATGATACTGCCCGTGCACGTGGCACCATAAAAGGAATTGGTATGGAAAGCAAAGACACATACAATCCCATTAAGAAAAAGCAGGAAACCGTTTATACCTACGGCTGGTACATGCGCAAATTTATCAACGATGTTAAAGCGAAAGGTGCAACACCCATTATTTGTTCGCCCATTCCGCGTAACCCGGTAAATAATGATAAAGTGGTTTTGGCTAACGATAGTTATGCAAGCTGGGCAGAAGAAGTAGCTAAAGCCGAAAAAATTGATTTTATCCCCTTAAACCAGATCATTAAAGATAAATATGCCGCTTTAAGTGCTGCCGAAGTTAAGACGTTCTTTACTGAAAAAGACCATACCCACACCAACGAGGCCGGTGCAAAATTAAATGCAGCTGCAGTAGTAGAGGGATTGAAAAAATTAAAGCAGAATAAACTGAATAATTACCTGAAATAGGCCTTGAAGCAGGATACTACAGGACGCTTAGTCGCAATTATTGTCTTATTTTAACACCCTAACCAAATACGGGCGGTTACAACCGCTGATTGTTATGCAGATACAACTTCCCCGGATATTCAAAATACTTATAGCCCTTGCTTTTCTTGTGTTGAGCAATGCCCAAACCCGTGCGCAAAGTATTTCGCTTGCAGGACAGTGGCGTTTTAAAACAGATGCCAAAGATGAAGGGCTGAAAGGAAAATGGTACAATAGCGTTCTTCCGGATAGGATTTCCTTGCCGGGATCAATGGCTGAAAATTTAAAGGGCGATGAAATTACCCTGAAAACCAAATGGACGGGCAGTATTTACGATAGTTCCTACTTTTTCCATCCCCGTTTGGAGAAATACCGCAAGCCGGGCAATATTAAAATACCCTTTTGGCTAAGCCCTGCCAGGCATTATACCGGTGCTGCCTGGTACCAGAAAGATGTAGAAATTCCAGCCAGCTGGAAAGATAAGCGCATGGTTTTGTCTCTCGAATATCCACATTCCGAAACCCGGGTATGGATTGATGATGTTGAAATTGGCACAGCCTTTACCTTTGTTGTGGCACAACAATTTGAGCTGCCCGCAAACCTAAAAGCAGGTAAACATACCATCACCTTATTGATCGATAACCGCATTAAAGCCATCAATGTAGGGCAGGATTCGCACAGTTTAACAGACCATACCCAGGGCAACTGGAACGGGGTGGTGGGTAAAATGACGCTTACAGCAGGTTCGCCGGTATATTTTGATGATATTCAGGTTTATCCTAACCTTAAAAATAAATCGGCAAAAGTTAAAATTCAGCTTAAAGCGGCTGCAAACCAGTCTGCTACCGGAAAAATTACGCTCAATGCCAGCAGTTTTAATACCCAAAGTGTACTTCAGGTAAAGCCGGTAACAGTTCCCTATCAAATTACAAATGGTGAAGGCAGTTTGGAAATCAATTTGCCCATGGGCGATAAAATTGTCACCTGGGATGAGTTTGATCCTGCCCTGTATCGTTTAACTGCTACTTTAATTTCCAAAGACGGCAAAAAGGAGGTGAAAAATGTTCAGTTTGGGATGCGCGAATTTAAGGCTGTTGGCCGGAGTTTCGAAATTAACGGCCGTCCGGTGTTTTTACGCGGTACGGTAAACAACTGCGAGTTTCCGTTAACCGGTTATCCGTCAATGGATGTTGCTGCGTGGGTACGGATTTTTAAAATATCGAAGGCTCATGGCTTAAATCACATGCGTTTCCATTCGTTTTGCCCTCCTGAAGCTGCATTTATCGCAGCCGATCAGATCGGGTTTTACCTGCAGCCCGAAGGGCCTAGCTGGGCCAATCATGGTTCATCTATCGGCGATGGCAAACCTATCGATCAGTTTATTTACGATGAAACCAACCGCATGGCCAAAAACTACGGCAATTATGCTTCTTTTTGTATGCTGGCTTATGGTAACGAGCCGCGGGGTCGCCAGGTAGAATACCTCACCAAATTTAACGATTACTGGAAAGCTAAAGACTCGAGACGTTTGTACACCGGGGCTTCGGTAGGTGGCAGCTGGCCGGTTATCCCCAATAACGAATTTATGGTGCGTGCAGGTGCAAGAGGCTTAGACTGGGGGCGCAAACCAGAAAGTATATCAACTTATGCTAAACAGATCGAACAATTTAAAGTGCCTTTTGTAGCCCATGAAATGGGACAATACTGCGCGTTTCCGAATTTCGACGAAATTAAAAAATATACTGGCGTGTACCGGGCAAAAAACTTCGAGCTGTTTCAGGAAGATTTAAAAGACCATGACATGGCCGATCAGGCACATGCTTTTTTAATGGCATCGGGTAAGTTACAGGCCTTGTGTTATAAAAATGAAATCGAAAAGGCCTTAAGAACGCCAAATTACAATGGTTACCAGTTATTGTCGCTTAATGATTATCCTGGTCAGGGAACTGCCCTGGTAGGTGTTTTAGACGCCTTTTGGGATGAAAAAGGGTATATCAGTGCTAAAGAATTTAAACGCTTTTCTAATAGCACAGTACCTTTGTTAAAAGTTTCGAAATTTGTTTTTACCAATGATGAAATCCTAAACGCTGCGGTAGAAGTAGCCCATTTTGGCAAAGCACCCATCGAAAATGCAAAACTCTCATGGATACTAAAAACGGATAACGGTACATTAGTCGCTAAAGGTGATTTTGCTCCTAAAACCTTGCCCGTTACCAATTGCATTGCTATAGGTGAGCTTAATGTGCCATTGAATACCATCAGAGTAGCTACCAAATTGAACCTGGAAGTGCTGATTAATGGTACCGAATTTGCCAACGACTGGAACATCTGGGTTTACCCGGCCAAAATCCTGGAAGTTAAAAACGAGGTTTATTATTGCACCAGTTTGGATGACAAAGCCAAAGCAGTTTTAGCCTCAGGCGGAAGTGTGTTTTTTAACGCTGCAGGCAAGGTAGTAAAGGGCAAAGAAGTGGTACAAACATTTTTACCCGTTTTCTGGAATACTTCCTGGTTTAAAATGCGCCCGCCACATACTTTGGGTATCCTTTGCGATCCTAAACAGGCTGCTTTTGCCAGCTTCCCGACTGATGATCATAGCGACATGCAGTGGTGGGAAATTGTAAATAAAGCGCAGGTTATGAATCTCGAAGATTTTCCTTCGGGCTTTAAGCCGCTGGTGCAACCCATAGATACCTGGTTTTTAAACCGCCGTTTGGCCATGGTTTTCGAAGCTAAAGTTGGCAAAGGAAAGCTACTGGTTTCGAGTGCCAACCTTGGTCCAGGTTTAACGGGTATGCCGGCCGCGCAGCAGTTGTACTACAGTTTACAGCAATATATGGGCTCAGATCAGTTTAATCCGAAATTCGATGTTCCCCTTAGCACCGTGCAGGATATTCTTGAAACGCCCTCTAAACTCCAGTTCGAAACCTTTACCAAGGATAGCCCCGACGAGTTAAAAGTAAAATCTAAAACCAATTAACTGAATTTCACCAGACAGATCATGAGAAGAAGCATCACTATTTTAGCATTAGTCCTAACCGCAAGCAATTTGTTGTACGCACAAAAAATCCCTTCAAAAGCAAAGGTTTTAAAGGTTTTGCAGCAGACCAATGCCTACTTTATGAATAAGTGGCCCGATGCCGGAAAATCTATCATCACCAATAAGGAAAGACCAAGTAATATCTGGACCAGGGCCGTTTATTACGAAGGATTGATGAGTTTGTACCAGATTGATGCGAAAAAGGAATATTATGATTATGCTGTACAATGGGGCGAAAAGCACAATTGGGGATTAAGAAATGGGATTACTACCAAAAATGCCGACGATCAGGCTTGTGGGCAAACCTACATTGATCTCTATCTGATCGATAATCAACCCCAACGCATCAAAGATATTAAGGCATCGATAGACCTGGTAATGCAATCGGGAAAGGTAAATGACTGGACATGGATTGATGCCATCCAAATGGGGATGCCGGTTTTTGCCAAACTGGGCAAGCTTTACAACGATACTGCTTATTATGGTTACATGTATAAAATGTACATGCACACTAAAAATGCCGAAGGCGGTGGTTTGTACAATGCGAAGGATGGTCTTTGGTGGCGCGATAAAGATTTTGTACCGCCTTACAAAGAACCCAATGGCGAAGATTGCTACTGGAGCAGGGGTAATGGTTGGGTGGTTGCCGCCCTGGCCAGGGTACTGGAAACTATCCCCGAAAATGAAGCCCACCGCAAGGAATATTTAAAAACCTTTCACGAAATGATTAAAGCGCTGGTACCCATTCAGCGTACCGATGGTTTTTGGAATGTGAGTTTACACGATGCTACTCATTTTGGAGGTAAAGAAACCTCGGGTACGGCATTGTTTGTTTATGGTATGGCCTGGGGCGTAAATCATGGTATTTTAGATAAAGCAACTTACCTACCCATTATCGCCAAAGCCTGGAATGCCATGACCAGCGATGCGGTTCAGAAGAATGGCTTTATTGGCTACCTGCAAGGTACTGGTAAGGAGCCAAAAGATGGTCAGCCGGTAAGCTATACCAGTGTACCCGATTTCGAAGATTATGGTTTAGGTTGCTTTTTACTGGCCGGAACCGAAGTGTACAAGCTCAAAAGATAGCATATGAAGTGGTCGAAACTGTTTCTTTTAGCTGGATTGATCTTGTTTTTGATCTCCGGACAAATTTGGGCGCAAAAAGGTGTTCTCACTGTTACTGAAACGAACAGTCAGCTGGCTTTTCCCGTTGTTGATGCGGGTAAAGCTGCTTCAATTTATATAGATGGAAAAGATGCTGAAGTGGTGGCCATCGCCGCCGAAGCTTTTAAAGGAGATATCCATTTGCTTACGGGATTGAGCCCCGAAGTATTGAAAAACAGTCCATCACTAAGTACCTATCCCATTATTATTGGCACATTGGGCCAATCAGCTTATATCGATCAGCTGGCTAAAACGGGCAAAATAAATGAATCCGTGCTGCGAGGCAAATGGGAAACTTTCTGCATTTCAGTAATCGAAAATCCGTTTAAAGGTGTAAAAAAAGCCTTGGTTATTGCCGGTAGCGATAGGCGTGGTACAGCCTTTGGCATTTTCGAACTATCGCGAAACTTTGGCGTTTCGCCATTGTGCTGGTGGGCCGATGTAAAGCCCGCCAGAAAGAAAAACCTTTATGTGCAGGCCGCTCAAAGCCTGGTGCAATCGCCGTCGGTTAGATATCGTGGCATATTTATCAACGACGAAGACTGGGGAATCCAGCCCTGGGCGGCCAGAATGATGGATACCGATGTAAAAGATATTGGCCCTAAAACTTATACCAAAATATTCGAATTGCTACTCAGGTTAAAGGCCAATTACATTTGGCCGGGCATGCATCCCTCTACCAAAGCCTTTTACCATTATGCCAATAATCCGGTAATGGCCGATAAATATGCTATTGTTTTAGGCTCAAGTCACTGTGAGCCCATGTTGCGCAACAACGTATTTGAATGGGCCGAAAATTTTGAGCACGAGTATGGTAAAAAGCCAGGAGAATGGCGATACGATTTGAACAAAAATGAAATTGAAAAATACTGGACCGACCGGGTAGTGCAGGCTAAAAATTACGAATCGGTTTATACCGTTGGTATGCGCGGCATTCACGATGGCAGCATGCCGGGACCAAAAGATAAAAATGAAAAGGTAAAATTACTTGGCGAAGTAATTGCCGATCAAAGAACCATTTTAAGTAAAAACATCACACAGCCCGTAAATAGCATTCCGCAGATTTTCTGCCCTTACAAAGAAGTTTTGTCTTTATACCAGGCTGGTTTAAAATTACCTGATGATGTGACCATTGTTTGGGCTGATGATAATCATGGCTATATCCGCCAGCTCTCCGATCCCGAAGAGCAAAAAAGGCCAGGTGGAAGCGGAGTGTATTACCACATTTCGTATTGGGGAGCACCTCAGGATTACCTGTGGCTTTCGTCTATTTCGCCATCACTCATTTCTTATGAGCTCACCAAAGCTTACCAGTATAAAGCCAACCGGTTATGGGTAATTAATGTGGGCGATATTAAACCTGCCGAAATGGAAACCCAGTTTGCGATGGATCTGGCATGGGATATCGACCAATGGAAACCCGAAAAAGCCTGGCAATATGCAGAAAGCTGGGCGGCAGAAACATTCGGAACTGAATTTGCCAAACCAATTGCCAACATTAAGGCTGTTTATTACCGCCTGGGGCACGAGGCCAAGCCCGAACACATGGGCAGCGTAAGTTTTACCAGCGAACAAGCTGAGGAACGCTTAGCTGCTTATGCAAAGATTTATGCAGAAGCCAGGGCTTTAAACGATAAAATACCTGCTCGCTTGAAAGATGCTTATTTTGAATTGATCCTTTATCCCGTTCAGGGTGCCATGCTCATGAACCAGAAGATTTTATATGCGCAGAAAAGCCTGGCATTAGCCGCAAACGGTGATCAGGCGGCTTTGGATTACGCCCAAAAAGCTAAAGCAGCGTTCGAAGAAATTCAGCTGATTACCAAAAAATACAATGAAGAAATTGCCGGTGGTAAATGGAACGGCATGATGAGCTGGAAGCCCCGCGATCTGGCAGTATTTAAAATGCCTAAGGTAGCAGAGTCAGTAGCTCCTGTGGGTACGACAAAAGCTACTGTGGAGACCGAAAATAAAACCATTATTCGCGCCAGCCAGTACCTGGAAAAATCTGCGCCCAAAGGGCTAACATTGCAAAGCATTAAAGGCCTGGGCATGGGTGGTGATGGTATTTCCTGCTATCCCTTTACCTCTAAACCTGTTGCAGACAACGCATTGCAAAATGCAGCCTATGCTGTATATCAGGTCGACTTTAAGACAATAGGGCAACATCAGGTTACAGTGAAATGCCTGCCCACACAGGGTGTAAATAAGGATGTAAAAGTGCGGTATGCCATCAGCGTGAACAACGATCAGCCGCAAATTGTAAACATTTCGCCTGCTTCAGAAAATAATATCTGGAAACAGAATGTATTGCAGGGTTATGCTACAGGTTTAACCCGGTATGAGATTACTAAAACCGGAAAATCAACGGTTAAAATTTACCTGCTCGATCCGGGTTTGGTGATTAACCAGTTGGAAATAAAATAAATATGATGAAAAGAATCTGGGCTTTGGCCTTCGCTTTGATTTTGACCTGTGCTGCTGCCCGAGCACAAAGTATTGGCAATTATAAAAGTGGTTTTAAAAAAACGGGTAACCTCATTTCCTTCCTCACTACCAAAGGAGAAGTGAGGTTTGAATTTTGCAGTCCTGAAGTTTTCAGGATCAGAACCAGCTGGAACGGCAAATTTGAAGCAAACGAAAACCTGATGGTCATTAATTACCAGTGGCCTGATGTGCAGGTTAAGGTACAGGACCAGCAAGACTTTTTTTTGCTCAATACTTCAAAGCTGAGTATTAAACTTTACAAAAGCCCTTTCAGACTGGATGTATTTGATGCTAAAGGCAAATTGTTGAGCGGCGAATCTGGTGAAGCTATGCGCAAAGAAAATACTGCGGTAAGCGTTACCAAAAAGCTACAGGCCGATGAGCATTTTTTTGGCTTTGGTGAACGCATGGATTTTATGGACCGCCGCTTTAAAAAAGTGATGCTAAATGTAGGTCGCGGTAAAGGTTTGCCTCATGCTATTGGTGCTTATAATATCCTCGAAGCCAATTATTGCCCGGTTCCGTTTTTCATGAGCACAAAAGGTTATGGCATTTTCCTGCACAACTCCTTTGCTACCGAATGGGATATGGGGGCAGGTAGAAAAGATCAGTACAGTTTTAAGGCAGCCGATGGCGAACTGGATTATTATTTCATTTACGGACCAAATTTCCTGTCCATTTTAAACCATTATACCAACATTACGGGTAAATCGCCTATGTTGCCGCAGTTTGCTTTAGGCCTGCATGCAGGTACCTACAGCGGTGGCACCTGGGGCCACGAAGAAAAAACGTCTGATCACTATGTAGTAGAGCTGGCCAAAAAGTACAGGGAACTGGGTATTCCGGTCGACCTGCTTTGGTTAGATTCGACCTGGCGCCTGTTTGGTGAAAAAGGAGGAAAGGGAGCAACCTCTTTCGAATGGCGCGAAACTTTTAAAGATCCAAAAGCCATGTTCGACAGTATTTATGCCCTGAACTACAAAATGGTAGGCTTGCACCTGCGTCCACGTTTTGATAATGCTAAAAAACTGAATCTTTTAGATCAGGCGCAGGCCAAGGGTTATACTTATCCTGAAAATGGAAAACCCGGTGAATTTGTTAATTTTTTTGATGATCAGGCAGCACAATGGTGGTGGGATAATGGTGTAATGCGTGTGGCTAAGCTCGGAGCCAAATTCCTTAAAACCGACGAAGGGAGTGCATTTGGTGCCCTGGCCAATGAGAGTGATAAGGTTGGGCCAACCGGTAAAGATGCCGAACGTTTGCATAACCTTTTCCCGGTCGCTTATGCCAAAGCGCCTTTTTTGGAATTTGAAAAACTCAATGGCTTCAGAGGCCTGAACCAAACCCGCGAAGGGTATGCCGGTATACAGCGTTATCCATATATTTTTGCGGGCGATTGGCCCAGTGAGTGGCAATATTTTGCGCCGGTAATTAAAGCCGGTTTAAATGTGGGCTTATCTGGCGTAGGCTCCTGGGCGCATTGCATGGGCGGTTTCGAGCATCCAGCTGATCCAGAATTGTATATCCGCTGGGTGCAGTTTGGCATGTTTAGTCCGGTTGCGCTGGTCTTTGGGATGGATGACCCGGGCTATAAAGAACCCTGGCGATATGGCGATGATGCGCTTCGGAATTTCAAAAAATACGATTTGCTGCGCTATCGTTTATTCCCGTATTTATACACCACCATGCACCAGCAATATAAAAACGGTACCCCCATGATGCGGGCATTAGTATTGAATCACCAGGACGATGAAAATGTTTACGAAATTGCCGATCAATACATGTTTGGCGATCAGTTAATGGTAGCGCCCGTAACCACTAAAGGCGCCATCACACGCTCTGTTTATTTGCCGGAAGGCACCTGGTTTAACTACTGGACAGCCGAAAAATATGAAGGTAAAAGTTACCATCATGTAGTGGCACCTTTAGATACCCTTCCGCTTTTTGTTAAAGCCGGAAGTATTATTCCGATGCAGCCCGAAATGACTTATGCCGGAGAAAAACCAGTTGATGTGATTACGCTAGACATTTTTCCTTACGGTGATTCGAAATATGAATTTTATGAAGACGATAATTTAAGTGCAGCCTATAAAAAGGGAGATTTTGCTTTAACCACCATAGCTGCTTCGTTAAAATCAACAGGTTTTACACTTAAAGTGAACCGGCCTGCCGGAAGTTTTAAGCCTGCTAAACATCAATACCTGGCTAAAGTGCACTGGCAGGGGCAGAAGGTACCGAAAAACGTTACAGAAAATGGCGTGACAGTAAAACAATTGCAAAATGCGGCTCAGCTTAATCAGTCAGGTGGTTGGTATTATGATGTAAATGCGAAGTTACTCTGGATTAAATCAGCAGGCGATAATGGTGCAGATTTGAGTTTTGGGGTGAATTAATTTTAAAAAGAGATGGCCAACTTGGGTTAAATAATGGTTCGTGGCGACACGAACCATGGGGATGTTTATAGTCCTTCGACTCCGCTCAGGATGACAAGCTGAGGAGGTTAGTTATGAAGGAAATAACTCCGTGCATTTCGTGCCTCCGTGGCAAAAAAAATGAAAATGTGAATGGGGATGTGGACTGTGAATTAAAATAATGGTTCGTGCGGACACGAACCATGACGATTAATGAAAGGTCTTCAACAGGCTCAGACTGAGAATGTAAGTTGTTGATCTAATAGAAAAAAACTTTGTGCACTCCGTGCCTTGGTGGTAAAAAAAGTAGTACTGTGAAAGCGATTCGTTGCAACACGAATCAAAACAAAATAAAACTAAATATGAAAATTGCATTCAAAATGAAACTTAAACCAGGCTTTGAAGCAGAATATAAGAAGCGCCATGACGAGATTTGGCCGGAGTTGGTTACTTTGTTAAAAGAAAGCGGGATAAGCGATTATTCTATATTTTTAGATGAGGAAACGAACAGCCTGTTCGCCGTACAGCAACAGAGTGGTAGTTCATCTCAAGATTTGGGCAGCACGCAGATTGTTCAGAAATGGTGGGCTTATATGGCCGATATTATGGAAACAAATGTAGATAATTCCCCAAAAACTTTTCCCTTGGAAATGGTTTTCCACTTAGCTTAAAAACATGCAAATACACAAATACTTTACTGTTCTGTTAGGATGTACCTTATTTTTAGGTACTGCAAACGCGCAAAAAACATTGAAAAAATCAGTTACCTGGCCGGTTATTGAAAAGGAAATGAAACCCTGGACCCGCTGGTGGTGGATGGGAAATGCAGTTGACCAACAGAATCTGAGTATTGTATTGCAAAAATATAAAGATGCGGGTTTAGGCGGTGTAGAAATTACCCCCATTTACGGCGCTAAAGGCTATGAAAAGCAATACCTGCAGTTTTTATCGCCTGAATGGATGAATGCTTTGCATTATACCGTTAACAAAGCAAATGCTTTAGGTTTAGGCGTAGATATGAATACCGGTACCGGCTGGCCTTTTGGAGGTCCGCAGATTAAGCCCGAAAATGCCGCAACCAAGCTGGTTATTCAACAATATGTCTTAAAAGCAGGCGAAAAGCTAAGCGAAGCGATTAAAATTAAAGAAGCTAAACAGGATTTTGCATTATTGCAAGCGGTAACTGCTTACAGCGAAAATGGCGAAGTACGCGATCTGTTTTCGAAGGTACAACCCGATGGGAAATTAAGCTGGTCGCCCGATCGTGGTACCTGGAATATTTATGCTGCATTTTCGGGTAAAACCAGGCAAATGGTTAAACGTGCCGCCCCGGGTGGTGAAGGCTTTACTTTAGATCATCTGGATAAAAACTCAGTTAATGTTTACCTGAAAAGGTTTACAGATGCCTTTAACAACAAACCTCAGGGAATCAGGTCGTTTTTTAATGATAGTTACGAAGTTTACGGCGCTACCTGGACACCCACATTTTTTCAGGAATTTAGAAGAAACCGCGGTTATGATTTGGCTGGTTACCTTAAAGATTTAGCCAGCAAAGATTCGACCGGCGAAAACCTGGCCCGTTTAAAATCTGATTACCGGGAAACGATGGATGAACTTTTGCTCCATAATTTTACCCAAAACTGGACTGCTTGGGCACACGGACTTCAAGCTAAAACCAAAAACCAATCGCACGGCTCGCCGGGTAACCTGCTCGATTTATATGGAGCAGTTGATATTCCCGAGACAGAAATTTTTGGTTCGAGCTACTTTCCAATAGCTGGTCTAAGGCGCGACCCAGGTGATGTCAGAAATGTAGATCCTGATCCGATTATGTCGAAATTTGCTTCCTCAGCAGGTCATACCGGAGGTAAAAAACTCATTTCTTCAGAGACATTTACCTGGCTTACCGAACACTTTAAAACTTCGTTTTCGCAGTGCAAACCAGAAGTAGAGCAACTATTTTTATCGGGCATTAACCATGTTTTTTATCACGGTACCACCAACTCGCCAGCCAATGTGCCCTGGCCAGGTTGGTTATTTTATGCCTCGGTAGAAATGAACCCGAATAACAGCTTGTGGCCACAGGCACAGGGATTAAACAATTACATTGCACGCTGTCAGTCTATTCTTCAAGCCGGGCAGGCCGATAATGAAATTTTAATTTACTGGCCGGTTTACGATGTTTGGAATAAAGCCAAAGGTTTGGATATGGCCCTGAAAGTGCACGATGTTGATGAATGGCTATACCCGACACCTTTTTATAAAATCGCCAAAGAGCTTTCCAAATCAGGTTATGCTTATGATTTCGCATCAGACAGGTTGCTGAAAAAGTCGACAGTAAATGGCCGGTTAATTAGCACCAGTAATGCAGCGGCTCCTTATCAGGTATTGCTGGTTCCGCAATGCGAAATGATGAGCGTTGAAACTTTAAACAACATTATACAGCTGGCCAATAACGGCGCCAAGGTAATTTTTCAGGCTTTACCACAAGATGTACCTGGTTTAAATAATCTGAGTGTAAGGCGGAGCCAATTTAAATCTATTTTAGCCAAACTGGTTTTTACTGATAAAAACGGCATTAAAACCTTTAAAACCGGTAAAGGTGAAATTATACTGGCCAGCGATGTACAAAAAGGATTGCAATCAATTGGTGTAAACCGCGAAACATTAACCGATACAGGTTTGCAGTTCATTAGGAGAAAAACCACTACCGGAAAATACTATTACCTGGTTAACCATACGGCTAATGATATCGATACCTATGTGCCTTTAAACGAGACTGGGGTAGCATTAATTCTGGATCCGCAAAGTACGGCCACAGGGTTAGCTGCTGTTGAAAACGGCAAAGTACGGGTACAGCTTAAATCGGGCGAGGCGCTGTTTTTACAGCTCGCGGCTAATTTTACCGGAAATAAACCCTGGCTTTACCTGAATAAGGCCGCTGATCCAATGGTTATTACCAAACCCTGGAATTTACATTTTACTGCCGGTGGACCAGAAATACCTGCCGATCAGCAGCTCAGTCAACTGGTATCGTGGACAGCGCTAAGTGACCCCAAACTGCAGGCTTTTTCTGGTACTGGTGTGTACAGTTCGAGCTTCGATTTAAAGGAAAAAACAGCCAAAGAATATCTGCTTAACCTCAACCAGGTTGATGAAAGTGCAAGGGTGTGGATTAACGGACAAGAGGTGGGTATTTTATGGAGTATTCCTTTTCAGACCCGCATTGGCAAATACCTTAAGCCAGGTAATAATACCATTAAAATAGAAGTGGTTAATTTAATGGCTAACCGCATACGGGATATGGATATTAAGAAAATTCAATGGCGCAATTACCACGAAATCAATTTCGTAAATATCAATTATAAAGATTTCGATGCCGCAAACTGGGCAGTTATGCCTTCGGGATTAATCGGACCGGTAACCATTACGGCTTATTATTAGTAGGACTGGATTTAAGCCTTCACCGTCATTGCGAGGCGGCTTTTTCAGCCGGCGAAGCAATCTTAAAGCGGTTGCTATAGATCAATGTTGTAAGATGACCTGCCTGCTGCAGGCTGGCTTTGTAGTTCCTTCTTGCAACGATGAATTTCTATTGGGATCTGTCATTGATAGCCAGCTTTTTCTGCCGGAGAAGCCGGCTGACCACAATTACCTTGTAGACGCATTTGCAATCCTCTTATCACTAACCGTCATTGCCAGCTTGACTGGCAATCTTAATGCGGTAAAAAGGCTAATCAGCCTTAATCTATATCCACAACTTTTGTTAAAAATCTGTATGCGTAATCAGTCGAAAAATATTTAACAAATTAATTTTAGCAATCATTAATCGATTTAGTTGGCTGTACAGGAGTGTTTTGTATTCATGCTAATATTTTACAATAAAAAGGCAGGATAGTACAGGATGGGATTTTTACTGCACGTTTTTATATTTAAGAAATAATTTTTCTAACCAGATAACCTTTTAACCAAAAATTAATTAACGAACGTTAATACCATTCTATGTAATAAAAATCTACGCATCTTTTTTTAGTCAATTCTCACCTCTGCCAACTTCTAATTGATTTAGATACCTAGCTTTTTATTGCCCCGAATTTTTAATGGCCGTTATCCAATAAGATTGCTATGCGTATCACTTTTCCCAGATTTTTAATCGTCTTTTTGACAGTTATCTTTTTTCTGAGCAGTTGCCGGAAAAAGGAATTTGATCAATTTTATGGCCGTCCCGAAAACCTGGGCGATCCGATTTATCAACAGCTTCAGGCCAAAGGTAATTTCACTAAGTTTTTAGACTGTGTAGATAAGGCCGGTTATAAAGAAACGTTAAGTGCAGCTGGTTCGTGGACTGTTTTTGCGCCAACCGACGAAGCTTTTGCTACCTACTTAAAGGATAACAACCTAACTGAGATCAGCGCTGATCTTGCTTCAAAAATTGTGCGCTATTCGATGATTTACGATGGCGAAAAGGTAGAGCGCCTGAGCGACTTTTTCTCTGTTAAAGGATTCGTTAAGAATAATGCATTCAGGAGGAGGACCGTGTATTACGATTTTGTTTACGATGGTAAAGACAATAGCGGTAATGCCATTAAAGTAATTGCAGCCAACCGCAACGGTTCGTACCTCTCAACCGATTTTAATAATAAGAGTATCACTTATTTTTTGTCGCCCTACATGACGTTTAATACGCTTTCTGCGGCAGATTACAATTTTTTCTATCCCAACAGCAGCTACAATGGCAGTAATATTGGTGCAGCCAGATTGGTAGACGGGCAGCAAAATATCATTGCCGAAAACGGCGTAATTCACATTGTCGACCGTGTGCTAACACCTCCGCAGAGTATCGATCAGTACATTAATGAAAAAGCCGATTACAGCATTTTTAAAGGTTTGCTTGATAAGTTTGTAACCTATTCTTTAAATACCGATATCTCTCACCGTTACGAGGTACTTACCGGTAAAGCAGCTAATGTTTACGCCAAAACCTACAGTACTTTACTGGCTTTTTCGCCCAATAATGAAAATTACTTAAAAGTTGATGCCAACGATGCCCAGCAAGGTTCTTACAGCATATTTGCGCCTACCAACGATGCCGTTAACGCGTATGCACAAAAGGTTTTGCTTAAATACTGGAAGAAAAAAGGAGTAAACAACCTCAACGATTTATACGTAGTAGCACCCGATGTGATTAAGGATTTTGTGAACTCACATCTCTTTACCACCACCGTTTGGCCGAGTAAATTTTCTACTACGCCTAACTTTCTCAACGATATGACTACCCGCACAACTGCTGATGTGGTTGATAAACAGGCATTGAGCAATGGCTTTTTATATGGTATAAATAAAGCCCAGGATGCGAGTGTATTCTCTACCGTTTACGGTAACATTAACCTCGATCCCGATTACAGTGTAATGAAACAGGCGCTCCTTTATTTTGGCTTAACCACAGCACTTAAAACACCAAGCCTGCGCTATGTTGTAGTTATGATCCCCGATGTAACCTTAAGGAAAATGGGATTTAATTACGATCCTTTTTATGCATCGGCCCCGATAAGAGGTGATTTGGTTGCGTTACGACGTATTTTGCAAACCCATATTATTCCGCTTGGCGACCGTGCCATTCCAAATTTTGCAACAGGTTCGGGCATTTTAGAAGCTTCGAATGGCGAATATGTTAAATATGCAGCCGGAAAATTACTTTCAGCAGGTACACAGGACAGTACAGTAGTGGCCAAACAAACCATCCCGGTCGATTCAATAGGTACTACACCGGTTAATGGAGCAGCGGTTTATGGCAAAGAAGCCCTTACTTATACCGTATTACCCATCAGCAAACACATCGAGAAATATGGTACTTTACCAACCGATCCTTATTACAACTTTTTCCAGTACCTGAAAGGCAGCATATTGTACACCCCGGCAACGGGTGCCATAAGCGGCATCACGGATGGTGTTTTTTACACTTTCTTAATCCCTACAAATGCGGCAATAGTACAAGCTGTAAAAGATGGTTTATTGCCTTCAACAGGTGCAGCATCATTAGGCGTACCCAATTTTGCCCCAACCGACGGACTTGACGTAACCAAAGTGAGCAAGTTTATTCAATACCATATTATTAACAAAAGCAGTTTTGTTAGCGATGGACAGAAAATAGGGGAGTTTGAATCACTGCTGAAAAATGATGGTGGCGATGCTGCTAAAGTAACCGTAACCATTAATACCACCACCAGCTTAATGGTAAAAGATGTAACCAACCGTACGGTTAATGTATTGTTGGGCGCTACAGACCGGAGCAATGTGCTCTCTAACCGGGCGGTAATCCATCAGATCAATAACTATTTAAAATATCAATTCTAACCGGATATGACTAAAAAATATACATTAGGCTTAAGTGTTTTGCTATGCTTTTTACTGGCATCGTTTATGGCCAATGCACAGCAGATTAATTACGTGAAGGGGAAAATTATCGACAAGAAAGACAAACAGCCCATTATTGGTGCTTCGGTGGTAATTGTTGATAAAGACCGCCGGGTAATCAAAGGTGTGTCATCAGATATTGATGGAAATTATACCTTACCGGTAGCCGATAAATCTTACCGCATTTCAGTTTCCTATATCGGATACAAATCAACCGCACCTATTGCTATTGATAAGGCTATCATAAACTTTCAGTTAGAGCCGGCCGATAACCAGATGGATGAGGTGCAGATTGTTTCGAAGGCTAAAACCGATAATGGGAGCGGTATGACTATCGATAAACGCGATCAGACTTCGGCTATTGGTACCATTAATGCAAAAGAACTGGAAGACATGCAGGCGGCCTCTATCGATCAGGCCTTGCAGGGCCGTTTGGCTGGTTTGGATATTGCTGCAAGCAGTGGCGATCCTGGTGCACCCATGCAGATCCGCATCCGGGGTACATCTTCAATCAATGGTGCTGTAGATCCGCTAATTGTAGTAGATGGTATGCCTTACGATATTTCCATTCCATCCGATTTCAACTTTGCTACATCAGATGAGAATAATTATGGGCAGCTGTTAAATATAGCGCCATCCGATATTAAGGATATTAGTGTATTAAAAGATGCAGCTGCAACCGCCATCTGGGGCTCGAGGGCTGCAAACGGGGTATTGGTAATCAATACCAAACGCGGGGTAATGGGGCCACCGGCTATATCTTACAACTTTAAAGGTTCGTATTCGAAACAGCCTAGTGCCATCCCCATGTTGAATGGTAATCAGTACTCTACCTTAATTCTGGAAGAGTTTTACAATGCCGGCCGTCAGTTTTCTACTTCAGAGTTTGCCAAAGAGTTTCAATATGATCCTAACGATCCGTACAACTTTTTCAACTACAGCAACAATACCGACTGGCTAAATGCAATTACCAGAATTGGTTACCTTCAGGATCATAACCTATCTATATCGGGTGGTGGCGAAAAAGCCAGATACAGGGCTTCGGTAAACTATTTCGATCAGCAGGGTACCACCCGTGGAACCAGCTTAGGCCGATTAAGTGCACGTGTAAACCTCGATTATCAGGTATCGAATAAAATCAGGTTCAGTGCCGATATCGTTTATACCCATGTTGATAACCAGAATCTGTACAGTACCCGTTTAAGGGATATTGCTTACCAGAAAATGCCCAACCAGGCTGTATACGAGTATGATGAGTACGGCAATTTAACATCTAACTATTTTAGTCCGGTGGCTACGGCTCAAGGTACATACCCGGGCACCTATAATCCACTGGCTATGGCAAATGCGGCCAGTAACCACCAAATTGGCGAAAGGGTAATTCCGAAATTCTCTTTACAGTATCAAATCATTCCGGAGCGTTTAAGGCTTAATGCCAATTTCCAGGTTGACATCAATAACTCTAAAACCAAGACCTTTTTGCCGCAAATTGCAACCGGCAGGTTATTTACCGATGCAGTGGTAAATTCGGCTGGCGATATTGATGGCGATGGCTTTACCATGGCAACCAATTTAACGCTGGCCTATACACCAAAGCTTGGCGAAAAACATGATTTGATTGCCTTTGCACGTTTTGACAGCAACGACAGCCGCAGAACAGGTCAGGGCATGTTTGCCACCAATACCGCTTCGTCTTATCTCGATGATCCATCTATTGATGGCCGTACCAATGCTGCAGGCTCTGTTTACTCATCTTTTGCCCAAAGCCGTTCGGTAGGTTTGTTGTTAAATGCGCAATATAAGTTCTTAGACCGCTATATCCTCAATGCAGGTGTAAGGGGCGATGGTAACTCTAAATTTGGACCTAACAACCGATATGGTGTATTCCCTTCTGCTTCGGTAAGGTGGAGGGTATCGGGAGAGCCTTTTATGAAGCGCACCCAAAAATACATTGATGATTTGAGTTTCAGGGCCAGTTACGGTATTGTAGGTAATGCACCACGTTACGATTATACTTATTTAAACGCCTACCAGAATTATGGTTTCAGTTATCTGGGGATGGCAGGTGTATACTCCAGCAATCTCGAATTATCTGATCTGAGATGGGAAAAAGTAGCACAATCTAACCTGGGGGTAACCTTAAATATGTTCAAAAATGCCATCAATATGGATTTTGACATCTACCGCAAACGTACCAGCGACCTTTTTTATCCGGGTATTGCCATCCCAACCTACAATGGCTATTCGGGGGTAGATATGAACGTGGGTACCATGGATAACCAGGGTTGGGAGTTTAACATCAACAGTACCATAATCAAAAAGAAAAATTTCAGATGGGATTTTAGTTTCAATATCTCGCACAATGAGAATATAATCCGCGAAATTTCGCCACTTTATCCAAGAGAGAACAAAGGTAAAGTAACCTCTAATAATGTGTATAAGGTTTACATTCAGGAGAATAACCCCTTTGGTTCGTTTTACGGATTTAAATTTAAAGGCGTTTATAAAGACCTGAATTCGACTGTTGCGCTCGATGAAAAAGGAAATCAGATTATCGGTCCTAACGGTCAGAAAGTATATATGCGTTTTGCTTATCCTTCAATTGATTATGTTTTCCAGCCGGGCGATGCCATGTACGAAGACATTAACCATGATGGAAATATCGACTATAAGGATATTGTGTATTTAGGAAATGGTAACCCCAAATTAACCGGAGGTTTCGGAACCGGGATTACCATTAATGGCAATATTCGTTTTGGCGCCAATTTTAGTTACCGCACCGGATATCAGATTATTAATGGCACTAAAATCAATACCACCAATATGAATGGTTTCAGTAACCAAAGTACAGCTGTATTAAGAAGATGGCGTGCTGAAGGTGATGTAACCGACATGCCAAGGGCAGTTTATTCGGTTGGTTACAATTATTTAGGTTCTGACCGCTACATTGAAGATGGTTCTTACCTGCGTTTGCGCAGCATTACGCTGAAATACGATTTCAGTAAAAATTTCATGAAAAGAATCGGTATGAAGAGCCTGAGTGCCAACCTGATGATGGAGAATGTGTTGACCTTTACCAGATATACCGGTCAGGACCCTGAGGTACCGGTAAAATTAACGGCATTTTCTACCGTAATCGATAACTCAACCACTCCGCCAATTAAAACGGTGACTTTAGGTTTAACTGCTAATTTTTAATCAGCCATAAAATGAAAAAGATAATATACAGCACAGGCATAATTATGATGCTGATCATGAGCAGCTCATGTAAAAAGTGGTTGGATTTACAACCCAGAGATGGGATTACCCGACAAGGCTTCTGGAAAACCAAAGAAGATATTCAGGCGGCAGTGGCCGGTTGCTATACCTCTTTGCTGGCCCCGCCTCCGGGCGTTAACGATAAGGCCTTAACAGAGTATCTGTTTATGTATGGCGAAATGCGTGCCGATATGATTTCGTTAGGGCCGGGGAGCTCCCCTGAAGAAAAAGATATTTTCGATAATAACCTGGTTTCGAGCAATACCACCATCAAATGGGATGCCTTTTACCGCACCATTAATTACTGTAATACCGTATTGGATTTTGCACCTGCAGTAAAAGAAACCGATCCTACGCTTACCGATGCGCAATTAAATGCCTACCTCAGCGAAGCATTGGCGCTCAGGAGCATGATGTATTTTTACCTGGTTCGCAACTACCGCGATGTGCCATTAAAACTAACTTCTTCATCAAAAGATACCGATTTAGAAGAATTGCCTAAATCAACAGCAGCCGTTATTTTAAACCAGATTGTGGCCGATTTGAAAAAAGCCGAAGCAGGTGCTGTAAGTACTTATGGCAATACGGTTTCGGATAAAGGCAGGATAACCAAATTCGGGGTTAATGCCTTGCTGGCAGATGTGTATTTATGGATGGATAATTACAGTGCCTGTATTGCCGAATGTACTAAAATAATCAGCTCGCAAAAATTTGCCATGCAAAATGCTGGTGCAAGCTGGTACAACAACGTGTTTTACAATGGCAGTTCTACCGAAACCATATTCGAATTTAATAACCAGCAAACAACCGGAGCGGTAAATAATATTTTTTATAATCTGCTTATTCAGTCAAGAAGGCGCTTTGTAGCCTCTCCGTATCTCTTAACCGATCTTTTTGTACCCGATCCGATAGATCCGGCACGGAATTACGATATCCGTGGCGATGGAACTTTTTTCAGGGGCTCAGATTCGAACATCATTAAATATGGTACAGAAAACCCTTCGTATGTAAACTGGCAGGCCTATCGCATTACCGATGTACTGATGATGGAAGCAGAAGCCATGGCCTTAACACCAGGTAGAGAGCAGGAAGCGATTGATATTTTAAATACCATTGTTAACAAACGCAATGTAGGTACGGTAACACTTCCATCGTTAAACACCAGCGATCCTGATGGTATTTGCGATTTTATACTCGAAGAACGTGCACGTGAGTTTGCTTTTGAAGGAAAACGCTGGTACGATGTGCTCAGAATGTCAAAACGCGATAATTACAGAAGGATTAACATCTTATTGGATATGGTTTCCAGAACAGTATCATCAGCGGTACAGCAATCTGCCATGACCAAATTTAAAGATGTTAACAGTCACTATCTGCCAATAAACGATACTGAACTTTTTGCAGATTCAAAATTAGTTCAAAATCCATTTTACACTAAATAATTAAGCATCATGAAAAATAATTTCAATGTTCGCAGTCTCATCGTAGGAGCAATTGTTTTTGCTTTCAGTATTGCGCTTATCGGTGCGTGTAAAAGAGAATCTTATACACAAACAACTAATGATGATGTAAACATTACCGGCTACCTGGATAAATTTCCGGCCAAATTCTCGCTCATGAAACAGATTGTGGAGCAATCGGGTACTGCAGGCTTTTTGGGCGCTTACGGAAAATATACCCTGTTTACCCCAACCAATGATGCGGTAACGGCCTGGTTAAAAACCAGGGGTAAAAATTCGGTTTCCGATTTAACAGTTGAAGAAGCCAAAGATATTGTGAAAATCCACTTACTGGCCGATACTGTAGCAACCAACAAATTTACCGATGGTAAACTGGCGCAGATTACACTTTACGGTCAGTATTTGCAAACCGGAATTAAAAATGAAGGTGGCGAAAGTAACTATATCGTAAATAAACTAGCCAAAATAACCCAATCCAATGTAAGGGTGGGTAATGGCATTATCCACGTAATTGATCATGTGCTTATTCCGGTTACGCTAACATCCGCCGCCATGATCGAAGCCAGTGGGCGTTATAAATATTTTACCCAGGCCTTAAAAGAAACAGGCTTTTACGATTCTTTAAATGTTGCACAAGCTGCGGTTAAAGATACTACGCGCAGATTTCAGACCGTTATTCTCGAGTCTGATTCGGCCCTGGTTGCGGCGGGTTATGCCAATTACGCTGCATTTAAAGCGCGCTATTCCAAAACGGGCGATCCGAAAAGCCATGCCGATAGTTTGTGGTTGTACATGGCTTATCACGTTTCAACCGGACCAAGTTATACGCCAGATATTATTACCAGTCCGGCTATTTACACACTGGCACCAAAAGAAATTATCACCACCAAATTTGCAGGTCAGAAAATTTTATTAAACGAAGATGAGTACAATGGCGTAGTAGAACCCGGTGTAGAAATTAACAGGACTTACAGCGATGTTACAACGGCTAATGGTGTGTTGCATGAAGCTAAAAAGCCTTTTACCATTAAAGTACGCCTGCAGATTCCGGTTTATTTCGATGTATGCGATCAGCCCGAACTAAGGGCTAACCCGAAATGGAGAGGTACTGCAGCTGCAACAATACCATTAATTGCCAATGGAGCCAGCGTTTTAAGCGGATTGATTTTTAACAATCCATCAAAAACCACAACACCTGAAAATTACGACTATGTAATTGTTCCGGGCAGCACCCGTAAATACAATGCCAACGATATGCTTAACCTATCCATGGGAACCAACACGGCCAGGGCACAGTGGATTGAATTAAAAACCCCAATGTTGGTTAAAGGTAAATACAAGGTGTGGATCTGTTATGCCTCAAACAGCAGTGCCTGTGCTTATCAGGTTGGTGTAGATGTGGGCAGGGCAGGAGAACAGGTTTTACCGAATATCGTCGATTTCAGACAATCACTGGGCTCATCGGGTGTTACCAGTAGTACTGCAGCTTTGGCTTCTGCCGATCCGTTAATGTTAACCAATGGCTTTAAACGCTACATGGCCACTACTGCAGAAAGTGTAGTGGTAAATGGTACAACCGTTAAAGGCGGATTGCAAATTAACACCACCGGTTGGGATTTGAATGTGGGCAGGCTGGCTGGTACCGTTGATATCGGAACAACAGACAGGCATTGGATCAGGTTAACGGTAATTAGCACCGGTTTGGGCTCTAATAGCTTTACCTGGCTGGATATGATTCATTTCATCCCGGTAGATGCGGATCAAAACTATCCACGTTTTTCAACACAAGGCTATCAGTTTCCTAAACCTTAGCAAAATTTTGCCAGGTAACCAGGCCTGGCAAAACAATTTGTCATTACCATTAAAAACTTTTAAATGAAAAAAAATATATTCCACATCCTGTTCCTGTTAGCCGCAGTTATCGGGTTAAACGGTTGTAAAAATGCCGTGGATGAGCATAACGAAATTGTAAACGTTGATTTTAGTACCGATCTGTTTCAGAAAATAGCAGCGCAGGCCAACTTAAGCAAGTTTACGGAATATGTGAGGAGTACAGGCTACGATAAACTGTTAACTTCATCGCAAACCTATACCGTTTGGGCACCTACCAACGATGCCCTGGCAACACTCGATGCCTCCATTGTAAGCGATCCGGTTAAATTGAAAGATTTTGTAGCCAACCACATTGGTTTAACTGCTACCCCTGCGCCAAAAAGGGTAACCGATACCGTTAAAGTATTGCTTCAAAATAAAAAATACGCCACCATGGTAGGGCCAACTTTCGAAGAAGCAGCCGTTGTAGGCAATCCGGTCTTCGTAAAGAACGGCGCTTTGTATGTCATTGATAAACCGGTACCCACCAAGCTAAATGTCTGGGATTTTATGCTGGGCAGTACCGATGCACCACTTCAAAGTACTTTCATTGCCAATTTATCTACACAGGTAATCGATACGGCTAATGCTACAATTATTGGTTACAACTCATTAGGTAACCCCATATTTGCACCCAATCCACCCATGGTTTCCAGAAACTTTTACTGGAACAGTGTAGCCGATTTAAGGACAGAAAGCCAGCAGTACACCTTTTTTATGTTGCAGGATGCGACTTATACTGCCGAACGCAACCGTTTAGAGCCTTTTTATCCTAACGGTAGCTCTTTTGTATTGGTACGCGATTTAGTAGCTAAAGGCTTATACACTTTAGATAAACTGCCCGATACACTGCTTTCAACCCGCGGCGTAAAAATTCCGGTTAACAAATCGGCCATAGTAAAATCGTACCGCGCCAGTAACGGGATTGTTTATGTTGTGAATGCTTTACCTTTTCGCACGAAAGATAAGGTGCCAACCTTTAAAATAGAAGGCGAGCTGCCTTTTGGTTTCCGGTCTGATAGATCGGGCAATACCCTGTACCGTTTAAAACTGGATGATAAAGGCATTGCCTATAAAGACATTGAGGTGTATAACCACGGTGTTGCCGAATATTATATCAATTATCTGGCATCGGTAGCGTTGGTTAAGTACAAGGTTTATGCCCGGGCCATATCGGGGGCACAGGGCGATGCGCAAGTGGCTAATTTTACACAACGTTATTTTATGTATAACCCAACCACTTTGGTGTACGATTTATTTGCTACCCAAACCGTTACCCCGTTAAATTACGCAGAAGTGTATCTGGGCGATTATACGCCGCAACAATTCGGAACCTTACAACTCCGCTTAATGTCGGCCAATACCGCTACTAAAGACCAGAATACACTCATTTTAGATTACCTGCGCTTTGAACCTATTCTTCCTTAACCGTAATCTGATTCAAAAAAAGACTATGCATAATTTTACCATCATAAAAAAAGGAATTTCGCTTGTATTGTTTGGGCTCATGCTTTCGGCTGTGGCTTTTGCACAGCAAACCGATACCAGCACTAAAGATTCGGCTCAATACAGTACCGATACCACTACCGTTAAGGTGAAACAAAAAAAACTGGTTGGCCAGAAAATAACAGGTGTTGTGGTAGATGGCTATACCAATAAACCTATAAACGGAGTTAAGCTTACGGTTACCGATTTTTCGGGAGCCTTAACCGATAATAACGGAAAGTTTACCATCATTGTGCCCGATTATAATGCAACTTTGCTGGTTAGTTTTACCAATTACCACACCAAACTGTTACCGGTACACAAAGGGAAACTGGCAACCATTAAAATTTATCCCAGCAATTACAATTCTTTGTTTACCGAAGTAACCCTGCCGGCAAGTACCCAGAACCTGGCACGCTCATCGGCTGCTTTAAGCTATTTAAACCCGCAAGGGGGCTGGGCCGTAAATTCAGAGACACCCGATAGTTACCTGCAGGGCCGCATGGCTGGTGTTAATGCCATCAGGCGATCGGGCACGCCTGGCATTGGTGCCGATGTATTTGTGCGGGGTTTTACCTCATTGTATGCTACCAACCAGCCTTTATATGTGGTAGATGGCATGCCTTACGATGCCAATTCGTATGGCACCTCGCTTACCACCGGGCACCGCAATAATCCTTTACAGTTTATTGATGTACGCGATATCGAAAATATTACGCTCATTAAAGATGCATCGGCTGCAGCTGTGTATGGCACCAAGGCTGCAAACGGAGTAATGCTGATTACCACCAGCCATGCCAAAGATTTGGCTACACTAATTGATTTTTCGGCTTACACCGGAGTGAATTTAAAGCCTAAAAACATCAATGTAATGGGGGTTGACGATTTTCGCAGCTACCTTTCTGATGTGCTGAAAAGTCAGGGCTTAAGTGCCAGTGCTATTGCTGCAAAACCTTACATGAACGATGATCCAAATCCGGCAAACAACGCCAACTATCCCATGTACCATCAAAATACCAACTGGCAGGATCAGGTTTTTAAAACCAGTATCGATCAGAGCTATTTCTTAAAGGTTAGTGGTGGTGATAACATTGCCAAATATGCACTTTCTGCAGGTTACTCTGCCGATAAGGGGGTAATCGATTCTACCAGCAACAATAAATATTCAATGCGTTTTAACAGTGATCTCAATTTAACCAAGAAGCTCACCGGTAATACCAATTTATCGTTTACCTACACCGAGCAACGGTTAAAAGATCAGGGTTTATCGCCCAATTCTAACCCCGTATTTCTTTCGCTGGTTAAGGCGCCGTTTCTCGCCGTGAATGAAATCAGTTCAACAGGGGCAGTTTCGCCCAACCTGGCCGATGCCGATACCCTCGGTGTAAGTAACCCTCGTGCACTGATTGAAAAAGGCCTGAACCAGAAAAAAGCCTACCGCTTTTTTGGTAACATCAACTTTGATTACGCCTTTAACAAAACTTTTAAACTTTCTAACCTAACCGGGGTAACTTACGATAAAACACAGGAAACTTTATTTATCCCGCGAAAAGGGGTAACCAACGAAGTTTTGCCAACCACCATCGGCGACAGTAAACTAGGCACACAGGTAATCCGTTATTTCAGTGTTTTCGACGACCTGCATTTAAGTTTCGACCGCAGATTTGACAAAGGCCATACCTTACATGCAGCTTTGGGCACGCGCTATACTTCGGCCAAAAGTGAGCAGGATTATGCCATTGGCTACAACTCGGCAACCGATGTACTGATCAGTATTGGCAACAGTAATGCCGCACTACGCTATTTTGGTGGCGATATTGGCAAATGGAGTAATTTAAACAGCTATTTAACTGCCGATTACAATTACAAGGATAAGTATTACCTGAGCCTTAATGCGGCTGTAGATCAGTCGTCGAGGTTTGGCCGCAGGGATATTTCCTCTTCGGTACGTTACATTGGTGGTTACGGTTTAGATATTCTGGGTAATAAATCGGCCATTCTGCCTGCTGTAAGTGGTGCCTGGTTAATCTCTTCAGAAAGCTTTATGCACAATTATAAATACATCGATTTATTGAAATTCAGGATGAGCTATGGTCTTGTGGGCAACGATGATATTGGTAATTACAACAACAGGCAATACTACATTTCTCAGAATCTTTTAGGCCTACAGGGCGTGGTTAGGGGAAACATTGCCAATCCGGGTATTCAGTGGGAAAGTATAGCCAAATTCAATACCGGGCTTGATGCCTCATTTTTTAATGAGCGTTTAAGCTTTAGTCTCGATTATTACATCCATACCACCAACAAAATGCTGGCCTATGTACCCGTTCCTGCCATAGGGGGGATTAATTCATATATCGATAATCAGGCGGGTATGCGTACTTCCGGGTTGGATTTTGGTTTAAACGGCCGTATTTTAAATAAAACCTTTAAATGGGATATCGGCGTAAACCTGGGTACTTACAAAAACAAAGTAAACAGCTTACCTGGTGGTACCGATATTTTAACCAATTATGCCAACGGTACCTATTTAACGCGGGTTGGTCAAACAGCTAATTTATTTTATGGTCAGCGTACCAATGGTGTATATGCCTCAACTGCCGAAGCAACTGCTGCAGGCCTGTCAATCCGCAACAGTGCGGGCGTATTGGTGCCATTTACCGGTGGCGACACTAAATTTATTGATACCAATGGCGATAAAATTATCAACGATGCAGACCGCGTAGTAATCGGTAACCCGAACCCCGATCTTTACGGTAGCATTAACAATACTTTCAGCTACAAAAACTGGAGTTTGGATGTGTTATTCACCTTTGTAACGGGTAACGATATTTACAACTATACCCGTTCCATGCTCGAATCGGGAAACAGCTATTACAACCAAACCGATATTATGCGTAACCGCTGGCGTGGCGAAGGTCAGGTAACCAACGTACCCAAAGCCAGCTACGGCGATCCGATGGGCAATGCACAATTCTCCGATCGCTGGATCGAAGATGGCTCTTACCTGCGTTTGCGCACTGTAAATTTAACCTACAATGTACCACTTAAAGGCAGGTCAATTAAATACGCCAGGCTATATGCAACAGCCAATAATGTATTTACGCTGACCAATTATTTGGGCTACGATCCAGAACTCAGCGCAACGGGCAGCATTTTTACACAAGGTGTAGATACCACGCTCGAACCACAGTTCAGGTCGTTTCAATTGGGTGTTAGAATTGGTTTATAATTGATTATGTATAAAAAGATGAAGATGGATTTTAATAAAAAAGTTATTGCACTTTTAGCAGTAGCCCTGCTTGCAACAGGTTCATGGTCGTGCAAAAAAATTACCGATGAGGTACCCGAAGATAAACTTGATATTACCAATGCCTATCAGAATACTTCTGATGCTGATGCCGCGGTAATTGGTATATATGGTCAGTTTTTAGGGTTAGAAAAGCTCTATATTTTGCAAAATGAAGTACGGGCCGATTTGGTAGATGTAACCGGTAATGCCGATGCTTATTTAAAGCAGCTATCCAACCATACCACTACGAAAGATAACCCGTATGTCGATCCGAGGCCATATTATGCCGTGATATTGAATATTAACGATGCGCTTAAAAATTTCAATATCATGGTGGCCAACCATAAAATGAGTGTTGACGATTACAATAAACATTATGCAGATTTAGGCGCTTTACGCAGCTGGATTTATTTGCAGCTGGGTGCACAGTATGGCAGCGTTCCTTATATCACCGATCCGGTAGAAAATGTAGAAGATGTTAAAAATTTAAGTTTATATCCCCGTATTTCATTCGATGATTTGCTAACCCGGCTGATTGATTTTACCGAAAAACTGCCTTATAAGGAGGTGTATGCTTATCCTGCCGGAAACGCGCTTATCGTAGGTATTGATGGGCAGAATACCCAGAAAATATTCATCTGTAAACCCTTTGTATTGGGCGATTTGTATTTGTGGAAGGGCAATTATTTGAAGGCAGCCGAAAACTACGCCAAAATTATGAATGTAGAAAACAACAATACCAATATCAACATCCAGTTTGATGTATATAAGGTAGTGGGGTATCTCAGCTCGGCGTATAACGATTTAACTGTGCGTTACGCCAGAGGGCAGGATGAAGGTTCATTAATTACGGATGGTGGATGGCGTAATATGTTTATACAGCCCACCAATAATATAACCTGGAACTCGGAGTTTTTCTGGGGTATTCCATACAATCCAAGCTATAAACCGGGTAATCCCATGGTCGAGGTTTGCTCTTCGTTATATGGTAAATATTTAATTAAACCTTCTCAGGTAGCCATCGATAACTGGAATGCGCAAAGGCAATACAGCGGTATCCCTTACGATGCCCGTGGAAAATTATCGTACGAAAATTCGGTTGCAGGGCCTGTAATAACCAAGCTTACCGACAATAACACGGCTTTAAGCAGTTTTAACAAAGGCGGAAAATGGGGGATATACCGGGCCGGTTTATTGCACTTGCGTTTCGCAGAAGCTGCAAACCGCGACGGACAAGGGAAACTGGGCTGGGCATTTATGAATATTGGTATTCAGGATACTTATTATACCGGTACTTATGTGAGCGGTGCAAAATCTCCGGTTTCTACTGCAGAGATCAATACCATGCAAACTCCTTATCCAACCACATCGCCTTATTATTTTGATGCCAGAAGTAATTCAGATTATAAATCGCCCTGGTATCGCAATACCGGCATCAGAAACCGGGCTGGTGTAAGGGCCATTGATGTTAGTTACCAGACAGATATGTTAGGCTTAGAAGGCAAATTGATTGACGAAGACGCTTTGGAACTGGCTTTTGAAGGTAACCGCTGGCCCGATTTGGTACGCGTTGCCCGCAGGCAAAACAATCCGGCTTTCCTGGCCGAGCGCGTTTATCAGAAATTGTTAAAAGCTGGTGACCCGAATGCAAGTGCAACCCGGTCTAAACTGATGACACCAGCAAACTGGTATTTGCCATTTGATTGGGGGAAATAAATTGTTGGTCGCGATTTATAATCAGACCTCGCAGGTTTTTAAAACCTGCGAGGTCTTGAATTATTGACGAGGTCAGGTGGTAACATCTGGCTTTTTTAAAATCATACATTTTTAACTCAAATAGTTGAAATGCTAAAAATTAAGCTATTTTAGCGCCACCAAATAATCAAACGCACTCATGTTTAAATCAGTTTTTTCTTTTGAAGGCCGCATTCGTCGTACCGAATATGCCCTTTCCCGTATTTTTTGTTTAGTATTAATCGGAATTATTGCCGCTGCAGCAGAAGGTGGTTCGGAAGCTTTATGCGTATTGATGCTAATTCCAGCCTACATTTTGATTGCACAAAGTGCCAAACGTTGTCATGACAGGGGTAACTCTGGCTGGTGGATGCTCATTCCTTTTTACGGTTGGATTTTGTTTTTTGGAGAAAGCGATTATGGCCCAAATGAATATGGCGATAATCCCAAAGGGGAAGGGAACGATGATCCCTATTATGGAACTCATTTTAACCCACAGTTTAATGTAGCGCCTGTTACCACCAATCAAGATCAGGTTAGCAAAGATTAGGTCGTTGCACTGATCCGATGGCTTTTGGATTTGTTTAAGGGTTTCTCTGCAGGTGAGGTGCTGAAACAAGTTCAGCATGACGATTATGTTTTGCCGTTGGTCGTGATTTGTAATCGCGACCTGATGAACAAACCTCGCAGGTTTCAAAAACCTGCGAGGTTTTTATTTACCAAGCCAGCTTCAAAAGCGAAACTCCTTGTCTGGGTAATAAAATTCCAATCTCC
>NZ_JSYN01000037.1 GCF_000812965.1 Pedobacter kyungheensis
GCCAGATCGCTATCCACCCTGTTTTTTAGTTCCCTTAACATCGCCTGGTCCGGCAACAGGTGAAGTACCGACTCATCTGCCTCAGAGAGCCTCACTTGACCGCCGCTCCCCCACTGGAGTAAAGTAAATGACGAAAAGCTACCGAAGGGTGTAGACCTGAAGCACATCCGGTTGTAATATTTGAATAGGCTATGCTTCTCCTTATCTGTTAACCGATCAAAATCAAATTCCTTTTTTTCCAGCAAGCGATAAAACCCGGCACTCGCCAGAAATACTGCATTGCGGAAAGCCTGCTGCTGAAGTACCTCCGGCAACCGCGAGAGATCATAACCGCTGAAGCTGTAATAAGGTGCCCTTAAAAATACCTCCGGTAAAAACCGGTAAACCATAGGCCTGCTTTCTTTCATCCCGTACTTATTTAAGGGTATACTACCCATCTCATACTGTTTTAACTTTTCTAATCCCCGTTAATTTGTTTCATAATCCTTCTACCATGAAAGCAATTTTTAAATCAACCGTTCCACCGCTACTCGTACTGCTATTTAGTTATGCTGCGTTCAGTAAACTCTTTACCATTACAGCTTTTGATGAGCAGCTCCACAACCAGGCTTTTCCGGGCTGGCTGGCAGATTTTTTATTGTATTTTTTGATCCCAGCAGAACTTATTACCGCAGTCCTGCTATGTTTCAAAAGAACGGTGATCGTTGGTCTGCTGGGTTCAACACTAATGCTACTCGCTTTTACCGCCTACATCGTGCTGGTCTTGGCAGGTTATTTCAGTAAGTCACCTTGTAGCTGTGGCGGAGTATTAAATGGGCTCGGATGGAAATCCCACCTCATTTTTAACCTTGTATTCACCCTACTAGCGATAACTAGTTTAACTATTCACCTGAAGCAGGAGGTTCGTGACAAAGAGTAATCATCATACCCCGGATACCGGTCCTATCCACTACAGAAAACAATCAACCGATCGAATGACCAACAGCCAGATCGACTTCATTTATCCTCCCGTAGCGGAGATCATTTAAAAACTAAAATCATGTCAAAAAAATTCAACTTAGGCCTTGCAGCCCTTGTATTAGGGTTCGGCCTTATCGCCTCGCAAAGTGCATTCACCAACAAAAAAACTACTTACTACCACTACAAAACCACCAATGGCCCTGTTGACCAGACCAGCTCATGGGAACCTGCAGGAAGCCCTACAGCCTTTGAATGTAGCGGAGACCCGGAAGTACCTTGCACAATTGGCATCGAAACTTCGCTTTCTACCTACCTTTCAGGTAAAGACAACCAGGCCGTGCTTGACTCTCAGGAATTGATTTCTGCCAGAGAGCAGTAACACTAGTCAATGGTGCAGCTTAATGCTGCACCATTGCATTTAAGGATTCTGCGGAAGACCCGCTACCTCAATCACCCGCTCGGGGATCGGAAGGGCAAAGCCCGTACTGTTAGCCTTAAGCTGATAGGTCACACCTTTGTAGCTCCTGCTAAAAGAAATACCAGCATTCTCCATATTCAGCCTTTTCACATCTACCCACCGCAGCCCCCTTAACAGCAATTCCTTTCTGCGCTCAATCAGAATATCAGTCAGCACCGCCTGCTGATCGCTTCCTGCCCGGTCAATGAAAGTATTTTTCTTATACCGGTTGCGCAGCAAACGGTTCAAATCAGCCAGTGCTTCGGAAAGCCTGCCGGCCCTGGCCAGGCATTCACTCCTGATCAGCAGCACCTCATTCACTGCCACCCCGCTAAAGAAATTCGAGTTTCCCTCATAGCTTCCCTTAAAACCATAAGTCCCGTTTTTGTTATCAGTAAAAAATACAGTCTTTCGTAAATCATTCGCCTCATACAGCGCATAAAGCGCAGGATTGATCTTTCCCCTTGCACTATTCAGCATTGGGGCAGTAAAGTAACTATCCTGCAATACCTCAACATTAAATTGGCCGATGGGATAACTTGCTGCTGCATTCAAATTATTATAATCCAGCAAATCAGCCTTCATCGATAAACAGGAATCAGCATACAGCTTTGCCAGCTCATAGTTGCGCATCGATAAGTAAACCCTTGCCAGCATTCCATAAGCCGCAGGCCTGGCAGGCCGCATCACATGTACCGCTTTAAGTGGAAGGGCCTGAGCTGCCCTTTGCAGATCGGAGATTACCTGCGCGTACCCTTGCGCAACAGTCGCCCGCACCGATGGCACATTAAAATCAGAACCCAGCCTGAGGGGTATGCCCAAATCTGACTGTGACTGTTCACCATAAGCATTACCCCATATGTAAAGTCCGCGCAAATGGTTTTTCGCCCGGATGAAATAGGCCTGCCCGCAAACATTGTCCCATTCGCCGGCATTACCGGCAGTTTCGCCAATTTTAGCGATAGCCTCCAACACGACATTGGTACGGTTAATGGCCCTGTAATTATAAAACCATTCATTGCCATCCTGCAAAAAGATATTGCTGCGCTGCCAGGTATACATGTTGCGCTCATTTTCAGGCCGTGCAGCTAAATCTGCATCATTCAGGTACACATCGTCTGTGCTGATTTCGGCCGCATTCCCATCTACATAGTTCAGCACCTGGTATTGATCGAGCAAAGCCTGCAGGTCTGTCAGCGTTTCAGGTATAGCCTGGTTCTGGTTAGACTTCTCGTCCAAAAACTTCTTGCATGAGCCGCAAAACAAAAGCACCACCATGCTTAAATAAATTAACTTTTTCATATTCGCTTAAGCTTATAAAGTTGATCTGAAACCAAATGCAATGCTTTTTGCATCCGGTATCCCATTGTAGTCCGGATCAATGTGCTCCTTGTTTGCCCGCCAGATGATCCCTAAGTTGCTGGCTACCACAAATACCTGAAACTTGGAAACACCAATTTTCGCATTCCGAAACTTAAAGTCATAGCCCAGGTTCACATACTGCATGCGGATATTGTCCCCTTTGAGCACATTCACCTCAGATCCCCAGTAAAACTCATCCCTGAGGTCCGAGTTGGGATAAATCAGGCTCGGCACATTGGTCAGCAGTTCATCGCCTGGTTTTTGCCACCTGCTGGCGTAATCAGCAGTTCCTTGCCTGCCTATCATGAGCGAACCGTAATCGAGCACATTTTTCCTGAAATAATACCCCAGCTTAAAGCTCATCCTCAAACTGAGCGTAAAACCACCATAAGCGAAACTATTGCCCAGCCCGCCAGTAAATATGGGAAGTGCGGTACCGTGGTATACCATGTCCTCGAACTTAAGCGAGCTCCCCATTAGCGCATCATAGTTTTTACTCACCGCCCCGTTCAATATCCCTTGCGGGTCACCTGTCGCAGGATCCAGTCCTGCCCATTTAAAAGAAATCATCCCATAAAGCGGATAGTCAACCAGCCCGGTATAGGAAACATTCCCATTCAGCTTTCCCCTGCCGTTAAAAGTGCTGTTATAATTCTTAATCACCCTATCCTTATAATAATTCAAAAAGAAGTCCGTCGACCAGCTGAACCTGCCGGTAATATTGCGGCTGCTGAGTTCAAGGTCAACCCCATCGCCCGAGATTACGCCTGAATTTTTCACCAGCGTAGCACCCACCCCCGCTGTCAAGTCTATCGGGGTCAGCGCCAAAAGATCAACAGACTTTTTGCGGTAATATTCCAGGCTGCCCTTTATTCTGTTCCCACGTAAGGCAAAGTCCAGCCCCGCATTGAACATAAAAACGCGCTCCCACTTTAACTCCGGGTTGGCATAATTACTAAACAGCGCATAGGGGCTTTGGGTAAATACAGAATTAAAGCCCGAGTAGGTAATCGTGGTTACCGCTGTAGTCCTTGGGTCAGTGTTCCCACTAGCCCCAAAAGTTGTTCTGAGTTTCAGAAAAGAAACCAGCCCTCCTCCCCAGAATTTCTCTTTGGAAACTTCCCAGCCAAACCCAGAAGAAAACAGAGGGTTCCATTTATCATTGGTAGTGAGGCCATACAGATTGGATGCATCCCTCCTCCCACTTAAGGAAAGCGTATACCGCTCATCAAAGGTGTAGGCCAGGTTGGCAAACAGCGAAACATAACGGTTTAGCGTTCGTCCCATAGCGTCCCTGTTTGGCACATTTTGGGTATTCCCGGTAACAAAGGTTTTAATGGGGTTCAGGTAATCTACAACCGAAGTACTTAAAGTGGATTCATTTAGCCCATATATCCGCCCTGTGCTGGTCTGAACACCCGTGCTCCGGATTTCCCCCCCGATGATCCCCGAGAGCGAATGCCTGCCCATCACTTTATTGATGTCAGCCTGTACCCTGGCATTGTGCGCTGCCAGTAAGGAATAATCCTGATCGCGGATACTGCCCAGTGGGATATTTCGTTTTAACGCCCCGGAGGCATCAATAGCAGAAAACACATTCACGAGGTTACGTACATAATAACTTTGCGGATTATTGATCGTTGTGACCTGCCCATCCTGCTGCTCAAACTGGTAGGTACCAGCCAGCTTCAACCATCCGGTCAGCTGATAGGCTACCCGAAGCGATGCCAGAACATCATTCACCTTATTTACCGAGCTGGAATACTTATCATCCTCCAACGGAAAATATGACCAGTCCAGTAGCTTACCACCTCCGGCAGTATTAATATAACCCGTCCTGTAATCCCTGATTACTGCAAGCGCATTCCCCGCCCCATCCGCCAACTGCGTATAAGGCGGAAGTATCCCCGTAGGCGAACTGATCTGCGACGGATCCACCCTGCCGCTCTTACTATTGGAAAGGGTGAGCATCAGGTTCCCTGTCAACGTCAACCGCTTACCAAGCTTAAAGTTCTGCTCCGCCTTTACATTATAACGGCTAAAAGGCGCAGCCAGCGAGCTGACATTATGGTCAAAACCTGCCGATAGCAGCCAGTTCCTTTTCTCCGTACCAGCCCCCAGCTGCAAACTATACTGCTGGGCAGTAGCGTTCTCAAAAACATAATGGTTAAGCTCCTCCCGCAGATCATAGCCCCTTAAAGCATCAATCCGCAAACGCGCATCTGTAGCACTGATAAGGCCATCCCGCGCGGCAATCCGCAGTTCAACCACCTCAGATAGCGGCGGATGCGAATTGTCTGTTTCAAAACTGCTGTAATAGCCCTTATCAAAAAGGTAATTCTCCAGGTCAATAAAATCACCCACACTAATCCTACTCAGGTAATACTGGTCGGGCTTTGCGGTCACTTTCAGATTGCCTGAAAAAGACACTTTTAGTTTATCATTAAACCTCGCCTTTTTGGTATTGATTACGATGACCCCATTCCCTGCCCTCGCGCCCCATATCGATGCCGCAGCCGCATCACGCAGCACCGTAATACTTTCTACGTCATTGGGGTTAATATTACCAAGATCCCCTTCATAAGGAAAGTTATCCAGTACAACCAGCGGACTGCGCGGCCCCTGCAGCGTACCAATGCCGCGAATAATAATCCCGTAACCCTCTCCTCCATTACTCTTACGGTCTACGCTCAGGCTACTGGTCACACCTTCCAGTCTGGAAATGATATTGGTACCCACCTGCTCATTCAGCAGCTTACCCGACAACTTTAAAAACGAACCTGTTGCGCGCTCCTTAGGCAGCGTCTGATAACCGGTACTCACCTCCACTGTCCCCAGCTCCTGGTCTCTTCCACTGAGCACTACCGAAAACAAACCATTAAAGGGCAGCAACACTACCGTATCCAGCCGGACAAAGTTCATCGCCGAAAACGACAATTTAACCCTGCCTGCCTTTAGTCTCAGAGCAAAAGAACCATCATCCCCAGTTAACACCTGGCTACCAGTAACAGCTTTTACCACTACCCCTGCAATCCCTTTCCCATTCACATCCACCACCACACCTCTCAAAACCTCCTGCGCTTCCAACCGGGAAACACAAAGGATCAAAACAAAAACTAAAATAATCCTGCCCATAACTAATACTTCGGCTCCTTAAACCGTTTTAATTTACTCACCGTCTGCACATGCTTACGGTTACGCTCCACCATCATCAGCACGTTTTCTTCCGTCAAAAAATCACTTGAAGTAATTCCTTCCACCTCCCCACCGATTATCCAGACATAATGCGGGATAGCCCGGTGCGGAAAAGCCTTCAAAAACATCTCGTCCTCCACCACAAAAGGCAAACCCACCTCAGCCAAAGCCCCATCCGGCCCAGCCTTCGCAATCAGAGAAGCAGCCGTATCACCCGTGCCAACCGAATTCACCAACAACACCTTAAGGTCAGAAGGAAACCTTTCCTGCATTTTCTCCAGCAGCGGAAACTTTTTCAGGCAGGATCCGCACCAGCTTGCCCAGAAATCAATAATAATCAGCTTATTAAAGTCCCCCGAAAGCGAGGCAGCAGACAACTCCCCTCCTTTAAGCACCTTACTCTCCAAAGTAAAAAGCGCACGCGGCAGCTTGCCCCCTACATATAGCGGTGCAATGCTATCAACCTGCTTGCCTTGAGCCCATAACCCAGTACACATACTGCAAAGCAGCAATAAAACACAATAAATTTTTTTTTTCATGATTAGTTGAATTAACAGGTCCAGATCAGTCATACAGGTTTCCCTAAGAAAACCACCACAGCACATTATTATTCAGGACACTCAGTCCCCAAAAAAAGGCATAGCAATAGCAGGAAGCATAATTTAAGCCTCATTTTGATTGATTTAAAACGTAAAAAAATTGTTAAAGCTAAGCCCTAAACAAGCCTATGTTTCAGGCCCAAGCCCCTCAATCTTACCCCAATCCATCAACACACGTACCGCCCCAACCAGTTCGATCAGACCATCGAAAACTTCACATACCTCCTGTTCACTGATACCCAGTTCCAGAAAACCTTTCCTGTTATTTAGCGCGTAACCCTGAAACGCCTCCAGCAACACCAGTTTGACCTTTTCGGTACTATAGCCATCATAAAATGCCTCCAGCAACTGTTGAGCAGATTTTAGATCAATTTTTTCAGAAGTGTGTTGAGGTAAAGTCATCGCATTGATATCGGTAAAAGAAAATGGAAATGATATAAGCGAGGACTCATTTGAAAAACCCTAGATCTAAAACCCAGTTCCAAATCCCCGCATATTAGGCCAGATTGCCAAACGCCCATCAACCCTGGGGCTGCAGTAATATTTTTTATGGCGTAAAGAAATGCCCAATAAATGGAAAATGGCAGTATATATTTATATTGGATTTTCATAATCTGTTGTATTGGTTTGGCTAAAGTTGATTGATAGAAGGCGATACCCGCCGAGAATAATGTACAAGGTCTCCGATACTTGCCCCTTACCCTTCGCAGACGATAACCACAGCAGAAGTCCAGCAAAAAACTAGGTATAACACTCCTTTCGCCAAAGCTATTTTCGCTGTCAAGAATCTAAAAAAATCTAACTGCTAAAAGCTAAAGCCCAAAGGCAAAAAAAAAAGGCAGGCCGCATTATTAAAGAACCCATAAAAATCATTAACCATTTAGGTCCCGCCTGCCCTGCCACCCCTCAGACAGGATTCTTCGGCTTGATAGCATACAGCCAGTCAAAAGGAAACTTTTCATTTGCACCCATACGCTCCAGTTTATATTATGTTAGAAAAAAAGATAAAAACCAGCCCCTCCACATAAAAATATGCAGATACGATAAACCGTATTGTGTATTAGAAAAAAGATACCTACCTTGGGAATGCGAATAACCTAAGTAATGTTACCCTTGCCTAAACAGCAATTAAGGGCTGGCACCAAGTTAAATAACCTACGGGGAATCAGTGCGCTCTCATCACACCACCCCCTGTTTCTTTGGGCTATTTTATGCTCGGAAAAATCCAGCACACATTACGACGGAGAACAGATAACGTTCTTTAACAAGAGTTTAAGGGAATACTTTTTTATCACTTCCTTGAAATGATAACACTCGATGGCGGTTAATTGATTCGTTTTCATAAACGTAGTTTTATGTAAAACGATGCGGACTCAATAAAAGCAGAGAAAACCAGATTGGCAAAAAACCAATAGGGCGAACTCCAATGCTTTTGAACGTGGTACCGCTAAGAACCCCTCAAGCCGAGGCTTGAGTTCCACAAAAGACTGACATGAATTTCGCCCTATTGAATATAAGATATCACGAAGATAGCAAAATTCAATAGTAAGGGCGAACTCACGATCGGCTCATGTGGAAATTTAGCGGTTTTCGTCCATGAGTGACATCGTTAAAAGCAAGAATAAACCTCACTCCTGTTTGTCGCTATAAATAACTGATAGCAAATATAATAATAAGTTACAAATGTTGCAATAGTCCAACAAAAATATTTTATAAAATTGGAAAAGCACGAGAAAATATTCAGCCTTGTAGGCTTAAATATTAAGGCATATAGAAAGAAAGCAGGTTTAACGCAACAAGAGTTAGCAGACAAGTTTTCTGGCGACCGTTCTAAAATAAGTCTGATTGAGAATGGAAAAGAAAATTTTATGTTTTCTACCCTATTGGATATTGCTGATGGTTTAAACGTGGATGTGAAAAAGTTCTTTATGCCCATCAAGAAAGATTAATTTTTGTTAGACAGTATGTGAGACTGAAAAGCTAAAGAAATAGGGAGTTTGTTTGAGCGTCTGAATATATGCATCGAAAATAAGCTCCCTCCCCCTTTTAAAATTAAGTTATGTGGTTGAAGTATTTTTTTAAAAAATTGTAAACCGATCGCTTTTGAGATTTATTTTTTTCTACAGATCAATTTCTGAACCCGGTAAAACGGTTACTTTGGCAACCAAAAGTAGGTGATGGAAAAATATATATGTAATAGATGACCTAATTAGGCCAGTTCTGGGTGATTGATCTTCTGCCTCAGAAATTATATTTGCCAGTTCCGATTTAGTATAATTTGCATTTTCATCAGGAGCAATATTTATAAGTATACAGTTATTTTTTCCATGTGTTGAAAACCAGCCCTTATCAGCGAAATATGGATGGATTAACTTAGCTTTTGCAATAACATATTCACTCGATTCGAATACTTCCATTTTTTCAAATTTATATATTATAGATTTATCGTTTATTGAGATTTAAATTAATGCTTAACGCGTCGATGTAAAGATGGCATGGGAGCCTGGCTAATCCTTACGGCCAACCTGACTACACCAACTACATTGGTTACCATTATCTTCAGCAAATAACATTTCTGACCAAGGGATATCGTTGCCACAACGGCTACACTGATCCACGTAGTAAGTTCCTTCCATAATAGCTTTATCAAAGACAAACTTTTGATTTTTTGAAAGGGAATCGTAGTCATTTGCCAAAACAAATTTTGATATACCAAGAGCAGGATCATCTAGAGCATTGAGATTTACCAATTGCTGCAAGTATTCTTTGAAGTCGTATTCACTAAATCTTTTTGAATTCATAGTTTCATTATTCTTTATCTCTGCTTTAAGAAATTTTTTTCACTTTACATTCGTGGCCATTAACTGTCATTATTCCCTTGCTACCATTGTGCTCTATAATTACTGTTGGCCTATATATATAGAAATACTGGTATTTATGTCCATCTTGTTCCCAAATTTCTCCGTTTTGCAATTTAAATATACCACGACCTGGAAAACCCTTAAAGTCACTTATTATTACAGATTTTGTTATCATATCCAACCTTCTTTATTTTTATATTATTTTAGGTTTATTATTTTATAAAATGTTGTTTTACTTCCGATATAAAAGCTTTCATGATCGCTTCTACTGATCCATTTTTACTTTCATAAAAAGCTTTACTATTGGGGCTATCACTTTACTTATCTATCATACCCTCTGGCCTATCACCATTTTTGCCCCTAGCTCTGGTAGACTGCAATCCTGCATTAATCCTTGCTATTAATACATTTCTTTCATGTTCGGCTAAGCCGCAAAAATAAAGATTAATTTATCACTGGCTGTCGAAATATTTATATTCTCTATAATAGATCTAAAGTGCATTCCTGATTCTACATGTTGAGTAACGAACTCAATTAACTTTACTGTAGTTCTACCCAGCCTGTCTAATCTCCATATTGTCAAAGTATCTCGCTTTAGTCTAAAACTCAATAGCTCGTTAAAATATGGTCTTTCAGATTTCACACGACTTATCTGATCAACGATTTTTTTCTATTCCAATATTTTTTAATGCATCAATTTGTAAATCAAAATTTTATTCAAATTTGTTTACCCTAACATATCCAATTACCATAATTACACGTTACTCATTTTTTATAAATATAATGTAATTTAAATGTACCACGAAAATGAACGAAATATTGCAAAAAAAAATCTTGCCATTGGTTTCGAATGGGATACAGTAAACCGATCATCAACATAACTTCTAATCGCATCATACAAAGTGCGTGAGCGGTTGCAGCGGCATCCTCCCGCTGGGAGATATAGCGGAAGATGCGACCCTTTAGGGGCACGCAAAGAAACATCAACTTTCAAATTCTTGGCAGCAGCTCAAAAATAACTATACCATACCTCACCAACAACATCACTATTTCCGCCGTCCAATTCATCCCCGCAAAATTTACAACTCGTATTAGCGCTTTCCGAGAAAAACGCTTTTACACGTCACAAGCCTTAACCGCGGAATAAACCGGAGTCAATTATCATTTCCATGTAATCGTAAAACATTAACGGCTCAGCTCCTCCCCTCTTTACCAATCTCCCCATCCACTAGCCCAACATTTGTTACCCATACAAAGAAGGAGGCCTAAAATCCTCCTTCTTCTCATACCATAAGCTTCCGACAGCGAGGTAAAACTAAAAAAGTTGAAATGACTGGTTAATAATTAAACTGTTATTTCCCCGGCAAAATCTTAAATAAATAATGCCGCGACAATTTTTTTATGTAAATGACTGTTTTTTTATGTGGACACCCTGTACCGCTATGCAAACGACTTCTTGAGCAGCTATGTATTGCTAATAAAAGATACAATAGCTATATTAGCCGGTATACACTGCCGAAGCTATAACATTATGGAAATGAAATGCATTATCATTGATGATGAAAACCACTCACGAAACCAGATTGAAGAACTTATCGCATTAACGCCAGGAGTAAGCCACCAGAAGAGTTTTGATGATGCCTATGGCGCTTTAACCTACCTACACCAGCAAAACCATATTGATATCGTCTTTTTAGATATTGAAATGCCGAAAATCAACGGCATTGACGCAGCAAAACTACTTAGGCCTTACTGCGATTTTTTGATATTTGTAACCGGCCACTCTCATTACGGCCCGCAAAGTTTCGAAATCGGTGTAGATGGCTATCTGCTCAAACCTGTGAGTGAAATAAAATTTATCCGGCAAATCCAGCGCCTTTTGGAAATAAAATCCCAAGAACTACCCCTCAAAAACCCCGACAATTTTTTATTGATCAAAGGGGGCTCAAAGCATAAATACGTTAATGTAAAACTCGACGAGATTTTATACATCCGGTCTATGTCAAACTATGTCCGGATTTTCCAAACTGATGAACAACATACCACCTATCATACACTAAAACGTGTAGAAGAAGCGCTCCAGGACCGGACTGAATTCCTGAGAATAAACAGGTCCGAGATCATATCATTCTACCATGTCAAACAGGTTGACGGATACCAGATTATGCTTAACAACGGGGAGAAATTTATGGTAAGCAGAAGTTATAAGGAAAAATTTGATGAATTTTTGCGCGGCCGGTTACCCGGGCCTGGCGTCAGGTAAACTGTGCGCATCTTATTAAATGATCTTTGACTTCGTTATCTGTAGGCTGGGAAACAATTACGCCAAACCCCTACAAAACCAAAGGTTTACAAATTTTAACCGTTGAGCCAGATGACGGCGAAGGTGATGTGTTTTCTGCAGGCCATTACTTGATGGTGATAAATAAAAACGGATGCAGGAAGGATCCTTGCACCCGTTTATCTAAATTAACGCTCTCGAAAGTAAAGATAAATTATTTTACCATTCTGCCCAAGCGCTTTTAGCCTTTTTGGCATATACCCGGTGACAAGACCGTAAATGTACGCCATACAAGTTTCAGAATCTACTTTTTCCTCTTTTGTCTAAAGCAGGTATTTCCTAGTCATTTCCAAATTCCATTGGACAAACCAATTCATTTGATCCTTCCCCCATTTTATTAATTTTAATACAATACAATAATTTTATTACCGGCAGCAGGGGGGCAATCTACTCTGGTTTATCCACCAGAAATCTTAAAACAGTTTAAAATGAGCAGATTGGCATTTAGGGCCGAAATGGAATGAGCAATATCGGACGATTCAATAAGATAGCTCAACATTTTTATCAGAGTTGTAACAACCAGTAGTGAATTTAGACCGTAAGAAGCAGTTTACTTTATGCTTCAAAACTTGTACGTGCGCTTAATCAAAACCCATTTTTTGAGATTTGCGTTCCAGTTCTGTTCCAGCTGCCCTTTCCGTCAGGGTTTTAGGGCTATCGGGGCGAAAGTTCAAGTTCATTTCGCTACCCTGAACATTAAAGGTCCAGTACATTCAATCCTAAAATCTACATCGACAAACTCTGGTCCTTACTCTTGCGCATCCTGCCTTTAACTGGTGGGACAGATTTTCGCAGTTGTCGCTTTGAAGCTTTTGTCTCTTTCACAGGCTCATCCTTTTGCGGTTCTATCGCCACCAGTTCCGATTTAACCAGTTCCCAAATGTCCCTTTTAATCCGCATATAATTCTCCTGCAAATCTTCCTGGCTTACCTTTCGCACTTGGGGAATAGGCACATAACCTGCTTCTTCCCTAGCTATCCCCTCATGATCGTTCTGCAATTCCCCATGAAACATCTTAAGCTTAATCCGCTGATCAGGATTATCAGCCACAATACCCACAAACTCCCCCGAAGACAACGTTGCAATCTTGGAAGCCGGAACCGCATAATCAAGCTGCGTTGATTTAGAAACCGAAGTATCGCTGCTGTTAATACTCACAGATTCCCTATCCTGCATAATCTTACCAAAACTCTCCGATAGCTTTTTCGCGCTATCTCCTGTAACCTGGCCGCTAATGATATTACCCGAAATCCCCGCAATAATCTCCGAAAATTCCGCCCCATACTCCCGTTTTAGCTGTTCAATCGACTGAATACCCAAAGTACAGCTCACCAAATTACTCCTGGCCGTACTGATCGTACTGACAATACCGGTGGCGACCAAAGTGGGGAACTCATCAAAGATCAGACTGCATTTCAGCTTACCTTTTTTATTCACCTGTTTTAGCATCCTGCTCACATACAGCGATAATACCGCTCCAAACGTATCGATCTTCTGCGGATTATTACCCAGGCACACAATCTTGGGGGCTTTGGGATCATTGATGTCCAATGTAAAATCATTACCCGATAACACATAATACAATTGAGGCGAAGAAAGTCTCGCCAGCCCAATCTTAGCCGAGGCAATCTGTCCCTCCAATTGCGCAGCCGCATTATTGCGGTAAGCCGAAATAAAAGGGTTGATCAACGCCTTGATCTCCTCCTGCTTTTGCAGCAGCGCAAACAGCGGATCATAATCCAGCATCATCAGTTCAATCACATGAGGCAGCGTACAAAACCTGCCATCCTGATATTTACGCAGGTACCAGATCAGCGCCGTTAGAAAGTTGATCGGACTCTCCACGAAAAAATCTCCGGATTTTTTTAACCACTCCTTGTTCAGTCCCAGCATTATCGTCCGGCTGGATTCCGCTGCATCAGTAATATCTAACATACTTTCCGGATTTAGCGGATTACAGCGATGCATCGGGTTCTCCAGGTCAATCACATAGAACTTAGGTTTCACCCTATAATTCTTTGCATATTTCAGCAGCTTATTATAAGCCATCCGGCTTAAATCGTCATACTTAAAATCATACAAAAACATGGAAAAGCCCTTCTTCAAATGCTGGTCAATAATATGCCGGATCACAAAATAAGTCTTACCCGCCCCAGCACTTCCCGATACCAAAGTGCTCCTATAGGGATTCACCACATTGATCCAGCCTTCACGGGTTTTACCTTTCAGGCTGTATTTGGTCTTTAGATTATAGGAATGCTCATTTTCCAGCAGGCGTTCCTCCTGCGGAAAAGTCTCATTGTCCGAATTGAACACATCCTTACTTAAATTCAGTTTAATGAGCATGGAAAGCCAAGTGCCCCCAGTCAGTATCAACAAATAACCCATACCTGTTAAGACGATATACATAGTGGCTTTGAGGGATATGCTCCCCGGCAGGTGTAACACCAGCAGGCTAAAAAAATAGATAAGCAGGCCACTTACCAGGTAGCCGGTTATGCTTTTTTTTTGAATTTTGCCGTCCTTTTTGCCTTTTGCGCCCAGTAGCGAAATGGCCAGGCACACCAAGGCAGCCAATTTGGATTTAAGCGTATCGGTAAACAGACCTGTCCTTGCGACATTTCCAATCAACCGATCAGTTATTATTGTTTTCAAGCCCCAGTATTCAAAAGCCCGGTAACAGCTCAGATAAAGGTGCAGGATTAAAATTGTGAGGCCAATCAGGCGCGTCAGGTCCAGAATCTTTCTGAGGCCTTGCATATCTTCTCCAGTGTTCATAGTAATAATTTTATAATGTGATTTGTTGTTGCTGTTCAATGATTTTGCCTTTCTTGCGCTTTTTCCTGCGTTTAGGGAATTTCATGCCTGGTTCGGTTTGGGTTTGAGCCAATATAGTTTCCAGGAAATTAGTCTGCCGAGGGCTTGGCAAATAAGTCGGAGTATAATCGGTTTGCAGTCTGTTATCCGGTTTTACGGATGATTTGTTAATCGGCTGAGCTACTTTTTCTTTTGTCTGATCAAGCCTATCGCTGAGCGCCTTTGCACTGTAAGCCTTACCTAGCTCACTCCCATTAAATACTGCCATTGCCACATGGTCAATAAAAGTTACCCCATAAAGCTGCCCTTTCCCGCTTGTCCTGTAAACCACATCAACGCGATTTTTCGATAGTTCCTGCTGAAAGCGCTTTCTGCTCAAATTGCAGGCCCCGGAAAATAAGTGATCGATTAACTCCTTTAATTCCGCCTTATATGGTTCCCGCTTTTTTCGGCCCTGCTCGAAACGTTTTTCCAGATTTTTCAAAGTAGGCTTGCAGTAAATCTGACTGGCTTTTATGGGTACCCCGACCGGTTTCCCCTCCCCGCCCAGCATAGCGTAGAGCATACCTTTATTCTCAAACATGCGGGTATTTTCCGCGCCACGATCTGCCAGTATGTTATACTGTAGCAAGATGGCTTTGTATTGCTCAAAAGAAGAATAATGATACTGGCGCATCACCCCTGTTACGATATTACTGATCTGCTGACGGGTCGGTTTCTTCCCATATACCGCAGGCTTTAATTTCTGTCTCTGTTTTATTTCGCGGCCTTCGGCCTGAACCAAACCATATTTCTGCTCAATCGCTTTGCGCGCCGGTTCAGACAAGCGGTAGCCAATACCATGTATGTCGATCCTGTTGCCGTCTTTCTGGATATTGGTCGTGGCAATGTGAATATGCGGGTGGCTACTGTCCAGGTGCCGGTATACTAAAAAAGGCTGATCCCCAAAACCTATACGTTCCATATAGTCGGTTGCTATCTTTTGCAGCCTAAAATTGTCCGGCTCGTCGGAGGCATCAAAATTCAGTGAAATGTGCAGGGCGTTGGTTTTTACCGCAGTGTTTAGCGCAGTAAGGTGCTGGAAGCGGTTAAGCTTTTGGTTAAAATTCATTGCCTCAATATCACCCGCAAAACCGCTGGCCATGATCAATACAGCCTCGCCCGCCCCAACTTTGTTTTCGTTATAATGCAGAATACCCCTGATGCTTTTACCACTTTCTATTTTTGCAACCATTTTTCCGCGAGTTTAGAGACTATGGTTAACAGACGGTTTACTTTCTGGTCAATTGCTTTATACATTTCCGCCGTTTTCCCTACATAAAATGCCCGTTCCGCGGCGCTTTGGCTGGTGTGGAAATAATGAGTCTGCTGATTAATGTTGATACCGATTGATTTTATTTCTTTTCTTATCAATGCCAGTTCTTCCATCGGGCCATTCATCGAGACGTCTTTATGATGCATAATAATCTGTTTTCCGGTGATTATTCTCCTTGCTACCTCGCCAATGGTTCTGCAGCCACTATCCTTGGCCATTTTCTCCAGACGCTCAAAACTTGTTTTATTGAGCCGGATAATTACAGGGCAGTTGAGCCGCTCGTTTTCGTCTTTGATCTTTGGTCTTGGCATGGCGCTTTTATAATCTGATAAGGCATCACGAGTTCCGAGTGCATGTCCCGACCTTGAGGGCGGCAAGATGTTTTTGTATACAAAAATCCATCTTGCTGCACGCACGCGCGGGCCAAAAAGCAATACTCAGAAGCGGTCTCTGACTTCAGTTAGGCGGTTAATGAATGGTTGATTGATGGGTTTAATGTGATGGTGAAATACGCTTGCTTTTTGTGATGGCACTCAGGTCTTCCAGTGGTATAGATGCCCGAAGCAATTGCCGGATTTTCTGCCGGGGTTCAGTCTTGACCTTTTTGAATTTCATGTGCGGGTTGCCTTTGTACTTGCCGCCCTTAACGTTGGGTGTTTTGATTTTTCGGGTGTTGAGGTTACGCTCTTCCAGTGCTTCTAAATGTTTTTCTTTCATAGCTTTAATTTTTGTTGTGTCAAAAATGGAAACCCTGGAAAGGACGGATACTCTAGTAGGGAGAAATAGGTAAAATTACATTCAAAATAAAAAGGTTAACTTTATCACAATCAGTTGTAAATTCAGGTATAAAAACTTAAAAAAATGGAAGGTCGAGTGCATTACTTGTTTGATAAAAGAGTCCAAAAGCCGGTTATTTATCGGGTTGGAGATTTAAATGAAGACATAACCATGCAGGAAATTCTGACTTACAAGCTCGGGAAATGTCATTTGCGGTTTGACAGACCAAACAATACTTCAATATTTTTAAGTAGTTCCGATCGAGAACTTAAACAGGCAAAGACAATTTACAACACTCTTATCAGACCTAAAATTATACAAAGAGAACTTTTCGATTTGTCCAACGAGGATAATGTCTTACTATATGACTATCTGGAACACATTCAATCATCAATTGTAATGGCCTTTACGGCAATTGAGTGTTTGGCTAATGAGCTTCTACCTAAAGATTTTGTATATAAGCAAAAAGTGCAGGGTGGAGAAATAAAGGAATTTAATAATAAGGATATAGAGAGATGGGTTTCAACGATAGATAAGATTGCGCTAGTTTTGCCTAGTGCATTAGGTATCACAAATCCCACAAAATATAATTTTTGGCCAAAGTTCACCAAACTTAAGGATTTGAGAAATGACATCATTCATTCAAGGAATGTTTTACCTATCGATCAAAAAGAGCATGAACGTATAATCTTGCTCTTATTAAGTGACTCAGTATTTGGCAAAATTAAATCAGCTACTGAGCTTGTTAATAAGATCCATTCGGAATTATCGGAACATAGAAACATGCCGTTCTTGAAGGAAGTTGAAACCATTAATCCAATTGAAATTCCTACATGGGAAAGCCTCGGGACAACAAAAATTGAATAGCATGTTTTAAATCTTTAATATATCATCAAAAAAACGCGAACAATGAACTTTTCTTACGAAGAGCTATACCATATGTATGGCCAATATGATACACTTATAACCATCACCTTTCAGTATAATTCCGAAGCATATAAAATCTTTGGTAGCACATTAATGGGTGATATAATCTACACAGAAGATGAACGCAATGAACTTGAAGGTCTTCTTAAGGAAAATCCAGTTCCACGAACAGACCGAAAAATACGGGTTTTACCTTCTTCCGTAATAAAAATCACACAAGAACAGTATGAGCGGGCCGAGCGTTATGGTTTTCTAGCAAGCGATATTTACGAGATTATGTCTTACAATAAGCCCCGGCAAAATAATTTTGTAGCTAAAGAGAAAAAAGAGATACAGAATACGATTGTAATTAGCACAAAGTCAAATCGTCGTGAGTTAAATCAGATTTTATTTGGCTTTTTAAATGCAAGGGTGAAACGAAATACTCCATTATCACCTGAAGAGAAATATAAGTTTTTAGGACTAGCAAGACACTTCGGAGAAGATATAACTGTTGACCCTTACAAGCAATTTAACGATAATGAATCTGCGATCCGCTACCATGAGCTGAATACAAAGCTTACAGACTTAACCATTGAAGGAGATGATATTAAAGATTATGCTAAACTTATTTCCGAGCGATACGATGAACGTGAAAAGCTTATTAAACTGGAAATAGAAAAATCTGGAGGAAAAATTGAAGCCATTGCTAAAAAATATGGAGACGAGGTAAAAAACCTTAAAAGCGCTGCGCATGGTTTTGAAGAGGAGATAATTCTTTTCGGTGAAAAGCTTGTCTTTCTGGATTTGGAACGATTTCTTCATATTTATGCCAGGCATGTTGAGGAAACACATGTAGGCGATGGATTTGGTGAAAAAACTATCTTTCAGTATAAATACGATGATATTTTAAGAATAATTAAAGCCGTTGTCGAATCGGAATCAGATGCAATTCAAGAACACTTCAAAACGAAACCAAACAGAAATTTTGTGAGGATGGGTAAACGAAGTATCTATTATGAGGGGCATTATTACAGAGTTGATATTGAACCTACGGGGAGGCTTTTGACATTTCATCCATACAATAATAACGAAGAACGCGATGCTGACGGAGAGGGGCAAGACTAGCCTGTTTATGCTTTTGAATACTACTTTATATTTTTCAAGATAATATTAAAGCCCCTATAATGGAATACATAAGTCCAATAAAACATCTTTATGATCGTATCATAGAGTATTTCTATCACAACAATCCACTCAGCAAAGACCGCTTGACTGCACTTGCAGAACAGAACATCGTTTCAAGAGCTATTTTCTTTAACCCCGATGGCGGATATATAAAAACCCCCATGGTGCATCTCGAAAATGGAGAAGTCGAGATTCAGGAATCCTATATGTCTTTTCTTTGGTGTACAATCTATAACTTCGTAAAAATGAACGAAGCAGCAAGGAAATTGTGCCTTTCCAGTGATGATGTAGTTCAGTTTAACTTAACCTCGGTTGAGAATCTTGAGCATATGAATGATTTATTTGGCTGGATTCTGTCTCTCCAAACAACATATTCCGAATGGCCCGAGAATTTTCCTTCACCGATTGATGGTTCAGAATTTAGTAACACGATCAATGTAATATTCCTCCATGCCTTGAGTTATCTACTTTATCATGAAGTTGCACATCTGGCAAATAATCACAAGACTTACTTGGAGCTTATTAATTCTAGGCTTGAAGACCTAACGGATGATGAACTTTATCAATTAAAATCGTTGGAGGTTGAAGCAGATAATTATGCTATTGAATTACTGCTTGGTGGAAATCCCGATGAGGATCAAACATATATCAGGGTCATAGGGGCAATAATGGCTCAACTTTCCAATTTATTGCTTATTCAAAATGTTAATGGCCTTACACAACTGAAACACCCAGATATTGATCAACGGCTTTTTAATCTTTCACACCGGTATAAATTTGAAAACCAGGTATATCAACTTAACATCGAACAGACACTTAACATCGGATTATCACTGTTTTTGCACATTCATAAAATAGAGTATCTCAAGGATATTCCTGATCAATCTGCGTGGTATGAAAACTTTGATGGCATTTTAGCTCACCTCTATCAGAAGCTCGATACGGAGAAAGAAAAGACGAAAGATTCTTTTTTCTCCGCTAGAGAAGATATGCGCTAATTAATTTACCTTATTTATTTTAGGTAAATTAATCTATTTATTAAGGTTGAAAGCAGTCAGGTAATATTTGCAGAGTGACAGCACTTCCCATACTTCATTCTCCTTATCATCCGCCAACTGCGTCTTATCATATTCAATATAAGATATATAAAACTGAGCGGAAACCGCCAGGCAAGGATAAATTAATCTGAATTTGAGCGTTTCATTCAACGCCATCCAGTCTTTTCGGGCTTGAAAATACATCTGTGAAACAACCGAACTGAACCCCTCAGTGTGCGCGAAAGAAGAAGTATACGAATAGTACGCAGTAACGAACTCCGTTGGTAACGGACTTTCTCTTATGAGCTTGTTGAAATTAAACAAACTCAGATAGTCCTGCTTGCCAGTTTCGATCTTCTGAATAGCATTCGGTATTGCCTGTGGTAATTTGTGGTACTTTTTATTGCTCTTGACCTCACTGATCAATTTCCCAATCTGCCCCCTGAGTTTACCTTCATCAAAATTCTCCGGGCTTACCATATGCAGGGTAGTCCCAAATTTGACCAAGTGCAACCGCGAAGAAAGATTATATAAAGTAAAATAAAGTTCCTGCAACTCCTTGTCGCCCTTGCAGCCATTATACAAACGGTAATACACAAGATAGCTTTCCAGCAGGCTTCGTGCAACGATATTGGCCGTTCCCTCATCGAAGATGGAACCGCCCTTTAAATCCAAAAGCTCAGTAAAAATTTTGATCAGGTTGATCGTCCTTAGCCGGTAATTACAAACGATGGTATACCGCGTGTTGGCATGTACCGCAGAGGCGTTTGGATCACGCTCAGCAACCCTGATACTTTGCAAGGCACACTCCAATAGCAATTTGGTAATCTTATTAAGATGCTCCAGTGATCGCCCGATATCAGGATATTTACCTTCCGGCATAGGAAATTCCCTAGTCAAGAAACCTTCATAATCAAAGTTGTTTAAAGAGTCGTTTGCATCCATATTGTTTTCAATTGTATTTGCCAGATAACTGGTATAATATATAACGACAAAGAAATATAGTTACTACGCAATCTATTTGCGTAGATCAGAAATTTAAAAAAATAATCTGATTTTAGTTATAACTGCTTCAACTACGTGCCTGAAAACCACAGATAGCTACTAGAGACAAATTCAATTAAAGGCACCTTTCTAAAAACAGCAATTTATATCTACTAGGGTATCAGGCCCCGCCTAAAACCTTAGTATTGTCGCTATGACAAACTTCACCCCTACCGGCAGACGAAATATAACGGTACAAAAAGCAATTAAAATCCTGTACAAATATGGTATAGACGTCAGCCCGGAAAGCGCAAAACTTCTTTTGGATTTCCTCTATAAATTCGCTAAATTATCAGTTGAACAGACACTTAGCATGCGGTCCGAACAAAAATTACCGGATAAAAAAACGCAAAGATACCTGTCCTCAAAACGAATTAAAAAACAGAAATGAAAGGAGAAACAACATGAAAAAAGCGTGTCTATACATCAGGGTAAGTACCGATGAACAAGCTGACAAAGGGTTTTCACAAAGAGACCAGGCCGAACGCCTGCAAATCCATTGCGCAAAAAATAACATCGAAGTCACAAAGATCATCTTTGAAGATTATTCGGCCAAAACCTTTATCCGCCCCGAATGGACAAAACTGCTCCTAGAGCTTAGAAAATCAAAAGGCAAAGACTTTGATTACCTCATGTTCACCAAATGGGATAGGTTTAGCAGGAATACCGCTGATGCTTACCAGATGATCCGGACCCTAACGGTAGATTACCTGATCGAACCTGTAGCCATTGAACAGCCATTAGACCTAAGCGTTCCCGAAAGCAAGACCATTCTGGCGGTATACCTATCGATGCCCGAAGTAGAGAACGACCGCAGGGCCTTAAACGTCACTTATGGCATGCGTAGAGCCAAAAAAGAAGGCCGCTGGATGGGACTGGCTCCAGCAGGTTACAAAAACAAAATCACTGAGAACGGCAGAAAATACATTGCTATTGATGAGCCGCAGGCCAGCCACATGAGATGGGCGTTTGAACAAATCGCCGAAGGAATTCTTGCGACCGACCACGTATGGATGAAAGCCAAAGAACGTGGCCTGAAATGCAGCCGTACCAGTTTCTGGAGGCACGTCACCAATCCCGGTTATATCGGAAAAGTTCCGGTTCCGGCTTTTAAAGATGAGGAAGCCCACCTCGCTGACGGACAACACGAGCCGCTGATCTCAGAAAGTCTTTTCTATCGCGTTCAGGAAATAATAGAGAGCCGTAAAAGAAGATTTGAAAAAAAGGGAACAAAAGCAATATCTCCCCGATCGCTTGCTCTGCGTGGGTTTCTGATCTGCCCCAAATGCGGCAAGATCATGACCGGGAGCGCTTCCAGGGGAAGACATAAAGCCTACTACCCTTATTACCATTGCACTGCCACTTGCGGGGCAAGATTCCAGGCTGAAAAAACAAATGATCTTTTTGAGCGTGAACTCAGCCAATATGTTCCCAAGCCCGGAATGGACGAACTTTTTAAGTCGATAATCTGCGATTCCTACGTAGAAAATGGCGGAAGAACCTTTCGATACCAAAATCAAAAACTCGAACAAATTGCGGAGCAAAATAAACGCAAATCAAGAGCGCTGGAGCTGTTGATCGATAAATCGATTTCGAATGAAGAATACCAGCAAATCAAAAAAGAGTGCGAAAACGCTATCCTAAGGCATGAGGCAGAGCTAAAAGAAATTAGTGAGCAAGTAGAAGATGACCTAAATATTGAGAGTCTGGCTGAATTAGCAGCAGTTAACCTAAAAAACCTACCTGAGTTCTATGCTACGGCCGATTCTGATATAAAACGGGCAATTGTGGGTTCGATATATCCTGAAAAATGGGTTTTTGACGGCGAAGCACATCGAACCCCTCAGGCCAATGAAGCGCTCCAACTTATCTACCACATAAACAGAAAGTTAGGACATAAAAAAAGCGGAGCAAAATCTTTAAAAGATTTGTACTCCGCAAAGGTGCACTCGTAGGGATTCGAACCCCAAACCTTCTCATCCGTAGTGAGATGCTCTATCCAATTGAGCTACGAATGCGTTTCCGTATCGTTAACGGACTGCAAAGGTATGAGTTGAGTTTTTAATTTCCAACTATTTTAGAGAAAAAATTAAAAAATTTCTTTGCAAATGTTGCTTTAGGCGCTCAAAACATCATTAATTGCTTTAAAATCAGGCAATTCATGCGCATCTTCTAAAACTTCGGCGTAAGCAATTTTTCCTTCTTCATCGATCACAAAAGCTGCTCTTTTAGAAACACCTTTCAATCCGAACACAAATTCATCGTAAAATGCACCGTAAGCAGCCGATACTTCTTTATTAAAATCAGATAATAACGGAAACTGATAATGCTGTACTTCCTTAAATTTAGCTAAAGAGAACGGCGAATCGACAGAAATACCAATTACCTGTGCATTAATTCCTTCATAATAGCTAAAATTATCCCTCATGGTGCATAACTGCTCGGTGCAGGTACCTGTAAAAGCCATTGGGAAGAAATGGATAATCACTTTTTTTCCTTTGAAAGCAGACAAAGATACCTCTGTTAATTCAGAGCTGTATAATTTAAAATCCGGCGCCTGATCGCCTATTTGTAATGACATATTCTTTTTATGATTTAAATGTTTAATTATATAAATTGCTTAATTGTTAATCTATTAATAAAGGTAGCTAACTTAAAACCTGATCCTGGCTATCGGGCAGCATATTTTCCATTTGCCCTTTTAAAATTGCTAATCCTTCTTCGAAACTATGTGGATTATAGCCTAAATCTTTAATTGCCTTATCCAGAATAAAACCTGTTCGTATCGGCCTTTTAGCTGTTTGATTTAAACTGGCGGAACTGATCTCGTGCAGAAAAGATTTATCGAGCGACCAATAATCGGCAACTTTTCGCACTAAATCTGCAATACTCATGTAATCTTTACCTGAGATATGGTAAATGCCTTGTGCGCTTTGCTCTACAGCTAAAATGCAGGCTTCAGCTAAATCTTCGGCAAGGGTTGGCATGCGCCACTGATCGTTTACCACATTGATAGGCGATGCCTTTTCTAAAGCACCTTTGGCCCAAAGCACAATGTTGCTCCTGCTCATGTCGCTACTGATACCATAAACCAAAATGGTCCTGATCACAGTCCAGTGCGCCTCAGACTGTTTCAATAATTCTTCGGCAAGCACTTTCGATTCGCCATAATAACTTACCGGACATACCGCATCCTCTTCTTTATACGGCCCGTTAGCACCATCAAAAACAAAATCGGTACTTAAATGAACCAGCTGGATATTTTTTTCCTCGCAAATAGATAATAAGGTTTTAACCGCATCTACATTAAGTTGGTGGCAAAGTTCCTTATTGGCTTCGCAAGTATCAACATTGGTCATGGCTGCCGTATGAATGATCGCATCAGGCTTATATTTTTCTATAACCTGCCTAACCTGCTCTGGATTGAGTATATCCATTTCGGCATATTCATACCCTACCTTTACCGGATACCGGTTTACTCCTTTTGAAGTTGCAATGAGTTTTACCCTGCCTTCGGCAAGAACTTTTTCGGTTATTTTCTGTCCTAAAAGGCCATTACTGCCCGTTGTTAAAATGCTTTTCATCTGTACGATTTAGGTTCCGAAATTATCTATAAAAATACTGTTAAAAAATTTTATAATATATATTTAAAATTAAGTAAGAATAACTTAACTTTGCCAACCGAATTGGAGACCTTACAAACAGCTTTAATTCATTGACTGTAATAAATTTACTCACAACAGATATGCCTAACTTAGGAAAAATAGCACAAATTATCGGCCCAGTGGTTGACGTTAGCTTTGCTGATGATGCCCATCTACCTAAAATTTTTGATGCGTTAGAGATAACGAAAGAAAATGGACAAAAAATTGTTTTAGAAGTTCAACAGCACTTAGGTGAAGACCGTGTACGTGCAATTTCAATGGACTCTACTGACGGTTTAGTTCGCGGTATGAAAGTAGTTGATACTGGCGCTGCGATTAAAATGCCAGTTGGCGACCAGATTAAAGGTCGTTTATTCAATGTAGTTGGTGAAGCGATTGACGGTATCAACGCTGTTGATAAAACGGATGGTCGTCCTATCCACTCAACTCCTCCTAAGTTCGAAGATTTATCTACCGAAACTGAAGTACTTTTTACAGGTATTAAAGTAATCGACTTATTAGAGCCTTATGCAAAAGGTGGTAAAATTGGTTTGTTCGGTGGTGCTGGTGTAGGTAAAACGGTATTAATTATGGAGTTGGTAAACAACATCGCTAAAGCTTATGCTGGTTTATCAGTATTCGCAGGTGTTGGTGAGCGTACACGTGAAGGTAACGATTTACTTCGTGAGTTTATCGAGTCAGGTGTAATCAACTATGGTGACGATTTCTTACACTCAATGGAAAAAGGTGGCTGGGATCTGAACGCTGTTGATACAGAAAAATTAAAAGAATCTAAAGCAACATTGGTTTTCGGTCAAATGAACGAGCCTCCTGGTGCACGTGCTCGTGTGGCCTTATCAGGATTAACTGTTGCAGAATATTTCCGTGATGGTGATGGCGAAGGCGCTGGAAAAGATATTCTTTTCTTCGTTGATAACATCTTCCGTTTTACTCAGGCAGGTTCTGAGGTATCGGCCCTTTTAGGTCGTATGCCATCTGCGGTAGGTTACCAACCAACATTGGCAACTGAGATGGGTTTAATGCAGGAGCGTATTACTTCAACTAAACGTGGTTCAATTACTTCAGTACAAGCGGTATACGTACCTGCGGATGACTTAACTGACCCTGCACCGGCAACAACATTTGCCCACTTGGATGCAACTACAGTATTATCACGTAAAATTTCTGAGCTAGGTATCTATCCTGCGGTAGATCCACTAGATTCTACTTCACGTATCCTTTCTCCTGCAGTATTGGGAGATGAGCACTACAACACTGCTCAACGTGTTAAAGAAATTTTACAACGTTATAAAGAATTACAGGATATCATCGCCATCTTAGGTATGGACGAGTTATCTGAAGAAGATAAATTAACGGTACACAGAGCGCGTCGTGTTCAACGTTTCCTATCTCAACCTTTCCACGTAGCGGAGCAATTTACAGGCTTAAAAGGTGTATTGGTTGACATCAAAGAAACTATCAAAGGTTTCAACATGATTATGGATGGTGAAGTTGACGAATATCCTGAAGCTGCATTTAACCTGGTTGGTAGTATCGAAGATGCTATCGAAAAAGGTAAAAAATTATTAGCAGAAGCGAATTAAGACAAGAGACATTAGATATGAGATGTGAGAAGAGATGAGTATCTCAAATCTCATATCTCAAATCTCAAATCTATTCAAAGATGAATTTAGAAATATTAACTCCCGATAAAAAAGTTTACGAAGGCGAAGTAACAGCAGTTACTGTTCCTGGTACTTTAGGTTCTTTTCAGATTTTAAAAGACCATGCCGCTATCATCTCAACTTTGGAAGATGGAGAAGTTATTATCAAAGCAAACAAAGCTGAAGAGCAACGTTTTTTTATTAAAGGTGGCGTAGTTGAAGCCATCCACAATAAAGTTGTTGTTTTAGCAGAAGGTGTTGCATAAAACATAACATGCAATTCTGATTTAGAAACGCATTAATAAGAAAAGCCTTTTCGATAAATTTCGGAAAGGCTTTTTTGTTTTAAAACAATACTACCAGTTTATTTCTAGATAACAGCAACCCGAATGCCAGTTTTATCGTATCTTTTATAGCTACTAATGATACATGAATATGCTTCCGGTTAAAAAAATCCTGATTTCATGCTTACTCCTCTTGATCATTAATTTGGCAGAAGCCAAAGAATTCCGTTCTATTGAAGCTTATCTTGAAGTTTTTCCTAAAGCCATACCAAATGGAAAGGATGGAAACTGGCTCAAATCCGATCGACTAAAAAACACAGCCGCATGGAACAACGCCAATAAATTTAACATCCGGTTCGAAAATGGTTTTCAAGAATACGCAGATATTGCCGAGCGCTCTGCTTTTTACCATTGGTTTCAGCACCAGACAGATTCGCTGGGCTTCGAAACCAAATGGAGTTATGCAGCCACAATTACCACCCGAAAGCTCGAGAAACTTTTAACCCAACCTGCAAAACTCTCCGGCATTACCAACCCCGAAATATGTACGTTTGTTACCGAAGGCAGCCGTGTTATATTCGATGATATCTGGAAAAGCCTGAGATTACTTTATACCTCAAAACCCCTGACCGGGAAAACAGCAGAAACCTGGGATGCAGATTTATTATTACAAGAACAAAAAATTATCGAACCCTATTATCAAAAGCTAAGTGCAGCTACCATAAAGAAACTGGAAAAGTTACTGCGCAAAGAAAATTTCTTTTCGCGGTTAATGCCAGGTTATGAATTTGAAGGCAACTTATTAAACCTCCGCGACAGGTGGTATTATGGTATGAAAATGATGCACTATCCAAACCCCAAATTCCCTTAACAGCTCCCCTGTTTTAAAGTAATTTTTGAGGTGAATTTTTAAAGTTTCAACAGCGTTTTAGTCATTTTAGGCAGAAAATCAGAAAATTTATAATGCAAGCATAATAATCATACCGTATACCGTTTTGATATTTGGTCTACAGCTGTCGGCATTAAATCACTAATTACACTCTGATTAAGAATTATGTTTTGATTTTAAATAAAATACAAGAATTATATTCCGATTTAACTTTTTTCTGATTTCTCTTGCATATTAATGAACCAAAAACTAAATTGGTTTTATAAACAATAAGATAATGATGACGATTCAAAATCACACCTTTAATCCAAAAGCTTTAGCAGCAACGGTTGTTAGCCTGGTGTTATTTCCTGTCATTTTACTTAACCTCCTACTCCTAAACCTTTTAGGTAATAAGCGGGCGCAGTTTAAATAGTAATTAAGAAACTAAATATACCTGAAGCGTCCCGATACAAACGGGACGCTTTTTTTAAATAACAAAACAGAGAGTATTATGAAATACTACAATTCTAATACGATTATTTACCTTGATGGAGCTTTTGAAAAAGCTGTAAACAGCAGCACTGATCTTTATGGTCAGTCGTTACATTATGGTTATGCGGCTTTTGAGGGCATTAGATCTTATAAAACCCATAATGGCAACCGTATTTTCAAGGCTGCTGCCCACTTTGATCGTTTAGAACGTTCCTGCCAATTGGCTAACATCCCCTTCCCCTGGGATAAACAGGAGTTAATTGATGCCACATATAAATTACTTCAATTAAATAAACTGAAAGATGCCTATATCCGCCCTTTGGTTTTTTGCCATCCCAACATGAAACTCAATTCACCAAGTGGTGTTTCGATCATGATTTGTGCCTGGGAGTGGGATGCCTATTCGGGCAATAAATTATTAAAATTAACGGTTTCCGATTACGAAAGGCCAAATCCTAAATCGAGCCCTATGGAAGCTAAACTGAGTGGAAATTATATCAACTCCATTTTAGCAACTACCGCGGCCAATATTAAAGGATACGACGAGGCACTATTGCTTGATATGCACGGCTTTGTTGCAGAAGCATCAGGTGCCAATATTTTCCTCGAAAAAGATGGCAAACTATATACCCCTTCTTTAGGCAATATTTTACCAGGCATTACCCGGGCAACGGTTAAAGAACTTTGCGCAGTATTAGATATCGAATGCATCGAGAAAAAGCTTACTGTCGAAGATTTAAAGAATGCCGACAGTGCCTTTTTGTGTGGTACCGCGACAGAAATTGCAGGTATAGCCTCTATTGATGATATTGTTTACCGCCCTTTATGGCGCGAATCTATCGGCTACACCATACAACGGGCCTATAAAAACCTGGTATTGGAGAAAGTGAATTACGAGGTGATTATATAGACCGAAGTCGGAAAGTCAGGAGTCCGGAGTCTAAAAAATAGAGAAATAAACAAAAATAGTTCTTTGCATTTTTTAATAAGTTAGTATGTTTGTGATTCGTAGAAAACATGAATTTAAACACAAGCATTATTAGCAACATTATTATTGTCATTTCTCAGCAGAGAGGTGGATATCGTTGCGTATAATAAAAATATACAAAATCGAAACCGCCTCCGAAACGAGGCGGTTTTTTTTTGCCTCAAAATAATACAACTAACAGAACCAGAATATACATTTTAAACAATGAGCGAATTAAACAAGTACAGTAAAACATTTACACAAGACCCAACACAACCGGCGGCGCAAGCCATGCTTTACGGAATCGGCTTAACCGATGCTGATATGGCTAAAGCACAAGTCGGTATTGCAAGTATGGGTTACGATGGTAACACCTGCAACATGCACCTGAACGACCTTGCAAAAGACGTCAAAGCAGGGGTCTGGAAAAATGATTTAGTGGGCTTGGTTTTTAATACCATTGGGGTAAGTGATGGTATGAGCAACGGAACCGACGGTATGCGTTACTCTTTGGTTAGTCGTGATGTAATTGCCGATAGTATCGAAACCATTTGCGGCGGACAATATTACGATGGTGTAATTGCCATTCCGGGCTGCGACAAGAATATGCCTGGTGCAATTATGGCTATGGCACGTTTAGATCGTCCTTCTATTATGGTTTATGGTGGTACAATTGCCCCAGGTCACTATAAAGGCGAAGAATTAAACATTGTATCGGCTTTTGAGGCTTTAGGCCAAAAAATCTGCGGTAATCTTTCTGATGAAGACTATCAGGGTATCATTAAACATACTTGCCCGGGTGCAGGTGCATGTGGTGGTATGTACACGGCAAATACCATGGCCTCTGCAATCGAAGCTTTAGGTATGAGCTTACCTTACTCTTCTTCTAACCCAGCCATAAGCGAAGAAAAGAAACAAGAATGTTTAGATGCAGGTAAATACATCAAAGTTTTATTAGAAAAAGATATCAAGCCATCTGATATTATGACGAGAAAAGCATTCGAAAATGCTATTCGTTCGATTATCATTTTAGGTGGAAGTACCAATGCCGTATTGCACTTTATTGCAATGGGTAAAGCAATAGGCATCGAAATTACGCAGGATGATTTCCAACGCATGAGTGATGTAACACCGGTTCTTGCCGATTTCAAACCTAGTGGAAAATACCTGATGCAGGATTTACACCAATATGGAGGTATCCCTGCGGTATTGAAATATTTGTTGAATGAAGGTTTGTTACATGGCGATTGCTTAACTGTAACCGGTAAAACAGTAGCTGAAAATCTGGCTGACGTAAAATCGATCATGGATTACGATCAAAAGATCATTCAAAAATTAAGCGAGCCCATTAAAGCAACAGGTCACCTGCAGATTCTTTATGGCAACCTGGCCGAAAAAGGTTCGGTAGCTAAAATTAGTGGTAAAGAAGGTGAAAAATTTGAAGGTCCGGCACGCGTATTTGATGGTGAGCACGATCTAATTGCTGGTATTTCTGGTGGTCGTGTAAAACCTGGCGATGTAATCGTAATAAAAAACTCAGGTCCGGTTGGTGCTCCAGGTATGCCAGAAATGTTGAAACCAACTTCAGCCATTATCGGTGCTGGTTTGGGTAAATCGGTGGCTTTAATTACCGATGGCCGTTTCTCGGGCGGTACACACGGTTTCGTTGTTGGTCACATCACACCAGAATCTTACAAAGGTGGCTTAATTGGCCTGGTTGAAGATGAAGACCGTATTTTAATCGATGCTGTAAACAACATTATTAACCTGCAGGTTAGCGATGAAGTAATTGCCGAACGCAGAAAGAACTATGTACAACCTGCATTGAAAGTGAGTAAAGGTGTACTATATAAATATGCTAAAACAGTTTCAGATGCATCGGAAGGATGTGTAACTGACGAATAATAAAACAAAACATGGTTCTTGGAGACACGAACCACAGCAAAAATCATCCCTGAGCTGAATTAATACTAAACAAAACATTATGCAAATAATTAAAAGTATTCAAAACAGGATTTATGAAATCAGAGGTGAAAGAGTAATGTTGGATTTCGATTTGGCAGTACTTTATGAAGTTGAGACAAGAGTACTAAATCAAGCAGTAAAGCGAAATATAAAGCGTTTTCCAGATGATTTTATGTTTCAACTCACGTCCATAGAGTGGCAAAATATGCTGTCACAAATTGCGACAGTACCCCAAGTTACAAATCCATCATCACAATTTGTGATGATGGCTAACATGCCACAAAATAGGACAGGCAAATATTTACCCTATGCCTTTACCGAGCAAGGTGTAGCCATGCTAAGTGGTGTTTTAAAGAGTGATAAGGCGATTAACATGAATATTGCCATTATGAGGGCCTTTGTTGATGTTCGTAAGGTTTTGCTAAAACAAAACAGCATAAACGAGCAACTAACAGAAATTAAGGAACGGATTGGAGAACATGATGTTCAGTTAAATGAACTTTATGATGCAATGGAAAATTTAATCGACGAAAAAATTGCTCAATTGAAATGGAAGGATAGAGAAAGAATTGGGTTTAAACTTAAAGAATAAAAGAACCGCAAAAACATAATTATGGAAACTGCACAAGATACAATACAACAAACCGGGGCGAAAGCAGAAACCTCAAAAACCTTTAAAGGCTCAGGCTCACAGGTCTTGTTGAATGGCTTAATCGAAGAAGGTGTAACCACCATTTTCGGTTATCCGGGTGGAGCAATCATGCCTATTTATGATGCCCTTTACGATTATGCCGATAAATTAGAACACATACTGGTTCGCCATGAGCAAGGTGGTATACACGCTGCTCAGGGTTTTGCACGCGCAAGCGGCGAAGTAGGTGTGGTATTTGCAACCAGCGGACCAGGCGCAACCAACCTGGTAACCGGTTTAGCCGATGCGCAAATAGATAGTACACCTTTAGTATGCATCACCGGTCAGGTATTTGCCCACTTATTGGGTACCGATGCTTTCCAGGAAACCGATGTAATCAACATCACTACGCCAGTTACCAAATGGAATTATCAGGTTACCGATGCGAAGGAGATTCAGGAGGTATTGGCCAAAGCTTTTTACATTGCTAAAAGCGGCAGACCAGGCCCTGTTTTAATCGATATTACCAAAAATGCACAATTACAAATTGAGGAATTCCCTGAATATGTAAAATGTAACCATATCCGCTCTTACCGCCCGAAACCAAAAGTTAGGGTTGAGTTTATCGAACAGGCTGCAGCTTTAATTAACTCGGCTAAACGTCCGTTTGTATTGTTTGGCCAGGGGGTTATTTTAGGTAAAGCCGAAGAGGAATTTAAAGCCTTTATCGAAAAAGCGGGTATTCCTTCTGCCTGGACGATCATGGGCGAAGGCGCTATCCCAACTTCACATCCTTTAAACGTAGGTATGTTGGGTATGCACGGGAATTATGGTCCAAACGTATTAACAAACGAGGCCGACGTAATTATTGCCGTAGGTATGCGTTTCGATGACCGTGTAACCGGTCGTTTAGATAAATATGCCAAACAAGCTAAAGTTGTGCATTTAGACATCGACCCTGCCGAAATTGATAAAAACGTTAAAGCTGAGGTTGGTGTTTGGGGCGATTGTAAAGAAACATTGCCACTATTAACCAACCTGGTTAACGAAAATAAACATGAAGAATGGGTAGCCAAATTCAGGGAGTACAACCAGCAGGAAATTGATCAGGTAATTACTTCTGAACTTTACCCAGCAGGCGATGAGATGACTATGGGTGAGGTATTACGCAACATCAACGAAATCTGTGGTGGTGATGCCATTATCGTTACCGACGTTGGTCAGCACCAGATGGTAGCCTGCCGTTATGCTAAGTTTAACAATACCCGTAGCAACATCACCTCTGGTGGTTTAGGTACCATGGGCTTTGGCTTGCCGGCTGCAATTGGTGCCAAATATGGTGCGCCTGATAAAACAGTAATTGCCATTATTGGCGATGGTGGTTTCCAGATGACCCCACAGGAACTGGGTACAATTATGCAGTTCGGTGCAGCTGTTAAAATCCTGATCCTGAACAACCGTTTCTTAGGTATGGTTCGCCAGTGGCAACAGTTATTCCACGATAAACGTTACTCTTTTGTAAACATTACCAGCCCTGATTTTGTGGCGTTGGCTAAATCTTACTACATCGAGGCAGCTAAAGTTGACGAACGTGCAAATTTGAGAGCAGCATTGGAAACCATGATTAACCACGAAGGTTCTTACCTGCTTGAAGTTATGGTTGGCAGAGAAAACAACGTTTTCCCAATGGTGCCACAAGGAATGAGTGTAAGCGAAATTAGACTGAAATAAGGTAAAAAGCATAAAGCTTAAAGACTAAAGTTAGCGTAATCGTCATCTCGACTGAAGCGCAGCGAAACGGAGCGATCTTTTTAAAAAGATTTCTCCAAAAGGTCGAAATGACGAAAAGTTAAAAAGAAATTATCATGAGTACTGAAAACACAATTGAACATAAAATAGATAAGGCCGATTTAGAAGGTAAGCAGGAATATACCATTACGGTTTATGCCGAGAACCGCATCGGTTTATTAAACAGGATCGCGATTATTTTCTCTAAAAGAAAAATTAACATCGAAAGCCTTAACACCTCTCCTTCTGAAATTGATGGTATCCACCGTTTCAACATCGTCATTCACGAAAGCTATGAAGTTGTACGGAAACTGGCCCGCCAAATTGAGAAGCAAATCGAGGTATTGAAAGTTTATTTTAATACCAACGACGAGATTATCTGGCAGGAACTGGCACTTTATAAAGTTTCTACAGATGAAATTGCAGAAAGAGTAACCGTTGAGCGTTTATTAAGACAATATGGCGCCAGTGCCGTAGTAATCCGTAAAGATTATACTGTTTTTGCAGTAACGGGTCACCGCGAAGAGACTGATGCCCTGGTAAAAGCTTTAGAACCTTACGAATTAATCGAGTTTGTGCGTTCGGCAAGAGTTGCCATTATTAAAGACAGCGCTGGTTTCCACGAAAAATTAAAAGAATTTGAAGCTTTTGAACCGGGTGAAGAACTGGTAGAAAACGAGTTTTTGGATAAAGGACAGAAGATTTTTACAATGTAAAGCCAAAACGTCATTGCGAGGAGGAACGACGAAGCAATCTTTTTAAGAATTCAAAATGAGATTGCTTCGGCTCACGCAACCCAGCCTCGCAATGACGATAAGTTTAGAATATGAAATGCGATAAAGCCATACCTATTTTAAGAATATTCGATTACGATAAAGCTATTGAGTTTTACGTGAACTGGCTTGGCTTTAAAATAGACTGGGAACATACTTTTGATGAAAATGCACCCGTTTACATGCAGGTTTCGTTAAATGGTATAGAATTACATTTAAGTCAGCACCACGGCGACTGTTCTCCGGGAGGAAGCGTATTTGTGGTTTGTACAGGCTTGAAAGCATTTCATAAAACCTTAATTGATAAAAATTACAAATACAACCGCCCCGGACTTGAAAAAACATTTTATGGTACATGGGCAGTAACTGTAAACGATCCCTTTTACAACAAAATTATCTTTAACGAAGAGTTAAGTGAAGCTGAAAGCTCGGAGACTAAAGACCAAAGCGAAAATACTAATTAAGCCAGAAAGCAACATGAACCAGATATTTGAATTTATTATCAACTCCAGAACGGCATTTATTAAGTTGGTTGATAGCTTAACTATCGAACAATTGAATAAAATTCCAGATGGTTACAATAACAACATCATCTGGAACTTTGGCCACATTGTAGTGAGCACGCAAACACTTTGTTATTTCCGTACCGGTATCTGGCTCGATGCAAGCGCTGTAAAGTTTAACGAGTTCTACAAAAAAGACACGAAACCAACTTATACTGTTAGCGAAGCAGAAGTAGCAGAGCTGAAGGCTATAGCTTTAACAAGTATTGAAACCATTAAAGCCGATTATGCAAAAGGAACATTTGCGAACATTACGCCTTTTTTAACGGCAACCTACGGTGTACAGTTGAACAGTATTGAAGAGGTATTGATTACCACCATCGGTCATGATAATGTACACTTTGGCTATGCAACTGCGCTGAAAAAACAGGTATAGAATAAAAAAATCGGTGAAATCACTAAATCAGTGAAATCAACCAAAAAAGAAAATATAAACCCGATAATTAAATAGAAATTAACCAATAAAAACAATGGCAAATTATTTTAACACATTACCGCTTAGAGAAAAATTAAACCAATTAGGCGTTTGCGACTTTATGGACAGTGCTGAATTTTTAGATGGCGTAAGCGCACTAAAAGGCAAAAAACTGGTAGTTGTAGGTTGCGGAGCACAAGGCTTAAACCAAGGTTTAAATTTAAGAGACAGCGGTTTAGATGTTAGTTATACATTGCGTAAAGAAGCGATTGAAGGTAAAAGAGATTCGTGGAAAAATGCTACTGAAAACAACTTTAAAGTAGGTACCTACGAAGAATTGATCCCAACTGCTGACGTGGTAATTAACCTTACCCCAGATAAACAACACACTGCAGTGGTAAATGCGGTTATGCCTTTAATGAAAGAAGGTGCAACTTTATTGTATTCTCACGGTTTCAACATCGTTGAAGAAGGTATGCAAATCCGTAAAGATTTAACTGTAATTATGGTGGCTCCTAAATGCCCAGGTAGTGAAGTTAGAGCAGAGTATGTAAGAGGTTTTGGTGTACCTACTCTAATTGCGGTTCACCCTGAAAACGATCCTCAAGGCAAAGGTTTAGCTCAGGCTAAAGCGTATTGCGTAGGTACTGGTGGTCACAGAGCTGGTGTATTAAAATCATCTTTCGTAGCCGAGGTAAAATCTGATTTAATGGGCGAGCAAACCATCCTTTGTGGTTTATTACAAACTGGTTCTATCCTTTCTTTCGATAAAATGGTAGAAAAAGGAATCGATGCAGGTTATGCTTCTAAATTGGTTCAATATGGTGTTGAAGTAATTACCGAAGCTTTAAAGCAAGGTGGTATTACGGCCATGATGGATAGATTAAGCAACATTGCCAAAATTAAAGCTTTCGAAATTTCTGAAGAGTTGAAAGACATTATGCGTCCGTTGTTCCAAAAACACCAAGATGATATCATGAGTGGCGAATTTAGCCGTATCATGATGGAAGATTGGGCAAATGGCGACAAAAACCTATTGGCCTGGAGAGCTGAAACCGGCGAAACTGCTTTCGAAAAAACTCCGGCTGGTGATGTTAAAATCGGTGAGCAGGAATATTTCGATAACTACCTTTTAATGGTTGCTTTTGTACGTGCCGGTGTTGAATTGGCTTTCGAAACCATGGTACAGGCTGGTATTAAACCAGAATCGGCTTACTACGAGTCGTTACACGAAACACCACTTATTGCCAATACCATTGCACGTAAAAAATTATTCGAAATGAACCGTGTAATTTCTGATACTGCTGAATATGGTTGTTATTTATTCGATCAGGCTTGTAAACCGCTTTTAGGCGATTTCATGAAAAAAGTAGATACTGATTTAGTTGGTAAAAACTTTAACGCAGGTAAAGACGGTGCTGTAGATAACAGACAACTAATTGAAGTGAACGAAGCGATCCGTTCTCACCAGGTTGAGCAGATTGGTGCTACTTTACGTAAAGCCATGACTGCCATGAAAGCAATTAAAACTGCATAGTTAAAACCAAACCTTACAGGTTTTTGAAACCTGTAAGGTTTAAAAAATTCATAAAAAATGTCAAAAACATTAGTAGAAAAAATTTGGGATGCACACGTTGTAAAAAGTGAGGAAGGGTTTCCTGATATTTTATACATAGATACGCACCTGATCCATGAGGTTACCTCTCCACAAGCTTTTGATGGTTTGCGTAAAAGAGGATTACCTGTTTTCCGTCCGAAACAAACTGTGGCCACTGCCGATCATAACGTACCTACGTTAAATCAGTTGTTACCCATTAAAGAAGAGCTTTCGCGCTATCAGGTAGATATGCTAACCAAAAACTGTGCGGAATTTGGTGTCGAATTGTATGGTCTGGGCCATCCGTTTCAGGGCATTGTTCACGTAATTGGTCCTGAGTTAGGTATTACGCTGCCTGGAAAAACTATGGTTTGCGGCGATAGCCATACCTCTACGCATGGTGCTTTTGGCGCCATTGCCTTTGGTATCGGAACTTCGCAGGTAGAGCAAGTTTTTGCTACCCAATGCTTATTGCAATCGAAACCGAAAACCATGAAAATTGAGGTTAACGGCGAGCTAGGTAAAGGTGTTGGCGCAAAAGATATTATTTTATACATCATTGCTCAGATTTCTGCTGCAGGTGGTACCGGCTACTTTATTGAGTATGCAGGTTCAGCAATTGAATCTTTAAGCATGGAAGCCCGCATGACGATCTGCAACATGAGTATCGAAATGGGTGCCCGTGGCGGTTTAATCGCACCAGATCAAATTACTTTCGATTACATTAAAGGACGTGAGTTTGCTCCGGCAGGCGAAGAGTGGGATAAAGCTTTAGCTTACTGGAAAACTTTATATAGTGATGCAGATGCAAAATTTGATAGTGTTTTAACTTTCAATGCAGCAGATATTGCGCCAATGATTACTTATGGTACCAACCCGGGTATGGGAATGGGTATCCAGGAACATATTCCTGCAACCGCAGCACAACCCGAAACCGAAAAAGTATCGTACAAAAAAGCTTTGGATTATATGGGCTTTGACGATGATGCAGCTTTAATTGGTAAACCAATTGATTATGTTTTCATCGGTAGTTGTACCAATTCACGCATCGAAGATTTGCGCGAGGTGGCCAACTTTGTAAAAGACAAACACAAAGCAGAAAATGTTACCGTTTGGATTGTTCCGGGTTCGAAACAAGTAGAACAGCAAGCTAAAAACGAAGGTTTGGATAAAATTTTCGAAGCTGCAGGTTTCCAGTTACGTGAGCCGGGTTGTAGTGCCTGTTTAGGGATGAATGAAGATAAAATCCCGGCTGGTAAATATTGTGTGTCTACATCGAACAGAAATTTCGAAGGCAGACAGGGACAAAACGCCCGTACTTTGTTAGCAAGTCCTTTAACTGCCGCTGCTGCTGCCGTTACCGGAAAAATTACGGATGTAAGAGAAATGCTTGAAAAGGCTTAAAATAAACTGTCATGTTGAAGAATAAGCAGGTGCTTGATTCCTCATCATGACAATTCAAAAACATGATACTTGAAGTCGCCATATTAAATGTAAAGCCGGGTTTATCGGCCGATTTTGAAAAAGCCTTTAACCAGGCCGAAAAAATAATCAGTTCGATGGATGGCTACCTTTCACATCAGCTAAAAAAGTGTTTTGAGGTTGCCGATAAATACATCCTGCTGGTGAACTGGGAAACACTCGAGGATCATACAGTAGGCTTTAGAGCTTCCGCAGCTTATCAGGATTGGAAAAAATTATTACATCATTTTTATGATCCTTTTCCAACCGTTGAGCACTATTTAGAGGTAGAAGGCTGAAGGTTAAAAGGTAGAAGGTTAAGTCCGCGACTATAAAACTCAAAAAGTTTATATGTCTATGGAGGAGTAAATATTAAAGAAAATTAGTTATGCCAGAAATAGTTTGGGATGCAACATTATACGATAAGCAGCATCACTTCGTATCAGATTACGGGGCAGATGTATTGCAATGGCTGGCGCCGCAAAGTGGCGAGCATATTTTGGATGTTGGCTGTGGCACAGGTCAGCTGGCCGCACAGATTGCAGCAAGTGGCGCACTGGTTCTGGGAACTGATGCCTCTGCCGATATGGTAGCCAATGCAAAAGCCACGTATCCCAACCTCAGCTTTGAAGTGGTAGATGGAGCACACCTTCCCTATAAGGAAAACTTCGATGCCATTTTTAGCAACGCTACTTTTCACTGGATTGAAAACCAACAGGCCTTAACCGAAGGTTTATTTAAAAGCTTAAAACCTGGCGGCAGATTAGTAGCCGAATTTGGTGGCAACAGAAATGTGAAAAGCATTACAGATGCCATTGCAACCGCTGCCAGTCAGCTGGGTTTTTCAGATCAGGTAGTAACCAACTTCTGGTATTTTCCGTCTGTTAGCACCTATACTACCCTGCTCGAATCGAAAGGTTTTGAAGTAGAACAGGTTTGGTTGTTTGACAGACCTACCAAGCTGATTGGCGAAGCAGGCATGTACATTTGGATTAACCAGTTTGCACAACATGCTTTTAAAAATTTAAACGAAACGCAGGCCGAAGCCATCAAAAAACTGGCAGTTGAAATCCTGAAACCCGATTATTTTATTAACGGAGAATGGGTAGCCGACTACAGAAGAATAAGAGTTAAAGCCTTTAAGAGGTAGAAGGTGGGAAGGTCGAAGGCTTAAGGTCAAAAAATAAAAAATTAGTGAAATCACCTTAATCGGTGAAATTATTTAAATCTGTGTAATCATCATTAAAAAATGAAAAAATTCACAAAATTAACATCGGCAGTAGTGCCTTTAAACATAGAAAATATAGATACCGACCAGATTATTCCGGCCAGGTTTCTAAAAGCCACCACGCGCGAGGGATTTGGCGAAAACCTGTTTCGCGATTGGCGTTATAACGGCGACAATACACCGAAGCCAGAGTTTGTAATGAATAACCCAACCTATAGCGGCCGGGTTTTGGTTGCCGGTAAAAACTTTGGTTGTGGCAGCAGCCGCGAGCACGCAGCCTGGGCCATTCAGGATGCAGGTTTTGACGCTGTAATCAGCAGTTTCTTTGCCGATATTTTTAAAGGAAATGCCTTAAACAATGGTTTGCTACCAATCCAGGTTAGCGACGATTTTTTAGCACAAATCTTCAAATCAGTTGATGCTAACGCACAATCAGCCTTAGAAGTGGATCTCGAAAATCAAACTGTTACCATTGTAGAAACCGGTGCAAAAGAATCTTTCGAGATTAATCCTTATAAAAAGTCGTGTTTAATAAACGGTTATGATGATATTGATTTCATCCTCGCTCAAAAACAATTAATAGAATCATTCGAACAAGCAAGATAATGTTTAAACCATTTGTTTACATACAAGACCTCAACCTGAGTTACCGCAATAAAGCGGTGCTGAAGGACTTGTATTGGGAAATAAATGTTGGCGAAAACTGGGTTTTGTGGGGCGAAAGTGGCAGCGGAAAAACAGCTTTGGCGAAGGCCATAGCAGGCTTAACTGCCGCACAGGGAAGTATTGAAATCGATTTCGACCCGTTAAGCAAGCTACCAGCCGAAGTTTTGTTTGTTGACAGCTGGTACCAGTTTAAAAACTTAGAAGGCGTTGCCAACTTTTATTATCAGCAACGCTACACCAGCCAACAGGCGAAAGATACACTAACAGTGCACGCCGAACTGGTACTTTTTGGAAAAGAAAAAGGACTTCACTTCGATCGGGTTGAACCGATTTTAGAAGCCCTGGGTTTTTCTACTTTTGCCAGTTCGCAGTTAATTGAACTATCGAGCGGCGAGCACAAAAAATTACAGCTGGTTAAAGCCTTGTGGTTAAAACCACAGCTGTTGGTTATCGATCAACCTTATACAGGTTTAGATGCCGCATCGCGTAAAAACCTGAATATGCTGCTCTATCAGATTGCAGAAGAAGGTGTGCAGCTGATTTTAATCAGCAATGATCAGGAGCTGCCAACTTGTATTCACCGTTTTGCCGAAATTAAAGACGGACAAATCACGACAGCTTATACCAGGGAAGACACATCAGTTTCTTTTGAAAAGCACAACCGGGAAATTCCTGGCTTTTTAAAAGAGTCGCCGGTTTATGCATCAGATAATATTGTTAAAATGGTTGATGTGAACATCAGCTATGGCGAAAAACAAGTACTAAAAAACATTAACTGGGAAGTTAAGGCGGGCGAAAAATGGCTTTTACAGGGGCATAATGGTTCCGGTAAATCTACTTTACTAAGTCTGGTAAATGGCGATCACCCCCAATCGTATGCCAATGAGTTGTATCTTTTTGGTAACCGTCGTGGAAGTGGTGAGAGTATTTGGGACATTAAGCAGCACATCGGGCTCATTTCGCCAGAGTTTCACTGGTATTTTGATGCCACAGCCACCGTTTGGCAAAGTATTGCTTCGGGCTTTTACGATACCGTAGGCCTGTTTCAGCAATTGCCTTACACCAAAAGTAGCCAGGTTGATGAACTGGTTGAATATTTTGGTTTAACTGAAAGTAAAAATGAACTGTTAACCTCATTGCCATTGGGTAAACAGCGGCTGGTTTTGCTGGCCAGAACCATCATCAAAAATCCCGAATTGTTAATTCTGGATGAACCATGTCAGGGCTTAGATCTGCAACAAACACAACGTTTTAACCAACTGGTTGACGAACTGTGCAGCAACGGCATGACCGTAATTTATGTTGGCCATTTTGAATCGCAGCTGCCAACCTGCCTCGAAAAAAGAATAGTATTGGAAAAAGGCGAAGTAAAAGTCGTCGAAAGTTTAAATATAGAAATATTGAGCTAACAGGGCACGAAGATGAATTTAGAGGTAAGGCAAAGTCCTACAAACTTTAAATCCTTCAAGTCCTGATCTGGCAAAGGAGAAATTTAACATGAAGAAGAACATTTTAGTAATACCTGGAGATGGTATTGGCCCTGAAGTCACTACCTGGGGAAAAGCAGCATTAGAAAAAATTGCCGAAATTTTTGGCCATGAGTTTGTGTTTGAAGAAGCTTTAATGGGCCACGCGGCTATCGAAGTTACCGGCGAACCTCTGCCAGATGAGACTTTAGAAAAGGCAAGACAAAGCGATGCTATTTTATTTGGTGCCATTGGCCATGCCAAATACGATAATGATCCGAGTTTAAAAGTTAGACCTGAACAAGGTTTATTAAAAATCCGCAAAGAACTGGGTCTGTTTGCCAATCTCCGCCCGATATTACTATTTGATGAACTTCTTCAGGCATCGAGCATTAAACCCGAAATTTTAAGAGGAACCGATATTTTGTTCTTCCGTGAGTTAACAGGTGATGTTTATTTTGGAGAGAAAAACCGTTCTGAAGACAGAAACACCGCTTCAGATTTGATGATCTACCACCGCTACGAAGTAGAGCGTATTGCGCATAAAGCCTACCAGGCAGCACAACAACGTAACAAACGCTTATGTTCGGTAGATAAAGCCAATGTTTTGGAAAGCTCACGCTTATGGCGCGAAACCGTTCAGGAAATTGCCAAACAATATCCTGATGTAGAAACAGAGCACATGTTTATCGATAATGCAGCCATGCAGCTGATTAAAAACCCGAAAAAGTTCGACGTGGTATTAACCGCTAACTTATTTGGTGATATTTTAACCGACGAGGCTTCGCAAATTGCAGGTTCGATGGGTATGCTGGCTTCGGCTTCTGTTGGCGAAAGCACAGGTTTCTTTGAGCCTATCCACGGTTCTGCACACGATATTGCCGGTAAAGATTTGGCCAACCCGCTGGCCTCTATCCTATCGGCTGCTTTAATGCTCGAAATTGGTTTCGGACTTAAAGAAGAAGCGAAACTATTGGTTGATACTGTTGACCAGGTATTGAAAGAAGGTTTCAGAACACATGATATAGCCGACCAAACCACCAACCGTTTTAAAGTATTAGGCACTGCCGAAATGGGTAAATTGGTATTGAAATTCTTATCACAAAAATTAATCACATCCTAAAACTTAGATTATGATTCACGACCCGAATAAAGTTTATATTTTCGACACGACATTACGTGACGGGGAGCAGGTTCCAGGCTGCCAGTTAGATACAAACCAAAAAGTAGAAATCGCAAAATCACTCGAACTTTTAGGCGTAGATGTGATTGAAGCAGGTTTCCCGGTATCAAGCCCCGGCGATTTCAACAGCGTTATTGAGTTATCAAAAGCGGTTAACGACCCGATTATCTGTGCCTTAACCCGCGCCAATAAAAACGATATCGATGTGGCTGCCGATGCTTTGCGTTATGCCAAACGTCCACGTATCCACACCGGAATTGGTTCTTCTGATTTCCACATCAAACATAAATTTAACAGTACCCGCGAAGATATCTTAGCCCGTGCGGTTGAAGCGGTAAAATATGCCAAAAAATATGTAGAAGATGTTGAGTTTTACGCAGAAGATGCCGGCCGTGCTGATATCGAATTTTTAGCTAAAATGGTTGAAGCCGTAATTGCTGCCGGTGCAACTGTGGTGAACATTCCCGATACCAATGGTTATTGCCTGCCAGACCAGTATGGCTCGAAAATCCTTTTCTTAAAGGAAAATGTTAAAAACATCGATAACGCCATTATTTCTGTTCACTGCCACAACGATTTAGGTTTAGCTACGGCTAATTCTATTGCCGGTTTACAAAACGGTGCCCGCCAGGTAGAATGTACCATTAACGGTATTGGCGAGCGTGCAGGTAATACCTCGATGGAAGAAGTGGTAATGATTTTAAAAACCCACAAAGTACTGGGTTTAAACACCAGCATTGATGCTACCCAGTTTTATGATATCAGCCACACGGTGAGAAACCAGATGAATATGCCGGTACAGCCTAACAAAGCTATTGTTGGTGCCAATGCATTTTCGCACAGCTCAGGCATACACCAGGATGGTTTCTTAAAAAACCGCGAAAACTACGAAATTATTAAACCAGAAGATGTTGGTTTCCCTGATGCGACTATTGTTTTAACAGCAAGAAGTGGTCGCCATGCCTTAAAACACCATTTAGAGCGTTTAGGCCACAAATTGGAAAAAGAACACCTGGATATTGTTTACAAACAGTTTTTGGTTTTAGCCGATAGCAAACAAGGCATTAACGATACTGATTTGAACCAATTGGTTGCGCTGCATTTAGCGTAGCAACAACTCGTCATTGCGAGGCAAGAAGCAATCCTACTACTATAGCTGTTAGTAAACCTAACGCTTTAAGATTGCTTCGTACCTCGCAATGACGAAAAGAAAAATATAGGAGAACCTGGGTCTTGATACCAGATTCTCCCTACTTGATACTATAAAAATGAACACTACAACACCACATACATTAGATTTTAAATCTGCATCTGAAAGGCTCAAAAACGTGGTAAAACGTACCCCGCTTGAGTTTAATGCCGGACTTTCTTCTTACTACAATGCCAATATTTATTTAAAAAGAGAAGATTTGCAGATTGTACGCTCTTACAAACTGCGTGGTGCTTATAATAAAATTAGTTCGTTGCCTCAGGAATTGTTAGTAAACGGGGTAGTTTGTGCAAGTGCCGGAAATCATGCACAGGGTGTGGCTTACTCCTGCAAAAAACTAGGCATTAAAGGGGTAATTTTTATGCCCGAAATCACGCCGAAACAAAAGGTAAAACAAACGTATATGTTTGGTGGCGAAAATGTGGAAGTGGTGTTGGTTGGCGATACTTTCGACGATTGTTTGAAAGAAGCTTTGGCCTACAGTGCAGCACACAATGCTACATTTATTCCACCCTTTGATGATGAAAAAGTAATTGAAGGACAAGCGACTGTAGGGGTAGAAATTTTTGAAGATCTGCCAGATTTAGATATGGTAGTTATGCCTGTTGGTGGCGGAGGCCTGGCATCAGGCGTAAGTGCTTACCTGAAAACCGTTAAACCCGATGTTAAACTGGTGGGCGTTGAGCCTCTCGGTGCCCCATCAATGGTTACAGCGATGGAGCATGGTGGTCCTTTTACTTTAGATGAGATTGATCGCTTTGTAGATGGAGCCGCTGTAAAAAGAATTGGCCACATTACCTACGAATATTGTAAGGAATTGCTGGATCAGATGCATTTAATTCCGGAAGGAAAAATCTGTACCACCATATTAAAATTGTATAATGAAGATGCGATTGTAGTAGAACCTGCCGGAGCACTGTCTGTAGCTGCATTAGATCAGCTAAGAGAGCAGATTGCCGGTAAAACAATAGTTTGTATTGTTAGCGGTGGAAACAACGATATAGAGCGTATGCAGGAGATTAAAGAGAAATCTTTACTTTTCGAAGGTTTGAAGCATTATTTCATTGTACGTTTCCCGCAAAGACCAGGCGCTTTAAAATTATTTGTGAACGAGGTTTTAGGTCCGCAGGATGACATTACCCGTTTTGAGTTTATTAAAAAAACCAACAGGGAAAATGGTCCGGCGCTGGTAGGTATTGAGCTTTCGAATAAAAACGATTATGCCAGCTTACTGCAACGCATGAAAGATTTTAAATTCGAAATTATCGAATTGAACCAGGATCAGACTTTGTTTGAGTATTTGGTTTAGGTTTTTGTTAAATTGTCATCCTGAGCCTGTCGAAGGACAATCGTAGTGTTTCGACAAGCTCAACATGACACAACTTATTAAAAATGAATTTCAAAGATTTAGCCGACAAAACCTTAATTACTGATAACGACATCACCTGGGAAGATTTAGGCGCTGGCGTAAAGCGTAAAATCATGGCTTACGATGATCAGTTGATGTTGGTTAAAGTTGCTTTTGAACAAGGGGCTATCGGGTCGGTACACAACCACCCCCACCTCCAAATGAGTTATGTGGCCAAAGGAAGCTTTGAAGTGAGTATGGGCGAGGATAAAAAAATATTGAACGAAGGCGATGTTTTCTTTGCGCCATCAAATGTATATCATGGTGTGGTATGCCTTGAAGCTGGATTACTGGTTGATATTTTCAATCCCCACCGCGAGGATTTTTTGAAGTAATTTTTAATTAAGTCGTCATGCTGAACTTGTTTCAGCATCTCTT
>NZ_JSYN01000038.1 GCF_000812965.1 Pedobacter kyungheensis
TTGTAACTGTGATTTAGCCAATCCATACATATTGGAAAGTTCATGTACAGAGTGTTCTTCTTTGATTACCTTGTTGACTAAATCAAGTTTAAACTGATAGTCATATTTTTGTTTTCTACTCATAAAAAATGCCCCAAAAAGTGTCTAACTTTTTGGGGCATGTCCAGTTGGTTAACCAGCAGGGCCTTTTATTTTTATTCAGCTATTTCCTCTACGGGCGCTTTTACTTTTTTTGCTGCAACCACCTTAACTGGTTTTTCTTTAACCGGGGTAACAACAGTTTTTTCTTCTTTAATAAACGGGGCTATTGAATCATCTGTAGCCGGGATAGTTACTTTTTTAGCTAATTGTTTGGCAAACTTCTCGATCACTTTATCTGCTTTTTTGGTTTTGCCGTAAGCAAGAACCACCTCGCTAAAGGCTGCTGCTAACTTAGATGCTAATTCTTTACGTACTTTTTTGCTTGCTGAATGGTTTCGGGATTTTGCTTTATTTTTTTTCATCGAACTTAAAATGGATATCCTCAAAGATATGTTAACTAAGGATGAAATCAATATTATCTTTCTGTTAACTCGTTAGTTATGAGTTAACACATAAAATATTTATGGGTATATTTAATTAGTGCGGATGTGTTAAAGCTCAAGGTTATGAATATAAATTATCCAATTTTAATATGTGTTATTGTTCTCGTGGTGCTCCTGGTTGGTTACCTGATCTGGAAAAACCGAAAGGATGAGAAGAAATTTGAAAAGGATACTATAGATGCCGAACTCCCTCCTGAAAAAGACGATAAGGAGAATATTTAGAAATTAACTCCCGGCGCAACATCGCCACCTAAATCCAATGTGTTTTGAAAAGCTTCGAGGTAGCCAAGCAAATGGCGTTCGGCATTGGCATACGAAGTAAATGTTGAAGCAGGTATATTGGCTTCCTGCTCGCTGGTATTTTTAAAGTGCGAACTCACCTGAAAAGTAAAAGACTTTTCGTCGTTAATGGGGGATAGAATGCGGGCTTTAACCGGGTGTCCGTGAATTTCGACAAAAAACTCTTTGATAACAGTATAGATGATAGCAGCCATGGGGTTATTCTCCTTTAAGGATAAAAATACTGTAAATAAGCTGTTAATCTACTTGTTATTAATAAGATAATGTTTTTTTAATATTAATTTAACTTAAGCTTAATCTTTGAGGTGCTTTAACGCCTCGTAGGCTCGTAGGCATAAACAATCTCATATTTAATGTTTTTAAGCTTATCGGATAGCTGACCGATTTTTAAATCCTGGGCCTGTGGGGTTGGTTCGCAAAATGAATATTTTTTGCCTTTATAAGTAATAAAATCGCCCACAGGTTTATCAAACTGCACCGCCATGGTGAGGTGAGTGGGGTAGAGCAGGGCCACCATAGGTAAATTATAAATTTCTTTAACCAGGTAAAAAAACAAAGCTGCCCGGTCGTCGCAATCGCTGTATTTGTTTAACAGGGTTTGCTCTGGAGATAATCTTTTTTCTGCTCCAAAGTTTTGCTCGTCATTCTCGTATAAAAAGGCATACCGGGTAAAACGCATCAGATAATCAACCCCTTTTTTCTGATCCATGCCTTTTAAATTGTTCTTTAAAATCGGAATCAGTGAGCTGTAGGTTTCGCGGCTTAGCGGAATGTTAAAGTAACTTTCAAAATCAACACCCGGATAGTTTTTAAAAATAGCCTGCACATCTTCATTTACCTTTAGTTTAAAGTGGTAAATTTTTTGACGGTAGCTAAACTCTACATCTTTTTCGGCGTAATTTTCAGGCTTAAAGTCGGGCATGCGGGTAACCTTGTACGAAAAAGCATTTTTGGCTTCCGGAATGGTGATGTTAACCGGCTTATAAGCATCTGCTTGTTTAAACAGCTTTCCGTAATCATGGTAATTGAGGCACATGTACTTTTCGCCATCGATCATGAAAAACGGAATGTCGCTGATGTTTTCTTCATTCCTCACATAAAAAATAACCTGATCATTACCCACGGCTACCCTTGCGTCATAACCACACTTGCTTAATAAAAACCATTTGTACAAAGTATAGCGGAAGTAGTTATCGGCTTTGGGGCTAATCTGTTCCGCTGTTTTACGGATCAGCTGGTAGTAAATCCAGTCGTTAAGGTCGTACTGCTGCTGGTATTTTTTTAGCGCGCTGATTAAAGGCTCGTAATGGCCGGCTGATACATGACTGTAAAATTGTGCTGTTTCGGCAGCGGTTGCTTTTTGTGCAGTTTGAAAAACAATTGTAGAATCGATACTAAAATTGAAGGTACCATTATAAAAATCAAAAGAGTAGTTCTGTCCCTTTGCCGTAACCGCATTTAACGACAGGCAGGCGAACAAAAACGCACTCAAAAAATATGTATAAATCCTTCTTTTCAAACCACCTTAATATTTGGTTACATTAAATTTACTTATAATTAACATAAAAGCAACAATTTCTTTATGTTAAGCTCAATAACCAGCTTAATGAAAAATTAACACTGCTAAAGAGTAATGCTTTTATAGTGGTAGAAAAAAATCGTTTTAAGAAAGCTTACCAGCGAAGGGGGTAATCAGTAAAAGAAAATTTATTTATAACATTTCATTAATACCGGCTTAACAAGCTGCCTGTACTTTTGTGGCATAAATATTTGGTTAGTATTTATAAAGTTTAGGTTAGTTGATAATAAAAAACCCAGATGGATGTCTGGGTTTTTTTATTGCTTAAAATTATAAGTTCTTGCCAAGTTTTTCCAGCATCTCTGGTGGAATGTTGTGGGTATCTACCACTAAGAAACCATCCAGGCAATCAGAAAATTTCGGATCGATATTGAAAGAAATAATCTTCGCATTCAGGTTCATGTACTGCCTTAACAATACCGGTATTTTAATGTGCGAGTTTTCGATATCGCCAATAATGCTATCCAGGTCTTTAAAAGATTCGCTGCTATCTACCAAAGTATCGGTAGCAATGGGCAATAAATCGGCCTTGAATTTATTTCTCGGTTTAACATATTTGGCCATTTCGTAATCGAAGTGGTTTTTCGTAATGTAATCTACAATCAATGCCTTACTAAACTTCGAAAAATTATTGCTGATACTTACCGGACCAAACATGTAGCGGTATTGCGGATTATCAATCAGGTATTTCAAAATACCTTTCCAAAGTAAGAACAAAGGAAGTGGTTTACCCTGGTATTCTTTTCTGATCCACGAACGGCCGAGCTCAATACCTTGTCTCAACATCGGATAAAACTGATCTTTCATTTTAAACAACTCTGAAAGGTAGAAACCACGGCGGCCCATGCTTTCTAAAATTTCGTCGCCTTTACCAATGCGGTAGGCACCTACAATATTTTCAAGGTCCTTATCCCAAATAAATAAGTGGTTATAGTAAATGTCGTAGTTGTCGAGGTCGATTTTTTTGTTGGTTCCTTCGCCTACCTCGCGGAAAGTAATTTCGCGTAAACGGCCAATTTCCCTTAAAATGTTCGGGATTTTTAATGTCGGAACAATATAAACCTCATAGTTTTTCTCGGTCCAAACCTTAAAATCTTCCAGCTGGTCTACTTCTCCTTTAATCAGCACGCGCGAAGTTTCTTCAATTACATCAGCTGCTTTCTTTTTAATTTTAAACAGATTAAGCGGGTTGAAGAGTTTTTTCTCGGTATCTAAACCAATTCCCAGCGCATAAGTACGGGCCCTTAAAAAGTCCATTAGCTTATTGCTGCTGTTCATATGCGAAATTTCGGAAACCGCAATTGGTTTACCAATTCTTACTTTAATGGTGCGGCCATGCTTATTTAAAAACTCAGAAGGTAATTTGGCTGTCCGCAGGGTAGGGTGTATGAAACTGAGAATATTGAAAAACACACCATTGTTACCATGGAAATAAATCGGAACCACAGGCACTTTTGCTTTCGCAATTAGTTTACCAACCACAGGATGCCACATCCTGTCGGTTACCTGTTGTGCATCCAGCTTAAAGGTCGAAACCTCGCCAGCAGGGAAAATTCCAATCGGTGTTCCGTTTCTAAGTAAATCGAAAGTTGTTTTTAAACCACTGATACTTGAGGAGTGCTGCACATTTTCGAAGGGATTAACCGCAACAAAAAATTCGTCAAGATTCGGGATTTTCTTCAAAATGAAGTTTACCATCACCTTTGCATCCGGGCGTACCGTACACAAAAGCTTAACCAGGGCCAGCCCCTCAACCCCACCGTAAGGGTGGTTGGCAATGGCAATAAATGGGCCTGTTTTAGGTATGCTGTTTAAGTCATCTTCATCAAATTCGATAGAAACGCCAATGGTTTCTAATATTTTATCTACAAATTCTAAACCTTTAAAGTGTTGGTTTTGAGCGAAAACGTCGTTAATGTCGTTCAGTTTCATGATCTCCATCATCAAACCTGCCAAACCCGGTACACCCAGCTTATCAATCTTGGTTGCTTTCGCAAATTCAGATGTAGTAATAATCTTCATATAAAATTCTTTGTGGCGTTGATAGGCAAAACCTATACTGTTTTGCAATCCCAAAAATAAGATTTATATTTATAATACACATGTCATATCACATCTATGAGAATTTGGCTCAACAAACATTTCGGTTTTAGCAAAGGCGAATTCAATGGCTTGTTGTTTCTGGTGCTGCTCATTATTGTAATTAAAGCCATACCTTTTATATATGGTTACTATAAACCTGTTGAAAAAGACGACCCTTTACTTTTATCCCGGATTCAGCAATTAAAGGTAGTAGATGAAGAGCGCCAGGCCTATATCAGCGAACGGACTGAGCATGATAATAAGCCTAAAAATCTCCGTTTTTTTAATTTCGATCCCAATACTTTACCCGTTGCAGGTTGGCAAAGTTTTGGCTTATCACCAAAGCAGGCTGCAGCTGTGGTAAATTATACCCTAAAAGGTGGTCGCTTTTATAAACCTGAAGATCTTCAGAAAATGTACACCATTTCGCCTGAGCTGTACCATAAATTGCTGCCCTATGTTCAGATAGCGGAAAAACCAGCAGGTGTTGATAAAAGTTTTACCCCCTTAGAAAGGAAAGCTTATGTGAAGAAAACGGTAATTGTAGATATCAATACCGCCGATTCTGCAGAGCTTGATGAAATAAAAGGGATAGGTGGTACTTTTGCCAAACGGATTATTAAATACCGCGACCGTTTAGGCGGATTTTACAAAACAGAACAGTTGATGGAGGTGTATGGCCTGGATGAGCAAAAATATGCCGAAATTAAAGATCAGGTTTCAATTGGTAAGGCCGGTCTTAAAACCATCAATATCAATACTGCAGTTTTTAACGATTTAAAAAGTAATCCCTATTTGTCGTTCAAACAGATTAATGCCATTATCCAATACCGCAAACAGCATGGTAACTATACCGGAATTGACGATTTAAAAAAGGTTGTGCTTTTAAATCAGGAGGTGATTGATAAAATAAGCCCTTATATTTCTTTTTAGCGGCAGATGCAGATTTAGCCAGACTGGATTTGATCAAAGTGGACTTATGGTTGTAAAAAAAAATGAAAAAAAGTTTTCAGGCTAATTTCAGGGTTTAAAATTAGTGGTATAGCTTATTGAACCAAATACCATTTCATTCTGCAATTGCGCAAATATTTGATGGTAATTAACTATCAAATAAATGATTATAATTGCTGCAACTAACTATAAAATATACATCTGATGAGCGTGAGCTTTGATTTTTCAGCAACAGAAACTCAGCAAAGTGTGCGGGCAATGGTCAGCGATTTTGCAGAGAAAAACATTCGTCCAAATATTATGGAATGGGATGAAACCCAGCATTTCCCTGTTGAATTGTTTAAACAACTTGGAGATTTGGGCGTAATGGGTGTTTTAGTACCCGAAGCATACGGAGGTGCCGGATTGGGCTACCAGGAATATGTTGATGTAATTGTAGAAGTAGCACGGGTCTGTGGCTCAATTGGCTTATCGCTTGCGGCACACAATTCTTTATGTACAGGCCATATTCTGGCCTTTGCCAACGAAGAACAAAAGCAAAGATGGCTGCCAAAACTGGCAAGTGCCGAATGGATTGGCGCCTGGGGTTTAACTGAAGCCAATACAGGTTCGGATGCTTTAAGAATGATGACTACCGCTGTTGAGGATGGCGATGACTATATTATTAATGGTGCAAAAAACTGGATTACCCACGGTAAAAGTGGTGATATTGCGGTTGTAATGGTTCGTACTGGCGAAAAGGGGAGTTCTAAAGGGATTTCTGCTATTGTGGTAGAACGGGGTACGCCAGGCTTTTCGGCTGGAAAAAAAGAAAATAAACTGGGCATGCGTGCATCGGAAACCACCGAAATGGTTTTTGATAATTGCCGTGTACCGAAAGCCAATTTATTGGGTAATGTAGGGGAAGGTTTTAAACAGGCTATGAAAGTTTTGGATGGCGGCCGTATCTCGATTGCCGCACTGGCACTTGGGATTGCCAAGGGCGCTTTTGATGCTGCTGTAGCTTATTCGAAACAACGCCAGCAATTTGGTCAGCCAATTTCGAACTTTCAGGCCATTAGTTTTAAGCTGGCCGATATGGCAACTGAAATTGAAGCGGCCGAATTATTGATCCGCCAGGCAGCAGATTTAAAAAACAGACACCAGCCCATGACTAAGGAAGCAGCGATGGCTAAATATTTTGCCTCGGAAGTTTCGGTGAAGGTAGCCACAGAGGCTGTTCAGATTTTTGGTGGCTATGGTTATACCAAAGATTTCCCGGTAGAGAAATTTTACCGCGACAGTAAATTATGCACCATAGGCGAGGGTACATCGGAAATACAGAAGATTGTGATTGCCCGGGAAGTTTTAAGTTAAGCAGAAAGACTAAAGCTTAAAGACCAAAGCAGCTTCACACTATAAAGAAACAACAAACCAAATATATTATGAGTAATCCGGACGGTTTAACCACCTCCGGATTTTTTTATTTAAAATTTTAAAACTCCCCATCCTGATCTATGTTCTTACTAAATACTAAATACTAAATACTAAATACTAAATACTAAAGAGATGGCAAAGTATTCAGAAAAAGCTGGTGAGAAAGTAGAAAAAACCATGCACGAAATGAAAGAAGGGAAATTGAAAAGTGGTTCAGGTAAAAAAGTGACCTCTAAAAAACAGGCAATCGCAATCGGTTTATCGGAAGCCCGGAAAGCAGGCGCTAAGGTACCGAAGAAGAAAAGCTAATTTTTAAGCGGAAAGACTAAAGCTTAAAGACCAAAGCTGCCGGGTATGAGGCCAGTTTAAAGCGTAAAGCGCTTAAGTCTTTTTCACCACCTAAGACATTTAAGGGCATCTAAGCTTTCTGTTTTGGTCTTTGCGCTTTTAGCTTATTTCAGGATCTTGCTTTCTGCTTTAGTCTTTGGACTTTCAGCTTCTTTCTGCTCATTGAATATCCTTGCTTGTTAAAATACTATCCACCACGTATACGCTAAAGCCGCGCCATGGAAGGGTATTTTTATATTCTTTATAATGTAGCTCGTAAAATTTGCCGCTATTGGCCATCATTTTGTCTGCGATTGCTTTATTGGCAATAGAAAATTCGAATTCGTTGTTCTGTACAGTTCCGGTTTGGCGCGATTTAATACCGCTTTGGATCAGTTTTCCTTCATAGGTTTTAAAAATGTAGCCTTTCTTCACTACATAATTTAATTCGCCGGCTTTAACACCTTCGCCAAATACAAAGAAATAGCGATAATAGCAGATTGCTGCCAGTAGGAGAACAATGATTACCGCAATAATGGTGATTGCTTTTTTGCCTGTTGTCATAGTATAAATAGTTTAGTTAAATGTAAGTAAAGAACAGTTTAATTAGGCTAATGATTTTAATAAAAATTCTTTTAAAAAAGCTTTCTCATTCTCAATAATTTACTTACATTTGCAGCCCCGATAACACGGATAAATTTAAAAACCACGAGAGGAGGTATTTCAGCGTTATGATCATTATCAACATTAAAGACGGCGAATCATTAGATAAAGCCCTTAAACGTTTCAAGAAAAAGTTTGAAAAAACTGGTGTGTTAAGAGAACTACGTAGCCGTCAGGCATACGAGAAGAAATCTGTTACCCGTCGTACTGAAATTAAACATGCTGTTTACATTCAGAATATGAATCAGGATACAACTTCTTAAGTTGTTTAAGATATAATATATAAAAGCTCTCCGGATGTAAATCTGGAGAGCTTTTTTGTTTTTAAAGGAATCGAAAACTTTACAATAAACAATTAATTAATGATTTCTTTATATCAAAACTATTTGTAACTTCATATCAGTACCCGCTCAAATTGATATGGCATGTTGCTAAAAAGTTTTATCACATATTTAACTCACGAGAAACGCTATTCTCAGCATACCGTTACTTCTTATCAAGCCGATTTAGAACAGTTTGAAGGGTATATCCAAAATACATTCGAGCTTGAGTTTTTAGCGGTAAAGCATACCCATCTCAGAAGTTACCTGGTTGATTTAATGGAGCACGAAAATGCCGAAACAACCATAAGCCGCAAAATTTCAGCTTTACGCAGTTTTTACAAATTTTTATTGAGGGAAGGCAAGATTGACCAGAACCCTACCGTTTTAATTAAGGCGCCTAAAATTCCCAAAAGACTGCCTGTATTTGTTGATGCGCAAAAAATGGATCATTTACTGGATTCTGACCATTATTTTGATGCAAGTTTCCCTTCCGTACGTGACCACGTAGTGATTGAGCTGCTTTTTGGTACCGGCATGCGTTTAACTGAATTACTGCAATTAAAAGATACCGATATAGATGTTTACTCGGCTACGATTAAAGTTTTGGGTAAAAGGAACAAGGAGCGTATTATCCCAATAAATAAATCGCTTATCAATCAGCTAAATACCTATATCGAACAAAAAAAGTTGCAAAACTTTAATAACAATTTGCTTATCTTAATCGTTACCAATACAGGTGCAGCGGCATATCCGAAATTAATATACCGCATTGTTACCGAATACCTAAAACACGTATCAACCCATGAAAAGAAAAGTCCACATGTGTTGCGGCATAGCTATGCAACGAGCCTGTTAAATGCAGGAGCAGATTTAAATGCAATAAAAGAATTATTAGGCCACGCCAGTTTAGCGGCCACACAGGTTTACACCCATAATTCGATCGAAAGATTAAAAACAATTTATAAACAAGCCCACCCAAAGGCGTAAAAAAAGGAGGAAAAATGAAAATCGGAGTTCAATCAATCCATTTCAATGCAGACAGTAAGTTGTTAGACTTTATCCAGAAAAAAGCAAATAAACTCGATCAGTTTTTTGATCAGATCATTAGCGGCGAAGTGTATTTAAAGTTAGAGAACGTAGAGGATGAAGCCAATAAAATCAGTGAGATTAAACTTATTGTGCCAGGAGGGACCTTATTCGCTAAAGAACAATGTAAATCATTTGAAGAAGCCACCGACCTGGCTATCGAATCTTTAAGAAAGCAAATTACGAAACACAAGGATAAAACGCGTGCTAAACTAAGCGAGCACAAAGCCATTTTAAGCGAAAGCGAAGCGGCAGATTATTAATACGAAGTAGAAAATTAATAAAAAAGGAAGCAGTGCAAATTAAAATGCACTGCTTTTTTTGTGAAAAGGTGGGGTGATTTTTTTAAAATTGACAGTTTTTGATCAGAAAAAATGTGTTCAATAAGTATGATTTAATAGAAATTACATTTTTTTTCACCCTTAATTTCACTTTTTTGGTTTGACTTTTGAATAAAAAAAGAACTAAAAAGGGCCCATTTTATTTTTTTTGAAAATTATTTAGCTGTTTATTTCAGGTGAGTATTGCGGTTATTATTCGTAAAGCCTGGTTTTTTAGAAAATGGAGCAAAAAAAGTAAAAAAAATATTCAATTTTAAGCGGTTGATTACTAAGCCAATTCGGCTTGTTTATGGAAACAGACGAAAAAACTTAGCCATTTTTTTTAAAATTTATTTTGAAGTGAAATATAAGTGTGTATATTTGCATTCCCTTTCGGAAAGGGCGTTACGCCAAGAAGAAAAGGGTTGTTCTTTAAAAAGATAAAAGTTTTAAAAATACACGCTAATAGTATGAAAAATGAAGATTTTTCGTATCATTGCACAAAATTTAAAGCCTCCTTAGCTCAGCTGGTAGAGCAACTGACTTGTAATCAGTAGGTCATTGGTTCGATTCCGATAGGAGGCTCTTTTTATTTTAAAGTGTTAACATTTTAAGATAAAGTTGGGGAGATACCAGAGCGGCCAAATGGGACAGACTGTAACTCTGTTGTCGTAAGACTTCGAAGGTTCGAATCCTTCTCTCCCCACACTTTAAATGAATGAATGACCAAATGTTTTACTGATCAGACCGGTCATTCATTCGTTCAATCAATCACTGATTTTAAAAGCGGAAGTAGCTCAGTTGGTAGAGCGATAGCCTTCCAAGCTATAGGTCGCGAGTTCGAACCTCGTCTTCCGCTCCAATTTAAAATTAGAAAGTCGACAGTTACTGAAAAGCTTTAAGTAATTAGAGTTAAATACAGGAGCTGAAAGCTAAAAGCCGACTTAGCTCAGCGGTAGAGCACTTCCTTGGTAAGGAAGAGGTCGTGGGTTCAATTCCCATAGTTGGCTCAGGTATAATAAAGCTTTGTTAAATCTGTTTAAAGCAGAGTAGACAAGGTTTTTTGTGTTGAAAAAACAATAAATAAAAATAATAAAAAAGTTAACCTACTAATTAGTTATAAATAAAATGGCAAAAGAAAAATTTGACCGCAGTAAACCGCACTTAAACATCGGTACAATTGGTCACGTGGATCACGGTAAAACAACTTTAACAGCGGCTATTACAAAAGTTTTAGCTGATGCTGGTTTAACTGAGGCACGTTCATTCGATTCTATTGACTCTGCTCCAGAGGAAAAAGAAAGAGGTATCACTATCAATACAGCTCACGTTGAGTATTCAACAGCTAACCGTCACTATGCACACGTTGACTGTCCAGGTCACGCGGATTACGTGAAAAACATGGTTACTGGTGCTGCTCAAATGGACGGTGCAATTATCGTTGTTGCTGCTACTGATGGTCCAATGCCACAAACTCGTGAGCACATCTTGTTAGCTCGTCAGGTTGGTGTGCCTTCATTAGTTGTATTCATGAACAAAGTGGATATGGTTGATGATCCAGAATTATTAGAACTAGTTGAAATGGAAGTTCGTGAATTATTATCATTCTACGAATTCCCAGGTGATGATATTCCAGTAATCCAAGGTTCTGCTTTAGGTGGATTAAACGGAGATGCTAAATGGGTTGGTAAAATCATGGAATTAATGGATGCTGTAGATAGCTACATTCCAATTCCTCCACGTTTAACTGATCTTCCTTTCTTAATGCCTGTTGAAGACGTATTCTCAATCACTGGTCGTGGTACTGTTGCTACTGGTCGTATTGAGCGTGGTGTAATCAACTCTGGAGATCCTGTTGAGATCTTAGGTATGGGTGCTGAGAACTTAAAATCTACAGTAACTGGTGTTGAGATGTTCCGTAAAATCTTAGATTACGGTGAGGCTGGTGATAACGTAGGTTTATTGTTACGTGGTATTGAGAAAACTGATATCCGTCGTGGTATGGTAATCTGTAAACCAGGTTCAGTAACTCCTCACACTGATTTCAAAGCTGAGATCTATGTATTATCAAAAGCAGAAGGTGGTCGTCACACTCCATTCTTCAACAAATATCGTCCTCAATTCTATTTCCGTACCACAGACGTAACTGGTGAGATCTCACTAGCTGAAGGAACTGAAATGGTTATGCCAGGTGATAACGTTACAATCACTGTTAAATTAATTAACGCGATTGCAATGGAAAAAGGTCTACGTTTCGCTATCCGTGAAGGTGGTAGAACAGTAGGTGCTGGTCAGGTAACTGAAATCTTAGCTTAATTTTAAGCTGCAACAATACAAAAAGAGCTGGTTCAGGCTAGCTCTTTTTAAAATACACGGGAATAGTTCAACGGTAGAATAGAGGTCTCCAAAACCTTTGATCAGGGTTCGAATCCTTGTTCCCGTGCCAAAATAATGATTGAATTAGTGAATTTTTAAGGATTGAATGTATTTTATATTCAGTCTCTCACTAGCTCAATCATTTAATCATTATAATAAATATGGCTAAAGTAGTTGAGTTTATAAAAGAATCGTACGATGAAATGACCCAGAAGGTTACCTGGCCTACATGGGGCGAGCTGCAAAGTTCTGCAATTCTGGTATTGGTGGCTTCTTTAATTATTGCATTGGTAATTTTTGCAATGGATAAAGGATCTACATTTGTGTTAGATACTTTTTATAAATCACTTTCTAATTAATATTTACGAATGAGCGATCTAAAGTGGTACGTTGTAAGGGCGGTAAGCGGTAAAGAAAAGAAAGTAAAACAGTACATTGATGCTGAGATCAGCCGTTTAGGTTTCTCTCATTTGGTTCCTCAGGTGTTAATCCCGATGGAAAAATATTACCAAATGAAAGATGGTAAAAAAATTGCCAAAGAACGTAACTTTTACCCTGGATATGTGTTAATCGAAGCCACCTTAGATGGTGAGTTAGAGCACATTATTAAAGGTATCAATAGTGTAATTGGTTTCTTAGGCGATAAGGCCGGTAACCCAATTCCAATGCGCCAGGCAGAAGTTAACCGCATTTTAGGTGTGGTTGATGAAATGAGCGAGCAAGGCGAAACCATGAATGTTCCTTACTATGTTGGCGAAAACATCAAAGTAATGGACGGACCTTTCAACGGTTTCTCTGGTATTATCGAAGAGGTAAACGAAGAGAAGAAAAAACTGAAAGTTATGGTTAAAATCTTCGGTCGTAAAACTCCGCTTGAATTGAACTACATGCAGGTTGAAAAAGAGTAAGCAATTACTAAAAATATTTAGAACCCCGGATTAACCGGGGTTTTTTTATGCCCTTATATTTCTTGTATACAATTTAGTATTATTTGTTTGTAGTTTTAATTTTTTAGTTATATTCGTCTAGCTGTAATCCCAGGCTATTTAATTTTCTAACTAAATTAATGAAATAGGAACAACTTATCTCTCACTAAAGCAGTGTGTACTGGCTTTAATGTTATTAACAACAACAAGTGTTGTTATTTATTCTTGTAAGAAAAATCGCGAAGCTTCAATTACTGAATTAAATACTCAGCTTCTAAACGAATCGAGAACTTATTTCCAAAGCATTATTTTAAAACAAATAGCACTAAACGATAACAACATTAGGCATAGTATAGAAAAAATGCCATTATGGGATAAGGCTTTTGTAAAGAAAATATCAGTTGGTAATGCTGTAATTGTTCCCATAAAATATAAAAATGATATTTTGTTACGTCCCCAGGATTCTGACAATAATATTATAATAGGCAAAACCAGCTACTTGATTATTTTTAAAGATCAAAATAAATCCTGGTGTGCTGAATGGGTAACGCTAATTCCAATGGCAAATAAGATTAAAGGTAAATTTGTAGGCATTGTTAATATAGAAGATTGGAATGGTCAATTTAAGCGAGCTTATGCTGTTGGTGAAAATGGCGGTATAAAAAATATATATAAAGATGAATCTTTCATTTTTAAAAAAATAAATTATGCAAGTACAACTTGTATTCGAATTGATCATTATAGTGGTGTGGGTGTTGATGGTTATATGCAATATACTTATTTAGGAAGTGAAACCTTTTGTTTTGGGGGTGGAAATGGTGGTGGAAATACAGACAATGCTCCTGATTTAGATAATAATGGTGGTACTTCTGGCGGTGGCGAACCTAATGACTACACCAGCATGTACGATTGTAATAATGATTTGAACGGTAGTGCTCGAATTGAAAACTGTGGTTGCATTGGTGGGAATACAGGGATTCAAAGTTGTGCTGATATTACCGATAAAATTAAAAATAAGTGCTTGGATTCAGTTTGGATTAAAGTTAAGGATACTTTGAATAATAAAATTGCCAAAATATTAAACAATACCTTTAACACAAGTGATAAAATAAATTTCAAAATTGTTGATGGTAATATTGATGGTGGATACGCTGCCAAAACGGAAGTTGTTACGGATAAAGTGAATAGTGATGGTATTCATGTATTCGATGTGAAAGTAACGCTTAATAAAAATACTTTACCATCAGCCTCACAAGAATTTATTGCTACTACAATGGTGCATGAAATTATGCATGCATATTTTGATTCACAGAAAACGTATTATACACAACAATTTCAGCAACATAGAAACATGGCAGAAAATTATATAGATGATTTGAAAAATGCCGTACAAGCCATTTATTCTAGTTTAGATGACAAAGCAGCTTACGCATTAATTCTAAATGGTTTTGGAGATATTTTCAAAAATGATTTGACCTATTGGAATTCTTTAGTTTCTAAATATGATCTGGATAACGCACAAATCATAAATATAAGAGACAGTTACAAAAGTCATAATTCAGGAACTAAGACGGCATGCTCACAATAATTAGATTAAACATTTTATGAAAAAAATAATCTTTATCATCAGTATATTTTGTTTACTTACTTTGAGCTCAAAAGCGCAGAATAAGTTAGCCACATTAACATCTTTAAATGTTTCTGATATCAACAATTATATTTCTGCAAATTATAAGTTAAAGGAAAAGGCACTTGATACCCTGTGCTTGTACACTACAGTATTTATGAAATTTAAAGTAGCGGCGAATGGTAAAATAGTTGAGCTAGCACTCTCTGAAAAGACTCCAGATGTGATTAAAAAAGGTTTGGAGAAAGCTATAGAATCTTCTAACGGTCATTGGAGTAATGTAGATACTGATTTGGAGTATTTCTCTAAGAAGACATTTATCTTGCCTATTGTGCTATTCTACGGAAGGGGTTGTGAGGTTGGGACTGGAGAGTTAGAGATTAATATCTCTGAGGAAAGAAGAGCAAAAGAATATAGAAAACTGGATAATACTGCACGAAATGCAAATTATGCTGTTATGGATATTTTGAAATCTAATGGTAAGTACTTAAATATGTTAGAATGTGTAATTCTTTCTCCACTAACAATGGGAGCCAGTGGTTATTAATTCATTTATTATACTCAATTGAAGGGGCAATCCATTATATTTTAAGAAGATGGCTTGGGGTGGTTTGCAATATACTTCTGCATATAAGTTTGCTCCAGAGGGTGCAAGTTATACCAACAGTGCAGAAGTTGGCAATGCATCAACAACAATAACTCAAACCCTAAATTGTAAAAAATAAAATGATGAATCTAAAATATCTAATGCTTTGTATTTTTGTTTTATGCAATGTTAAGGCATTTAGTTTTGAAAATTATAAGTTACAATATTTGATAATTGAAACTAATGCCTTGCCGTCAAAATCTCAGATTGGGTATAACCTACTCCAGACCCAAGATACATTTAAAAAGAATGCATATATCTTAAATGTAAGCTATAAAGTGAACGGCATTAAAAGTTCAATTGGTGCTGACGCTAATTTTATTTTTGTCTTTTATGTTTTTCCAAAAGCCAAAGATTTAAAACTGGTCGAAGTTTCCAAATCAGATTCAATTACTGAAGCAGGTGATATTTCTAATATCAGAAACATACTTATACATACGTCCGGCAGCATTGATGATTTTAATTTCATTCCATTGATCCGCTACCAAAATAAATTATATAAGTTTAAAGAAGCAGATATTTTTGGGCAGGCGTTTAATTTGAAGGAAAAGGCTCAATATTTTCCCGATTATGCACCACTAATGTCGAATCGATACGAATTGAATTTATTAGGTAAACCTTATACTGAGCAAGATATTGAGGCAATTCAAAATAAAATGAAAACCGATACAAGTGGGATGAAGCATTTTGAGTATGACGGTTTTGACGGTAAATGGAATATAAAGGCTATAAACAAATCTGAAAAAACCTTCGATTTTTGGATTCGTTTAATAAGGGTAGCCACCGGATCCTATAGTTTTGGCAGATTTGCAAATGAAATCAAATTTAAATTAAATGTAGGGGTTATTGGTTTTAAAGTAGAGCCGCTAAAACCTCTTTTCGATGAACCGCATGCAGAGAAGTACCGGGGAAAAAGTGTACCATTTGCCTTTAAAAACTTTGTTGATATAAAATCAGTGATCCATTAATAAGCTGATATATAAGATCTCCCTTCTTATAGCTTTGCTGTTTAATATTGTAACAAGTTATGCTCCGCAAAATTTAAAATCTTCTCGTTTATACAAGTTTTTTATAAAAAATACCGACAGTGCAATTGTATTTCATTATAAGAGCAATTGGGGAGTTCCACCTGAACACCTGATTTTATGCGAAAAAGAAGCTGCAATTAATTTAATTTTTAAACTATGAAATCTATATCATTAATAATAATTGCAGTATTTTCGTTTTGTTCGCTTTCATCTGGGCAAGAAAATGGAGATAAATTAATTAGAAAATTTTTGGCAGATATTTATAATACTAAAATATCTTCAGAAGTTATCATATCAAAATTCGTAAAGCACGAAGATACAGTATCTTTAAGAACTGCAGCTTTGGCAATATTGGATATGAGAAGCCCGCGAGATAGTAGTACAGGGCATTTTTCAATTATGAAGAAAGATATTCTTGAACACAATTTTTCGATTGATAATTTTATTGCTTTTAACAGTTCAGATCAATCGCAATTCAATAACCTTTCTGAGGTTGATAAAAAGGGAGTGTACAGGATAAAGCTAAAAAATACAATACCAGTTTATGTACTGGTTAAGCAAAATAAAATAGTATCATTTTTTGGTTTCCGAAAAGCCGGCAGTGATTTCTATACTTTTATTGTTTACTAATGAAAGCTTAATTTAAGTAATTATCAAAAGTGTAAGCAAATTCTAGATGTGAAACAGTGAAGCCTATTGGGGTAGCTGAAGAATTCATTAAAACATGATGATGAGACTTTGAAAACATTTAAATTTATTTTTCTCAATCTATTGTAGGACTGCAAGATTATCCATATCTTTGCAGTCCTTTAAGCTTTATAGGAGCCCTAAGGAAATAAATGTTACATGCTTCCAATATTTAACATTGAGTTTTAAATAAACAAAAAACACAAAATGGCAAAAGAAGTCAGTGCAATGATCAAATTACAGATCAAAGGCGGAGCGGCAAATCCATCGCCACCAGTAGGACCTGCGTTAGGTGCTAAAGGGGTGAACATTATGGAGTTTTGCAAACAGTACAACGCTCGTACCCAAGATAAAGCAGGTAAAGTATTGCCAGTTGTAATTACTGTTTATGCTGATAAGTCATTCGATTTCATCATCAAAACCCCTCCGGTAGCTATTCAGTTAAAAGATGCTACTAAATTACAGAGTGGTTCTGCTGAGCCTAACCGTAAGAAAGTTGGGTCGGTGACCTGGGACCAGATTAAAGTTATTGCTGAGGATAAAATGCCTGATTTAAATGCATTTACAATCGAATCAGCAATGAGTATGGTTGCTGGAACAGCACGCAGTATGGGAATCACCGTTTCTGGTGACGCACCCTGGAAAAATTAATTAAAAAACAGTTTACAACAGTGGCGAAATTAACTAAAAATCAAAAAAAGGCACATGCTAAAATAGAAGCTGGCAAAGCTTATACTTTGAAGGATGCTGCTGCTTTGGTAAAAGAAATCACTACTACTAAATTCGATGCTTCAGTTGATATTGATGTATCTTTAGGCGTAGATCCACGTAAAGCCAATCAAATGGTGCGTGGTATTGCTACTTTACCACACGGAACAGGTAAAACTGTACGTGTTTTAGCTTTAGTAACTCCTGATAAGGAAGAAGAAGCGAAAGCAGCTGGCGCAGACTTCGTAGGTTTAGACGAGTATGTAGCTAAAATTGAAGGTGGTTGGACCGATGTAGACATTATTATCACTACACCAGCTTGTATGGCTAAGGTAGGTAAATTGGGCCGTGTTTTAGGTCCAAGGAACTTAATGCCTAACCCAAAATCAGGTACAGTAACTAACGAAGTTGGTAAAGCTGTAACTGAGGTTAAAGCAGGTAAGATTGATTTTAAAGTAGACAAAACGGGTATCATACACGCCTCGATAGGAAAAGTATCATTCCCGGCAGATAAAATTTATGAGAACGCACTTGAAATTATTCAGGTGATTTCAAAATTAAAACCATCTGCTGCAAAAGGAACTTATTTCAAGAGCATTCACGTGTCTTCTACAATGAGTCCTGGGATTGCAATTGAAACCAAATCAGTAGCGGGGATCTAATCATGAACAGAGAAGAAAAAAACGAAGTAGTTTTAGAACTACAAGGACAAATGCAAGAGTTTGGCAATTTTTATATTGCTGATACTTCTAGCCTTTCTGTTGAGCAGATTAATAACATCCGTCGCAAATGTTTTGAAGGCGATATCGTAATGAAAGTTGCTAAAAACTCTTTAATCCGCAAAGCGATTGAAGGTTTAGAAGGCGACGCTTCTGAGATATACGAAGCATTAAAAGGTTCATCATCATTATTATTCTCAAAAACAGCTAATGCTCCGGCTAAGTTGATTAAAGCTTTGAGAAAAACTTCTGATAAACCAGTGCTTAAAGCAGCATTCATAGATTCATCAGTATACGTTGGCGATGACCAATTGAATAACTTAGTAAGCTTGAAATCAAGAGAAGAGCTTATCGGAGATATCGTTGGATTATTACAATCACCAGCTAAAAATGTTCTATCTGCACTTCAATCAGGCGGTAGCAAAATTGCAGGAATTGTTAAAACTCTACAAGAAAGAGAAGGTTAACGAACACCTTAAGTTCGCAAATTAAACAAAATTATTTTTACGTAAATTTTTAAAATCTTAATAAAATGGCAGATTTAAAAGCGTTTGCTGAGCAATTAGTAAACTTAACAGTTAAAGAAGTTAATGAATTAGCTCAAATCTTAAAAGATGAGTATGGTATTGAGCCTGCAGCTGCTGCTGTAGTTGCTGGTCCTGCTGCTGGTGGTGATGCACCTGCTGCTGCTGCAGAAAAAACATCTTTTGATGTAATCTTAAAAGAAGCTGGTGGTCAGAAATTAGCAGTTGTAAAACTTGTTAAAGACTTAACTGGTTTAGGTTTGAAAGAAGCTAAAGACTTAGTTGACGGTGCACCAAAAGAATTAAAAGCTGGTGTTGCTAAAGACGAAGCAGAAGCTCTTAAAAAACAATTAGAAGAAGCTGGAGCAGTAGTTGAGATTAAGTAATCACTTAACTTAGCTAAGCTAAAAATGTATTAGACACCGACTGAAAATGTCGGTGTCTTTACCTGTTTATAAACATCTCATTTTGTTTGGTTAATGAGCTTGTTTGAAATTCGAACCAAACAAATAGTTTATTCTTAAACTAAAATCTTTTAGTCCATTGGCAAAGACAGTCGAACAAAGAGTAAATTTTGCAACTAGTAAGCACATTATAGACTATCCGGATTTTCTGGATGTGCAATTGCAATCATTCAGAGAATTTTTCCAGATAGATACCACATCAGACGATCGCTCTAGCGAGGGTTTGTTCAAAGTGTTTGCTGAAAACTTTCCAATAACAGATTCAAGAAATATCTTCGTATTAGAATTTCTTGATTATTTTGTTGATCCGCCGCGTTACGATATACACGAGTGTATTGAGCGTGGATTAACCTACAATGTTCCATTAAAAGCAAAGCTTAAGCTTTCTTGTAACGATGTTGAACATGAGGATTTTGAAACCATTATCCAGGATGTGTATTTAGGTACTATCCCGTATATGACACCAAAAGGTACATTTGTTATCAACGGTGCAGAACGTGTTATCGTTTCGCAATTACACCGTTCTCCGGGTGTGTTCTTCGGCCAAAGCCGTCACACTAACGGAACCAAATTGTATTCTGCACGTGTTATCCCTTTCAAAGGTTCATGGATCGAATTTGCTACAGACGTTAACAACGTAATGTACGCTTATATCGATCGTAAGAAAAAATTCCCGGTTACCACTTTATTACGTGCTATCGGTTACGATTCTGATAAAGACATCTTAGAACTTTTCGATCTTGCTGACGAAGTAAAAGTTAGTAAATCAGGTTTGAAGAAATACATCGGTCGTAAACTGGCTGCAAGGGTATTGAAGAAATGGGTTGAAGATTTTGTAGATGAAGATACAGGTGAGGTAGTTTCTATCGACCGTAATGAAGTGATTCTTGAAAGAGAAACCGTTTTAGAAGACGAACACATTGATATGGTTATTGAAGCAGGTGTTAAAACCATTATCCTTTCTAAGGAAGATGGTGCTAGCCAGGCCGATTATACCATTATATATAATACATTACAAAAGGATACATCAAACTCAGAGAAAGAAGCTGTTGAAAACATCTACCGTGCTTTGCGTAACGCAGAACCACCTGATGAGGAAACTGCCCGTGGTATCATTGATCGTTTATTCTTCTCAGATAAACGTTACGATTTAGGTGATGTTGGTCGTTACCGCATCAACCGTAAGTTGAAAATGAATACCCCTGATGATGTAAAAGTATTAACGAAAGCCGATATTATCGCGATTGTTAAATACCTGATCAAATTGATCAACTCTAAAGAAGAGGTGGATGATATCGATCACTTATCAAACCGTCGTGTACGTACGGTAGGTGAGCAGTTATACGCACAATTCGGTGTTGGTTTAGCCCGTATGGCCAGAACTATCCGTGAGCGTATGAACATCCGCGATAACGAGGTGTTTACACCAACTGATTTGATTAACGCCCGTACGTTATCATCAGTAATCAACTCTTTCTTTGGTACAAACCAGTTATCTCAGTTCATGGATCAAACCAATCCATTGGCAGAGATTACGCACAAACGCCGTTTATCAGCTTTAGGTCCGGGTGGTTTATCCCGCGAGCGTGCTGGTTTCGAGGTACGTGACGTTCACTACACGCACTACGGTCGTTTATGTACAATTGAAACTCCAGAGGGACCAAACATTGGTTTGATTTCATCACTTTGTGTGCATGCAAAAATCAACAATTTAGGTTTCATTGAAACACCATACAAACGCGTTGAAGATGGTAAAGTAGTTGTAGATTCAGACGTTATCTATTTATCGGCAGAGGATGAGGATGGTAAAACCATTGCTCAGGCTAACGCTGAGTATGATGATAAAGGTGTGTTCTCTACGCCACGTGTTAAAGCACGTTACGAGGGTGACTTCCCGATTATCGAGCCTGAGAAATTAGACTTGATGGACGTTGCACCTAACCAGATTACTTCAATTGCTGCTTCGTTAATTCCGTTCTTAGAACATGATGATGCGAACAGGGCATTGATGGGATCGAACATGCAACGTCAGGCCGTACCATTGTTACGTCCTGAAGCACCAATCGTTGGTACAGGTTTGGAAGGTCGCGTTGCCCGCGATTCAAGAACTTTGATCAATGCAGAAGGTGACGGTGTTGTTGAATATGTAGATGCAAACGAAATTACCATTAAATATGAGCGTAACGAAGATGATCGTTTAGTTTCATTTGAAGGTGATAGCAAAACATACCGTTTAATCAAATTCAAAAAAACCAACCAGAATACCTGTATCAACTTAAAACCAATCGTTAAGAAAGGTCAGAAAGTAAGTAAAGGTCAGGTACTATGCGAAGGTTATGCTACTGAAGATGGCGAATTGGCATTGGGTAGAAACTTAAAAGTGGCATTCATGCCTTGGCAAGGTTTCAACTTTGAGGATGCGATTGTAATCAATGAGCGTATTGTTCGTGATGACGTTTTCACTTCATTGCATATTGAAGAGTTTGAATTAGAAGTACGTGATACTAAACGTGGAGAAGAGGAATTAACACCAGATATCCCGAACGTTTCTGAAGAGGCTACAAAAGACCTTGATGAAAACGGTATTATCCGTATCGGTGCTGAAGTAAAAGAAGGTGATATTTTAATTGGTAAGATTACCCCTAAAGGTGAGTCTGATCCTTCACCGGAAGAGAAATTACTACGTGCAATCTTCGGTGATAAAGCAGGTGATGTTAAAGATGCGTCTTTAAAAACTCCTCCTTCAATCCAGGGTGTGGTAATTGATACTAAATTATTCAGCCGTGCTAAGAAAACTACCAAAGCTGAAGAAAAATCGGCAATTGAGAAGTTAGATAAAGGCTATAACACCGTAACTGAGAAGTTAAAGAACGAATTAGTAGACAAATTATTCGCTATTGTAAACGGAAAAACATCGCAGGGTGTATTTAATATTTACAAAGAATTATTAGTTGCTAAAGGCGCTAAATTTACTCAGAAAATTTTAGCAGAGCTTGATTATAACCACATTAGCCCTAACAAATGGACTACTGATGATGATAAAAACGAGCTGATTAAAATGTTGCTTCACAACTACGGTATCCGTGTTAACGAAGAACTTGGTGCTTACAAACGCGATAAATTTGCGATCAGTGTAGGTGATGAGCTTCCATCGGGTATTGTACAAATGGCAAAAGTTTATGTTGCTAAAAAACGTAAGTTAAAAGTAGGTGATAAAATGGCAGGTCGCCACGGTAACAAAGGTATTGTTGCACGTATTGTACGTGATGAAGATATGCCTTTCTTAGCTGATGGTAGCCCGGTTGATATCGTGTTGAACCCACTGGGTGTACCTTCACGTATGAACCTTGGTCAGATCTACGAAACCGTATTGGCCTGGGCCGGTAAAGAATTGGGTGTTAAATTTGCAACTCCGATTTTTGATGGTGCTACGCACGATGAGGTTGAAGAGTGGATTGCTAAAGCGGGAGTTCCTGCTTCAGGAAAAACCTACTTATACAATGGTTTAACAGGTGAGCGTTTCGATCAGACCACAACTGTAGGTATTATCTACATGTTGAAACTAGGTCACATGGTTGATGATAAGATGCACGCCCGTTCAATCGGACCATACTCATTAATTACACAACAACCATTGGGTGGTAAAGCCCAGTTCGGTGGTCAGCGTTTTGGTGAGATGGAGGTTTGGGCATTAGAAGCATTCGGTGCTGCTAATATTCTTCAGGAGATCTTAACCGTTAAGTCGGATGATGTAATCGGAAGGGCCAAAACTTACGAAGCCATTGTTAAAGGTGAAAACCTACCAACTCCGGGTGTACCAGAATCGTTTAACGTATTGGTACATGAGTTACGCGGTTTAGGTTTAGATATTACGTTAGACTAAGTATTAAGTATTAAAGTATCGAGTATCAAGATCGGATTACCCGTCTAGATACTTGATACTAGGTACTTGCTACTAAAAACAAAAAGATATGTCTTACAAAAAGGATAATAAATTAAAAAGCAATTTCACATCAATCACGATTAGCTTATCGTCTCCGGAAACTATTCTGGAACGTTCAAGCGGTGAGGTGTTGAAACCAGAAACCATTAACTACCGTACTTACAAACCTGAGCGTGATGGTTTGTTCTGTGAGCGTATTTTTGGTCCGGTAAAAGATTACGAATGTCATTGCGGTAAATACAAACGTATCCGTTATAAGGGTATTGTTTGTGATCGTTGTGGTGTTGAAGTAACTGAAAAGAAAGTACGTCGTGAGCGTATGGGGCACATCGCTTTGGTGGTTCCTGTTGCACACATCTGGTATTTCCGTTCTTTACCAAACAAAATCGGTTATTTATTAGGTTTACCTACTAAAAAATTAGATTTAATTATCTATTACGAGCGTTACGTAGTTATTCAGTCTGGTCTAATGGCTGAAGAAGGTATCAACTATATGGACTTCTTAACGGAAGAAGAATATTTAGATATCTTAGATAAATTACCTAAAGAAAACCAATACTTGGATGATAAAGATCCTAATAAATTCATCGCCAAAATGGGTGCTGAAGCATTAGAAGATTTATTAAAACGTATTGATTTAGATACTTTATCTTACGACTTACGTCACCAGGCGGCTAACGAAACTTCTCAGCAACGTAAAAATGAGGCGTTAAAACGTCTTCAGGTTGTAGAAGCTTTCCGTGGTGCCAATACCCGTATCGAGAATCGCCCTGAGTGGATGATTGTTAAAATCGTTCCGGTTATTCCACCAGAATTACGTCCGTTGGTGCCATTAGAAGGTGGTCGTTTCGCTACTTCAGATTTAAATGATTTATACCGTCGTGTAATTATCCGTAACAACCGTTTAAAACGTTTGATCGAGATTAAAGCACCAGAGGTAATTTTACGTAACGAGAAACGTATGTTACAGGAAGCTGTAGATTCGTTATTCGATAACTCACGTAAAGTTAACGCAGTAAAAACTGAAGGTAACCGTGCTTTAAAATCACTTTCAGATATTTTGAAAGGTAAACAAGGTCGTTTCCGTCAGAACTTATTGGGTAAACGTGTGGATTACTCGGCACGTTCGGTAATTGTTGTAGGGCCTAGCCTTAAATTACACGAGTGCGGTATTCCTAAAGATATGGCTGCTGAGCTTTACAAACCATTCATCATCCGTAAGATGATTGAACGTGGTGTGGTAAAAACAGTTAAATCAGCTAAGAAAATTGTAGATAGAAAAGATCCTTTAGTTTGGGATATCCTGGAGAACGTATTAAAAGGTCACCCGGTATTATTAAACCGTGCACCTACGCTTCACAGATTAGGTATCCAGGCTTTCCAGCCAAAACTAATCGAAGGAAAAGCGATCCAGTTACACCCATTAGTTTGTACCGCATTCAACGCCGATTTTGACGGTGACCAGATGGCTGTCCACTTACCACTAGGTAACGCAGCAATTTTGGAAGCCCAGGTATTAATGTTGGCTGCACACAACATCTTAAACCCTGCAAACGGTACGCCAATTACTGTACCATCGCAGGATATGGTTTTGGGTCTTTATTACATTACTAAAGGCCGCAGAACTGATGAAACAAGAGTGGTTAAAGGACAGGATTCTGCTTTCTATTCTCCGGAAGAAGTAATTATTGCTTATAACGAGAAAGAATTAGACTTGCACGCATTTATCAAAGTAAGGGTAAATGTGAAACAAGCTGATGGCACTATCGCTAACAAATTAACCGAAACTACTGTTGGTAGAGTATTATTCAACCAGTTGGTTCCGGAAGAAGTGGGTTATATCAACGAGTTATTAACTAAAAAATCGTTAAGAGATATTATCGGTGAAGTAGTTAAAATGACTGGTATGGCACGTGCTTCTCAGTTCCTTGATGATATCAAAGAATTAGGTTTCAAAATGGCGTTCCAGGGAGGTTTATCGTTCAACTTACAAGACGTAAACATTCCGGTAGAGAAACATACATTATTAGAGCAGGCTGCAGCAGAAGTTGAAGAGGTAAGAAACAACTATAACATGGGTTTCATTACCAACAACGAACGTTACAACCAGATTATCGATATCTGGACCCGTATCAACAACAGGTTAACTACTTTCGTTATGACTCAGTTATCGTCAGATAACCAGGGCTTTAACTCGGTTTACATGATGCTTGACTCGGGAGCACGTGGATCTAAAGAGCAGATTCGTCAGCTTTGCGGTATGCGTGGTTTGATGGCTAAGCCTCAAAAATCAGGTTCAGGTGGCGATATCATTGAAAACCCGATTTTATCAAACTTTAAAGAAGGTTTATCGGTATTAGAGTACTTCATCTCTACACACGGTGCCCGTAAAGGTTTGGCTGATACGGCGTTAAAAACTGCCGATGCGGGTTACTTAACCCGTCGTTTGCATGACGTTGCTCAGGATATGATTGTTAACGATGAGGATTGTGGTACTTTAAGAGGTATGTACACAACCGCATTGAAAGATAACGAAGATATTGTTGAACCATTATACGAGCGTATTTTAGGTCGTACATCATTACACGATGTGTACAATCCTTTAAATGGTGAGTTATTGGTAGCTGCTGGTCAAGATATTGATGAAGATGTAGCTAAAACAATTGAAGAATCGCCGCTTGAAGGTATCGAAATCCGTTCGGTATTAACCTGCGAATCTAAACGTGGTGTTTGTGCCTTATGTTATGGCCGTAACTTAGCGTCTGGTAAACGTGTTCAAAGAGGTGAGGCTGTTGGTGTAATTGCAGCACAGTCAATCGGTGAGCCGGGTACACAGTTAACACTTCGTACTTTCCACGTGGGTGGTACTGCATCAAACATCGCTGCAGAATCTAACATCGTAGCTAAGTTTGATGGTGTGGTTGAGTTCGAAAACATTCGTACTGTAGATACACAAACTGAAGATGGTACCGTACAGGTTGTATTGGGCCGTTCAGGTGAGTTTAGAATTGTTGAACCAGGAAGCGGTCGCGTGATCGTAACCAACAACATTCCTTACGGTGCATATTTATTCGTTAAAGAAGGCGATAAAGTAACTAAAGGCGATAAAATTTGTTCGTGGGATCCGTACAACGCGGTTATCCTTTCAGAGTTTGCCGGTAAAGCACAATTCGATGCCATTATCGATGGTGTAACTTACCGTGAAGAGTCTGATGAGCAAACTGGTCACCGTGAAAAAGTAATTATCGATACCCGTGATAAAACTAAAAACCCTTCAGTTCAGATTGTTGACAAAAAAGGCGAGTTTATCAAAGGTTATAACATTCCGGTAGGAGCACACGTTTCAGTTGATGAAGGTGAAGCTATCCAAACTGGTCAGATCATTGCTAAAATCCCGCGTGCAACTGGTAAAACCCGAGATATTACGGGTGGTTTACCTCGTGTAACCGAACTATTTGAAGCACGTAACCCATCTAACCCGGCTGTAGTAACCGAAATTGATGGTGTGGTAACTTTAGGTGGCGTTAAACGTGGTAACCGCGAGATCACAATCGAATCGAAAGATGGTGAAGTTAAAAAATACCTTGTTCCATTGTCGAAACACATCCTTGTACAGGATAACGACTTTGTGAAAGCAGGTATGCCATTATCTGATGGTTCAATTTCTCCGGCTGATATCCTTGCAATTAAAGGCCCTGCAGCAGTTCAGGAGTACTTAGTAAATGGTATCCAGGAGGTTTACCGTTTACAAGGTGTGAAAATTAACGATAAACACTTCGAGGTAATTGTTCACCAGATGATGCAGAAAGTTCACATCGAGGATCCGGGAGATACTATTTTCTTAGAAAACAATGCAGTAGATCGTTGGGACTTCTCAGAAGAAAACGATGCGATGTACGACAAGAAAGTTGTTGAAGACGCAGGTGATTCGACTGAATTCAAACCAGGTCAGATTGTATCATTACGTAAATTAAGAGACGAAAATTCTCAGTTAAAACGTAAAGATTTAAAACAGATCACGGTGAGAGATGCAAGACCGGCAACTGCCAGTTCAATTCTACAAGGTATTACCCGTGCATCATTAGGTACTAAATCGTTCATTTCTGCGGCTTCGTTCCAGGAAACTACGAAAGTATTAAATGAGGCAGCGATTGCAGGTAAACGCGATAACATGTTAGGCTTGAAAGAAAACGTGATCGTAGGTCACTTAATCCCTTCAGGTACTGGTGTACGTGGTTACGAGCGTATCATTGTAGGTTCTCAAGAAGAATACGACAAATTATTGGCTTCGAAACAAGAAGAAGTAGAAGCTTAATATTTAAGCGCATGATAATTGAAACCCCGGCATTTTGCCGGGGTTTTTTTGTTTACCGGCCAAATTGGATTTATCAAATTATCCATTACAAAAAGAAATTATATTTGTACCGTTTCGCCGTAGTGGTTAAGCCAAATTATACCATCCCCATGAAGAAAATTTTAATCCTGTTATTCTTTTGCTTCCATGTAGTAGTTTTTGCACAGCATAAGCAGCCTAATATTATTTTTATTCTGTCTGATGATCATGCCTATCAGGCCATTGGTGCTTATGGTAATAAATTAATCAGTACACCCAACATAGACCGTTTGGCAAAATCAGGCGCTTTGTTTAATAATGCAATTGTATCCAACGCCATTTGCGGACCAAGTCGTGCGGCATTTATTACCGGGCAATACAGTCATAAAAATGGTTACAAGGTTAATGATGGGGTTTTGGATACCAATCAACGTTTTTTACCCGAAATTTTGAGCCAAAATGGTTATCAAACCGCCTGGATTGGGAAATGGCATTTAGGCAGCTTGCCCAAAGGTTTCGATTACTGGAATGTGATGCCGGTTCAGGGGCACTACTTTAACCCCGATTTTATTAACCAAAAGAACGATACCCTGTTGTACCATGGTTACGTAACAGAGGTGATTACCGAACTCACCAAAAAATATTTAAAAGACAGAAACCCCGATAAACCTTTTTTCCTGGTGGTAGGCGAGAAGGCCACACACAGAGAATGGCTGCCCGATTTACAAGACCTTGGTGCTTACGATTCGGTTAAGTTTCCTTTACCTGCAACCTTTTATGATGATTACAAAGGAAGAACAGCTGCTGCTAAACAGTTAATGAGCGTTGGAGATGTGCTGACGCTTAAAACCGATTTAAAGATTAATCAGCCCTTTGGCGAAAAACCAAAGGTGAATAATCAGCCTGCAAAGCCAGCTGTTAAAGGAAAGGAGATCGAAGAATCGATGATGCGCTACTATCAGCAAGGCGAATACGCGCGGATGGATAGCGTGCAGAGCAAGGCATACCGAAATTATTATGGTCAACTTGCTAAAGAATTTGCGCAACTGAATTTAACCGGCAATGCGTTAAAAGAATGGAAATTTCAGCGGTATATGAAAGATTATTACGCTACAGCTAAATCTTTAGACCGGAACATTGGCGAAATATTAGATTATCTCGATAAAAATGGACTGAGCGAAAATACCATTGTAATTTATGCATCCGATCAGGGTTTTTACCTGGGCGAGCATGGCTGGTTTGATAAACGCTTTATCTATGAAGAATCGCTTCGTACGCCATTCATCATCCGGATGCCGCAATTGCCGGCGCTTAAGGATAAAAAAGTAAACCAGATCATTTCCAATGTAGATTGGGCACCAACCATTCTTGATTTTTCGGGCATTGCAAAACCTGACTTTATGCAGGGCAAATCTTTCCTGCCGGTGTTAAAGAATCCGCAAATAAAAAACTGGTCAAAAGATGGCGCTTACTACCATTATTACGAATATCCGGGGCCACACTACGTATCGCCGCATTTTGGCATCCGCACAGATGATTATGTGCTGGTTCGCTTTTATAAAGGTACAGAAGCCTGGGAATTATACGATTTGAAGAAGGATCCCAGCGAGTTAAATAATATTGTTGATGATAAGCATTATAACACAATCAAAAACGAACTTAAAAAGAAACTAAATAAACTAATTGTCGCTTACGATGATCAGGAAGCTTTAAAAGTTTTTAATCAGGCTTTATAGTTCGTATAACAATTATTTTTGCTTTAAAGCGATAGCAAAGCTCCTTAAAAAGGGGCTTTTTTCGTTGTTACAGGAACTATCTGTTTTGTTACAATTTATCAACCGTTTGCGTAGGCGCTGGTTATCAAATCTTTAATTTTATTGTATTTCGTTTAATTAACTTAGTCAACACAAGTTTATTTAGCGTCTTATTGCCGATTAGTATGTTCCTTGTTGGGTAATTTTTAGATGATTATTTATAACGCTAACTGCTTGCCCATTAACTATTAACCAAATTTTAGATCCTGAACCAGATATATGAGATCCATTATTTTTTTAGGTTTGCTGGCTCCCTTCATGATGCTGAACCAGACCACGTATGCCCAAACCGATGCCGGTTTGAAGTGGTTTAACCCCAGGTTAAATACTGCTGTTACCTTAAAGGGCAAGGCCTGGCAAAATACCGATAGTGCCAATTATTATAACCGTTTGCCGGTGGTAGCAGAAAAAGATTTACGCAAAGAGGTCTGGAACTTAGCTAAGAACACTGCTGGCGAGTACATCGATTTTACTACCAATGCGAAAAAAATTGTAGTAAAATATCAGCTTGCCGGAACCAAGAGTTTAGATAACATGCCAACATTAGGTGTGAGTGGAGTAGATTTATATGCGCAGGACACTGAAAATAAATGGCACTGGATTAAAGCTGCTTATAGCTATAAAGATACAGTTACGTACAGCTATGAAAATTTTAATACCACCGTATCAATCAAAAAGTTTCGTTTATACCTGCCACTGTACAATACCCCTAAATGGTTAAAAATAGGTGTGGCGGCTAATGCTGATTTTGTAGCTGAAAATGTAGACGACCAACCTGTGCTGGTGTTTTATGGCACTTCGATTATGCAGGGTGCCAGCGCCAGCAGACCGGGAATGGCCTGGCTTAACATTTTAGGACGACAGTTAAATCAACCAGTAATTAACCTGGGCTTTTCGGGTAATGGAAGATTAGAAGCACCACTTATCGATTTAATGAACCAGACCAATGCCAGGCTTTTTGTGCTCGATTGTCAGCCAAACCTGCATGATAAAAATGTTTATCCAGCGGAAGAAATTGAGAAACGAATTACCAGCTCGGTACAAAGCTTAAAAGCAAAGCACCCAAATATCCCGGTTTTATTGGTTGAGCACAGCTCCGGTTTACCATCAGTTAACCTCGATTCGGCGCTTACGGCCAGATACATCTGGACTTCCCAAATACTGAATAATACTTTCCAAAAACTCAGGAAGTCGGGTATAAAGGATCTTTACCTTTTAACAGCAAAAGAGATCGGCTTTACCGACGATAGCACCATTGATGGTACCCATCCGAACGATTTGGGCATGATGCAATATGCAGATGCCTATGAAAAAGTAATCAGGAAAATTTTAAACACAAAAAGATAATTTGAGATGAAAAAAATGAGCTGGCTGGCTTTGTTGCTGGTTTTGTTGTATTCGTGTTCGGTTAATAAGGCTTATCGTGGCCGGGCTTCGTGGACAGAAGATTTTAATCAAAAAGGTAGTTTCGATACTCAATATTGGTCTAAGATACCACGGGGTGGGGCAGACTGGAACAGGCACATGAGCAATAACGATACTTGTTATGCCTTACATGATGGTAAAATGATCCTCAGGGGAATAAAAAATAATGATTTAGCTAAGGATACTTCCCGGTATTTAACAGGTGGCATTTATACAAAAGATAAAAAGAGCTTTGGTTTTGGCCGTTTAGAAATTAAGGCGAAACTAAATGGCGCAAAGGGTGCCTGGCCAGCTTTTTGGTTGCTGGCCGAAAACAGCAAATGGCCCGATGGTGGCGAGATTGATATTATGGAACGTTTAAATTTTGACTCCATCGCCTATCAAACCATTCATACTTATTACACGCTAACGCTCAAAATAAAAGATAGACCCAAATCTGGCGGTATTGCGAAGATTAATCCTGCCGAATTTAATACCTATGCCGTGGAGAAATATCCTGATAGTTTGGTATTCTTCGTTAATAATAAAAAAACTTTTACCTACCCCAAAATAGCTACTACAGCGCAAGGACAATTCCCCTTTGGTGTAAATCATTACCTGCTGCTTGATATGCAACTCGGCGGAAGCTGGGTAGGCAAAATAAAAGATGCCGATTTACCGGTTGAAATGGAAATTGATTGGGTTAAGTTTTATCCTTTTAAAGAAAACCTTCATAAATAACCATTAGCCGCTTACACGATTTTATGGAGGGAAATGATAATATACATGAATAAGCGGCCAATTTGGTTTATGAATTAACCTGAACCAAACGATAATTTTAAACACACAAATGATACACACAAAACATTAATGAAACGAATATTGATTACATCGGCTATCATAGCCACATTCACAGCGCATGCGCTTGCCCAAAGCAACAATATCAAGTTGCAAAATACCATTGCAATTGAACCAACTGATAGTAAAGCGGCCATTATAGCTAAGGCCAGCCACGTAGTACCAACACCCAACCAGTTAAGTGCTTTAAAAAACGAATTTATTGCATTTATCCATTTCGGTCCCAATACTTTTACCCGGATGGAATGGGGAAATGGTAAAGAAGACCCTAAAATTTTTGATCTGAAGGAACTGCATACCGACCAATGGTGTCAGGCGATGAAAACAGCGGGGATGAAAATGGTATTGCTAACCGTGAAACACCATGATGGTTTCGTACTTTGGCAAAGCCGCTATACTAAACACGGCATCATGTCAAGTGGTTTTGAAGACGGTAGAGGCGATATTTTGAAAGAACTTTCTGCCTCCTGTAAGAAGTATGGCTTAAAACTGGGGATTTATTTATCGCCGGCTGATTTATTTCAAATGGAAGATGCAGCAGGTTTATATGGCAACCTAAGCAAAACTACTACACGCACTATTCCCAGGGCGGTAGCAGGAAGACCTTTTGCCAATCAGACCAAATTTCAATTCGAAGTTGACGATTACAATGAATACTTTCTCAACCAGCTATTCGAGGTTTTAACTGAATACGGACCAATAGATGAAGTTTGGTTTGATGGCGCGCATCCTAAAACAAAAGGCGGGCAGCAGTACAATTATCTGGCCTGGAAAAAACTCATCCATACTTTGGCCCCTAAAGCGGTAATTTTCGGTCGTGAAGATATCCGCTGGTGCGGAAACGAAGCCGGCGCAACACGAAACACAGAATGGAATGTATTACCTTTTAGCGAAAATCCGGATATGGCTACACATTTTCCTGATCTTACTGATAAAGACCTGGGCAGTGATGAGCAACTGTACAAAGCTAAATTCCTGCACTACCAACAGGCAGAAACCAATACCTCTATCAGGGAAGGGTGGTTTTACCGCGATGATGATAAACAAAAAGTACGCAGTGCCGACGATGTTTTCGATATTTACGAACGTTCTGTGGGTGGAAATTCGACCTTTTTGCTTAATATCCCACCGAACAGGAATGGGAAATTTTCGGATGAAGATGTAAAAGTGCTGAATGAAGTAGGTAAACGCATAAACGACACTTATGGTAAAGACTTATTTGCCGGCGCTAAAGGTGCGAAACAGGTGCTGGATAACAATTTACACACCTATGTTCTACTTAATAACCAGCAAAAAAGCATCGAAATTACTACTCTTAAACCAGTTACTGTAAACCGGATTGTAATACAGGAAGATATTGCCGGTTTTAGTGAACGTGTAACACAACACCAGTTAGAAGCCTGGATTGGCAATAAATGGCAAAAAATTGCCGAAGCTACCAATGTTGGATATAAACGTATTCTGCGTTTTCCTGAAATTACCACTTCGAAATTCAGGCTAACAGTACTTTCGTCAAGAGCAAATCCGGCAATTGCTACCATTTCAGCACATTATTACCGCACACATCCACCACAATTGCAGTTTACAAGAGATGCAAACGGTTTAACTACCATTTCTCCTAAAATGCACGAGTTTGGCTGGAAACCGCATGGCGAAAATGCAACGGCTAATCTGAATAAAGGAGTAGCAATTTATTATACCACCAATGGTAGCGTACCCAATGCAAGCGCCAATAAATATACTGGCCCTGTACAGATTGCAAAAGGCGAGGTTAAAGCAATAGCAATCATCAAAAATGAAAAAGGGGCCATAGCTTCTGAGACTTTTGGGATAGTGAAAAAAGACTGGAAATTATTAGCTGCCGACAGCGAAATGAACAGACGTACCGCAGGTATGGCTTTCGATGCCAATAAACAGAGCTATTGGCTATCTGCTTCAAACGATGCTGAACACAAAATAGCATTAGATTTAGACAACAGCTATAACTTAACCGGATTTATCTATACGCCACCTGCGCAATTTTTAGACGGTATGATGGAAAAAGGGGTGATCCAAATTAGCAACGATGGCCAAACCTGGACTGATGCTGAAACATTTGAATTCGGGAACTTAATTAACGACCCTACGCCAAGGACACATTATTTTAAAAAGGTAATTTCGGCTAAATACATACAGGTAAAGGCTACGCTCATTGCCGGAGGTAAAAAAGCGCTGGCCATTGCAGAGTTAGATTTTTTAGCGAAATAAATGAGATGGAATGACATTGTTACTGAATTTTTTATTTGGAATAGATTTTGTAGATTTAATAAAAAATAAGTGCAATGAGCGTTACAGAAATTCAACTTTTTCAGATACTTAAATTAAAACTTGGGGAGAAAGAGGCCGAAGAATTAGTTTCTTTTGTTAAAGATGAGGTGAAAGCTGAATTTGAAAATAAACGGGAAATTTTAGCGACAAAAGAAGATATAGCCAATACAAAAGAATATATCTTGCAAGTTAAATCGGAGCTTTCCAAATCGATCTATTTAGTTGGGCTTGTGCAGTTTCTAGCCATCGTAGGCGCTGTTATTGGCATCATTAACTTTATGCTGAAATAACGAGGATCGCAAGTTTTTAATATTATATTTTAAATTCCGCCATTAAGCTGCGGAATTTTTTATTTTTGAGCTATTATGGAAGAACAACAAAACGAAAACCAGTTAAATATAGAGCTGTCAGAAGAAATTGCTGAAGGAATTTTTTCAAACCTGGCCATTATCACCCATTCGAATACCGAATTTGTGTTGGATTTTATCCGTGTAATGCCTGGTATTCCTAAAGCAAAGGTAAAATCGCGTATTATTTTAACACCCGAGCACGCAAAGCGCTTATTATCAGCATTAGAAGATAATATACAGAAATTCGAAGCCGTAAATGGCCGTATTAAAACCCAGGAAGAGCCACCATTTCCGATGGGCTTCGGAGGACCTACTGCTCAGGCCTAAGTATATTAAGATTCTTACAAACAAATGTTTGTATGCTATGTTAGCATAATATATATTTGTGCTATAACCATCTATAAATGAAAAAAATCTTATTGAGCGTATTACTTTCTGCTCCATTGTGGGTTCTGGGGCAGGGCTTTCAGGTTAATTTACAAGGTCAGAAGCAAATTGGTATGGCAGGTGCAGGTTCTGCATTGGCTTTAGACGAGGCTTCTGTATTTTATAATCCCGGAGCAGTAACTTTCTTAGAGAAAAACTCAGTTTCAGCAGGCGTAAACCCATTGTTGTTTAAATCAGCGTTTAAACAGTCAGGTTCGGATATTACCGAAAATGTAAAGAACAAAATTGCTCCACCTTTCGAGTTTTATGCGGTTTGGGGACCGAAATCCAACAAATGGAAACTGGGTTTGGGCGTTTACACCCCTTTTGGCGGTTTGGTAGATTGGGGCGACAACTGGTCAGGTAGATATGCCCTTACCTCTTTAAACCTGAAAGCCATTTACTTTCAGCCTACGTTGAGTATTAAGATAACCGATCGTATTGGTATTGGTGCAGGTTTTGTGTATAACCATGGCGAAGTAAATCTGCAACGCGCACTTCCTGTTAATTTCCCTGATGGCCACTCTGGTCATGCTACTTTAGAAGGTACCGGAAAAGGTTACGGCTGGAATGCGGGTTTATACATCAAAACACTCAGCAATATTTCGTTTGCTTTGGTGCACAAATCAAAAGTGGTAACCAAATTAGACAATGGATCGGCGGGGTTTGATGTGCCAAAATCGTTAACCGGTGCTTTCCCGGCAGGCAATACTTTTAATGCAGAATTACCATTGCCGGCAACTACAAGTCTGGGGGTAGGTATTCCGCTATCGCAAAGCACTACGTTGGCTTTTGATGCCAGCTGGGTGCAATGGCATGTTTATCAGGATTTAACTTTTAATTATGCGCAACCTGTTAACGGATCTTCGCAAACTAAATCTGCCCGTAATTACCGCGATGGTTCATCGTTTAAATTAGGGATCAATCACCAGGCTTCAGAAAAACTGGCGCTAAGGGCAGGTGTAGGCTATGCATTCTCTCCGGTTCAGGATGGTTATGTAACACCCGAAGCACCTGATGCCGACCGTTATATTTTAAGTGCGGGTTTAGGTTATACCCCTACCAGCCATTTCGAAGTAAATGCTTCTTTTTTCTTCGAAGATGTGAAATCGCGCAAGCAAAAGAACATCGAAACTGGTTTAGACGGTACATTTAAGACCCTGGTTTATGCACCAGGTATTTCATTAACTTATAAATGGTAGGAGAGATTATAAATGAAAAGATATATATTAAATAGTTTCATTGCTGCTGCCATCCTTTTTACAGCAGCCTGTAAACCCGAAATAGAAACACCTGCAGGTTCAACCGCAGGACAAGCTAATTTTAGCAAATATATTGCCGTTGGTAACTCTTTAACTTCGGGGTATGCAGATGGTGGATTATACCTGGAAGGGCAAAAAGTGGCTTACCCGAACTTAATCGCAGCTAAAATGGCCACAGTGGGTGGAGGTGCCTTTACCTCACCGTTTTTTACTGAGGAGCATTCAAATGGTTCAGGCTATCTTGCTTTAACCGCACTCGTTAATGGTACACCAACGCTAACACCTGTTGCAGATAAACTGGCTTACAGAGATGCAGCAAAACATCTGGATAAATACAGTGGTGAAGTTCAAAACCTGGGTATTCCGGGTATGCGTCTCGATTTATCTTTCGATCCAACTTTAACTTTCAGTGCTGCCAACCCTTTCTTTGAGCGTTTACTGGCTGATGCACAGGTAGGCAAAACCAATTATTTTCAGTTTATTCAGGGCAGAAATCATACCTTTTTCTCGCTTTGGCTAGGTAATAATGATGTATTGGGATATGCCTTAAATGGTGCAGTTGCAGTTACTGGCGATCCAACAACTACCTTAACCGATAAAGTTACTTTTGCATCATTGTACACAAATATGTTGAATGTTTTAACTGCAAACGGCCAAAAAGGTATTGTAGCTACCATTCCGGATGTAACGGCTATTCCTTATTTTAATACTGTAACAGTACCAGCTTTATTGGCTGCTGCAAAAGCCATTAATCCGGCTGCTACAGCAGTATATATCCAAACAGGAACAGGTACAGTCAGGGCAGCAACTTCCGAAGATTTAATTCGCTTACCATTTCAGTCTGCCGGTTTATTCGGTCAGGGTACCATTCCTTATGGTTTACATCCGTTAAACCCAATTGCAAACAACTGGGTGCTTGATAAAGACGAAGTAATTAAAATTAAAGATTACGTAAATAGCTATAACAGCAGCATTAAATCGTTAGCTACCAGCAAAGGTTTAGCCATTGCAGATACTTATGATTATTTTAATCAGGTTAAAACAGGTTTGAATATTCAGGGGGTAGGTATTAATGCCGCATTTATTAGTGGTGGCGCCTTTTCTTTGGATGGAATTCATTTAACCCCACGCGGAAATGCTGTAATTGCCAATGTATTTATTGAGGCAATAAATTCCAAATATGGTGCTACTATTCCAACTGTTGATATTACTCAGTATAGAGGGGTGAAGTTCCCGAATTAATTAAGTGGATTACACAGAGAAAAAGGCTATCTTCTAATAGATTGTCATCCTGAGCCTGTCGAAGGACTTGTCTAAACATCTTAAAGCGTTTCGACAAGCTCAACCTGACAAACTCATTTAGACTTTCTTTATAAGTTAGCCTTTTTTGTTAATCAGTTTTTCGTTGATCAACTGAAGCACTTTCTCCTTTTCATCAGGCTCGAACCAGTTAATTTCCTCATCTCTTCTAAACCAGGTTAGCTGACGTTTGGCAAAACGGCGGGTATTTTGCTTAATGGCTGCAATGGCCGCGTCTAAAGAAATTGTTCCGTCTAAATAGTCGAAAATTTCGCTGTAACCAACTGTGTTAAGCGCGTTGTATTTCCTGAAATCTACTAGTCTCTTCACTTCATTTAAAAGCCCCATATCGATCATTTGGTCTACCCGGCGGTTAATTCTGTCGTACAAAACTGCCCTGTCGGTATTTAGCCCAATTTTAACAATGTTAAATGGCCGTTCTTTTTTAGTGGCCGAGAGCATAGCAGAAAGTTTCTGGCCGGTAGATAAAAACACTTCCAGCCCTCTGATCATGCGCTGCGGATTTTGCTGATCTACCTTTGCAAAATATTCGGGATCTGCCTCGGCCAGCTGTTGCTGAATGGTTGTGATGCCTTCCGTTTCGAATTGATTATTCAGTTTTTCACGGATGGCCAGATCAATTTCGGGCATTTCGTCTAAACCGTTAATTAAGGCATTGATATAAAGGCCCGAACCGCCAACCATAATAGCTATGTCGTGATTTTCGAAAATCTGATCCAGTACTTGTAAACCTTCAACTTCAAAATCACCAGTGCTAAACAGTTGAGCAACCGAATGTGAGTTAATGAAATGATGTTTAGCTGCGGCTAGTTCCGTTGCATCGGGCTTGGCGGTACCAATTTCCATCTCCCTGAAAAACTGACGTGAATCGGCAGAAATAATTTCAGTACCAAAATGTTGTGCCAGCTGAATAGCCAAAGCAGTTTTACCAATTGCAGTAGGACCTACAACAGAGATTAAAGTTTTCGTTTTTTGATCGGTGCTACTTGCGGCAGACATCATGTTTTTAAAATGAAAAAGTCAGATGTTATACACCTGACTTGATATGTTTTAGATTTTATTGAACAAATTAATAATCATCTTTGTGATTATCATCATCGTAATTGTCGTTGTCAGAAAACTCATCTCCAAATTCGTCCTCTTCGTTTTCTTCATCTTCATCGCGTTCTTCTTCGTTAATACCCATATCGCCCATGGCTTCCAGCTCGTCGGTATCTTCAGGTACAAAATTCATTTCGTTTAAGAAATCGAATTCACCTGCAGCAGCACCAGCGGCTAAACCGGGATCGGCAACGGGAGCATTGCTGCTTTCGAAAATTTTAGGCGCTTCGCCGGTACTTTTGGCTAAAAACGGATATTCGATATTCGGATCGGCATCTAAAATAATTTTAACCAGTTCCACGTGGAAATCGTACGGACGATCGAAGTTATAGATGTAATAAAACTTTTGGTGTGGATCTTCAATAAAACCGCTTAATTTCGAATTTTCCATTAAAACTACACGGTCTTTTTTACGCTCGCTTGGTAAATAGGCAATTTCATCACCCTTTAACCAATTGTCGGTACTTACATAAAAAGACGAAGATTTTTCGGCATTGTAACCTGTAGATCTGTGAATAGCCTTGTGCAGGTCTTCAAATGTCTGATTTGATTTAATGTCGATCTCTCTCACAACATCATCATAATCTTCGAAAGTAATTCTAAATTTATAAATAGCCATTATTGTATTTTGGAACCGTAAAAATAAAGTTAATTTGCATTACCACAAAACATCAAACGTCACAAAACAAGGTAAGAGGGGATGATTTAGGCAATTAAATGATTATTTAACAGGATTTAATCCCATTTGTTTTGCCTGATCGAGCATAAAGTTAAACGCTTCGTTGTAATCGTTTGTGATTTCTCCCTCCAGTATGGCTTCGCGGATTGCATTTTTAATTAACCCTACTTCTTTACCGGCGCTTAGCCCAAAAGTTTCCATAATATCGTTGCCTGTAATGGGAGGTTGCCAGTTTCTGATTTTATCGCGTTCTTCTACATCTTTGAGCTTTTGTTTAACCAGTTCAAAGTTGTTGCGGTATTTGGTTTTTTTATACTCGTTTTTGGTGGTCACATCGGCATTGCATAACAACATCAGGCTTTCTATTTCCTCTCCGGCATCGAAAAGCAATCTTCTTACGGCAGAGTCGGTAACGGTTTCCTGGGCCAGTACGATGGGGCGTAAATGCAGTTGAACGAGTTTTTGCACATACTTCATCTTTTCGTTTAAAGGAAGCTTTAACTGTGCAAAGATTTTGGGTACCATGCGTGCACCCTTATCTTCATGACCGTGGAAAGTCCAGCCGTGACCTTCTTCAAAACGTTTGGTTGCTGGTTTGGCAATATCGTGTAAAATAGCTGCCCAGCGTAGCCATAGGTCGTCGGTATCGGCGCAGATATTATCCAGTACCTCTAATGTATGGTAAAAATTATCTTTATGGCCTTTACCTTTTATAATTTCCACTCCATAAAGCTGTGCCATTTGTGGGAAAATGATCTGCAGTAAGCCGGTATCAAAAAGGTGTTTAAAACCGATAGAAGGTTTTGGTGATAAAATGATTTTATTCATTTCGTCGGTTATCCTTTCTTTAGATACAATGCTGATGCGTTGTTTCTGCGATTTGATAGCATTTATGGCAGCCTCATCTATACTGAAGTTAAGCTGTGTGGCAAAACGGATGGCACGCATCATGCGCAGGGGATCGTCTGAAAACGTAATCTCCGGATCGAGTGGGGTGCGGATCAGCTTGTTTTCCAGATCTTGCATGCCGTTAAAAGGATCGAGCAGCTCACCAAAATTACCGGCATTCAGGTTAATGGCCAGGGCATTGATGGTAAAATCGCGACGTAACTGATCGTCTGCTAAAGTACCATCTTCAACAATAGGTTTACGCGAATCAGATCGATAAGATTCTTTTCTTGCCCCAACAAATTCTACCTCTAAATCCTGGTATTTAATGTTGGCAGTACCAAAGTTTTTAAATACAGCCACTTTGGTGTTTAATTTTCTGCCTACAGCCTCGGCATACTCAATGCCACTGCCTACCACCACTACATCGATATCTTTTGATGGCCGGTTTAAAAAGATATCGCGAACAAAACCGCCGATAACATAAGCTTCGGTATTGTGCTTATCGGCTATTGATGATAAGGTTTTAAAAATCGGGTTTTGTAGGTGTTGCTGCATGCAGTTGATAATAGTACTCAACCCAAATTCCGGAAAATATAAGGCATATAGCCGGCACTTTCAGGTATGGGTATAATGGTAATGAATTACAAAAGTAATAAAATTACTTTCTAATAAACTCAAACTGTCCGGATGGACCCAGTTTAACAATGGTTGACGGTTTTTTATTAGTCCGGTTTTCCTGTTCAAAGTCTACCACATAATCAACTGCCTCCAGTATCTCGGGGGCAATGTCATCAAAGAATTTAGGTGATGGCTGACCGCTTAAATTAGCTGAGGTAGAAACAATCGGTTTTCTGAAACGCTGAATAAGGGGGGTACAGAAATCGTGTTTTGCGATCCTGATCCCTACGCTTCCATCTGCATTAATCACATTAGGAGCCAGGTTTTTTGCGCCTGAGAAAATTACGGTTAAAGGGTTTTCTGCATATTCAATCAGATCGTAGGCAACATCTGGTATCTCGGTCACATAGCTTTGTAACTTGCTATCTACATCCAATAAAACAATCAGGCTCTTTTCTGCCGGACGGTTTTTGATTTTCAATACTTTATCAACCGCTTCGGGATTGCTGGCATCGCAGCCTAAACCCCAGATCGTATCGGTTGGATACAGGATAACCCCGCCTGATTTCAAAACTTCTAAAGCCTTATTAATTTCGTCTCTAAGCATGTTGCAAAGGTATTTATAAATAGGAAGTTAAATTATGTTAATGTTTATTTTTTTTAAGCCTGCAATATTTAATTTTATAGCCATTTTCCGAATCGAAATTTTAATGAGGTTTCATAGAAATCAAATGGATTTGTAAAATTTATATCAACCGTAACCTTTTCATTTTAAAATTGTTATATTTATTACAGGTTATTTACATAAAAAAACGCACGATGAAAACATTTCAAAAATTATTAATGCTTTTTACAGTGGTATTGGCATTAGCTGGATGTAGCACACTCCGCACCGCATCCGATTACGATAAAAACGTAGATTTAAATAGTTATAAAACTTATAATTTTTACGATAAAGGTATTGCGAGGGTTAAATTAAATAACCTCGACAAGCGCCGTTTAATGGCGGCTGTTGAAGCCGAAATGAATGCCAAAGGATTTACCAAAGCCGATAAACCCGATTTATTGGTAAACCTGGTTGTGGTTGCCAGAGAAAAAACTGACGTTTATGGTCCTGCCTACTACGGTGGATGGGGTTGGGGCGGCGGCTGGGGCTGGCGCGGCGGTTGGGGTGGCTGGGGTGGCCCAAGCTACGTAAACCAATACATAGAAGGTACCATCATTATCGATTTCTTAGATCCTGCTAAAAAGATTTTATTCTGGCACGGACAGGGAAGTGGCTTTAACTTAGATAATTTTAGCAAACGCGAACAACGCCTGTATACCGGTGTTAAAGAAATATTGGCTCAATATCCACCAAATATGGTAGCGGCAAGATAAGCCTTAATTATTGGCTAAACATATTTAAATAGCAATCCATTAATTGCTGCGTAACTACAGGGCTGTTGAATTTTTGAACAAATTCCAGCCCTTTTGCTTTCATTTCTTTTTGTAACTGCGGCGATTCAATAATCCTGTTGATGGCTTTGGCTAATGCACCGGCATCGTTAGGTGAAACATATAAACTATTTGGTCCGCCGGCCTCTTCTAAACATGAGCCTGTTGCCGCTACAACCGGTACAGCCGAGTACAAAGCTTCGATAATGGGAATGCCAAAGCCTTCGTAAAATGAAGGATAAGCAAAAACATCGGCCATTTGGTATATGCCCGGTAAATCGGCAAATGGAATATTTTGTAAAAATAGAACCCTGTTTTTTAAACCGAGTCGTTCAATCTCTTGCTCAACTGTTTTAAAATAAGGCGTATGCTTGCCAATTACCACCAGTTTGTAGGCTTCATCTACCTCTTTTAAAGCCTGTACAACCAGTTTCAGGTTTTTACGCGCTTCAATCGTGCCTACGCTAAGGATAAATTTCTCAGGTAGTTTATAAGTGGCTTTAATGCGGCTTAGGTTTTCTTTTGCAAAAGGGCTTTTAAAACTATCATCGCAGCTTTGGTAAATCACTGTAATTTTAGCGGGGTCAATGCCATATAAATCAACAATATCTGCCTTTGTCTTTTCGCTGATGGCGATAATTTGATTGGCACGTTCGCAGGCCGATCTGCTTTTCCATTCGTAAAGCTTACGATCAATAAATTTGTAATACTGCGGGAAACGCAAGAAAATTAAATCGTGTATGGTAACAACCGATTTAATGCGCGTATGCTGTATCGCTAACGGAATTTCGTGACTTAAGCCGTGAAAAATCTGAACACCGTCCTGATTAAGATCTTTCAGAATGTTCAGGCTTCGCCATAAAAACGGACCCGTTTTAGGGAGTTTTAATTCGATGTTTGGCTGCTCAAAAAAAGCATCGATCTGTTTGGCAGCTTTAACTTTTGGCGTGTAAACCAAATATTGATTGTCCGGAAACTGATTCGCCAGCTGCTCAATTAAAGAACGGCTGTAATTACCAAGTCCGGTTAAGTTATTGGCTGCACGCTTGCCGTCGAATCCAATTTTAAGCTTAAAGCTTAAAGCCGAAAGACCAAAGCTTGATTGATCAAGTTCAGTACTTTCGGCTTTTTGAGTTTGTGTTTCGCTTTCAGCTTTCACCTTTTTGCTTTCAGCTTAAACTGCCACATTATTTTCTCTCAACGCGTCGTTAAGCGAAGTTTTCTTATCTGTACTTTCTTTACGTTTACCGATAATTAAAGCACATGGCACCTGGAATTCGCCTGCAGGGAATTTTTTGGTATAGCTACCCGGAATTACTACCGAACGTGCAGGTACAATACCTTTATATTCAACCGGGGTTGGACCGGTAACATCAATAATTTTGGTTGAAGCAGTTAATACTACGTTAGCACCCAGTACAGCTTCTCTTTCTACTTTAACACCTTCTACAACAATTGCTCTCGAACCTAAGAAAGCATCATCTTCGATAATTACCGGTGCAGCCTGAACGGGTTCTAAAACACCACCAATACCCACACCACCGCTTAAGTGAACGCGTTTACCAATTTGTGCGCAAGAACCTACAGTAGCCCAGGTATCAACCATAGTACCTTCGTCTACATAGGCACCAATGTTAACGTAAGATGGCATCATGATCACACCAGGGGCTAAGAACGAACCGTAACGGGCGCTTGCCATAGGCACTACACGTACACCGGTTGTTTTATAGTCTGTTTTTAATTCCATTTTATCATGGTAAACAAATGGACCGTTTTTAATTTCTTTCATCTCGCGAATCGGGAAATATAAAATAACCGCTTTCTTTACCCACTCATTAATGCCCCATGAGTTTAAAACTGGCTCAGCAACGCGGATTTCGCCTTTATCTAATCCCATAATTACGGCTTCGATGGCTTCGCAATAGTTGCTATATTTTAAAAGGGTTCTGTCTTCCCAGGCGGCTTCAATTAATTTCTTTAAATCTGAATACATGATGTTTTTAAATTTTACGCAAAATAAGTCAATTTTTGTTTATTAAAGGGCTAATTGTTTAAATTGTTTTGGTCTTTGGTTAACTGGTTAATTGTTTAAATCGGTTAACTGCTGGATTAAGCTCGATACAATTAACCGGTTAACCAGTTTGTACAATTAACCAACGTAGCGATTTACCAGTTTATACAGTTAACCGAATTGCGTACTTTTGTAGCTTTATGACAGAAACAGAAAAACTCAGGATCGATAAATATTTGTGGGCCATCAGGTTGTTTAAAACCAGAAGCCTGGCTACTGATGCCTGTAAAGCGGGAAGGGTAAAGCTTAACGGCCAGAACATTAAACCATCGGCCATTGTAAAAATCGGCGATGTTTACCAGGTATCGAAAGGAATTGAAAAGAAGGTGATTGAAGTGGTCGAATTTTCTTACAACCGAACTGATTCGCCAACGGCTTTAACCAAATATAAAGACCTTACCCCGGTTGAAGAAACGCATGCTTTTAAATCGGCTTTCCATGCACCAACGCTTAAGCGCGATCGGGGAACAGGCCGCCCAACCAAAAAAGACAGAAGGGAAACCGACGATTTGTTGGGTGGGATGTTTGAAGAGGAATAGTTAGTTTTCAATTACCAGTTTTCAGTTCGCAATTAACAGTTTTGAGTTACCAGTTTTCTGCACGCGTAATGTTAACTGCCAACTGAATCGCTACTTTACTCAGCTGTTTAGTTTAGGGTTTTCTTCTTGCGTACTGATAACTGCATACTGCAAACTGAAATATCTCAAACGGTAACTCATCATCGCTGTTTTGCCCAGTTTTTCAATCAGTTTATAATTGGCTACAGCGCCGACTGCCGCACCTACAAAAGGCAACATTTGAGCCAGTTTGGCCAGATCGATATAATCGCGGTATTGCTGCTGGAAAGTTAACCAGTCAAATTCATCAATATTGGTTGGTAACTGGTGGGCTTTATTATCCCAATCCTGCATTTTAATAAAAACCTGCTGACTTTCTTCTTTGCTCGAAAAAGCGAGCTGAAAAATGTGCAGGATAAACAAACGTTCGCGGTAATCTTTTACATCGTAGCCATAAATTGCAGCGATATCGAAAAGCATTTTCATTTTTATACCCAGTAGCAACGGAAAATCGGCCAAACTCATTAAAAAACCACCCGCACCGGTAATACCTCCTTCTGCAGCACCAGTATTCTTATAATTTTCTATCTTTTGTTTAATCAATGCCTCGCGATGCATCAGGGTTAAATCGGTAACCGGTTTCGAAGTGGTAAAAGTAGAGCCAAAAAGAACCGCTTTAACCATTTGTTTGATGGCTGTAGTAATGGCCTGGTGTACTTTATCAGGAATAACGCTGTTTATTTTCTTTTGCACCTTATCGGTTACCTTACTTAAGAACGATGGTTTCTGTAAGGTTTTAAACTTCCAGAACCCCAGTTCGCTGGCTATTTTTTGTTCATAGGTCATGCAAAATCTGCTACAATAATTATTCCTTAAAAATTAACACAATTTAATGATTAAAAACCAATAGAAAACGATATATTTAGTTATCTAAAACAATATCTAAACCTTTCATTATGAAAACATTAAAAATCTTGTCGTTATTGTTGCTTGCTGCCAGTGCAGTACAGGCACAAGGCGTAAAATTTGCCGTTAATCAGCCGGCTGCGGGTAGTAAAATCAAGTTTACCTATACGCCAAAGGGTACCAATCTCGAAAACCTTGCCGATGTTAAATGTACCAGCTTCACTTTCTTTTCTGGTACAAACCCAAAGAATGCAAAGGTAGACCTGGTTAAAGATGGCGAAATTTACAGAGGAGAAATTGCTACACCAGATAGCGCAACCGTTGTAGGACTGGCCTTTTCGGTCGGCGATCAGAAAGACGAAGCTCCTGCCGGCTATGTTTTAGCGCTAAGCAAGGGCGGTAAAGTAGCTGCTGAAACTTATATTAACCAGGCTTTTTTATATGGCCTGGCAGGTAATTATTATCTGGGGCTTACGCTCGATCCTGAAAAAGCTGAAGGGCTTTACAAACAAGCTTTTGCCTTAAAGCCTGCGCTTAAAAAGAAAAATTTATACCAGTATTTGTCGCTTGCCTATAAAACAGATAAAGAAAAAGGCACCAAACTGATTAACGAAAACATTCAGCAACTGGCTAAAATAAAAGTGCCGAAAGAGGAAGATCTAACCACTACTTTAAACCTGTATAATTTGTTAAAGGAAAAGCCACAGGCTGATTCGGTTAAAGCCATCCTGCTTCAAAATTATCCAAAAGGTAATTATGCTTACGGGCAGGATATGAATGCGCTTTACACCACCAAAGATTTTGCCGGACAGGAGAAAAAGGCTCTGGAGATGATTGCCAAATATCAATATGATCCTGCTAAAAAAGCAGATGAAGGTAAGTTAAATTCCATTTACAATGCTTTAGCTGGTTCAGCTGTAAAAGCCAAAGATTTTGATAAGTTTGAGTTGTACAGCAGCAAAGTAACCAATAAACAGAGTAAAGCTGGTTTATACAATAATTTTGCCTGGTCATCAGCCGAGAAAAAAGAAAACCTCGAACTCGCTGCCAAACTTTCTAAACAGTCGCTTGATTTGATTGAAGCAGCCAAAAAAGATGAGGTTCCAGCTTATTTCTCTTCAAAAGAGGAGTACATCAAATCGCTTGACAGGGCCTATGCCATGTATGCCGATACTTATGCGTTATTGTTGCATCATCAGGGGAATAATGAAGAAGCATTGGCTTATCAGGAAAAAGCTAAAGCCTATAACGATGCCAGTGGAAACGAAAGGTACGTAACCTATTTAAACTTAACTGGTAACAAAGAAAAGGCCTATACTGAAGCCGAAAAAATTATCAAGGAAGGCAAAGGCACTGATTCTTTGAAAACAATTTTCAAAAGCCTTTATACCACTTTAAAGAAAGCAGGTTCTTATGAAACTTATATTGCCAATTTAGAAAAGGCTGCCATTGCCAAAGAAAAAGCAGAGTGGACCAAAAAAATGATCAACATTCCGGCACCGGGCTTCTCTTTAACCAATTTAAAAGGCGAAACCGTTAGCCTGGCCAGTTTAAAAGGTAAAACGGTAATCTTAGATTATTGGGCAACCTGGTGCGGGCCATGTGTGGCTTCTTTTCCTGGTATGCAAAAAGCGATGGCTAAATACGCAAGCAACCCGAATGTGGTGTTCCTGTTTGTAAATACCTGGCAAACTGAAGATAACCGAGAAAAACTGGTAACTGATTTTCTGGCTGAAAAGAAATACAATTTTAACGTGCTTTACGATACCAAAAATGCGAAAGACCCTTCAAAATTTGATGTGGTGAGTGCCTACAAGGTAGATGGCATTCCAACAAAATTTATCATTGATGGCAGCGGCAATATCAGGTTTAAAGCCGTTGGCTTTTCGGGCTCAGATGACAGCGTAGTTAAAGAAATAGATGCGATGGTGGGCTTGCTGGCCGAAAAGGAATCGAGTAAATAGTTATAAATAAAACGATCGTCATCTCGACTGGGGTATAGTGAGTTAAATTTCTCTGCTTCGCTACGCTCCGTTCGAAATGACGATCTCTGTTAATAGGTAATCCGCAAAGGCGAGGTTTCCCAAAGTTTAAAGGCTTCCAGCGCTTCATCGCGCATCAGTTGTACCACGGGTAAAGTTCTTTTATCCATAGGTTTTTCCAGTTCATCGTAAATAAATTTATCGCTGAAACCAATGTTTTCGGCATCGGTTTTGGTGTTGGCGTAATAAATGGTTTCGATCCGTGCCCAGTAAATAGCGCCTAAGCACATAGGGCAGGGCTCGCAGCTGGTATATACCACGCAGCCACTCAAATCGAAGGTACCCAATGTTGTGCAAGCCATTCGGATGGCCGATACTTCCGCATGGGCAGTAGGATCATTGGTTGAAGTTACTTTATTGGCCGATCCGGCAATAAACTTACCGTCTTTTACAATCACTGCACCAAAAGGGCCACCGATATGCTGGTTCACATTTTCTACTGATAGCGCTATGGCCATTTGCATAAATTCTTCGTGTTGTCTGTTGTTTTCCATGGTAAGGGTAAGGTACAAAAAAAATGCCCCGATTTTGTTTCGAGGCATTTCTGTTTAGTATTTTAATACTTATTTTTTGCTGTATTCGGCATTTAAGCCTTTAATTACTTCTGATGTTACATCTAAGCTTTCATCGGCAAATAAAATAGCGCTGTTACCTTTTGAGTAAGTTAATACCATTTTATAGCCTTTTTCTTTGGCGTAAACTTTTAAGTATGCAGCAACTTTATCGTAAAGTTTCTCGTTTTCAACAGCTTGTTCGTTTTGTAAAGCACCACCTGCATTTTGCTGGTAAGTTTGCAATTCCTGTTGTTTACGGGCTAAACGCTCTTCGGTCGATTTACGTTGATCGGCTGATAAGGTTTGTGCTGATTGCTGGTACTGGGCTACTTCGCGTTGAAAAGCCTGTCCTTTAGCTTGCATATCGGCCTGTGCATTTTTGGTTTTACCCTCAAATTTCACCTTAAGATCTTTGAAATATTCGTATTTTGTTAACAAAGAATCGGAGTTAACATATACAATTTTCTCACTTGCAGCAACTGCTACAGTAGGGCTATCTGTTTTTTTTGTTTCAGTAGTTTTAGCTTCTTTGTTCTGGCAGGCAGTGAAAGTTGTAATCAAAGCTGCTGTTGCAAATAAACCAAAGGTTTTGAAGGTTCTTCTTTCCATTATTGTTTAATAAATTTTAGCAAACTTATATAAATTAGTTTTTAAATGCAATTTAAAGGCAATCTGGTAAATAAACGATTATTAAACGGTTAAATTTTAATGGGTAAAGCAATTTGCAGCATTTCATTTTAAGGTTAGGCCCGCTGTCCGTTTTATTTCATGCCCACTACCATCGGGTTTAGGTGGCCAATTGCTACTACTATTGAAAGCTGCATAGTGCAAAATGATCTGCGTATTGTTCCATAGGAACGGCTGCCGGGTAGCCAATTGTATAATTGGCGTTTTCGTTCCGTAAGAACGGTTGGTGGGTGTTTCCGTTAATTTTAGCAAGTTGGTGGCAAGCCAAACCCGATTGAAATGGAAAGCGCCCGGTGCTTCACCGGGACTTGTAATGTAAAGCGGGAGTAACGCTGAAATGGAATACAGGTTTTGCTTTTCAAACCCGGTTTAAAGGCATTAAAAAAGTGCCGAAAATAATCTCCTAACAGCCTAAAACTTATCCACATATTAGCTTAATTGCCAAAATTTCCGTATTTTTGATACTTATAGTTTTTAATTAATATATGAGCGAAGAACAGGATTTAAAGTCAAATTATTCGGCAGATAATATACAGGTTTTAGAAGGTTTAGAAGCGGTGCGTAAGCGCCCTTCGATGTATATAGGTGATACGGGTGTTAAAGGATTACACCACTTGGTTTACGAGGTTGTAGATAACTCAATCGATGAGGCGTTAGCAGGTTATTGTACTGATATTCTGGTAACTATACACGAAGGTAACTCCATTACTGTAGAAGATAACGGGCGTGGTATTCCAACTGGCATTAACACTAAAGAGGGTAAATCGGCATTAGAAATTGTAATGACGGTACTGCACGCCGGTGGTAAATTCGATAAAGATACTTACAAAGTTTCCGGTGGTTTGCACGGTGTGGGGGTAAGTTGTGTGAACGCCTTATCAACTCACGTTAAAACGGTTGTGCACCGCGAAGGAAAGATTTTTACCCAGGAATACGAAAGAGGTAAGCCTTTGTTTGATGTAAAAGAAATTGGTACATCTGATCGTACTGGAACAATCCAGACCTTTCAGCCAGATGCCGAAATTTTTACCCAAACTTTAGAGTATAAATACGATACACTTGCAGGTCGTTTACGTGAGCTTGCTTTCTTAAATAAAGGCATTAAGCTTACTTTAACAGATGAGCGTGAGAAGCTGGATGACGGAACGTTCTTATCAGAAACTTTCCACTCTGAAGGTGGTTTGAAAGAGTTTGTTGCCTTTTTAGATGGTACGCGTACCTCGTTATTGGTTGAGCCGATTTATATCGAAGGTATTAAAAACGGTGTGCCGGTAGAACTGGCTTTCCAATACAACGATAGTTACTCGGAAAATGTACACTCGTATGTAAACAACATCAATACCCACGAAGGTGGTACACACATTGCAGGTTTCCGCAGGGGTTTAACCCGTACGTTAAAAAACTATGCCGATAAGGAAGGTTTGTTAAAGAACGTAAAAATGGAGATTACCGGCGATGACTTTAGAGAAGGTTTAACCGCGGTAGTTTCTGTTAAGGTAGCAGAACCTCAGTTTGAGGGGCAAACCAAAACCAAACTGGGTAACAGTGAGGTTATGGGATCGGTTGATGTTGCAGTAGGAGAGGCGCTGGGTAATTACCTCGAAGAAAACCCTAAAGAAGCTAAATTAATCATCAATAAGGTTATTTTAGCCGCTACTGCCCGTGCAGCGGCCCGTAAGGCCCGCGAAATGGTGCAACGTAAGAGTGTAATGGGCGGTTCGGGTTTACCTGGTAAGCTGGCCGATTGCTCTGACAGTGATCCGGAAAGATGTGAAATTTACCTGGTAGAGGGTGACTCGGCGGGTGGTACCGCTAAGCAAGGTCGTGACAGAAACATTCAGGCTATTTTACCTTTAAAAGGTAAGATTCTGAACGTAGAGAAAGCGATGGAGCACAAGATTTACGAAAACGACGAGATCAAGAATATGTTTACTGCAATTGGGGTAAGCATTGGTACGCCGGAAGATGATAAGGCTTTGAACTTAACTAAACTGCGTTACCACAAAATCGTAATCATGACGGATGCTGATATCGACGGTTCGCACATTACGACCCTGATTTTAACATTCTTCTACCGTTATATGCGCGCGTTAATCGAAGCCGGTTATGTTTATATTGCATCGCCACCACTTTATCAGGTTAAAAAAGGTAAAGATTTCGAATATTGCTGGAATGACACGCAGCGCGATGCAGCTGTACAGCGTTTAAAAGGTGCAGGTAAAGAAGAAAGCGTACACATTCAACGTTATAAAGGTTTGGGTGAGATGAACGCCGAGCAATTGTGGGATACCACTTTAAATCCGGCTACACGTACTTTATTGCAGGCTACTATTGAAAGTGCTGCAGAATGCGATCATACGTTCTCAATGCTGATGGGCGATGAGGTTGCTCCACGCAGAGAGTTTATTGAGCGTAATGCGAAATATGCTAAGATTGATGCTTAAGTAGCAAAAAGCTTAAAGACTAAAGCTGAAAGCAAAATATATAACCCTCTTCAAGTTAAGCTTGGGGAGGGTTTTTTGTTTCAAATGATATTTATTTTAAAAATTATATACATAAATTTCTTATGTATGTAAAAATGTATACATTTGTTTATGGCAGTTAACAACGAACTATTTAAAGGTACCTTGCAAACTATTATCCTAAACCTTTTAGCAGAAAATGAACGGATGTATGGTTATGAGATTACCCAAAAGGTAAAATCGATCACTCAGGGAGAATTACTGTTGAAAGAAGGAGCACTATATCCGGCATTACACAAATTAGAAGCTGAGGGATTGCTTGAAACCACAACAGAGGTGGTTGAAAACAGGCTCAGGAAATATTACTCCTTATCTAATGATGGTGAGAAAGAGGTAGTAAACAAGCTCCGGGAAGCAAAAGATTTTATTGCCCAGTTACAGTTATTATTAAACCTTAAACCAAGCTTTTAATGGAATTAACAACAGAACAGCAGCAAGAAGTAGCAAGTTTAGTTTCGGGAACGACGAAATACAAAGAGACTTATGATGAAGTTTACGATCATGTATTGAATCGTTTGACGGCCGAGAACCAGGTTTACAGCTTTACTTTGGTTGATGAAATTTTAGCAGAAGATTTTGGTGGGGAAACAGAAATTTTAGCTAACGAGACAATTCATGCCAAGCGCATTACCAAACAGTATTTTAGACTATTTAAAGGCGAAATTATAAATGCTTTTAAGTGGCCTCAGTTACCTGCAAATTTGGTAATGATAATGAGTTGGGTATTCCTATATTATACTACTTTAAAAACCGGATTTAATACCAAACCAATCAATGCATCAATTGGTATTGTTGTAATACTGATGTGTTTGTTCTATTATTTAAAAAGATATTATTTAGATCGGAAATTACAAAAACCATCAATAAAGTATTCTTTTTTACAAGCATCGACCTCAATCGGTGTGTCGTTTTATGTGTTTATGTTTTTTTGGTTTCTTTCTCCTGATAGTATAGTGGAAATCAGTCGTAATCTAAAAACCATTCTCGTATTAAGCCTTTTCTGTTGTACCTCTATTTATTTAAGGGCTTTTATCAAACTTTACAATAAAAAAATCAAAGTTTTAGCGGTTTAATTATGACACTTAATCAGGAGCAGTTATTCGAAATTAAAGCCTTTATCGAAAAGAAAGGATTTACCTACATTGATGTGCAGATGGAAATTTTAGACCATATTGCTTCATTAGTTGAAGAAAAATTGAATGCGAATCCCAATCTGAGTTTTGCAGACGCTACAGCTGAAACATACGAATCATTTTGCATAACAGGACTTCATAATATCTCCAATGAAATCATTAGTTCAATAAGTAAAAGATATAGCCGCTACTTCTGGAAAAGCTTTGCTTCACTTTTTGGCTTTAGGTACATTTTAATCAGCTGTTTTTTTGTATTAGCTGCCTATAAAATGCTTGCCTTTATAGGAAAAGATGATTTTTATAAGTTCAATATCATCTGTATGCTTGTTGCCATTGTTGGGGGCTTATTCGCTGGTTTTCTGATTAAAGATTATAAAAAATACCTATCCTTTAAATCGGGAATTTCTTTTCTTTCTTTTTTAATGACTGGATTATTTTTCACCAATTTATTGATAAATAAGGTGCCTGCAAGTATTACAGTTTTTTCGCTTAACGCCTGGCAGGTAGCAGCAGCTGGATCGGTTGTGTTGTTTGTAGTTTATTTTATTTCTGCCTTCAAAACTGCCAAAACTGGTATGAATGAAAGCAAATCACTAATTGAAAAATATAAAATACTATATGCCTAATTAGGTAAGGTACCGATATACAAAAAAGCCATTCAAAAATTTCGAATGGCTTTTATTATTTGTACACTTTACTATAACCGCACCTCATCCAAGGAGCAAACTATAGCTCATAACTAACCGCTATCAAACGATTTTCTTTATTAACCGGCACTATAAGATATAGTATGAGCCTACAGGCGCCAGTTCTGTCTGAGGTTTATCCTCGTATATTTTATTGTCATCCAGCATCTGGCAAAGATCGCGTTCTATGTTCCTGCAAATGGTAGTTGTAGGGGTGTCAGTCGGTTTATTTTCAAAAGGATCCTGAAGGTGTACGGCCATTTTCTCTACCAAAAGGAAAAATGCTGCAATAGCTACTACCAAAGGAACTTCCATGTAGCCGAAGTATTCGATTAAACCAAAAGGAAGCAATACAATAAACAAGTGGATAGACATATTGATGTATTTACTGTAGGTAACCGGAAAAACTGTGTTTTTAATCCTTTCCGATCCACCCATGTGGTTACATAAAGCCGTAATGGTTTTATCAATCTCTATCTGCTGGTATTTGTTTATCCAGCCTTCCTGCAGCGCTTTTTTAAGGTCCATGGCATGTAACTCCAATATTGATGTGGTTACATTTTTACGCTTTTTAATAAAGGCCATTTCTTCAGCGCACAGGTATTCTTCGAGGCCTTTGCGGGCGTTAAACCCTCTTAACGACTGGCTTAAGGCGTAACACCAGGCAATTTGCCTTTTAATAAACCTTTCTTTAAAAGTTTCGATTTCTTGTGAGCCATAAGGGTTTTCTACAAATGATAATATCTGGCGGGATATAGACCTCGAATCGTTAACTATCGCCCCCCAAAGGATCCTGGCCTCCCACCATCTGTCGTAAGCCTGATTTGAACGAAAGGCTAACAATAGTGAAATGATGGTTCCCAATAATGCCGGTACTGCAACTGGAATAGAGATGCGTGTAACATGGAAGTTCTCGTACAGCACTACAATACCAATTGAGTAGCCTATCACAAACAGCAGTTCTTTTTTGATCTTCCCGAATATATAAGTGAGCGGAATATTATTTCGTAACAGCATATGATAATTTTTTTAAGTGATTTTTAATTAAGCACTTGCTTCCTGCAACTGCGTTTCCTGAATCTTGGTGTCGATTAAATTTTCTGTAGCAAGAGGCGTGGCCGATGTTAATTCAATTACCGGACAACCTGCACGTCCGGTTAAAAATTTCGGATCGATGCTGTATTTATTGATCGGTGTAAAATTGTAGCCTCCCAAATAAGCAATGCAGTCTACATCAAAAGCTTCGATAAAGTTTTTAAAGGCAGCAACGGTACTTCCGTAAAAATATTCAAGGCCAATGGCTTCAATGCGGCCGGCATGTTTGGCTTTTGCCTGATTTAATTGCTGGTAAAACTCATCACTGATGTTTTCATAATCGCGGCTGCGGCGACTCAACATCAACATGTCGGTTATCGAATCTGATAACTTAAATGCATGAACAAAAATGATATGAAATGTTTCGGTTGGCTGATTCTGAACAAGCGCATCGATAATGTTAATGCTTCCTAATTTAAAATCGGTAGGTACTAAAATTGTTTTCATGGCTTTCTCTTGTTAAATGAATTAAATATTTATACAAGTTTAGCCCGATGTTATTACAGCGAAATAAGAACGGTATTAGAATGAGATTAGAATTTAATTTAGAGAAGCAATAATCAATAGTTCTCAGTTGGCAGTTTTCAATTTTCAGTTGGATTAAGCTATGGACTATTGACTAATGAACCATTGACTAATGACTAATGAACGATTGAACTAATGAAACTTACACCATGGTTGGCAACAAAACCTTAATCTCTGTACCAACACCTTCCTGCGATTTAATGGCAATACTACCACGGTGGAGGCGGATAATGTTTAAAGAAAGTGGAAGGCCTACGCCATAACCTTTAAAGTCGTTGGTGTTCGATGCCCGGTAAAAGGGTTCGAATATATGTTGTATATCGGTTTGTGGAATCCCGATCCCTCTATCGGTAACAGCAATAGAAAGGGTGTGTATATTGCTTTCTATGCTTACGCTTACCAGCTTTTCGTTCGAATATTTGCAGGCGTTGCTTACAATATTGTTCAAAGCCAGTTTCATCAGGTTTTTATTTGCCCTTAAAGTAAGCAGGCTTTCATCGTCAGGAAGTTTGCTGAAATCGATTTCAATTTTACTGTTTGGATGCACCTGGTTAACTGAATCTTTAATTTCCCAGAGCAATTCATCCATTCTAACTTCTTCCCAGGGTTGGTTTTTACCATTAAAACCCGATTGTGCCAGCCCGAGCAAACTGGTTAAAATGTGTTCCAGTCTTTCGGCTTCGTCTTTAATTTTAGCCAGGGCCTTTCCCTGTTTCTGCTCATCATCAATGTTTTTCATGGCCAGCTCTACTTCTCCACTGATAATGGTTAGGGGCGTTCTTAATTCGTGAGAAGCATTGCTGATAAAGTTGTTCTGCGTTTCGAAGGCCGTTTCCAAACGGTTAAGCATGTTGTTAAAAGTCTGGGCCAGTTGCGACATTTCATCGTTTCCGTCTTTAACATCCAATCTTAAGTGTAAATTTTCTGCCTTAATCCTTTTTACGCTTTTAATGATATTACGCAAAGGCATGAGCATGTAGTTGGAGAACTTCCAACCGACAATGAACGATAAAATAACAGAAAGGAAAAAGCCAATGATCAGGATTCTTTGGAGATCTTTCAATTCGCGAAAGCCAAAGGGATCGTTTGCCGACACAATAACAATGTAGCCGTTGTTGTTATTTTTAAAGAATTTGCCCGCATAGAAATGGTTTTCTATCCGGTAACGGGCCATGGCACCTGTGTTTATCCGGTTGTAAAAACTGGCTGGTAACTGGCGGTCGAGAGCTTTAACTTCGCCGGCCCGCATAATATATTCTTTTTCTGAAGGTAAGCGCTCCAGGTACTGGTTACGCATTTTGGCATAAGCCTTATTGTTAACGTCTTCGGTGAGTTTAATCTGGGCAGCAATTTTAACCCTGGCCTCTAAACGCTTGTAAAAATCTTCGAAAGCAAACTCGTTAGAGAAATACCATACAAAACCGCTGAGCAGCGAGATGATAACTGCCGAGAGAATGGCAAAAAGTAAAGTGATTTTTTTTGCAATCTGCATCTATTTTTCTTTTAGCACATAACCAAGACCTACCGCAGTGTGAATCAGTTTCTGACTGGCATTTTTATCTATTTTTTTGCGGAGGTAATTTACGTAAACATCAACTACGTTGGTGCCCAGGTTAAAGTCTATATCCCAAACGTTCTCTAAGATATCAATCCGCGATAAAATTTTCGATTTATTTTTGGCCAGGTACTCCAACAGGCGGTATTCGGTGGCCGTGAGTACAATTTCCTGCTGACTGCGTTTTACGGTTTTGGCACTCAGGTTAATTTGCAGGTCGGCAATGGTGATGATCTGGTCTTGCGTAGTAAGGCCGCTGTACCGTCTAAGCAACATCCTGATCCTTGCAAAAAGCTCGGCAAACTTAAAGGGTTTAATCAGGTAATCGTCGGCACCGTTATCGAGCCCGTTTACTACATTTTCGGTAGTGCCCAATGCGGTAAGCATAATGATGGGCGTTTGGGGCTTATGCGTTTTGATGATTTTGCAAAGCTCCAGTCCATTTATTCCAGGTAGCATAATGTCGAGAATGATGAGATCGAAATCATGTTCCGAAGCCATCTGTTTACCAATTAAGCCATCCGGGGCAATACTAACCGTAAAGCCTTCTTCCGTAAGTCCTCTCGATACTACAGAAACCACACTCGGTTCATCTTCTACAAGTAATAAATTCATTTAAGCAGCAAATAATCTAAAAAATAGCGAATTACAAAATATTTAGCACCAGAAGTTGTTTTTTAATGCTTTTTTAACGTCAAAGCGACACAATTGTTTGCGTTTATGGCTTAAACAAAAAAGAAAGCTCCTCAATTTTGGTTGAGGAGCCTTTAATATTGGTGCCAGTGAAAATTAACTTCCTTTTTCTGACTTTTCTTTTAACGATTTTAAGCCATCTTCGAAATCTTTGCCGATCATTTTATCCATGCTTACAAAAACGCACATCCATTTCGAAATCATATTGTTTTCGCCGCTCATGGTCCAGGTTACTTTTTGTCCGGCACCATCAGGCTGAATGTCAAATTTAGTATCGGCTAAACTCTCGAAAGGTTTAATGAATTTTAGTTCGATATCTACATTGGTACTTGGTTTGGCTGTTAATATCGTCATCGATCCCTGTCCGGTTTCTTTACCTTCCCAGGTGTACACGTGGCCAGGCTGCTCAGGCGTACCGGCATAGGTGGTTTTAGCACTTGGCTCCATTTTAGCCCATGGGTTCCATTTGTAAAATTCTTTAAAATCGGCAATGTTTTTATAAATAACACTATCAGGAGCGTTAATTACAGTGCTGCGACTAACAGAATAGGTTTTTGGTAATACCAGTCCGCCTATAACAAAGATGATTGCCAGTACGACAATGATACCTACTAAGATTTTCAGAAATTTCATGTTTTGATTGTTTTGGTTAACTTAAATTTAGAAAGAAACCAGTATAAATCAAAACAATATTTGTTTAAACGATTTTGATCTTTGATGGTGGTGCATTCAGTTTAAAGTGCATCAAATCAGCAATAGACTGCGCTTTTTGTTTAATGGTTTCGGCATTTGGTCCGGCAAATAAATCGTCAACAGTCTGGTAAAACAGGTTTTTCCAGGTCTCAAATTCTGCGGTTTGTAGTGGTTTTTTATCATTCAGGGCAAAATGGGTAAGCATCGGGTTGCCTTTATAAATGGCTTTACCAAAAAGGATACTTTCCCAGAAATCGTACATTTTAGGCAGGTGATGTGCCCAGTCTACTTTCGCGATTTGAGTAAAAATTGGCCCGATTTTATCATTCAACTGAACCCTCTCGTAAAAACTATCGACCAAAAGTATAATGTCTTCCCTGGTGTTAATATCATTTTTCATGACGCAATGTGTTTAGGTTTAAGCACCCCAGTATGATGAGCAATAAAAGTTTAATGCTTTCGGTAATAATGTACAAAATATGGTGGTGGCTAGCGGGTGGAGGGCTGCCTGCCAGCACCAGTTTAGCCCTTTCATCTAACAAAGGTAGCAGCCAAAAAGTGTCGGCCAGTAAGATAATTGCAAGGATAATAAGTAGCCTGGTTTGAATGCTTTTGAAGGGTGCCGGAAAGGAACAAATTAAAATAATAACCAAAAGTACAATTTCGATTTTGTTAAGTGCCTGAAAAACCAGCTGGCCGATACCCAAGCCTAAGGGGATGGTAATGCCAGGCGCCTGAAATTTGAGTGGCGCTTCCAAAAAACTGATTCCGGCAATTAATCCCGCCCAGAAAATGAGGCAAAAACAGGCAATTAACTTCTTCATTTGATACAAATATCACCTAAAAATGAGCTGTAAAAAATGATTACCGTCATAAAAAGATGAATTGTTATTTGTAAAGCTTTAAAATCATTTTGTTGTAATCGATAACGGCTTTATACTGCATTAAAATATCGCCGCCAATAATGCCCGAAATAGGCGGGTGGCCAAATTGCTCGTAAGTATCGCTCACCGATTGCAGATCGAAAGCAACGGTTTCGTAGTTTTTGATTTTTAGCGAGCCTATTTTCAGCTCGGGGATAGTAGCCTGAATGGTGGTTGTGGTGGTAAAAAGGGTAGCTGCATTAATTTCTTCAGAGACCTGTAAGGTTTCGGCCAGGTGTTGCTCAATTAAAGCCTTGTCGAACACGCTGCGCGATGCTCCCGTATCGAGCACCACTAAACGGGTTGCTTTAAAAACAACCACTTCTACTAAAAGGTGGTAGCCATCATCTTGCAGGTTAATGAGTTTAAGCGGTATTGAAATTGATCTCATTGTTTATTGGTATCGGTTCCCCTCAGGTAAGCCGGGCAACCCTATTTAAGTATAAAAAAATGCCACAGAAACGCTGATTATACGGATAATAAATCTATTCCGTGTTTCGGTGTTTCCGTGGCAAAAAAGAAGTGATGCGCGTACTAAACCAGTTTCATTTCTGCCAGTACACTGTTCATGTTTCTAACGGCATCGGCACTTTTGTTAAATGCAGCCTGCTCATCGTCAGTTAATTTAAAGTCGATAATTTTTTCCCAGCCGCTGCGGCCAATAATTACCGGTACACCTAAACAAATATCGTCCTGTCCGTATTCGCCTTCTAAAGAAACGCAGCAGGTAAACAGTTTTTTCTCATCGCGTAAAATGGCTTCAACCAAGGCAGCGCCTGCAGCACCTGGAGCGTACCAGGCCGAAGTGCCGATAAGGCCGGTTAAGGTTGCACCGCCTACCATGGTATCGGCTGCTACTTTATCTAAGGTTGCTTTATCCAGTAAATTGGTTACCGGTAAGCTCTGGTAGGTAGCCAAACGGGTTAGCGGAATCATGGTGGTATCGCCGTGGCCGCCAATTACAAAGCCTTGCAAATCGTTCGGGTTGCAGTTTAAAGCCTGCGATAAGTAAAACTTAAAGCGCGAGCTATCTAAAGTACCACCCATACCAATGATACGGTTTTTAGGCAGTCCTAACGATTTTAGCGCCAGATAAGTCATGGTATCCATTGGGTTGCTAATCACAATAATAATGGCTTCCGGAGAGAATTTTAATATATTTTCGGCTACGCCTTTTACAATGCCGGCGTTAATGCCAATCAGTTCTTCGCGGGTCATGCCGGGTTTACGCGGCAGGCCCGAAGTAATTACTACCACATCCGAACCTTCGGTTTTACTGTAATCGCCGGTTACGCCGGTAATTTTGGTGTCGTAACCCAACAGGGTTGCGGTTTGCATCATGTCAATGGCTTTACCTTCGGCAAAACCCTCTTTAATATCTAATAATACAAGCTCGTTAGCCAGTTCTTTACGTGCAATATTATCTGCACAAGTTGCGCCAACTGCGCCTGCTCCTACAACCGTTACTTTCATATATCTAAAATTTTATGGTTTGCTGTATAAATATCAATCGAAGGTATAAATAAATATAAGGTTTAAAAATGCTTTTCAAAACTTTATAACAACTGCGGCTGTAACGAATCAATTGATGCTGTAACTCCGAAACTGATCAGGTATGCCCCCCGCAATTGATGCGACAGGCCTGGCAATTGGTACCGGCAGGGCAGAAATTGAGGCTGTATATGCCGTAATTGATAGTGGAAGGGTAGAAATCAACACTATACGGCTAACATTCAATACCGGTACAGAAACATAGGATACTGTATGCTGACCAATTGACAGTGGAAGCGAAGCAATCGATACTGGAGGCCCAACAATCGATACTGTACACTGACCAATTGACAGTGGAAGCCAAACAATTGATGCTGTACACCAAACAATTGATCGTAGCAGGTAAACATTTGATTTATTAGCTAAAACTTTATTTCTGTTATGCTGGTTAATTGATTAAAGCCTGTTATCATGGAAAATAAACCTATTTCGGATATCGATTATAAAGCCTTTGAAGGGAAATGGTATTCCTTATATTCGATACCAACCTTGCTGGATAAACATTGGAAACAAACCACCGAGACTTATACGCTTGCAGCCGACGATCATTTTGATGTATATACCACCTATCATAAAGATGGAAAACCTGAAGAAAAATCGATCACCTCGAAACTGTTTTTCGATCAGGATAAAGCGGATGGAGATATGAAAGCCCAGTTTTTATGGCCTTTTAAAATTGGTTACTGGATTATCGAACTGGCCGATGATTACAGTTATGTGGTGGTTGGTCACCCCGATGAAAAATATCTGTTTATTATGGCCCGCGAACCCAAAATGGAGGCCGATTTACTGGTACATATTATTGAAAGATGCAGGCAAAAGGGTTATGAGGTGAGTGATTTGGTTAGTCAGGAGCATTTTTGATTTAAACCTCGCAGGTTTTAAAAACCTGCGAGGTTTGTTTAGTCAAGCTACTGACGTTGTAAAATAACCCCGATAGGAGTGGTAGCTGCCGGCTTCATGCCGGCACTACAAACGGATAGCGGGGCTGAATGCTCCGATGAAAAACAAGACCAACCGTTTCAAAAAAATACTAAGCATTTAAGCCACCTTAACAGCTATTATTTTTATTTGTAGACCTATAAGGTTTTTAAAACCTTATAGGTTTGTTTAGGTTAGGTCTGTTTCGTCATTTTTTGTTGATAATTTACTGACAACTTCCGCTATCAAATTCCTTATTTTTGAAGAACCGTTATTATTCTTAAACGGCTAATTCTTTACCGCACTATATGTACTTAATTTTTGATACCGAAACCACTGGTTTGCCTCGTAATTACAACGCACCCATTACCGATACGGATAACTGGCCACGTTGTATTCAGATTGCCTGGCAGCTGCACGATGAGATGGGGAGATTGGTTGAACATCAGGATTATCTGGTAAAACCGGAGGGATTCAACATCCCGTACGATGCCGAAAGAATTCACGGTATTTCTACCGAGCTGGCAGCAGAGCAGGGAATTGGTTTTGACGAAATGCTGGCCAAATTTAACGAGGTTTTAAACAAAGCCAAGTTTATTGTAGGGCAGAATGTTGGCTTCGATGTAAACATTATGGGTTGCGAGTTTCACCGTTTTGGTGTAGCCAACCGCCTGGCCGAAATGCCTGTTTTAGATACCTGTACCGAAGTTACCGCACAGCTTTTGCAATTGCCGGGAGGTAGGGGCGGAAGATTTAAACTGCCTACGCTAACCGAACTGCATTCCTATTTATTTGGCGTTCCGTTTAGCGAGGCGCACAACGCAACCGCCGATGTTGAAGCTACAACACGTTGTTTCTTAGAACTGGTAAAAAGAGAAGTTTTTAAAAAGGAAGAGTTACAGGTAGATGTTGAATATTTTCCGCGTTTCAGGGAAATAAACCCGGGTTTAATTGAAGGTGTTGGTTTAACGCACATCAACTTAAAAGCGGCATCTGACGAAATCCGCAAGCGCATTCAAAAAGCCGAAGGTGGTGGTATTTCTAAACAGGAACTTGCCGGTAACAGGCAGGAGCTTGCCGCTGCAACCTTTGTGCATTTACACAACCATACGCAATTTTCGGTATTGCAAAGTACCATTAGCATTTCCGATCTGGTAAAAGCAGCAGCGGCACAAAAAATGCCTGCCGTAGCCATGACCGATCATGCCAATATGATGGGGGCTTTCCACTTTGTAAACAACGTACTTAATCATAATAAAGCAGCCGAAGCCAAAAATGCTGCGGCAATAGAGGCCGGCGAACGCCCAACCGAGGTGGTAATGACGCCTATTGTTGGGGTAGAGTTTTTTGTTTGTGCAAACCACTTAGACCGTACCGCAAAAGACAATGGCTACCAGATGGTATTGCTGGCCAAGAATAAAAAAGGTTACCATAACCTGGCCAAAATGTCGTCTATAGCCTATACCAAAGGGTTTTATTATGTGCCGCGTATCGACAGGCAGATTATTGAGCAATACAAAGAAGACATTATTGTTTTATCGGGTAACCTGGGCGGTGAGATTTCGAACAAGATCTTAAACATGGGCGAAACCCAGGCAGAAGAAGCACTGATCTGGTGGAAAGAAATGTTTGGCGACGATTTCTACCTCGAGGTAATGCGCCACAACCAGGAAGATGAAGACCGGGTAAACGAAACATTAATTGCTTTAGCCCGTAAACATACCGTTAAGCTGATTGCGACCAACAATACTTATTATGTAAGTAAAAAAGATGCCAATGCGCACGATATTTTACTTTGCGTAAAAGATGGAGAAAAGCAGGCCACACCAATAGGCCGCGGCCGGGGTTACCGTTATGGTTTACCTAACCAGGAGTATTATTTCAAATCGGCTGATGAAATGAAGGCGCTTTTTGCCGATCTGCCCGAGGCGATTTTAAATATTCAGGATATCCTGAATAAGGTTGAGACCTATAAACTCGCCCGCGAGGTACTCTTACCTAAATTTGATATTCCGGAAGAGTTTCTGGTTGCCGAAGACGAAACCGATGGCGGCAAACGTGGGGAGAACAAATTTTTAAGGCACTTAACTTACGAAGGTGCCAAACGCCGCTACGGAACTTTAACCGACGACGTAACCGACCGACTTGATTTTGAGCTGGCAACCATCGAAAAAACGGGTTATCCGGGTTATTTTTTGATTGTGCAGGATTTTATTGCCGAGGCACGCAACCTGGATGTATCGGTGGGGCCGGGCAGGGGATCTGCTGCCGGATCGGCGGTGGCCTATTGTTTGGGCATTACCAATATTGACCCGATTAAATACGATCTCCTTTTCGAGCGTTTCTTAAATCCCGACCGTGTATCCATGCCCGATATCGATATCGACTTTGATGATGAGGGTCGTGGCCGGGTAATGGATTATGTAATTAATAAATATGGCGCCAATCAGGTAGCACAGATTATTACTTACGGTACCATGGCAGCCAAATCGTCTATCCGCGATACGGCACGGGTGTTAGATTTACCATTGTTTGAGGCCGATAAAATTGCCAAGCTCATTCCGAATATGAAGCTGGCCAAAATCTTTAACCTCGACGAGAAAAGTTTAAAAGATGCTTTACGGCCTGATGAGTATGAGAAAGTTGTAGAGCTGAAAAACCTGGGCAGCCAGAAAGATTTAAGTGCCGAAACCATTCAACAGGCACAGGTTTTAGAGGGCTCGTTGCGGAACACAGGTATTCACGCCTGCGGGGTAATTATTACGCCGAGCGATATTACCAACTTCGTTCCCGTATCGGTAGCTAAAGATTCTGATTTATATGTTACCCAGTTTGATAACTCGGTTGTAGAGAGCGCCGGTTTATTAAAAATGGACTTCCTGGGGTTAAAAACCTTAACCCTGATTAAAGATACCGTGAAACTGGTAAAGAAAAGGCACCAGATTGATCTCAATCCCGATAATTTCCCGATTGATGATGTAATGACCTACGAGCTTTTCCAGCGTGGCGAAACCATTGGTATTTTCCAGTACGAGAGTCCGGGTATGCAGAAGTACATGAAAGAGCTTAAGCCAACGGTTTTCGACGATTTAATTGCCATGAACGCTTTATACCGCCCGGGACCGATGGAGTACATTCCGAGTTTCGTTCGCCGTAAAAATGGCGAGGAAGAAATTAAGTACGATTTGGATGCCTGTGAGGAATATTTAAAAGAAACCTACGGGATTACCGTTTATCAGGAGCAGGTAATGCTTTTATCGCAAAAGCTGGCCGGCTTTACCAAAGGTGAGGCCGACGTTTTGCGTAAGGCCATGGGTAAGAAACAGAAAGATGTACTCGATAAAATGAAGCCTAAGTTTGTAAAACAAGCTTCGGAAAAAGGTCATGATGCTACTGTTTTAGAGAAAATTTGGAAAGACTGGGAAGCATTTGCATCTTACGCTTTTAACAAATCGCACTCTACCTGTTACGCCTGGATTGCTTACCAAACTGCTTATTTAAAGGCACACTATCCGGCCGAATACATGGCTGCGGTACTATCCAACAACATGAGTGATATTAAGCAGGTGGCTTTCTTTATGGAAGAGTGTCGCCAGATGAGTGTTACCGTATTGGGCCCTGATGTAAACGAATCTGAACTTAAGTTTTCTGTAAATGCAAAAGGCGAGGTCCGTTTTGGAATGAACGCGGTAAAAGGGGTAGGTGAAAAAGCAGTAGAAAGTATTATCGAAGAAAGAACCAATAATGGTACCTATGCCAGTGTGTACGATTTTGCCAAACGTTCCAATACCCGTATTGTAAATAAAAAAGCTTACGAGAGTTTTGTATACAGCGGTGCTTTCGATGCTTTTGGCGGGCACAGGGCGCAGTATTTTTATATTGGTCCGCACGATAAAATGAACGGTATTGAGAAGATTATCAAGTTTGCCAACGATTTCCAGAACAATGAGAGCACTTCGCAGGCTTCGTTGTTTGGTGGTTCGAAGGCCGATCTGATTTTAGAACCTTCGTTACCGGTTTCGCCGGAGTGGGCACTAATGGACAGGCTCAAATATGAAAAAGATGCCATCGGGATTTTCCTTTCAGGGCACCCATTAGATAATTATAAGTTAGAACTCGATAAATTTTGTACCCATAACGTTAAACAGTTAAGCATTATTAACAAAGTACGTATGGGCGATAGTAACGAAGATGTGCTGGCCGAATTTGATAAACTGAAAAACCGCGAGCTTTGTGTGGGTGGTTTAGTGGTTACCGCATCGCAGCGGATTACCAAAACCGGTAAACCCTTTGGTACCTTCGTTTTCGAAGATTATGATGATGCTTCGGAAATGGCCCTGTTTGGTGAGGATTTCCTGAAATTTAAATCATTTTTAACAGAAGGATATTTCCTGCAGATCAGGGGCCGGGTTGGCGAACGTTTCGGTAAGGCCGGTGATTGGGAATTTAAGATTACCGCAATTAACCTGATGTCTGAACTGCGCGATAAACTGGCCAAGAGTCTAACCATACAACTGCCTATTGAAAGGGTAAACGATCAGTTGATGCGTGAAATTGAAGCCATATTAGCAGACAATAAGGCAAACTCTGAGCAGCAAAACTGCCAACTTAACTTTGCCGTTTTTGATAGCGAAAAACAGATTATGTTAGATCTTCCATCAAAAAACCTTAAAATAAACCCGAACAATAAGTTTCTTGAACAATTATTGGGTTTGCATGTTGTTAACTATAAGTTAAACTAGCGTTAGGCGCTTAGCGTTTTGGTACATCTAAACGCTAAGCGCTTGTCGCTCCACGCGCTACGCTTTGCTCAAAGAAATGTCAAATTGGCATTACAGAATTGGTGGCATTACAATTGAATACATATATTTGAACATAAAAAAAATTAATTATGGCATTAGAAATCACAGATGCAAACTTCGAGGAGCTTGTATTAAAATCAGATAAACCCGTATTAGTAGATTTTTGGGCAGAATGGTGTGGCCCTTGTCGCATGGTTGGTCCAGTAGTAGAAGAGATCGCTAAAGAATATGATGGTAAAGCGGTAGTTGGAAAAGTAAACGTTGATAACAACCCTCAAATTTCGATGCAGTTTGGTATCCGTAACATCCCTGCTTTATTATACTTTAAAGGTGGCGAAGTGGTAGACAAACAAGTTGGTGCTGTTCCAAAATCAGTATTGGCCGAAAAATTAAACAAGCAACTGGCTTAATAAAGGTTGAAGGCAAAAGGTAGAGGGTTTAAGGAAAACCCAAAGCCCGGGTACTTCACTAATAATATTACAAAAACCCAAGTTCATTTAATGGATTTGGGTTTTTTTATGCAGACTTATTTTTGTTTCTTTAATAAAAAACTAACAATCATGACTATTAACTTAATAAATAACAAAACTTTAGGCGTTTTATTAACGGGTTTAGCATTAAACTGCGTAAATATGGCCTGCGTTTCGGCGCAAAATCCTGTCGAAACCAATGCGCCATCGGCCGATTATAAGCCAGCCTTTGCCGGACAAACCAGAATTGCCGGTGTAAAAACCAAAGCCGCGCTTGATGTTTCGGTAATTAACGAAAAATTAGAAAACCCATGGGCTATATCCGTACTTCCTGATGGTCGTTTTTTAATTACCCAAAAACAGGGCACCATGGTTATTTTAAACGCCGATGGTAAACTGAGCAAAAAGATTACCGGTTTACCCAAGGTAGATCCATCAGGTCAGGGCGGTTTACTGGATGTAACTTTAGATCCTAACTTTGCCAAAAACAGGATGGTTTACTGGGCCTATTCAGAGCCTCAGGATAAAGGTGTTTTACTCGCTATAGCCAAAGGAAAACTGGCTGCAAGTGAAACTGCAATAGAAAACCAAACCATTATTTACCGGGCTACACCAGCTTATAATGGTAAATTGCAATACGGATCGCGTATAGTTTTTGATAAAAACGGCAACTTGTTTGTAAGCACCGGTGAGCGTTCAGGCAACGATATCCGTATGCAGGCACAGTATTTAAATTCTTCATTGGGTAAAATTTTACACCTTACTACCGATGGTAAGGCCGTGGCCAACGGTCCGTTTGCAGGTAAGGCCGATGCCCGCCCCGAAATTTATGCGCTGGGCTTGCGTAACCCTGATGGTTTAGCCATTAACCCACAAACCGGCGACTTATGGGAAGCAGAATTTGGTCCTAAAGGGGGCGATGAGGTAAACATTATTAAACCAGGTAAAAACTACGGCTGGCCCGTTATTACTTACGGTACCGAATACAGTGGTAAGCAGGTAGGCGATGGCATCCAGCAGAAAGAAGGTATGGAGCAACCGGTTTACTATTGGAACCCAAGTATTTCGCCTGGTTGTATTGCATTTTACAACAGCAACAGCATAGCCGAATGGAAAGGCAATTTATTTGTAGGTGGTCTGGGTGGTTCGCACATCATTCGCCTCGTAATTAAAAACGATAAAATTGTGGGTGAAGAAAGGTTATTAGAAGGTAAAGGTGAGCGTTTTAGGGATATGGTAGAAAAAGATGGCGCACTTTATTCGGTAACCGATAACGGGCATTTATACCGCATCGCGAAGAAATAGTATTTGATAAGGTTGTTTGGTGAGCCACCAAACAAGGAATACAAAGTGTTTGGTATGCTTCCAAACAAGGCATACATGTTACCCCGCAGGTTTAAAACTTGCGGGGTATTTTTTGTTACTCCGGGTAAACCTCGCAGGTTTTTAAAACCTGCGAGGTTTGGATATGCGAAAATTTAAAACCTGCGAGGTTTTGATTAACGGAAAGGTTTTTTATAAATCTTTTATTAGCTTTACGCAATGCAGGCAGTAAACTACGAAAACGAAACAAGCTACGGTAATTTAGAATTGCTTGCCCGGCAGGTAGTAGAAGGTTTTATTACCGGTTTACACAAAAGCCCTTTTCATGGTTTTTCGGTTGAATTTGCTGAACACCGCCAATATAACAATGGCGACAATGTTAAAAATATCGATTGGAAACTCTATGCAAAAACGGATAAACTCTACAGCAAGCGCTTCGAAGAAGAAACCAATCTGCGTTGTCAGTTCGTAATCGATGCTTCTTCGTCGATGTACTTTCCCGAGCCTAAAAACAATAAGCTCATTTTTGCTATACAGGCTACTGCATCGTTAATGTATCTGCTTAAAAAACAGCGCGATGCTTTTGGACTAAGCTTTTTTACCGACGAGATTTTGTTAAATTCTCCGGCAAAATCGACCACCGTACACCAGAAGTTTTTATTTGCCCAGTTAGAAGAACTGCTGCAAAAGCCAAAAGTTAACGCGCAGACCAATTTAAGCGAATCGTTGCACCAGGTTGCCGAGCTGATTCACAAACGTTCGTTGGTAGTTATTTTCAGCGATTTGTTTAACACCGAAACCAGCACCGAAAAAACCGATCAGTTTTTTGATGCCTTGCAGCACCTTAAATTTAATAAGCATGAGGTGGTGGTTTTTAATGTAGTTGATAAAACCAAAGAAGTAAATTTCGAATTCGAAAACCGCCCATACCAGTTTATCGATATGGAAACCGGCGAAACCATTAAGGTGCATACCAATCAGGTTAAAGAAAATTATACCGCTGCGGTAGCCGCTTATCGCCAGCAAATTGCTTTAAAATGCGCCCAGTATAAAATTGATTTGATTGATGCCGATATGAATGAAGGATTTTATCCTGTGCTGCAAGCTTATCTCATTAAAAGGCAAAAGCTAGGCTAATCTTACTTAAGGCAAACAACAGATAGGCAACGCTGTTAATATCCATACACGATTTAAATTTAAACTCCATAATATGTTAGAAAAAGGCACTATAGCTCCCGATTTTGAATTGAACGCTACGCCCGATCAGAAAATAAAACTCAAAGATTTTAAAGGCAAAAAAAATGTAATCCTGGCTTTTTATCCTGCCGACTGGAGTCCGGTGTGCAGCGACCAAATGGCGCTTTACAACGAAATGCTTAAATACTTTACTAAACACGATGCGCAGATTTTTGGTATATCTGTAGATAGCACCTGGTGCCACCTGGCGTTTGAAGAAAACCGCAAACTACACTTTTCCCTATTGGCCGATTTTGAACCTAAAGGCGCTGTTGCTAAAGCCTATGGGGTTTACGACGAAAAAACCGGAACCAGTGAAAGGGCACTTTTTGTAATTGATAAGGAAGGTAAAATTGCCTGGAGTTATTTATCGCCCATAGCAGTTAATCCTGGTGCCGATGGCATATTAGAAGCTTTAGAGGAACTTGACCCGCAATAATTATGAGCACATTAAAACCCGAAGTTAACAGCAACGATCATATTCAGGGCGATGATACCGCCAGTGTTACTATAGTAGAATTTGGCGATTACCAATGCCAGTTTTGTGGAGATGCTTATCCCATTTTAAAAGAAATTGAAGAGACTTTTGGCCGTCAGATTAGATTTGTCTTTCGGCATTTCCCATTAGCCAATGCACACCAGTATGCTGTTCCTGCAGCGCTGGCAGCCGAAGCAGCAGGCCTGCAGGGTAAATTTTGGGAAATGCACGATGCCCTTTTCGATAACCAGTATCGCTTAAACGGCGACTTATTTGATGAACTGGCCGAAACCATTGGTTTAGATCTGGAAAGGTTTCAACAAGACAGTATTTCTGATGCACTCAGAGAGAAAGTGGAGAATGATTTTGACAGCGGTGTACGCAGTGGCGTAAACGGAACCCCTTCATTTTATGTAAACGGAACCAAATTTGATGGCGGTGTAACCGATCTGTACCAGATGCTTAAAGAAAGTACGACGTAACAATTTTTACTGTAATCTCCCAGGACACAGTAAGTATTTCTTTTCCTAAAAGATCGTCATGCTGATCCGATAGCTATCGGATTTGCTTCAGCATCTTTTCAATTCAGGAGACCCTGAAATATCCCTCCAACTGACCGGGCGGAAATCTGATAGCTATCGTATCGGCGTGATGATGAAGCGCTATCTTTTAATCAAGAGTGAAGTTAATATTCATTGTATATTTGACACGGATATCTTTGATCTCATGCACTTCACAGTCATGCATGGCTAAAAGTTGGGGGATAGAGATTGTGTGATTAGGTTTAAGATTAATCTTTTGCTTGATTTCATAAGCTTTATTGCAGCCCTTAGCCGCGTCACCATCCAGACAAAAGGAAATGTCGGTAATTATTTGTTTGGTTGTGTTTTTGAATGTGATTTGGGCAAATGTTCTTGAATTACTATCGCGCGTATACTTAAGCGTTTTTACATAAACAGTATTTTGCTTGTTAATGGTATCATTTGACATTGGTTTTAAATGTTGATGTTTTTGGGCTGCTACCTTATCCTTCTTTACGGGATTGTGTTGATTGCTTGTTTCCTGTAATGGCATTTTCAAGACTCCGTAGCAGAGCATCATTAGTATTCCTAATGCTTTAGCGATCATAATTTGAGCTGTAGTTATTTTAGCAGCTGTAAGTTATTGCTTTTTTCAAAATAATCCTACTGCAGAATTTCAAATAAAAAACCTCATGTATTTTGCAATACATGAGGTATCAGATAAGGGTAACCGGAAAACTAAAAAACTAATTATGAGTTTTTAGAATTTAACAAAATAGAAATCGCTTCGTGTTTTGTTATTTCAAAGGTGCACTTCAATTATGAAGTTTTAGTGAAGAAACCTTCACCTTAGGTTTATTGCATTATTGATGTTACAAGCAATTGATTGGGCTTGCATAAGAGATTGATTAGTAGATCTTCATTCCCACGAAAGTAAGAATCTCAACTCCCTGGTTGGTGCTTCAGAAATTTATTTAAAAAATTAAACAGGTACTAAATCAAATGATATATTTACGCCTTAAATATATAAACAATGAATTATCGCAAACTCATCGCATTAAGTGTATTATTCTTATTGCTATTTACAACCATGCCAACTTTTGCCCAAAATGCGGCAGATTCTACAACTAAATCGCTAGCCCTTCAGTTGAAAGGATTTTATAAATATTTAGGTGCAAACGTAAAGTATCCTGGTAAAGCGCAGATGCAGAATTTGCATGGCATCACCATTTTTCTACTCAAGGTAGAGAACGGCCAGATACAAAACATAGAAACCGCTTTGGATTTAGAAGGACTGAGTGAAAATGTTAAGACTTTAATTTCAGCATATACCGAGCTACCTAAAACCATGAATGGGAAATATAGCCTTGGTGTTAGGTTTAGGATAGGAGATAGCCCAAATGCGCAAGTTGATGAGAAGGCAATTATACCAGCTGATTATATTAAAATTCCTGATATGACTATAATGGTATCAAGTCCTCCGCGGTCTCAAACTGCACCCGATATTAATACTTATGGAATTGAAGAAGTAGATACACCACCTAATTTTCCTGGCGGATATCAGGCGCTTCAGGAGTACTTCTATAAAACCATTAAGTATCCTGCCGAAGCCCTGAAAAATAAAGTAGAGGGAAGAATTTATTTTAGTTTTAAAATAGATTATGATGGCAATGTTAAGAATGTAAAAGTATTAAGAGGTTTAGGAGCTGGTTTGGATGAAGTAGCAAAGGATGCGATGCAAGATTGCCCAAAGTGGAATGCCGCTACGAAAAACGGCCAGACAGTGAGTACCAAGTTTAGCTATTTTGCAGAATGCAGGTTGCCTAATCCGTAACGTAAAAATGAGCCTGTCGAAACGCTTATGGTAATTTCGGCAGATCCTTCGACAGGCTACCATTGACAGACCCTATAAAAAAATCGTCATTTCGACTGAAGCCGCCCGGTTTTTCGCCGGTGGTGGCGGAATGGAGAAATCTATTTAGACAGATTTCTCGACTACGTTGCACTCCGCTCGAAATGACGCCCCAGGAAGGACCAGTCATTTATATTGGTTTTTATACAATAAATTACCCTCAGGATCACATCCTAATGGGTTATTACAAATTACCTCTCAACTCTTGTTCTC
>NZ_JSYN01000039.1 GCF_000812965.1 Pedobacter kyungheensis
TCGTCATTGCGAGAAGGCTTTTTCAGCCGACGAAGCAATCTTTATAGCAAGAATTACCGGCATGAAAGATTGCTTCGTCGTTCCTTCTCGCAATGAAGATTTTTCGAGTAGATCAATGCCGTTAAGCTCTCCCCGTCACTCATATTGATTTTTATATAATAAATTGCCCTTAGGATAACAAATCATTATGGTGTACCCCCTGCAATTAAACATAAAAAAACTATGCTGGTGGGCATAGTTTTCTTTGAATTATTTATTGGTTATTTCTGTTATCGGTTCTCCAACGGTACCGTTTGGCATTTGGATGTGGAGCAATGCCGCCAGTGTTGGTGCAATATCCGTCATGTAATGCGTTTTGTTGGTAGCACCAGGTTTAATTCCCCAGCCCATAAATACCAATGGAATGTGCGAATCGTAAGGGTTCCAGCTACCGTGCGTGGTACCAGTGCTGCCACCGTTAAACCAGTTTGGTTCTAAAACGTAATAAATATCGCCGCTTCTGCGTGCATTATAGCCGTTGGTGATCATTTTTTTCTGGATTTCCTGAAGTGTGCTTTGTGAGATCTTTGAGATATCTACCGCATTCTGGAAGCCATCTAAAGTTTTTAAGAATTCAACTGATGCGGCTTTAATCACATCGAAGCTTACATTGCCTTTAGCAGTTTTATCGTGGTCGAAAATAATCTGGTTGTTCATCGAACTTAAAACCACATTGTTTACTTTGAATTTATCGTTCAGGTAAGCGTTCAATTTATTGGCAATATCCCTATCGCTTACTACACCAGAAGGCATTTTGTTTTCTTTCATAAAACCCGGAACATGTGCTGCACCATGATCGGCAGTTAAGAATACGGTATAGTTGCCTTTACCTACTTTTTTATCCAGATAGTTAAAGAACTCTTCAATATCCTTATCTAAACGCAGGTAAGTATCTTCGGCTTCGATAGAGTTAGGTCCGTAAGCATGGCCAACATAATCGGTAGAAGAACAGCTTACCGCTAAGAAATCGGTAATGTTATCCTGACCTAAATCTTCTGATAAAATGGCCAGTTTAGCTAAATCCAGCGTAATGGTATTACCATAAGGAGTGCTTCTGATGGCATCGAAGTTTTTATCGATATTTTGAGTTAACTGGTGCGGGAAAATATTGTTTTTGCCTTCATATTCTTTAGCATCGGCAGTACTGTTTACATAAGTATTAATCGGATATAGTGTTTCCCAGTTTTTAGCATAAAACTTGTTGGCTAACTTTAATTTGTTGTAATCTGCAATCCAGGTTGGCACTTCTTTCATGTAATACGTACTGGTAATCCAGTTACCTGTACTGCCCTGATACCAATAAGCAGCGTTTGCCGCGTGGCCTGCCGGAAGGATAGAGCCACGGTCTTTAAGTGAAATACCGATTACTTTACCCTTGAAATTAGTGGCCAGTCTCAACTCGTCGGTAATGGTAGTGGTTAACATGTTTTTTGGCGACATATTTCCTTCAGATGAAGGTGTGCTGCCAACAGTAGTTACAGTAGAATCTTCGGTACAGTAAACAGTTCTTTTGGTTTCAGGATCGTACCAATCGTTACCAATAATACCGTGTACAGCAGGTACTGAGCCGGTGTAGATACAGGTATGACCACATGCCGTATAGGTTGGGGTATAAGGAATAAAAGTATTTTCTACTGAAAAACCTTCGTTCACCAGTCTTTTAAATCCACCATTGGTATAGCGGTTATAATAACGGTACAGGTAATCCCAACGCATTTGATCTACAACGAGGCCAACCACCAGTTTAGGGCGGGCTACTTCGGCAGGGAATGCCTTAGCTGTTGCGGGTACGGTCTTTTTGGTTTGACCAAAAGCAATCGAAAAGGATAAGATAGAAATTGAAAAGATCAGACAAGGAATTTTTCTCATTTTATTTTTATTAATGCGGCTAAAGTAACCATTTTGAATAAAGATATTTTTAACTTTTTGTAAATATTTAGAAGTGAAATGGGATATTTCTATCAGAAATTAAAGCGCAAACGGTTGTCTAATTAGCAATAATCAAAAAAACTGCCATCAGGTACTTCATTCGGCCTCTTATAATTTCGAAACACGAAAATACATAGCGTTTTAAACTGTAAAATGTGCTCATTTTCATATAGTTGCAAGTGTTATGGCTGCTAAATCAAGGTTGACGATAGCATAATGGAGTCAATCGTTTGCGTAGAGAAAAATAATAGCAATTTGATTTTTGTGGTTAATTTAAGATTACAATTAATCACCTAACCAACTGTAAAACTATGAAGTCGACTAAATTTTCAACCTGGTCTGTAATGGCCATGGGGATCCTGGTATTTTTTCTCTTTTCCTGTCAGAAAAGTATTATTGCCGAAAGCCCGAAACTATCAAAAAATGCACTGAGTTTGGTCACAAATGCTACGGCAAGTGGAGAGAATGCCGCACCTTCAGAACACCTTTATTTTTCTTTTCCTTCTGATGCGATTGCTAAGTTGCATAAAATAAAAATTACGCAATCAGCCAATGCCGAATATTTTTCGGTTCACAATTATGCCGGCGGTTATGCGGGTTTACAGCAAACCCCCGATAATTCTTTTGGAACACCGAATATTTTGATCTCGTCATTATGGGATCCAAATACAGCCGGGGGCGTGTATTCGGAAGTGGCTTATACAGGAGCTGGAACCACGAGCAGCAGGTTTGGAGGAGAGGGTGATGGTTACAAAACGATTAATCCTTATCAATGGGAACTTAATACCTGGTATAATATAGCTTTAAGGGCATGGAAATTAAACGGGAAGTTATATATCGGTACTTTTATCCAAAATCAAACCAGCGGTGTGTGGTTTCATACCTCCACATTGGCTATTCCTGAGCGTACCCAGTTTCTGGGCTCAGGTAATGATGCATTTTTGGAGAACTGGACTGGATCCAATCCCGCTTATGATGGCAGTTTTGTTAGAAAAGCATTTTTTAAAGATTGCTGGAATTTAACCACCAATAATACCTGGGAAAAGCACACCAGCAGAAGTTTTAGCGCAAATGCTAACGATGCGGGCAGAAACGGTATTTACGACAGGGCTTTCAATTCGGGATATGATGCGACAGAAGATGCTTATTTTATGGAGCATGGCGGAAATGTTCAACCCAGTTCGGGTTTCGGCACAGGACGTACTTTGACGCTTCCGGCACAAACCAATCAGGGAACCGCACCAACATTAACCGTTGGGGAAGTACAATCGGCAACAGCAGTTAGCAATGGCAGTACGGTAACGGTAAACTGGACGAACAATCAGAGTAAAAGCCCTCAGTTTTCTTCAAAAGTAGAGTTGCTTAATTCATCAGGCACGGTGGTTAGCACGGTAAATGAGGTTTTGCCTCAAAAAAGATCGGCCACGATTAGCAGCACCCTAGGTAGCGGAACTTATTCAGTAAGAGTTACCATCACCGATATTTTCAATCAGAATTCAACACCAGTAACTGTTCCTGTTACAAGCGGTATTATGGCTAATACCTGGTATAAAGTCAAAAATGCATCAAGCGGGCTTTATCTTGCTATCGAAAATAACAGCACGGCCAATAGTGCATTTCTGGTTGAGAGTACCAGTGCCACCGGAAATGGACAAAAGTGGAAATTTAATACTCAGGGAACAAACTATGTAATCGTTAATGCGAATAGCAGTAAAGCGCTTGATATAGCTGGAGGTACACAAGCCTTAAACGGCAATATTATTCAGTATACGGTTACTAACGGGGCAAATCAGCAGTGGATTTTACTTCCTGTGGGTGCAAATAAATATGTAATCCAGAGTAACCTGTCTAATCATTATGTGTTGGATAACCCGGGGAGTAGTACAACCAGTGGTACTAAGATTGTGCAGTATAGCATAAATGGTACTTCTGGTTCTGCAAACCAGCAATGGATATTAGAGGCACAATAAAACAATAACAACAAATGAGTTGAGGCTACATAGCACTCAGCTCATTTCGTTAATCTTGAAAAAGAGGGAATTATTTATCTCTTTACAGCGCTTCGGCCACCACAAAAGTGCTTCCACCAATGTAAACAAGGTCTTTTAAACCAGCCGATTGGATAGCCATTGCCTTGGCTTCGGCTACGGATGAATAAGTATTTCCTTTTAAACCAAACCCGGCTGCCTGTTCTGCAAGCTCATTGGCGGCTAAGCCACGTTCTAAATCGGGCTTGCAAAAATAGTAAGCAGCATTTTTGGGCAGCAGCGACAAAACCTTCGAAATATCTTTGTCCTTTACCATCCCGAAAACGATGTGGAGGTTTTGATATGGCGTTTGGCTAATGTTTTTAATTACTTCGCTAATACCGGCTTCGTTGTGGCCTGTATCGCAAATTACCAGGGGATTTTTGCTTAAAGTTTGCCAACGGCCCTGCAAACCGGTTTGTTTTTTAACCTGACTTATGCCTTTGTAAATGCTTTGCTCGTCGGTTTTGATTTCGGTTTGTGCATTGAGCACAGCCAATGCTTCTAAAACCGTTAAGATATTTTTGTGTTGATAAACACCTGTAAGATCGCTTTGCAGGTGTTTATATTTGATTGCTTCGCCCTGATAAACTGATAATGACAATTTATTGTTCACCAGTTTAAAATCACGTGCGGTTAAAACCTGATCGGCAAAAACAATTTGTGCATTCATTTCTGAGGCCTTTTTATTAAATACCGGTGCAGATTCGGGATGGGTTTCGCCGATTACAACCGGAGTATTTTTTTTAATAATCCCGGCCTTTTCACCAGCAATTTCGGTTAGGGTATTACCCAACATGTTGGTGTGGTCTAAACTGATATTGGTAATTACCGAAGTAAGCGGACTAATGATATTGGTCGAATCTAAACGGCCGCCTAAACCTACTTCAATGATGGCGATATCTACTTCATTCCTGGCAAAGCAATCAAAAGCCATCGCTACCGTAACTTCAAAAAATGAAGGCTCGACTTTTTCAATCAGTTGTCGCTGATTCTTAACAAAAGCAATCACCTCACTTTTGCTAATCATTTTACCGTTAATGCGGATCCGCTCACGAAAATCTTTTAAATGCGGCGAAGTGTATAAACCCGTTTTGTAGCCCTGTGCCTGTAAAACCGAAGCCAGCATGTGCGAAGTAGAACCTTTACCATTGGTGCCGCCTACATGGATGCTTTTAAATTTATCCTGCGGATTGCCCAGCGCTTCGCAAAAAATGATGGTATTGGTTAAATCTTTTTTAAAAGCCGAAGCACCTACACGAGTAAACATGGGCAGTTTACTGTATAAATAATCGAGTGTTTGCTGGTAGTTCATAATACGGGTCAAATATAAGCCGAGGATTGCGATTCTGAAATGAAATAATGAAGATTTTAAAACAGACCACCAGTGAAATGGGCTATAAACAAAAAAGCACAGGTGTTTTACCTGTGCTTTTGAATTATTTTATTTCAAATGATTATTTCACTTTGAAGTTAAAGATTACGATTCCGGTTTGTACATCAGGTGCCGATTCCAGTTTATTTAAGCTGGCTCCCATTACGGCTTGTTCGCATTTTCTCCATAAAGCTAAATCGGATAGGGTAGTACCTCTTGCACCCGCTCTGGCCTGAACCACTTTACCATTTTTGTCCACACGGATTTGAACAGCAATTTTACCTGCACTTTGCCCATCATCCTGAATGCGGGGGATATCTATAAATTTTCTGCTGGCCAATGAAAGTTGAACATTTCCATTTCCTGAGCCACCTTCTCCATAGTTAGAGGCCAGCGGATCGCCATCTTTATCACCCTGGTTTCCAGGAGTACTTCCGGTTCCATCGCCTTGTCCCTGACCAGGATTCTTTTTGCCTTTGTACAAAGCATTTTGATTGATAACCGGCTTGGCAGGTTTTTCTTCTGTTTGCGCCGTTGGGGTAGTGGTTTTAACCTTGGTGGGTTTGGTATTTACCGCTAAAGCTTCTTCAGTATTCTGTGTCTGAATTTCTTTTTCACTCGATTCGGTTGAAGTATTTGGTGTAACTTTTTCTTCAGGAGTAACCTTGTCGGGAGCTTTACCATTAGCGTTAGGATCAACAGAGGGCTCTTCAATGCTGGTGTAATCATCGCCCATACCTTCTGCTGCAGTACCATAATTTACGACCATACCACCCATACCAATATCTTCTGGCGGTTGGAACGAGCCGATTACAATGAAAAAGCTGATCGCAAGCAGAAAAGCCATTATCCCGGTAGAAATGGCAACTGCTTTTGGGTAATTATTTTCTTCTGCAGTATTCATTATTTTTTAGGCTCAACAGCTAAAACAAGTTTTAATTTCAGTTTATTGGCAACATCATAGGCTACCATAATGTTTTCGGCAGGTACATTTTTAGCTACGTACAAAATGATGGTTAAATCGGGTGCCAGTTTCTGGAAGCCTTCAATAACCGGTTGTAACTGATCTTCTGGTGTCGGTTTCTTATCAACGAAATAATTTAACTTTTCGTCTATGGTTACCGTAACTGCTTTTTTGGCTGTTGATTGTTGTCCACTCGATGACTGAGGCAACAGCAATTTAACTACCTGAGGATTTACCACAGCAGATGCCAACAGGAAAAACAGCATCAGGAAGAACATGATGTCGTTTAGTGCCGATGTATGTACTTCTACACCTCCTTTTGTTCTTTTGCGTAAATTCATTATTTGCCCGGTTCTTCTAATAAATCAATAAAGTCAATTGCATCGGTCTCCATTTTCAGGATGATTTTCTCCACCATAATGTTTAAGATATGGTAAAGCACGTAGGCAATAATACCGATAATTAATCCGGTTGCTGAGGTAATCATCTTGGTATATAAACCACCTGAAATGGTTCCGATTTCGATAGCGCCTTTAATGGATACCTGGTGGAAAATGGTGATTACCCCCACAATGGTACCAACGAAACCAAGCATCGGTGCAATACCTGCAACAATACCCAATATACTGATGTTCTTTTCGAGTTTTGAAACTTCTAACTTACCCACATTCTCAATAGCGCCTTCAATTTCTTTAATCGGGCGACCAATGCGTCTTAAACCTTTTTGCAACATGCGCGAAAGCGGAGAATTATTGTTTCTCAAAAGCGACATGGCACCATCTAAATTACCCGATTGGATATATGATCTGATCTGGCCCATCAGGTTTGATTCATCTTTAGTTGCCTTTTTGATGGTTAAATAACGTTCTACAAATATAACCAGTGCTAAAAAGGCTAAAAATGCAAGGGGAATCATTACCCAGCCGCCTTTAAATAATAAATCAATAAAATGTAGTTCTGGTGCAGGCTGTGTTACGGCCTGGTTAATTGCATTTGCGGTGTCTTGTAATGCTTGTGTGGTGTCTTGAATTAATAAAGTTATCATTATGGTTGTGTGTTGTTAAATATTTGTTGTACGTAGTAACCCTTTCCCTTGAGTTTTTTCTGTAATAAATCTTTTTGTGCTACGGCTTCTTTTTCGTTGGTGAAAGTACCCAAACTCACGTTCTGACGTTTGCCCGGCATTTTCGCAATTTTTGCATTAATACCCACCTTTTTTAAGGTCTTAATGTATTGTTCTGCTTTTTCAACGCTTCCGAATGATGCGCCAATTACTTCGAAAGTTGCAGGACCTGTTTTTTTAGCTTCTGTTTCCGGTTTGGCAGGTGCTGTTTCTGCTTTTGGGGCAACTGGTGTTACTTTAGGTGCTGTTTTTTTTACGGTATCAGCCTTTTTCTGTACCTGATTGGCTTTTAAAATGCTATCGGTTTTGGCGATAGAATCTTGTTTCGCTTTCAGGGTATCTACGGCCACTTTGGGCGAATCGACAGTTACCGGATTTGTGATTGCAGGTTCGGATTGCCCGTTAAACAATTCGGGTTTAACCAGGTAGGTAATGGCAGCCGCAATAATAATGATCAGTGCTATGATTACCACTTTTAACCAGGTAGACATGCCTTGCGGCTGCGTATCGTGATCAATCGGATCGTGTCCAAAACGGTTAGGGTGTTCTTCGTGCTGTTGTTTAATAAAAGCAGGAGCTTCTACAACAGGTTCAGCTGGTTTAACCTCTTCCTCAAGTGGGATGTAAGTTTTAGCAGCTTCTGGTTCTGGAGTCAGCCTGAAACGGTTCGGATCTTCCTGGTGTTTTGGTGTGAATACATCAGGTGTTTCAGCAACAGCATCTTCAGACTCTGGTGTGTGTCCAAAACGGTTTGGATGCTCTTCGTGCTGGTGTACAACTGCCGGCGGAACTTCCACCTCCTGTGCTTCGACAGCTTTATTGGCTTGTTCTGATTCTGGTGTATGTCCAAAACGGTTAGGATGTTCCTCGTGCTGGTGTATTACTGCTTCCGGAATGGCTACTTCATGCTGTTCTTCGATATGGCTCGCTTCTTCTGATTCAGGCGTTTCAATAACGGCTGGTTCAGGAGCAGGAGTTGCAGGCGTTTCAGCAGTTTTTTCAATTGCATGCTCCGTATGCTGCAGGGTATTCCTCAAATCGTCTTTTACCTCGTCCAGTTCTACATTTTCGATTACCGGTTGCTGGTACGATTTATTTTGGAAAGGCGCAGGAACAATTGGAGCCTCGGCAATTTCATCATAAACGGCTTCGTCTTCTTTAACAGGTGCTGTCTGCGTTTCTTCAACAGCGGTTTCGGTAAGCGAAGGCAATCCGTAAAATTCAGAACCGTAATTCATATTTTTAATCGGTTCGAAATCCAAACCCTGTTCGGTAAAAAACAAACGACCGGTATTTTCTAACTCAATTTCATGATCCTGTTCCAGTTTCTGGTTTACCTCTTCAACAAACTGGGCAATGTAATATTGGGCACTTTCTGCAGAGATATTTCTTTTCGCCGAAATAAAATCAGTTAGTGCTTTTTCTTCTTTAACATCAGCAGTGAACTGAAGGGTATAGCCAGGAGGTAAAAACGTTTGTTTTTCCTTATCGTATCTACCGGGATATTTCTTTTTATAAAAAGTTCCCAAGCCGGTAATACCAACTTCTTTGCGTTGCTGCAAGAGCTCTAAAAGGTATGATAAGATATCCATTCGGGTAAAATTAGCGTTTTTATTTTAATTTGTTAATTCTACCTTCAAATGTAGCAATGACCATATTTTTAATTTTCGGTTAAAAAATTGAATACAAGAAAGATATGATTTTTTATGGATGATAACGATTTAAATTAAGTATTAGCAAAAATGATACCTGTATCTTCTTAACATAACGTTGATAAACGCAGAAATGGTATATCCCCAGCCAAATCACTCGCCACTTCTATTGAATTTAAAGGCTTGTTATTTACAAAAAACGCCTTTAAGCAATGTGCTTAAAGGCGTTTGGGTTTGATGTTTGTTAATCCTAAAATGAATAGGTCAATCCACCAAAAATATTAAAGCCATTTACCTGATAAAACAGGTAACGGTTATAATTTTTATTCAAAATGTTGTTTGCTTTGGCAAAAACAGAGAATTTATTGTTAATTCTGTAATCTGCACCCAGACCTAAATCAACAAAGCCTTTAACGGTTTCGATCGATTCGATTGAAGTATTAGGTACTACATATTGTTGTGGGTTAACCGGTTGTGCAATGTATAATTTTGCTTTAACATCGTCCTGAATAACTACTGCTACATTAAAGCTTAATTTTTTATTGTAGGTGTACACAAAGTTCGAACTTACTTTTAAGCCTGGTTTAAACCACGAGTAGGTTTCCTGTGCAGGTTTCCAATCGTCGATATTTAATTTACCTGTCCATTTCAATGCATCGCTTACCTGTACAGAAATTTCGCCTTCTAAACCGGTAAGTTTGGTTTTACCGAAATCGTAAATCACATCAAACTTATTAAAATCGGTATAGTTGTTTACAAACAGTGGCATATCATCAAACTGTTTTACGTAAATGCGGGCTTTGTAACCAAAACCTGGTCCGCCGGTACCTTTAATACCTGCACTGAAGCTTAATTTTTCGATGGTATTTCGGATATTGATGTTGCTGTTTAACCAAGGGTTTTCATCAGTTAAACCTTTAAGCGAGTTTCTGTTTACATCGCCTTTTACCTCACCAAAAACCTGCAGGTAATCTGGGATCAAAGTGAAATCGGCAGTAACAGCAGGGAAAATCCTCGAGCTGCTAAAAGCTCCAAACTCCTGTACAAAGTTAATTCCAGCTGTAATTTTTGCACCATTCACCTGCAAGCGGATGTAAGGGTTTAAACGCAATAAATTGTTGCCTACACTGGTTAAAGCATCTTTGGTATTGCCAAACTCAGTTGCAGCTGCCAGGCCTAAGTTAAACGAGCTGATGCGCTTGTTTAAATAACCATTCAGCGTAAAGTAATTTTCTTTGGCGCTAAACTTATCACCCCAGATATAACCATTGGCTTTTAAGGCATAGCTAAAAGCATCCTGATCTTCGGTAAAGTTTTTCACCATTTCGCCTTCCAGCTCAACAAAGGTTAAGGCTTGTTTTTCAGGATTTGGATTTAAGGTTGGGCGGGCATCGTCAATACCATAAAAATAGGTGCCGTTGCGTTCAAAATTAAGTTTACCGCTGAAGGTATTTTCGTCTAATATGCTGCGTCCAAAAACACTCAATTGCTGGCTGCTGCTGTTTTGTTTATTCAGCTTGCCTTCCTGACTAAAATGCCTGAAATAACCGCCAAGTTGCAAACCTTCGTCTTTACCAGTATTGAAGTAAGCTTCGCCTAAAAGCGTAGCCTGCGAGCCAAAAGCACCTTTAACATAATTATTTACCAAAATACTGGCTTTCTCTTCGGCAAGGGCCTGGGCCTGTAATTTCTGGATATCACTATTCAATTCCAGTTTTCTGTCGGTAATGCTGTAATTCAGTTTGGCCTTGTAGGTTTTAACGTCATCCAGATTCGGACTTCTTCTCAGTTTTACTGCTTCGGCCAAAATGGGCTTGTAAGGGCGTACCACTTCAATCTCTTCGTTTACAGCAGTTTTTTCTTCAGGCTTTTTATCCTGCGCCTGGGCAGTCATTAATCCAGCAGCTAAAAGAAACAGTGAACTATATATATATTTAATCGATTTCATAATGCTACTTCTTCTTGTTTAGTTTTTCCAGTTTTTCTTTGGCTGTAGGGATGATGTCATCCTTACCATCGTAATTATCAATGATACTGAGAAGTGTACTTTTTGCCTGTAAATTATCTTTCAGGGCCACATAGTTATCAGATAGCAGGATAAATGATTTAGCTACCCAATAATCATAAGAAGCCATGTTATTGATCAGATCGAAACAGGTTTTAGATGAGGTTTTGTAATCGCCCTTGTTATACTCAACCAAAGCGAGATTGTATTTTGCCTCGGCAGCGGCAATTGTTTTGGTTTTGGCCACTACGTTTTTAAATTCTTTAACCGCTGTGGTGGTATCGCCTTTTAACAGATAAGCTTTACCTGAGAATAAACCTGAACTATTTTTCTCTTCTTCCGAAGCTTTTTCCGAATCTTTGGTCAACTGTGCATATTTAAGCATGTCATCAGGCATGTTTAAAGCCGTGTAAGCCTTTAACAGGTTGTTGATGGCAAAACTATAGTGCGATTTATAATCAGTTGTTGTCTCTAATCTTTTTAAGTAAACAATGGCTTCGTTATACTTTTTTTGATCGAGGAATAATTGCGAAATGCTAACCAACGAACGTTCGGTATAATCGCTGGTCCAATCGTTCAGGATAAATTCGTAATCCGGGATGGCTTCATCCGGACGTTTTAATTTCACCAGCGATTCAGCCCTGATAAATTTGGCTTCTTTCTCGTGGTTGGCTTTCGGGAATTTATCGAAATAAGCATTAACCGCCTGGAAAGCTCCGTTGGCATCGCCTTTTAAATAGAGGTTATTTACGGCTGCAAAAACGATATTATCCTGCTCATTGCTTGAGTAATTGCCAAGTGGGGTGGTATTGGCATAAGCAATGAAACCATTGGCATCGCCACGATCTACGTAGATATTTTTGATCGATTCCATCGCCTGTTTGGCTTCATCGGTAGTTGGGTAATCGGTAATTACCTTTTTAAACGATTCTAAGGCGGCATCGTCCTGGTCCTGGTTGTATTGCACCAAACCAATAGTTACCAAAGCTTTGGCTACATAACTGCTGCGTGGATATTTGGCTACCAAAGCAACCAGATCGGATTTAGATTTATCGAAGTCCCCTTTGTTAAAATAAGTGTAGGCGGTTTCGAAACCGGCATCATCAGCGTAGTTCGAATTCGGGAATTTAGAAAGCAAACTTTGCATGGTACCAATTTTAGCATCATACTGGTTTTCCAGCCCCTGGATCATCCCTTTCTGGAAAGTGGCGTAATCTTCGGCGCTGGTATGTCTGTTGATGATTTTATTGTAATTCGCCATCGCATCGCCATAGTTCTTGTTTACGAAATAAGAGTCGGCTAAACGGATGGTGGCATCGTCAATGGTTTTCTGGTCTTTATCGTTTCCGGCTAAAAACTTCTCGAAATAGTTGGCGGCTTTGCTGTATTTTTCATCTTCAAAAGCTGCATAAGCCAGGGCGTAGTTGGCAAAATTGTAAACGCCGGTTTTGTCGGCATCCTGCATTTTCAAAAACTTCTCGAAAGTAGTTACAGCTTCGCCATATTTACGCAGCTCGTACATCGATTCTGCTTTCCAATAGGTGCTTAAAGCATGTATTTCACTGTCTTCTGCAAATTTCTCTGAACGTAAGAACATCGATAATGCATTGGGGAATGCTCTTTCGTTATAGAATTCCAGGCCACGGAAATAGGTAACTTTCTGGTAAGCTTCTTTGGCTTCTAAAGTTTTATCGGGGATTGATTCTAAAATATCAACTGCAGCCTGATAGTTTTTAGTGGTAAGCAACACTTCGCCCAACAAAGTTTTAGCTTCGTTTATTTTGCGCGATTTAGGGAAGTTTTTTAAGAAACCCTGTGTAGCCTCTAATGCCTGCTGATGGAATTCAAGCTCGTAGCTTAATTTTGCATAGTTTAACCAGGCTTCTTCCTGGATGGCTTTGTCGAAATCTAAACGCGATGCCCTGAAAAAGGCACTTTGTGCTTTTTGTTTATTGTTTAACTGGATAAAAGCTTTACCCAGCGTATGCATACCGTTTTGCAGGTAAATATCGTCGGTATTCAACTTTTCTAAAACCGCTACCGATTCTTTGTATTTCTTGTTTTGGAACAAAGAATAACCATACTGGTAAATGAAAAGGTTGTTTTTGGTTTCGCTTTTATCTTTAGCATAAAAATCTGCAAAGTATTTCTCTGCGTTTTTAAAATCAGATTTTGCAAAGTAAGAGGCTGCCACCAAACTCAACATTTCGGGTTCAAACTGTTGTTTGGTTTTTTGCATAATGGGCAGCGCATAGCTGATCACATCATCGTAACGCTCATCTAAGTAATACATCGAGGTGATGTAGTAGGGATAGCTGGCCTCGTAAGTTGGCGAACCTTTTAGTTTTTCGAAATTAGCAAGGGCTGTTTTATACTCTTTGTTTAAATAATTGATGTAAGCAAAATAGTAGGTAGCACTTTCCTGAAAGGCACCTTCTTCTTTTTTAACTTTCTCGAATAAGGGTTCTGCTTTTTCGTAATCTTTAAGCTCGAAATAAGCATAACCCTGTTTAAACTGGTATTCGTTTCTTTGTTTGCCCGAAAGGGTAGAGGGATCGGTTTTTTCGAACCACTCTAAAGCTTTTTTATAGTTTTTTTGGTTGAAATAGGTTTTTCCAACATAAAAATAAGCCAGCTTGGTGTTTGGGTTTAGCGGATAATCGCGGATAAAAGCCTGAAACAGACTTTCGGCATCGCTATTGGTTAACTCCAGTGCGCAAACGGCAGCATAGAATTTTGCATTTTCTTTTAACAGCGAAAGCTCGGCGTTGCTTTCGGTTTGGGTAGAAGGTTTATAACGTTGCAGCTCAACGAGTTTAAACTGTTGTGCGGCTGCCGTATATTTTTCTTTGTCTAATAACTCTAAGCCCGTTTGATAGTTTTTATTAAGATTTTGCACGGCGCTAACCTGGGCGTAGGTGCTCAAACCTCCTGCTACAAATAGCGGAATTAGTAAGTATTTTTTCTGCATTGGTTTCAAATATGGTTGGTACTAAATTAGAAATAGTATCAAAGCTTATCAACAGAAGTAATTAACATCTGTTAATAACACAATTAAACGACAGGTTTTTTGCTTTGGTATTGGCTGAAGTGCGAATGTGGAAAATTACCGGTTCATTCGTTCAATAGTCATTTGTTCATTGGTGGATTTATCGCGGACAATGAAATTGGTTCACTGGTTAATTGTTTAAATCGGTTAACTGTATTGTTGTAATTGTTGCATTGCTAACTGGAAACTGCCAATTGAAAACTGCATAATTGGTTAACTGGTTAATTGTTTAAATCGGTTAACTGTATTGTTGGAGATTGTTGCATTGCTAACTGGAAACTGCCAATTGAAAACTGCTTAGTGGGTTAACTGGTTAATTGTTTAAATCGGTTAATTGTAAAGAAAACCTACTCCAAACTAACAACTCCAAACTCCCAGCTCAACTCTAGCCCTGACTCGCAAGTAAATACAACACCGCCATACGAATGGCAACACCGTTTTCTACCTGCTCCAGAATAATAGATTGTTTGCTATCGGCTACATCGCTGGTAATCTCTACACCGCGGTTTATCGGGCCCGGGTGCATTACAACGATTTCTTTATCCAGATTATCTAAGATTTGTTTGTTTAAGCCATACATCATGGCGTATTCTCTTAGCGAAGGGAAATATTTTATGTCCTGGCGCTCTAACTGAATGCGCAGCATATTGGCTACATCGCACCAGTTCAGGGCTTTAATCAGGTTGTGTTCTACTTTTACACCCAGTTGGTGGATGTGCTTAGGAATAAGTGTAGTAGGCCCGCATACCATTACTTCGGCACCTAAGCGCTGTAAGCAAAGGATATTGGAAATGGCCACACGCGAGTGCAAAATATCGCCCACAATAACCACTTTTTTGCCTGCAACATCGCCCAGTTTCTGGCGGATAGAGAAAGCATCAAGCAAGGCTTGTGTAGGGTGCTCGTGTGCACCGTCGCCTGCATTTACAATCTGGGCTTTAACGTGTTTGCTTAAAAACTGACCGGCACCTGCATATGGATGGCGCATCACCACCATATCCACCTTCATTGATAGGATGTTGTTTACCGTATCAATAAGGGTTTCGCCTTTACTTACCGACGAAGATGAGGCGGCAAAATTTACCACATCAGCCGAAAGCCTTTTTTCGGCAAGCTCGAAAGAAAGCTTGGTTCTGGTAGAGTTCTCGAAAAAAATGTTGGCAATAGTAATATCACGAAGTGAGGGCACCTTTTTAATGGGCCTGTTAATCACTTCCTTAAAATTATCTGCAGTTTCGAAAATCAATTCGATATCATTCCGGTTAATATCTTTAATGCCTAAAAGATGTCGGGTTGATAATTTTTCTGCTGCCATTTTTAATTTATTGTTTTTCCGATAATAAAACTACTTTGTCTTCACTGCCTTCGCTTGTCCAGGTTACTTTTACCTGTTGCGAATTGAGGCTGTCTACCTGATGGCCGATATAATCGGGCTCAATGGGTAAATGCCTGCTGAACCTGCGGTCGATTAAAACCAAAAGTTCTACTTTTTCCGGACGGCCGTAAGCCAAAATAGCATCCATTGCTGCCCTGATAGTTCTGCCGGTCCAAAGTACGTCATCAATTAAGATTACTTTTTTGCCTTCGATGATAAAATCGATAGAATTGCTGCTTGCAGTTACCAGTCCGTCTTTACGGCGAAAATCATCCCTGAAAAAAGTAATATCAAGGTTACCCTTTAATATTTTTTTGTTTTTAAGGATGGTTTGTAATTCCTGGTGAATACGGTCGGCCAAAAAGATACCCCTTGGCTGAATGCCAATTAAAACGGTATTCGAGAAATCGTCGTGGTTTTCAATTAACTGATGGCAGAGCCTCTTAATTGTAATCTGAATTTTTTGTCCGTCAAGAAGTGTTTTCTTTTGCATTGAAGAAGGATTGGGCAAATATATAAAAATGTTTTAAGGTTGTAAAGCCAGATGCAGATTGTTTTGGCTTTCGTTGGTTAAAATCTTAATTTTCAGTTATTATGAATTGCAATATTATGCACCATGCTGCTGGTAATCATCAATAAGTTGAAGGAGCTTGCTGTTTATTGTTTTTACCACTTCGAAAGTACCATTGCCAATCTCCTTACCATCAATTACGGCCACCGGCCAGGCATTTTTAGTAGAACTGCTGATAAAAGCCTCTTTAGCGGTGTATAACTCTTCGAGTTCAAAATCACGTTCTACTATTTTGTAGCCTGCAATTTCGAGCCCTAAAATTTTGCTGCGGGTAATTCCTTTTAAAATTTCTGTTTTAGGCGTCACAATCTGGTGATCGGTTACGATAAAGAAATTTGCCCTGGGGCACTCCCTGATTAAGCCGTTGTTGTGGTATAGTAAATCTTCTGCGCCACTGTTTTTAACAAACGATTGTAGCCTGATCGCCTGAAGATAATCGATCGTTTTAACCATCGGCAGTTGGCGCTGATGATTATAAGTAAGTAGTTTCAACGGGTTTTTAAAAGGATCTGGATTAACTTCTAAAGGTGTTTGGGTAATAATCAGGTTGGGTTTGCTCATGGTATAGCCATCGTCGGCAAAACCACCGGTTAAAATTATTTTGATGCCCGAGTTGGGGATGTTATTTCTTTCGATCAGCTCGTTTATACTTTTACGCAGTTGCGTGCGATCAAAACTCACTTCCATATTCATTTCCTGTGCCGAATGGTAAAACCGGTCGAAATAATTGTCGATAAAAATGGGTTTGTGATTGACCGTTTTAAGAAAATCGAAAATGCCAAAGCCTCTTTGTACAGCCAAATCTGAAACTGAAATATTGGCCTCTGCGGCCGGGTACAATTTGTTATTGATGGAAATATACATCGCGCTGTGTGTTGAATATGATATTTAAAATTAAGCTAATTGAACTTGAATTGCTAAACTTTTAGCAGAATTGAAGGTTAATAATACAAAAGCCTGATTTTTATGCGGGTGTTAATTGTTAATTTTAGCCATGCTTAACAAGCCAATAATCTTTTTTGATGGAGTGTGTAACCTTTGCAATGCGTCGGTTCAGTTTGTTATTGCACACGATAAAAAAGATCAGTTTGGTTTTACAGCGATTCAGGGAGAGTTGGCTAAAGCGGTTTTGCCTGAGTTTAAAATCGATCCGCGCCAGCTCAATACGGTAATGCTTTTAGAAGAAGGGAAATTGTATACCAAATCTTCGGCGGCATTAAGGATTGCTAAAAAACTGGATGGGGCCTGGCCACTGTTGTATGGCTTTATTATCATTCCAAAATTTATTAGAGATTGGGTTTACAACATCATAGCCAAAAACCGCTACAAGTGGTGGGGTAAGGAAGAAAGCTGCTGGATACCTACGCCGGCTTTAAAAAGTAAATTTTATCCCTAGTAATTACTGGCCGTTATTCTTTTTGCGTGGCGACCAAAGCCACAAAGTGAGGATAATTAAAGGAATACAGATACTTAGCGCAATTACAATCATGATTTCACGCTGTTTAACCATATCCGGCTCAGTAGAGGTAAATACATATACTGCTTCTTTAATGGCAAAAAGTGTAATAATGGTGCAGATTACGGCAAATACTTTCCTCATGTTTTGAATTTGAATGCAAAGATTGCATTAATTTTTAATATTATTTTAGCTTTTTATTAGAGTGATGAATGATATATCGCAGAGGATCGTCATTGCGAAGCCAATTCTTCATTGGCTGAAGCAATCTTAAAGCGGTCGCTGTAAGCCCGTTTTGTAAGATTGCTTCCCCTAAAAACGGGCAGACTGTCGTCTCTCCTTGCAATGACGAATTTCTATTGAGGATATCATTGATAACGGAGTACAACAAAGCCAAGGATCCGAAGGTTCAGCAAGATAAATCTATCGAGATAGATCTCTCCATTTCGCTGCGCTTCAGTCGAGATGACGATTTCCTTAAATAAAAAAGTCAGCCGGATTGCTCCAAACTGACTTCAATTAACCAAATACAAACATTATTCTGCCGTTTTAACCGGCACTAAATCTTCGAGTTCTGCTTTTGTAAATAAACGATAGTGTACTTTAAAGGTTTTTTGTAATGGGGTTTCTAATGAAAAGCCGCCCACACCGAAACCATCCAGTACATCGAGCGTAAAGTGCGAAAACTGCCAATATTCAAAAAGATCGCGGTCTACCCAAAATTGGCAGCCTTCCACTTCGCCGAGGCAAATATCATGCATTCGGAGATAATAACCACCTTTTTCAAAACATTGGGGTTGTGTACCTTCGCAACAACCACCGGCCTGATAAAACATCAAATCGCCATGCTGTTCTTTTAAAATGGCAATCAGTTCTTTTGCTTTTTGGGTACTGTCGATTCTATTGGTCATGGTAAAATTTTACACTAAGCAGTTCGCAATAAGCCGCAGTTAAACAGCCTGTTTAACTGCGGCATCTCTAATCAACGGACAATTTATTTTTTTGTGCTAAAAGAAACCCAGTTTGTTCTTGTCATAAGAAATTAACATGTTTTTAGTCTGGCGGTAATGACCAAGCATCATTTTGTGGTTCTCGCGGCCAACCCCCGATTGTTTATAGCCTCCAAATGGTGCACCAGCAGGGTAGGCATGGTATTGGTTAACCCAAACCCGGCCGGCCTGGATGGCCCTGGGTACCTGGTAAAGTTCGTGTGCATCACGCGTCCAAACACCGGCACCTAAACCATATAAGGTATCATTGGCAATTTCGATAGCTTCGTCAACGGTTTTAAAAGTAGTAACGGCCAGTACGGGACCAAAAATTTCTTCCTGAAAAATCCGCATTTTGTTGTGGCCTTTAAAAATGGTAGGTTTAATGTAATAACCGCCACCTAAATCGCCGCTTAACTCATTTACTTCGCCACCAGTTAATACTTCTGCGCCTTCTTCTTTGCCGAGTTTAATGTAGGCCGCAATTTTTTCGTATTGTATTTTCGAAGCCTGTGCACCCATCATCACTGTACGATCTAACGGGCTACCAATTTTAATGGCTTTGGTACGCTCAATAACTTTGGTGATAAATTTCTCATAAATATCTTCCTGTACCAGTAAGCGCGAAGGACAGGTACAGATTTCGCCCTGGTTTAAGGCAAACATTACTGCACCTTCAACAGCTTTATCTAAAAAGGCATCATCTTCGGCCATTACCGAACTGAAGAAGATATTGGGCGATTTACCGCCCAACTCCAATGTAACCGGGATGATGTTTTCTGTAGCATATTGCATGACCAGGCGGCCAGTAGGTGTAGAACCGGTAAAGGCAGCTTTAGCAATTTTAGGATTGGTAACCAATGCGCGGCCAAGCTCTGCACCAAAACCATTTACCACATTAACTACACCCGGAGGCAATAAATCGCCAATTAATTCCATTAAGATCATGATCGAAACTGGTGTACTTTCGGCTGGTTTTAAAACCACACAATTACCTGCAGCAAGTGCTGGCGCCAGTTTCCAGATCCCCATTAACAAAGGGAAGTTCCAGGGAATAATTTGTGCAACTACACCGATCGGTTCGTGAACAATAAGCGAAACGGTATTCTGGTCTAGCTCTGAAAGTGAACCTTCTTCGGCGCGGATTACACTGGCAAAGTACCTGAAATGGTCAATGCCCAGTGGTAAATCGGCAGCCAGGGTTTCGCGCACGGCTTTACCGTTATCGATGGTTTCAACGGTGGCCAGATATTCCAGGTTGTCTTCCATCCGCTGGGCAATTTTATTTAGTATAATGCTTCTTTCGGTTGCAGAGGTTTTGCTCCAGGTTTTAAATGCTTCATGTGCAGCATCAACAGCCAGGCTTAGGTCTTCTTTGGTAGAGTGTGCAGCTTTGGTAAATACCTTCCCGTCAATAGGAGAGATGTTATCGAAATAAGCGCCTTTTACCGGTGCTACAAACTTTCCGCCGATGTAGTTATCGTAATGGGGTTTGAATGCCGGTTTTTTAATTAAGTTTTCCATAATTATTATTCAATTGGTGTGGTTCGAAAAACACTTGTAGCAGTTCTGGAAAGAATTGGCTCTGTGTTTTCTTTGCGGTTTTAAGATTTGGTTAATACAAACCTAATGGCAAAGTACATGGCAGTGATAGTATAATTGCCTCAACCGATAGCATTATTGTTGCAGCATGAACAAGCTTGCCAAAATACTTTTATATTTGGGTAGAGTAATGCTCGCTAACCAAATCTTTATTGTTATGGCACATGTATTGGATCAGGTAAGTTTAAGTAAATCAGAAAGTTTGCAGACTTTGGTCGAGAACCGTACTTCTTATACTTTAGAGCGTTGCGAGCTCAATGTTTTCGAAACCTATACCGAATCGTACCGGGTTCCGCTTACCTTTAACGATTTTGTGATTACCAGTATGCTGCGGGGCAAAAAGGTGATGCATTTGTTCGATAAAAAAGGCTTCGATTACTTTCCGGGCCAAACAGTTATTGTTCCGCCTGCTGTAACCATGAAAATCGATTTTCCTGAAGCCACAAATGTAAATCCAACCCAATGTATTGCTTTGGCCATAGATCAGGACCAGATTAAGAAAACCATTGCTTATTTAAACGAATTTTTTCCGAAGGAAGGGAGTAATGAAAAGTGGCTGTTAAATTACGATCAATACCACTTTTACAATAACGAAGAAATTGCTTACCTGATTAACAAGGTAATCCGTATTTGCTCCGAACGCTCAAAAGAAAAAGATATCCTGGCCGATTTAACCCTGAAAGAGCTGTTGGTGAGGATTATGCAAACCCAGAATTTGAATATTTTAAACAGCGATACGCATAATCCCAATCATAATCCATTGGCTTATGTGCTCAATTACATCAAGGCCAATTTAAACGAGAAGATTAACATTAACAGCCTGAGCGATAAGGCCTGCATGAGCAAAGCCACTTTTTACCGGTTGTTTAAACGCGAGCTCGGTATTAGTCCGAACGATTTTATTCTGGCTGAAAAAATAAATAAGGCCAAAGTATTGTTGTCGCAGCCAGGAGGTAAAGTAGCTTCTATCAGTTACGAACTCGGCTTTAGCGATGCCAATTATTTTATCCGCACCTTTAAAAAGATTGTTGGCATTACGCCCGGGGCTTACCAGTTGCAAGTAGCCAGCCAGTTAATCCATTAAATCATTTAGCTTATCTTTTAGCTGTTTTAAAGGAGCAGCAAAAATACTGTCGTTCATCCTTTTGGTAAGCCAGATAAAAGGAATACCAACCAGTGCTAATAAGGCCATTTGTAAAAAGAAATGAGGCAACTGAATTACTTGGGCCATGGTTTGGTGTACGTATAGCCGGTAGGCCAGTAAACCAATGGGGCCAGCTAGAGGCAAAAAGATGTAACCGAAAATGGTTTCGCCGCGTAAAATCTTTTTTATAGCGTTAAAGTTATCGGTGAGCACCTGTTTGGTGTTGGCGTTATAGTCTACAGCTGTTTTAATTTTGTTAAAATCGCGCACACCCAATGCCCTGCAGATCTCGTAGGTAATTACAACAAGCAGCAGCAATATTTTTAAATCGCCTTTGGCAAATATGGCCAGTGCTAAAAGCGGAAGATCAATAATTCTGATCCACCTTAATTTCCACTTCATTTTAAAAATCAGGTCCTGTAAAAGGCTGTGTGCTTTCTCGTCGATGTTTAATTTCGTGCTATCTATCTGCCCGGCTTTTGTGTTAAATTCTACACTCAGGTTTTGCCATTCTTGTTCTAAATTCATGTTATTTGCCTGTTAAAAGGGTAGTTAATTGTTGTTTAATGCGATGTAATTTCACGTTGGTGTGGTTTCTGGAGATCCCCATCATTTCGCTGATTTCGGTATTGTCGAAACCATCAAGATGAAGCATTATTATACTGCGGTCAATTTCTGTGAGTTGTTTAATGCAACGGTACAGCCAATCGGCACGTTCTGATAATTCAGGCGGTTCGAAATAATAATCCAAAGCTTGGCGGCTTTTAAGCTGGGTTTGTTTTTGTTTTTTGCTTAAAAAAGAGAGCGATACATTTAAGCTGAGCTTATATAGCCAGGTCGAAAATTGGGCATCGCCCTTAAAGCGGGGATAGGCCTGCCAGCTCTGGAAAACAATTTCCTGGTATAAATCTTTACGGTCTTCCTCGTCATCGGCATACAGGTTTACCATTTTATAGATAATGCCTTTATGTGCCTCGAGTTTATCGAGATAAGATTTTGCTATCATACCTTATTTAGCCTGATCTGCTGGTTTAGCCATTGATTTAAATGTTTTCTGGTATTGGTAAATCCCGATAACCAAAGATATTGCTGCCACAAGCAATAGGGGATATTTTAAAAAATAAGGCATGTTGGTACAGCTTACCACACAAATTAAAAATGCTGATGTTCCGAATTTTGAAGTTTTGTTTTCCATGTTACTACTCTTACTGAATCACTAATTTTTGAACAGTTAGTAAGCAATAGCCCCAAAAAATTACAGCCAGATAAAATTAATTTGCAAGGTATCTTTTTGAGTAGGTAATGCCCATCAAATCGTAGCGTTGAAACTGTGCTTTCAGGCGTTTTTGGAAATCAGGATAATTTCGTTTTTCTTTCGGGCTCCACAACACTTCGCTTAAGGCATCCAGGCGTGGAAAAAGCTGGTACTGTACTTTAGCGGGGTTCGTAATGTATTCGCTCCACAAGCAGCCCTGTGCACCCCAAATGTATTTGGCCTGCTCGCCATTTAATTCTGCCGGCACAGGTTCATAGTTGTACACATCAGCCAGGAGTGATGGGGTACTTGCGGTTAAACTATCTTCTTTTACAAACTGACCGTGATTAAAGTACATTTTATTTTCAGGGGTCATAATGGCTTTGTGGTTTTGCTTTGCAGCTTCTATGCCACCTTTTTCGCCCTGCCAGCTCATTACCACTGCATTTGGTGCCAAGCCGCCCTGTAAAATTTCGTTCCAGCCGATGATGGTTTTTCCTTTGCTGTTTACAAATTTCTCCATCCTGCGGATAAAATAACTTTGCAGTTCACTCTCGGTTTTTAAGTCGTTGGCCTTCATTACCTGCTGTGAAACTGCCGATTGTTTCCACCATACTTTAGAAGCCTCATCGCCACCAATGTGGATATAAGGGGAGGGGAATAAGGCCATTACCTCTGTTAAAACATTTTCTAAAAACTTAAAAGTAGTATCAGAAGCCTGCAGTACATTGTTGTATTTGTTCATCATGCCCCAGGTTTCGGCAACTGTGTACTTTTTGTTGGGTTCGGTGCCTAATTCCGGATAGGCTGCCAGTAAAGCCATGCTGTGCGCAGGCATCTCAATTTCGGGAATAATGGTAATATAACGTTTAGCGGCATAATCAATCACTTCTTTAATTTGTTCCTGTGTGTAAAAGCCGCCATGACGAATGCCATCAGTTTTAATTACAGCATCTTTTGGCGTAATTTTAATTTCGTTGGGTAGTACCTGGTATTTAATATTTTCGTTGCCTTTTCCGGGCCATAAACCAATAATGCTGCCGTTACGCCAGGCACCAATTTCGGTTAGTTTAGGATATTTTTTGATTTCAATCCGCCAGCCATGATCATCGGTTAAATGCCAGTGGAAATAATTCATTTTATGCAGGGCCAGGTAATCGATGTATTGTTTGATAAAGGCTACATCAAAAAAATGACGGCTTACATCGAGGTGCATGCCGCGGTAGTCGAAGCGGGGATAATCTATAATATCAACAGAAGGGATGAAGAGTTCATCCGAAGTTGTTACAGGTAATAGTTGGATAATGCTTTGAACTGCATAAAATAAACCCTGTTCTGAAGATGCTCCTGCATTTAGCGTTGTGGAAAGTACCGATACAAAGTATTTGTTTGGGTTTTCATACAATTGATCAGATAATACAAGTTTAATACTGTTTTTATTTCCGTCTCCTGCAGTATTACTTATTTTAAGATTGAGTTTGTAATGTTTAAATAAATATTCTGCTAACAATGTAGCAGAATTCATCGCTTTATCATCCGTTATGAAAATAATAGTCTGATTATCAATTTTAAATTTATCAGTTGGGTAAAGTCCTGGTCTTAATTGTACGGGCTGCGGGATAATGTTAATCTCCTGAGCAGAAACTTTGAACGAAATAAGGACCAGAAATAAAAAGATAATTTTTTTCATGCTGAAAAGGCTAGGTTACGCTTTTCAAAAGTAGTGATAATTGGCGGATGCCGGGAATAGGATGGTAGAACGAATTACTTATGTTACATAAACCCGATAGGATGGATGCCGTTTTTCACGGCAGGAAGGATAGCGGGGCTGTAGTTACCGATAAGCAGTTACTTTCGTTTTCTAATAATATTTGACCATATAAGGAATCTAAGAAAATATAAGTTTGTTTCCCCGAAAAACGGGGCAGGCTGTCGGCTGAAAAAGCCTTCTTGCAATGACGATTCATCAAGAAAATCTGTGCACTCCGTATTTTCGTTGCTGCCTGGTATAGGTTGTAGGGTAAAAAATAATCCTGTAAGGTTTTAAAAACCTTACAGGATTGGGCAAAAAAAATCCCGATAACTTTCGCTATCGGGATTAATATTTCAGTTAAAAAGAACTAGCCTTTTTTAGCTTTGCTTTCTTCGCCTTCTAATTGCGATTTCAATTGAGCCAATACGTCTAAGTCTCCTAAAGTAGATTTCTCTACAGAATCTTTAACTTTTTTAACCGCAGTTACAGCAGCTTTAGCTTCTTTTTTCTTAGCATTTCTTTCTTCTGCTACAGCTTCAGCTTTAACCTCTTCCCAGATACGGGCGTGAGATACTACGATACGTTTTGCTTCTTTGTTGAATTCAATGATTTTGAAGTCATTGGTTTCTTCAGCTTTAACTGAAGTACCATCTTCTTTAACCATGTGTTTAGTTGGTACGAAACCTTCTACGCCATAAGGTAAAGCAATAACAGCACCTTTATCAGTTACTTTAACAACAGTACCCTGGTGAACCGAATCTAAAGTGAAGATCGTTTCGAAAGTATCCCAAGGGTTTTCTTCTAATTGTTTGTGACCTAAGCTTAATTTACGGTTATCAACGTCTAATTCTAAAACAACTACGTCTAATACATCACCAACTTTAGTGAATTCGTTAGGGTGGTTAACTTTTTTAGACCATGATAAGTCAGAAATGTGGATTAAACCATCAATACCTTCTTCGATTTCAACAAATACACCGAAGTTAGTCATGTTTTTAACAGTTGCTTTGTGCTTGCTTCCAACAGGGAATTTAGCAGCAACTTCTTGCCATGGATCGTTAGATAATTGTTTAATACCTAAGCTCATTTTGCGCTCGTCTCTGTCTAAAGTTAAAACTTCAGCTTCGATCTCATCACCAACTTTTAAGAATTCTTGTGGGTTTCTTAAGTTTTGCGACCAGCTCATTTCAGAAACGTGGATTAAACCTTCAACACCAGGGATGATTTCTAAGAAAGCACCGTAATCTGCAACAGTTACGATTTTTCCTTTTACTTTAGAACCAACCTGAATGTCAGCACTTAAGTTCTCCCAAGGGTGTGGAGTTAATTGTTTCAAGCCTAAAGCGATACGTTTTTTCTCATCATCGAAATCTAAAACAACCACGTTGATTTTTTCATCTAATGATAATACTTCTTTCGGATGCTCTATGCGGCCCCAAGAAATGTCAGTAATGTGAAGTAAACCATCAACACCACCTAGATCGATGAATACACCGAAATCAGTAATGTTTTTAACAGTACCTTCTAATACCTGACCTTTTTCTAATTTAGAAACGATTTCTACTTTTTGTGATTCTAAATCGTCTTCAATTAACACTTTGTGAGAAACTACTACGTTTTTAAACTCGTGGTTAATTTTAACAACTTTGAATTCCATTGTTTTACCCACGTATACATCGTAATCGCGGATAGGTTTAATATCAATTTGAGATCCTGGTAAGAAAGCCTCAACACCCATGATATCAACAATTAAACCACCTTTAGTACGGCTCTTAACGAAACCGTTGATGATTCTGTCGTTCTCAAGTGCCTCGTTAATTGCTTCCCATGATCTTTGGGTTTTAGCTCTTTTGCGAGAAAGGATCAATTGACCGTTAGCATCTTCTGGTGCTTCAACGAATACGTCAACTGAATCGCCGATTTTTAGATCTGGTGTATCACGGAACTCAGAAGTAGAAACTAAACCGTCTGATTTGAAACCTACGTTTAATACTACGTCTTTGTTGTTGATTGAAACAACGATACCGCTGATGATTTCACCTTTAGTGATCTGGTTGAATGTTCCGGCATACATATCTTCAAACTTTTTACGGTCTGCTTCATTGTAGTTACCAAAAACTTTTTCATCTGCATCCCAGTCGAAATCTTCGCTTGGTGTTGCTAATGATGATTTGATCGATTCGATCGAAACTGAATCAGCTTCTGATTCAATAGTTTCTTTTTCAGTCAGGCGTCCGCCTTCTCCCTGAAGTTCAGCTGTTTTAGCTGCTAATTCTTTTTCTGCTACTTGTTTTTTAGCCATTAATTAATTATCTCCTTTTTTCCCTATTTAGGGATTGCAAAGGTAATACTTTTTTTAATTATGGAAAAGTTTTTTTTAATAAATATAGCTGATTTTAAGCTATTTAAGAATTAACTAAACCATAATAGACCTTTTTAATCCAAAACACTCGCTTAACTACGAACGTCATGCTGAATTCCTGCCCTTACATTCAGGCGGGTATTTCAGCATCTCTGACATTTTTTTAAAAAATGAAACCAATTATCTGAAAATGAACGGGCAGCAATGCTTCGGTAAATGCAGCCCCGCTATCGCTTATAGTCCTCACTGCGCTCCGGGCTATTCCGCTCTATCGGGTTTAAAAACGAGGGCTTGTGCTCAAAATCTACCAAACGCCAATAATAAATTATTTGGCTACCTGGCAGCCGTCTCTCCGGGACGGGCTTTTAAAATTTGTCGCACTTGTTTGTTGATAAGTCGTCCCGGTGGGACGAATCACAGGTAGCACAGAAATGTACGTGTTTTCCCATTAAGTCGATTATGGTTTAGATTTATTTTTTCGTAAATGTTCCCCGCGTAAAACCTTCGCCAATCAACGTTTGTTCATCTCTGATCAATAGCATGATCGTGTTTTGCTGATCGTATAATTTAATCATATCGCCATCAATCACATATTTAGAGGTGAAAATAGAATCATTGTAGGCATCGCTCACCGTAACCGAATCTTTCGATTTAAAATTGAACGATTTATACTGGATGTCTTCGCTGCTGGCAAATGTACCTGTAACTATTTTTTCGGCTACAAAAGTGATGTAGCAAAAATAACCCACCACCAAAATAACGATTACCGAGAAACCAATGATAAATTTATTACCACTGGCATATTTAAGCGAGAAGTATAAAATGGCAAACAAAATAACTGCCACTACGGCAATAAAAATAATGCCCGAATAATCTTTGCTTGATTGTGGTACCGAGGCTGCAATAGTAGTTTTTTGTACCGGAGCCTTTGCTGGCGAAATCCGCACCAAAAATTCTTTACTTACCCAACCTTCACCATTGGTTACCTTAATTTTATAGAAAGTCGTGTTCGATGAATCGATCACAGCCACGTTTTCGTTTTTGGGCAGGTAGCCCACAATTTTACTGTTGGCATCAGCCTTTTCGCGAACGCGCAAATCATCGGCTGTTACCCGGTACATGTCTTCACTGCCCGCTGTTGTTGGTGTTTGCGTATTTGGTGTGGCGGTAGTGGCTACAGGTGTTGCAGGTTGAGCTGCCGGGGCAATTTTCGCTAAAAAATCTTTACTTGCCCAGCCCTCACCATTTTTTAATTTTACCTTGTAAAATTTAGCATCGCTGGCATCTAAAACCGCCACCTTTTCATTTTGAGAGATCGAGCCGATCACCTTGCTTTTCGAATCTTTTGTTGCCCTAACGCGTAATTTATCAGCAGTAACACGGTACATATCTTGTGCATTAACCGTTAGCGAGAGCATAAAAAGGGCAAAAAACAGGAATAAGGTTCTGGTCATAGGTATTGGGTTTGCGCAAAGCAGTTTAATAAATTTATTGCACGGCATTAAGAGCAAACATCGTGCTAAGTGCTCCAAAATTAGGAAATACTTTTAATAGGCAGGAGTGTGAGTTTAAAAAAGCCTGCAAATGTCCGTTATTTACAAAACTACAGCCAATAAATCACTTTTTTTGATAAAACCAATGTATCTGGAGTCTCTTGCATTGTTTCTGTTGTCGCCAAGTACGAAAAAACTGTCTTTTGGAACAATCACAGGACCAAAATTATCTGCATTCCACCTATTTTTCCATTGGTTCTCAATACCTTCATCGCGGTGTGCAGGTATCGCTACAGTTCTGTTTTGATAAATGTTTGCTTTTTTAGCTTCAGCATCAACGAGTTCACAATATACTTCATCACCGATCTTATAAAGATTCTCCCCAGCTCTTATCTTACCTGAACTGATCAGGTCATCGTACATTTTGTTACTAAAATTATAGCTGTGTTTGGTGTCGTAATTTTGTGGCATTATTTTGCCATTTAAATAAATTTCACCTTTTTTTATTTCAACACGATCCCCCGGGAATGCACACAGCCTATAAATGCAGCGCTCTCCATTTACATTTGCGACAATATGATCGTCTTTTTTTGCTTCCTTTAAATTTGAGGCCATTACAAGCTGGCCAACAGCAATATTTGGTTCGTTGGCAGATGAAACATTTTTATAGGTATTAAATACTCCAAAAGACCTGATGCCGATCCATACGCACACTAAGAGTATAAAGAAACCTGCACAGATAAAAATTACTTTTTTCATGTTTGAAAAGCGCTAAAAATTAAAACGACAAAGTAATTATTATTTTATCAATTTATATCCGGAAATTTATTAAAATTAGGCTCACCTACCAGCTACCCCCTGTACCGCCGCCACTGCTGCTGCCACCGCCCCAGCTACTCGATGAAGATGAAGAACTGCTGCTGCCAGAAGAGGAACCTGAGGATGAACTCGATTCGACCAGCATGGCCAGTGTAATCCATTTGATAAATTCTTCGCGCTTACAAAAGCTGCATTCATTGATCAGTTTGGCCTGCCCTTCATGACTATAAGTTGCTGCTTTAACCGTTACTTTTTTGTTCAGTTTATAGGTTCTGAAATTGCACGAAGGACATTCGGTATAGCTGTTGTAGGCTTCGGCGGGCCAGCATTTAATCAGGTGTTCTTTATGGTCGGTACTTTCCCAAATATCATAATCGTATGCCTGTATTACTTCTTCTTTGCGCTGTCCTTTGCTTAAAAAAGGTTCTCCTTCAATATTAATATCGCGGTCAACGCGTACCATTGCATTGTTTTGGCTATCTAAAACAGGTTTAAAACGATCGATGGTTTTTACCCGTTTAATCAAGTGAACAATCATTGCAATTAGTATAATCGGAGAGAACAATATTAACCACCAGTTTTTCTTGTGAAATGCTACAACTGCATCAAAAAAGTTTTCATCATCCTGATGCGCTTTTCGTATCGTAGCAATATAAAACAGGTACCTGAAGAAAAGTGCAATGGCTAAAACACCAAAAAGAATATAAGGTATATGCGCCAGCTTAATTTTGCTGAACAGTTCAAAACTATCGGTAAAAACCACAACAAATACGGAAATGAAAACAAAAAAGAATATGCCGATACAGCCTTTTGCTATGGTTTTATCGTAATTGTTTTCTTGCTTATTCAGGCTTTTCAGGTTAAAGGCGGTTTTGGCCTGCCGGTTTACAATTTTAAATACCCCAACAAAAGCCAGGATGATGATCAGAGAAGGCAGCCAAAAATTTTGGAAGGGCGAACTGCTTTCACGCTGTGTAAAAAGCTGATTAAGTTCCTGTTTATTATTCGGGTTTAAAATAATTTCGCCAATGGCGTTAATAGTGTTGGTAATACCCGTGCTAAAATCATTTTCTCTAAAAGCGGGCACCAGGTTATCTTGGGCAATGTGCTTAAGCGTAACATCAGGCAGAACACCTTCGGTTCCTGTACCGGTTATAAAACGATACTTTCGGCGGTCTTTGGCTATAAATAGGAGGAGGCCATTGTTGCTTGTTTTTTGTCCAATACCCCAGTACTGGAACAGCTCGTAAGCAAAGTCGAAATCTTCTTTGTCGTGGTCGAAATCGTTAACAACAACCACAGCAACCTGAACATTGGTTTTTGCTTCGAAATCGGCAATGGTACTGTTTAATGTTGCAACAGTACCACTGCCTAAAATGTTGTCGGGATCGCTAACGTAGCCACCACCGTTATTTTTTGGATCGGGAATATCTTTTACCTGATAGGCTGTTTGCGCAAGGGCAACATTGGACAGGAAAAGAAAAAGTAAAAGGGCAAAATGTTTGATTAAATGGTTCTTGAGCATCGTATTAATTTAGTTGTAAAATTATTGCGCCATCATTTAACAAACAGATGCCAATATGGTTTACTCTTTTAAAATTTTTGCAAGCACCTTATCCAGTTTTGCTTTATCTTTCATGTATGGTTCTAAATCATAAAGTTGTACCGATTTGAAATGGATCGGGTGGCTCTCGCTTTGTAAAGAAATATAGCCCGAGGTTAGTGGTTTACCATCAACTTTAACTTTTGGATCGTAATTAGAAACGCTGCCGCCACCAATTTGCGGTTTGGTGTATTCTAAAACTACTTCACCGCCAATAATGTGTTTAATTACCGAATCGCCTAAAACTAAAAACTCGGCAGTTACCCATTGGTCGCCTGCATAGGTTTTCGACTTAGAATCTAAACAGTGTGGAGTAAACAATTTACCATTATAGTTTATTAAGGTACCAGGAGTACAAACATTGCTGGTGTGGCGTTCGTGTTCACCATCGCCACCTAAAATTTGTCCTTCTATAGAGATGGGGAAATCCTGGTTTTTCAGCATGGTAGCCGGATCCTGGCAGTGTAACATCGCACCACTATTGCGGTAGGCCCATCCCGGACCACCTTTAGCCTGATCACCAACAAAGCGATACGTAACTTTTAAAAGATAAGCCGAAAAAGGTTTTTTGTAAAAGATATGGCCATACTGATCGTCGAATTCTTTGTAGCCATCATAACTTACCTTCATTAAACCATCTTCAACACGGAAGGTATTGGCATAATTTTCTTTGTAATCGTGTTTGGAAATTTTAACGTTCCAGTCTTTTAAATCCTTTCCGTTGAATAGGTTAATCCAGCCTTTTTGGGCATTGGCGCTTAAAGTGGCGGTGAATAATACTAATGCCATAAGGCACATTGATCTTAATTTCATATTTGCATTTGGGTTAGGTGCTAAAAATATGAATTTTTTTCTAATAGCAAACGCACTAATATTCAGCCACGGAAGCACAGATTATCACGGAATTTTTTTTCTGAACGTGCTAACTAATGAAGCAATGAGCTATTGACTAGTTAACAGTTTTCAGTTGGCAGTACTCAGTTGGATCAGGCTATTAACTATTGACCATGAACCACCATGCTAACCAATGACCAGTGAACAAATGAACTATTGAACCAAAAAAGGTTCTACATGGTATAGTGCAAAAGTTAATTGCTCTTCCTGGGTTAAATCGGTATTGTCTAAAATAATGGCGTCGTCTGCTCTTACCAGCGGACTTTCTTTCCGGGTAGTATCGGCATAATCGCGGTGGGCCAGGTTTTCAAAAACTTCTTCCAAAGTGGTTTCGTTATTGCCCTTGCTTTCCAGTTCTTTAAAGCGACGCTCGGCCCTGATTTTTGGATCGGCGGTCATGAAGAATTTTACGGGTGCATGCGGAAAAACCGTAGTGCCGATATCGCGGCCATCCATTACAATGTTTTTCGATCTGCCCATGCGCTGTTGTTGTTTTACCATTTCATGGCGAACAATGCGGTGCGCAGAAACCTCGCTTACATTTTCAGAAACAGGCATTAAACGGATTTCTTCAGAAACTTCTTCACCGTTGAGGGTAATATGCGATTCGTAATCGCGCGAATGAAAATTTAGTTCGATATGCTGTAAAGCATCTTCAACTTGTGTGTCGTTGCTAACATCAATGTGGTTCCGTAGAAAATATAGGGTAACTGCACGGTACATTGCCCCGCTATCTACATAAATAAAACCTAATTTTTTAGCCAATGCCTTTGCCAGGGTGCTTTTTCCGCAAGATGAATAGCCATCAATAGCTATAACCAAGTTTTTCTTCATTCTGCTACAAAGGTAAAAAAAGCCGATGGGTTTACTAACTTTTTTTAGATCGATATTCTTTATATTTTTGCCGCATGTTACCCAGCAGAGAAGAAATTTTACGATCGGCCATTTTTAAAACCTCACGCAGCGGGGGTAAAGGCGGGCAGAATGTAAATAAGGTTTCCAGTAAAGTAGAGCTGGTATTTAATGTCGAAACCTTTGCGTATTTTACTGATGAAGAAAAAGCCCTGCTTAAAGAAAAGTTGCAAAACCGTTTAGATAGCGAAGGTTTGCTGCATATTGTTTCGCAGGAAGACAGGAGCCAGCTACTCAACAAAGAAAAAACCATCGCCAAACTACTCGATCTGCTAAAAAGGGCATTGGTTGTTCAGAAAAAAAGAAAGCCTACCAAAATTCCGAAAGGCGTTATCGAAAATAGATTAAAAAATAAGGCGGCTACAGCTGAAAAAAAGAAAAACAGAAAAATGTTTGATTTTTAATGCATTAAGTGTCTTTTGTTACTATTTGTTTAGTTGTTTTTACTTTGTAGTTCGGGAAAGCCATCCGCTTTAATGATTTGTAGTGTAAATGGCATCAAAATTGATATCGCCGTAACACACACAAATTAAACCAAATGAAAAGAACAATCTTAGCCTTAGCCCTTGTGGCTACACTTGCCGCCTGCAAGAAAAATCCTGATGAAACTCCAAATCCTTCCCCGGAAGAAAAATTATCACCTGATATTGCCTTTACGGTTAATGGAGCAACAAAAGACCCCCAGCTTTTATATCCCCCATCCGAGACATTTAATTACTTGGGATTTGGCTATGATGTTACAGATAAATTTAATGACGAAACCTCTGTAAGGGCAAGCGTTGTTGACATTCCTGCTTATGATGTGAGCGCGAGTTACATGGTTAACATTGCAAGAGGAACTGAAGGCTCTTGGACAACTATTCAGGCTGAAAATGCAGCAGACCTATCAGCAAAATTTTCAAGATTATACGAAGCGACTGATGGCCTGAAACTTTTTGGGAATACAATTGATAAATTTCCAGGCTCTGATATTACCGATAAAAAATATGTTTATGGATACTATTCTTATTATATGATCTGGAAAAGATATAATTTTTGGGATGATCAAAAACGTGTTAATAATTTTTTAACAGCTGATTTTAAGCGGGACATTGCTTTATTAAGTGCTGAGCAACTTGTCGAGAAATATGGAACTCATGTTTTAAACGATATCAAAATAGGGTCTAAATTCGATGTACTTTATCAGGCAGAAGCACCTGATAATGGAAGGAGAGGGGCGATTATTATGGAAGGCTTACGTTATACCTTAAAAAGAACATTTGGCTTGCCCAGCGGTTATTTAGATGAACCTAAACTCCGCGATTTAAATGATAATGCTTCGGCAAAAATCTATTATCTTTCAACAGGTGGGGATATTAATAAATTAAAGCCCGAAAACATAAATAACAGGGTGATTTTAAATCTGAATAACTGGGTTGCATCAACTACTGAAGATAAGGCACGTTTTATAGGAGCTTCAGATGATGGCTTGGTTCCGATATACAACTTTATTAATGATTCGGTAAAAAAAGCTGAGGTAAAAGCCTACATCGAACAATATTTTGCTGCTAAAGCAGTGAAGTTGAAAAATTAATAAACAAAGAAGGGCGATCAAAATCGCCCTTCTTTGTTTATTAGCCTATAGGTTAGAAAAGTATTTTGGCAATTTGTCTTTCAAACGTTTTAATCAGTTTAAACAAATTAACCAATTAATCGATGGTAATTAACCCGAGCAACAAGCGTCGTTACTAACAATTCTACCATATCGCAATTCAGCAATTTATTATATTTTCCCAAACCTGTAATACAAGCTTAAACCACCGTAATTTTGTGCTTTGGCTACGCTTTTAACCTCTTTGGTTTTTAAGATGATATTAAAATCGGCAGTAAACCTTTTCGAACTATAATTTACCCCAAACTGCTGTTCGAAAACAATGGGTTTAACCCCAAAAGTTAGCGGACTATCATTATTGAACAGACTGCCCTGAATGGTGGCATCGTAAGCTACAAAATTGAGCTGCGGTTTTATGTAAAAGAAAAATTCAGAGTTGTTTAAGCTTTTGGTTTTTGCATTACCAATTACCGCATTGTGGTAAGCGCTATTAAATAATTGATTGATTTTACCCGCCCTGAATAAAACTGACGCCCCCAAACCCGAAAAAGTAGTACCTAAATTGGCATAACCTTGTGCGCTGATATCCACAATCGGATCTTCTGGTCTGAAAAGCAATTTGCTGTAGTTTGCAGCTAAATTTATGGCTACTTCATTCCTGATCTGGTAATCCCAGCCGGCTGGTGTGTAAAAACCGACTGTTTTATGCAAAAAACGCTGTGCTGTTTGTGCAAGCGAATTCGGACCCACTGTACCCAGTTCTACACTGGTTTTTAAAACACTCTCGTTTTTGTAAAATACCGAGTAAGCAGCGCCTGCATATAAATAACCGGCAAATGGTCGGTCCTGATCTTCTTTATTCGGCACCTGACCCCAGTAAGGTGTGTACATCTTTTGGCCGGCAGAAATTTCGTAGGTTTTCTTTTCGATCTTATCGGCTAATTTTTCGGTATTTATTGCCCTGCGGAAATAAATAAATAATCCATTGGTATAATAACGGTCGTTTAAAGTGGCCAGATAGGCATCGTTTTCGGTTTTAAAACCAAATTCGTTTTTGAAAGATTGTGCAAAACCGGTTGAAACAACCAAACAAAAAACGATAGCAGATAAAAGTGATTTCATAAAAAAGTCCCGATAATTACCGGGACTATAAAAGTATTTATTGTAATTGGATTTTTAATCGTTCTCTGTCAAAAGATTAAAAATTAGTTGACAATCGAAGCAACTTTTACGCTTAAATCCAATGGCTTTTTTACTTTGTTTTTAGTAAGTGCCAATTCAATTACTTCGCTCATTTCGCTTACGTAATGGAATTTCAGATCCTTGATATAACTTTCCTTAATCTCTAAAATGTCTTTGCGATTGCTTTTGCAAAGGATAATTTCTTTGATGTTGGCCCTTTTGGCAGCGAGGATTTTTTCTTTAATGCCACCTACAGGAAGCACTTTCCCCCGTAGTGTAATTTCTCCTGTCATGGCCAGGTGTTGTTTTACTTTACGTTGGGTAAAGGCCGATGTTAAGGCGGTAAGCATGGTAACACCTGCTGAAGGACCGTCTTTTGGCGTAGCGCCTGCAGGAACGTGTACGTGTACATCCCAGTTATCAAACAAGCTATAATCGATACCAAACTCGGCAGCATGTGCGCGTAAATAAGCTAGCGCAATTACAGCCGATTCTTTCATTACATCGCCCAGGTTACCGGTTAGGGTTAATTTGCCTTTTCCAGGACTTAAGCTCGATTCAATAAATAAAATATCACCGCCAACACTTGTCCAGGCCAGGCCGGTAACCACACCAGCTACCTCATTGCCTTCGTATAAATCCTTATCGTAAATGGGCGCACCTAAAATACGCTCTATGTCTTCCGGATTTAAGTTCGCGTCGTAAGTTTCTTCCATGGCAATTTTTGTGGCCACGCCACGAACAATCGAACCTATTTTTTTCTCTAAACCACGCACACCCGATTCCCTGGTATAATCTTCAATAACCTTCTCAATTAACGCTGGTTTCAGGTTAATATCCTTGGTTTGCAAGCCATGGTTTTCTTTTTGTTTAGGCAAGAGGTATTTTTTAGCGATTTCAATTTTCTCTTCAATAGTATATCCGTTTACTTCGATAATCTCCATACGATCTAACAAAGCAGGTTGTATGGTGCTTAAAGAGTTGGCGGTAGCAATGAACAGAATGTTCGATAAATCGTAATCCATTTCTACATAATGATCGTAGAAAGCATTGTTTTGCTCAGGGTCTAAAACCTCAAGCAAAGCTGATGACGGATCGCCGCGGTGATCGGTGCCAACTTTATCAATCTCATCCAGTACGAAAACAGGATTATCGGCACCCGCTTTTTTGATCGAAGAAATAATACGGCCCGGCATAGCGCCAATATAGGTTTTACGGTGACCACGAATTTCTGCTTCATCGCGGATACCACCCAAAGCCATGCGTACGTATTTACGACCTAAAGCTTTTGCAATTGATTTACCCAATGAGGTTTTACCAACTCCCGGAGGGCCAACCAAACATAAAATAGGGGCTTTCATGTTCTGTTTTAGTTTCAGTACGGCCAAGTATTCGATAATACGCTGTTTTACTTTTTCTAAACCAAAGTGATCTTTATCCAGGATGCGCTGTGCTCTTTTCAGATCAAAATTATCTTTGGTAAACTCGCTCCACGGTAAATCTAAAAGGAGTTCTAAATAATTTAACTGTACCGAATAATCGGGAGCTGCTGGGTTCATTCTACCCAGTTTGTCTAATTCTTTATCGAAGTGTGCAGCAACGGCTTTGGTCCATTTTTTCTTCTTGGCCCTTTCCTGTAAAGCATCAAATTCCAAATCGGCAGAGTTGCCACCCAATTCTTCCTGAATGGTTTTTAACTGTTGATTTAAGAAATAATCGCGTTGTTGCTTATCTAAATCGGTACGTACTTTAGATTGGATCTGGTTTCTCAGTTCCAGCATCTGCAGTTCGACCATTAAAAGCTCCATCACTTTTTGTGCTCTTTCCTGCAGTTTATCCATTTCCAGGATTTTCTGCTTATCGGCCATTTCGGCATTCATGTTCGATGAAATGAAATTGATCAAAAATGAATTGCTCTCGATGTTTTTAAGCGCAATACTGGCTTCACTCGGAATATTTGGTGAAAGCTGGATAATCTGAGCCGACATTTCGCGTATAGATGCGATGAGGGTTTTAAACTCTTTGTCGGCTTTATGTTTCTGCTCTTCGAATTTTTTAACAACAGCTTTAATATAAGGTTCGTTCTGAACCTCTTCAATTAAGCTGAAACGCTGCTTACCCTGTATAATTACGGTGGTATTACCATCTGGCATTTGCAGCAATTTAATGATGTTTGCTACAGTACCAACGGTGTTTAGCTGCTCAAAAGTCGGGTCTTCAATCGACACATCTTTTTGAGAAACTACCCCAATAATTTTATTTCCCTTGTAAGCTTCTTTAATTAATTTAATCGATTTATCCCTTCCAACTGTAATCGGAATTACAACTCCCGGAAATAAAACGGTGTTTCGCAAAGGCAATATGGCCAATGTTTCGGGTGTTTCCTCATTGTTCATTTCGTCCTCGTCTTGTTGAGACATGAGGGGAAAAAACTCTGTATCTTCATTGATTATTGGCATAGCTGTATGGAAATCAAATATATCTTGTTTACTCATTATCACATTTTCCGCTAACGACAAACTGGCAGTTTAATCGTATTCACTTTGTTTAATTTTTATATTAAGTTAACAATTTCAACTCTTGTGCCAAAGTAAAAATTATATTAATGTTATGTTAAAAAGGCAGAGCAATTTAAATATTTCCGCCAATATCATATAATGTATTTTTTTGCGTTTAAGCTAATGTTTGGGAACTTTGTGCGCGAACAAAAGAAATTAAAACTTTTAAATTATCAGAATAGGATTATATTGCAAAAAATTTCTCCTATATATTGTATTAGGCGTCATCATTGTTAAACTTATTAATCATACATGGACTATTTTAAACAGGCGATTTTAGCACTTATTATTTTTTCATCAACAGGCAGTTTTGCACAGGGTAACTACGAAAGAAGCATGCAGGCAATGATGAAAGGTGATTATAAAACAGCCGCTGCACAATTGGAAAAAGCCAGTGCCAAGACTCCTGATAATGCTAATGTATTACAGATGCTTGGTTATTCGTATTTCCAGAACCGGGAGTATGAAAAGTGTATAGATACTTATAGCCGCTTACTGGTGGTAAAACCCAATGAAGTTTCGGCTTTTTATTATCGTGGGATAGCCCGGTTAAAAATTGCCAACGATCCAAAAGAATCGTTAAGCACCATGCGCGATAATTTTTATCAGGCATCGCTCAAAGATTTTACAAAAGCAATCGAAATTAACGGGGAAGAAGATACCCAAATGTTTCAGAACCGGGGTTTAGCCTATAAAGATTATGCGATCTTTAAATCGTTTAAAGCCAAGAAAAAAGATGAAAAAGCAGCTTGTATTGCGCTTTTTAATAACTCTATTGCCGATTTTCAGAAGGTGTTGACTTTACAACCACTTAGAAAAGATATTATTGACTGGGTAACTTATGATAAGGCGCAGATTGCAACCTTGAAATAAAAAGACCTTCTAAACGTAAAAAGGAGCCTCGGTTGAATTCAAGGCTCCTTTTTTTATTTCAATTTTCCAACTATCAGGTATTTTTTCAGGTTTAACAGCCTGATTTTTTGTTGTTTTTTAATCTGGTACAAACTATCTGGGTAGTAGGTAAGTGTATCCTGTGTTTGGAATAAGATATTTTTATTATCGATGATAATTTCAACCTTATTAATTTGTGCATCGCTTTTTTCAACCACAACCTTTTTAACCGGAATCTTTTTATTGTCTGAAGTGTAAACATCAGCACCATTTTCCTGGTTAATTTTAAAACTTCCCCGCCATGAGGTTTTATTGATGTCGGCATTAACAAAGATTGCCAGCTCTTTCTCCCAGTCAGCAATGCGGCTTGCTTTATGCTCTGCTTCGCCATTCACACTTACTGTTTTTTGTACAGTAGGATTGAGTTTTTGCATCCGGCTTATTTCTTTTCCAAAATAGCCTTTAATATCAAAATATAAAAAACCGGTATTTGCTTCGGCAGCTTTCCGTTGGTTACAGGAAAGCAATGCCAGGGCAAATACCGCGATATAAAGTTTTTTAGTCATTATACTAAAACGTTTCCAGTCATTTCTGCCGGAATATCAACACCTAAAATCCTTAAAATGGTAGGGGCAATGTCGCCTAATTTACCATCGGCAATGGCTTTGTAATCTTTATCAATTAAGATACAAGGTACCAGGTTGGTGGTATGGGCAGTGTTCACAGAGCCATCGCCATTAATCATATATTCAGAGTTGCCATGATCTGCCAGGAGGATAAAAGAATATCCGTTTGCCAATCCGGTTTTTACTACAGTTTCTGCACATTTATCGGCAGTTTCTACTGCTTTTACTACGGCTTCGAAAACACCGGTATGGCCCACCATATCAGGATTTGCAAAATTTAAACAAATAAAATCAGCCCAGCCGGTTTCCATTTCTTTGGTAATGGCCTCGGTAATGCCTGCGGCGCTCATTTCTGGTTGCAAGTCGTAGGTAGCCACTTTTGGCGAAGGGATTAAAATGCGTTTTTCGTTTGCAAATTCAGCTTCTCTGCCGCCTGAGAAAAAGAAAGTAACGTGTGGATACTTTTCAGTTTCGGCAATACGGATCTGGTTTTTATTGTTATCGGCCAAAACTTCACCAATGGTTTTGGTCAGGTCATCTTTAGTGAAAATTACATTTACCTTTTCAAAACTTTCATCGTAGGTAGTCATGGTTACATAATACAATGGCAGTTTGTGCATTTGCTGCTCAGGGAAATCTTTTTGTGTCAGGGCGGTAGTAATTTCGCGACCCCTATCTGTACGGAAGTTGAAACAGATTACCACATCATCAGGCTGGATCGTTGCTACCGGAGCGCCGTTATCCTGCGTAAGTACCACTGGTTTTAAAAACTCGTCGGTAATGTTTTCTTCGTACGATTTTCTGATGGCAGCCAAAGCATCCTGTGTTTTTTCTCCAACACCATTAACCATTACATCGTAAGCCTGTTTAACACGCTCCCAACGGTTATCGCGGTCCATTGCATAATAACGGCCAATTAAAGAGGCTAGTTTGGTATCTGTATTTTTAATATGGTTTTGTAAATCGGTAATAAAACCCAGGCCGGAGTTCGGATCAGTATCGCGACCATCTAAGAAAGCGTGAACATAATTTTTTACGTTCGATTCGTTTGCTGCATCGCAAAGGGCTTTTAAATGCTCGATATGGGCATGCACACCGCCATTAGATACCAAACCAATAAAATGAACTGCTTTGTTATTCTTTTTGGCATAATCAAAAGCATTTACCAATACCTGGCTATTGTGTAATTCGCGGTCGGCAATGGCTTTGTTTATTCTGCCCAGTTCCTGGTAAACTACACGGCCGGCACCTAAATTCATGTGGCCAACTTCCGAATTTCCCATTTGTCCGGCTGGTAAACCTACCGCCTCACCAGATGCTTCAAGCTTTGAGTTCGGATAATTTTGTAATAACGAATCGAAAAAAGGAGTATTAGCAGCATAGGCTGCATCAGATTTATCTTGTTTTCCGTAGCCCCAACCATCCAGAATTATAAGTGCGAGTTTTTTGTTATTTACCATCTTGATTTAAAAATTATTGACCAGCAATAAAACATTTCTATTTTAAAACTGTTCTATTGCTTTGTTTATAGGACAAATATAACTTTATTGGATGTTATACAAATTAAGAAATCCTTTTTTTGATATGCTAATGGCATAATTTTAGCTGTAGGCTTCTGTATAAAATACAGAAATGATCCGGAGCTTATTTTTATTAATCTTTAGTTTATCATCATTATGTCGTCCTACAGCCATTCAGGCTGATATTATTGATGATTTGTCGTCGTATTTTAAGGCTGGCAATGCCAAAGAAATTGCCAAAAATTTCGCCTCTACCATCGAATTAATTATTGTTGATGAAGAAGATGTATACTCAAAAGCACAGGGTGAACAGATTTTAAGAGATTTTTTTGTCAAGCATCCACCTACCAAAACAAGTATTTTTCATAAAATTAATACCAATCCCAATTACCGTTTTGGGGTGGTTATTTTAAATACAGCCAAAGAAACTTTCAGGGTTTCTATTACCATGAAGAAATTCAATACCAGTTTCTCGATAACCGAGTTGAGGATTGAACCTGCGAAAGACTAGAAACCAGTTACCTAAGGCTTCGGAATATCTTTATATCCATCAGTAAATTGTCTGCTAACAAATAATTCTTATTTTTGCGACATTAAAATCTACATTTTGGATACTCAACTTATACATCAATTCATAAAAAATGCCCTTACTGAAGATGTTGGCGATGGCGACCATACTTCGTTATCAACCATTCCTTCGGGCACACAGGGAAAAGCAAAACTGATTATTAAAGAAGATGGTATACTCGCGGGGGTAGAACTTGCTGTTGCTATTTTTAAAGAAGTAGATGCTGAATTAAAAGTTGAAGTGCTGTTGCACGACGGTGACGCAGTGAAAGTTGGCGATATTGCCCTTACCGTTGCCGGAAGTACACACGCCATCCTGATTGCTGAACGGCTGGTCTTAAACTGTATGCAACGCATGAGCGGCATTGCCACTAAAACCCACCACATTGTTGCTTTACTGAAGGCTACTAAAACCAAAATTTTAGATACCCGAAAAACCACACCTGGCCTGCGTTATTTAGAAAAATGGGCAGTGCGGATAGGTGGAGGTGTTAATCACCGCATTGGTCTTTATGATATGATTTTGATTAAAGATAACCATGTTGATTACGCTGGTGGGATTTCGAATGCGATTAAGGCCGCTCAACAATATCTTGCCGATCAAAATAAAAAACTTCAGATAGAAATTGAAGTAAGAAATTTAGATGAGTTGAAACAGGTTTTAGCCATTGGTGGTGTAGACCGTATTATGCTCGATAATTTTAGCTTTGAGAACCTTAAGGCAGCAGTAGCATTAATTGATGGTAAATTCACTACTGAAGCATCAGGTGGTATTACCGAAGAGAATGTAGCCGAATATGCGGCATGCGGAGTAGATTTTATTTCAATGGGCGCGCTTACACATTCGGTAAAGAGCCTGGATATGAGTTTAAAAGCGTACTAAAGTGATTTGCGCTAAAATTAAAAGCTTATTTTTTGTATCATTGTAGGCTATGGTTACGGTTTATTCGCTCAGTGCTTTATTATTAGCTTACCTTTTTGGATCGATACCAACAGCCGTATGGCTCGGTCAGGCCTTTTATGGCGTTGACGTAAGAGAGTATGGCAGCGGTAATGCAGGCGCTACCAATACATTCAGGGTATTGGGTAAGAAAGCTGGTATTGCGGTAATGATTATCGATATTGCAAAAGGTTATACTGCAACCAATCTGGCTTATCTCATCGGTTTATCAGTAACCGGACCACAAAATTCTGCACCATTTGTTAATTATCAGCTTGCCCTGGGCGTAACTGCAGTAATGGGGCATTTATTTCCTGTTTTTGCCGGCTTTCGCGGAGGAAAAGGAGTGGCCACACTTTTTGGAATGATTTTGGCAGTTAACTTCGAGGCATCTATGCTTTGCGTTCTGGTTTTTGTAATTGTATTGCTGATCACGAAATATGTTTCATTAAGCTCCATCTGCGCAGGTTTTACCTTTCCACTCAGTGTAGTTTTTCTGTTTCAGGTTTCCATTAAATCGGAAGTACTATACGGAATGGTTGTTTGTGTACTTATTTTAGTTACCCACCAAAAAAACCTCGAAAGATTGCTCAAGGGCAAAGAATCTAAAGTGTATTTGTTTAAGAAGAAAGCTAATTAATTAACAAATACATAATCAAAAACTTATTTTAAATATTCCTGTTAATATGGATATTACAAATAGGGGATTGATATCATTAACAAAAGATTTTGTGAAACAATGCTCACTCCTGTTTTAAACGGGGACTGTAATGATTGTTTAATAACCCAGAAAACTAAATTGATAAGAAATGAAAAAGTTATTTTTAACAGCAAGCGTAGCTGGTGTTTTACTGTTTAACTCTTGTTCTACAGTGCCTTTAACCGGTCGTAGCCGGTTTGATCTGGTGAGTAACGACCAGGTTTTACCTATGGCATTTCAAGCATATAATACCTTTTTAACTGAAAATAAATCGACAGTTTTACCGGCATCCAATGCGCAGGCTTTAAAGGTGAAAACCGTAGGTAGCCGTTTAATTACCGCCGTAAAATCGTACATGAACAGCAATAACTATGGTAATTTAATTGCCGATTACCAGTGGGAAGTAAATGTGGTTCAGAACAACGAAAAAAATGCCTGGTGTATGCCTGGAGGTAAAATTGTGGTTTATACCGGAATTTTGCCGGTAACACAGGATGATGCCGGATTAGCTACTGTAATGGGGCACGAAATTGCCCACGCCATTGCCGGCCATTCGGCAGAGCGCATGTCGCAGGAAATGGTAGCACAGGGAATTGGTGCCGCTGCAGGTGTAGCTTTATCTAAAAATCCGAAAACACAATCTATTTTCAATACACTTTACGGCGTAGGTACTCCAGTTGCCATGCTTAAATTTAGCCGTAACCAGGAGCTGGAGGCCGATCGTTTAGGTTTGATTTTTATGGCTATGGCTGGTTATAACCCGCAAAATGCTACTGCTTTCTGGAACCGGATGGCTTCAGCTTCTGCGGGAGCGCAAAAACCAGCTGAGTTTTTAAGCACTCACCCTAGTGATGAAACACGTATTGCACAGATTCAGAAATATTTACCAGAGGCACAGCAGTATTACAAAAAATAAGGTAGAAGGCAGAAGGTAAAAAGGGTGGAAGGTTTAGCATGAAGCATAAACTTCCACCTTTTTCATTGATCCACATGCTGATCCGATAGCTATCGGATTTATTTCAG
>NZ_JSYN01000004.1 GCF_000812965.1 Pedobacter kyungheensis
TTAAGATTAGCTTCGCTGAGCACTTCGTGGTTCCCGTTTTCACGGGAATGAGGGATTACTGTAAGAGATCCTTTGTAAATAAGCCATGACGGGAGCATTTTTATTCAAAATATTCCCACATAAATGTGATATTTAAACATGAAACAAATCTTCCTCACCACTGCTATTCTATTTTCTCTTATTTTTAATAAAGCCATGGCGCAAAACAATGCCGGCAGTACACCTGCTGTTCTCAATCACATCGCGGTTTATGTAAGCGATTTAAAGCAATCGACCGTTTTTTACGAAAGTGTTTTTAACCTGAAAATTATTCCCGAGCCATTTCACGATAACCGCCATACCTGGTTTAGCTTGGGTCCGGCAGGGCAGTTACATCTAATTCAAGGCTTAAAAGAAACTCAAAATTTTGATAAGAACGAACATTTGTGTTTCAGTGTACCTTCGGTTGATGAATTTGTGAAAAAACTAAATACCCGGCATATCAGTTTCGAAGATTGGGCAGGGAAGGAGAAAGGCATAACCTTGCGCGTAGATGGCGTAAAACAAATTTATTTTAAAGATCCTGATGGGCACTGGCTCGAAGTAAACGACGCGAAATAATTTTTTACCTAATCTGTATTTATGAAACTCCATTTACCACAGTATAGCTTTAAGCTGTTTTTATTGTTGTTGATTCCGTCGCTATTGAAGGCACAGGAAGTAGAAAATGATTTTAAGCAGGTGATGGAAAAATATAATGCAGTGGGCGCGGCTGTTGCGGTAGTAAAAGACGGTAAGCTTGTTTACACCCATGCTTTTGGTTTAAAAGACCTCGAAAACAAAGTGCCGCTGAACAATCAGGATATTTTCAGGATTGCCTCCATTTCCAAATCTTTTTCCGCTACTGCAATCATGCAAATGGTAGAAGCCGGAAAAATTAGTTTAGACGATGACTTTGGTGATCTTGTTGGTTTTAAAATCAGAAACCCCAAATTTCCAGATCAGAAAATTACGCTGAATATGGCCTTGTCGCACACCTCCAGTCTGAACGATTCGCAAGGGTATTTAAATCTGGATGTGATTAATCCCGATAAAAACCCCGATTGGGCCAAATGTTACAATAATTATCTGCCTGGCACAAAATTCGATTATTGCAATCTCAATTTTAACCTCATTGGTACCATTCTCGAAAAGCAATCAGGTCAGCGTTTCGATAATTATATTAAAAAGCAAATCCTGAAACCTTTAGGGCTTTATGCAGGTTACTGTGTCGATTCGTTAGATAGTACGCGCTTTGTGAAGCTATATGAGTATCATGCCGATACCAAAACATATACGCCATCGCCAGCTGCTTATGCACCACGGAGAACCGAAATTGCCAATTATGTGATGGGCTACAGTACCCCAGTTTTTTCGCCAACCGGCGGAATGAAAATTTCTGCAACAGATTTGGCCAGATACATGATGATGCACATGAATTACGGCAAGGAAAACGGTACCCGGATCATTTCTAAAAAGAGCGCGAAACAAATGCAAACAGCCCTTAGTGCCGATGAAGGCTATGGACTGGCGCTTCGAAGTGCTGAAAATTTAATTCCGGGTGTAAAATTAATAGGGCATACCGGTTCTGCCTACGGTTTGTACAGCACCATGTTTTTTTATCCGCAACAAAAGTATGGCTTTGTCATTATTACCAATGGTATTAATGCAACCTATACCGATGGTTTTCCCGATTTTAGCCGTGCTGCCATCAATTGCCTATACCAGCATTTTATCAAATAATGTTGTTTGCTTAGCGAGGTTTTAATTACATAATTGATGCTTGTAAGGCCTTCCTAAATGCTTTTGGACTATTGCCCCGCTGTTTCCTGAAAAATTTGTTGAAATGGCTTTCATCAGTAAAACCAAACTCGTTTGCAATTTCATTCAGGCGCTTATCACTAAACTGCAAACGGTGTTCAATCAGTTTCGTTTTGTAATTGGCAATATACTGTTGCAGGGTTTCTTCTACGTGTTTTTTAAAATAACGACCCAGATAGGCTTCAGAAATACTAAAATGTTGGCTAATGGTGTCTGCCCGCAATTTTTCGGGATAATAAATGTTGCTTTGTACATATTGTAGTATATCCAAAGCTTTTTCTTCCGTACCTGCATTGGCTTGCTCAGGCAGATATTTGGCGATGTTGCGGGCAACAATAATAATGAGCGTGTTAACCAGCTGCTGTATCAGTTCTTTATTGTACAGGTCTTTTTCGTTTTGCTCTTCAATAATATTCAATATCAGCGAGCGTACAATCTTCTTGTCACGGGTGTTTTTTAGAATACAGCCCGGCTGGTGGTTGGCATTTTGAAGGATATATTCCAGTCGCCTGATATTTTCGGTTTGTAGGCCGCCATTTTTCAGATAGATGTCGTTAAAACGCAGGAAAAATAATTCAGAAGTTTCCTCAATAATAAGTTCATGGCAATCTTCCGGGGTAATTAAAAACATGTGTTCGGCGTGATAATTAAACCGGCTGTTATTAATGCACTGTTTTCCGGTTCCTTTTAATATAAAAACCAGTTCAAAAAAGTTATGTTTATGTGCCTGTTTGGGGCATTCGTTTAAAATAAGATGCGCAGTTGAAAAAGGCTCGTACAAATTTTCTTTTAACATGAAGCAAAAATACTAAATTATAGAAATAATATACCAATATAGTTGTAATTATTGGTATAAATTTGAATTATAAATTCAAGATAAGAATATGAAAGCGATTATATTAAAAGATTTTGGAGGCGTAGAAAACCTCGAATTGACCGAAAAAGAAGTTCCTGCAGTTGGAGCCGGAGAAGTATTAGTTAAGTTAAATGCCATTAGTATTAATCCCGTTGATGTGAAAACCAGATCGGGCAAAGGGATTGCAGGTTTGATTAAAGATCAGCTACCGGTTATTCTAGGTTGGGATATTTCAGGAACGATTACCGAAGTTGGAGAGGGTGTAACTCAATTCAAAACCGGTGATGCGGTATTTGCCATGTTGGCCTTTCCTGGATTAGGAAATACTTATGCCGAATACGTGGTAGCTAAAGCAGATGAGCTTGCACTAAAACCTGAAAATGTGAGTCATAATGATGCCGCTGCGGCAACACTGGCGGCATTAACCGCCTGGCAGGCACTTACCTTACATGCCAATGTTCAGGCAGGTCAGCGGGTTTTAATCCATGCAGCAGCGGGTGGGGTAGGTCATTATGCCGTACAAATGGCTAAACATCTGGGCGCTTACGTAATTGGTACAGCATCGGCTGCTAACCGCGATTTTGTATTGGGATTAGGCGCCGATGAGCATGTAGATTATCGTGCGCAGCCTTTTGAAGAAGTAATTGCGGATATTGATTTCGTACTCGATTCGATGGGTGGCGACTATATCGACCGCTCTTTACAAGTGACAAAGAAAGGTGGCACCATCATCAGCATTCCTTCAGGTTTAAATGAAATGGTAACCGAAAAAGCAAAAGCGCTGGGCATTAATGGTTATACCATCAGGGTTAAACCATCTGGAGAGGATATGCAGCAAATTGCCGCGTTGTTGGCTGATGGTACAATCCGTTCGCATGTATCGGCTGTTTTTCCTTTCCAAAAAATGGGAGAAGCCCATCAGCAAATCGAAACAGGCAGAACAGCAGGGAAAGTAGTGTTGACTTTTTAAACTATAGACAAAAATATAGCCCGGCAAATGTGCTGGGCTTTTTGTTAAATAAGCATTAAAGCAAATTCATTAAGCCGTTTTTGGGATACAAAACGGTTAAAACCCTAATACAGGCTTTCGGATTGGTAATCGTATTTCCTTTAACCTTCTGATTAAAGATAGCTTTTGAAGCAGGCAAATCAATCAGATGAGCACAGTCGGTTATGGGCTTTTCTAAGCTGATTTTTACAGGGATATCCATTATTGCGGGTTAACAAAACGTTGATATGTACTGGCCTCTTTAATCTTTTCCAGCATTAAGTAATCTTTCAGTTTGGAAAATTCCATGCTCTGGATTGCTTTAACAACTGATTTCAGCTTTTCACTACTTACACCTAAACGGGTAGCCCAGTATTGGCGGTCCTGCTCGTCAGCAATGTCGATAAATTCTTTCCTGGCATTTATCGAATTCATTTGATATTCCATTGATTTATAAATTGGTTAGATAGGAAACACCTTTCCGGGGCATTTAGTTTTCGTGTTTTGTCAGCCAATTTTCATTTATCCAAAAGGCTGCATGAAATATTTTTTGATATTGGTCAAATATTTCTAAAAGGAGTATTATTTTCTTTACAGAACTGTTGGAAATGTGATTTTTGCTTAATATTATTGTATTGTAATGTATTTTTTACAATGACTAATTATTCTATCCCGGATACCCTAAATACTTCGCCCAAAAAATTTTATGAGCAAAACCGCTTCGTGTTATTTTTATGGGTATTGGTCACACTCATCTTTGTAATCGATTCGTGGGCAACACATCGGTTTAACAACTACCTCATTTTCGAAAATACTTTCAGAAACCTGCTTCACGAACGCTCGTTGTATGCAACCTATCCGGCATTTCATGATGATGCGAATCATTACGGACCCATTTTTAGTGTTATTATTGCGCCTTTTGCGTTAATGCCCAATAGTATTGGCTTATTGTTCTGGAATTTATTTAATTGTTTCCTGTTGTTTAAAGCCATTCAAACCTTGCCTTTAAGTGCTGATAAAAAAGTAATTATCGGTTATATTGCTATCCCTTGCCTCATCGAATCCATGCTTAACCAGCAGTTTAATGCCGGCGCAGCAGCACTCATTATATTGAGTTTTACCCAGTTGAACAAAGGAAATAATATATGGTCTGCACTTTTTATCGTTTTGGGTACTTTTATCAAACTTTATGGTATTGTGGGGCTGGCTTTCTTCTTCTTCGTTAAAAAGAAGCCACAGTTTATGCTTTGGCTGATCATTTGGTCGGTAGTTGTTTTGGTTGCACCCATGTTGTTTGCTTCACCGTCTTTTGTACTCCATTCTTATCTCGATTGGAAAGCCTCGTTAATCGGCAAAAACGAAATGAATATTTTGGGTGGAGGTATCGACATCTCGATTATGGGCTTCTTCAGGGAGATTTTAGATCAGTCCGGCATACCCAACCTGCTTTTTCTTTCGCTGGGTGCCGTAGTGTTTATGCTTCCCTTTATGCGGATTGGCCGTTTTTCTAAACCAAAGTTTCAGCTACTCATATTGGCTTCAGTACTCTTGTTTCCGGTGTTATTTAGTACCGGTGCAGAAGATTGTACTTTTATCATTTCAATTGTAGGGGTAGGGATCTGGTATATCTTTGAAAACAACCGCGGCATGAAAAAGGTACTGCTTCCCGTTTTACTTGTTATAACCTGTAATTTTCCTTTACTCTTGTTTCCAGTATTCGCCAAGACGCATCCCTTATCACTGGCTATAATCAGTTTACCTTACTTTCTGGTATGGTTAAGGATCATTTACAATGCTGCTAAAAGCAATGTAGCTTACGCAGCAGATACCTCTGCTGATCTGCTTACTGCATTAAGCAAATGATGATTAAATGATGCAGGTTTTCTGATAAAAAGGCTTAACTCTTGCCGCTTTCCTTATATTTGGGAAAAATTATATTCATGATCGCACACCACGTTTTATTCTGGCTAAAAGCCGATACCACTGAGGAGCAAAAACAGGCTTTTCGCAACAGTTTACAGACTTTAGAAAACATTGAAGTAGTTAAAACCTTCCACATTGGTGTACCTGCACCTATTGAGCGCGCAGTTGTAGATACCACTTATACTTTCAGTTTACTTTTGTTATTCGAAGATTTGGCCGCACATGATGTTTATCAGGTTCATCCTTTACACAAAGCATTTTTAGATGAGTTTAGGGTTTATTTTGATAAGGTTGTAATCTACGATGCCGAATAAAGAAAAATGCCAGATGTAAGTCTGGCATTTTTTTTATCCAGCTGATGCATGAATTAAATTATTATTTGGAATTATTCTAAATAATGTGATATTTGCTTAATCCTATTGACGAATATTAAATTTAATTTATGTGTAAAACCACCGTTCTGGCTCAAAATGAAAACATTACTATTGCACAGTGCAAAAACTGCAGCGTTATCAATATCTGGCGGGCAGGTGTTTTGATGAACTTTTCTTTCGATCAGTTTGATGCCTTTTACGTAGCAACTAAAAAACTTGCCTTTGATGATTTTCTGGAACGGGCGCCCGATGGGCGTGAGGTTGTAATTTTGTCTACCCCTTTTCCGGATATTGGCCTGGTGTTTACCCGGAGCGAGTGGCATGAGTTTTTTGTGAAAATTGAGGAAGCCTTATATATGAAAAGGGTATATGAACTTGTTCATTACTAATTATAGTTACATTAACGTAGTTTGCTTTACTTATTTTTAAGTATTTTTAATTGCCACGAATCCAAAGCTTTTGAGATTACGTAGGTAGCTAAAAAACAAGCTCATGGAAAAAAGCGCTACATTAATTAAAAGGGCAGCAATTAATATAAACCAGCTGGATAGCATTAAAATAGGTGATTTTTTAGCAGATGAATACGGAAAATCCGGTAAAGTATGCGATATCGAAATCATTAACAGAAAAGGCGAATGCCATTATTATTTTAAGCTGCTCAAATCAGGAACAATTTTGATTATTGTTTAATTCTTTTTTACTGGCTAAATTAGGGGTAATGAGACGATATCTGATTACATCCTGCTTGCTGCTCCTGATGCATAGTTATGTTTCAGGACAGGCCATAAAAGGTAACTACGCAATTAAAAATGTAGCAACCGGCATGCTTTTGCGCGTTAAAGATGCCAGCAACAAAAATGGAACACCATTAGTAGCCTACACGCCGCAAAACTGGAAATGCATGACCTGGAATTTTATTCCCGTTGCGGGCAATACCTACCAGTTAAAGAACCTGTTTACAGGCAAAACATTTCAGCCGAAAACCGGCGATACCACAGAAACTTTTTTAGAAGAACAACCACTTACTTCAGCAAGCTCCATCCAACAGTTTGATTTTGAGCTGGCAGGTAAAAATATTTACTGGATTAAGCTTAAGGGAACGGAGCTTTATTTAACTTCCGGCGATAAACAGGGCGCTGTAAATTTGCCGGTTATCCTCAGTAAAAAGAATGGCAATAAAGAACAGCAGTGGACGATATATGAACAGGCGCCAACTATGTAAAAATAAAACGGGCAGGATTTGATTAAATCCTGCCCGTTTTATTTATTATGAATGTAACTAATTAGAATTTATAAGATAAAGTAGTTAAGAATTGACGTGGCGCAATTGGATTAACACTGTAGTTTTCGTGTACAAAATAATTTAACTCGTTGGTAATGTTCGAAACTTTCGCCAGAAGCGAGAATCTTTTCCAGCTATATCCTGCAGAGAAATCTATCGTGGTAAATGCGCTTAAAGGAATTAGCCTTAAAGTTGTTGCATTTTTCGCATCGTTCCAACCGCCGTTACGTTTGCCTGTGTAGAATGCAGAAGCCCCTAGTTTAAGCCCTTTAACAGCACCATCCTGGAAAGTGTAGAATAAGGTTGCATTAGCAGTATTTTTGGTTGTACCTACTAAACGTACATCTTCAATCATTCCGGTAACATCGGCAGTGTTGGTGTAACGCATAAAGTTGTAGCTATAGCCCAGTAAGAAGTTAAGCCCTTTAGCTAGCGTACCATTTACATCCAATTCCAAACCATCACTTGTAGTTTCACCGTTTAATTGCTTAAATACGGTACTTACGGTTCCATCAGCAAGTATAGCTGCCTGAGCAATATTGTTGTTGATTATTTTGTAATAGGTTAAATTAGCCGATAGCTTTCCTCCAAAGAAATCGTTCTTAACTCCTGCTTCGTATTGATTAACAATTGACGGCTGAAGCGCATTATTATTAATATCAACACCGGTATTAGGAATGAAGTTGTTGGCATAACTTACATACATGGAAGTACTTTTAAGTGGCTGATAAATTAAACCCAATTTAGGAGAAAAAGCATCATCAAATTTGGTTGCACCTGTTGCAGTAACCCCTGTTTCTAAATTTAAAGCTCTCGAGCTGGCATTTTTCTGATCCGTATAACGCAATCCGGCAAGTACTTTAAATTGTTCGGTTACCTCGATTAAATCCTGTACAAAAGCACCGTATCTGTATATTGGGGCAAGTGTTGAAGTAGTGCTGAATGCCTCAGGCATGATACCTGAACCATAATAAGTAGATTCGTCGAAAACGTTCACATTACCATAGTTGTAAGTGGTAATGTACGCTCCCTGGGCATTTTTACCGTAAGCAAATGCATTGCTGGTTACTCTAGATTGATCTGCATCCACACCAAATAATACTGTGTGTTTAATGCTTCCTGTATTAAAAATACCGTTAACATTAATTTGCTGATTGTATGTATACTCTTTACTTAACGCTCTGGAAAGGTTCCGTGCAGAAATACCTGCAGAATTTGCCTGGATACGGTCAGATCCGTAATAATTACGGTTATAAGCCTGGAATGATCCCACAGCACTTAATTTCCAGTTTTCGTTAAAGTTATGCGTTAAATTGGCCTGTGCAGTAGTGGTGTTGGTTTTATTATAAGCCCAAGGTACGTTAATAAATTTATCGCGACCAAAATCAACAATCTGGCTGTTAACCGATCCTACACCAAAATCCGGAGTATAATCGCTTTTTAAATAATCACCCTGAACCAAAACTTCTGTCTGATCACTTATTTTATACAATAACGAAGGGTTAATGTAGATACGGTTTGATTTTACATAGTCTCTGAAACTGCCTGCATTTTCATAAGTACCTATAGCTCTAAAAGCAAGTTTTTTAGATATTGGTCCATAAAGATCGATAGTTGGTTTATATTGGTCGTAGCTTCCGGTTCTCATGCTCACTTCGCCACCGTTAACAAATTTTGGTTTTTTAGTAACCATATTTACTACAGCTCCGCCGGTTACACCTCCATAAAGTAAAGCAGCACTTCCCTTTAAAACCTCTACCGATTCAAGCGTGCTGGCTTCCGGGCTACCACCAATAGTGGTTCTTGCACCGTTTTTGAAAATGTTATTGCTACCTAAGCTGTAACCTCTGGCAAAGAAGTTTTCGCCAACTGCACCGCGGTTTGCACCCAGCGCAACTCCGTTAACGTTTTTCATTACATCGCCAAGGCTGTTTACCTGCTGATCGGTAATTACCTGATTGCCGATAACCTGAACCGCCTGTGGTAAATCCATTGGCGCTATTGCAATTTTACCCAGGTTAACAGGCTTTCTGTTTGGTGTTTTATAACCATTAACAGCGATTTCATCTAACTGAGAAGAAGACTGTGCAAGGGAAAAATCGGCGTTGGTGCTCTGACCAGCAGTAACCGTTACCTGTTTCTCTTGTGCTGATACGCCTACAGCCGATGTTTTTAATGTATAAGTACCAGGCACTACATTTTTAATGGTGTAGTTTCCTTTTTCATCTGTTTGGGTGGTTTTGGTAGTGTTCTTTAAACCTACGCTTACATAAGCTGCCGGATTGCCATCACTGGTTTTAATTGATCCTGAAATAGAACCGTTTTTAGATTGCGCCATTGCATTCCCGGCAATAAGCAGTACTACAACGATTAAAGTTAATAATCGGGTAATTGTTTTACTCATCTTTATTTAGATTAATTCTTAGTTGGCGCAAAGGAAATGTTTTTACTCCGGATTACCAAAATTATTTTTATTTGTTCTAAATAAGAGTTGTCCGGATTTGATTTTTTGAAATACACATCACACTCAAATCCGTATATTTAGTTTGTTAAGCCAGTTTTATGTCTAATCATACCGATCATTTTTACGCTAATCTCCCGGTCAATAAAATGGCTTTGGCCAGGTTGCTGATTCATAGTGATATGTTTAAGCCCGTACCAGCCGATTGGCAGGTAATTATTACCGACATTAAAAATTCTACAGCAGCAGTTAAAGCAGGTCAGCACGAAAATGTAAATCTTATAGCAACGGGCAGTATTGTGGCTGTACTTAATATTGCCTTTAAAGCCAATATTCTGGTTCCTTTTTTCTTTGGCGGCGATGGGGCAACTTTTATTGTGCCGCCAGGTATGGTATCGGAGGTAATGAAATCGCTGTTAAAATACCGCGAAAATACTTTGCAAAACTTCAATCTTGATTTGCGGGCAGGTATAATGGCTGTTGATGAAATTTATAAGGCTGGCCATCAGCTCCAAATCAGCAGGTATAGCAGTAGCGAAACCTTTTCGATTCCTATTGTTTTGGGCGATGGGCTGGCACATGCAGAAGCTTTAATTAAAGGCGAAAATTATCTACTGTCAACGCAGGATACGTCGGCCAATGAAATTGATTTGAGTGGGATGCAATGCCGTTGGGATAAAATAGAACCACCCGAAAACAGTGAAGAGGTGGTAACTTTAATTGTTGTGGTCCGGCAATGCGAACAACAGGCACTGGTATTTAGCAAAGTTATACAGCACCTCGATCAGATTTATGGTACACCCGAAAAAAGACAGCCCATTTCGATACCTAAACTGATTTTTAAAACAAGCTTTAACAGTTTGGGCAAGGAGGTGAAACACCGTTTGGGTAAGATCAGGTTTTGGGAACTGCTCAAATCCTGGTTGATCAATATGTATGGTTATATCTATTTCCGTACGGCCAGTGGTAAAAAGTACCTGAAACAACTGGTAGAGATGTCGGATACACTGGTTATTGATGGGCGCATCAATACCGTAATTACTGGTACTTCAAAACAACGCCTTGCGCTGCTTGCAGCACTGGATAAACTGGAACTAAATGGAGAAATTTTATATGGTTTGTATGTAAGCGGCGAATCGGTCATGTCATGCTATGTACGCGATTTTGAAGACGAGCATGTTCATTTTGTTGATGGGGCAGAAGGGGGCTATACCAATGCTGCCGGGGTGCTAAAACAGAAAATACGCGACAGACTTACTCCAACCAGTGATATTTAAGCACTAGCCCAAACATTTAAGGGCATTAGTTGTATGATAAATGAAAACTAATCAACAAGTTCAATAACCGTTAATTACCATGAGCGCACATTCCAGAGTTTTAGATAGTAGTCAGCTTTTAGAGATTCTTGCCTTATCTAAAGATGCTACCGCTATTTATACCTCTGAAGATATTGTAATAGAGATGGCCAACGATGCGATGATTGCTTTTTGGGGCAAAGACCGTTCTATTATTGGCAAGCCTTTACAAGAGGCCGTTCCGGAATTGATCGGGCAGCCTTTTATCAATATGCTTAAGAATGTTTTGTTAACGGGGATTACCGATAAAGGCGAAGCAATTCCGGCAGAAACCATGCGGGATGGTAAATTGCAGACGGCCTATTATGCTTACGAGTACCGGGCTATTAAAGATGAATCGGGTCTGCCTTATTGCATTATCCATACCGCAAGCGATGTTACCGATATGGTTAAGGCGAGGCAGGCCATTAAAGAAACGCAACTGCAACGCGATGCCCTGGATCAGGAACAGGTTTTGATCAACATTAAGGAAGAGCAGCAGAAACACGATTTCATCAGCATGGTAAGCCATGAACTGAAAACACCTTTAACTTCCATAAATGCCTATATTCAGCTGATGCAGTCGAAAAGTTCATCCGATCAGTTTATGGTAAATACATTGGATAAAGTGCAGTTACAGGTCAGGAAAATGAGCACCATGATTAACTCATTTTTAAATGTTGCCCGGCTCGAATCAGGTGAAATTCATTTGACCAAAACAAATTTTGATCTGGATCAGGTAATCGCAGATGCGGTATCAGATGCCAGATTCATTTATTCATCAAATTTGATCGATTTCACTACCGACGGACCTAAAATAGCGCACGCCGATAAAGAGAAGTTAACATCAGTAGTTTCAAACCTGATCAGTAATGCCATTAAATATTCCGATCATGGGAGCACCATTACAGTGCAATCGGAAATTACCGGCGACAACATACAGGTGAGTGTTACGGATAATGGAATTGGGATTAAAGAAAATGATCTGGAGAAACTTTTCGACCGGTTTTACCGGGTAGAAAGCACGCAGACGAAAACAATTTCTGGCTTTGGCATCGGATTGTACCTGAGTGCAGAAATTATACACCGCCATAAAGGAAAAATATGGGCAGAAAGTACTTACGGTGCAGGTTCTACCTTTTATTTTACGCTTCCTTTAGCAGATTAATCTGATGAAAAAGCCCCTGTACTTTTTATAGCAAGGGGCTGTTGGGGTTATTTTAAAATTTCGTCTATCCGTTTTATTTCTGCTTCGCTAAATTCGATATTATCCAACGCTTTAATGGAGTCGGTAATCTGTTCTGGTTTGCTGGCACCTATCAGCACTGTGGTAATTCTTTTATCTTTCAAAATCCACGATAAAGCCATGTGGGCCAGCTTTTGACCGCGAGATTTGGCTATCTCATTCAATTTCCCAATTACTTCCAGTTTCTCAGGCGTAATGTTGCTCTCTTTTAAGAAAATGCCACTGGTAGCCACACGCGAATCAGCCGGAATGCCATGCAGGTATTTATCGGTTAGCAGGCCCTGTGCCAATGGCGAAAAAGGAATACAACCCACACCATTATTTGCTAAAACATCAAGCAGCCCACCTTCAACCCAGCGTTCAAACATCGAGTATTTGGGCTGGTGGATTAAGCAAGGCGTACCATTTTGCTTTAAAATTTCGATAGCTTTTGCAGCCTCTTCGGCCTGGTAGTTAGAAATACCAACGTACAAAGCTTTTCCTTGCTGAACGAGTAAGCTCAATGCAGCCATGGTTTCTTCGAGTGGGGTTACCGGATCAGGGCGGTGGTGATAAAAAATATCAACATAATCCAGTTTCATCCTTTTTAAACTTTGGTCTAAGCTCGAAACGAGGTATTTTTTCGATCCCCAATCACCGTAAGGGCCATCCCACATGGTATAACCGGCTTTGCTCGATATAATCATTTCATCGCGGTAACCATTAAAATTTTCGTGTAGTATTTTACCAAAAACTTCTTCTGCCGAACCCGGAGGCGGACCATAGTTGTTGGCCAGATCGAAATGCGTAATGCCATTGTTAAAGGCCGTATATATGAGGTTTTTGCTGTTTTCAAAAACGTTTACATGTCCGAAATTATGCCATAATCCCAACGAAATTGCAGGTAATTTAATGCCACTGTTTCCACAACGGCGGTATAACATTTTATCGTAACGATCGGTTGAAATGTGTTGATTCATAACTGGGTTTTGATTGGTCGCAATATTAATCAGTTTTAATGAAATTTACTTCATTGGTTGAAAGATTATCTGCCCACTATCGGGAATTGTGAAATCCGTAACCGGGTCGACCCGTACGGTACCAGGGTAATTTCTTCAGTTTCTTTGGCTGTTTCTAACTGGTAAGTAATGCTGTAAGGGATAGGACCTGCCATTTCATTGTATAATTTCCAGGAAGGAATCCGTTTGGCTTTCGTTTTAATCTGGATCGGTGCATTTTCAAGGTTCCAGGGATAGTTACTGATCGGGGCTGTTTTTTCTACCGTGAATTTTTCCTCAAGGTTATTATTTGGTACATCGAAAAGACCATAATTCCATGGGGTGGTTGGGTGAACTTCATCGAAAGCATCACCTGTGTCAATTGGATCAATCGTGTTTTTAACAGGCTTTACGGCTTCACCCATTTTTAAAGCATAGGTTATGGGGCCTCTTTCTACCGAAACTGAATTTTCGAACCAGGTATTTTTAAAAATATGCATGGGCAATTGCAGTTCAACTACATCACCCGATTGCCAGTCGCGGTTAATTTTAACAATCGCATTTCCTTTTGAAGTTTGCACTTCGGTACCATTAACTTTTACCGTAGCTGCTTTACACCAGGCTGGTATCCTTAAATGAAAAGGGAAATTGATTGCTTTTGATTTTTTGGCGAAGCTGATCGAAAATTTAATCGCTTCCTGGAAAGGATAATTGGTTTCTTCCTTAATGGTTATTTCTTTTCCGTCTGCAACAGCTAGTTTCACTTCGCTTGGCGAATAAACCAATGCGGCTACACCTTTATCAGCAGTGGCGTACCAGAGGTTTTGGGTAAACTTTGGCCAGCCCTGATGCATATTGGAAGTACAGCAAGGATAACCGGAAAGCAATCCATAACATAAATCGGTACCATGATGGTTTACATCGAAATTGTGCATTTGCCTGCTAATCATTACCTGGTTAGCCTGCTGAAAATATTGCCTGCTCATATAATCGTCTGATGCCTGCGCAGGCAGGGCATTAAAGGCAATTTTTTCTAAACGGTCGGCATAATCTACGTCACCGGTAATTGCTAAAGCCGTTTCCAGGGTAAACATCATTTCAACAGCTGTACATAGTTCTGAGCCCTGGGTCGGATTATTGCCATGCAAAGATTCGTCGCCGCCAAACATACCGTTGGCAAAGCCATTGTATTTATCCAGGTCTTTAAAACCTTTTTTCAGTGCATCCAGGTATTTTTGTTCGGGGTGTTGCTGGTAGTAAACCAAAGGTTCTTTCATCCCCTGGGCCAGATTTACAGCATGTACGCTGCCAAAGCGGGTAAGCATTTGTCCTTCAGCAAAAGCGTTGGTAAAATCGAAGGTCTGGCGGTGAATCAGGTCGGCCAGCTCGAGTAAAAACCGATCATTGGTTTTATTGTATAGCCAATAAACTACAGCCAGGTTATCGCCGGCACGGTATCTGGCCCAAAACGACCAGTGATCGAGTGGTTTCGATGGCAGTTCTTTCAATTGGTATTTAAAGTAATTGGTCATCAGCGTAATAATCCGCTTATCGTTAGTGGCGGTGTAGTATTGTTTTAAAATTTTAAGCATTACCATTTTTGGCCACCAGTCGCGGCTATTGTCACGTTGCAAACCAGGCTCGTTGCCATAATCTTTAATCGGACCAAAATATCCATCTGGTTGCTGGCTTTTAATGGCCCATTCAACCCAGGGCTTGGTTTTGGCAATCAATTCCTTATCCTGTAAAATGTACGCCAGGGGCAGTAAACCATCTACCCAGTAGGGGCCACGTTCCCATTGGTCGCCATCGCCGCCCAGCCAACCGTTACGCTGCCCCATAACTGAAGGATAAAGCTTGTCGAGGTTTCCTGTTGCGCCTGTTTTTTGTCTTAGCAGCATTTCTTTCAGCCAGCCTTCTGCTTTAATGGCGCCAAGTGGTAATTCGAGGTAAGGATTTTTACGGAGTGAATTAGCCTGTCCGTTTTGTCCTTGCGCAAAGCTTGCAGTACCCAGGCAGAGCAAGAAGATTTTCAGTAAGTTTTTAAGCATCATTGGTGTGTTTTGGTTAGAAAAATTGGTGTCTTTTTTGCGTTGTAATTCAATACTTCCACAAGTGGTTCAAAAAAAGCGACTGATTTATACGTTTTGTTATCACCATTTCTACATATTGTCTCATTGATGGTAATTTGCTCAAAATATGCTGCAATATATTGTTTTGAATTGTTCTAAATCGTTTTATTTGTAAAATTAAGTGATATCATTATATTTAAAAACTTAATTGTAAAACGCTAAACCAAATATTCATTTCTATGAAATTAAAATCATTAACGGGCCTGGCAGTTGTAGCTGCAATGGGATTGGCTTCCTGCCAGTCCGGAACCAAAAATGCTTCATCAGCTGATAGTGCAAAAATCGATTCAGCAGCTGTGGTTAAATTAGTTGCCGATTCATTTAAAAAAGAAATCGACGGCAAACAAACGGCATTGTACACCTTAAAAAATAAAAACAATGCAGAAGCTGTATTTACCAATTATGGTGGTAGGTTAATCAGTTTGCTGGTACCTGGCAAAGATGGTAAAATGGTCGATGTTGTAGTAGGCTTTAAGAGTATAGGCGATTATGAAAAATCGACTGAGCCTTATTTTGGGGCAACTATTGGTCGTTATGGAAACCGCATTGCCAAAGGCAAATTTACTTTAGAAGGTAAAACCTATTCGCTGTTTACCAATAACGGGCAAAATACGCTTCATGGTGGTAAAAAAGGCTATCAATATGTGGTTTGGGATGCTGAGCAGCCTAATGCAAATACCCTGGTGCTGCATTATTTATCAAAAGATGGTGATGAAAATTTCCCGGGCAACCTGGATGTTAAAGTTACCTACACTTTAACTGATGATAATGAACTTAAAATGGATTACGAAGCTAAAACTGATAAAACTACCGTGGTAAATTTAACCAATCATGCCTTTTTTAACCTGAATGGCGATGGCAGTGGTGAAATCTTAAATCATGAGCTTCAAATTTATGCTGACGAATTCACGCCGGTAGATTCGACATTGATCCCGACCGGAAAATTGGAAAAAGTTGCCGGAACACCTTTCGATTTTACAAAATCAACAACCATTGGTGCACGTATTAATGATAAAAACGAACAGTTAACTTTTGGTAAAGGCTACGATCATAATTATGTATTAAATAAAACTGCAGGCATGGGCATGTATCATGCTGCTACCGTTAAAGGCGACAAATCGGGCATTGTGATGGATATTTATACCCAGGAGCCAGGATTACAGTTTTACAGCGGTAACTTTATGCAAAGTAAAAATACTTTTAAATCAGGTGCTAAAGACGATTTTAGAACTGCAATTGCTTTAGAAACACAACATTTTCCTGATTCTCCAAACCAACCGGCTTTCCCTTCAACGGTTTTAAAGCCAGGGCAGGTTTATAAAACCAGTTCTATTTACAAGTTTAGTAAATAATAAGCGTTTATTTTCGTCATCTCGACTGAAGCGCAGCGAAATGGAGAGATCTATAAAGATTTCTCGACTCCGTTGCACTTCGCTCGAAATGACGATATTTCACTAAAAAAGTTGCTGTAAAGCAGGGTCGGTATAATCTTTAATAAATGCAATGATGTTGGGGTAATCGCCAAACTCTTCCTGTGTATGCATCGTGGTTAAGGCCACACAAGGCATACCTGCATTTAAGGCAGCTTCAACACCTTTGGGTGCATCTTCAAAAACAACGCAGTCATTTGCGGCTACTCCTAAAATTTCGGCGCCTTTAGTAAAGGTTTCCGGATCTGGTTTGCTATTGGTTACATCTTCAGCACTTACAATGGCTTTAAAGTAGGATCTGATTTTTAAATTATCGAGCACAAAGTTAATGTTGAAAGGAATGGCCGCCGAACCAATGGCCATCTGGATGCCTGATGCTTGCGCCTGATTGAGGAAATCGCCTAATCCGGCAATTAGTGTTAAATGTTTTTTATAGGCCGCCTGGTAGCGGTATTCTTTTTCTATCGATATCTGATCGATCTGTTCCTGAGAAAAATGACCTACACCAAAAACGCGTTCCAGTAAATCCTGATTTTTACCGTACATCTGTTTTTTAACATCGTCGAAACTAATTTTTGCACCTAAATCCTGTGTTAAAATATTGTGCCAGGTATGATTATGAAAGGCCATATCGTCAATCATCGTTCCATTCAGATCGAAGAGAAAAGCTTTGGGTTTGTGATTCGTCATGACGGCAAAATTATCAGATTTTTTTAATCGGGATGTTAAAATGCAATGATCTAACAGAAAATTAACAAATCGCAAACAGTTCATAAATTATTGTTCTAAAGGTTGAAAAATAAAAAACTGTTGGACTGTAATTTTTTTGCTGTTGGATACGTTTTGGTTTTGGAAATCCGGGAGCAGTGCAATAACTTGCATATAAAAAACGGACTAAAAGATTATGGTTGCGGCTAGTCATGAAAGCGATCCCCTTATTCAATTCTTAAATGTGCTGCAGCCATTGAGTGCTGAGCTGATTGATGAAGCAAGAAAAGAAACTTTCAAAATCTTTGTGCGCAAGAATAATATCCTGCCTTCTTTCGCAGAGCTGGTTAAGGATGGCTGTTTGTTTTTTGTAGCTAAAGGGCTTGTCAGGGCTTTTGTAGTAGATGACGGGAAAGATATTACTACCTGGTTAACCGACGAAAATGATTTTATTGGTAATATCCGGAATCCGGGAACATTTAAACCAACTTTCGAAGAACAGTACCAGGCTTTGGAAGATTCGGAGCTATTAGTATTGCCTTACCGTGTGATTGATGATATGTACACGTTGTTTCCTGAAGCGAATGTACTGGCCCGAAAATTACTGGCTATTCAGTACCACATGTCGCAGGAGCGCTCAATTTTATCCCGTATTCCATCTGCTGAGGCACGTTATAAACAGTTTAAAATCGGGCATCCAACCATTAAATCGCGTGTGCCTTTAAAATTTTTAGCAAGTTATCTGGGTATGCGTATCGAAACCCTGAGCAGGATTAGAAAAAAAGCAAAAATGGATGCTTCGCCTGAAGATTAGACTTTTTTATTTCTGAAATAGTAATAACATAACGGAAACAGGCAAATTAAGCCGAGCAAGAACCCACCCACCGTATCTGTAAACCAGTGTGCTCCTAAATAAATTCTGGAAGGGGCAATGGTAAGTATTAAAAAGGCCGATAAATAAGTGATTATAGTCCGGGTTGCTTTGGGTATACCTTTTAAAGTATTCATTAAAATGATAAGGAACCCGAAAAAAAGCGTGTAAGAAAGTACATGGCCGCTGGGGTAGCTCTGAAAGCGGTTTACTTCTACCAAACGTACATGAAAAGCGGTAGGGCGTGGGCGGTTAATGATGTTTTTGATGCCAAGTATAATTAATCCCGAAAGCAGTACAGCGGCAATATAAAGCCCTTCGCGTTTGTACTTTTTCCAATAAAACAGGGCAGCTACTACAACTACTGAAAGGAGCGAGTAGGGAAGTTCGCCAAAAAAGCTAATGGCCAGCATTAACTTATCCAGCCAGATTGCCTGATAGCGCTGAATAAGCAAAGAAGTTTTAATGTCGAAATCCCAGATAGGGTGTTGCGCTACAAAAAAGCTCAGGTAACTGAAAGCGGCAATGAGGACAAACAGTACAAAAATTAAGGTATTTCGTTTTAAAAGAGTAGACATAGGCAGATCGGAAAATCAAAACTAGAAATTTTAAACGAATTGCAGTAAAAAACTTGGACTTTTGGAATACCGCCAGACAGAAAAGTTGTAAAATACTACCATTTTTATCACTAATATGAGATAAAAATAAAGTGCTTCGAATGCTATTTAAACCGAGTTTTTTCTACCTAAGCATTAAGTTCATCAAGGATACAAAACGATTCATCACGGAAATGTACCTTTATGTGTAACCAGTTTTGAAAATTAAAAATGAATTGCAACCTTCGTCCTAGATAATAAGGATATCTATGCTTATGAGGTTGGCAGGATCTAATCCTGCCGACTGAAAAGGCAATCCCTCACGACAATTTATTTACAAATTATACTTTTTGTATTAACGCTCCAACCGAAGCTTTCCTCCTTGAACCGGGGAGGCAGCTTGGTTGATTAAAATAAATCTACACCTGCCTTTTTAGCGGTAATTACAAACTCAAAATTGTTTCGCGTAAAATTTATCGGCAACGCCAGCAATTAGGCTTTTAGGCCGTATTGATTTTGAGATGAGAAATAATTTGGCTTGATGGGAGGTTATTTAACCACAATCTGTTTTGGCTCGGTAACTACAATCTGTTTTTTACCTTTAAATTCGGTAATTGTTCCGGTAACACATACTTTATTTCCCATAAACATGCTCGAAGGCTCTGATGGGAATTTAGCCTGATCTTCTTTGTTGATCACTATAGTAAGCAACTCTTTTGGGTAGGCGCCACCTAAATTAATCAAAGTAATTTTATCCAAAGCCTTTGTACTGTAAACCGAATCGCAAATGGTTACACTTTTTCCAACATATTGTGCAGCATCCTTAGCCAGAACCAAAGTTTGACTTTTTGCATAAAATGCCGGAGCACTAAGCAATAAAAGCAGAAATAATTTTTTCATGACGCCGGGATGAGGGTGAAAAGTATTGGGCTATTAATTAACCCTGTATATCAAAGGTATGATGAATTTTGGTCTAAGCAATGCTTATATCTAAAAAAGCAGAAATATTACACAAACAAGATTTTATCTTAACACGAATATTAGCTAAATTGTAGCAACAATATACTAACCAGATTATTCCTTTTTCCGTTCCTATGAAAGTAGATTATATTGCTTTATCTGTGCCTGTTTTTTTTATCCTGATTGGGATAGAGCTTGCCTATAATTTTTATAAAAAGCTGAATTATTACCGGCTAAACGATAGTATTGCCAATTTGAGTCAGGGAATAGGGCAGCAGCTTACCGGAATATTTATGAAAACCGCACTGTTTTTTGGTTACAAATACATTTTTGAGCATTGGCGCTTATTCGAAATGCCCAAAACCATTTGGGGATGGATAATTCTGTTTATCGGGGTAGATTTTTTCTATTACTGGTTTCACCGGATGAGCCACGAAATTAATGCACTTTGGGCAGCCCATATTGTGCACCACCAATCAGAAGAATACAATTTAACAGTAGCGCTGCGCCAAAGCTGGTTTCAGGGTTGGTTTAGCTGGATATTTTACCTGCCGCTGGCTTTTGTGGGCTTTGATCCGATTATGTTTTTAACCTTAAGTTCTTTCAATACCTTATATCAGTTCTGGATTCATACCCGCGCCATTAAAAGTATGGGCTTTTTAGAATATATTTTGAATACGCCCTCGCATCACCGGGTGCATCATGGCTCTAACCCAAAATATATCGATAAAAACCATGCGGGTACATTAATTATCTGGGATAGGCTTTTTGGTACCTTTCAAAAAGAAGAAGAAGAGGTTTATTATGGTATTACGAAGCCACTCGCTAGCTGGAACCCGGTTTGGGCTAACCTGCACTACTGGGATGATTTAGTTAAGACAGCCCGGCAATCGCCCAAAATAACAGATAAAATAAAAGTCTTTCTGAAGTCTCCGGGCTGGTTCCCCGAGCATTTGGGTGGTTTTCAGCATGCGCCAGAAATCGACGTTGATGGCTATCGTAAGTATGATCCGGTTTATCAATCAAAGCTTATCGGTTATGTTTTGGTACAATTTATAGTGGCTTTAGCCGCCGGATCGGCTATTTTATTTTCCTACAATAAAATGGAAACCTTAGGCTTAATATCGGGAACCATATTTACATTGTTAACTTTAATTGCTTGTGGCGCGCTGCTGGAAGGGAAAGCCTGGCTGGTTAAATTCGAATATTTCCGGCTAATCCTCGGGGTTCTGCTGGTCTTCCTTTTAAATTTCCCGGTTGGCTATCAGGTTATTTTTACCGGCATTCAGTTAATATCCGTAATTTGGTTCTTTAATTTGCAAAAGGCAAATCCCAACACCGATGAAAACTAAACTATTTTCTTTCATTTTTGCACTCGTATTTATTGTTCAATTGTATGCCGAAACCGCAGGCAATATGTTCCTACTCCAGTTTTCTAAGCCTTTAATTGTTATCAGTTTGATGGTTTGGCTTTACAGCAGTACTAACCTGAAAGGAAGGTTTCACAAGCGCATTTTCACCGGATTAATTTTTGCTTTGGCAGGCGATGTACTGCTCATGCTGCAAGCAGGCAGGCCAATGTTCTTTATTTACGGATTGATTGCTTTTTTACTTTGCCATATCTTTTACATCAGGGCTTTTACTTTAGATCACAGATCAAACCCCAAGCATAGAACGCCTTATTTTTTATGGATTGTAGGTGTGTTTGCGATCTTTTGTTCAGGTTTATTCTTCTATTTGCAGCCCAAATTAGGCGCAATGCAGTTCCCTGTATTAATGTATGCCATTATTATTACTGTAATGGCGCTTATGGCGGTAAATCGCTACGGAAAGGTAAATATTTTTAGTTTTAAACTCATTTTATACGGGGCACTGTTCTTTCTCTTGTCGGATAGTGTGCTGGCCATTAATAAATTTACACAGACCATTCCACAAGCGGGTGTACTGATTATGGCTAGCTATATGATTGCCCAATACCTGATTGTGTATGGTACTGTAGTGCGCGAACTGGTGGTAAAACGAACAGCGGTTTAAATCCGGAAACGATAAAAACATCCGGCTTCGGCATTAGCATTTTGATGCACTCAACTGAATGGCGTTTGTAAAAAGTACAGACGCCGTTTTTGTTTTTTACCCTTTCAAAAAAATAAAAAAAATGGCGAAGTATCATTAATAATACGGTTTAAAAGGGCGTTTGTACGCTTTTTGAGCAGTTTTAGCCCTGTTTTGGCGCAACTTTTTTGAAAAAGGAAATCCGTTTCTGAAAAAAATGGTTTTTTTGGCTTTGTTTATTTTTAACAACTTGATTTTTAGTATGTTAAAAACTAAGTTTTTAGTCGGTTTATTTTGCTAAAAAACCTTCCTCTTTTATTCCTGATAGTTGTTTTCTGTGCAATCAAAAATGTTAATAACTTTTTTTGAAATTGTTAATAACTATAAGAGTTTTCGGCTTTAAGTTTATGTTAATCGTTTGATTACCAAATAAATCTGAACCGAATTTTTATCTATGATTAACGCAGCACTAGATTTTTTTTCGAAGGAAATTAATGGTTACCTGAACCATGTTGCCAATACCGCCAATGATGAATATATTGTGGTAAGCAGCATTGTTTCGGATGGTAAATTGGCCATACCCGAAAAAACAATGGGCATTACTTTGATGAACATTGAAGAGGACCGGGCCTTGAAAGACCAAAGGGTTAGCGTGAAGAATATGTTTGGTGATATTGAAACCCGTAACCCCGATATTTACCTCAACCTGTACGTACTCATATCGGCCAACTTTAACAGTGCCGGCACCGAATCGCCAACGCTTGATTATCTGGAGGGCTTGAAAAGACTATCGCAGGTAATTGCTTTTTTTCAGGGCAAGAATGTATTTACGCAAGCCAATTCGCCATTGCTTGCCACCATCGATAAAAATATAGAACGCTTAAGTGCCGAACTTTTTAGTTTCAATTTTGAACAGATGAACCATTTCTGGAGCATTATTGGTCACAGTTATTTGCCATCTGTTTTATATAAAATCAGAATGATTACCGTGCAGGAAAATGTGCAGTTGGTGCCGGATGGATTAGTGGAAAATATTCTATTAAACACAAAAACCAGGTTATGACAGCTTACCGCAAGTTATTTTCTGTTCATGTACAACACAATTACTATGAAGATAATTTGTGCAATAACCTCGTTTTCGTACCGGCTGCCGAAACGCTCAAAACCATGCGCAACCAACGCTGGCTGTTCAGGGCTTTTGCCACAGGTTTTAATCTGATTAGCGAAGTTGGTGCAGATCTCAAAAACAAAATTGAGCTTTTAGATACCAATTTGCACTTTGGCATCAGCTTAACTGATGCAGCCAGATTTTTTGCGGTAACCCAGTTAAACGAAACCGCTCCCGTTAAAGAATTTTTAAGCAATAAAAAGATCTATTTTTCAAACAATGCGCTTAATGCTGCACTCGAGTACCAGATTATTGATGGCATTGCAGGCGATTTAATGGCTTTAAGTTTTACGCTTCCTGCTATAAATACCGAGGTTACCTTGCGTGTAAATTCAGCAAGCGAAAGCAATCTGGTAATAGACTATGATACTGCAGGTTTACCAGTAAATGGCCCCTATAAAATTAAAATTAACAGCAGTAAGGTTTTCGAAAAGCTATTAAACCTGGGCAAACTAGCCGATGGGTTGTATACCATTTCGATCAAAAATGCAGCCGATACCGGTAACGATTTGCTCACTTATAAGATTTTTAAAAGCAACAGCTTAAGTACCCAATCGCTTTTTGGTGTACTCGACATTAAACTGCCGGCCAGTACGGCTGTGGTTACTGAAACGCCGTTTTTAATCAGTTTCCTGCGGAAATCAACCATCTGGAAATATTATGTGATTAACCAGAGCGGGATCGATTTAGATGACTTTGATCTGTTGGTAAAGGATAAAAGTTTGGATGGTACACCCAACGGCAATCCGGTATATGCCAAATATACTTTTGCAGGTAATCCCGTACCGCCCAACGATCCCGATCCGATTAATAAAATTGCTGCTGCCGAAATATTGCTTTTTAAAAGCAACGTAAAGATCCCGTTTTTTCAGCAGGTAAAACTGGGGCTGCAACTGAGTAAGAAAGATGGTGGAACAGAGGTGGTTTTAACCAAGAATTTGCCCAATCCGATGCCCGAAAAACAAGTGGGCGAGGAGAGTAAAGTATATGTATATGTTTAAAAAATAATTCATTTCGATATGGCGCTAACATATAAACATCCAGGCGTATACGTTGAAGAGATTTCGACAATACCACCTTCCATTGCACAGGTTGATACCGCTATCCCAGGCTTTATCGGCTATACCGCAAAGCGGGAAAAGAATGGCGTAGCCTTCGCCATCAACACACCCATACGCATTACTTCGTTGTTAGAATTTGAGGCAAGCTTCGGCGGTGCCTTTCCCGAAGTACTGGAAGTAACCATTAACGAACCCGAAAAGGATAAGCTTACGCCCAAAATTGATGTTGCAGCCACAACAACAGCTACCGGGGCTTCGGGTTATGTGTTGTATTATCATGTTAAAATGTTTTACGAAAACGGTGGCGGACCCTGCTGGATCGTTTCGGTAGGCACCTTCGAAGATACACCTGCATTAACCAAAGCAACATTAAAAGCTGGTTTGCTTGCTTGCGAGCGTGAAGATGAAATTACGCTTTTGCTCATCCCCGAAAGTACTACCTTAACCGGCAGTTCGGATATTAAAGAGTTAAACGATGCCATGCTTGCACAATGCGCCAAACTGCAAGATCGTTTTGCCGTGCTGGATGCCCCTCAAATGGGTCAGGCAACGCCTTATCTGGTCGCCGATAAATTCAGGAACGATTTGGTGAGTGCCGATAACCTGAAATACGGGGCTGTTTATTATCCGCAGGTGCAAACCGGGGCAAGTTATAACCGCGTAACCGACGATAACATTAAAATTGCGGCCGATAACCGCACTGGTGCCAATGCCGGTATTTATAAAAAGGTTGTCAATACCAAAAAAGCAATTACTAAAATTATAGATACTGCAGCACCTGTTACTGCGGTAAAAGCCTCTGCTGATATTACTTTTGGTAGTACAGCTATCAGTGGACATTCTATCTCCATTGCAGGCTTCAGTTTTACTTTTGGCACTGGCGGTGTGGCCATTGGGGCCGATACTACCGCAGTGGCTGCTGCATTAAAAACAGCAATTGCAAATAATACAGAACTTGCTGCACTGGTTGATTCTACCGCAACCCTTGGGGTACTTAAAGTGCAGGCTAAAACTGCCGGAAGTGCCGGCAATGCCATTTCATTGGTTTATGATCCGAAAGGTAGTGCGCCAAATATTACTTTAAGCAATCCGTTTTTAACCGGCGGTTTCGATAGTAACGATTTCGCCCTTTTCAACCAGATTAAAGCCGCGCTTGATGCTTTTACCGTTCCGCTTTATCCATCTGGAACAGTTGCAGGGATTATGGCCCGGGTAGATAGCACCCGTGGCGTTTGGAAAGCACCAGCCAACGTAAGCCTGCTAACGGTAGATAAGCCTTTAATTGCTGTGAGCGATGAGGAACAGGATTACCTCAACGTAGATGCCACTTCGGGCAAAAGCATCAACGTGATCCGCAAGTTTGCCGGTAAAGGAACCCTGGTTTGGGGTGCACGTACCCTGGCCGGAAATGATAACGAATGGCGTTATGTGCCGGTTAGGCGACTTTTCATCATGGTAGAGGAATCGGTAAAAAAAGCAACCGAGTTTGTGGTTTTCGAACCCAATGATGCCAAAACCTGGATGCGCGTAAAAACCATGTGCCAGAACTTTTTAAATCAACTTTGGCGACAAGGTGCGCTGGCTGGTGCCAAAGCAGAAGATGCCTTTTTCGTAAATGTCGGCCTAGGGATCACTATGACGGCCCTCGATATTTTGGAAGGCAGGTTGATTATCGAAATCGGCATGGCAGCGGTAAGGCCCGCAGAGTTTATCGTTCTTAAATTTTCTCACCTATTAGCAAAATCTTAAATTATGGCAACGAATTATAAAACCCCAGGCGTTTACATTGAGGAAATAAGTAAACTGCCGGCATCAATAGCACCGGTTGAAACGGCTATTCCTGCGTTTATTGGGCGTACCCAATTTGCCAAAGATGAAAACGGGAACGATATTTTGCCCACGGCCGGAACAAAGTTGCCAACCCCCATCCGGATTACCTCATTTCTGGATTATCAAAAATATTTTGGCGGAGCCAATCCCGAAACGGCTGTTTTTGAGGGCACAGGAATCCCAACCATTACCGATACCGAAGCTGGTGGCAAGGTGGTAAAACGGGTAATTACCTGCGAGGCTAAAAAGAGTGCGGTAAAGGGCACCTATCTGTACTATGCCATCCAGTTGTTTTTTGCCAATGGAGGCGGACCATGTTACATCGTATCGAGCGGAGATTATGCTACCACCATTACAAACGATACTGCCAAAGCAGGTTTAGATGCAATTGCGAAAGTAGATGAACCCACCATGCTGGTACTTACCGACAGGCATACTTCGTTTAGCACCAGTAAGTCGGGCTATAAAGATGTTTACGATTATGCCCTGGCGCAATGTGCCAGGCTGCAAGACCGGATTGCTATTTTCGATGCCTGGGTGCTATCCGATTCACCTTTCGATGATGCCGGAATTGTGCGTGATGATGTAAGTATGGATTACCTCAAATATGGCGCAGTATATTACCCCTGGCTGCAGAGCACGCTCAGTTATGCCTACAATGATAAAGTGGTGGTAAAACACCAGGTAAACGGATCCGATGGGCCATACCATGGAGCAAGTCTCGAAGCCATTAAAGCCATAGATCTGAGCACTTATCGTGCACTGGTAAATGAGATGGATAAAAACGTAATCGATTTGCCGCCATCAGGTGCTGTTGCCGGTATTATGGCCCGGGTTGATAATAACCGCGGGGTTTGGAAAGCTCCAGCCAACGAAAGTGTAAAACTGGTAACAGGCCCAACCTTAAAAGTTACGGCCCAACAACAGGAAACCCTAAATGTCGATCCGACAACAGGTAAATCCATCAATGTCATTCGCTTTTTTACCGGCAAAGGCACATTGGTTTGGGGGGCACGTACCCTGGCGGGCAACGATAACGAATGGCGGTACATCTCAGTAAGGCGCTTTTATAATTTTGTAGAAGAGAGCGTTAAAAAAGCCACCGAATTTGTGGTTTTCGAACCCAACGATGCCAATACCTGGCTGCGTGTAAAAGCCATGTGCGAGAACTTTTTAAACCAGCTCTGGCGGCAGGGAGCCTTACAGGGTGCCAAACCCGATGATGCCTACTTTGTGCGCATTGGATTGGGCGTTACCATGACAGCGCTTGATATTCTGGAAGGACGCATGAATGTCGAAATCGGCATGGCAGCTGTTCGTCCGGCAGAATTTATCATCCTTAAATTCTCGCATAAACTACAAGAATAATTCATCCTAAAACTATAAATTATGGCAAATACTTATCCATTGCCGGTGTTTCACTTTCAGGTGGAATGGGGCGGCTCGCGAATTGGTTTTACAGAGGTTAGCGGTTTAACAGTAGAAACCCAGTCTATTGATTACCGGGAAGGAAACTCGCCCGAATACCATGTAACCAAAATGCCCGGAATGCAGCAATACTCGGCCATTTCGATGAAAAGGGGCATCACCAAAGGCGATAACGAACTTTTTCAGTGGTTTAATACCGTGAGTTTGAATAAAATTGAACGCCGCGACCTGACCATTAGTTTGCTTAACGAGAGTCATGAGCCTGTGGTAGTTTGGAAAGTGCGTGGGGCCTGGCCTTCTAAAGTAGACGGGCCAACATTAAATTCTACCGGTAACGAAGTGGCTATAGAAACGGTTGAATTAGCACACGAAGGTTTAAGTATCGAATTTACCTAGAGGTTATGCAAGCTGTAAATCCGCCAGTTGGTTTTCATTTTTTGCTCCGGATCGAAGGATTATTCCCGCAGTATGAAGGACTGGCCGATATTGGCTTTACTGATGCTACGGGCTTTGAAACCAACATTTCGACCGAAGAATACAAAGAAGGGGGCGAAAACCGCTTCGCACATAAACTACCAACAGCCGTAACCTACAGCAACCTAACGCTTAAACGGGGTTTGTTAATTGGATCAGCTGCAATGAAATGGTTTAAAGAATCGGTAGAGGCATTTACATTTAGCCCGAAAGATATTACCCTGATTTTGCTGAACGATAAACATGTGCCTTTACAAGCCTGGAACTTTGTTAACGCCTATCCCGTAAAATGGTCGGTAGAAGGATTTAATGCCCAGCAAAACGGTTTGGTAATCGAAAGTATAGAGTTTGCACACCAGTATTTCAGGAGGATAGAAGTTTTTTAACGCAAAAGCCTTATGCCAGTAGAAATCAGAGAATTGAACATTACTGCCACCGTTACTAACCATGTTGCGGGTACGGTGCCACCAAGCCAAACCGGACAAACGGCTACAGATAAAAAAATGAAAAAGGCGTTGGAAGAGTTGCGTTTACAGATCAAAAATAAGAATGAGAGGTAACTATGGCTTTAAGTCAGCTTCACGATAGATTGGGTAATTTAGAAAAACTCGTAATTGATGTTTATTCTGATAACAACTTTTCCGGTTCTCCGATCGAAACCTTTAAGGTATTGTACAATCCCAATACCTATTTTATCGATTATAAAAATGAACTGGATAACGATGCACCTGTAAATGCGGCTGATGGTGTGGGTGAGTTTAAATCGTCGAGAGGTAAGGAGCTGAGTTTAGACCTGCTTTGGGATGCCACTTCAGCCTCTTACTCTGGTAGTTCTACTTTTCAGGCCGATGTGCAGCGCGATAAAACTGTGCACAAAGTTATCGATCAGTTTATTGAGAGCTGTTTTAAAATTAAGGAAGACACGCATCAGCCTAATTTTTTAAAAATACATTGGGGCGAGCTTACCTTTCAGGGCATGCTTACTGCCGTTAAAGTTACCTACACGTTGTTCGATAATAGTGGCAAACCCTTAAGGGCTAAAACCGACTGTACTTTTACCAGTTATACTTCCCTTACCGAACAATCGAACGAACAACGGCGCAGTTCGCCCGATTTAACCCATTACCGCAAAGTTGAGGGCGATAATTCGCTGCCGTTAATGACTTATAACATCTATAAAACCGATAAATATTATTTAGAAGTAGCCAAGGCTAACCAGCTGAATAATTTTAGAAAATTGAAACAAGGACAAAGTATATCGTTTCCACCTTTAGCAAAATAACCAGTTATGCCAGCCCCTTCAGGACCACAGACCTTCAGCATTACCATCAACGGACAAGCCTTGTCTGATGCAGTTGGTATTTTGGAAATCGTGGTTACCAATGTGGTTAATGCCATACCCAAAGCAAGGGTAGTGGTAATGGATGGCAGTGCAGCTGCTCAGAATTTTGAACTCAGCAATGGCAGCGATTTTATTCCCGGGGCTGAAATTACAATTGCTGCCGGTTATAACGGCGAAAATGAAACCCTGTTTTCGGGGCTCATCATCAGTCAAACCATTAAAGCCAACGAAGAGGGCAGCCAGATGGAGATTGAGTGTCGCGATAAGGCCATTAAGCTAACTGCCGGCCGCAAAAACAAAATATGGGAAGATACTACCGACAATGATGCTATAACTGATCTGGCAGGTCAATGCAACATCAGTGCAGATATTGACGGATTGGATTTACAGCATAAACAACTGGTACAATTTAACTGCAGCAACTGGGATTTTATAGTTACCCGTGCAGAATTAAACAGTGCATTGGTAATTACAGAAGAAGGAAAACTGAAGATAGGCCAGCCCGATGCCAGTCAGCAAAGTACAGCCACTTATACCTATGGCACCGATATTTATGATTTTGAAGCCCAGATGGATGCCCGAACGCAATATCCGCAGGTAATTACCAAAAACTGGAGCTACACCAATCAGGAAGTAAAAGAGGGTACCTCAACAGCAAAATCTTTGCCCCAGCAGGGTAATATTTCTGGCGATGACCTGGCCGGTGTATTGGGCTGGGAAGATAACAGCCTGTATCATTCGGGTAATGTAGCCGAGCAGGAATCGGCAGAATGGGCCAGTGCACAACTGTTCAGGAGCCGCTTAAACCGGGTAATCGGCAATTTTAGGGTGCAGGGCGATAACAAGCTAAAACCCGGAATTATAGTAGAATTGCAAGGGATGGGCGAGCGGTTTAGTGGCAAATGCCTGATAACCGGTGTAGTACATTCCTATTCGGGCGAAGCTGCCTGGTACAGTCATGTACAGTTTGGACTCGATAAAACCTTGCACAGTTACAATTTCGATGATATTGTAGAAAAACAAGCCACAGGTATCATTCCGCCCGTAAACGGTTTGCAAATAGGAATCGTAACCCAGCTGGAAAATGATCCCGATGGCGAAAACAGGATCAGGGTGCGTTTGCCCACCGTAGAGAAAGATAGCGACGGCATTTGGGCGAGGTTAGCCAGTGTTGATGCCGGTAAAGACCACGGTTGGGTGTGGAACCCCGAAAAAGATGATGAAGTAATTGTGGGTTTTATTAACGACGATCCGCGTGATGCGGTAATAATCGGAAGGTTATACAGCAGTACATTTCCACCTCATTTAGAAGCTAAAGATGATAATTACTTAAAGGGATTATCTACCCGCTCCAAGCTTCAGGTGCTTTTTGACGATGAAAAGAAAATCATCAAAATTGAAACCCCTGGTGGTAATGTGATTACAATGGATGAAGATCAGAAGCAGATTGCCATTCAGGATATGAACGGTAATAAAATTGAAATGGGGCAGGACGGGATAACGATAGAAAGTATAAAAGACCTTACGCTCAAAGCATCGGGCGATATAAAAGTTGATGGAACTAACATTACCGCTACAGCCAATGCGCAGTTAAAATTAAGTGGCAGTGCGGGTACTGAGGTGAGCTCATCGGCCATTACAAAAGTTAAAGGAAGTATGGTACAAATCAATTAATTATGCCAAACGCAGCAAGAGTTACCGATACCACCAACCATGGCGGAACCATTGTTGGACCTGGTGTAGCCACCGTTTTAATCGGCGGGATGCCGGCCAGCGTTGTGGGCGATAATCATGTTTGTGTGTTGCCTCCCAATAGTCACCAGCCAACCGTTAGTGCTTTTCCGGCTGGCAGTAGTACTGTTTTTATTGGTGGGATGCCCGCCGTAAGAACAGGCGATAGTTGCATTTGTGGCGCAAGTGCAGTAGTAGGATGTCCGACAGTTACAATAGGTTAAATATGGATACAGAGAACAATTTTTTAGGCAAAGGATGGGCTTTTCCGCCCATTATAACCAAATACCAGGGTACAACAGCTTTTGCTACCCAAATGGTAAGTGAGGTAACAGATATTAACCAGAGCCTCGAAATTTTGTTCGGTACCGCTGTTGGCGAAAGGGTAATGCAGGCCGAATATGGCTGCAATGTAGAGGATATGATTTTTGAACCGCTGAACGTTACCCTGGTTACCCGGATTACCGAACGCATCCGCAGGGCCATTATTTATTACGAACCCCGCATTAAGCTCGATAAGCTCGATGTTTTTAAAAATGACGAACAAGGGATCATCAACCTCGTAGTCGAATACACCGTTAGGAGCACCAATACGCGCAACAATATTGTTTATCCTTATTATTTAACCGAAGGCACAAATATTTAACGAAATGAGTAGCAATTGCAATAAAAATAATGCCCCAAGAAACGGAACAAACCGTTTAAATCGCTTACCAAAGGCCTTGGACGCATCTTTTGTTGCTATTGATGAAAGAGATAAAAATAGCCTTTGCCAGTTTTGCGATAAGCTGGCGGCCTACATCAATTACTATTATTACGATGGTCTGGAGAAAAAATCAAACTGGCAAAGTGTTTTCGATATTAATTCGATTAAGGAAGATGGTACTTCCGAACCGCACCTGGCGCTTTTTGATGCTTTCCTCGAGCTGTATGCTATTGCACAAAAAGACCTGAACGAATTTACCGGTAAACACCTCGATTATTTTTTCGAAACAGTACTAGGCTTTGAGAAAAAAGCTGCCCAGCCCGATAAAGTTTACCTCATTATTGAGCTGGCCAAACACATTACACAGTATATTTTAAACGATAAAACCGAATTTAAAGCCGGTAAAAACAGTAAAAAACAGGAGCAGTTTTACCAGCTCTTATCTGATTTCAGTTTCAGCCATGCGCAGGTGGCCAGTATTCATTCTATTCTTGTCGATCAGACTGAAAAAACTAAAATTTATGCTTCACCTATAGCAAATTCAGGTGATGGCAAAGGTGCAGAAATTACCAACCAGGATGGTAGCTGGGATATCTTTGGTAATACCAGCAGAGATCTGGCTAATATTGGTTTTGCCATCAGTTCTCCCTTGTTCCGCATGTCAGAAGGGCTAAGGAATATTACACTTCAAATTGTTTATAATGTAAACATGGGTGCCATTCCTTTAACCCCATCAAATTTTAAAGTAAGTATAAGTGCTGAAAAAGCCTGGCTTAATTTAGGTGTTACTTCAGTTGGATTTACCAATAACCAGCTAAAAATTGTGATTGATGCTGATGCTTCGCAGCCTAAATTTGTAGATTACAATCAAAAAATCCATCTAAACGATTTCAGAACATCCTTACCAGTATTAAGAGTAGAAATTGTTTCTGCACCTAATTTATACAGTTTGTTAAATGGAGCGGCTGTTAATCAAATCAATATAAACACAGCGGTAACCGGTGTTAAAAATCTATCGGTTCAAAATAACCTTGGAAAGCTCGATCCTGCAAAACCGATGGAGATTTTTGGTGCTACGCCAACTGTTGGCAGCAATTTTTACATTGGAAGTAAAGAAATTTTTCAGCAAAAATTAGCCTCGCTTAAATTAAATTTTGAGTTTTTGGGTTTGCCCGCAACTAATTTTGCAGATTATTATAAATATTATGCTGATGGCACAAATGCGTATGTCAACAACACCGATTTTAAAATAAAATTGTCTTACCTCTCTCAGCGTAGCTGGATTGACACTGAAGAATCTATAACAATACCGATTACAGAAACCATAAACGGAGTAAGTACACCAGGTTTCATGTATATTTTAGGAAATGGATATCTGTTTGGTGATGATGATACGGTAGCACCAGCCTCAGGTTTTTCATCAAGTTTTGGTATTCCATCCTCAATAAAAGCCAATTATAATCTCGATTTTAATGAAACCTACAATTTAGATGCCGCAGATGGTTACGTTAAACTTCAGCTCATAAGTGGTAAATTCGGACAAACCGATTTCCCGATCGCATTCAGCAGGGCTGTGATTAATAAGAGAACAGATAATGCAAACTTACCCAATGCACCTTATTTGCCTGTAATAACCAATTTAACAATAGATTATACTTGCAGCGAAACCATTGCACTGGGAGTGGGGGCTACGCAATCGGCTTATCATAACCGAATACATCAATTTTATAACCTTGCACCTTTCGGACAGGCAGAAGTTCATCCTTACACCCATGGTACAGTGTATTTATTGCCGCAACAAGATAATGAAGGGGAGTTGTACATTGGTTTAACAAATGCTGTTGTTCCTCAAAATTTAAGCCTGTTGTTTAAGGTGAGTGAGGGAAGTGCCAACCCCGATTTCGATAAAGCCGTGATCAAATGGGCCTATCTTCAGCATAACAGGTGGGTTGAGTTTGAAAAAATAAATATATTAAGAGAGCAGACCAACGGTTTGTTAACCACTGGTATTGTGACTTTAAATATTCCGAAAACTGTAAATACCGATAATACACTTTTGGCAAATGGTCTCCTGTGGATCAGGGCTGCAGTAACTACCAACGCAGCTGCATTATGCGATATTATTTCAATTACTGCTCAAGCTGCAGAAGCGCAATTTGCTGTTTATGATGATGTTGTACCCGAAAATATAGCCATTGGTGCAGGAGTGATTTCTAAACTGAAATCGGCTGATAATGCGGTCAAAAAAGTGACACAGCCTTATAGCTCTTTTGATGGAAAAGCCATTGAAAGTGCTAATGATTATCACTTGCGGGTAAGCGAAATTTTAAGGCACAAGCGAAGAGCCATCACCTTGTGGGATTATGAACACCTTATCTTGGCTCAGTTTCCGGAGGTTTATACCACCAAGTGCATTAACCATACTTTTTATAACGGTAACGTAAGCAGCTACAATGCTCTATCGCCCGGCGAGGTAACCATTATTGCCGTACCCGATATTGCCATCAGCAATGCGCCTAATCCTTTGCAGCCTAAGGTGGCTAAAAATACACTTGGCCAGATTAAAACTTACCTCTCTAAAAACAATTCGGCTTTTGCGAAGCTGAATGTTCAGAACCCGATTTTCGAAGAAATTAAGCTTCATTTTCATGTTAAACTTAGGGAAGGTTACGAAGAAAATATTTACCTCCCTCAGCTTAAAACACAGTTGAAGGCACTTTTAGCTCCCTGGACCAGTAATGCAGCCACACAAATGGAGTTTGGTGGCAAAATAGAAAAATCAACCATTATCTATCAGCTCGAAAAACTGGCCTATGTCGATTATATCACCTGTGTTAAAATGTACCTCTTCAGGCCTGCCGGTTTGGAAGATATATCGGCAAAGGATTTAGAAACGGCAGAAACAGCTACGGCAGCGAGTATTTTAACAGCTTACCCCGATCATTCCATTGTCAATATCAACGACATTGCCGGCATCGGCAATCCCGATTGCGACTGTGTGGATTGTGACGACAATACAATTGATGTAAAAGGAGATTTTGTTCCCATTAACGAATGCGGTTGTAATTAAATGAGCGATTTAAAAACCATATCGAAAAACACGCCACAGCAGGAAAGCATGCAGTTTGATAAACTGCGGGAAATGGGTATAAACCGGATTCAGGCGTTGAGTAAAAGCAACTGGACCGATTATAACCTGCACGATCCGGGTATTACCACGTTAGAAGCGCTGTGTTATGCCATTACTGATCTTGGTTACCGGCTAACCTTCGATATGCAGGATTTACTGGCCAGTAACCCTGAAGAAGCTGATGTCGATTTTCATAATTTTTTTACCGCCAGGCAGTTGTTGCACAATGCGCCGGTTACGCTCAAAGATTTTAGGAAACTGTTACTGGATGTTGCTGTGCAGGTGGATACAGAAACCTTGGGGATAAAAAATGCCTGGGCCATTCCGGCTGCTGATGCCGAAATAAAACTCTACGTTAACCAAACGCAGCAAAAACTATCTTATTTTCCAACCGCAACTGATGGAACTGGTTTTTATGTGAAAGGATTGTATAATTTTTTAATCGAATTTGATCAGTCGACTGTTTATGGCGACCTCAATTCAAATGCAATAACCGGTACTTTTTTCATTAATAAATTTGATCCCGATCCCTGGATAGAAGGCGCTGAAATAAAAATAAACATCCATTTCCCTCGCTGGGACGATCAGACTGTCGATTTTAGCCAGGATTCGGTCATTATTAATCACATTAAAAGCCTTAAAATTGAGGTTGATGAATTGCCGACCGGTTACAAACTTGTGGATAGCAACGACATTGACCATACTGTTACCCTTGCCGGAACCAAAACCGTAGCAGGAGTAGTTACCGCCATTACAGGCTTAAACGAAATTGATACCCAATTAAACGATTTCATTTTTAACGCACCAAATGGCCTGCTGCAAAGTTACAAGCGCAAAATAGGGATTATAAAAAGCATTATTCAAAAGGCAACAGACAGGTTGAACGATAACCGGCCGCTTTGCGAAGATTATTTAAGCACCAAAGCTTTAAAAGTAGAAGAAATAGCCATTTGCGGCAATATTGAGATTGATCCCTTTGTGGATGCAGCTACCGTTGCGGCCGAAATTTATTTTCAACTGGCCCGCTTTCTTTCGCCCGATGTTTACTTCTACAGCCTGCCCGATATGGTGGCCAAAGGTAAAGCAACCGAAGATATTTTTGACGGACCAGCCCTGGAGCATGGTTTTATTGATGACGACGAACTAAATGCTTCTGCACAGCAATGTACCATTCATGCCAGCGATCTGATCCGGATCATCATGGATGTTGAAATCGATGGCAAAAAGGTAGTTCAATCGGTTAGCGGATTACAACTGGCCAATTTCCCTGAAGATAGCAGTGATGGCATAAGCCAGAAAACAGTGAAATGGTGTCTCTCATTAGCTATCGATAAGTTTTATGTGCCCCGCTTATCTATCGACTTATCTAATTTGTCATTTTTTAAACATCAGCTTCCTTTTGCATTCGATAAGGATGATTTGAAGGCAAAATATAAAGCACTTTGGGTCACAGCACCTAAGCGTTATCCTGTAAACCCGGTTTTAGACCGGAGTTTACCCGTGGGTAACTGGCGCGAAATAACTGATTATACCTCCATACAAGAAGATTTTCCGCTTGTTTATGGAGTAGGGAGCGATGGAATCCCGAATTTGGCCACCAATGAAGACGAAAGAAATCTGAGGATAACCCAGGCTAAACAATTCAAAGGTTTTCTGGCCTTTTTCGATCAGTTATTGTACAATTACCTGCAACAGGTAAATGGTTTAAAAGCCTTATTTAGCTTAAACCAGGAACTTGATGAATATGGACAACCGCTGATGAATAAAACTTATTTCAGCGAACCTTTAAAAGGAGCAACGAGTCTTGCCGATGTTGTACCCAATGCAACTGCCCAAAATATTTTTACCGATAGTTATACGGCCCAGCTACAGGGGATAACCGAAAGTCAGGCTGATTTTGAAAAACGCAAGAACCGTTTTTTAGATCACCTTTTAGCGCGTTTTTGCGAACAGTTTAGCGACTATGCTTTAATTGCCTACACCAACGAAGGACAAAAAGCGGGAGCGGAACTGATTAAAGATAAACTATCGTTTTTAAATGCCTATCCCGAAATTAGCAGCAACAGAGGCAAAGCTTTTAACTACAAAAACGAACTCAGCTGGTTTTACCAAAACGTTTCAGGTTACGAAAAACGGGTGGCTTTACTGCTCGGTATTGATCCTAAAAAAGCTGAAGAATTGCATTTTTCCAAACCGTTCAGGATCTTGCCGGTATCGGCCAGCTGGACTATCGACACCAAAGTGTCCACTAAAATTCTTTTTGAGGGGATAAACAGCTTTGCTGATCAGTTATTGGCCAGGGCTGGTATGGAGGCGTTAATCAGCGCTGCGGTACACCTCAATAATTATAAAATTGTAGCCGGTACTGCTGCGGGTAAACACCAGGTTGTATTGTATGCCGATTTAATTGGAGAAAGAGTAATTGCCAAAAGTAAAAATACAACTTTAAATCTTGCTGATAGTAATACTTTAATTGCTAATCACATTGATTTGTGTACTAAAGAATTATGTAATACGGTTTTGGCTAGCCGGAAGAATATGGCATTACCGGTTTCAGTTTATTTTGAGATCCTCTCACACACTGTTGATGGCTCTACCACACCACATTTACATAAAATCGGTTACCAGTTATTCGACTTGCCTGCGCCTGATTCCGGTCGTAAAATTATACTCACCGGAGAAGTAGAGGGCCCTGAAGTTAAAGGTGCGGATGCTGCCGAAACCAAGGCAAATACAGAAGCCAGCTTGTTGTGGAAACTGATTCGCTTTGCGGCTGACGAAGATTATTACCGTTTTGTGCCCGAAAATGTAACGGTTTACGGTCCAAACTACCATTTCGAAATATTCGACATATATGGCAATGTAATGGGCAAGCATAAAGGTAAAAATTACAACCGTCCGCTGGCCGAAATTATTGAAGACAGTACTGCTTCGCCACTGGTTAAAATTGTAGGATCACTATTCAATAACGGCACCTATACTGTTAACAATACGGTAGCACTGGGACCGGATATTAAGATTGAAATTAACGAAACATTGCCCAATAATTACCCTGACGGGCAATTAAGCTTTAGCGAAACCTTTACGGCCTATTTATATGAAAACGGTCGCGAGCTAACGGTTACCGGTATAGATTTAACCGATCGCCTGCGTGCCGGCGATCAATTAAGTTTCATTAAGCCTGCAGCAGAGGCAATGGCGTTCGGGATTTTGCAAATCAGCTTTGCCGATAACAAAACCACGATTATTTCGGCCGTTCCACTTGATTTTGTTGTAGCACCCAAGATCAGTTATACCAAACTTTTTGAAATTAAAACTGTAACCCCAAAAACCATAGTGGTTAGGGCTGGTATGGAAAAACTGGCCCGGCTGGATATGGTGCGTTTCTTTAACCAGGTATTTATAGACCGGGAGGGTTTACATTTGATAGAGCACCTTTTATTGCGGCCAAAAAAACATGATTTCGATCAGTTGATGGCCATTCATACCGATGTAGATTGTGCGCAATGCAAAATTGCCGATACTTACAGCTTTGTGATGTCAGCCGTTTTGCCATACTGGCCAAACCGTTTCAGAGATCGGAATTTCAGGACTTTTATTGAGAAAACTTTGCGGGAAGAATGTCCGGCGCATGTGGTGCTTAATGTATGTTGGGTAAATCCATTACAAATGGCTCAGTTCGAACTGGCTTATAAAAACTGGTTAATTCAGATCAATACCACCAGCACAGGCGATTTGGAAAGGGTAAAGGCGCTGAAAAACCTGATCGATATCTTGCAGAATTTACGGAGCGTTTATCCTTCAGGCAAACTGCACAGTTGCAATGAGAACGAAGTACAGAAAAACCCACTCATATTAAATCAAACTAACATTGGCATTTTTTAACTAATCTAGCTATGGAACTCATTAATAAAACAACGGTTTTTGAAGAAAACCAGGTACTTACAGCAGGTCAGCTGAATACCACGCAGCAGTTTTTGTTTCAGGAAAGCAGGTTAACCAGAATTAGATTGATTGGAAGGGGCATTGTTTGCGGTTTACATGCTACTTATGGCGTTAATACTGTGCACCTTTCTCAGGGAATTGGTGTTACTTCATGGGGCTTTTTAATTTCGCTAGGCGATTGCGATTTAACCCACTACAAAACTTACACCTTGCCTGATGGCTTAGATTATAACTATTTTAACAATGCACCGCTTATAGAGCTGGTTACCGCCGCAAATGCCGCGGCTATGGGTGCTACCCCAATCACAGCTGCCTTAATTTTGAGCGATTATGTAGTGGTACTTTTTTTAGAATCGGCAACCCGCGATTTGAAAAGCTGTTTGGGCAAAAGTTGCGATGATTTGGGTAAAGAAAATACCTTTACTATCCGTAAATTATTGATCAAAAAATCCGATCTGGTTGGAATTAATACCTTAAATAATAATAAAGGTGGAGCGTTGTATCCTGCTCTTTATGAGTTAGAAACAATCGAATATCCCCGTGCTTTAATTAACCGGATAGCAGCTGCCAATTATCCCGCTTTGGTAAATGCCTATTTAAGCCCTGTGGCCGCAGTTTTAGAGAAATTAACCAAACAGCTCAGCATTATTTACAAAGAATTACCCGCTTTGGGGCGTCATTTTCCGGCTGTCGATTTCGATAACATCCGCAGTAACTGGGAAGGAAAGCTGATTGACCTTGCAGCACAATACCTGGCGGGTAAAGCTTACGGATTTCAATACGTTTACGATGCTTTCGAAGATATCATCAAATCGTATGAAGAGTTGCGCTGCATCGCTATGCACCTGCACAGCGTTTGTTTGCCTAATGATGATGCCTTTCCAATGCATTTAATGCTGGGTAGTAAAGCTTGTCCACCTTCTGTTTTCAGGCAGGAATTTGAATACTCGCCCTTGTTTAACGAATATAAAGACTGGAGTAAAAAGCTGGTTTCGGTTTTTGGCAGAACACTGACCATGTTCAATGGTTATTTTGATAGCCTATCGGAAAAAGGCGAGCGTGGTATTTTAGCCACGCCCAGCAAAGAGAAATGGCAAAATATAGGCAAAAGGGCTCTGCCAATTTATTTCGATCCAAATAATGGTGATTTTGAGCAATATTGGAATGAATCTTTATGCCATGGCTGTAGTAATGGTAAACCGCTCAGCTACCATTATCAGGCACCACTTAGCTTACAAACCTATGGAATGAGCCGGTTGGAAGCGCCTTTGCTCTACAATTTCTCTGATACCAGTTTTTTCAGGATGGAAGGTCATTTAGCAGTACCCGAAGATGATGCCGTTTCGCAATACAAGAAATTACAGCGCAGTTTCAATTTGCCATTTAAAGTGCGCTCGGTTTTTATGGGCGAAGGCGGTGTAATCAAAACGGTTTGCCGTTACCCAGATTTGGATTCGCAATACCTGGTTTGGCGTAATGTAATGCTGTATTACCTCAATAACCTGATTAAATACAGTACCCTAGCTGAAAAGATGGTAGGTCGTTTTGAAGATGTTAAGGACGCTGCCAAGGATGCCGTGAGTGGGGTAAATACCAAAAAGGAAGCTGCCCCTAATGCAAAAGCAGCTGGAAAGGAAAGCTTTAATGATGCTGGTGCCGCGACCGAAAAAACAACCACTTTTGGCAATCTGAATAAGGTTTTTATGAAAGCCGGTATGGTGGGCGAGCGCATCAACCAGGCCAACTATTCAAAAATAAACAACAGCAGAGGCCGCCTGGAAACTACTGCCGATGAACTGCAACGCGATGCACTGCGTTTGGTAGCACGCTTTAATGATAATCTTGAGGAGTTGATTGCGACACTCGTTTTAGAATTTACTGATTTTGACGAGAAACGCTTTAAATCGGCCTACACCGACCTAATAACCACATACGTAAACGGGATGAAACTACTCGTGCGTATCATCAATAGGGATGGTAACGTAGAGTTGCTGCCTTACCTCATGGCTGCTACCATATTGCACCGGGTAATTAATGTGCTCATGATCAGGCCTTACATTACAGTAGGCACTTTAACCGATATCAGACTGCAAAGGAACAAAAGCCTGCGTAATAACCTTTCGTTTTTCGATTATATCCGTAACTCGGGAGCCGTAGAACATTTGGCAGGGGTAAATAAAGGCAATACGCTGCTATTGCTGTACCATACCGGTAAAGAACTGGAGTACCAAACGATAGGAAGAGCTCCACAGGCTGCAAGGGCAAAAGCAAAAAAAGCCGAAAGCCCTGAGTATAAGGTTGCTGAACAAGCTTTGAAAGCTACTTACGAAGCCAGGTCTTCGGACATAAAAACGCGCATAGTTGAGCAGGAAAACGAACTTAACCAAATGGAACTTCAACTGCGCGAAGGGCTTGAAATTAAGCTGGCTGAAATTGATAAACGCGAAGTGCGCAGTGCTGGCGAGATCAGGAAAGAAGAATCGGCCATTAAAAGTGAACTGGAAGTAAAACGCAAAGCACTGAAACCTACGGATGGTGCTAAAGCCGAAGCACTTGAAAAAGAATATAAGGAAAGGATTGTATTGATGCGTAAAAGCAGTGAGGCTGATAAAGCCAAAGAAATTAAAGAGCTGAATAAAAATACCGAAAACGAACTTGCTGAAAGACGGAAAATACATACTGAAGAAATAGAGAAGGCCAAAAAAGAAGAGGCTGAAGCCTTAAAAGAATACGAAGCTCAGGTTAAAATGCTCGCTAAGAAAATCGTAATTGAAGAAGAACTGGAAGAAATTATATACACAGGAGAGGGTGAAAAGGAGCGTAAATATTTAAGTGATTTCGAAGCTAAGTTTAACCAGCAGTTTAAGGAGTTAAATGAAAAAATAGGTAACCAGGGACTTGAAAATATTGCAAACAATGTAATCGCCGATTTTACCGTGTATGATGATGATGCTTGCTGCGAGTGTAATGCCAATGATTATAAAAATAAGGAACTTACCCCTTTGGTAGCGCCCATTTCGCGTTTTGTGGTGTATAACCCCAGCCGCATCAATTCGGCAAAGATACAGGTGCTCAATAATCTCTATCACCCGGGCGAATACAGTGTTATCGTAAAGAGCGAACCTGAATTAGGTAAAATAAGCTTCGAAGAAGAGGTTTACGAACCGAAACCTGCGTTAAAGAAACAGATTTTGGTTTACACGCTGGATACCGATCGGGTGGCCAAAAATGCCAGGGCTATGAAATCAATCGTGGCTACCGATGAAATTGAATATGCCATAATCGAAAATGAAACTGGCGAAGAAGTAGGAACTGATAAAATTACTTTCTTTATTGGTATTGGCAGAATCGGTCAGGATACCTACGAACTGAGTGGTAATGTAGCCTATGCCAAGCAGTTTAAAGTGTCGGTAAACGATGCAACTGGTGCAGTTATTCAGCAAAATACCTTTACCGGCAATAAATACAGTTTCAATCTTAACCCAGGCAAATATTTTGTCGTGATGGAAGGTATTACTCCTCACGGAGGAGGAAAAGGCGAAATTGAAATTGTTAATGAAGATGTGGTTTTGAATTTCAGTTTAGGATAAAATAATATGAACCAGCACCTCATCCAATCGCAGAAAATGTTACTCACTGTTGCCAGTCAACAGGATTGGGAGCGGGTGCAGGCCGAAATCAGCCATTTTTGCAAAACGAGGCTGCCCGAAGTACTTGAAAATATTTTTGATGAATTTGCCCTTAACCATACCATTCGCATTGATCAGCTAAATATCGATCTCGGGAGTTTAAGTTTAAATACGCTTGCGCAAGATATTGAAGAACAGCTTGTTATTCAGGTTTATCGTTATTTGCGTACGCACCATCAACAAGAGGTTAATGCGGTTTTGGTAAAGGATGAAAAACTCATCAGCTTTCTTACACATCTTAAAGTAAACGCACCTGATTCTGGATTGGTCAATGCAGTTTCAGCTGGATACCTGGCCGGAGCAAACGGTTACGAAGCTTTGGCTTTTTACTGTGAAACCGGATTAAAACCCTGGTGGTTAGCCATTACAAATCTGTTTAAACCTGCGGCTCTCCTGTTACAACTTTTAAATGCCGATGCCGGAATATTTGCTCAGTTTGTAAATACTGTAAAACATCAGACTGCCACTTACAGGCGCTTAATGCAGTTGGTGAGTAGGAAAATGTTTTTCTATCAGATTCACCAGTTTACAACCGATTTGAATATTTTAAAATGCTTTGAACCAAATATAAATGATAATTTATTTAAATTAATAGTTGAACATTGGTTTAGCCGATTAGCAGTAGGTGAAAGCGAGTCAGACCACACAGATTTTGGCTTGTGGCTCTTTGCTTTGGTTGAGCAGCAGCCTGTTTTAAAACCAATGGTACTAGAGGCTTTGACATTAACCCTGGAAGAAGCCGAAAGCAGGCAAACTGAGGCTGGCTTGGTTTTTCGGCTCAACAAATTATACACTGCAATTACCCGGCACAAACAAGGACCTGCTGTTGCTTTGAAACCTGTTGTTAATCCGGTAGAAGAAAAAATAAATCCGCAACGGGTTGAGGGAGTAAATCAGGAAGCATCCATATTAATTGAAAATGCTGGTCTGGTTTTGCTTTATCCTTATTTCAAAAACCTGTTTAACTCCCTGCAATTGTTAAACGGTAAGGAATTTAAGGATGAAATAAGCTTGCACAAAGCTGTCGTATACCTGCATTACCTAGTTTATAACGAAATGCCGGAAGATGAGTGCGCCCTGGCCCTGAATAAGATACTGTGTGGCGCAACGCCAGAGACCGTCATTTTGTTTAACGAAATAAGTTTTACCGATGAAGAACTTAGCTGGAGTGATACCATGAAAAGTATGGCCATTCAACATTGGACCAAACTAGGTTCAACAACCGTACAAGGTCTGACCGAAACTTTTTTGAAACGGGATGGTAGCTTAATTTTTCGCGCAAACAACTATCATGTACAAGTAGAAAGAAAAGGATTTGATGTTTTACTGGATACCATACCCTGGCCTTTATCCATAATACGCTTACCATGGAACAATTATTTGATCAGTCTGAACTGGTAAACAGCACGTTAAAGGCAAATGCCGATGCACTTTTGGCCGAATTAAACTGGTTTGAAAAGGTGTTGCAGCTCCGTAGTGCCATCAATGCCGGGAGTGTGGCCGAAAGCACCAGTATTTTCGACGCTCAGCCGCCCGATTTAAGCCAGTCCAATTCCAGTTATGGCCGTTTTCTGGTACAGCATCAGCTCCTATTTGCCGATCGTTTTCTGCTTTTTCTGGCCATGGTAACCCAGATCAAACCGCAATGCCTGGATATATTTTTGGTACAAAATCCGCAAACAGGTCAGATATTTACCGAGTTTGGAGGTAGAAAAGGCAATGTATTCAGCGGTTTTTTGCCTACAGCCGAAACGTTTTTGTTTTTGCTGGCTGCCGATAACTTAATGCTGCGTTTCGATCTGTTAAAACTGTTTGATGCCAAAAATCCACTCTTTGCGCTCAATGTGCTGGAATATGAGCCCTTGCCACCCGGCGAACCCATTTCGAGCATTCCATTGCACATCAATAAAAACTGGTTCGAAGAATTTACTACAGGTGAAAGAAGTAAACCGCGGTTTTCGGCAGACTTTCCGGCGCATCTGATCGAAACCAATATGCAATACGAAGATTTGGTGTTACCTGAGCATACCCGCGAGCATTTGGAGCTGCTTGATTCGTGGCTGCAGCATAATAAAACAATGATGAACGACCTCGGGCTAAGGCATAAAATAAAGCCCGGTTTCCGCACGCTCTTTTACGGTCAGCCAGGCACCGGAAAATCGCTTGCAGCAGCAGTATTAGGCAAAAAGCATAATCTACCTGTTTACCGGATTGATTTAAGCAGGGTAGTGAGCAAATATATTGGCGAAACAGGTAGAAACCTGTCCAAAGTGTTCGATGCTGCAGAGAACCAGGGCTGGATATTGTTTTTTGATGAGGCGGATGCCCTTTTTGGTAAGCGGACTAACGTTAGCGACGCACGCGATAAATATGCCAATCAGGAAACCAGTTATTTGCTGCAAAGGATTGAAGACCATAATGGATTGGTGATTCTGGCCAGTAATTTTAAACAGAATATCGACCAGGCGTTTTTACGCCGCTTTCAATCCGTTATCGAATTTCCGATGCCACAGGCCAGTCAGCGGGCTTTACTTTGGGAGCAGGGCTTTTCGCCTTTGATTCAGCTCGAAGCGAAAGTAAACCTGAATGATATTGCTCAAAAATTCGAGCTCACCGGCGGTGTCATTATCAATGTGGTGCAATATGCCACCATGCAAATGCTCAAAGCGGGCGGAAAAGAAATCAGGCAAAAAGATATTGTTGAAGGGATAAAACGCGAACTTAAAAAATCAGGCAGAACATTATAAACATGGGCAGCGCACTGGCATATAGCAATTCTCAACCGAAGTCTGTTACACACAACAGGCCCGGAACAGGCTGTATCCAGGCTAAGCTAAAAGTTGGTGCTGTAAACGATCCGCAGGAAAAAGAAGCCGATCAGGTTGCAGAGCGGGTAATGCGGATGCCCTCAAGTGCGGGTTTTGCCATGGCGGGAGCAGGTAACACTGCGCCTGAAATGAAAGTACAACGCAAATGTTCAGGCTGTGAGCAAAAAGAAAAAATAGCGCGTAAAGAAGAAGAATTAAAGGAAATAGATCAACCCGGGGTATTACAAGCCAAGGCTGGCAGTGGTTTTGCAGCAGGTGGAACTGCGCCGGCCAGCGTTCAATCCGGAATAGCAGCAACCAAAGGGGGCGGGACAAGCCTACCACGGCATGTAAGTGCAGATTTAGGTGGTAAAATGGGCGCCGATTTTTCTGGCGTACGCATTCACGATAATACACATGCCGCGAAAATGACTGCACATGTCAACGCCAGGGCATTTACAGTTGGCAATAACATTTATTTCAACCAGGGCGAGTACAATCCAAATTCCTCCGGTGGAAAATTCCTTTTGGCCCACGAGCTTACGCATACCATCCAGCAGGGCGGAAGTGTGAAGCGAAAAACAAAGGAGAAGGATAAAAAATTACAGCGGAAAGCTGAACCTGAAAAAATAAAGCGGAAAGAAGAGCGCAAGGAAATTCTGCGGGTGGTAAAAGAACCTGAGCAAATCAATCGCTGCGCCTGCAATGATGAGCAGGTGCAACGCTGGTCGTTAGGCGAGTGGCTGGCTGATAGTGCCTGGGAAATTGTAGAAACCATTGCGCCTGCCGAATTTGTACAGGTGCTTAGGGAAATTAGCAGTAAAGGTATTTTAGGCTTCCTGCGAGAAAAACTGATGGCCGGGCTGAACAGGTTATTTGACCGCTTTCCTGCTGTAGGTAGTTTCGTTACCAATTTAATAGCGGTATTCTCGATGCTGTACCAGCGGGTTTCGGCCATTATGCAGGCTTTAATTGCCGGCGATTGTGCACCGCTACTGGCTGCTGTTAACGAACTCAAAGAGGTTATTACTACCATCGCTACCGATGCATGGGCAGGTTTAACCGATTTTGTACGGCCTATTGGTGAGTTTTTCTCCGGTTTGTGGACCTCTTTTGGTGCACCGGTGGTTGATTGGCTCGGACAAACAGCGGCCGACGTATGGGCCTGGATGCAGGATATCGGACAGCGGATTTGGGATTGGACATCGCCAGTACGCGAATATGGTTCAATGGCCTGGGATTGGGTGAAATCTACACTGGGATTTGGTACAGACAGTTCGGGTGCCGAAAATTCAAATGGTGTCATTCAGTGGATCACCGGAAAAGCCGAGGAAGCCTGGACTTCTATTCAAGAAACGATCAGGCCTGTAATTGAGCCGGTTCAGCAAATTGCAACCCGGGTAATGGATATTTTGCCGCTCAACGCCATTATGAACCTGCGTGATACAGTGTCTAATTTTGCTGCCGGTGTTAACGGAATGGCTACTGCAATGGGCGATGATGGATCTGGTGTGGCGGCACAGGCGCAGCAGGCTTCACTTCGTGATACGATTTTGCCGGCAGTGCAAACCAAAATTGTCGAGGTGCAGCAAGGCATTACCAACGCAGGTTTGTGGGTTGCCGAAAGTGTGGGCGGTTTTGTTGGTCAAATTACAGGTTTCTATAATTCAGTTGCTTCAAGTTCGATATTCGCAGTGGCAGCGCCAGCAATTGCATGGGTAAACGATACGGCATTAAGTTTAAGCACCTGGGTACAAACCGGGGTGGTTGATCTGTTTAACATGGCAAGCAGCGGTTTAGGGTATCTGGCAGGTTTTATTCAGCCCATATTAAATGCACTGCAAAGAATAGTCGATACATTGAGTGATTTGGCAGGACGGGCAGGCGATTTTATCCTGGGGCCTTTTATGCTCATCCCTGAATGTATCCGAACACCGATAAAAGACTTCCTGATTGAGCAAATCCTGAGCAGAATTCCTTTGTTTAATCAGATTATGGCTATTGGCGATGTTTGGGCAAGGGCACAACAAATTGTAATGACCATTTTGTACCAGGTGTTTGTAGATGGCAATTTACCTGGAGCCATGTGGACATTTTTCAGGGAATTGCTGAGCCTGGTAGGTATACCGCCCGAATTGGTTGTTTCGATATTGGCCAATGCATCGCAGGCTGTGGTCGATATTTTGGGCAATCCGGTTGGTTTCTTCATTAATTTATTGAGTGGTTTGCAACAAGGATTTACTCAGTTTTTTGGTAATATCGGCACGCATTTACTATCAGGTGTAGTCAATTGGCTAACCGCCGAAATGCAGGCTTTGGGTATTACACCACCAACTGATTTTTCTTTTGGCTCAATTTTCAGTTTCATCCTCCAGATTTTAGGCATAACAGTCGACAATATTTTTAATCTGCTGGCTACCAGGATTGGCGAAGAAAGGGCACAAAGGTTACGCGGGATGCTTGATATGGCTACCGGTGCATGGAGTTTTGTTGCCGATGTGGTAGAGCGTGGACCGGCTGCAATATGGGAGCGCATTCAGGAACAGCTCAGTAATTTATGGGATACGGTAATCAATAACATTGTAACCTTTATTAACGAACGAATTATGGCTCAGGCAACGGCCTGGCTGTTAAGTATGCTCGATATTTCGGGTATTATGCCGGTTGTGAACAGTATTTTGGCAGTTTATAGGGCTATTCAGAGTTTTACAGAATATTTTGTACCTATACTGCGCATCATCAATCAGTATGTTACCATGCTTGCTGATGTGGCCCGCGGAAATATTGCCGGGGCTGCCAATTTCTTAGAAGGTATTTTGGCTAACTCACTCCCCATTATGATCGGATTCCTGGCCAACCAGTTCGGTTTTGGCAGAATAGCGACAAGGATGCAGGAAATTTTAACCGCGGTAAAAGTACGGATCGATAACGGAATTCTGTGGGTGATAGATCAGGCCATCAGGGTTGGCGGAGCCATAATGAATGCAGGAAGGGCAGTTGTAGATGCCATTAGGGGCTGGTGGAACCGGCGAAGACCTTTTGTGGCTGCAGATGGAGAACACCATGAGATGTACTACCAGGGCGAAGGCAGAAATGCCCAACTTTATGTGGCGAGTGCCAATCCACGTCCTGCAAGTTTACTGATTACCCAATTACAAGCGCAATATGCTGGTGAAACAACTGGTCCGGGTGCGGCTAAAAAACAATTGGCCGATAATGCCAGGGCACTTTATGATAGCCATATTGTAACCTTACTTAATGCTGTTAAAGCACTTTCTGACGATCCATCGAACGAAAGTTTAATTGAGCAAAACCCAAATTATCAGCAACTGCTAATTAAAGAAACCGAGCTGATGGAAATTCTGCGGCAAATTATGGGTACCGCAACATTGGCCGATGCAAGGCAAAAATATCTTTATGAAGGAGCTGTAGGTACTTATACTGGTGTACCAACGCCTACTTATGATAGTGTTACGCCAGATCATCAGCCACAGTGTGCTACCTTAAAAGCTGCTGCCGAAATGGTTTTCGGACCAACAGGTCAGCCGGTTTTCCCGGCAGGAAATCCGATTTTTAATTTAACCAATGGAAGCCATTGTAGTGGTGCTTATGTGATTAATTTGCATAGCAACAGGCATAATTTTGGCGTAAGCCGAACTTATGGTTCTACACCGCATACGGCAAACTTCATCACCCGCACCCAGCCTCGTTTAAGCATGACGCCAACCCGTAGGGCAGCACAGCAAATTGTTGAGTCCGAGTTAAGGAATGAGCTAAATGCCGATGTTGCACACATCAGAAACACTGTTTTAAATGCCAGCATGGGGGCTGCAACAGTTTGGCGTGATGTTGATGCCGACAATATGAACGGTTTAACATTAGCTTTATCAGATAAAACGCAATTGTTCAATTTTGTTAAGAGCAATATTGCACAGGGAGAGCGCCAGATTGCCAACCAGCCTTTGAATAATATCGTAACCGGATAAATATGGAAGATTAAAACCTTGCTTTATAAACAATCCGTTTATGGAGCGTTTCAAATTAAGTTAAAAATTCTTTCTTCACCCATTTATTGTCAGAACTGATTTTACTCCAGCCATTACTTTCTTCGGTAATAAAAACCTCCTGATTTTGAGCTAGTGCCGAAACCTTAGGAAAATTGGTGCCAGGACCGCTTCTCACATTCAAAGTACTTGCATTTACCGTTGCTCTCGTTACGGTTTTGGTATAACTGCCATTTACCCAATGCTGTTGTGATCCGGAAATTTTATACCAGCCGTTTTTTTCTTCATAAACCCGTAAAACTGCACCTAAGGTTGCTGGTGCTACGCTGCTTACTTTTTTACTCTGGGCGTTTGCATCTTCCCTGATGTTCAAGCTGTCGGCTGTAACCGCTACATATTTAATTACGTTTTGCGCTGGCTGTGGTACTGCGCCATTTAAGGCAGCGCTAACCAGCGGTAAGAAATTTTGATTGCAATCTGCAACCTTATTGCCACCAAAAAAGTTGGTGCCGGGGCAGGTTTTGTTGTTGCCAGTACCATTATTTCGAACGCCCGTAATTAAATTAAACCAATGGTGGTAAACTACTTTATCACTGTTCACAGCAATACCGAACTTTTTGCATAGGGCTGCGGTTAACTTAATGATCGTATTTTGGTGCTCAGCGGTCATGGTATCCTTGCCTGCATCAAAATTTCCGAGATTTTCTATACATATCGCATTCGAATTAAAACCCAGAATGCAGGCAGGTGTATCCTCCAGACTTCGGCCTGTTAAAATACTGCCATCTGGAAAAGTAGTAAAGTGCTGGGCAATATCTTTCCAGCCGTTGTGACTTACATGATAACTTTTCATGCCTTGTTGCAAGTCGAAGTGATTGTTGCCTTTAAAATTTACATAAGAGGGGCTCCAGGTGTGGTGCTCCTGAACATACAAAATGGTTCTGGCGACCCTTAAATTTGAAATCCAGGTTTCAAATTCAGAGATGTCCATTTTGGTAAAACCGGATTTACTGGTCATAACAAAATTGGTTTAGGTTAATACTAAATAGCTGTTGTAGGATGGGTGGTTTCGGGGGCTCGCGCCGCCTATATAAATATAGCTAATAGTATTGAAAAAGTATATAACTTTTTTAATATCAGTTTGTTATGTTTTTGTGTCGATTTTGGTTTTGCCAATCTAAAGTTTAAGGTGATTTACCTTTTTCCTTATCTAAAACAGTAAATACCTGTACCAGTCTTTCGCCGCTTTCATCAACCAAAGTTAAGGTGTGTTTTCCTGGTGGCGGATTAATTGCCAACTGGTGGAAATTGGTTGTAGTTGTTATGTATTCGTTATCAAGGTGCCAGTATATTTTGGCGTGTGGGTTCCTGTGCGCAGCGTTGAGTACAATTTTTCCACGCGTGCCATCGAGTTCAAGTGGAATGTACACGGTGGCGTTGTTTTTAGGATAGATGAGTTCCATCACACTGTTTCCACCCGAAACATCGCAGCCACTTTTAAATGGGGGCAGGCTTTTGTAATCGCTGTTTTTGATTTTATAATAGTATTCCATTGCTGGTGGTAAAATAAACCAGCTCTTGTGCTGCATCTGGGTTACACTTTCGCATAAATCGGTTACCCGGTAAGCGCCAGTTTTATCGAGATGGATTAATTTATGATATGGGCAAACAGCTGTTTTTTCGCCTGCGGGAGGTACTAGTTCTTCTACCACGTTTTCGCAATATTCGCCAGCTTTGTAGCCACTTTGCCTGCAGATTTTGAGTTTCTTTAATTTGGTTGCAGGTGTTTCGAACCATTTGCCATTAGGCAACAGCCTGAAAATATCGAACATTACAGGAGCGGCTGCTTCGATACCCACCAATCCTGGGCGACCTTCGCCATCAGCATTGCCCACCCAAACACAAACCACGTAGTTGGGCGTTAAACCCACTGCCCAGGCATCGCGGAAACCAAAACTGGTACCGGTTTTCCAGGCTATGCGTTGCGAAGATGAAAACTGCTCCCATAAGCCCTCATCACCGGGGCGCATCACTTCCTCCATGGCATTAAAAGTGGCCCAGATAGCTCCATGATCTAAAAATGAATTACGCTGAAGATCGGTTTCATCTTTTTTACTGTCTTTAAGATAGCTGGCTTGCAGGTAATCGTTCGGATTGTATAACCCTTTGTAGGTATTAAAGTGGTTTAAAGTGCGTGCCATACCCATATAGGTGTTGGCCAGATCCCACATGGTTACTTCGCTGCCACCGAGAATGAGCGACAAGCCATAATGATCGGCAGGTTGATTAAGCGTACTGATACCGATTTTTTTGAGCTTATCGTAAAAACGTTCATACTTATATTGTTGCAGCATTTTTACAGCAGGAATATTGAGCGAACGGCTTAAAGCTTTATCAGCAGCGATGGCACCATCGTAACCCAAATCGTAATTTTGCGGCGAATAACCTGCAATTTGGGTAGGGATATCGGCAATTAGGGTATGTGGCAAAATAAAACCATCGTTCATCATACTGGCATACAAAAACGGTTTTAAAGTGCTCCCTGGACTGCGCAAGGCCTTTATCATATCCACATGGCTTTGCAGATCAATATTTTCGGGCTGATAAATGTTACCCACGTAACTCACTACCTGGCGGGATCTAACGTCTAAAATCAACGCTGAAATATTGTTAATATCGTTTGCCCGGTAGCGGTTGTTGTAACGCTTTAAGATTGCGTTTACCTTGATTTGGATATTTTCATCTAAGGTTGAAGTAATTCTGGTCGAATTTACATCGAGGTTTTTCTGCTCTGCTTTAAAGCGATTTAACAAATGTGGTGCATTTTGCGGCAGGGGTAAAGGTTTGCCTGGAACAGGTTCTAGTTTGGATAAATTAGCGGTAGTTTGGTCGATATATTTCAATTTGACCAGTTTATCCAATAAATCGTTTCTCTTTTTGATCAGTTTTTCGGAATTTTTACCCGGATGTACCAGCGAAGGACTATTGGGTAACACCGCAAGCGTAGCCATTTCGCCCCAGGAAAGCGTTTTGGCATCGCGACCATAATAGCGCCAGCTGGCAGCTTCCAAGCCTACTACGTTACTGCCAAAAGGGGCATTGGCGGCATACAGGCCAATGATTTCATCTTTATTGTATTTAATTTCCAGTCGGACAGCCAGTATCACTTCCAGCAATTTTTGCCAGATGGTTCGATCTTGCTTACGCGAAAGTCGGATTACCTGCATGCTGAGCGTACTGCCACCACTTACCACACTTTTAGCCCTGAAATTTTGTTTCATGGCTCTGCCCATGGCCAAAAGATCGACACCAAAATGATGATAGAATCTTTTATCCTCGAAGGCAATGATACAATCTTTAAATTTTACTGGTACCGAGTCAGCAACTGGAAAACGCCATTGTCCATCGCTGGCTATTGCTGCACTTAGTAAATTACCATTGCGGGCTTCGATAACATAAGAGGTAGGTGTTTTAAAAAGCTTTGCCGGTAAGGAAAAAAGAAATACCAAAAGCAGCACCACACACACAATATCGGAAATCAGGAATGCTTTTGGTATTTTGTTCATTGGTTTTTTGAGTGTATTTGTCGGTTCGTGGTGACACGACCGAGGCTGAGCATCATTAATTTACGCCATGGTTCGTGTCGCCACGAACCCATAATTAACTTTAATTAAAACTCCAATCTTAAATCTTTTAAAAATGAATATCTTACTTCATCTTTTTCGTAAAAAGAAGCGGATGAGTATTCGTAATCTTCAGGTTCATTTGCTAATTGCCAATACTCAGTGCATGGATTATTGTGCAAATAGTTAAGCTTTTGATAAGCCACTTTGGGTGTATATATATGTATTGCCAATGAATCTCTCTTCCAAAACTCATAATTCTTATTACTGGCATTAACATAATAATTCAATAACTGGCCCGGATTTAATAATTTTTTAAATTCATGAGCTGTATATTTTAAAAAAGAACCCTGTACCGTTTCTTTGCCATTCAGTTCTTTTGTCCGCAAAATAGAATGAATATGGTTAGGCATAATTACAAAAGCAAAAATATCAATCTTGTTTAGTCTGCTCAAGTGTTCAAATGAATTTAATATTACTTGCTTAAATTCGGTCGTTAGTAGCAGTTTTTGCCAATTGTTTATGGTTGCCGTCCAAAAGTAAATTTTACCAATTTCAATGTGGCTTTTTCTTTTCTGTTCGAATAATTTGTCCATCTCGATTGGTTAATTGTTTAAACTCGGTTCGTGTCGCCCTGAACCACTAAATTAAAAACTACTTTACCACCTGGACCCACTTACCAGGCTGTGTTGCCGAAATATCATTGTTGTACATGGCTTCGCATTGAACTGCCGACAGGTAATATTTACCCAAATATGAAGCATTCAGTAATACCTTATAAACCAAACTTTCTCCTTCTCTAATATTAAAATAGGTAAAAACGCGGTCGTCGCGAATATCCTGATAGGTAAAAGGAGAGGAGGCCAGCATACTCTGATTATCATTTAATCTGGTATTGATGATTTCCCATCCTGAAGGGAAAATCTGGGTTAAGGCCATTTGCTCATATAAGCCCATCCGTCCCGGATTTTTAACCGTAACTTCTGCATAAAAATCAGTACCCTGTTTTATCGTCGTTGGATCGATTACCGTTCCGTTTAAGCGTTTGTATACTACATTCATATCCAGCACATCAGATCGGTTGGGCAGGAAATTATTCTGTCCGGCAACAGGCTGACCCGCCAAAACCAAACGCACAAACAGCACATTGTTGCCATTATTGGTAACTGATGCGGTGCTGCCTTTAAAGTTTACAGGTGTACTGTTAATGTATTGGTTGCTGTTAACCGGGGCCGATTTTCCATCCAGTACATATTGATATTGCAATTTATTGGCCGATTGATTGGTACCGCAGAATTTGGCAATGGCCAATAAGCTGTAGGCGGTGGTTTGCGTGCTGTACCAGGTATTTTCGCCCAGTTTAGCCGCTAAAGGTTGCAATAAACCGGCTGCTTTGGCTTTTTGCCCGAGTAGGGTAAGTGTTTCTAAAATCATGGCCTGATCGCGGACATCTGACCCATAAGTACCGCCCAGCTGTTTGTAAGCCTCAATTGAAGTATCTAAACCTCTGATCATATTTTGAGCCACTTCATTTTGTCCGGCCAGTTTATAAGCTGCTGCCAAGCGCCATTTAGCTGCTACCGATAAGTATTCAAAAGCTTTTAAACGGTTCATGGCGGCCATTTCAGGTTTTTTGGCCAGGGCCAGCATATATAAGCGGTAAGCTTGCGATAAATCGCCGCCATAAAAATTATTGCTGTTTGGTGCCCAGTTTGCGGCTTTAGATTTCTGATAGCGTAAAAGATCATCTAACAGGCCAACCGGAAGGGTATAACCTGCGTTTTGGGCTTCAACTAAAAAGTGACCGGCATAATTGCTTCCCCATTCATCAGCACTGCCTTCGCCCGGCCAATATGATAAGCCACCTTCAGTCGTCTGGAAACCTTTAAGCCTGTTAATACCTGCTTTAATATTTTTCTCTGTAGCGGCTTTTTGCTGTTCATTAAGTGCGCTGAGCCTGTCGAGGTACAATTGCGGGAAAATGCCGGAAGTAGTCTGTTCGACACAGCCATGCGGATACTGGATCAGGTAACCCAATCGTTTGCTAAGGTTAATGGCCGGGATCGATGAAACTTCGAGTGCTCCCGAATTGGTGCCCACCATCCCGATAGGTTGGTAATTTACCGCCCATTTGGTATGTGGTTGAACGGTTGCCGATACGACATTGGTAACGTAAGGATTCGGATTTCTGATATCCATTTCCACATCGTAATCGGTACGTTCGCCACCACTGGTTGCAATTACCTTAACTTTAGCAATACCCACATTATTCGGAGCTTTTACTTCAAAATAGGCCATTTGCTCGCCCGTTTGTTTGTAGTACAGCTGTTGCTTGTTGTTGCCCTGAACCACTAAATTACTGGCCTGCAATTGTACCGAAACATTTTTCAGATTGGCTTCCGTAGCAAAAACCGTTACCGGGAGTGTAAAAGTTTCGCCCGGACCAATTACCCGTGGTAAAGTAGCCAGTACCATTAAAGGTTTTTTAACCTGCACCGCTTTCTCAGCAAAGCCATAAGCAGCATCCTGACCAGCCACCACCATTGCCCTTACTGAGCCTATGTATTGTGGTAGTTTAAATTTGTGGGTTTTGCTTTCGCCTTTGCCAATGGTAAATGGCCCCATAAATTTAACAACAGCTTTAAAGCGGTTTGCTTTGGCAGGATTAAGATTTTTATTGATACTTCCATCACCACCGATACTTAAAATACGTTCTAAATTTCCACCCCAGGCACCCAGCACGTAATCAAATAAATCCCAGGTTTTAACCCCCAAACCTTCGCGGGCATAGAAGGCGCTGTGCGGATCAGGTGTTTTAAAACGGGTAAGGTCGAGCAAGCCTTCATCAACCAACGCAATGGTATAAGTCATGGCCTTGCCATTCTGTTCGCCTACGGTAATGGTATTTTCAGTCTCCGGTTTAATTTTATCGGCCATTTTAATGGTTGGTTTTAAAATGGTTTGCGGATCTTCTACCGATAGCGGAATAGCCCCATACATACGGATTGGTAGATCATTTACCGTTTGAGCATGTGGCTGTAAGAGTGTAATATTGGCAAAAACATTTGGCGCCATTTCTTTTTCGGCCTTAAACTTAAACTGGGTTTGTCCGGCTTTGGTATCTACCCAGAAAGTTTTAAGCACACGACTGCCATTTTCGATAGAAATTAGTGCCCGGCCATCTTTTCCTGTCGGAATGGTAAGGGTAATGTCTTCGCCTACGGTAAATTTCTCTTTATTGGCTGTGAAAGAGAGCATCGAAGCTTCGGTCGGATTGCTTCCCTGCTCACGCTGCGCCCAGCCCGGCCAGTCTACATAAACAGATTTACCGGTTACGTGGCCTCCATTGATATCGCGTACCAAAATGAGGTAACGGCCCCATTCTGGTTCATTAACGCGTAAATTCCAGCTTCCTTTACCGTTAGTAAGGTTAACCTGATGGCTTTCTACCAGTTTATTGTACTGGTTTTGGGTAAAATTGGCATAAGTGTACTGATCATCTTGTTCCCACCACCAGCGCCATTGGGTTTTATACAATTCAACCTGAACGGTCTTGCTGCCGGTCAACAGCTTGCCATCGGTATTTACATTTACAATTTCGATCTTATGATCCTGCCCGGTAACCAGCATGCCACTTAAACGGTCGCCTTTTGGTGGACGTATACCCAGATAACTGCTGTAAACATGGTAAGGGATACTAAAATTATCGATACTGAAGTTACCTCCAGGCTCGAAAACCTTGGTGGTAAAATTTGCCCGCAATACTCCTGGTGCAGTATTATTTTCGTTGAGATTGGTGTTTACCTGTGCCGAACCATTTTGATTTAAAGTACCCTCAAAAATGGTTTTAACCTGCGACTCAAAATTTACAGTTGGATTATCAAAACTAAAACCTTCAAAACCTTTAAACTTGGTTTCGGTGGTATTTAAATTAACATCTACCTTGGCTTTCAGGTTTTGGGCCACAGCACCAAAGAGCCATTTGGCCGATAGGGTAGCGGCAGAAGTACCACTGGTTAAATAAGGTCTGTTACCAACATTGAAATCAATTTTAAGGCGGTTAGGCATAACCGTCTCAATTTTAAGTGTTTTGGTGAAAGTAGCTCCGCCGGCTTTTACTTTGGCCATCCAGTTACCTGTTGGAGCTGTATTATCAGTTGCAGTCTTAAACGTATAGAAACCGTTAAGTGGTTTGCCATTAATCAGGCGCTTATACAACTGGCCTTTTGGATTATAAAACTCCATCGTTACCGGATAATTTGCCGGAAGTTTCTTGAGTTTATCTTCCAAAACAAAGGACACGAATAAGCTGTCGCCCGGACGCCAAACGCCGCGTTCGCCATAAATAAAACCTTTTAAGCCGCTTTGTACCACATCACCACCTACATCGAAACGGCTTAATGGCAGCGAACTGCCATCATCGAGCTTTAAATAACCGCGTTCTGAACCATTTTTTGCAATCAGTAAAAATGGCTGGCGTTTTAAATCAAACCTGGCCAAACCATCACCATCCGTTTTGGTGGTGAAAATAATCTGTTTCTGGTAATCCATCAGCTCCAGATTTACACCACTCAATGGTTTGGCTGTTAATAAATCAGTAGCCACTACCAGCATCGAATTATCGTTACCGCGTTTGGCAACTAAACCAATGTTCGATGCAATTAAGTTTCTGCTGGTCCAGCGTTGGTTGGTATAGAAAGATGGGGTACATGGATTGTCCTTATCATTCCATCTGTAATTTGAAGGATAATAATTGTTGTAGCGCGACCAGAAGTCGTCGTCTTCATCTATTTTTTCGCCATAACCTTCTTCGTAGTCGCCATATTCTGCTCCGTCTTCACCGTCACCAGCTTTTTCTTCGCCAGCTTTACAGTTATAAGCATTGTATTCCTGCCTGAAAGCAATGGTGACACGGTACATGGCACCTGGCTCGGTACGGATCATTTTATCCAGATCGAGTGTAAAGCGGTTCTTTTTGTGCAGGTTAAGTGCTTTATCTTCGTCTAAACGAACTGTTTTTTGCAAAATTGGTTTAGCCACCCTGCGCAACTCGTTACCATCTTTATAACTATTTGTCTGGAAGAACTGCGGAATATTATTTTCGTAAATCTTGATTACAGTTACATCAACTGCTTTCAGGTTAATGGCTTCGAAAGGTAAAACCAGTTTGCCCGAATTGGGTAAAATAGAACCACCACCGGAGATCGTTACTGCAGGCAGCTTATCTTCAAAAACGAGGTTGGCCATTTTACCTGTGGCCAGTTTTTTGCCATTGATGTTTTCGATACCGGCATTGGCATTTAAGGCATAGTTACCTTTAAGCTCTTCGGCAGCGTAAACCTTAACCTGACTGGCATCAATCGTGTAGCGTAGATCGCTCAAATTCCCCAGTGTAATCATCCCTGTTAAATCCTGACCAACACCAATAGGCTCAGAAAATTGCACCAGGGCATAATCTTCCTCACCCTGGATGGCTTTAATATCGAGAATTTCGAATTTGTTGAGTGCCGGAACCCTGATTTCTTCACTTCCTTTTTGGTCGGCGTCAATGGCGTCGCCATCCCAGTCTATTTTTAAAGTCTGATCGCTTCCGGTTTTCTTAATGCTGTCTATCGTAAATTTAGAAGTGTTTTTTGCCGGATCGTGCTGCCATTTTACTTTTAATTTTTGGTCGAAATCTAGCTCAATGGTTTTTTCTATTTTACTGGTTTCTTCCACGTCGGCAGTGGCTACTTCACCGGTTAGCTTCATATAATCGAGCGCGGTATTGTTTTGTGAAACGAGCCCGTTTTGAGAGAGCATGATACCTGGTGTAATTACTTTAAACTCAAAATCGAAATCTTCGAGCCCTTTTTCGGTAGCCGAAACTTCCGACAATTTGAAGGTTGCCTCGTAGTTTTTGCCTGGTTTGAGGTTTTCATCTGGCCTGAATTCTATCGTCTGCGGATCAATCCAATAGGCTTTTCCGGAGATAGAAGGTGAGAAATCAAACAACTCACGCGAATCGGCTTTGCCTAGATCCTGCATACCGGTTGCTGCATTAGCCAGGTGTACACGGATAAAACTTTTTTTCGAAATGGTACCTGAAGTATAGGCTTCGATGTACTTGGCGTAAGCCTGGTTTTCTTCGTTTGTTTTTTTCTTCTTGTTAAAATATACAAAAAGAATAGCGGCAATTGAAACTAAGAGGAGTCCGCCAAAGATTAATCTCTTCTTTGATGATGATCGGTAACTAGATGGATTTTCCATAGGTATTTTAGGTAATTTGAATGAAAAATAACTAAAATTCACGTTAAATAGAATAATGTTGAAAATTAGCGTGCTTAACTTGTTCCTTTCCACAGTTTTGGATAAGTTTACAGCCGTTAACCAAAATAATCCCTTATGATCAAGAAAATATTTGTTTTATCTGCTTTACTTTTAGGAGCCGTACATTTTTCTTTCGCACAAAAAGCTGAAGTTGAAGCAGCTGTAACGAAATTAACCAAGCTGATGGTTACACCAGATAGTTCGTCGTTGGATAAGTTAATCCTGCCAAATTTGAGCTACGGACATTCGAGTGGGAAAATACAGACCAAACAGGAGTTTTTGCACTCTTTACTCTCTGGTGAATCTGATTTTGTAGACATTAACTTAACCGATCAATCGGTTATCATTCAAAATAAAACCGCATTGGTACGCCATACTTTAAACGCGAAAACCAATGATAAAAATGTACCTGGAAATGTGAAGTTGTATATTCTGCTGATTTGGAGCAAAGAAAAAGCAGGGTGGAAGTTACTGGGCAGACAAGCGGTTAAGGTACCATAGGATAGTTTGGAGTTTTCAGTTTGGAGTTTTCAGTTCTGGATGCAGAAGTAGCGATATGGCTAAGGTTGCAAACTTCCTTTAGTCTGGAGTGGCAGTTTTCAATATTAGGCGAAGAGCTAACACGTACGCGATAAATTTCTCGGACAACAGATCATAAAGATACTTTCGTTAGCTGATTTTTAATTTTGAGTTAGGAAAATATGGATATAAAGTGTTGGTTTACTGTGTTTTAAAAGATTGTAGCGATTTAATTTACAATTTCGGAATATGATTCCGAAATTGTAAATTTATAGAATGATTGAAAGAATTGCTAAAAAAGAATTGCTGGAACTAAGTAGTCAATTTAAATCCGTAGCAGTAATAGGTCCGAGGCAATCGGGTAAAACAACTTTAACCAGGTATGCTTTTCCTGAAAAGCCTTATGTTTCTTTGGAAAATCCTGATACACGTCTTTATGCTGAAGATGATCCACGTGGTTTTTTAAGCCAGTTTCCAAATGGAGCGATTTTAGATGAAGCGCAAAGAACCCCTAAATTATTCTCTTACATCCAACAAATTCTGGACGAATCATCTTATAAGGGAAAATTCATCATTACAGGATCAAATAATTTTTTACTTCAGGAAAGTATTATACAAAGTTTGGCAGGAAGAGTGGCTTACATAAAACTTTTGCCTCTTTCTATTCCAGAATTGAAATCTGCAGGTATGCTTGAAGAAAATATTAACAGGTTTATTGTTAAAGGTGGTTATCCTTCCATTTACGATCAAAATATTCCAGCCAATAAATGGCATCAGAATTATATAAATACTTATATAGAAAAAGATGTTAGGCAAATAAAAAATATTACTAATTTATCGGCTTTCGAAAGATTTTTAAGATTATGTGCCGGAAGAATTGGCCAGCTGTTAAATATGAATAGCTTGGGAATTGAAGTAGGTGTTGATAGTAAAACAATCGCTTCATGGATTGGAGTTCTGGAAAGTAGTTTCGTAATACATTTACTGAAACCGCATCATCAAAATTTTAACAAAAGAATAGTTAAAATGCCAAAGCTATATTTTTATGATACGGGATTGGCAACAGCCTTACTTGGCATACAAAATGATTTGCAATTAGACACTCATCCAAGTAAAGGAAGTCTTTTTGAAAATATGATAATTATTGAGATGTTAAAGGCAAGATTTAATAAGGGGCTAAATGATAATCTATACTTTTGGAGGGATAATGTTGGTAATGAAATTGATGTTCTAATTGATGAGGCGGGAATACTCAGGCCAATTGAAATTAAGGCAGGTAAAACAATAAATACAGATTATTTTAAAGGAATAAATTTCTGGAACAAATTAACCTCCGGAAATGGTGGTGAAATAATATACGCAGGAACTGAATCACAGATAAGAAGCAATAATATTAGTGTTTACCCCTGGTACAGTTTCAATCCTGAATTTTAAATTATATAAAGTTACTTTAGTTTTTATTCCAAACTTATTTAATCATTACCCCCGGGCGGTTTACCAATGGAATTTTAATCAAATTAGAATCGATAATGCTTTCTGGAAGGAAAATGAATTTCTTATCGTAAATGGTGCCATCAATGTAATAGCTGAGCCAATATTCGTTGGTTAAGCCAAAAACTTCGGGATCTATGGCTTCAACACCGGCAAAAGATTGCGCTTCCATATCGCCGATAAAATGCCTTAAAACAGAAGTTTTAACTTGTTTGCCATCTTTTTCGCCATAACCTTTAGAGCTGATCAATACATTGGTAATGGGCTCGTTTTTTAGGTTGACAAGGTAAACCGTCCAGTTTTTTATTTCTGGCGTTTCGCTCATCAGCACAACGGCCATGGCAATATCTTCAACTGTATTTTCTGGTAAATCTGATTTCAAAGGGGGTAACTGTTTAAATTGTTTAATCGGTTAATTGTATAAGTTTTAAAATTTGAATTTATCTGTCCTGCTGAGCTTGTCGAAGCACTTACTTTTAATGTCCTTCGACAGGCTCAGGATGACAATTCTATTTTCTAAACCCTTTAAACGATGCGTGATTTATTTCTTCTTCGCTACAGCTTTTTTAGCCGGAGCTTTCTTCTTTGCCGGGGCTTTCTTTTTTGTTTCGAAAGCGTTTGGTACCTGCTCCACAATCATCTTTTTAACCACTTCCAGGTCGATGTCAACCAGTTCTTCCGCGGTATATTTTTGTTTGGTGGCTTCGTTGTTTCTCAGTTTCAGCATCAGTTTACCAAAACGAATGAATGGTCCCCAACGGCCGTTTTCGATCGAAATTTTCTCGGCATCCCAGGTTTTAATGTACCTGTTGGCCTCTTTTTCTACTTTTTTGCCAATTAAGGTTTCAATATCGGCCTGTGTAAGGTTATTGAAATCGTAACCTTTAGCCGGGATATTGATAAACAAGTCGTTCCATTTAATAAACGGACCAAAACGGCCTTTTCCTTTGGTAACGCCCAAGCCCTGGTAATAGGCAATAGGCGCATCGTCGTCCATTTTCTGGCGGATAATTTCAACAGCTCTTTCGTAGGTTACCGACAGTGGTTCTTCGTTTTTAGGCAATGAAATAAAACTCTCACCCCATTTTACATATGGACCAAATCTGCCTACACCAATTACTACTTCCTTACCCTCAAAATCGGGTAGCTGGAAAGGTAGTTTAAATAATTCTAATGCATCGTCAAGCGTAATGGTAGCAACCGATTGGTTACGCATTAAGCTGGCATAGCGGGGCTTTTCTTCTTCATCTAGCTCGCCAATTTGCACCAGCGGACCAAATTTACCCACTTTGGTGTAAACGTTTTTACCCGTTGCGGGATCAAGTCCTAACAGGCGTTCGCCGGTAGCACGTTCTGCAGTTTCTAAAGTAGTTTCTACTTCGGTGTGGAAAGGATTGTAGAAAGAATGGAGCATTTTTGTCCACTCTTGTAAGCCCTGCGCAATCTCATCAAATTCTTTTTCTACTTTGGCAGTAAAGTTAAAATCGACGATTCCTTTAAAATGTTCAACCAGGAAATCGTTAACTACCTCACCAATATCGGTAGGGAAGAGTTTCGATTTTTCGGCTCCGGTTATTTCTGATTTGGTTTCTTTTTTAACCTTGCCGTCGGCCAAAGTAATGGCTGTAAACTTACGCTGTTTACCTTCACGGTCTTCTTTTACTACGTAACCACGGTTTTGTACGGTAGAAATGGTTGGTGCATAAGTAGACGGACGGCCAATGCCCAGTTCTTCTAATTTTTTAACCAAACTGGCCTCTGTATAGCGTGCCGGCGGACGAGAATAACGCTCAGTTGCCTGCATTTCTTTTAAAAATAATTCCTGCCCCTTAGCTAAAGGAGGTAAGATTGAGCCACCTTCTTTTTCATCGCCTTCTTCATCGTCGGTTGATTCGAGATAAACTTTTAAGAAACCATCAAATTTCAGCACCTCACCTTCAGCCACTAAATGCTCTTTGCGGGTTGATGCGGTAATTTGTGCAGTAGTTTTCTCGAATAAGGCTTCGCTCATTTGCGAGGCAATTGAACGTTTCCAGATCAGATCGTACAAACGTTTTTCTGAAATATCGCCATCAACCGTATGTCTGTCGAAATAGGTAGGGCGGATGGCTTCGTGGGCCTCTTGTGCACCTGCCGATTTGGTTTTATAAACCCTTGGCTGGTGATATTTTTCGCCGTAGGCCGATTTGATTTCGGCAGCTGCAGCATTTATAGCGGTTTCTGATAAGTTTACCGAGTCAGTTCTCATGTAGGTAATCTTACCCGCCTCATATAATCGTTGGGCAACCTGCATGGTTCTGGCAACCGAAAAACCTAATTTTCTGGAGGCTTCCTGTTGCAGGGTTGAAGTGGTAAAAGGTGCTGCCGGATTACGTTTTGCCGGTTTGGTTTCTAAGCTGCTAATGGTAAATGCAGCACTGGCACAATCCTGAAGGTATTTCTCTGCATCGGCTTCGCTTTCGAAACGCTGTGGTAATTCGGCTTTTACCAGTTCGCGGCCTTTGCCGGTAGTAAACTGGGCTGTTATTTTATATGCTGCTGAAGCATTAAAGTTTAAAACTTCTCTTTCTCTATCTACAATTAAACGTACGGCAACAGATTGCACACGGCCTGCAGATAAAGATGGTTTTACCTTTTTCCATAATACCGGCGAAAGCTCAAAACCTACCAGCCGATCTAAAACGCGGCGGGCTTGTTGTGCATTTACCAGGTTATAATCGATACCCCGTGGACTATCGATGGCTTTTAAAATGGCAGGTTTGGTAATTTCATGAAAAACGATCCGCTTGGTTTTTTCTACTTTAAGGCCTAATGTTTCGAATAAGTGCCACGAAATGGCTTCTCCCTCGCGGTCCTCATCGGATGCTAACCATACCATTTCGGCATCTTTAGCAAGCTTTTTCAGTTCGGCAACCACATTTTTCTTATCGGCGGGCACCTCGTAGGTTTGGGCAAAATTGTTTTTGATATCAATTGCCATGTCGCCCTTCACTAAATCACGTATATGGCCATAGCTAGACTTCACCAGGAAATCTTTGCCTAAATAGCCTTCAATAGTTTTAGCTTTTGCGGGTGACTCGACGATTAGTAAGTTTTTTGCCATGAAATACGTTTTTGTGCAAATAAAGCTATAATTCAAGCATAAATCAAAACCTGATTAAAATTTAATACAAATTTTTTGCTGATTTTTTTAGTGATCGTGATCATTTTTTAGAAAAAAGAGCTAGAAATGAGTGGTTTTAATGCGTTTTTTTATATCCTGGCTGAAGGATTTGAATTGCTTATGACTTACTTACTAAGAGCGGCTCCTGGCTGGTGCGCTGGTAAGCAAGCTGAGGTTTTTACATTTTACCTGTGTTTATAAACCCGGTCCGATAGCTATCGGATGTACGGATGCTCCCGGTTTTTTATGCCTGAGCAGGAGGGAAAGCGGGCTGTTGCTGCCGAAATGTTACTGGCTTATATTTTCTAAAAATCATACTTATTATAAAACAAGCTGACTTTTTACCCATCCATCTTACATTTTACACGAACTTTACCTATGTCGAAACTATTTGTAGCTATATTCGTATATAAAATAAAAAACGATGATAAGCACAATTTTAATTCTATTAAACTTTTTGGTGCCAAACCCGCCAAAAAATGTTTACGATTTTAGCTTTAAAACCATTGATGGTAAAGAAATTAAACTATCGAAGTTTAAAGGCAAGAAGATAATGATCGTAAATACGGCTTCTAAATGTGGATATACGCCGCAATACGAAGACCTGGAAAAACTGCAAAAACAATATGGTAAAAAGGTGGTGTTAATCGGATTCCCGGCTGGTAACTTTGGTGGACAGGAGTTTTCGACCAATGCGGAAATTAAGGAGTTCTGCACAGGTAAGTACAATGTTTCGTTTTTACTGGCAGAGAAAAGCAGTGTAAAAGGCGATGACATTAGTCCGTTGTTTAAATACCTGACTTCGCAAACCAATACGGAGGAGCAAGGTGATATTAAATGGAACTTTGAAAAATTCCTGATTAACGAAAAAGGGGAGTTGGTGCACCGTTTCCGTTCTAAAGTTAAACCAACTGATGAATTGATTACAAAGAACCTATAAAGGGAATTTCAGACTTGAGATAGGAGACTTGAGATGTGAGATGGGGTAGTCTTTGCTCATGCTAATCTTTTAGAAAAGGTAAAATGAAATTTGGGTATTGTTCCATCTTCCATTTTACCTTTTCCTTTTTATACTAGTTACGTTCGAGGACGGTTTTCCAAACAATGCCGCTCAAAACTGCACCCACAATTGGTGCTACAATAAATAGCCAAACCTGACTTAGGGCTTGTCCACCAACCAATATTGCCGGTCCGATACTGCGTGCGGGGTTTACCGATACGCCGGTTACAGGTATGCCTACTATATGTATGAGTACTAAGCTTAATCCAATGGCTAAACCGGCAAAACCCCCGTTAATGTTTTTGGTAGAGGTTGAACCAAAAATTACCAATAAGAAAATGAAAGTTAATACCACTTCGGCAATCAGGCCTGCCTGCAGGTTATAGTGTTGGGGTGAAAAGGCTTCGTAACCATTTTGGCCAAGACCATTGGCGGCCAACGAATATTCTGGTTTGCCAGATGCAATGAGCATGAGTATAAAAGCACCTGCAATGCCGCCTAGAATTTGCGCCACAATGTAGTAGGCTGCTTCTGAAGCCTTCATGCGGCCGGTTACCACCATGCCAATAGATATGGCCGGATTGATGTGACAACCGGATATATGCCCGATAGCATAGGCCATAGCCACTACCGAAAGACCAAAGGCAAACGAAATGCCCAATAAGCCTACACCTGTTGTACCATTGGCGCCTGCTATTACAGCGCTGCCACAACCCATTAAAACCAATACTAGTGTGCCCAGAAACTCGGCACTGAATTTTGAGAATTTGCTTGTCTCCATATAATTATTATTTAAGGTTTACACATTATATTGGGGACGAATATGTATTCGAATATAGGAAAAAATAAACAAAACGGGAATAAAATTTTGTGAGGGAAATTTTGTGCTTTTATAAGGGTATAAGCAAAAAAGAAGGGGCATAAATCCTTATGCCCCCTCAATAAACCAAACAAACTATTTATGAAGTATAGATATAACTCCAATACAGCCAAAATGTTTTGTGGTATAAATGAATTGAGCTATGGATTATTTTTGTTTTGCTTGTTTTTAAAGTGTATTTATTTGTAATACAGGTTTATAGTATTTAAAACTCAAAAAAGCTGTTGTTTTTTGTGACTTTAAAATGTTAAAACAAGTTTAACTGATCGGGTTGGTAAAGTTCCGGACGAAAAACATATTGCTGTGCTGCATTTTGATCGGCACTTACATAGTACAAGTCGGTTTCTTCATATCTCGAAGCTACTTTAACAAATGTATCGCCGGCAACGGTTTTAAAAAGCATTTCTACGAGTTCAGGATCGTTATTGTCTTTTGATAAATGGCTCAAAAGCAAATGGCTCATGTGGGCCGGTTTATGGTTCGTAAACAATTCGAGTGCCTGTGCATTGCTTAAATGGCCATGGCCACCCATAATCCTTTGTTTTAAGAAATAAGGGTACCTGCCATTTTGAAGCATTTGAGTGTCGTAGTTGGCTTCTAAGAAAGCAGCATGGCAATCTTTAAAGTGGTGAATGAGGCGATCGCAAACGGCACCTATATCGGTAAAAACACCAACTTTAACGGTGTTACACTCAATGGTAAAGCTATAAGGATCTGCAGCATCGTGGAATTTAGAAAATGCTGCTATTTTTAAATCACCTATCTGGATGGTTTGCAGGTGGCTTAAAGAAAAGGTATTGGCGGCATCGAGTACCAGGCGACCGCTTTTTAAGGTTGGCGTGCTAATGTAAACAGGAAGTTTATATTTTTTAGCAAAAACGGTAAGGCCTTTAATGTGGTCGCTATGCTCATGCGAAATAAAAATGGCTTTCACTTTGTTTATGGCTAAGCCTAAGCGCGCCATTCGTCTTTCAACTTCCTTGCAGGTTAGGCCTACATCAACCAAAACAGCTTCATTATCGTTACCAACATAGTAACAATTGCCATTACTGCCTGAGTTTATGGATGTAAAATATAGTGCCATATAAGGGGTGCAAGATACGGCTTATTTGCTGAAGGAAAAAAGAAAACTATACACGGCTGCCGTTGTGCTCTACCAGGCGTGAAAGGAGTGGCAGGAAGGCCTGGATGAGGTTGATTTCTTCGGAAGAGAAAATTTTTTCCATGGTTTGAACGAGCCATTCTTCTTTTATTTTGCGCGTGGCAATAATGTGCTTTTCGCCCAATTTGGTTAGGCCAATAAATACTTTGCGTTTATCGTCTTCACTGGGAAAACGTTCTACGCATTTGGCATCGTGCAAACGGTTAATAATTTGTGAAATGGCCTGCTTAGATACCCTTTCCATATCAGCCAGCTCGGTAGATAACATTTTGCCATGCTGCTCTAATAATGACATGGTAAGCAGTTCGGCATTGCTAAACTCAGAGCTTACGTTCTGTTTGCGTAGCTGCCGGGTTAAACGGGTAACGGTACTTCTTAATCGGGCTGCAATATCCTGGGTTTGCGTTGGCATAGTAATGGTAAATAAACTTTACAAATATAAGCTTTAAATTTTATAGGTAAATACTGTTTTTTTGAAAAAACCTATTATTTATGAATTTAATATGATAAAACAAGATGATTTTGATTTTATAGTTCTGTTTAAAAATTCTATTTTTGTAAAGTTACTTTACTATTTTAAACATGAGTATTTTTCGTTCACTAAGGCACTATAATTACAGGTTATTTTTTACAGGACAAGCTATTTCGCTAATTGGTACATGGATGCAGCGCGTAGCCATTAGCTGGTTGGTTTACCGCTTAACAGGCTCGGCTTTTCTTTTAGGATTGATTACCTTTTTAAGTCTAATTCCATCACTGGTACTGGCGCCCTATGCAGGGAGCTATGTAGACAGGCACAACAAGTATAAAATCCTGGTCATTACGCAGGTGATTTTAATGCTGCAGGCAGGTGCGCTGGCTTTAATGATCTGGTTTAAAGTGTATGATATGTTCTGGATTGCGGCACTCTCGCTGGTACAGGGGCTGATCAATGCTTTTGATGTAACTGCACGCCAATCGCTAATGGTAAATTTAATTGATGATAAAGAAGATTTACCAAATGCGATCGCATTAAACTCATCGATGTTTAATGCCGCCAGGTTAATTGGTCCGGCTTTGGCAGGGGTAATTTTGAGTACTTTGGGTGAGGATGTGTGTTTTCTGATCAACTTTGTAAGCTTTATAGCCGTGCTGGCTTGTATGGTGATGATGAAACTTAAGCTAACTGAACATAAAAAATCGACAGAAAACATTTGGATTGACCTGAAAAAAGGTTACGACTATTTAAAGGCATCGCCCGATCTGGCTTCGATGGTTTTAATGATGGCGGCATCGAGCCTTTTGGTGATTCCTTTTACCACGTTGTTACCGGTTTTTGCGAAAGATATTTTTAACGGCAATGCCACCACCTTTGGTTGGTTTGAAAGCGCAGCTGGTTTTGGCGCATTTTTCGGCGCTATTTACATGGCAACTTTAAAGGCAAATCAGAACTTGCAGAAAATAGTAATGATGTCGGGTGTTTTACTGGCGCTTTCGGTAGTGGCACTGGCCATTTCGCCGTCGCTTATCCTGGCTTTAATTTGTACCGGTTTGGCTGCTTTAGGGTTAATGGCACAAACATCATCCATTAACACTTATTTACAAACCCATGCCGATGATTTAATGCGCGGCAGAACGCTTAGTTATTACATTATGGCCTATCAGGGGGTATTACCTATCGGAAGTTTATTAATGGGATATTTAGCCCATCTTTTCGGTACACAGGTGGTGGTGGCTTTCGAGGGGGTAGCAGGTTTACTGATCGTGGCAGCTTTTTCGTACAATGAGAAACACAGGAATCAAATGAAAGACCGGTTTTCTTTGTTAGGAAACTAGGGCGATGGTGTTTTTTACCATATAAGACATTTAAGCTGCTGAGGTATTTTTACCATTAAGGTGTTAAGGACATTAAGTTTTAATATGACTAATATTTCTTAACTGTCTTAATTGCTTAATGATATATTTTTTACCACCTTAGAAACCTAAGGGTATGTTAGGGGATAGAAAGATGTAAGCGCCAGTCTTCTTACGCCGGACTTCCGACCGCTGACTCCAAACTATTTTTTATCATTAAGGTATTAAGGGCATTAAGTTTTTACAGCATATATTTCTTAACTGTCTTAATTTCTTTATGGTATTTTTCCGTACTCAGTCTTCCGACTCCGGACCTCCGACCTCTGACTTTTTTAAATTATGCTTCGTGCACAATCAACTTACAATCCACCATCACTTTCTGATAATTTTCCATATCAATTTCTCTATTGATAAGCTGAAGCAGAAGTTTAATGGCATTTTCGCCTACCGATTCGGGATTTTCTTCAACTGATGCAATGGGTGGGGAATCTAAATAGCTGATAAAAGAAGTGTTGCCAAAGCCTATGCATTCAATCTGATCCAGGTTGGGATGATTGATCGACCTGAGGTATTTAATGGCATCGAACAAAATAGGTTCCTTAAATGCAACCAGGGCGGTAGGTGTATTTTGTGGATTGTCGAAAAGGTTCTGGATAGCCGAAATGGTATTTTCTTTATCAAAATCGGTATAGGCTACCAAATCTGCCGAAAAAGGCACTCCGTTATCTTTTAGCGCATTGATGTAGCCATTAAAGCGATCGTGCGTAAAATTGATCATTTTTGGTCCGCCCAGATAGGCAATTTTTTTGTGCCCGCGGTTAATTAAAAACTGGGTGGCTTTATAGCAGCCCTGAAAGGTGTTGCCTAAAACTTTATGACAGCTTAAATTAAAACTAGGGTTGCGGGTGTAGTACACTACCGGGATGCCCATGTTTTCGAACTGGTCGAGGTGCGCAAAATCCTGTGTATGTTTAGAGATAGCAACGATCAATCCATCAACGCGGCTGCGCAGCAACATGTTGGCCGATTGGATTTCTTTTTCCAGATCATCGTGCGATTGGCTAATGATGACATTGTAGCCGTTTTGGGTTGCAAACTGCTCAACCCCATAAATACTGCGTGTAAAAAAGTGATCTAAAAGATTGGGTAAAATAATACCGATAATGCGCGACTTCTTTTCCTTTAAATTAATGGCCGATTTGTTGGGCGTAAAATGCAATTCGCGAGCCATCTCCTGAACACGTTTTTTGGTGTATTCATTTATGGTAGGATAGTTATTTAGGGCTTTTGATACTGTTGATACTGACATCTTTAACTTTTCAGCCAGGAACTTCAGGGTAACAGGGGTATTGTTCGTCATCTTTTCCAATCTCAATGCATAGTTAAGAAAAAAACACAATTATTTCAAACGTTTGAAATGAGTTTCAATTGATTTTATGGCCTTTTAAGCTATTTTGAAAGACTTTTATCCTTTTAGCTTTTCTACATTCGTTACCACTAACTCAAACTAACCAAGTAAATATGATGAAATCATCCCACAATTGTTTTTGTATGATCATGGCAAGTGCAAAGACTCCAAATTTGGCTGAACAGGCTTACGTAGATTTATCTCAAAAATGTTACTTTTTGAAGATAAGATCGTACCATCCTCAAGACGCATAGGCTTTAGCTAAAGACAAACTAATTTCCCAGCTGTCAGCCCGATTTTTAAGCTGGCTGCAAAATACATAAACCTGTTCCTTTTATTGATTCCAGGCAATAAAAATGAACCGGAAGGGATATGCTATGCATTAAATTTTAACCAAACAGATTAAAATATTGATAATAATTATGGATATACTTTACAATTTAAAAAGGACTTTTGCCAGTGTAGGAACGGAGCGATTCCAAAGGGTTAAGGTGCTTTATGTTTTAACATTCCTTTTATTGATGAGTGCATCGTTTACTGCCTTTGCACAAAGCACAGTAAATGGTACAGTAAAAGATGCAAAAGGAGTTACCCTGCCAGGCGTAAGTGTTCGGGTTAAGGGTACTACACAAGGTGCTGTTACCGATAACGACGGTAAATTTTCGATCAAAGCTGCAGGTAACGCTACCTTAACATTTACTTATGTAGGTTACACAATTAAAGATGTAGCTATAAACAATAAAACCGTATTAAATGTAGTTTTGGAAGATGATACGCAGGGGTTGGATGAAGTAATTGTGGTGGGTTATGGCGTGCAGAAAAAATCTACTTTAACCGGGGCTGTGGCACAGATTGGTGCCGAAGAGGTAATGAAATCGCCAACTCCAAGTCCTACAAATGCCTTAATTGGTCGTTTACCCGGTTTACTGGCGGTGCAAACCAGTGGGCAACCCGGAGCCGATGCAGCGCAGCTAAAGGTACGTGGTGTGGCCACTTACGGATCGAACAATGCTGCAATTGTAGTGGTAGATGGGGTAGAGCGCCCGAGCTTTTCGGATGTAGATGCAAGCGAAATTGAATCGGTAACGGTTTTAAAGGATGCGGCTTCTACAGCCATTTACGGGATCAGGGGGGCGAACGGTATCATCGTGATAACGACCAAACAAGGTAAAATTGGTAAGCCGAAAGTAACGTACACCGGTAACATTGCCATGCAAACCTATACCGGCCTGGCTGTTGGTTTACCCGCTTTTGAAAATGCATCTTTATTAAATCAATCATACGTAAACGATGGAAAAGCACCATTTTTTACCGATGCTGAGCTGCAAAAATTTAAAGACGGTTCAGACCCGATCGGTTACCCCGATGTACAGTGGTTCGATTATTTAACTAAAAAGTATTATGCCCAAACCCAACATAACATTAACATTAACGGCGGTACTAAAATTGCCAAGTATTTTGTTTCTGCAGGTTATGCTTTCCAGGATGGTATTTTCAAGAAATTCGATTCACCTTATGGCATCAATACTGTACCCAATTACAACCGTTACAATTTCCGTTCGAACGTAGATTTAACGCTGAACAAAGATTTCACCGTTGGGATTAAACTGGGCGGCCGTTTTGCCAACCGTTATCAGCCAGCAGGATTATTATCTTCTTCGGCTTTCTCTTATGATACCATTGAGGGGATGATCTCGCGTATTTTGCAGGTGCCGGCGTATGCTTATCCGGTAACGCTACCTGATGGCAGGATCACCGCAAATCCGAACATTGGTACCAACATCTGGAACCCGTTTGCGGTACTAACCCGTTTCGGAACCCGTAACGATGATAACAACACCATAGAAAGTACTTTTAATTTAAACTATAAACTGGGTTTTATTACCAAGGGTTTAGGCTTTAAAACGGTATTTGGCTACGATTCTTATTACAACAATATTGAGCGGAGAAATGCCAACTGGGCGGCTTATGTTTACAATCCGGCAACAGGGCAGGCTACCTTATCAACCGATACCCGTAACCGCGACGAGCCTTTAGGTGCAGTGCAGGATGGAGGGGTAACCAGCGGAAGTACCAACATGAACCTGCAAACCGGTTTTGATTATAACCGCGATTTTGGGAAACATAACGTGGGCGGATTGTTACTGGGTACACGCCAGCTCATCCGCACTACCGGCGCTACACCATTTACGGCTCCGCCACGTGCCTCGCAGGGTGTTGTTGGCCGGGTTACCTACAATTATAATGAACGCTACTTTGCCGAATTCAATGGTTCTTACAACGGATCTGAAAACTTTGCCGAAGGTTTACGTTACGGTTTCTTTCCGGCAGTATCGGCAGGATGGACGCTTACTAACGAGCCTTTCTGGAAAAAGAACAATGTGCTAACCTATTTAAAAATCAGGGGAAGTTACGGGCAGGTTGGTAACGACAGGATTTCGGATAACCGTTTCTTGTTCTTAACTACCTACACCGCCAATTCGGGTGCGCCATTCGGCAATCCGCTGGCTCTGGTTAATTATCCAACCCTTTACATTGGCGATACCGCCTTAGGGAACGATAAAGTAACCTGGGAAACCGGTACCAAAAGAAATATTGGTATGGAAGCGCGTTTCCTGAGCGATAACCTGAAATTAACCGTTGATCTTTTTGACGAAACCCGTAAAGATATTTTAACACCAGCGTTGAGCGGCTCTGCATTATTCGGGCATGCTTACCCCAACTTAAACAAGGGGATAGTGTACAATAAAGGTTACGAAGTTGAGCTCGATTACCAGCGTACAGTGGGTAGCGTAACCTTTGGCCTAAATGCGCAGTTGAGCTACAATAAAAATAAAATCCTGGAGAACGATGAACCAGATGGCATGCCTTTTTCACTGGCCAGAAAAGGTACCAGCGTTGGTCAGTTTTTTGGTTATAAAACCGATGGATTTTTCCAGTCGGCAGCAGATATCGCAGCTTCACCTAAGCTATCGGGATACAATCCAATTCCGGGCGATTTAAAATTCAAAGACCTGGATGGCGATGGCGTAATTACCAATTTAGATCAGGATGCCATAGGCTATACCAATACCCCGCAATATATTTATAGTTTTAGTCCAAGGGTGAGTTATAAAGGATTTTCGCTTTCAGCTTTATTTCAGGGCGTGGCTAACGTAAGCTCAAACGTAATTTTAAACGAGCAGAATAATGGCCAGCAAATGTATCCATTCATGCTCGATTCGTGGACACCGGCTACTGCTGCAACAGCCACCTGGCCAGCATTGCATGCCCGGGGTACAGCATCTTTAAATTATGCTTTAAACGATTTTACCTTACAAAATTCAGCTTATTTAAAAATCAGGAATATCGAGCTGGCCTGGACACTTCCAAAATCGTGGATGAGTACCTTAAAACTAAGCAATGTGCGGGTTTTCTTACAGGGACAGAATATTTACACCTGGACCAAGTATAAGTTCTACATCGATCCGGAGAATGTAAACACCATTAACACGGCATTCCCGCTACAGGCGCTTTATCCAACATCGCGGATTTACAATTTTGGTTTAAACGTTCAATTTTAAGCTCATGAAAAACTACAAGATATATACAGCCATTGTTTTATTAACGCTGTTTGCTGTTTCCTGCAAAAAAGACTACCTGGAAAGAACACCTGGTGTGGCTTTGAGCGAGGACGAAATTTTTGCAGATCCGGCACAGGCTGCCCGCTTTGCAGATAATGCTTATAATTATGTAATTAACAAATATGTACGCTTTAATGATCACCGCGGTTGCGTAGCGCAGGCATCAGACGAGGCCGTTTCGGGCAATTCGGAAGGTACGGTAACCACTTTAAACCGGGGTTTGTACCACGATCACAGTAACGGAGCTTCGTTAAACGATATTTACGATATCTGGAAAAGAATGTACGCTGGTATTGCCATCGAAACCAAAATGCTTTCGCGTTTGGCTGATGTTCCGCCAGCGCCACCTGCTACTGTTCCTATTTTTCAACCGGTGAGGGTAGAGGGCGAGATGCGTTTTTTACGCGCCATGTCTTATTTCGAATTAACCAAAAGATTTGGTGGTGTGCCTATTGTTGATAAGGTATACACCGTTAACGATGAGCTAAATCTACCACGGAGTTCGTTTGATGAGGTTACCAAATACATCCTGGCCGATCTGGCTATAGCCGAAACCAAATTGGGTAACGATGCCGATTATACCGCTGCAGATTATGGCCGACCTACCAAGGGCGCTGTGCAGGCTTTAAGAACCCGCGTGCTTTTATATGCGGCAAGTCCGTTAAATAACCCAACCGGCGATAAAGCCAAATGGGCTGCTGCTGCCGCTGCTGCGCAAAGATTAATGAATGGCGAATTTGGTCCTTATGCCCTGCAAGCCACTTATGGCGATATTTTAAATGTGCCTACTTCATCAGAATACATCATGATCCGCATTAAAGGCAATACGCCATTGGCCGGAGAGATGATGCAGGATTTTTCAATGTCGCCAGGTTCTGGTGGTGCGCAGGGACAAATGAACCCGACTCAAAACCATGTCGATATGTACGAAATGGCCAATGGAAAAGCCATTACCGATCCAACTTCAGGTTACGATCCGCAGAAACCTTATGCCAACCGCGAGCCTCGTTTTTACGATAACATCATTTATAACGATCGCCCATGGCAAGGTAGAGCCATCCAGATGTGGTCATCGCCGGCCGGAGCACTAGATTACAGTACTACCATTACTTATACCGCAACACGCTACTATTGCAAAAAATATTGGCCTGAGGTATATCGTACCGTAGGCGGAAGTACCACCTTGCTCAATTACATTTATTTCCGATATGCAGAAGTATTGCTCAACTATGCCGAGGCACAAAACGAAGCCGTAGGTGCTGATGCATCAGTTTACGAACAGCTGGTTGATATCCGTAAAAGAGCTGGCATTCAACCAGGTGCCGATAACCTTTACGGGCTTAAAGCCAACATGACCCAGGATGAAATGCGTACCGCCATCAGGCATGAACGTGCAATTGAACTGGCTTTTGAAGATCATCGCTGGTACGACATCATGCGCTGGAAAATTGGCGCTACCACCATTGGGGTACCAATGAAAGGCATGGATGTGATTAAACAGGCCAACGGAACCTTTGTGTATACCCCTTTTGTATTGAGCCAGACTTTCCAGAAAACCTGGACCGAAAAGCAAAACCTGTACCCCATTCCGCGTGCAGAAATTTACAAAAGCAAAGGAGTATTAACACAAAATCCGGGTTGGGAGTAGTGAGTTAATCAATGTAACGCTAAAAGATTATTGAAAAATGAAATTATTAAGATCAAAATATAAATATATAGCCTGCCTGCTCTTTTTATGGGCCTGCGTGCTAAACGTTTACAGCCAAACACCTGATGAGCAGCTTACGGTTACAGGCAGGGTAGTAGATCAGGACAAAAAGCCTGTGGCAGGTGTAGCAATCTCCATTCAGGAAGATAAGACCAATAAATCGGTTACCACTGGTGCCGACGGACGTTTTACGCTTGCAACCTCTACCAGCGATGTGCTTGTTTTTAAATATGTAGGTTATCTGATGGTGCTTAAACCAGCGGCTGAAGTAAGCAAAGGTGATGTTGTTTTAACCAAAGCACTTATTGATGCCGGCGACAATGATAATGTATACATCCCTTTTGGGGTGAGGAAGAAAAGAGAAGTTACGGCTACCATCAGTACCATTACTACCGATGATTTACCGCAAATCCCGTCTTCATCTTTAACCAATGTGTTTACCGGCAGGTTACCCGGACTGGCCATTTATCCAAGCGGTTCGCAGCAGCCTGGTTATGATGTATCGAGCTTTTTAATCCGCGGGCGTTCTTCTTACAACAGCAATCAGGAGCCTTTGGTGCTGGTAGATGGTATTGAGCGCGATTTCAGATCGATGGATTTAGGAGAAATAGAAAGTGTAAGTGTATTAAAAGATGCGGCAACACTGGCCTGGTATGGCATGTACTCGGCAAATGGGGTAATTTATGTAAAAACCAAAAGGGGCAGTGCTACTTCTACCAGCGTTACTTTCGATGCGCAGGCAGGTTTACAGGCTCCTTTGCAAATTGCTGCGCCATTAGATGCGTACACTTATGCGAGTTTATATAACGAGGCTGCTATTAACAGCGGTGGCACCGCTGTTTACAGTCCGGCAGCTTTACAGGCCTATCAGGATGGTTCAGATCCCATCAAATATCCAAATAACAACTTTGTACGCGATTTTACCAAGCGTGTAGCACCCACGCAGCGTTATGTGGCTACAGTTACCGGTGGTAATGCTTTTATTAAATATTATACTTTGCTGAGCGCTTATCAGCAAGGAGGTTTTTATAAGGGTGGCCATAACGATACTTATGATGCCAATACCGATTTTAACCGCTATAATTTAAGGACCAACATCGATTTGCATGTAAACAAGAACCTGGATGTAGCTTTGGATATCGGCGGCAGGATTACCAATCTTACTTTTCCTAATGCTGGTACAGCAACCTTTTTATCAACGGTTTATTCAACTCCTGCCAATGCCTTTCCGGTTATTAATCCAAACGGATCATATGGCGGAACATCGATATTTACCCAGAATAACCCACAAGCCATGCTCGAGGCCAGGGGAGCCAGTACCGATCTGGTACGTAACATGATGGCCACCTTAAGCGCCCGTCAGAAAATGGATGGCATATTAAAAGGCCTGACAGCAGAAGTATTTTATGCTTACGATATTGCCGGTGCATACCGTTCGGGCTTTAGTCAGCAGTATGCCACCTCAGAGTTAAAAGCCGATGGTACTTACACTACTTACGGTACGCCGGTTAAGGTCGATTATCAGGCCAATGCATTTTCGGGTAATATCCGTAAAAGTGAGTTTTGGGCTGGTTTCGATTACAACAGAATCTTTGGTAAGCATGATATTAAATTCAGCACCCGTGTTTCGCGGGCAAACTATGCCTCTTTCGGGAGTTTAGATGTACGTCGCGAGGGTTGGTCTAACCGCTTATCTTACAATTATATGCAGCGCTATTTTCTGGATCTTACTGCTGCTTATGCTGGTTCGGAGAATTTTGCACCAGGTTCGCGTTATGGTTTCTTCCCTGCTGCATCGGCAGGATGGATCATTTCCGACGAGGACTTTATGAAAGGTTCGACAAACTTTCTCGATTTCTTAAAAATCAGGGGTTCTTACGGGCTGGTGGGTAATGATGCCATTGGCACAGCCAGAAGGTTTGCTTACAACGATTTCTTTACCAGAAGTGCTACAGGTTATACCTTTGGTACGGGTTATACCGGTGTAAGCGGCTCGGGCCAGCTGGCTTTGGCTAACCCTTTCTTAACCTGGGAAAAAGCTTATAAAACCAGTGTAGGCTTCGATGCTAAAATGTTTAAACAGGCGCTATCCATCAGTGCCGATTATTTTTACGAAGACCGCAAAGATTTAACCACCGCATCGCTGCTGCCAAGTTTGTTGGGCCAGTCGTTAATTTATGTTAACGAGGGTGAGGCATCTTACAAAGGTTTCGAAACCGGTATCAATTTCAATAAAAAACTGGGAGGCGTAAACCTGAACGTATTTGGTAACTTCACTTACAATACCAGTAAAATATTGGCCATTAACGAAGGTGCCGGATTACCTGATTACCAAAAGCAGCTGGGGCATCCCATTTCTAGTGTAATTTCTCCGGCAGCTACTGCCAATACAGCTGCAGGTTACGTGAGTATGATGCTCATTTCTGATGGTATTTTCCAAAACCAGGCACAGATTGATGCTTCGGCAAAGCAGATCTTATCTAAAGATGTTAAGCCCGGCGATATTAAATATGTAGATCAGAATGGAGATGGTGTAATTAACGATCTTGACCGCGTAAGAACCGATTTCAATTTTGTTCCCAAAGCATATTTCGGTTTCGGTGCTTCAGTCTCTTATGCCAATTTTGATGCTAACTTCTTGTTTCAGGGCACCAGCGGCCGCTCCATTACCATACAGCAGCTCGTAAATGCAGGCAATACCAATAATGGCTTTTTAAACCAGTTTAGTGTAGATCGCTGGACGCCAGATAATCCCGGAGCGCCTTATCCAAGATTGTTGTTAACCGATCGGGGTAACAATACCGCTGCTTCCGATTTCTGGATCAGATCAGGCGATTATATTCGCTTAAAAAATGTAGAGATTGGTTATTCCTTATCACCTTCATTTATCAAAAAGTTAAGAATCAAACAACTGCGTTTTTATGCCAGTGGCTTAAACCTGCTCACTTTCGATAAACTGGGCGATTTGCCAATCGATCCTGAATTGCCGGAGTCGGGTTACAATTCATCTTATCCATACATGAAAATATATTCGTTCGGTGTGAATTTGAAATTTTAACAGCTAAGACCGTGAAGCCGATCGGGATGCAAATTCCGGCAGGCTTCACCTTAAAAAACTAAAAGAGATGAAAAAAAATATATTTTATTCAATCCTGATTCTGGCCATAAGCTGCTCTGCAGGATGTAAAAAAAGCGGATTTCTTCAGGATGGCGAGTTTAGCGGGGGGAACGATATTACCCAGGCGCAGTTGTGGGCCAATCCTGATTATGCCCGTAATTTCCTGAACAATGTTTATGCATCACTTTCTGATCGTTACGATCTTGACGATGGTGCATTGCTGGCTTCAGCTTCTGATGAGGCCGTAAACTCCAACCAAAACTCATCAGTTAACATTTTAAACAATGGCACCTGGAGCCCCGTTAAAACTTTTGATGATGTGTATTTTGCCATGTATTCAGGCATCCGCAAGGCCAATATGTTTCTCGAAAATATAGATGGGGCGGTAATTGTGCCTGCAGATGAAACTTTTCCGTTAAACAATGCGGCAAATCAGGGGATGGAGCCACAAATTGCACGCTTAAAAGGTCAGGCTTATTTTTTACGTGCATTTTTCCAGTTCGAATTGCTTAAACGTTATGGCAGTTTTGCCATTGTAACCCGTACGCTTACGGTAACCGATGATCTGGATTTACCCAGAAATTCTTTCGACGACTGCGTAAAACAGATTTCGGCTGATTGCGAGGAAGCCATTTTACGCTTGCCTTTATCGCCAACCGAATGGAATACACCATTGCGTGGAAGAGCTACCCAAACTGCGGCTATGGCACTTAAAGCCCGTTTGTTGTTGTACGCGGCTAGTCCACAATATAACCCGGGAGGAGATGTGGCTAAATGGCAGGCAGCAGCCGATGCGGCAAAGCGGATTATCGATACCGGTAAGCATGGTATCTACACTTCTTATCCTAACATTTGGTTATGGAATAATGGTGCTTTCAATAACGAAACCATTTTTGCTACGGCAACTTTAAACACCAATACCATTGAGCAGAACAACGCACCGGTGAGTTACGATGCCGCTAATGGCCGTACCAACCCCACACAAGAGCTGGTTGATGCTTTTGAAATGAAAACCACCGGTAGAATGATTAGCGATGCTGCTTCCGGGTATTCGGCAACAGCACCTTATACCAACCGCGATCCGCGTTTAAACTTTGCCATCATGTACAATGGCTCAACTTTTAAAAGTAAGCCGGTTGAAACTTTTGTAGGTGGTAAAGATGGTTTGGGTTTGAACGTAAATGCAACAAAAACCGGTTATTATATGCGTAAATACCTGAGCGAAAGTGCATCGTGGGCCGGTAACAGTGCTACTGTACGTCGCCCGTGGATTTTCTTCCGCTATGCAGAAGTACTTTTAAATTACGCTGAAGCCTTAAACGAAGCGCAAGGTACCGGTGCATTGACGCAGATTTTAACAAGTTTAAATGCTATACGGGCCAGAACTGGGGTAGCCATGCCTGCTTTGCAAACCACCAATCCGGCTGCAAACGGTTATGTGGCGCCAACCAAAGAAGAGTTGCGTAAACGCATCCGTAACGAGCGCAGGGTAGAGCTTTGTTTCGAAGAACAACGTTTTTACGATGTGCGCAGGTGGAAAGAAGGCGAAATTACATTTAACAAAGCTGTTACAGGAATGCGGATTACCCAGGTTAGCCCTGGCACCTTTACCTATGCGCCTTTTACCGTAGAAAACCGGGTTTTTACGGCTAAAAACTACTTATATCCCATTTCTCAGAACGAATTAAATAAGGCACCAAAGCTGGGACAGAACCCCGGTTATTAAAAAAAACTAGATTTTGCTCAAATTTAGGCGGACGGTGGAAACACCGTCCGTTAATTAATTGTTAGTTTTGGGATAATCAAATAATTAATAAAAACTTAAGTTATGCTAAAAAGAACCTATAGCGTATTTATAATCTGCTTTTCGCTTCTTTCATCAATCAGTTACGGTCAGGTTACGGCTATACAAAATATTCAGGCACGTAAAATCCAGAGCCTGAATGGAAAATGGAATTACATTGTAGATCCTTACGAAAACGGTTATTACGATTATCGTCACGAACCATTCGATCAATCAAAAACCGGAACCGGTGGCTATTTTGATGATAAAGTACAAAAAGATAAGTCAGAACTGATTGAGTATGATTTCGACCATTCGCCGCAAATGAATGTTCCCGGCGACTGGAATTCGCAATCAGAAAAATTAGAACTTTACGAAGGCAATGTTTGGCTGCGCAAAAAGTTTGATGCAAAACCCGAAAAAGGGAAAAGATATTTCGTGTATTTCGGTGCGGTAAATTACGAGGCACATGTGTATCTGAACGGCAAAAAGCTAGGGGTACATAAAGGTGGATTTACGCCTTTCCAGTTCGATGTTACCGGTAATTTAAAAGCAGGCGAAAATTCAATCGTGCTTAAGGTTGATAATATCCGCAAGCAGGACGAAATTCCAACTGTAAATACCGACTGGTGGAATTATGGCGGCATTACCCGCGATGTTTTCCTGGCCGAATTTCCGGAACATTTCATCAGCGATTATAAACTTCAGCTGGTTAAAGGCAACAATAACCTGTTAAATTTCAGTGTAAAACTGGCTGATGCCACTTCGGGTCAGGAGGTTACTTTGTCTATTCCCGAACTTAAGTTAGAGAAAAAATATAAAACCGATAGTGAAGGTAAAATTACCGATGAATTTACCTGGAACAACCTCAGTTTGTGGTCGCCGGAAAGCCCTAAGCTTTATGGCGTAAACATTAAAACCGATAAAGAAGATATTAACGATAAAATTGGTTTCAGAACCATTCAGGTAGACGGCGACAGCATTTTGTTGAATGGTAAATCGGTGTTTTTAAGAGGGATTTCACTGCACGATGAAAACCCGCTTTTGGCGGGCCGTTTACGTTCAGAAGGCGATATGCGCATGATGTTGCAGTGGGCAAAAGATATGAACTGTAACTATGTACGTTTGGCACATTATCCGCACAACGAAGAAATGATCCGTTTGGCTGATGAGATGGGCTTGCTGGTTTGGGCCGAGGTTCCAGTTTACTGGACCATCAGCTGGACAAATCCTGCTACTTATGCCAATGCTAAACAGCAGCTTACCGATTTAATTGTACGCGATAAAAACCGCGCCAGTGTAATTGTATGGTCGATAGGAAACGAAACTCCTTTAAGCAGTGCACGGTTAAGCTTTATGAGCAACCTGGCCGAAACTGCCCGCACACTGGATGATACCCGTTTGGTTGCAGCGGCGCTGGAAGTACACCGTGACGGAAATAACATCATTTTAAACGATCCTCTGGGTGAGAAAATAGATTTGGTGAGCTTTAATGAATACGCGGGCTGGTATTGGGGAGGCAATCCTTCAGAAATTACCAAATACAATTTCGATATCAAGTACAAAAAACCAGTGGTTATTACAGAGTTTGGCGGCGATGCCTTAGGTGGTTTCCACGCCGATGAAAATACACGCTGGAGTGAAGAATACCAGGAAGCCTTATACAAAAATCAGATTACCCTACTAAGTAAAATTGGTGCCTTACGTGGCATGACACCATGGATTTTAACCGATTTCCGTTCGCCAAGAAGACAGCATCCTATTTACCAGAATTTCTGGAATCGCAAAGGTTTAATTAGCGAAACCGGCAAGAAAAAGAAAGCATTTTACGTACTCAAAGATTTTTACGGCCAAATGCAGGCCAAATACAAATAAACAATGAACAGATTTACGACAATTGGTTTTGCTACAAAATTGATGCTTTCGGCATCATTGTTAATCATTTCTTGTGCCAAGAGTACCGCTATCGATACTCCAATAATAAAGGTAGAAGAAAGCTTGCAGAAAAATATGCCTTTCCCCATGGGAGCAGCCTTAAATGTAAGTTTGTTAAAGAGCAATGCCAGTTATCGTAATCTGGTAATTAAAGAATTTAATAGCGTTACCGCCGAAAATGCAATGAAATTTGCTTCGGTACATCCTGCTAAAGATACCTACACCTGGGCTGATGCCGATTACCTGGTCGATTTTGCACTGGCCAATGGCAAACGTGTGCACGGGCATACTTTGAATTGGTACCAGTCGCTACCCGATTGGGTTAAAAACTTTCAGGGAACCACCGCCGAATGGGAAAATTTATTGAAAACCCATATCCAGACTGTGGTTGGGCATTTTAAAGGTAAAGTCGCTTCGTGGGATGTGGTAAATGAAGCGGTTAACGAAGATGGCACCCTGCGCAGCACCATCTGGCTGGAGAAACTGGGGTCCGACTATATTGGCAGGGCATTTCAATATGCGCATGAGGCAGATCCGAATGCCCTGCTTTTTTACAATGATTATGGTCATGAGTACAGTGCTAACAAGCGTACCGCCATCATCAATCTGGTTAACGGTTTAAAAAGTAAAGGCATCCCGGTTGACGGGATTGGCCTGCAAATGCATACCAATGTAAACCAAAGCGATGCTAATTTAACTGCCGCGATAACTACTGCTGCGGCAACCGGACTAAAAGTTCATATTTCTGAAATCGATATCTCGCTTAATCCGGCCAATACACCCGGAGCAACTTATACTGCCGCTTTAGCCGAACAACAGGCCGCCAAATATAAAACCATTGTTAAAGCTTACAATGCCATTCCTAAAAATCAGCAGTTTGGCATTACGCAATGGAATGTTAGCGACGGCGATAGCTGGATTTTATCATTTTATAAACGTGCCGACTGGCCTTTGCCATTCGATGCACAATATCAGCGTAAAGCAGCTTATCAGGGAATTTTAGACGGCGTTAAATAGCAAAATATATCCATGAGAAAATATTTTTTACTGGCTTTAATTTTAGGCCTTTCTGCCACCGCTACGGTCGCGCAGGATGGTACAGCTGGTTGGTGGGCCACCAACCATTGGAGCAATCCCACTCATACGTCACCCTGAATTTATTTCAGGGTCTCTGATTGAGAAAGAGTGGCTTTAGTTGAGAGGTGCTGAAATAAATCCGATAACTATCGGATCAGCATGATGATAGAGTTTAGAAGGACTAAATAGGATAAATGAAATACTCCGTGCCTTCCGTGTTTCCGTGGCAAATAATATTAGCCACATATGCACGGAGAAACACGCAAAGGGTGAGTGAAGTAGGATAGGATAAAAATAATTTGCTCTGTGTACTTAGTGCCATAGTGGTTAAATAAAAATGGTTCGTGTGGACACGAACCATAGCGTTGAGAAAAATGAATTACTCCGTGCCTTCCGTGTTTCCGTGGCAAATAATATTAGCCGCCTATGCACGAAAAACAAGATGAGCCTAAGCTGGTTGGTGAGCCACCAACCATTGAATAGAAATAATTTGTTTTGTGCAGATAGTGCCTTTATGGTTAAATAAAAAAATACTAATTCCTAAATAACATGAGCCTACTACCGCTCCGTATTTTATCGATAGATGTTTTAAGGGCCATCACCATGTTGCTGATGATCTTTGTAAACGACGTGGCCGGCGTATCGCATATTCCGGAATGGATTAAGCATACCGAAGCCAATGTAGATGGAATGGGCTTTTCTGACCTCATTTTTCCTGCCTTTTTGTTTATTGTAGGGCTCTCTCTACCTTTCGCTTTGGCAAACAGAAAGAAAAAGGGCGATAACGTTTGGCAACTCATCGGCTACATTGCCTTAAGGTCGCTGGCGCTCATTTTGATGGGCTTTTTTCATGTTAATTTAGAAAATTACAATCAAACATTAGCCTTATTACCATACCCGGTGTATACGCTTTTGGTTACGGTGGCTTTTTTTCTCATCTGGTTAGATTATGCAGGTGATATTTCGAGAACAAAAAAATACAGCTTTATTGCTTTGGGGGTTGTATTATTGGCTGCCATGGCCTTGCTCTACAAAGGTGGTAGTGCCGAAGATCCGCAGGGTTTAAAACCACATTGGTGGGGTATATTGGGTATTATTGGCTGGGCTTATCTCGTTTCGGCCCTGGTATTTTTATTGTGCCGTTCCAGTTTACTTGCACTCATGGTCGCCTTTACGCTTTTTGCAGGTATTAATGTAAGCAGCCATTTGGGCTTGCTAAAGCTGCATATTCCAGTTGTGGGCGATGCTTCTTCCATCACATTAATGCTTGCAGGTGCTTTGCTCGCTACCTTATATACGAAAACCACAGGAGCGGGCAAATCAGCCGATTTTTGGTTTTTAACTGCCTTTTACGGCTTGCTTGCTTTTTGCTTCGGTATGTTTATCAGGCCTTATGCCGGTGGTATTTCTAAAATTTATGCCACTCCGGCCTGGGTATTTGTGTGTCTTGGCATTTCTATCCTGGTTTTTGAGTGCTTGATTTTTCTGGTAGATGTGAAAGGTAAAAAAGATTGGTTTAAATGGATCAAACCTGCCGGAACAAGTACTTTAACCTGTTACCTCATTCCGTATCTGCTATATGCCCTGATGGGGATTGTACATTTTCATTACCCGCATTTCTTAAATACCGGTGTAGGTGGAATCCTCAGGTCAGTTTTTATTTCCTTTCTGGTAATTGGTATTGTGGCCTTTTTGGAAAAGAAAAAATTGCGTTTAAAAGTTTAATTTTTAAAATAGATGTTAAAACAAATTAAGTATATAGGTTCGTTTATTTTGTTGTTATTCAGTAATTTATTGTTTGCGCAGCAATCGGTAAGGTTAAATAACAACTGGGAATTTTTAAAGCAAGATTTAGGTGGGATTTGGGAGGCTGTGCGGCCTGTGGGTTTAGGTAATCCCGAGTCTGTTCCGCTGTGGCAGAAAGTAAGCCTGCCACATTGTGTAAACGCCGAAGATGCCGTAGATCCTGATGTAAACTATTACCAGGGACCAGCCTGGTACCGTACCAACCTGAAAATTGAAAATCCATACCAAAACGGACGCACCATTTTGCATTTTGAAGGTGCCGGACAAAAAACCGAAGTTTATGTGTACACCACAAAAGTAGCCACGCATGTAGGTGGTTATGATGAATGGACGGTTGATATTACCGATGCTGTTGCAGCTTTCCAGAAAACGGAAGTTTACCAGAAGCAGTTTAAAGGAAAGGTGCCGGTTGCTGTACGTACTGATAATTCGCGCGATTTGGAAATGATTCCTTCCGATCTCTCTGATTTTAATGTTTATGGTGGTATTTACCGTTACCTTAATCTGGTTTACACGCCACCTTTATCGGTTGATAAAATGTTTGCTAAGGCCGAGGTTGATGCGCAGGGGAAATTGGGTAAACTGAATGTAAAAACGCGTTTGTATAATCCTTCAGGCTTAAATAATGCCACAATTGAATTAAAGTTGGTTGATCCGGCTGGTAAAATTGTAGCTAAAAGCACAGAGAAGCCTGGGAATTTAAGCGGCGATTTAGATTTGCGGACAGTCGAAGTAAAGAAACCGCAATTGTGGTCAACAGATAAACCTGCACAATACACATTGCAATATGAAGTCATCTCTACAGCCGGAAATTACAGGGGCGAAGAGAAAATTGGTTTCCGCAATATCGAATTTGTAGAAAAAGGCCCTTTTAAACTAAACGGACAGCGTTTATTGTTGCGTGGTATGCACCGTCACGAGGATCATGCGGGAGTAGCTGCCGCCATGACCGAGGGCATGATCCGCCAGGAAATGCAGATGATGAAAGATATGGGCGTTAATTTCATCCGACTGGGACATTACCAGCAATCGCGCATTGTTTTAAACCTTTGCGATAGTTTGGGGATTATGGTTTGGGAAGAAATTCCCTGGTGCCGTGGCGGATTAGGTGGTCCGGTGTATCAGCAACAAGCGAAAAGGATGCTCACCAATATGGTAGAACAACATTACAACCATCCCGCCATTATTATCTGGGGAATGGGTAATGAAAACGACTGGCCCGGCGATTTTCCGGAATTTGACAAAGAAAAAATCAGGGCTTTTATGAAAGAACTGAATGATTTATCGCATCAACTGGATAAATCGCGCTATACGGCCATTCGCCGTTGCGATTTTTGCAGTGATATTGTGGATGTATATTCTCCTTCGATCTGGGCGGGTTGGTACCGTGGGGCTTTCACTGATTATAAAAAAGCTTCAGAAGATGAGTTTGCCAAAGTAAAGCGTTTTTTGCACGTAGAGTGGGGTGGAGATAGTCATGCTTTACGCCATTCAGAGAATCCCGATAAAGCTTTAAGTAAAATTAAAACAGGCGGCGCAACCGATGAGCGGGCAGGCGATGCTTCGCTATACGGTGGTGCAGCCAGGATTTCTAAAGATGGCGATTGGAGCGAATCTTATATCACCAATTTAATCGACTGGCACTTAAAAGAACAGGAAAATATGCCCTGGTTAAGTGGTACAGCCTACTGGCCTTTTAAAGATTTCTCTACTCCCGTGCGTTCCGATAACCCGGTGCCTTATATGAACCAGAAAGGGGTAGTTGAGCGCGATTTTACCAAAAAAGAAGCTTATTATGTTTTTCAGTCATATTGGACAAGTCAGCCCATGGCCCACATTTACGGGCATAGCTGGCCGGTACGCTGGGGAGATGAAGGCGAAGAAAAAATGGTAAAGGTATATTCGAATTGTACCGAAGCCGAAATTTTCCTCAATGGCAAAAGCTTTGGCACTAAAAAGAGAAATAGTCAGGATTACCCTGCAGCCGGTCTGCGCTGGAACCTGCCATTTGTAAAAGGCGAAAATACCGTTAAGGTTATCGCTAAAAAAGGTAAAGAAACAGTGACCGACGAAATTAAATTTACCTATCAAACAGAAAAATGGACCAAACCAAGTCAGCTGGAACTGAAGAAAATCGATCAGCAGGGCGATATTGCTACGGTAGAAGTGAAGCTGCTGGATAGCCACAATGTACTTTGTTTAGATGCCATCAACTGGATTAGTTTTGGTTTAACCGGAGATGGTAAATTAATTGACAATCAGGGTACTTCGTCTGGTTCACGTAAAGTGCAGGCTTACAACGGCAGGGCAATTATTAAAGTTAAATTAAACAAGGGGCAAAGCATGGTTTCGGTTGCTTCCGAAGGTTTAAAAACAGTATTCACCACACTATAATTTAGCATGAAAAGAATTATTTCCACTTTGTTTCTGGCGGCTTGCTGTTTGCTTGCAACAGTTTTAACTTCAGCCGCCCAGCAAACTACAAAGAAAGGTAGTTTAGAAAAAGAAGCTACAGCTTTATTAAAAAAGCAGATCCTTACTGAAGCTGCCTGGGCCATGAAACAAGCCCCGATTACCATTACCACTTCTTCATCGCCAAGAAGTGCAGGCGGTAAGCACGATTTTTTCTCCGAAGCCGATTATTTCTGGCCCGATCCTCAAAATCCTGACGGACCATACATTAACCGAGATGGAATGACCAATCCCGATAACTTTGTAGCCCACCGTAAAGCCATGATCCGTTTTAGCAAGATCATAGGTGCCCTGGCATCGGCTTATAAAGTTACCGGAGATGAAAAATATGTGCAGCAAGCCGTTAAACACTTTCAAGCCTGGTTTATCAATTCAGCAACGCTGATGAATCCAAACCTGCTTTTCGCTCAGGCGGTAAAAGGCCGGTTTACAGGACGTAATTACGGCATTATCGACACCATACATTTAATGGAAGTGGCGCAGGGAGCGCTGGTGATGCAAAAAGCAAAAGCTTTTGATCCTGAAACCGCGAAAGGCGTAAAAAAATGGTTCAGCGACTATACCTTATGGCTAAATACCAGCAAGCCTGGTATTCAGGAAAAAACCGTAAAGAATAACCACGCCACTTGCTGGGCCATGCAGGTGGCATCCTTTGCTAAATTATGTGGCGACGAAAGCATGCTAGATTCGCTGCGCAACAGTTATAAAGCCATTCTTTTGCCTAACCAAATGGGCAATGACGGCCGTTTTCCGCTTGAAATGGCCCGCACCAAACCTTATGGCTATTCGATTTTTAACCTCGATGCCATGACCATGCTTTGCCAGATCCTGTCAACTCCCAAAGATAACCTCTGGAATTTCGAAACTGCCGATGGCAAATCCATTAAAAAGGGGTTGACCTATTTATACCCTTTTATTGCGGATAAAAGCAAATGGACGCTAGCGCCAGATGTGATGTACTGGGAAAACTGGCCGGTAGCACAACCCTTTTTGTTGTTTGGCGCTGTACAATTCAATCAAGGCAACTGGTATGCCACCTGGGCCAAATTAGACCATCAGCCACAGGTAGAAGAAGTAATTAGAAATTTACCTATCCGTAACCCTTTAATCTGGTTATAATATGAACATGAAAATAATGCTAACGGCACTAAGTATGCTGTTTATCACCACAGTAAAAGCACAAAAAACCGATGTGAAGAAGGCATTTGCCGCGGCAGCCAAACAAACCGATGTATTGGTTAAAAATGTAGATTCGGCACGCAAAATAAAGCCTAATCTGGTTTCACCCCGCACTGTAGAAAATGGCGAGTTTAAAATGGTCATTTCTAAAGACTGGACCAGTGGTTTCTTTCCGGCAGAGCTTTGGTATTTTTATCAATATACCCAAGATAAAAAGTGGCTCGATCTGGCCCGGAAGTATACCGAAGATATTAAAAAGGAGCAGTTTAACAAAGGAACCCACGATTTGGGTTTCATGGTTTATTGTCCATTTGGCAATGGCTACCGCTTAACTAACGATCCGGCCTACCGAGCAGTAATTATTCAGGCAGCAAAATCGCTTTCTACGCGTTTTAATGCCAAATCAGGAGTTTTAAAGTCATGGGACCACAGTGGTAAGAAATGGGAGTTTCCGGTAATTATCGATAACATGATGAACCTTGAGCTGCTGTTCGAAACCACTAAGCTAACCGGCGATTCATCTTTCTATAAAATTGCCGTTTCACATGCCAATACCACGCTCAAAAATCATTTCCGACCGGATTTTAGCTCTTATCATGTAGTTGATTACGATACATTAACCGGTAATGTGCGTAAGAAGGAAACTGCGCAGGGCTATGCAAACGAATCGGCATGGGCCCGCGGCCAGGCATGGGCTTTGTACGGTTATACCATGTGCTACCGCGAAACAAAAAATAAAGCATATCTGGCTCAGGCCGATGGTGTTGCAGGATTTATATTAAACAGTAAAATTACCCCGGCCGATGGCATTCCATACTGGGATTATAACGATCCTAAAATCCCGGAGGTATCCAGAGATGCTTCTGCAGCAGCAATTACGGCTTCGGCACTTTACGAGCTAGCCAAATACAGCAATAATGCAAAAAAATACAAAGCAGCAGCCGATAAGATTTTATACAGCTTGAGCACCAAATACACCAGCAAAATTGGCGATAATTATGGTTTTATACTCGAGCACAGCACAGGTCACCGCCCGGCTAAATCGGAGATAGATGTGCCGATTAACTATGCTGATTATTACTATCTGGAAGCTTTATTGAGAAGTAAAAACTAAGAAGATGAAAACTTTAAAGCTATTTATTTTTGCGTTTGCAGTAGCCGGCATTTTGCTGGCCATGCGTACCGACCGCGCCCCCAAAAATAAGGTAGTGATTGGCTACGTTGGTGGTTATAAAGGCCTGGTTGATGTGAGTAAAATTTCTGCTGAGCAACTCACACACATTAATTATGCTTTTGTTGATGTAAAAAACAACCGTGCTTATTTACATCGCGAAGCCACCGATACCACTAATCTGCGGCAACTTAACCTGCTTAAACGTAAAAATCCGGCACTTAAAATCCTGATTTCGATTGGAGGATGGGCTTGGAGCGAAAATTTCTCAGATGCTGCGCTTACGGATACTTCGCGCAAGGCTTTTGCTGCCAGCGCCGTTAAAATCATCGAAAAATATAAGCTGGATGGGGTAGACATTGATTGGGAATATCCGGCAATTGCCGGTGAAGAAGGTAATGTTTTCAGGCCTGAAGATAAGCAGAATTTTACCCTCTTGCTTAAAGAATTACGTTTGGAGCTCGATACACTTGAAAAACAGGAACGAACCAAAAAGCTCTTGACTATAGCTGTTGGAGGTTTTACCAATTTCATCAACCATACCGAAATGGATAAAGCCCAGCAATACCTGGATTTTGTGAACCTGATGACTTACGATTTTTATCATGGCAGGTTAGCAGGGCACCATACCAATTTGTACAATTCTAAAACCCATCCGGCAGAAAATTATGCGGATAAAACCTTTCGCGAGTTTGTGGCCGCAGGTGTTCCGCCGGCAAAACTGGTAATGGGGATTGCTTTTTACAGCAGGGCATTTACGCTTAGCCCCGGCGCCACAAAAGGATTAGGTGATACGGTATTAAGCAGCAGGTACGGAAAGGGGTATACTTTTATTAAAGATAGCCTCGTGAACCAAAAAGGTTTTACCAAATACTACGATAAAGCGGCCAAAGCGCCATATATCTACAACGCTGCTACACAAGAATACATGACATTCGATGATGAGCAATCGGTAAAAGAAAAATGTGCTTATGTGCTCAAAAACGGAATGGGTGGGGTAATGTTCTGGGAGTATGACTCAGATTTAAATGGTTATTTGCTCAACCAGATCAATAAAAGTTTAAAATAATAAAGCATTCAGTGCTATTGAACATGGTGTCGCATCCATAAATATTTAATTAAGATGAAACATAATTTAAGCCTCCTGTTAATATTAGCTACAGCATTTAATGTTGCTGCTCAAAACAAAAAAACAGTTAAACCGGCAGCCGTTTACAGTGTTGCCAATAAAAAAGTAACGGTTTTCACCACTGCCGAAAAAACTGAATACCGCATCAGCAAAACCGAAACGCTAAATTTCGTAGCCAATAAGCAGCCTTTTGAAACAGAGCCTTGCATTTTTATCGATCCAACCATAAAATACCAAAGCCTGATAGGGATTGGCGGCGCACTGACCGATGCCTCAGCCGAAACATTTGCCAAACTCTCTAAAAAGAATCAGCAGGAACTGCTTCAGGCGTATTATAACCCAAATAAAGGCATTGGTTATACTTTGGCCCGTACCAATATTGCCAGTTGCGATTTCTCCAGCGGAAGTTATACCTATGTGCAGGATAATGATAAAGATTTGAAAACCTTTAGTGTGGCGCACGATCAGGATTATAAAATCCCCTTAATTAAACAGGCTATTACAGCTGCCGGAGGCAAACTGCCTTTGTTTGTGAGTCCGTGGTCGCCGCCCGCCTGGATGAAAGATAATAACAGTTTACTTCAAGGTGGTCATTTATTGCCGGCATTTCGCCAAAGCTGGGCCAACCACTACGTAAAGTTTATTAAAACTTACGAGGGGATGGGCATTCCCATCTGGGGTTTAAGTGTACAAAATGAGCCTATGGCCAAACAAAAATGGGAATCATGCCTGTTTACTGCTGAGGAAGAACGCGATTTTATCAAAAACTTTTTGGGACCAACACTTCAAAAATCGGGCTTAGGTGCTAAAAAGCTCATTGCCTGGGACCATAACCGCGATCAGATTTTTCAGCGCGCCAGCACCATTTTAAACGATAAAGATGCTGCTAAATACGTTTGGGGTATTGGTTTTCACTGGTACGAAACCTGGACAGGTAGCGCTATGCAGTTTGGAAACGTAAAACAAACCCATGAAGCCTATCCCGATAAAGCTTTGATTTTTACCGAGGGTTGTAAAGAGAAATACGATGTAAATAAACTCGACGACTGGACTTTAGGCGAGCGTTATGGTTACTCGATGATTAACGATTTCAACTCCGGAACAGCCGCCTGGACAGATTGGAACATTCTTTTAGATGAAAAAGGAGGCCCCAATCATGTAGGAAATTTCTGTTTTGCACCCGTACACGCCGATACCAAAAACGATAAATTGATTTATACAAATGCCTACTATTATATGGGACATTTTTCTAAATTTATCCGCCCGGGCGCTAAAAGAATAGGATCGGCTTCCAGCCGCGATAAACTGCAAACCACCGCTTTCTTAAATACCGATGGAAAGCTGGTTGTGGTCGTAATGAATCAAACGGACGATAAATTAAAATACAGTTTATGGATTAAAGGCGAGGCTGCAACCACAACAAGTCTGCCGCACTCCATAACCACATTAGTAGTAGAATAAACTAAAAAACTAAACAAATGATGAAAGAAGTGGAAAGCCCCTTTTCCCTAAAAAACAAGGTTGTAGTAGTTACAGGTGCCACAGGCGTTTTAGGAGAGGCTTTTGTTAACGGATTGAATAATGCCGGTGCAAGCATTATAGTGCTCGGCAGAAACGAAGAAATTGCCAAACTCAGGACTGAAGAGGTAGTTAATGCCGGTGGAAAAGCAATTTATATCATAGCTGACGTATTGAACGAAGAGGATTTGGTAGCTGCCAATACCCGGATTATGGAAACTTATGGCCGTATAGATGGTTTGGTAAATGCAGCAGGAGGCAATGTGGCCGAGGCTGTTATACAACCTGGTAGCGATATATTCGATTTGAATGTTACTGCCCTAAAACAAGCTTTCGACTTAAATTTATTTGGCACCATTTTGCCAACCCAGGTTTTCGGTAAAGAAATTGCCAAAAATGGCGGAAGTATTGTTAATATTTCTTCGGCTTCAGCTGTGCAGGCCATTACCCGCGTTTTGGGTTATTCGCTGGCTAAATCATCTATAGAAAGTTATACCAAATGGATGGCTGTAGAACTGGCCAACCGTTATGGCGATAAAATCAGAATGAACGCGCTGGTACCCGGCTTTTTTATTACCCACCAAAACCGGGCTTTGCTAACCAATCCGGATGGATCTCTAACCGCAAGAGGGCATGCCATTATCGCTAAAACACCATTTAAACGTTTCGGTGAGCCCGATGAATTAATTGGTGGCCTGGTATATTTGCTTAGCGATGCCTCGAAATTTGTAAACGGCGAAAATATTAAAATAGACGGGGGATTCAGTGCTTTTTCTGGCGTTTAAAAACCAAAAATCGGTATAATCTTATAAATCAGTGTAATCATATATAATGAAAAAATTAGAACAAACCTGGCGTTGGTACGGACCAAATGATCCGGTTAGCTTACAGGATGTTAAACAGGCAGGTGCAACAGGTATTGTATCTGCATTACATCACATTGCCCACGGCGAAGTATGGCCGCTGGAAGATATTAAAGAAAGAAAAGCCATTATCGAAGCCGCTGGTTTAACCTGGTCGGTGGTAGAAAGTGTGCCTGTACACGAAGCCATTAAAACCCGCAGAGCAGATGCAGGTCAATATATCGAAAATTATAAAACTTCGTTACGCAATTTAGCCGCATGCGGACTTAAAACCGTATGCTATAATTTTATGCCGGTACTCGATTGGACCCGTACGCAACTGGATCTCGAAATGACCGATGGATCAAAAGCCCTGTATTTTAACTGGATTGATTTGGCAATTTTCGACCTTTACATTTTAAAGCGCGAAGGAGCAGAGGCCGATTATTCTGCTTCAATTTTAACAAGGGCCAAAGATAAATATGCTACGCTTAACGAGCAGGAATTGATCGATTTGCGTATTAATGTATTGATGGGTATTCCGAATGAGAAAGAGATCGAACTCGAAACCCTGCGCGAGAGCATTAATGAATATAAAGCCATTGGTACGCAGGGCTTGAAAGAAAATTTAAAGTTTTTCCTTTCATCAATTGCTGAAGTATGTACCGAAGAAGGTATTAAAATGACCATCCACCCCGATGATCCGCCTTACCCGATTTTAGGATTGCCGCGAATTGCCAGTACACTGGAGGATTTTAATTATATCATTAAAGAAGTAGACCAGCCTTTTAACGGCGTTTGTTTCTGTACTGGTTCGCTAGGCGCTGGTGTTGATAATAATGCTTTAGAAATTTTCAATGCGGTTAAGGAAAGGGTTTATTTTGCGCATTTGCGTAATGTGACCAAAGATGAAGATGGCAGTTTCTACGAGGCCGATCATTTAGGTGGCGATGTAAACATGTATGAAATTATGAAAGCCCTGACAGAAGAAAATGCAACCCGCGAAGTGGCCATTCCTTTCCGTCCCGATCACGGGCACCAGATGCTTGATGATTTAGCTAAGGTAACCAACCCGGGTTATTCTGCCATTGGCCGCCTCAGGGGGCTTGCAGAACTAAGAGGTTTGGAAATCGGGGTAACCGGCAATTACTAGCAAACATAAAAAACTAATGCGCACAGTATTTAATTGTGCGCATTTTTTGCTTATGCTTAGAATTAACCATATAAGAAATATAAGGCCTTGTAAGCATGGATTTGCTGATATGACTTATATGGTTAAATGTTATTAGTATGCCCTATAATAACCATATAAGAAACATGAGCTTAAATGTGCTGATATGTCTTATGTAGTAAAAGAAAAATATACCTTAAATGTTCTAACATGACTTATATGGTAAGCGTTATGGCCTGAAATTTGATTACCTTTAACCATGGAAAATAGCAATCATCCCCTAAAAACCATCTTAAAGCCCTCAGTTATTCATGATGATTTACCTGAGGTTAAAAAGCCCGAGCATTTGCGTAAAGTACCCCTTGACCACGATAATGCCTTACCGGAAAATCCGGAAAGAAATTACCACCATGATGATCCGGCCAGCTACAGTCACGACGAATTGAGGCAGGCCGATGATGATATCTGGAATGGGGAAGACGCTTAAAGGCTCCTTTTTGTTGAAATAACCAACAAAAAATACAGTTTAAGGTGAGGGTAAGATATTTTTTAAGTGCTGAAATTAATTTTAATTGCTTCTATTTTAAATACTTATTTCAAAACTGAAAACAGCCTTCCAAATAGTTTAAAATATATTTTTACTTATTCAATAGAACTCCTATATTTGCAGCTCATTAAAAAATGAGCCTCGGTAGCTCAGTTGGATAGAGCAACGGTTTTCTAAACCGTGGGTCAGGGGTTCGAATCCCTTCCGGGGTACTTAAAGGGAAGATTGAAAAATCTTCCCTTTTTTATTGCCCATAATTTTCTCCTTAATGATCTTGATTTAAACCTTAACCTATTTTTCTTCATTCGCATAAATAGATTTCTCCGGTAACTGGAAGATCGGATTCTTGATTAATCAGCGCTTTTCTTGTTGCTGATCTGAATACAAAATCGATTTAAATCCATGCTAATTAGGTTTTATCACACAGTAAAAGGAAAGCTATCGCGAGGAGTTTATATACTTTTTTTACAACCTAAGGTTTTGAAAACTAGTCTTTTGTCAAAAAGATGATACTTGCTGTGCCACTTTATATATTATGGCTAACTTAGGCACGTCGGTCGTCCCCAATTTGATTTAATTACTTTTTTTCTAAAAATTAATTAGCTCAATGACAACACATTTGAAACAAGGAGAAATTCTCGAGCGCCTGGTACGTAGAGACCGCATGGGAATTAGCGAACTTTCAAGAAAACTTAAAGTAAGTCGCAGGACTATTTACAACTGGTTTGCCCAGGAACGGATTGATCAGGAGATTATCTGGCAGGTGGGCAGATTATTAGGACAGGATCTTTCTATCGATTTTCCAGATGCTTTCCCCGTACCCTTATCCGGCCAGCTTAAAGGCCAGGCAATTGATCAGGTTAAACCAGATCATTCGAATGCCAATGCAGTACATTTCTGGATGAATAAGTATATCAGCTTGCTCGAAAAGTATAATGATTTGCTGTCTGCAAAAGATCAGGCTGACCATGTCGAGCTTAGAAAACGACTCTTGTTTGGTAATGAAAGGACGATGATTTAGTCCTTCAAAATATGCTGTTATCCGGGTAGCAATCTTGTCGTTGAATATTAGTGTTGTTGTGTGGCACAGCATGAGTTGATCTAATGACCAGATTTTACCATATTTACAATGGTACCGGATACCTTTGTTGAAGCTTTATTTTGCTTTGGATTAATAATTTTTATGCAATTTGCGTAAATATCCAAACAGAGATTTAAATGGAAACGATAGCAGATTTTAAGCGTAGTTTAACCAACGAAAAACCCGATGTTGGTTTTACAGTTCAGCTTAAAGCATTGTGGTACGATGGGAAAGGCAACTGGGATAAAGCCCATGGACTAATTGACCAGCTAAACGATTCCGAATCGGCCCATGTGCACGCTTATTTGCACCGCAAAGAGGGCGACCAGTTTAACGCAGGTTACTGGTATAGAAAAGCAGGGCAGGTGTTTCCGGAACAATCTCTCGAAAAAGAATGGGAACAACTTGTTTTTAAGTTCCTAAAGAAATAATATTTTTTTAGGGAAGCCAGGCTAACTACCTCGATTCAAGCGGATAGGCTAAATCGCGTTTAACTTCGTTTACCACAAAACTACTGTGTGATTTGAGTACATTTTCCTGCGTCATCAGGTCGCGGGTAATAAAACGGGTGTATTCCTGCATATCTCTAACCACAATTTTAAGCAGAAAATCGTAATCGCCGGTGGTATGGTAGCATTCGAGCACCTGCGGAAATACAGCTACTTTTTCCTGGAAATTGGTAAGGGCATTGCTGCTATGGTCGCGAAGGGTTACATGGGTATAAGAAACCAATAGTTCTTTAAACTTTTCGCGGTTAATGATGGTAATGTTACCGGCTATAAAACCACGTTCGCGCATGCGGTTAATGCGCTCAAATATGGTGCTTGGCGATTTGTGGAGCTTATAGGCGAGTTCTTTATAGTTTAAATCGCCTTGCGTTTGCAGCAGCGATAAAATCTCATAATCCAGCTTATCCAAAATATCGTCGTGCATGGCGCAGGTCTTCTTAGCTATTTAATTTGCGGTAAATAATCAGGTAAATTGATTTGCCGGTTTGAGCTTCCGGCATTGCAAACATAATAAGTTTATTTTTAACTCCCAATTCCGGAAACATTATTTGGAATTCGCTTTAGCGCATATCTGGGCTCAAAATTATGTTTGGCTTTTAATGTCACTTCTCGAATAATCTTCGAACTAAAATCAATCACAAGGATTTCTCTTCCGGTCTTTCCAAATTTGCGTTGTCAAAAAATAAAATAAACAGGCTTGCAGCAGATTTATAATCAGATATGCACACCTGTAATTTCAAAAAAATATATGAATAAAGAAACAATATTGGTGATCGGAGCCTGTGGGCAGATTGGGAAAGAGTTGTTGGTTGCCCTGAGAGAAAAAAACGGACATGATAACGTGATTGCTGCAGATATTCATCCGCAAGAAAGTTTGCCGGCCGAAACTGCTCCTTATGTTAAACTTAATGTTTTAGATGCGCAGGCCCTCGAAGCTTTAATTGTTGATCAGCAAATAACCCAGATTTACCACCTTGCAGCAGTGCTTTCTGCTAAAGGCGAAAGCAATCCAACATTGGCCTGGGATCTTAATATGAACAGTTTACTGAGTGTGTTGGATTTGTCAGTAAAACACAAAGTGAACAAAGTATTCTGGCCAAGCAGTATTGCCATTTTCGGCCCAGACTCAGAGAAAATTAACTGCCCTCAGCAAGGTGTTACCGAGCCATCTACTGTGTACGGAATCAGTAAGGCTGCAGGTGAGCATTGGTGTAAATATTATTTCGAAAAACACGGTTTGGATGTGCGCAGTTTGCGTTACCCCGGGCTAATTAGCTATACGGGTGCTCCGGGTGGTGGTACTACCGATTATGCGGTTGATATTTTCCACCATGCAGTACAAGGTAAGCCTTACACCTGCTTTTTGAGCGAAGAAACAGCATTGCCAATGATGTTTATGGAAGATGCCATTCATGCTACGCTTCAGTTGATGGATGCACCGGCAGAAAATGTTCACATCCGTACGGCTTACAACCTGGGTGCTTTAAGTTTTACCCCTCAGGAATTGGCGGCAGAAATTAAAAGCCAGGTACCTGAGTTTGTAGTAAATTATGCACCCGATTTCCGCCAGGCCATTGCCGATAGCTGGCCATCAAGCATTGATGACAGCGCCGCAAGAAAAGACTGGGGCTGGAAACCTGCTTACGATTTAAAAGCAATGACTACCGAAATGCTGGAGAACCTTTTGGTACTACAGGCAAATTAATGTGGCAAAAAGGTATTAAAAATAATTAACCCGACAGGGTTAGTATCTAGGGAAGAACCCTATTTGTTTTTTTGTAAGTCATTTAAGGTGACTGAAATAGGTTTTAGTTAATAAGCGGTTGTTTCCGGATGGTAACAATCGCTTTTTGTTTTTTTACAGCTTTCACAAATGAAGAACAGGAAAAGCAGTACCTTTGCGCGGTTTAAATTTTTAGTCGTTAAATGTTATGGATGCTGTGAAGATAAAAGGATATGTATGCGCGCTGATTTCGGCAGTAACCTATGGTTTAATACCACTTTTTATCCTGCCGTTAAAAGCCATTCACTTTTCGATGGATGTAACCCTTTTCTACAGGTTTTTCATTTCGGCAGGCATCATGCTCATCCTGTTGCGGTATAAAAAAGAACATTTGAAGTTAAAAACGAAAGAAATAGGGGTGTTTTTGGCGCTTGGTATATTGTTTAGCCTCAGTTCCGATTTACTTTTTCTGGCTTATGACCGCTTATCGGCCGGAATTGCTTCCACCATTTTGTTTGTATTTCCGGTTATTGTAGCCATAATTATGGCTATTTTTTTCAGGGAAAGGATAAGCGCCATCATGGTTATTTCGATGGCTATAACCCTTTCAGGTATATATGTGTTAAGCGGTGCCTCAACCGCCAGCATTAATTTTAACGGACTTGCACTGGCGCTTGGCAGTGCACTTGCCTATGCACTTTATATCGTAACGGTAAATAAATCGAATATTAAGGCTTCAGGGATTAAAACAACTTTTTACTCCTTACTTTTTTCGGCTCTATATTACCTGATCAAGTCGGTGCTTGGCAGAGAATCGCTGGCAATACCCGATTTACATATCCTGTTGCATATTACGCTTTTCGGGCTCATTACTTCTGTTGTTTCCATTACTACACTGGTATATGCCATCGGTTATATTGGTTCTACACCAACGGCTATACTGGGCGCGCTTGAGCCTGTGGTAGCCGTAATCATTAGTGTAATGCTCTTCGGCGAAAAACTAACTTTTGCCTTGCTACTTGGTGTATTGTTAATTGTTGGCGGCGTTTTGGTAAGCATCGTATTTTCGAGGGCTAAAACGGCTACAGAAGAGATTTCAGCAGTATAAGGAAAGCGCTATATTACCTTTTTAATTAGCTGAAATAACCATTTAAAAGATACATTCTGCTCATAAACCCTTAATTTTAGCTAATCTTATCGCAGATTATTGTCTTAAATAATAAAAATAAGGAAAATGGAAATTACTAGGATAGGGTCGAAGGCCTCCGTTAAAGGACCTGAAGATTGGTTTACGGGAGCGGTAAGGGTCGATTCGTTATTTGACGCCAACAGTTCGAGGCGGGCTGTTGCAGCAAGCGTAACCTTTGAGCCTGGAGCAAGAACTGCCTGGCATACACATCCGCTGGGGCAGACCTTAATCGTTACTGCGGGTTGTGGCTGGGTTCAGCGTGAGGGAGGGCCTGTAGAAACCATCTATCCCGGCGACGTAGTTTGGTTTGAAGCAAACGAAAAGCATTGGCACGGCGCATCGGCTAACATGGGAATGACACATATTGCCATTCAGGAAAACCTGGACGGAAAAGTGGTTGATTGGCTGGAAAAGGTTACCGATGAACAGTATAACGGACAAATTGGAGGATAATAATAAAAATAACCGGTTCTATCTCGACACATGAAGAGATAGAATCGATTGTGCAGTATTGCTGAATAACTAAAAGCTAGGATATGGTTAAAGGTGATGCTGTTTTGTTGTAATTGGCCAGAATAATGCCTTTAGTAGTGGTTTTACTTTCGGTTAATGTAAATTCTGCAGGAAATGCACCATTATCAAAGAGTTTTTTGCCTTCACCGAGCATTAAAGGGTATATTTTCAGGTGTATTTCATCAACCAGATTATGCTTAAACAGTAACTGTACAAGTTTGCTGCTACCCCAAATCTGAATATCGGCACCCATAGAATTTTTAATTTTGCTGATGTCTTCGAGGCTTTCGATAAACTCGGTATTTTCCCAGTTTGTTTTTTTTCGGGTTGTACTGAGTACATATTTAGTACCGCTATTGATACCCGGCCAGAAATCGCCATGTTCGGGCCAGTAATTTTCCCAGATATCGAATGTTTTTCGGCCCAAAAGATAAGCTGCCGGTTGCTCAAGTTCCTTCTTAACTTCGGCACCACTGATCTCATCATTGTAGCCCATGGCCCAGCCGCCATATTTAAAACCATTTGAGGTATCTTCTTCCTGTCCTCCCGGGCACTGTATTACACCATCGAGGCTCATCATGGCCAGCACAATTATTTTTCTCATAAGTTCTGCTTTTTGTTGAATATAAATTTCGGAATAAAAATGCAGGCTTAACCACTACAATTGTGACAAGTTTAATGGGCGGATGCGACAAGTTAGATGGACAATATACGTAATCAGGCAAAGTATCTTCGGCCTTTAATCTTAGCAATAGCCGTGATTTTAAAGTGATTTAGTTTTCGTCAGTGGCGGCAACAAGACTAAAATCATAACGTACGCGCTCGTATTCAGATGCCTGGGCGCGAAGGATTCTGATTTCTGACATTTCTTCGCAGCTAATGCGCTGACTGCCTTTGTTCATCAGCATATTAATCCTTAAAAGAACCTTACGATATTGCTCTACTGTAGTGATTGCGTCCATAATGATAGATTTAAAAGCTAAGGTAAGCTGCGGCGAATTACCAAAAAAAAATAATTTATAAACAGGCTGTGGAAAAGATTGAGGAAGCTGATTATGACCTGTTTATTTTTTCAGCTACACAAAGGATTAATAAATTAACTTTGATATATCCGGGTCTTTATTTTAATGCGCTTTAATAAATTTCTCCAGTTCTTCGCGAAAGTTACGGCCTATGGGCACCTGCTGACCATTTAAAAAAATACTGTTTCGATCGAGTTGCTGCACTTTTTGCAGGTTAATGATAAAAGATTTGTGCACACGTAAAAAACGGTCGGCCGGAAAAAGGTCTTGCATGGCTTTGATTGATCCTTTAAGCAGGATTTTTTTTGCCGGCGTATGAATGATGGCATAATCTTTCAAACCCTGAATATGGCTTACTTCGCTGAATTGGAGTTTGATGCGTTGCACCCCGCTTTTAACGAAAATAAAATCGTCGATATTGGCCTGGTTTTCTTCCAGATGGCTGTGTTCTTTAAGCGCCAGAAGCTCCCGGGCTTTAGTTATGGCTTGTTCAAAGCGGTTAAAGGTAATGGGTTTTAATAAAAAATCGATCACACCCAATTCATAACCTTCAAAAGCATAGTTGCGGTAAGCGGTGGTAAAAATGGTCAGTGGTGGTTCAGCTAATCTTTTCAGAAATTCTATTCCGCTCATTTCAGGCATTTCTATATCCAGGAGCAAAAGCTGGATTCCGCTATCTTTTAATCCCGCTAAAGCCGCCATCGCATTGGGGAAAAGCAAAATTTGTCCTATGCCAGATAGCCTTTTTAAATAACCTTCCAATACCTCCCGGGCTAATGGTTCATCGTCAATTACAGCAACATTTAACAGCGTTTCCATTACAGTTCAATTATTAATAAGGCACTAAAACGGCCTGGCTCGTCCTTTAGTTGTAAATCATGTTTGCCCCTATACAGCAATGCGAGGCGTTTGCGTAGGTTGCTCAGTCCAATGCCACCTTTTAAGGGTTCTGCAGGCGCAAGCGGCCTGGTGTTTTCTACCTTTACAGTTAAAACTAGATCATTAAATGCTATATCAATATTTAGCTCGCTATCGGCTGTTTGTCTGCTCAACCCGTGTTTAAAAGCGTTTTCTACCACAGGTAATAAGAGGAGTGGAGCAATGGTTAATCCCGATGGCACGTTGGCAATATTAAATGTTATCACCGCTTCATTGCCAAAACGCAAGCGTTCCAATGCTACATAATTTTGCAAATATTCCAGTTCTTTGTCCAGCAATACTTTATCATCATTGCTATCGTACAGCATGTATTCCATCATCGATGATAGCTTCAGTACCACATCAGGCGCCTGTTCCGATTTTTTAAGGGTGAGGGCGTAAAGATTATTGAGGATATTGAACAGGAAATGCGGGTTTACCTGGGCCCGTAAGAAATCTACTTCGGCGTTAAGCTTTTCAACCGTAATGCGTTGGATCAATAACTGCTGACTATACCAATCGATACTCAGTTTAAGCGAAAGCATAAGCCCCAGATACCATAAAGTACTGAAAAAATTGTAGTAAAGCGATTCGTAAATGTTGCTTCGGTAAAGCGGGCCAACAATGTAGCCGTATAAATACCAATCGTACAAACTTTGGATAACGAGGTAGGCCATAACCGAAAGTAAAATGGAGGCTGCATAGGCCCCATATCTCTTTTTTATGAGATATTTCGGTAAAAAAATGTGTAAATTAAGGTAAGCAATCACCATCAGTAAGATTACCCGAACACTTACACAAGCCAAAAAGTAGGGCATGTTGGCTTTATAGAGCAGATATTTTTTCTCGTAAAGAAAAAAGCCGGTTACCAATATCCAGTAAGCGGTGTAAATCAGTGTTTTTTTGTTGAAAAATCTGCTCATGGTCAAAGGAACTTAAAAAGGCCGGGTCAACAAAGAAATGTCGACAAACGACATAAATAATAGAGGAAGATACGCATAAAAATACGCTTGTCGATTAGATTGGTTGTTACTCTACTATTTTTTAGCTGTATTTGCTGAAGCGCTAACTTGGTACTAAATCAAAAAAATAAACAATATGAAAAAGTTATTAGTTTGTGCTTTCCTGGTTGTAACACTGGGAAGTTTAAGTTTTACCACCAGGTTTGGACTTGATGGTTATGAGATTTTTCTCAATAACAAATCGGTGCTGAAACAGTACATTAACCAACCACTAAATTTAAGGGTATTGAATTTAGATCAGGCTAAAGAAACGGATCAGTTGCGCATTGTTTACAAGCACTGCCGCCTGGATAACGGTACAGGCACTGGTCGTGGCCTCGCACTTAAAGACCAAAGCGGTACTACTTTGCACCAGTGGAGCTTTAGCAATGAAGGCCAGATGACCATTTTGGTGAAAGAATTGCGCCAGGCCGAAAAGAAAAGTGGAAAAAACAAACTCAGTCTGTATTATACTGCGCGTGAACTCGAAAAAGGAGAGATGCTGGCCATGATTAGCCTGAAATAAAAAATATCGGGTAACAGCTTATGTATAAGTATGCACATTGCCTCTACAAACAGCTGTATAAAGTTGTGTTTGTTTATACATTATGAGTCACAATGTAACTACAAGCGTTTGAAATAAGCAATGAGCCACTATCTTTGAAACACAATCGCCTCACTCGATTGAAACAAATTCTGTCTGCTCCAGTGAATTTTCACTGGAGCGGTTTTTTATAGCTCATCCATTGTCGCTTAGCTTGCCGGATAGGGTAAGCTGAAAAGACTATTGGGCTTAAGATAAACTGCCTTTCGGTCAGCACTGATTATAATATTAAACCGTTTAAGTAGTTCACCTCCAATAATACTCATCTTTTGACGACCAATTGCCCCTTTAAAAAATCCGGCCGGTACTTCATTTAGTTTATTTTCACCCATTAGCAAAGCAGGTAATACCGCTTTTTTTACGGTAAGCACATTTCCGAAAGAATCTTTGAGGTTTTTTTCGCTAACGATTTTAAGTTTTTGATCCAGCTGATTGTTATTGGTAAAGGTGTCATCAAAAAGCACAGCTCCTGCATATCCCGAATGGATTAGAAAGGGTAGGCTAAGTTGTTCGGTGCCAATTTCACAGCTGGCGTTAATGAATAGCATATCGTCTTTATATTCGGCTTCGAGTTTGATATAAGCTTTTGCTTTTGCAGGTAAATCTTTGCTGATGGTCATGATTTTCTTGTCAAAATCAATATCGATAAACTGACCTTCAAAAAGTTCAGGGCCAAATTTGCCACCCGTTCCAGGACCGGAATTCAGGTTTTCCCATAGCGGAATATGATCCCATTTCTTTTTTCCGATTTGAAGCAGGTTATTTTTACTGTAACGCGAACTATTTTCGCCACCACCCCAGCTTTTTACTGTATCGGCGCCTTCAAAACGCAGGCTTTTCATCTTCGAAATGGCATCAGTAGTGAGTGTTAACGAATTTGCCGCAGTATGGAACATGAGCGAAACGGTATCCTGACCGTTAATAAGTGCACTAATGGCAATATTGTTCTGACTGGTTAATTTGAATGGAATGCTATAGGTTTTTGCTGAGGATTGTGCAATGACCTGATTGCTGTAAATAACCCAAATACATAAGGTTAAAAGGAGTTGCAGGGTATTTTTACTGATTAGCGTTTTCATTTGGCTAATGTAATCATTTAAAGGAATGGATGGCAGTTGCCAAGTGCAACATTTGCTAAACTTGTATAAAAAAGGATGGCATTTGAAGCAGTTATTTCAGTTTACAGACCAATACCAGATCGGTAATGTTTACACCATTTTGATCAGGTGCACTGTAGCGTTTTACACATAGTGTTTCGAAGCCACTTTGGCTGAGTGCCTGAGCTAAATAGTCTTCCCGGTGATAATGCACATAAACACGGTCGCCGGTACTCGATATTTGATATCGCGATTGATTATTGGTATCTTCTTCCATGGTGCTCAGATAAAACATACCTGCAGGTTTTAACAATTTAGCCGCGTCATTAATCAGTACTGCAGCTTCTTCAGGAGTTAAATAGGGGAGACAAAAACCGCAGGTAATGCCATCAAATTTTTGTTCAATTTTGCCGATCTCACGGCAATCCATCAATTGAAACTGAGCAGTTGGATTGTTAATTTGGGCAAGTTCGAGCATATTTGGCGAAAGGTCGATCCCTAAAATGCGGTAATCGGGATGCTCATTAAGTAAGTATTGGGTAATGTTTCCGGGGCCGCAGGCGATATCTAAAATGCTGGGATTATTGGCTTGTATATGATCACAAAATACCTGAAAAGGCTCAGTATACAAACTTACGTCCATAAACTTTTGCTGGTATATTTTGGCCGATTTGTTAAAAGCCTCAGCTGGTTTTACTGTTTTCATAAGTTCATTAATCATAATTGCTTTTAATGTACCCGGATTCCCAATCGTTAGCATAAAGTTATGAAAAATAGGACGATAACTGTTTTTTATTATCTGGATTACTATCTTAGCTAAAACGTTAAACCTTAGTAAATGCAAACGATAATCCGTTCGGCATTTAGCGAAACATAATCTTTTAGCAGCTCATGATCAGAAAATTTTTAGCCGGTTTATTTGCACTTCATTTTAGCTTATTTGCTCTCGCACAACAGAAAAAGCAGGAATATAAAGCCGATATTATTGTTTATGGGGGCACTTCGGCAGGAGTTATTGCGGCAGTGCAGGCTGCAAAACTGGGTAAAAGCGTATTGGTTGTTTCGCCAGATCAACATCTGGGCGGGCTTTCTTCATCGGGACTGGGCTTTACCGATACCGGCGATAAATCGGTGATTGGAGGTTTGGCCAGAACATTTTACGCCAGGGTTTATCAGCATTATCAAAAAGCCAGTGCCTGGAACTGGCAGGCGCAGACTGCTTACGGCAATAAGGGGCAGGGCACCCCGGCAATGGATGGTAATGAACGTACAATGTGGATTTTTGAGCCCCATGTTGCGGAGCAGATTATGGAAGAAATGGTGAAAGAAAATCACCTGAAAATCTACCGCGACGAGTGGCTCAATAGAAAATCGGGATTAGAAATGAAAGGCGGAAAGATTACCCGGTTAACAACTTTATCGGGTAAAAAATTCTCTGGAAAAATATTTATAGATGCCACTTATGAAGGTGATTTAATGGCAGTAGCTAAAGTAAGTTATCATGTAGGTAGAGAGGCCAACAGCACTTATTCAGAACAGTGGAACGGCGTGCAGGCCCTTGTTTTTCAGCATGGCCATCATTTTAAGAATAAAATAGATCCTTACCGTATTGCGGGCGATAAAAACAGTGGACTTTTAACTGGTATTTCAATAGAACAGCCTGGCAAGAATGGTACTGCCGACAATAAAATTCAGGCCTATTGTTACCGCATGTGTTTAACAGATAAACCCGAAAACAGGATGGCTTTTCCAAAGCCAGATCATTACAATCCGAAAGATTATGAACTCTTGCTCAGGGTTTTCAATTCAGGTTGGAACGAGCTTTTTGATAAGTACGATCCTATTCCCAACCGTAAAACAGATACCAATAATCATGGCCCCTTTAGTACCGATTTTATAGGGATGAATTATGATTACCCTGAAGCTTCGTACGAAAAGCGAAGAGAGATTATTAAAGCGCATGAAAATTACCAGAAAGGCTTGATGTATTTTATGGCGAACGATCCGCGTATGCCACAGCAGATTAGTATAAAATTAAAAAACTGGGGGCTTGCCAAAGATGAGTTTAAAGATAATGGCAACTGGCCTTATCAGCTCTATGTGCGCGAAGCCAGGCGAATGATTAGCGATTTTGTAATGACCGAGAATGAAGTGCTGGGCAAAAAAGCTGTGCCCAACCCCATAGGTATGGGATCTTATTCGCTCGATTCTCATAATGTTCAGCGTTATGTTACCGCCGATGGATTTGTTCAGAATGAGGGCGATATCGGCGTAAAAGCGCCAAAACCTTACAGTATTGCCTATCAATCTATTGTGCCGCGTAAGCAAGAATGCCAGAATCTTTTGGTTCCAGTATGTTTATCTGCTTCGCACATTGCCTATGGTTCGGTGCGCATGGAACCTGTATTTATGATATTGGGTGAATCGGCGGCTACAGCAGCGGCTTTGGCCATAGATGGAGGAAATGCCGTACAGGATATCGATTACAATGTATTGAAAAAGATGCTGCTTAACCAGAAACAGCATTTGGTTTTAGGCGATTAAATTTAGTAGATCATTAATTTATTCAGGTGTTTTTGATTATAATAAAGCACGGGATGCTCAAATATGAACACCCCGGGTTTTGATAAACATTTCATTATAGTCGGTTTAATTATGTTCCTTTACATACCATCAGAGCGCATAGCATAAACTAATTTTACGTGCCTGAATGCGTTTGTTTCGCTCCATTCGTTATCGTAGTTTAAACCATAAGGCCAAAAATGCCCGCCTCCGGTATGTATTGCGCCGCTGGTGCCGTCAAATATTTTAACCAAAGCAACCGTATTAGTACCCAAAAAATCGCCGGTCGAAGTATTGGTTCCCCATCCGCCACTAAGGCCTACACCATAGGTATGGGCAATTTCGTGCATGGCTGTACGCACGTTTTGATAGCTGCTATTGGCTCCAAAACGTATATTTCCATTGGTGCTCCCGTCAGCTGTTGCCACACCTGTATTGTATTCAACAGTAAGGGTGCGCGCAGGCCAGTTAGCACCAGCATTATACCTGGCGCAGGCGTCGTTCATGGCATTGGTAATGCGGGTTAGCACATCGGCCGGTACGCCAGTGCTGGTAAGTGTCCAACCTAACTGACCACCGGCATTAACCGTAAGTAACGACCATTGCTGGTTTTCGCCTCCCCAATAAGTCCATTGGTCTACATTGGCGCTGTTATCTATCGATTGCCCGGCAACATCAAGGTCTTTGCCGCTGTTGCGGTTAATAATACGGTAGTAACCATTGCCAATGGAAGTAAATTGCCATTGCTGGTGGGTGGCGCCGGTATTGGTCGAAATATTTACATTATCGCCATCGGCAGTACCCGCCTGATCTACCTGAAGTGCTTTTGCACTATGTACACCAATAATCGAATAATAACCGCCCGAAACTGCAGTTAAAGTCCATTTTTGGTTGGTTCCGCCAGTACCGGCATATTGCGCTACATTAGCACCATCAGCGGTTTGAAATGAGGCTACATCAAGTACCTTTCCGCTTTTGCGGTTTACAATGTAAAATGTGCCGTTTGCCACGGTAAGTTGTGCTTCATTGGGCGGTATGGCACCTATTTTTCCCTTTATCGAAAGCGATTCGGTACTTGTGGTATCTGAAAGTTTGTCTTTTTTACAGCTACTATAAAGCATGAGGATGCCGAGCATGACTGCGCTGATTGAACGTAAGATAGAAGGTTTAGTTTTCATAATGTTGAGTAGGGATTGATTAAACATTGCACAGGAAATGTTCATTTGGTTAATTAATAGAAGGCCTGTGCACACCATAAAAGCGATGTCCTCCTGTGCTTATCAATTAGGCTATAATGACTGTTTAAGTTGTTCTGTTATGTGCAAGAGTAATGAAACACCAGAAGTGCTTAATCTCGTTTTGCATTTTTTATTATACTTGGTTCGAACAAATTAACTACAAAAAAGATGCGCAGCAGAGGGGGAATCTGATCAAAATAAGGGGGCAAACTCTTATTTTTTACGCTACAAGAAAATAAATTACAATGAAAGCGGTAAAATGGAAATGATAGGGAAGATGTAAACTGGAAATAGTACAGATATAAAAGAATAGTACTTAATGTACTTAATTGCTTAATGATGAAAATACCTGTAAAATAGAAAAGGTAAGATGGAAATGATAGGGAAGATGTAAACTGGAAATAGAACAGGTATTAAAGAATAGTACTTAATGTACTTAACTCCTTAATGATGAAAATATTTTAGCCGAGGGATGATGTAAGATGTAAGTTGAACGCAAAAAGTATCGAATGAATCATACTAATTTCTTAATGATGTAAATAACAAGCCAATCTTATTCAGCCGTTTTAAGCTTAAACCAAAATGTTGATCCATCTCCTGCAGTACTTTTAACCTCAATGCTGCTGCCGTGGAGTTCGAGTATGGCGTAAACAAGGTAAAGCCCAATTCCAAATCCGCTGATGCTTCTGGTTTCTTCCGACTGTATCCGGTAAAATTTCCTGAACAGGAGTTTTTGATCTTCTTTCGGAATACCCATGCCCTGGTCTTTCACCGCAACAGTCAGGTAGTTATCCTGCCTTTCGCAAGTTACTGTAATTTCTCCACCATCAGGCGAATATTTTATCGCATTGCTGATCAGGTTAATCAGCACCAGTGAAATTTTTTCTGCATCGCCAATGGCCAATGCATTTTGTTCGCCGATATAGTTGAAATGATGTTTCGAAGTGGTTATAGAAGCATCTGATATACAGTTGTTAATCAGTGCTGATAAATCGAATTGGCTTAAGTTTAACTTTAAATGTCCATCTTCCATTCGGGAGATATTCAGGAAATCTCTAATCATCGCCTCCATTTTTTTGGTCTGCAGTTCAGCTCTGGAAAGCGCTTTATCAATAAAATCGTTTTCTTCCTTTCTGGCTTTAAACAACGCCACCTGCACATACGAACGGAGTGAGGTTAAAGGCGTTTTTAACTCATGGCTCACCAAACCTATAAACTCTTCCTTTTTCTTATCGGCTTGCTTTCTTTCGGTAATATCTCTGGCAATTTTTGAAAGCCCGATTACCCGGCCTGCACTATCTTTAATGGGCGAAATGGTTAACGATACATCAATCAGCCTGCCATCTTTGCGGCGTCTGATGGTTTCGAAATGATCTACCCTGATACCCTGACTAAGTTGTGAGAGGATTTTGGACTCTTCATCATGCCGGTCGTTCGGAATGATCTTAAGAATCGATTGCCCAATCATTTCTTCGGCATTGTACCCAAATATGCGTACAGCCGAATCGTTCCAGCTGGTTACAATACTGTTCAGGTCTTTACTGATAATGGCATCGTCTGATGATTCGATAATCGCACTTAACCGTTTACTATTTACCTCTGCCGATAGGCGATCGGTAATATCACGTGCAATTTTAGATACACCAATAATTACACCCTTAGAATTCAGAACAGGAGATATGGTAAGCGATACATCCACCAATGTGTCATCTTTGCGCCTGCGCTTGGTTTCGAAATGATTAATGGCGATGCCGCGTTGCATCTTGGCAATGATTTCAGTTTCTTCGTAGTGGCGATCTTCAGGAATAAGGGTGAGGATCGAAACACCAATCATTTCTTCGGCAGTGTAACCAAAAATACGTGATGCAGCCTTATTCCAACTTGTGATAATGCCATCAAGGTTTTTGCTGATAATGGCATCATCAGTAGATTGATTAATGGAATGAAGTATGGCGTTTTTTTCCTCAGCAATTTTGAGTACTGCATTTAAACGTTGCAATTTATCCTCATCAAGATTAAGATTTAATGCAAGTTTTTCCAGTTCATTTATTACTTCGGCAATATCATTAGACGTTATCATGTTTTATAATGAATAAACAATATCGGAATATTTATCTGATAGCTTTTCTGTTTTGGTAATTGCCCGTATAAATTCGCGTGATTTTACCGCTTTGTAATGAAATTGCTACTGTTTAAGGCTCTTTTGAGTGCTATTTAAACCCAAAATCGATAATTTTCCTGTTTTAATCTGCGGTTTAATTTTTCTGGTTATCTGCGGCTACAGTTTCCTGTAAAAAAGGTGTATCAAGGATACTGATCCGCTTGCCTTGTGCCGAAATTTTACCGTTTTTGCTAAATTCAGTAAAAATCTTGAAAAGTGTTTCGTAGGTGGTACCCGAATAAGAAGCTACGTCTTGACGGGAGATATCCAAATCTATCGCGCCTGAAACATCGGTGCCAAATTGCGCCTGTAAAGCTAAAATTGCGTTGGCAATCCGGCCTTTTACTGACATGTGGGCCAGATTACGCATCCGCTCGTGCGATTCCTGTAATTCGGCAGCAAAGAAATCCATCAGCTGGTAAGTGAAATCAGGGTTAACGCGTAAGCTCGATCTGAAAAAATGCAGGTCAATATAACACACCGTTGCCTCTTCGAGCGCAGTAGCCGAAACCGGATAAACCGGGTTTTTACCCAGCCCCAGGTGACCAATTACATCGCCTTTGCGGGCAAAACGGATAATCAGTTCTTTCTCATTATCCCATTTTTTGTGCACTTTAATGGTACCCGAATAAACAAAAAAGATTCCATGAACGGGATCTCCTTCAACAAAGAGTTGCTCGCCTTTTTTTATTTGAAAGTTTTTTTTCTGTTGCGCAACAGCAGGGAGCCAGTCTGTAAGTACTCGGCTGCACAGGTAACAGCTTTTCAGGTCGCAGGTATTGTTGCTTTCTTTCATCTTCAGGTTGTTGCTGCTGGCAAAAATACAATTATTAATTTATTCGCAATCCAAATCTTTAAATATATCTTAAAATATATTTTATTGTGTTATTTATGTTTTATTGTCTAATTTAGTATTGTTTAAAATATATTTTATGCAATGTTTCTGGTTTTTTATTTTTACTTTTGTCTCATGCTCAAATAATAAAATGAATAAGACAAAAAATATCATACCAATTTCCCCGGCGCTGGGTATTTTCGGTAAGTTTAAAAGAAGTAAAAACAAAGAAAAAAGTTCTAAAAAGCGCCTGTTATGGATATCCATGCTCTCAGTTGGTGTTGCCATTGCAATTTCTTTAATCGCGAAAGTGCTGGTATCGCTAATTAACCTGGTAACCAATATTTCTTTCTACCAGCAGTTCGATTTCAGTTTCCATAGTCCGGCTGATAACCATCTTGGTCTGTTGGTTATTATTGTACCCGTTATTGGCGGGGTAATAGTTGGTTTTATGGCATTTTATGGCTCAAAAGCGATTAGGGGGCACGGTATTCCCGAAGCCATGGAACAGGTACTTACCAATCAGAGTAAAATAAAACCAGCTATAGCCATTTTGAAACCGGTTTCTTCTGCTATTGCCATTGGTACGGGTGGGCCATTTGGTGCAGAGGGGCCAATTATAGCCACCGGAGGTGCATTGGGCTCTACACTTGGGCAGTTGTTTACTGTGAGCCCGGTTGAACGTAAAATTATCCTTGCTGCCGGGGCAACTGCGGGTATGTCGGCCATATTTGGTACACCGCTGGCTGCTGTATTTCTTGCCATCGAACTCTTATTGTTCGAATTTTCTCCGAGGGCAATTATACCAGTGGCACTTGCCTGTATTACAGGAGCGGCAGGACACCATCTGCTTTTCGAAGCAGGGCCTGTGTTTCCCATGCCAGTACTTTCGGCACCGTCAAATGCGGCATTGGGTATTTATAGTCTCATCGGGATTCTGGTAGGGCTCGCATCACTGGGGCTTACTAAAGTGGTTTATTTTATCGAAGATGCCTTTGAGCACCTGCCTTTTCACTGGACCTGGTGGCCTGCAATTGGCGGACTTGCAGTAGGCGTGGTGGGTTATTTTGCCCCACGCACACTTGGCGTTGGTTACGATAATATCATCTCACTTTTAAGCGGCCAGCTTTCCATTTCTGTCATTCTTTCGCTTTGTCTGTTTAAATTTATTTCCTGGGCCATCGCGCTGGGCAGCGGAACTTCTGGGGGTACGCTTGCTCCATTAATGACCATTGGTGGAGCAACAGGCGCTGCATTGGGTTATCTTTTGCATGCTCTTTTTCCATCATTAGCAATCATTATTCCAATGTCTGCGTTAGTTGGCATGTCGGCCATGTTTGCCGGTGCTTCGAGGGCTTATTTAACCAGTATTGTTTTTGCACTGGAGGCTACCCAACAGATACAAGGACTCTTGCCTTTGCTTGGTGCCTGCTCTGGTGCCTACCTCATTTCGGTGTTTTTAATGAAAAATACGATCATGACCGAAAAAATTGCCCGCAGGGGGATTCATACGCCAGATAGTTATGAGCCGGATTTGCTGTTAAAATTACGCGTTACGGAGGTGATGGATCGCAATCCTGTTTTTATCAGTTCGTACAATACCATTGCCGAGGTGCGGAAATATTTTGCGGCCAATCCGCCTAAAGAAAACCAGTATGCTGTGCGCGATGCTGAAGGGGATTATTTGGGTACTATCTCCGTACTGGATATTTTCCAATGGGTAAAAGAAGATATGGCCAGTATTACGGCTATAATCAAATCAGGAGATGAGCAGATTAAAGCAAACGAACCGGTGAGAAAAGCACTGGAGTTGATGCATACCTCCGGAAATGATTTTGTTGCAGTGGTAAGTGGTAGAGATGGCACATCATTCGTAGGTTTGTTAAGCTATAAAGATATTGTTAGGGCCTATAGTGTAAACCAGGAAAAGGAGAGTAGTGTGGGTAGAAACCTTTCGATGGAAAGGCAAGCGAAAAAGATGATTGTGAAAGGGAAAAAAATGATGGCCGATAGAAGAGTTTAATTGTAAATGTTATTTAATTAAAGGTTATGAAAAAAACAAGTTATTACCTGATGGTTGGTGGATTAGTATTACTGGTTGCGGCATTATTAACCGGCGGACATTTAAATGCGGTAAATCCGGTAGATTCGCACCCCTGGACGATCAATATCAATGGCATCCGTTCGTTTGCCTGGCCTGAGTTTACTGGTGGTTTGTTGATTGCATTGGGCGTTATTTTTAATATCGCTACCTGGCAACAGAAAAAATCGAGGATAGCCTAATTGTTAAAACATTAAGTTTCCTTTTAATTACATGGTAACGGAAAATAATGCACTTGAGGAGGCCATCGCGCAACTCAAAGCCAAAGGATATACCTTAACGTTTAGTCCCGATGATACTGATACTGCTGCCTGGGGGGGAAGTGGTCCATGGCCGGTTGATATTGAATATCACATTGATGAGGAGTTGCCTTGTACGGTTTACAACGATGGCGAAGAAACCCGAATGAAGGTTTTGGCCATCACTACCAAGCCCTTTGGTTTAAAGGGTATTCAACTGGTAAATGCAGAACAGCAACGCTATTGGACGGTTGATGAAATTTTAGTTAGCTTTTCGAAAATGCTTAAAGCTACCAAAACATTTCTTTTTGGACCCAAAGGATAATTAAATCCTGTTTATTTACGCATAGTTATTTAGGCTTATTTATCCCGTCGTTGGTTAAGGTGTTTTCGGATTACTCCGGAAGCACCTCTAGCTTTGCTGCTATTTCGGTAATGATGGTCATGCTAAAGGTATGTCTGCCGGTTAGCCATCTTTTAATTTCATCAGGATTAACATCCAGGGCAATAGCCAGATCTTGTTCAGTTAGCTCATTATTGGCAATTGCAGCGGCAGCTTTTGCGGCAACAGCGAGGTTTAACTGCGATAAGCGTTCGATAGCAGGGTTGCCGGTTTCTTCCAGCCAGATGGCAACAAAATCGTTTTCTTCCATTTATATATGTATTGGTATTTCAGCCAATTGAGGCTGCTTTATTCGGGGGGCAAATTTAACGATCCTACATCAATCAACACCATGCTTTTTGGTTTTTTGGCAGGTAAACCCTGAGATTTTTGGATTTATTTAGCTAATTTCAGGCTTGTAAAGCTGCTGGCAATTAAAAAAGGGTGAAATATCCGGTTAAGTCAGGCTTTTATCATTCATAAAAAAACGTTCATCTTCCTTAAAATTGCGCCATGATCCCGAATTTTTCTGCTGCAGAACAAGCCGTTCACTACCCCGCCGATCGAAGAACTTTTATTGGATTAAAACCACAAGTGTGGTACGTTTTAGCTATTTTACTGATCGCTACAATGGGTGTTGCCTGGTTGCAGTATTTAATCTGGGGTTTACCGGCCGATCCGGGGCTCATCCCTGTGCCCAAAGAAAAGCTGGCTATTGGCTTTCCGTGGTGGCTAAGGTTAAGCCATTGGGTAAACTTCTTTTTCCTAATTACCATTATCAGGAGTGGCCTTTCTATACTGGCCGATCATCCGCGCTTATATTTTAACAACAGTTGTACCCCCGGGTCTGAATGGGCCAAATTTACCCCCTTAAATATTCCGGAAGGGAAGGTGTGGACAGCAAAAGAAGATGCGCGTTACATTAGTCCGGTATTGGGTTTGCCCGGGTACAGGCACACCGTAGGCCTGGCGCGTTGCTGGCACTTTATCAATGTGCCGTTTTTCTTGCTCAACGGGGTTATTTTTATTGTCTTACTGTTTTCGACTGATCAGTGGCGTAAACTGGTGCCTACCTCGTGGAGCATTATCCCCGATTCGTGGAGTGTGTTTGTACATTATGCCACTTTCAATATGCCTGTAGAACCGAATGGCTTTTACCAATACAATGCCCTGCAGCAGGTATCTTATTTCGCCGTGGTTTTTTTACTCGCACCCATTGCCATGTTGAGTGGTATGGCCATGTCGCCGGCAATTGAAAACCGTTTCCACTGGTTTCCCAAAATTTTTATCAACCGGCAAGGTGCGCGTTCAGTTCATTTTCTGGTGATGCTGGCTTATCTGGCTTTTCTGGTGGTCCATGTAGCAATGGTTGTAGCAACGGGTTTGGTTAGAAATATGAACCACATTGTTAATGGAACGGATAGCGAAACCGACCAAACCGGCTTGTACTTTGGTATTGGTTTTCTTATTTTTCTGGTTTTGTTTGCCGTGTTTGCGCATTGGTTCTCGTGGCATCGGCCAAGGCAATTGCAACGGTTGCAGGCTTTAATTAACGGTACGCTTTGGGAGAAAACCATTAACAAGCTTAAACCTAAACTGGTCTATCGCAAAGAAGACATTACACCCCACTTTTGGGCCAACGGCAAAGTGCCTGAATCGGCAGAGTGGAAAGCACTTGCCGCCAATAACTTTCAGGATTTTAAACTTAAGGTAGGCGGTTTGGTAGACAATCCTATGGAGTTTTCGCTGGCTGAGTTAAAAAAACTAGGGCAGGATGAAAATATCACCATGCACCATTGTATTCAGGGCTGGTCGGGCATTGCTGAATGGGGTGGTTTACCTATGCGTAAACTCATTGAAGTGGTTAAACCACATCCTTCTGTTCAAACAGTTGTATTTTATTCTTTTGGTGAAGGATTGTATGGCGGAGATTATTACGATACCCATACGCTCGATAACTGCCTGAAACCGGGTGCATTGCTGGCATGGGAAATGAATTACGAACCTTTAACCGAGCTTTATGGTGCTCCCTTACGTTTGCGGGTAGAAAACCAACTGGGATATAAAATGGTGAAGTGGATTGCGCGAATCGAGTTTGTTACCTCTCACACCACGGTAGGTAAGGGCTATGGAGGCAAAAACGAAGATGATGAATATTTCGATTTACTGGCCAATACCTAAATCTGTACAACATGAGCTTAGCACAACGGATCAAAGAAATGCCACCAGCTTATTTTTCGATGGTCATGGCTATGGGAATTATTGGTATAGGCATTTCTTTACATGGCTGGCCTTTGCCGGCTAAAGTTTTCCTGTTTTTTAATCTGGTAATTTTCTGCACATTAATTGTCGCGAACTTATACCGTTTGGTTCGGTTTTATGCAGACATTAAGGCCGATTTTCATAGCTACGAGCGTGGCCCTGGTTTTTTAACGATTATTGCTGCTAGCTGTGCGTGGTGATGATAGGTTTTTGGGCTAAACTATTTACCAGACCGAATCCTGATGGCACTAAAACAAATAACAATTAAAATGGGAAGATTTATCCCATTTTAATTGAACTATCCGGTTATTCTATTCCGCCACCCAGTGCCCGGTACAAATCAGTTAGGGCGGTAAGCTTTTCCTGTTTTATTGAAATGGCTTCCAGATCGTTTTGCAGGGCATTATTTTGTGCTGTAATAACCTCAAGATAGGTGGCCATGCCACTTTTATAAAGCAATAAGGCATCTTTATTAGCCTTGTTCAAAGAGGCCGATTTAGCATCAATCAAAGCCAGCCTTTCGTCTGCATGTACCGATTGGCTCATGGCATCAGAAACTTCAGCAACAGCTGTTAACATGGTTTGTTTAAATGTTATAACCGATTTTTGCTGTTCAAGGAGCGCAGTTTGATAAGCTGTTTTTAATTCTGCTTTCTGAAAAACAGGTTGCGTCAGGTTCGCAGCAAGAGTATTAAATATCGAACCCGGAATATTAAACCAGTTTTTGATATTGAACGCATTTAATCCCGATTGTGCTGAAAGGCTTATTGACGGATACATGGCTGCTTTGGCTAATCCGGTTTTGGCATTTGCCGACCTTACCAGCAATTCGGCTGCTTTTAAATCAGGCCTGCGCGATAAAAGCATAGCAGGAACACCTGTTGCAAAAATGGCATCCGGAGCCACACTGGCTAATGTACCCGAGCGTTTTACCGCGTCGGGATATTCTCCACACAATATGCTAAGCGCATGCTCCTGCATCTCTATATTTTTTTGCACAAGTGGTACTAAAAGTTCAGCTGTTTTTTGCTGTGCTTTAACCTGCTCAACTGCCAGCGAGTTTACCTGCCCGGCACGGTATTGCAGATTTAGCATGCTAAGCGTACTGTCGCTTAATTGTACATTTCTTTTCGCTATGCGTAATTGCTCATCAAGGCCAATCAGGTTATAATAAGCCTTTGCAACCTGTGCTATAATTTTGGTTTTTACTGCGGCAATATTTTCTTTTTGAGCCAGGTACTCGGCCATTGCACCACTTTTGCGCATCGCAGCCTTTCCCCAAATGTCGGCTTCCCAGGCCAATTGTAAATTGGCATTGTAATCATCAATGTAACTGGTGCTTACAAACTGGCCTGAAAGTGAACCATTGAGTGAGTTTTTAGATTGAAAACTGCGGTTTGCGCTTACTGCGAGGTTAAGTGTTGGCAATATAGATAGTTTGGCTTGTTTAAAAGCCAGATCAAGTTGTTCCATAGTTAACAAGGCAGTAGCCACTTCGGAGTTTTTATTAAGAGCGTTTTCAATAAGCAGATTGAGTTGGGGCTCCTTAAAAAAAGATTTCCACGGAAGCAGTACTGTATCGCCGGTTAAGCTAATCTGATTCCGGTATTGCGCTGGCGTTGAAAGCGTTTGTCGGCTATATTTGCCACCTACGGCACATGATGCCAGTAAAGTAACAATAGCCAGTGCAGGTATAAGATGTTTTAATGTTGTTTTCATGATACGATGTCTGCTTTTTGTATTTGAGTTTTGCGCGAAACTTTCTCCTGAAGGAACTGGAAGAGCATAAACAGCATAGGGATGATGAATAATCCTAAAATTACCCCGCTAAACATACCGAATGCTGCACCAAAACTGATTGATTTATTTCCGGTAGCAGTTCCTCCGGTAGCAGTCATCAGGGGAATCATCCCAGCGATAAAAGCTAATGAAGTCATGATAATTGGGCGCAATCTTTCTTTTGCACCTTCATAAGCTGCGTTTACAATAGAAAGGCCTGACTGACGGCGTTGTACTGCAAATTCGACGATTAAGATTGCATTTTTTGCCAGCAAACCAACCAGCATAATTAAACCAACCTGCACATAAATATTATTGTCTAAACCAGCCAGTTTTATACCGGCAAAAGCACCAATTACACCTGTTGGTATAGATAGTAATACCGCCAATGGCAACAGATAACTTTCATATTGGGCAGCCAGTAGGAAGTACACAAACAATAAACACAGACCAAATATCATTACAGTTTGGTTGCCTGAGGCTTTTTCTTCCAAACTTAATCCTGTCCATTCGTAGCTGTAATCGGATGGGAGCTTATTTAATACTTTCTCCAGCGTTTCCATAATCTGGCCATTACTGAAACCCGGGGCAGCACTTACGTTAATGGTAACAGCATTGTACAAGTTGTACCTGTTTACCGATTCCGGACCATACACTTTTTGTAAGGAAAGCAAAGCTTTTGCAGCAACCATTTCGCCCTGGTCATTTTTAACAAATATTTCGTTAAAAGCATCTTCATCTGTTCTGAAAATACCATCGGCTTTAATACTTACCCGGTAAAATTTTCCAAATCTCGAAAAATCTGCAGATTGATCGCCTGCAAAGTAAACCTGCACAGCATCCAGCAATCCGGCAATGCTAACGCCCATTTGTTTGGCTTTATCTTCATCAACCTCAAGTTCCAGTTGCGGGTAATCGGCCCTGAATGTGGTATAAGCATACTGAACGCCCGGTTGCTGCATAATCTGACCGATTAATTTATCGGCCTGCGATTTTAAGGAAGCCATATTGCGGCCAAGTCGATCCTGCAGCACAATTTCTGCACCAGCGGTTGTTCCAAAACCTTCAACCGGAGGCATACGGAAGGCCATAACCTGTCCATCTTTTACAGAGGCCAGCTTACCTGTAATAATTCCCATTACGGCATCAATATCCTTAACAGCACCACGTTCTTTAGGCGCTTTAAGCTTTACAAAACCCATGGCGTATGATGGGCCTGCACTATTGCTCAGGATGTTAAAACCAGTAATATTGGTATTATTGTCAACAGCTTCTACCTCTTTTAATAGCTTGTCGATTTTAGCAACTGTGGCTGTTGTGCGGTTTAGCGCTGTTCCGGCAGGCATGCTTAAACTATATACAATAAAGCTATCATCTTCCATCGGTACAAAACTTTTAGGGGTCGTCATCATCATCCAGCCTGCAAGAGCGATAATTGCCAGGGTTAATCCGCCAGCAAACCATTTATATCTCGTAAGGAATTTTAAACCATCGGTGTACCGGTTTGTTAACCGGTTAAAAGCTGAATTGAAGCCGGTAAAGAAGCGTTGCGAAAAATTTTGTTTTTGCTTTTTATGCTGGTCATGCCCATCATGATTGTTCTTTAAGAAAAGTGCACAAAGGGCAGGGGTTAACGTTAAAGCGTTAACTGCCGAAATAATGATAGAAATGGCCAGCGTATAAGCAAATTGCTTGTAAAATATTCCGGCAGATCCGGTCATAAAGCCAATGGGAATAAATACTGCCGACATAACCAGGGTGATGGATATTACGGCACCCGTAATTTCGCTCATGGCCGAACGTGTGGCTTCGCGCCCGGTCATATCCGAACCTTCCATTTTTTTATGTACTGCCTCTACCACCACAATGGCATCATCTACAACAATACCTATGGCCAGCACCAGTGCAAAAAGGGTTAAAATATTAATGGTAAAGCCAAATACAAGCAGGAAGAAAAAAGTACCAATAATGGCCACCGGAACTGCAATGGCTGGTATAATGGTCGATCTAAAATCCTGAAGGAAAAGAAATACAACAATGAATACCAATATAAATGCTTCTATCAATGTCGATTTAACCTGACCTGTAGCTTCATCTAAACGTTCTTTGGTGCTCATTAAGGTATAATATTTAATACCCGGAGGAAAAGATTTCGATAATCGCTCAAGCTCAGCCCTTACACCAATTTCTATTTCGTTGGCATTAGAACCGGTAGTTTGTAAAATGGCCAGTGTAACCGCGTTTTTTCCGTTCGATTTATTATCTCCACTGTAAGAAATGGAACCAAATTCTACCCTGGCTACTTCTTTTAAACGCAGTACATTGCCTTTTTGGTTTTTTATCACCATGTTTTCGTACTGTTCGGGCAGGTTTTTCTTGCCTTTGTAACGCATCACGTATTCAAGTGCAGCGTCTGATTCTTCCCCCAGTTTCCCTGGGGCTGCTTCTAAGCTCTGATCGGCAATTGCTGCTTTAATGTCAGCAGGAACCAGGCCTGCATTCGCCATTTTCTGCGGATTTAACCAAATTCTCATCGAATAATCTTTCGCTCCGAAAACCTGTGCCTGGCCTACACCCGGTACACGTTTAATTTGCGGAATAAGGTTAATGTTGGCATAATTCTGCAAAAACAATTCATCATATTTTGCATGGTCTTCGCTATACAGGTTGAAGATCATAATCATGCTGTTTTGTTGCTTAGAAGTGGTAAGCCCCATCCTGATTACTTCCTGAGGAAGCTTTGGTGTAGCTTGCTGTACCCTGTTTTGTACATTTACAGCAGCCTGATCAACATTTACACCTTGCTTAAAAATAATGCTTATGGAGAATGACCCATCATTACTTGCAGTAGATTTGATGTACTGCATATCTTCTACACCGTTAATCTGTTCTTCTAAAGGTGTTACCACCGATCTGATTACCGCTTCGCTATTGCCGCCAGGATAAGAGCCACTTACCGAAACCGTAGGAGGCGAAATATCCGGAAAACGGGTTACCGATAATCTGGTCAAACCAATTATACCCAAAATAACGAGCACAATAGAGATTACGGTAGCCATTACTGGTCTATCGATTATATTCTTTAACATAAAATAAATTCTAAAATTTAATATTGGATATGATTGCGCTAGGGCCTGGCAACTTTTGGCTTAACAACCATTCCCTGCGCCAGGATTTCGATATTGTTTGTTGCAATCCGATCGCCCGATTTTAGTCCGCTTTTAACCAGGTAATTTTGACCTGATTTGCCGGCAATTTCCATGGGCTGCATGTTCACTTTATTGCTATCGCCGAGGGTGTATACAAAAAACTTATCCTGTATATCTTTAACACTGGCCATCGGGATAGTCATAACCGAACTGAGTGCGGTATTAATTACTACGCGTACCGAGCCTCCTGAGCGTAAAAACTTATCTGGATTAGGGAAAATAGCTTTCATAGCAATGGTTCCGGTTGTTCTGTCGATATTTCCACTTGCGGTTTCTAATTTTCCTTTTATCCCATATAAACTTCCGTCAGAGAGGATAAGGTCAACCCCGGTTATTTTTTCGCTATTGCTTTTACCCCCTTTAAGTATGCGCAGATAATCGGCATCGCTCATGGCAAAATAAACATATACTTCATCGATTTCAGAAAGCGTAGTCATTGGATTTGCATCAGCAGGAGTCACTAAATTTCCAATGCGGTTAGGAATACGGCCAATATAACCGCTAACTGGTGCTTTTATTACCGAAAAATCGGCATTAATTTTTGCAGCGTTAAGGGCTGCCTTAGCTTGCGCAACAGCGGCTACAGTGGCTTTATAGTTCGATTCGGCAGTTTGTAGCTGTACATCGGTAACTACTTTGCCTGCTACTAAAGGTTTAATTTTTTCAACCTCCAGTTTTGCCGTTGCCTGATTGGCCAAAGCCGCACTCAAAGCAGCCTCGTTATTGCTTATTTGTGCATTTAGTGCATCACCTTTAATGCGGAAAAGCGTTTGCCCGCTTTTAACGTAATCGCCTTCCTTTACATATATAGCAGCCAGATACCCCGTAGCCTGTGCTTTAATGTCAACATTTACTTTGCCTTCAATAGTACCGGGATATTTTTTTTCTATACCCGCATTTCCTGTACTTAAAGTAATAAATTCTACTTCAGGGCTGGCTTCCTGTTGCATTGCATTATCGTTTGCGCTAGTGCCACAGGCGGCCACTAAAGCAATGGTGCTTATTGCCAAAATATTGTACAGGCTAGCTTTTATTTGCTTATAAGTTATTGCCATTCTTTTTTAAGATTTGATTGTATGGCAAAAAGACAAAGAAATTAAACGCGCGAGGCTGAATAATTGACCGAAACGGAAGAATTTGCTGCTGAATCGTAGGAAACAATGGCTGAAACTATGCGGCAGGATCGGGCAATTGGCTAATAGTGCGAAGCGCGATTTTTGGTTAGAAGAAAGTCCTTTGTGTGGTTGTTCTTTAATTAATAATCCATCCAGTTTCTAAATTGCTGCGCCTTTTCGCGGCTAACAATTACCTCGGCTTCCGGATTGTGCTTTAGCTTAATTTTTAGTTTGCCATTAAAATAATTGTGGATGTTTTGTACCGCATCAATGTTAATGATAAACTGGCGGTTAGCCCTGAAAAATTGTTTAGGATCGAGCTGTTGTTCCAGCTCTTCCAGAGTTTGACCCAGGTTTTCTTCAGTAGAATTATTCAAAAACGCCCTTGTAATTTTTAATTCAACATAAAAATAAGCAACTTCATTTACCAAAAGCGTTTTAAAACCATCACGATAGGGAAGAAGAAAACGACTTCTATAGGACTTGCGATCTAAATGGTTAAGCAGGTTTTGAACTGCAATCATCGGGTCTGGTAAATTTCGCTCCTCCACTTTCTCAATAGCCAATGCCAGTTCATCCTGATCAATCGGTTTCAGAATGTAATCGACACTGTTGAATTTAAATGCCCTCACCGCATATTCATCATAGGCCGTGGTGAAAATAATCGGACATTTAAGATTAGTTTGCTCTAAAATTTCAAAACTCAAGCCGTCTGATAATCGGATATCCATCATAATCAGGTCTGGACAATCGTTTTTTAATAACCAGGCCATACTTTCAGATACGCTCCCCAATACATCCAAAATAGCAATATCTGGACGTACAATGCCAATCAATCTTTTTAAACGATCGGCATTTGGTTTTTCATCTTCAACGATTAGAATATTTTTAATCATAATTTAATAAGTGGAACAATTACCGTAAACTGCTGCGAATCTTGTACAATTGTGGGTAATGCTTTCCCCAGTAACCGATATCTCTTTTTAATATTATCCAGACCAATACCCGCTGAAACTGGTTTCCTGTCCAGTGCTTTAATTCCATTACTAACCGTTAATTCTTCAGAATCGGTGCCTTTTATTGAAATTTTTAAAGGGTCGTCTTTCAGTAATTTATTGTGTTTTAACGCATTTTCAATCAGCAGCTGTAAAGTTAATGGTGGTATACGCAGGTGGTTCAATGCCGGATCAATTTCAATATTAAACTGAACACCTGTGCCGGCTCTTTGCTGTAAAAGAAAAATATAGGCATGGATGAATTTAATCTCGTCGGCCAGGCTAATTAGATCTTTTTTGGCATTGAGTAAGAGGTAGCGATACACTTTAGAGAAGTTTTCGGCGTATTCATAACCCAGTTGCTGGTCTTCAAGTATCAATTCGGAAAGCACGCTCAGGTTATTAAAAACAAAATGAGGGTCGATTTGCAGTTTCAAGGCCAGTAATTCGGCTTCGGCAGCAGCTTGCTCGTGCTGTGCTGCTTTTACTTTATTTTCAAGTGCTTCCATCGCCGAACTTTTCCAGTTCATGATCAGGAAATTGCCAGTATTGATTCCGCTAATCATTAATCCAATGAGTATGCTTACCACAATAAACTGGGCAAAATCAGTGAGGTCTTGCGGAGACATTTCCCTTTTTTCTTCACCGCTTAAGGCGATATGGATTAAAACCTGAAAAAAAATAAGAATCAGCACCAATATAATATTGGCAATGGTTTCTATCGAAAGTCGTTTAAGCGGGGCCTGGGTCCAGGGAAAGCGTTTATTTAGCAGCTTATGCATAAAAATGCTCGATTCTGACATAATCACACAGAATAAGAAGGTGATAGTCATTTCGCCCAGAATTTCATAGTATGATGAATTGATATATTCTACCCACCACCTCGAATAGGGATTGAGTACATAAGATACCAGGTAAAACATAATAAAAGCAAAAATCACGATCATGATTCGTTTGCCTTTATTACTAAAATAGATGTCAATTATCTTCATAATGATGCCGATATCAGTTCATTACCACAACTGATAATTGCAGGATACCTCAATTACCGATTGGCAAATCATTTATCTGAATCCAAATTTCGTTTTTTTTGGCTGATATCTGCTTTTTTTTCTGCTCTGGTGGTTTTCTTTACCACTGAAGCGTTGATATGGCTTACTGAGGCAGATTGTGCTCCATGTTGCTTATAAAAAGATAATGGCAATGATCTAACAACCCGCAGTTTGTGTTACATATCGGCTTACCAGTGTGCTAAGCTGCGCAATATCAAATGGTTTGCGTAAATAAGCATCGAAACCCATTTTACGGTAAGTCAAATCTATATCCGGATTACAGCTTGTGGCAATAAGGCCGGTTTGCGGGCATAAAACGCTGATTAATCTACATAATCTGGCCGGTCGGAGCAAGTCTTGAAAACAATCCATTATTACCAAATCTGGTGTATAGCTTACCACGGCAGTAGTTAAATCGCTATCCCAGTAAGGAAGATTTTTTACCTGACAGCCTTCTTCGGTTAATATCAGACTAATAATTTCGAAAATAGCCACGTCGGGCTCATATAGAAATATCTTTTTCATGGGTAGTCCTCCGAAAAAGATAAATCCTCCGCCTCCGGGGGGAATATTTTAAGGATATTACAATATAGTCAAAATTAATTTACAAAACGAATTTATGGGGTATTATAAGTGTTACGCTTTATGATTTGATCTGTTTATTTGATGCCATTTTGAATGGATGTGAGATCTAAAAATGCATCGGGAAGTCCTGGCGAACTCACCTGCAGCTTAATATTTCCGGTAGTGTGCGTACTCTTTACAATAGCCAAAGCCTTGCCATTCCAGGCCTTTCTGGTATTTGAAGTATAAGGTGTAATGTCTTTCAGATTGGCATTATCTGTGGCTGCCAGGCTTGCTGCCCCTGTTAATTTAAAAGTCAGCGTATTGTTTGCATCAGGTTTGATATTCCCATCCTTATCTACTATTTCTGCAGTGATAAACGAGAGGTCTTGTCCATTAGCCAATAGCCTGTTTCTATCAGCTTTTAACCTGATTTTATAAGCCGCTGCAACAGTTTTCAAAATTGAGGCTGTTGTTTCTTTGCCGTTAACTACACCTACAGCTTTTAGCTCGCCTGGTTGATAAGGAATGGAAAATACAGCCTTAAACTCCTGTTTGGCGGTAGTTTCCTTTTCGCCGATTAGTTTGTTGTTGAGGTAAAGGCGTACAGCGGGGTATTTGGCATAAATTTCTACCTGTATTGCTTTGCCTTCGTAACCCGGCCAGGTCCAGCTTTCCCAGGTCGGCCAAACCGACCACATGGTTTCTTTAATTACACCTCCATTAAGTGGATTGGGCTCTTTTACTGCGAGGTAAATTTGTTCGTTATCATTATAAAGCATGCTCCGGTAGTGCGAAATGGGTTTTCGCCAGCCTGTTAAGTCAATATCACCGCAATAGGCACCATGCCACGGAAAAAGATCGCGTTCCCAATGCTGCCCTTCCAATTCTCCGGGGTAAAAATAGCGCCCAATGCCCGATTCGCCCAAATAATCCATGGCTGTCCAAACAAAATCGCCGATAATGTAGCTGTTTTGCTGTACCAACGCCCAGTTGGCAAAGGCATCTCTGGGATAAGATTCTGTTTGTACAATAATGCGTGAGGGCACCCGCTCATGATCTGCCTTTGCATGGTGTAATTGATAATTGTATCCGGCTACATCGTGCGCTGCCATTAGCGGATCAAACATGGCCCAATCTTTATCCCAGGTAGTCATGGCCGAAGTAACCGGTCTTGTAGTGTCATGTTTTTTTACATAGCTTGAAAGGAGTTTGGCTGTTTCTATCGCCTGCGGTTCTTTGCGTTCAATAATTTCATTACCAATGCTCCACATAATGATTGAGGGATGGTTACGATCGCGTTTAACCATTGCGGCCACATCAAGTGCTGCCCAATCGTTAAAATATAAAGCATAATCATACTTGTTTTTGCCCGTACGCCAGCCATCAAAGGCTTCATCAACTACGAGGAGCCCCAGTTTATCGCAGGCTGCTAAAAAGGCTTCTGATGGTGGGTTATGTGAAGTGCGAACGGCATTAAATCCTGCGGATTTTAACAGCTCAGCTTTTCTTTCCTCGGCGCGATCAAAAGCTGTTGCACCCAAACTGCCATTATCGTGATGTACACAACCACCATTTAGTTTGATGTTTTGGCCATTCAGTTCAAATCCTTTGGTAGCACTGAAATTTATTGAGCGGATGCCGAATGGCTGAGTTACCTTGTCTAAGAGCTTTTTATCTCTTCTTATTTCAACCTCTGCCTGATATAAATCTGGGGTTTGAATAGCCCATAAGTCTGGGTTTTTCACTTCAATTTGCTCAGTTACCTCCTTAAAACTATTGGGGTTTATGTTAACCTGAACAATCTTTGTAGCTGCTTTTTTGTGGGTTTTATCAAAGAGCGAAATAGATAAGGCAACATTTTTAGGCATATCGGTATCATTTTTAAGTTTAGCTGCTACCTGAACGGTGGCTTTGTTGCTGCTTACCTTTGGTGTAGTAATAAAAACGCCCCATTGATCGATGTGAACCGGATCTTTACTCACCAGCCACACATGACGGTAAATTCCTGATCCGCTATACCAGCGTGAGTTTTTTTGTTGGGCGTTATCAACCCGAACGGTGATGGTATTTTTAGCACCATATTTCAAATAAGGACTCAAATCGTAACTAAAAGCTGAATAACCATAAGGGTAAACACCCAGCGATTTACCATTGATGAAAACTTCGGCATTCATGTAAACGCCTTCAAAATAAACAGATATGCGTTTATTTTTTGCACTGGCTGGCAAAGAAAATGTTTTACGATACCAGCCAATCCCTGCCGGAAAATAACCACCATCGTTTCCCATTGGATTTTTGGCTTCCATTTTGCCTTCAATACTCCAGTCGTGAGGCAAATCGAGCCCACGCCATTTTCGATCGTCAAAAGCAGGAGCACTGTAATCATCGGTTTGGTTAGCCAGGCTAAATTTCCAGCCATAATCAAAAAGCTGTTTATCGGCATTAAAGTTTTGTTGTGCACCCGAATTGTGTGTTAAAAAAATAAGGAGGACAATTAGCGTTACACAATTAAAACCAGAACGGAAAGATTTTTTCATGGGAGGTTGATTTATACTTGGTTGGCATGAAGATATAAATAATAAACGTTATATGCACGTTTAAAAATAATAAAATCAAATATGGGCTAAACCATTACGCCTTAGCAGGATTAGGATTGTTTATTGAAAATATAGGAAATGGCTGTTTTGTTGTGGATTTGGAGAAGAGGGGCAGAAAACTGATGGAGCTTAACCAGACGAAGAATAAAGTGTTTTTGGAGCCGAATAAACTAATCTATTCGGCCCTTTAAACTTAAAACCGCCTTTCTCGGCCTTTGTTACGAAGTAATTCGATCAAAATACCGAAACCAGAAAGTAGTGAGAATACGCCGATGATTAGGTTGGTTCTGTCATCCATGAAGTTTTAGTTTAGGTTTTCAAGATATAAACTTCAAATGACATTAAAAAGACAATTAGTAAAAAAAGAGCAAAAAAGAGTAAAAAAATAGTAAATAGTCATTTTTTACCCATTTAAATAATCAGCTCACATTGCTCAGAAAATTGAATTATCACATTTTAAAAACCAATATCTGCTCACAAAGGTTTCTTTAACAGGCATTTCGGCCAGTTTAAAATAAACGATAATGAGTTTACAGGCGTACAATCAAAAACGAGATTTTAAAAAGACCACCGAACCTAAGGCTGGGATGAGTAAAGACAGCAAAAGATTAATGTTTGTGGTTCAAAAGCACGATGCTTCGAGGCTCCACTACGATTTCCGGTTGGAAATGGGTGGGGTTTTAAAAAGTTGGGCTGTACCCAAAGGGCCTTCACTCGATCCTAAAATTAAACACCTGGCCATGATGGTAGAAGATCATCCTTTCGATTATCGCAATTTTGAAGGCATTATTCCGAAAGGAGAATATGGTGGCGGAACCGTAATTGTTTGGGATCAGGGTTGGTACGAAACGATAGAAGATATAAAAGGAAAAAAAGCCCAGGAAAATAATTTGCTTAAAGAACTGGCTAAGGGATCTGTTAAAGTACGTTTACACGGGCAAAAATTAAACGGGGAATTTGCTTTGGTAAAAACTAAAGGCATGGGCGAAAATGCCTGGCTGCTGATTAAACATGATGATGAATTTGCCACTAAAAAGGATGTCACGAAACTGGATGAATCGGTACTTTCGGGAAAGACTATTGCGGTGATGGAGAAAACCAGTCAAAAGGTATGGAAATCGGGTAAAGCACAAACTATTAGTGATGAAAAGCTGGCCAAAGCCGTAAAGATTAAAAAAAAAGTTAAAAGTGATCCGGAATCTGCTGATCTGCAGGACGAAAATCCCGATCCGGCTAAATTGCTTAAAGGGGCACCTAAATCGGTCATTTTAAAAAATATAAAACCCATGTTGGCCACGCTGGTGGATAGCCCTTTTGATGATGCAGACTGGCAATATGAAGTGAAGTGGGATGGGTATCGCGCACTTGCTTTCTTGAATAAAGATGAAGTAGAACTGCTTTCGAGAAACAAAAAATCATTTAACGAAAAATTTTATCCTGTTTATGAGCTCTTAAAATCGCTGAAACTAAACGCCGTTTTGGATGGAGAAGTATTGGTGCTGAATGAAAAAGGCATTTCGAATTTTGGTCAACTGCAAAACTGGCGGAGTGAAGCCGACGGTGCATTAACTTATTGCGTTTTCGATATTTTGTGGTATAAAGGAAAGGACCTTACCGGCCTTACGCTGGTTGAAAGACAGGCGATATTGAATGAAATATTACCTCAAAATAACGATCGCATCCGCATTTCCAAAGTTTTTGATACCAACGGAACAGCATTTTTTGAAGCTGCTAAGAAGATCGGGCTAGAAGGAATTATGGCCAAGCGTAAATCTTCCGTTTATAGCATAAATAGCAGATCCAAAGACTGGCTTAAAATAAAAATCAATAAAAGGCAGGAAGTGGTGATTGCTGGTTTTACCAAAAACAAAGACACTTCCAAATCTTTCAGTTCGCTCATATTAGCAGTGTATAAAAAAGGTAAATTAACATTTGCTGGCAAGGTAGGCACAGGTTTTTCTAATCAGGATCAAAAGGAGCTGATGAAATTGTTTGAACCTTATATTACGAGGAAAAGCCCTTTTGAGGTTATTCCTGATGTAAATAAGCGCTCGCGATTTCAATACATGCAACCCAATGCAGAGATAATCTGGATGAAACCGATACTGGTTGCCGAGGTAGAGTTTACCGAAATTACAAGCGATGGGGTGTTCAGGCATCCTTCGTTCAAAGGAATGCGCGAAGATAAAAAGGCTACAGAAGTGGTAAGGGAACAAGCTGAAACAGTTAAAGAAATAGTTAAGCAGGCTGAAGATAAAAAATTAGACAATAAAGAAATATCAAAAATGAATGCTGATAACTTGTTAAGTGACAAAGGCGACAGACAAGAGCTTAAAATAAAGGGTAAAACGCTTGAATTTAATCACCTTTCTAAGGTTTACTGGCCTGGTGAGGGCATTACCAAACGCGATTTGTTAAATTACTATGCTGCAGTATCGGAGTATATGTTGCCTTATTTAAAAGATAGACCGCAATCTTTAAACCGTTTTCCGGGTGGGATAAAAGGAAAGCCTTTTTACCAGAAAGATGTTAAGGGAAAAGCTCCTGAATGGGCAAAAACTTTTCCTTACTCAACCGGCGATGGCGAAGAGAAAGAATACTTGTTAGGCAACGATCTGGCTACACTCTTGTGGATGGTATCACTGGGTTGTATTGAAATCAATCCCTGGTTTTCGCGTGCTAAAAAGCCCGATTATCCGGATTATTGTGTGATAGATCTTGATCCCGATCAGCAGGATTTTGATCAGGTAATTGTAGCCGCACTTCAGGTAAAAGAGGTGCTCGATGCCATTGATGTACCCAGTTTTCCTAAAACTTCGGGATCAACCGGAATTCACATCTATATTCCGATGGGGGCAAAGTATACCTACGAACAAACACAGCTTTTTGCAAGGATTATAGTGGAAGCCGTTCATGCCGCTTTGCCCGAGTTTACGACGCTCGAACGCAGCATTGCCGCCCGCAAAGGGAAAATGTACCTCGATTTTTTACAAAATCGTCCGGGTGCAACCATCGCCGGACCATATTCGGTAAGACCAAAGCCTGGTGCAACGGTTTCTATGCCATTGGATTGGGATGAAGTTAAACCAGGCTTGAAAATGAAAGATTTTACCATTTTTAATACCATGGCTAGGCTAAAAGAAAAAGGCGATCTTTTTAAAGGTGTGCTGGGTAAAGGTATTGATCTGAAAAAGGCCATTCAAAAAGCTAAGGATCAATTTCAGTAGTTTCTATTACCCCACTACGTCATGCTGAACTTCCGCCCGGCCAGTCGGACGGGTGTTTCAGCATCTCTTCAATCTTGAATAGGATCATTAAAACGAGAGGTCCTGAAACAAGTTCAGGAAGACGATCATATTTTCTTATCGGTTGGTGACTCACCAACCGAAATACGATCACTGAGCTGATTGGTGCGCCACCAACCAGTGAGATCACAAAACAATCGGCTTTGCCAGACTGTTAGTAGTGAAGTTAAATTTATTAAGATGAGATCAATCTGGAAAGGTTCAATTGGATTTGGGCTGGTTAATATTCCGGTTAAATTATTTTCGGGTGTCGAAAACAGTCACCTGGATTTAGATATGCTGGATGAACGAGATCATGAGAAAATCAGGTTTATGCGGGTCAACGAAAAGACACATAAAGAGGTACCCTTTGATAAAATTGTAAAGGGGTATTTTTTGAAAGATCGTTATATCATTTTAGATAAACATGATTTTGAAGAAGCATCGCCAGAAAAGACAAAAATTATTGAGCTGGAGAATTTCGTCGATATCGAGGCTATTAATCCAATATATTACGAAACTTCATATTATTCAGAGCCCGAAAAGCAGGGGAGAAAAGCTTATGCTTTATTGTTAAAAGCCCTGGTGAAATCGAAAAAGGCTGGTGTAGCTCGCTTTGTTTTGCGCAATACAGAAAACCTTTGCGTTATTCATCCCATGGATGATGTAATTGTGATTACTAAAATTCGTTTTCAGCAGGAAATCAGAAGTTTATCTGAAATAAATAAAGTAGGAGATATTAATATCACTAAAAAGGAAATGGATGTAGGACTGGCTTTAATTAAGCAATACAGCTCGTCCTTTGATTTAGGCGCATTTAAAGATGAGTACAGCGATGAACTGCTTAAAATTATAAAGGCTAAGGCCAAAGGTAAGCGGGCTACGGTGAAGAAAATGAAACCACAAAAGGCGGTAAGCGACGATCTTTACGATCAGTTAATGGAAAGTCTAGGCACAAAAAAAGGCGCTTAAAGCTGAATGTTGTGCTGGATAATTCTAAAATATACCGGCTTTAAACAACTGTAGCCTGCCACAAGGCAAGCTACAGCTTTAATCTTTCTTATTGAATCTGTGACCAGTTAGCCGAATTTGCGTACCCTGTAAATCAGCGATAGCATAAAATAACGGCCAAGTCGGTTTACTTGCTTGTCGACAATTACGTTATCAAATACATCTCTCGATATACCAGAATTCTGATCAAAAAGGTCAAATCCTTCTACGCGGATAGCAGCCATGTCGTTTTTCATAAATTTATATTCCATCGAGAGACGAAGCAGGGTAGGATTACGTACCGATCCGTTATCAAATCCGGTATTAATCTGCTTGCTGAAATCGTAGCCCAATGTAAGAGCTTTAAAGAAATAATTCCGGCCTTCAATACCATACTCAAAACGATTCGACTGGCGGTTACTAAAACTTGTATTCGAATAGCTGGTCAGGTTTTGAGAATAAGCTGTTTGAAGTTCGAAATTGGTAATGTCTTTCAGATCCACTCTGAACTCCAGTTCCTGCCGCCAGGAAATGTTTTGCGCTTCAATTCTGCTATCGTCTGTAAACGAAATGTTGTTGTTTAATTGTCCTGAACCTGAATAGCCGATGGTAAATTTACGTTCAGCCGAAAGTGGTTTGCTGATATTATAATCGCCTTGTATGGTGTAATAGCCATCGGTATTGGTGTAGCTGGTTAACTGATTTACGGTACCGGGTACACGTGCTTTTGTGGTTACAATTTTATTGTCAGTTCTTTCGTATCTGAAATTGGCCAGAATCACCTTCCCCGCATTCCAGTCTGCCTGTTTATAGTGGGCATTCACACTGTGTACAAATTCAGGCTTCAAATCGGGGTTTCCTGTAATTACATTTTGCAGGTTGGAGTTATCAGAAATGGGTTGCAATTGCAAAAAGCCCGGTTGATTGTTTCTGCCCCAGTAATTTACATCAATAGATTGCTGGTTAGAAAATTTATAAGAAAACCTGCCTGATGGGATCAAGTTAAAAGTACGGTTTTCGGTTTTAATATCACGACTGAGGTTTTGTCCGGTTAAAACAGCCGGTTGTGCATTAAGCCCCAGCGTATAATTTAGCTTTTCGCCAATGTAACGGTAATTCATCCCCACTTTATTGGTTACAAACTGGTAATCGTAAATATTGCTGAGCTGTGGGTTAAAAACCTGGTTGCCTGCGGTTACATCGTATGTCTCTTTAGCATTATTAGTCGAAGTACGGTTCCAGTTGTAGTTTACCTCGATAAAGGTTTTATGCCATAGCGGCTCCATATAAGATACGCCAACATTTAAACCCAGGTTATTGTTGTCCTGATTGTTCAGCTGATTTTGAATTAACGAATCGGTTTTACTGTCCAGGATATTGATGTATTGATTGTAAGCGTTTCTGTCGCTGCCGCTGTTTGAGTAGTTGATGTTACCCCAGCTGCTCAGGTTACGGCCTTTTTTAGCGAATTTGTGATTGTAGAAAACATTTGTCTTGGCACTAAAACTGTTCGAACTGTTTGCATTGGTCGATTCGCGTCGGGTAAATAAAGTATCTTGCGTAACCAGCGATCCACCTGTGCTGTTACCTATTCCGGTGTTGTAGTTAAAATTTGGCGAAATTTTCAAGTAGTTCATCGTATCGATTTTATACTCGAGGTTACCACCCATCCAATGGCTGTAATTATCACTCTTGTTATTGTTTTGCGCATCTTCCAAACGGTTGATGTTTTGCCCATCGCCTTGTAAAATATTCTGTGTATAAGTGCTGCTGATGGTATTGTTGCGGTCGTTATTGAAATTATAGCCGGCATCAAGCGAAAATTTAGGGCTAAACTCATTTTTGAAGTTTAATCCGACAGCATTCCGGGTAGTTACGCCATCGCCGCCACCACCACGCATGTTGGCATTGGCAGAGGTAGCATCAAACGAAAGTTGACGTTCGCCTTTCATGCTGTTACCCCTGAGGCTCGTGTTATAGCGGTCGGCATTACCCACACCTGCCGAAGCACGGGCGAAATAACCTTTCTTTTTATCTTCCTGGATGGTTAGGTTCAATATCTTTTCTGGTTCGCCGGTTTTAATGCCGGTCAATTTAGCCTGATCTCCGTAGTCATCAATAAACTGTAGGTTTTTAATGATATCTGCCGGCAGGTTTTTAATCGCTGTAGCCACATCCGTTCCAAAGAAATCTTTTCCATTTACCCGTATTTTGGTTATCGGCGAGCCCTGACTGGTTACATTCCCGTCTTTATCTACTTTTACACCTGGTAATTTTTTCAGCACTTCATCTACAGCATCACCATCGCGCACTGGAAAGGCTTTGGCATTAAAACTCACGGTATCTTCGGTTACTTTTACAGGCGGCACACCCGAAATCACCACTGCATCCAGCGTATTGGAAGAAGGCTTTAATTTAATGTTTTCAATCGTAAGGCTATTGCCTTTTTCAATCTGATATTGTTTGCTAAAGGTATCAAAACCAATAAAGGCGGCTGAAAGTGTAAACTGTTTCGATTTAATTTTGCCAATGGTAAAAGTTCCATCATTATTGGCCGAAACGCCAATGCTATCGGTTTTGGATTTAATTCTGACCACTGCGCCCGGAAGGGGGAGTCCGGCGGTATCGAGTACCGTTCCTTTAATTGAATAATTCTGGGCATAGCTGTTGACGAAAAATCCCGCAAAGAGAATCAGCAGCCAAGCCGACTTCATATAAAACTTCATAAATACATTTGTGTGCTATAAAGGTACGGCACAGGTATTTAAAAGCCGTGGCGCGTAATCAACATGTTACCGATTGTTCTGTAAAGGAAATGTGATAAAGCGAAGCGTAATGTATGGAGGTGGGGATCGTGATTACACGGCGGCTTTTCAGTCGACAGTTTGTCCTGTTTTTACGGGGGGAAGCAATCTTAGAATGTAAGCTACCTGTTAACACATTATGATTGCTTTTCGAAAGTCTTATCCTGTGGACACATCTTTTTGTAGGTAATTTAGGCATCCTGCTAAACTTGCTTTGAAAGACCACGGCCCTGGGCGAAGAACGCCGTCAATCCCAAGGGCTATGAAAATCAAAAAACAGGAGCAGAGTAGTACAAATGGCACTGCCAAACCTAAAACGCAGTGGTTTTGTGCTCATGTTTGCACGAATTTTTATTTAAGTACTAACAAACAAAACGAAGTGCCACTGTTTTTTGATGTGTATAGGGTTGTGCAAAAAGCCCATTGCTGGATTGACAGAGCGCTTTGGGTACTTTGGCGCTCCAAAGTACCATGCCCCCGCGGCATAGAGCGGAAAAAAATCTTCCATTTGTATATATAAGATAGCTGAAAACAGGGAAGATTGCTCGCTTGAGCTAGTAGAACCTTAAACATGGTTCGCTAACCTTTTTACTGCATTAAGATTGCCAGTCAAGCTGGCAATGACGGATAGTGCAAAGGGAATTACAAAAGAAGCGTCTACGCCATAGCCGAAAGTCGGAACGGATGTCACCCCTCCCCGCAATGAAGATCAGTTGAGAGGAATGACAAGGCTATAATTCTTTATTTATTCGTAATCACGGTCATTTTAACATTGGCGTTGTTTTCGCTTCTTTCGCCGGTTGCCATAATCGTGTACATCTTACCGTTTTCTATTTTTACCTTTTCAAGGCTGCTGATCACCTGAGTGTTTCCATTTTCTCGTAAGTCGAAATTTACTTCGGTAGCTACCGCCATATTTTCGAAACTAGTAGCGCTTTTATAAGCCAGGTTGCTGAACACGGGTTGTTTACCGCGTACGTTTAAATCTAACCCTTTTGCACCTGGGCTTAAGTTAACAAAACGGATTTTTCCACTGTCCTTTGCTGCGGCATTCAGGTTGTCTTCAATTAAAACCAGTGTGGGAGCTGCTACTGTACCGCATACAAATGCCGAGTAATTGCGGCCGGCTGTAAAGGTAAAATCTGAAGCGGCAATTGCAGTAGTTGAACCTGCATTGCTTACTTTAATGTTTAACTTTCCTTCGGGTATTTCGCTGTAATCGCTGTGCAGCAGGGCATCCAGACTGGCTTTTTTAGTGCCGTTTATATAGAAATCAAGTTTGCCTGTAAGGTCAAGACCGTTGTTAAACGATAGGGTAGCGGTTGTGGCCACTGGTTGATCGGTGTTGCTGTCTTTTTTGCAAGCAAATAAACTAATGGTTAACAAGGTTACAGCCAGTGTGTGCTTTAAATAATTTACTGTAATTTTCATTATAGAGATAGGGATTTTGTTTTGCCATAGAAACGGACGTGAATAGCTTTTTGCTACAATGAAGGCTGATAGATGCGTAGCTGGGAGGCTTAATAGTTAATAATCTTATGCATAATTTTTATAACTTTATATATAAAAACCTGAAAACTAAGCTGCAATAAGGATAATAGATTTTAACTATTTACGCATAGAATTATGTGATTGTGATTATTGAAAGGAATCCCTTAATTTTATATCAGTTCATAAATTTAAACTAACAAATTGAGATAAAAGATGGAAAAAGACCCGAACGATATCAGCAAATGCCCGTTCCATAACGGCAGCATGAAACACAATGTAGGTGGCGGCGGTACCCGTAACAACAACTGGTGGCCAAAACAATTGAAGCTTAATATTCTCCGTCAGAATTCAGCTTTATCAAATCCTTCAGACCCTGATTTTAATTATGCCGAAGCATTTAAAAGCTTAGATCTGGAAGCTGTAAAAAGCGATTTACATGCGCTAATGACTGATTCGCAGGATTGGTGGCCGGCAGATTTCGGGCATTATGGTGGTTTGTTTATCCGAATGGCCTGGCATAGTGCCGGTACTTACCGCGTAGGTGATGGCCGGGGTGGTGCAGGTGCCGGATTACAGCGTTTTGCACCTTTAAACAGCTGGCCCGATAACGTGAGTTTAGATAAGGCACGCCGTTTACTGTGGCCTATCAAACAAAAGTACGGGCGTAAAATTTCATGGGCCGATTTAATGATCCTGGCTGGTAATATTGCTTTAGAATCGATGGGCTTTAAAACCTTTGGCTTTGCCGGAGGTCGTGAGGATGCCTGGGAGGCAGATGAATCAGTTTATTGGGGTTCGGAAACTACCTGGTTGGGTGGCGATTTACGTTACGCACATGGCTCTGATGGCGCCGATAAAGCACATGGCGTAGTGGTAACTGACGATGATGCCGATGGCGATGTGCATTCACGTAACCTCGAAAAACCACTTGCTGCGGTGCAAATGGGCTTAATTTATGTAAATCCTGAAGGACCAGATGGTAATCCTGATCCTGTTTTAGCCGCTAAAGATATTCGCGATACTTTTGGCCGCATGGCCATGAACGATGAGGAAACTGTAGCGTTAATTGCCGGTGGACATACTTTTGGTAAAACCCACGGTGCGGCCTCAGCCGATAATGTGGGTAAAGAACCTGAAGCGGCTGATATTGCCAGTCAGGGTTTTGGCTGGAGCAATAGCTTTGGTTCTGGTAAAGGTGCCGATACCATCACAAGCGGACTGGAAGTAATCTGGACAACTACGCCAACGAAATGGAGCAATAATTTCTTCGAAAACCTGTTTGGTTACGACTGGGAATTGACCAAAAGCCCGGCTGGTGCACATCAGTGGGTGGCTAAAAATGCAGAAGCCATTATTCCTGATGCTTACGATAATGCAAAGAAACATTTGCCAACCATGCTAACCACCGATCTTTCTTTAAGGTTCGATCCCGCTTACGAAAAGATATCAAGGGGTTTCCTGGAAAATCCAGATTCCTTTGCTGATGCTTTCGCACGTGCCTGGTACAAGCTTACACACCGGGATATGGGCCCACGTGAGCGTTACCTTGGTGCTGACGTACCACAGGAAGAATTGCTTTGGCAAGATCCTATTCCGGCAGTAAACCATGCTTTGGTGAATGAAAATGATGTTGCTGCGCTAAAAGCAAAAATTCTGGCTTCAGGTTTAACTACATCAGAATTGGTTGGTACAGCCTGGGCTTCGGCGGCTACTTTCCGCGGATCAGATAAACGTGGTGGCGCCAATGGTGGCCGAATACGCTTAGCGCCGCAAAAAGATTGGAAGGTAAATAATCCGGCTCAGCTGCAAAAAGTGTTAGGGGTGTTGGAGAAAATTCAGCAGGATTTTAATGCTGCCCAAAGCGATAACAAACAGATTTCGCTGGCCGATTTAATTGTACTGGCAGGTAATGCCGGAGTAGAACGTGCAGCAAACAATACAGTAACTATTTCATTTGCTGCAGGTCGTATGGATGCCTCGCAGGAACAAACTGATGTGGAATCGTTTGGATATCTTGAGCCTGCAGCCGATGGTTTCCGTAACTACTGCAACCCAAGGGTACCTGTTGCTACCGAAGAATTGCTGATTGATAAAGCACATTTGTTAACCTTAACTGCGCCTGAATTAACGGTGCTGATTGGTGGCCTGCGTGTATTGGATATCAATTTCGATGGCTCTAAAAACGGTGTCTTTACTCAAAATCCGGGTCAGTTAAGCAACGATTTCTTTGTAAACCTGCTGGATATGAATACTGCCTGGAAAGCTGCTTCTGAAGATCGTGAACTGTATATTGGCAGCAGTCGCCAGAGCGGCCAGCCCAAATGGACGGCTACACGCGCCGATCTTGTATTTGGCTCAAATGCAGAACTAAGAGCAATTGCCGAAGTTTATGCCAGCGCAGACGGACAACAGAAATTTATAAATGATTTCGTAGCCGCCTGGACCAAAGTGATGAATTTAGATCGTTTTGATCTGGCTTAAGCGTTTTTAATTAGTCGTAAATACGTAAAGGATTGCTGCATGCGGCAATCCTTTACGTATTTGATTAGGTTCCCACTCCGTTGTCATCCTGAGCCTGTCGAAGGACTTGGTTGAACAATTGAGCCTCATAAAATTAAAACTTAAATGCCTCACGTCTTAGATGGTAAAAAATAATTCTGGCATATGCATTAAGATTCCCGCTTTCGCGGGAATGACGATCCCGGAACAGGTAAAACTTAAATGCCCTTAAATGCCTTAGATGGTAAAAAATAATTCTGGCATAAGCATTAAGATTCCCGCTTTCGCGGGAATGACGATCCTGGAAAAGGTAAAACTTAAATGCCCTAACATGTCTTAGGTGGTGAAAAATAACTCAGGCATAAGCTTTAAGATTCCCGCTTTCGCAGGAATGACGATCCCGGAACAGGTAAAACTTAAATACCCTAACATGTCTTAGGTGGTGCAAAATAACTCAAACATAAGCATTAAGATTCCCGCTTTCGCGGGAATGACGATCCCGGAACAGGTAAAACTTAAATGCCCTTAAATGCCTTAGGTGGTAAAAAATAATTCAGGCATAAGCATTAAAATTCCCGCTTTCGCGGGAATGACGCTCCAGGAAAAGGTTAACCAACCTTAAATGCCCTAAAATGTCTTAGGTGGTGAAAAATAACTCAGGCATAAGCTTTAAGATTCCCGCTTTCGCGGGAATGACGATCCCGGAAAAGGTAAAACTTAAACGCCCTTACATGTCTTAGCTGGTAAAAACACTCGTTAACCCAATAGATAAATCACCGCCAGCAACGCAGGTATCGAGATCATCACCCACAAAATCAATCCATGCAAAATAGGTTTAAAACCAACTGTAGTAAACACTTCTTTTGATAAACCTGAACCAATCAGAAATAGGGTGAGTGTTAAGCCAATCTTAGAAAGCTGTACAATCTGGCTGCCAATAATCTTTACAAAAGGAAAATAGGTATTCAGCACAATGGCCAGCACAAACAGGCCAATAAAATAGGGGATTTTAATTTGAGTACCCTTATTTCTGAATAATACTGAGCTAAGCAAAGCAATCGGTATAATCCACAAGGCACGGGTTAATTTAACTGTAGTGGCAATTTGCAAAGCTTCAGCACCATACTTACTCGCTGCACCCACTACCGAACTGGTATCCTGAATGGCAATAGCACTCCAAACCCCGAATTGCTGTTGCGAAAGCTGCAGGCTTTGCCCAACAAGTGGGAAAATGAATAATGCAACCGAATTAAGGATAAAAATGGTACCTAGCGCAACGCTGATTTGTTTTTCTTCGGCTTTAATTACCGGTGATATAGCTGCAATGGCACTGCCACCACAAATAGCGGTTCCAACCGTGATCAGGAAGGCCGATTTGCGTTCTATCTTTAAAAGTCTGCCCAGTAAATAGCCCAGTACGAGTGTGATTAATATCGATAAAACAGTGAACATAAAGCCACTTTTGCCAGCCTGCAATGCCGATTGTACATTCATGCCAAATCCAAGCCCCACTACCGAAAATTGCAGCAGAATATGCGTGGCCTTATGGTTAAGATGTAAAAACGGGTGACCAATTGATTGCGTAACCACAATTCCCATTAAAAGTGCAACCGGTGGAGAGATAAACGGCAGGAGGCACAATAAAAGAAAAGCAAAGAAAATGATCTCCCTGACGGTGATTGATTTATTCAGTATTTTGTTATCCATGATTTTGTTGTTTTTGCACCACAAAGATGGATAGCATGTTGAAGGTATAGAAATGAATAATTGCTATTTATTATAACTTAAAGTTATAAGACGAGAGGTGTTTAATGAAAGTTTCCTGCAAATCGAGGGTATCGCCTTGTTGCGTAATGAAATAGAATACACGCGTAATATCGAGCCCTTTAATATCGATAACCTTTAATTCGCCGCTTTTAAGTTCCTTCAGTATTGCGTGAATAGACAGGAACGCAAAAGCATTGGTGTTGAGCAGGTAGGCCTTTATACTTTCGGCACTCTCCAGTTCCAGATCTCTGTTAAGTTGAGAAAGGCTCAGACCTGCATTTTTTAGTGCTGCCGCTACCACTTCCAATGAACCTGAACCTGGCTCGCGCAATACCAGCGGCAGCTTTTGAAGTTCGTTTAAGCTAATCACGGCCTTTTTAGCCAGGGGATTACTGCTACCAGTACAAAGCACAATTTCATCCTGTACAAATGGCGTGTATTTAATATGAGGGCGTTTAGATTGCCCTTCTACCAATCCTAAATCAATTTTATTTTCAATCAGCAGGTTTTCTATTGCTTCTGTATTATTCGATTTAAGTGATACGGTGATGTCAGGAAATTGTTGTCTGAAAGAGGCCAGGTACTTCGGTAGGAAATACTGTGCAATAGTTGTACTTGCACCTATGCGAAGCGTTCCTTTTATGTTTTTAGCCAGTGCAGCAAGTTCAAAATCGATATTGCGGTGAATATTGATCAATGCTTCGGCGTGTTTTAAAAGAATATTGCCGGCCTGCGTAATTTTAATTTTCGTTCCGTTCCGGTCAAAAAGTTTGGTTTTGTAAAAGGCCTCTATTTCCTGTATATGCTTGGTTACTGCGGGTTGTGTAATAAATAATTCTTCGGCAGCCCTGGTAAAGTTGAGCCGTTTGGCAACGATATAAAAAACCTTCAGTCTAAAATCAAACATCGATCAAAAAATAGGGGTAAGCTTTTGTAGCAGGCTAAAGTAACGAAATATGTCCTTTAATTGTGCATTTTTGATTGAATCAAGCCTGGATATGCTATAGCTATGTAAAGACTTAAAGCATTCAGTGGCGCTTTTCGATTAAATTCAGGCTTATTTTTATTTTTGTGGCTCAATAATACCTAAAAGGGATGATGAACATAACCGACCTGATTATAAGCGATAAAGAACAGATCAAACTGGATGATTTATTTTTAGACGAAGATAATCGAATCCTGCTTAATCAACTGATCAGGGAGCACAGTTACATTGAGCAACTGCGCCAGTACGAATTGCCGGTTAATAACAAAGTGATGTTGCATGGTAGTTCGGGTTGCGGTAAAACCACTACAGCTAAAGCCATTGCCGGAGCGCTGGGCAAAAACCTGTTGGTGCTTAATCTCAGTAATGTAATCAGCGCCCGCTTAGGCGAAACTGCCCAGCATGTTAAAATGGTTTTCGATAAAGCTAAGCGTGAGAAAGCAGTTCTTTTCTTAGATGAATTTGATCAGATAGGCAAGGCGAGGAGCGAGGGCGATAAAGATGTAGGCGAAATGCACCGCTTGGTGAATACCATGATCCAGATGATTGATTATTTTCCCGAAAATGCTTTGTTAATCTGTGCCACCAATTACGAATCATTTATCGATGCGGCGTTGTTAAGGCGTTTTCAGCTTCGCTTAAGTTTTACCATGCCTTCGGCTGAGGTATTGGATACTTATTACGACAAGCTGCTTTCGCGTTTTCCAGCAAATATTCAATCAATTGAGCGCAAATACAGTATTTCTTTTGCCGAAGCGAAAGATCACGCTTATCGATTAGTTAAAGACGCACTAATTGGCGAATTTGAGTTGCAAGCTGCTTTAAGTGTGGTAGAAGAAGCAACATTTTTAGCCAATTAAAGCCACAGATTAACAGATTAGATCAAATCTGTTAATCTGTGGCAATTGAATAAAATTCGTAGAAAAGAAAGTCTTGCACCCAATTGCATAGTTTGAACTAACGGCTGAGACCAATCAAATACCGGAATGTTGCAAAATCGCGTAAATCCCTTTGGGCAAATTGTTAAAACCGCGCACAGGGGTGCCTGGCTGGGTAACCGCGGGGTAATACACAATGCCGGTAAAGAAATTGTGCGCCAGTTTAAGGTTAAGGCTTGGATTACCTGCGCGCTCCAGTTTAGAGGCCGGCACCGCGAAATCATGCAACCCAATCGCTGGACAGAGCTTTTCTTTTTAGATGAAGCCACTGCTTTTGCAGCAGGGCACAGGCCGTGCTTTCAGTGCCGTTATGCAGATCACCAGCGTTTTAAAATGTATTGGTTAAAAGGTAATTCCGGATATGGGTTTAACATGAAAACCGCTGTGACCGAAATTGACAATATTTTACAGCTGGAGAGGATCGCAGCCGATAAAACCAAAGTTTCTTACAATGAAAGCCTTGATCTGCTACCTGACGGTGCTTTTGTTGCTTATCAAAACAACGCTTATCTGGTTAAAGCTAAACAGTTGCATTTGTGGACAGCCGCAGGCTACGAAAAACCAATTCCTTTCCCTGTTTTAGATGAAGTACAGGTTTTAACGCCTAAATCGTTCGTCAATATGTTTACAGCGGGCTATGTGCCACACATGATGCTTTAGTTTTTTCGCTTAACCGGCAGGTTAGCTAAAAAATCTCATTCTTTCCATGTTTTGTCTCTATTTCGTTTCCTGCCCTTAAGTTCATTTTGCAAAGTATTATTATTGCGGTTCAACACAACACAATGAACTTAAATACTACACCAAATGGACTGTTAAAAACCAAACAGCATTTCGAAATTTTAGATGGCCTCAGGGGCCTTGCAGCGATAGCTGTAGTTATTTTTCATTTTATGGAATTTGCTACGCCCGACTACAAAGACAATTTTATTGCGCATGCCTACCTCGCAGTCGATTTCTTTTTCTGTTTGTCGGGCTTCGTTATTGCCTACGCTTACGATCATAAATTAGCCGACCTGGGCATTATTCTTTTCTTAAAACTCAGGTTTATCCGTTTGCATCCATTGGTAATTATAGGTTCCATAATAGGCGTTTTGGCCTTTATATTCGATCCTTTTAGTCAGCTACAGGACGTTTATGGCTACGGACAAACCTTTATCCTATTTGTGTCGTCATGTTTCATGGTGCCTTATCCGCTGGTACAGGAGCGTTATTTCAATCTTTTTCACCTCAACCCGCCAACCTGGTCATTATTTTGGGAGTACCTGGCCAATATCGTTTATGCACTTGTGCTGATCAAACTACCCAATAAAGTATTATGGGTTTTAACCATCATTGCTGCGGTATTGCTGGGTTTCGAAGCACAAAAGGCAGGCTACCTGGGCGTAGGGTGGGGTGGCGATAACTTTTTTGGAGGCGGCATCAGGGTTTTATTTTCATTTCTGGCAGGGATTTTAGTGTACCGTTCAAAATGGATTATCAGGTCGAAACTGGGTTTTGTTTCAATGGCAATTTTACTCTTAGTCGTTTTCCTTGTGCCATTCTCTAAAGCCAATGCGATTATCGATCCGCTCCTGGTTGTATTTTATTTTCCGTTTTTAGTAGCGCTGGGGGCGGGGGCTACGTTGCAACCCAAACTATCTAAAATCTGTAAGTTTTCAGGCGAAATTTCTTATCCGCTTTACGTAATCCATTATCCTTTCCTTTGGCTCTTTCTAAGTTATATCGAAGTGAAAAAACCTAATATGGCTACCATGCAAATATTGATACCAATCGGAACAATTGCCCTGGTTCTATTAGCTTACGGTGTGCTTGTTTTTATGGATCTACCCATTCGGAAGTACCTTAAAAAGATCATGTTTAAAAGCGTTTAACAGGTTAATTTTATAACATTTTTTCTTCATATTTTAATTTAATTAATTTTTCTAAAAATCTGAATGTTAATAGAATAAAATGTTTATTTGGCGCAATTTACAATTATGGTAACGCCGATACATGTTGCTGATTTACCTTTTACAGGGCTAATATTGTTGGGCTAACAATATTAGTATTTATCTGGCATAAAATAATATCAGATTACCTGAAAACGTAAAGTTTTCAAGCGGGAAAATTTACTCATAAAATGCTATTATTTTTAGTATTTATTTTGTAGGTTTGTATATCCCTACAAATAAAGCATGATCGAATTAGACTATTTCTTTACCCAAAGTGATGAGGAATCAAGCCATTATCAGCTTATCCAGTTTTCGCAAAACGAGCCCTGGCGCCTGGTTCAGGATGGTGAGCTGTTAGGCAGTTTAGAAAAGTGGAACGGTAAATGGAAACAGTTAAGTGGTAGTCCGTTTTCCGATGCATTGCTTGAAGGTATTTGTAAGCTGATTGAATCGCAGCATTATCACCGGTTGCCAGCACAACTCCTGTCGCGCTGGGGTAATGTGATTGCCGAAGTGATTACCAAATCAGATGATGAATACCTGGTCATTTGCAAAGAGGCAGTTAGTTTCAAAAGTTTTGCAGGCATTTTCTCCAAGTTTGTTTCTACCATGCTAAAAGATGAATGGCCTGTACGTTTTCAGCTTTTTAATGCCGATTTTAGCGAAGATTTCGAAATTACGGCTCATCCGGTTAAAGCAAGCTATAGTTTCGGCTGGAAAGACTAAAAGGTCGCTTTCGCTACCAGCCGATGCCATAATCTTCACCATGATTGCTCGAACCTCCCCATAAGGTGCCATGTGCGCGATCAAAATAAATGGCATTAATTGGTCCGCTCGTACGATCGCCAAAACTGAGGATATAGCCCATGTTTTTTAAGGCGGTACGTACTTCTTCTTTGGTATTGCTGTTCAGTAAAATCTGTCCGGCTTTTGGTGCTCTATCCGCTGTTTTGCTTCCTCCTAACGAAAGCCATAACTGGTTGGTGTTAAAATTAGCAGCTTCTGTTGCTTTTTGTACCGTCATGCCAAATTCGGCCATATTTAAAAAGAATTGTAGCAGGTTCTGATCCTGCGTATCGCCACCTTGTACAGCGGCCGAAACATAAGGTTTACCATCTTTTAAAAATAACGATGGCGATAAGGTTACCCTTGGGCGTTTGCCTGGTGCCACCACATTAAAAGGATTCAGGGTAGAGTCGAGCACAAAACTCTGCATACGCTGGCTCATGCCAATACCGGTGTTTCCTGCAATGCAGGCCGGCAGCCAGCCACCACTTGGTGTTACCGAAACTACCCAGCCTTCTTTATCAGCAGCCTCAATAGAAGTTGTTCCTCTCCATAAGCGGTCTTCGTATATTGCTTTCGGCGTGTAATTTCCTAAATCATGTTTTGGTGCAAAGTTGCGTTTGGTGGTGTCGATTTCAAAACCGCGGCTTTTTAACAGGTTGAGGTAGGGGTTTTTTTGTCCCTGAAAAGGATAGGGGTCGCCCGGTCCAATTTTAGCATCGTTCTTTTCAAACTGGATTAGCGCTGCACGCTGTTTGGCGTAATCTTTACTTAACAGGCCTTTCATGGGCTCGTTAGGCGTCTGATTGGGGTCGCCATAGTAAAAATCCCTGTCGGCAAAAGCCATGTTCATGGCCTGATAAACGGTATGAATGTATTTCGGACTGTTGTAGCCCATTTCTTTTAGGTTAAAGTTTTCGAGGATGTTTAAGGCCTGCAAAAGCATAGGTCCTTGCGTCCATTGCTGTAGTTTGTACACCTGAATGCCTTTGTAATTGGTGCTTAGCGGAGCTTCTTCGACGGGTTTCCATTTGGCCAGGTCTTCCATGGTAATTAAGCCACCCTGTTCTTTGCTGCCTCTTACAAATTCACGGGCAATATCTCCTTTGTAAAAACGATCGTATGCGGCCATTAAAGCGTCTTTGCGATTTTTTCCTTTTTTTAAGGCTTCTTTCTCGGCTTCAACCATTTTGGTGAGGGTAGCAAGCAATTCTTTTTGTACAAAGATCTCGCCTGCCTCCGGTGCCTCGCGTTTTTCGCCCGGGTGGGTTAAAAATACTTTTTTACTGTATGGCCAGGTTTTAATGCGTTCTTTATCGCGTTCGATACTGTTGGCAGCCTGTGCTTCGATGGCATAACCTGCTGCCATGTGCATGGCCGGAGCCAATACCTGTCCAAGGCTCATCGTACCGTACTGGCTGAGCATATAAATTAATCCACCGGGTGTACCAGGTGTTGTGGCGGCCAGCGGACCATATTCTGGAGGAAAATTATAACCTTTACTTTTGAAAAACTCTACTGTTGCACCCGTAGGAGCAATACCCATGGCATTAATAGCAATTACTTTACCTGTTTTAGGGTTGTAAATCAGCGCTTGTGTTTCACCTCCCCAGCTCAGGGTATCCCACATGGTGCAGGTAGCAGCCAGCATGGCACAGGCAGCATCTACCGCATTACCACCCTGCTGAAAAATCATGGAACCGGCTGTTGCCGCCATCGGTTTTCCGGTAATGGCCATCCAGTTGCTGCCATAGAGCATTGGTTTTTGGGTTTGCTGGGCTATGGTGCGTACAGTTACCATGCCGCATAAAAGAAACAGAACAAGCTTTTTCATAAAACTAAGATAAAAAAAACCTCTTTAAGCTTGCAAGATTATGTAAACATGTTTGTTACAATATATGGTCAGCAGGCTGTATATCACAGTCCTAAGCAATTCAATCTTATACCAATGCTAAAAGAGACTATAATTTTACAAATCTAGGTTTAAAAAGCTGTGAGTTTAAATAACTTTGTCCTTTCGGTTGCATTAAAAAATCGATTTAACTAGATTTAAATTTTTTAAAATTCAAATGCTTTTAATAATTCTCAACAGTATCTTCTGTTTGTCTTTTATAGGTTTTGCCTATGTTAACCTAAACGATGAAGATCCTTACCTTTGGGTATCTATTTATATGAGCGCTGCAATTTGTTGTGGCTTAGCTATTTTTGGGTTGTACTATCCATTGGTTTATTTGTTTCTGATGGCCTTTTACCTGGTGTATGCTGCCATTTTATTCTTTGCGAAGGATGGGGTGCGCGACTGGGTAATGAAATATAAAAGGCCAAGTTTGGTAGAGAGTATGCAGGCTACTAAACCTTATATCGAACAAACAAGAGAGTTTTTTGGCTTATTGATTATTACAGGAGCCCTGCTAATTGATTATCTGGTAGCCGCTGGTACAATCTAGTTCTGATATATTTTCGTGATGATGAAAGAAAGTGATGTGGTAACAACGAAAGAACTGTTACTTGATATAATAAAAACCAATTTAACAAGAGAGGGACTTGCCTGGCTGGAGGCCTGGGAAACAACTCCTGATCAGATAAATAGCATTGGAAAGACCTTTGTAATGGCACCGCGCAAAACCGGTAAAGCCATTGTTCAGCTTTCTGATTCGCAGTTGGCAGCACTTAATGAAGCAGACCTGGCTTACATTGCCCAATGGAGTATCGACAGGCTTTGTCGGGTTTGGTTGTTGAGTAATTTACCAGCTACCGATCAGGACAAGTTATATGCCGCTATCAGTCAGTTATGCTTATCGGCAGAAATGAACGAAGCTGTGGCTTTGTATTCGGCGCTTCCGTTTTTACCCTTTCCTGGGATTTGGGCAATGCGTTGTGCAGAAGGAATCAGGAGTAATATCGGGTCGGTACTGGAAGCCATTATGGAAAATAACCCATACCCGGCGCAGTACCTTGATGAAGCTGCCTGGAACCAGCTGGTATTAAAGGCATTTTTTACCGAAAAAAATATTAACCTCATTGTGGGGTTAGATGAACGTGCAAATTTAAAGTTGGCACTAACTTTAACTGATTATGCTAAAGAACGTTGGGCTGCCGGACGTAAAGTAAATCCACAACTGTGGCGTCTGGTCGGGAAATTTACCAACAGCGAAATTTTTGAGGTATTGAAAAACGGTTTACAGCATTACGATCAGGTAGAACAACGCGCTATTGCACTGGCAGTTGCAGGTTCAGATTATCAACCGGCAAAAGACTATATCAATACTTTTCCAGAGCTTAAAAACGTTTTAACAACAAACAGTTTGAGCTGGGATCAATTTTAACCGAACCAAGAAAAATATAACTAAATATGTGTTGCAGTAATTCAATTGAAAGAGATAAAGCGATGATGGGAGCGCCTGAAGCGTTTGATATTAGTGTGGTAAGTGGCATGAAATTCTTTGATCCACATGTTCACATGACTTCGAGAACTACCGACGATTACCAGGCCATGGCCGATGCAGGCGTGGTTGCTTTAATAGAACCGGCATTTTGGCTGGGTCAGCCCAGAACTGGTTTAGATAGCTTTAGAGATTACTATAGCAGTTTAATTGGCTGGGAAAGATTCCGTTCATCGCAATTTGGCATAAAACATTACTGTACCATTGGTTTAAACTCAAGGGAAGCCAATAATGAAAGCCTGGCCGAGCAGGTGATGGAGATTTTACCTTTGTTTATTTATAAAGAAGGGGTAGTAGGGATTGGCGAAATAGGCTTCGACGACCAAACCGCTGCCGAAGAAAAATATTACCGCGCACAACTAGAACTGGCTAAAGAAGCAGGACTTCCGGTGCAAATTCATACACCGCACCGCGATAAGAAAAAAGGTACGCAACGCAGTATGGATATTGCCATAGAGCATGGCCTCGATCCTTACAGTGTTATTGTGGATCACAACAATGAAGAAACGGTAAAAGAAGTGTTAGACAGAGGTTTTTTTGCCGCATTTACCATCTACCCTTTTACCAAAATGGGTAACGAGCGGATGGTAGAAATTGTAAAGCAATACGGGCCCGAACGTATTATGGTTAACTCTGCAGCCGATTGGGGCATTAGCGACCCATTGGCGGTGCCCAAAACAGCAGCTTTAATGAAAATGCATGGTTTAAGCAACGAAGCAATTGAATTGGTAACTTACCGTAATGCCATTACTGCATTTGCGCAAAGCGGACAAATTGATGAAGCTGATTTTAACACCCCACAAAATATCGATCAATCGGTAAAATTTGAAGGCAACACCATTTTACGTGGTGGCCAACAGCCGCGTACCGATAAATCGTCAATGATCATTAGTTAATTACCTTGAAGAAAATAATTGTTTACCTGCGCATCATGCGCCCCGCTAACGTGGTTACTTCGGTAGCCGATATTTTAGCGGGAATTGCCATTTCCGGTATTTTAACTGTGGGCTTTGCGATTCCGTGGTTATCTGTGTTTTATTTATGTGCATCTACCGCCTGCCTGTATGCGGGTGGCATTGTTTTTAACGATGTTTTTGATGCCGAACTGGATAAAATAGAACGCCCGGAGCGTGCAATCCCTAGCGGGGTCATTAGCTTGCAAAATGCAGCACTTTTAGGTAGCTTATTATTACTGGCTGCAATTGGCCTGGCATTTTTAAACAGTGTAGTATCAGGTACCCTGGCCATTTTAGTTGCCATATTTGCCTTGCTTTACAATAAATTTGGCAAGCATCATTCGTTTTTTGGTCCGTTAAATATGGGCTTGTGCCGTGGTTTTAACCTCTTACTTGGCCTAAGCATTATGCCCGAAATGTTGTACAGCCATTATTATCTCGCTGTTATTCCGGTAATTTATATTTTCTCTATTACGATGACCAGCCGTGGCGAAGTACATGGTGGCACAGCTAAAAATTTATACCTGGCGGCTTTACTTTACGGCATTGTTATTTGCGCCATTGCTTATTTTGCTTTTATTAACGACAGATTATTATGGTCGCTGTTGTTTTTGCTGCCCTTTACCTTTATGATTTTTAAACCATTGTTAAAAGCCATTAAACAACCTGTGGGTAAAAACGTTGGCGCAGCTGTTAAAGCCGGGGTAATATCGTTAATTTTGATGGATGCAGCCTGGGCAGTAACTTTCGATGCACTGATCCTCGCTTTTGTGATTGCGGCTTTGCTGCCCGTTTCTATGGGGCTCTCTAAACTTTTTGCCGTAACCTGATCCGATTTAAACTGAAATCCAATTATTATGGAACATTTACAACAATCATTTACTGTACAGTATAATTATAATGTTTTCTTTACCTCAGCACTTTTTGCTGTTGATAACACCCTTTTTAGCGATTTTCTGCGTCAGCTTAACCCTGCTGTAACCATAAAAAAGATTCTTTTTATAATTGATGAAGGGGTAGCAGAAGCACATACCGGTTTAACTTCTGAAATAAAGCAATACTTTAATCAATACAGTCAAACACAATTGGTTCAGGATATTATTGTAATTCCTGGCGGCGAATTGGTGAAGAACGATACCCAATATCTTGACCGCGTTCTGGAAGCCATTAATACCCATGGTATCGACAGGCATTCTTTCGTGGCGGCTATTGGCGGTGGTGCCGTGCTTGATATGGTAGGCTATGCTGCTACCATCGCGCACAGGGGCATTAAACACATCCGTATACCCAGTACTGTGCTTTCGCAGAACGATTCGGGTGTAGGTGTAAAAAACGGTATCAACTATTTCAATAAGAAAAACTTTCTGGGCACCTTTTCGCCCCCTGTTGCTGTGTTTAACGATGAGTTGTTGTTGAACAGCCTGTCTGACCGCGATTGGCGTTCTGGTATTGCGGAGGCCATTAAAGTGGCATTGATTAAAGATCTGGAGTTTTTTGAGTGGCTGGAAGCTAATGCTACTGCACTGGCCAACCGCGACAGGGAAGCCATGAATTACCAGATCTGGAAATGTGCAAAGTTACACCTGGAGCACATCCGCAGTGCCGATCCTTTCGAGAACGGATCTGCACGTCCGCTTGATTTTGGCCATTGGAGTGCACATAAACTCGAGTATTTAACCAATTTCGAAATCAGACATGGCGAAGCCGTAGCCATGGGCATTGCTTTAGATACGGTGTATTCGAACCTATCCGGAAGAATTAGTGCTGCAGATGCCCAAAGGGTTATCGCCGTAATCCAGGCATTGGGCTTTGAATTAGCGCATCCTTTACTTCAGGTAAATGGAGCTAATAGCCCTATTTTACAGGGGTTAGAAGAATTTAGAGAACATCTTGGTGGTGAGTTAACAATCACGCTGCTTACCGCTTTGGGTAAAGGCGAAGAAGTTCACGAGATAGATGCCGACATATTAAAACAGGCTGCTGAATTGCTCCAGAATCAAGCTGCTCAACATTCAACTACTACCGTATTATGAAATTAAATTCAGGTCATTTAACCTTTTGTACCAATATATATGCCGGCGAAAGCTGGTCAGCACATTTTGCCGTACTGAAAGATAGTTTTCCGAAATTAAAGGCAGCTCTATCGCCCAATGAAACCATGGGGATTGGTTTGCGCCTTTCTAATCTGGCCAGTATCGAATTGTTTGAAGCAGCGCATTTAACTGAATTTAAGCAATGGCTGGATGCTGAAGGGGGCTATGTTTTTACGATGAATGGTTTCCCTTACGGAGGCTTTCACCATACCCGGGTTAAAGATCAGGTACATGCACCCGATTGGACCACAACAGAACGTTTGGATTATACCATTCGCCTGGCTGAAATATTAGCACAGCTGGTTCCGGATCATATGGATGCTGGTATTTCTACCTCGCCATTAAGCTATAAACCCTGGTTTGAAAATGCTGCTGATAGAAAAGCAGCCACTGTTAAAGCAACGACTCAGGTTTTGGCTGTAGCCGAAGCACTGCATAAAATATACCTAAACAGTGGTAAGCTCATTCGCCTCGATATTGAGCCCGAGCCAGATGGCTTTCTCGAATCAGGACCTGAATTTATTAACTGGTATGAAAATGAACTTCTACCTTTAGGAAAAACTACCTGGGCAGAAAATTTAGGTTTTACTGCCGAAAAGGCCGAAGAAATTATTAAAACACATATTAACCTGTGTTACGATGTTTGCCATTTTGCCATTGGTTACGAACCGCATGCTGCCATTGTGCAAGAGCTGCAGGAAAAAGGCATTAAGGTGGGTAAAATCCAGATCAGCGCAGCTTTAAAGGCTAAATTACCCGAAGCCAGTGCCGATAGAAAGGCGGTATTGGATGCACTTGCGGGTTTTGATGAGCCGGTTTATCTGCATCAGGTTATTGCACAGCAGAATGATGGCGCTTTAATTCGCTATCCTGATCTTTCGAACGCATTAGCCGATGCAGAGCGGACAAATGTACAGGAGTGGCGCGCGCATTTCCATGTGCCGATCTTTGTGGAGGATATGGGCCTGATCCAATCTACCCAATCGGATATCCGAACGGTATTGGAACTACAAAAAAACAATCCTTTTACCAATCACCTCGAGGTTGAGACCTATACCTGGGAAGTGCTGCCAGCTCAATTGAAAGCACCTTTAAACGAATCCATTATCCGCGAACTGGATTGGGTAAAAAATACATTAGCACAGTAAATCATGCATAAAACAGTTGTAATTGATATTGTAGGCTTATCTAAGTCGGTTATAGGCGCAAATACACCTTTCCTAAAAAAATATATTGCCGAAAAGCACTTAACAACCGTTGCGCCTTTGCTGCCTGCGGTTACTACTGCTGCACAATCGGCTTATTTAACCGGAAAATATCCTTCAGAGAACGGTATTGTAGGTAATGGCTGGTACGATCATGCTGAATGCGAAGTAAAGTTCTGGAAACAATCGAACAAGCTGGTACAGGGCGACAAGATTTGGGATAAAGCCAAACAGCAAGACCCCAATTTTACTTGTGCAAACATGTTTTGGTGGTACAATATGTATTCGACAGTTGATTATTCGGTAACTCCACGCCCCAATTATCTGGCCGATGGACGTAAGCTGCCCGATTGTTATTCGCAACCAGCCGAGCTTAGAGATCATTTACAAACTAAACTAGGCCAGTTCCCACTATTTCAGTTCTGGGGACCGGGAGCCAACATTAAATCGACCAGGTGGATTGCTGATGCAGCTATGGAAACAGAAAAACTCCATAACCCAACACTGAGCCTGATTTATCTGCCGCACCTCGATTATTGCCTACAGAAATTTGGTCCGGATGAAACAAAAATTGGAGCTGAATTACAGGAAATAGATCAGGTAGTTGCAGATTTGGTTGCGTTTTACGAAGGCAGAGGCGCGCGTGTAATTTTACTTTCCGAATATGGCATCTCGCCGGTAAACAGTCCGATCCACCTTAACCGCTTGTTCAGGGAAAATGGCCTGATCCAAATCCGCGAAGAGCGTGGTTTAGAATTGCTTGATGCGGGTGCTTCAAAAGCATTTGTTGTAGCAGATCACCAGATTGCACATGTTTATATTAACGATAAATCGGTTACCGAAAAGGTAAAAATCTTACTTAAAACCGTTCCGGGCATCGAACTCATATTGGATAAAAACGAACAGGAGGCACACCACATTAACCACGAACGTTCCGGCGATTTGGTATTGATGGCTGATGAAAATAGCTGGTTTACCTATTATTTCTGGTTAGATGATGCCAAAGCTCCCGATTATGCCAGGGTAGTAGATATCCATAAAAAACCAGGTTACGATCCTGTTGAAATGTTTATGACTTCTAAATTAAGGGCTGGTTATAAGCTTTTAAGGAAGAAAGCAGGCTTCAGGTATGTGATGGATGTAATTCCGCTGGATGCTAATTTAATTAAAGGCTCGCACGGAAGGATTAACACCAAAGAAGAATTTAAGCCAATATTGGTAACCGCTAATAAGATCGATAAAGCTTTAACGCCGGTAGATGTTTATCAGGTGATTTGGGATAGTTTGACTTTGTAGGCGGGATCAGTATCAAGTAGTGAGTATCGAGTAGCAAGTATTGACGATCGGCTAGACTGTCTTGATACTTACTACTTGATACTTTTTTCCCTAATTAACAGTAACCCACTTGTTCAGGCTATTATTCGCACCTTCTACAATAATTTTATAAAAGGTAGCCGGGTAATCTTTTAAATCCGCAAAATAGTGCTGTTGGTTAAGGTCTACTGTCGCCAGCAGCTGGTAATTGTCTTTTCCACCGGTTTTGAAATCGTTAGTGCTAGCCAACCAGATTTTTACTTTACCATCCTTTTCGAGTGCTTTCCAGGTAATATCGAGGTGTTTCTGAACAGGATTAACTTTAAGGTTAGCTAAAGAAACGGGCCCAATAAACGGTGTGCCATCTATTTCCTGCGAAACACTTTCAGGCAGTTTCACATTTAAGTATCGCGCTATTGAAGGCATAATGTCTACAACGCCCAAATCGAAGTACTGCGCATAAGTATTCAGGTTTTTATAATTGCTTACCATCCAGGTAGCTCTTTGCCTGTCTGATTGACCACCATGACCACGGCCTGTTTTTTCATCGCGACCATGATCGGTAGTAATGATAATCAACCAATCTTCTTTAAATTTCTGTTCGCGATATTGAATAGCATCCCAGATTTTTCCTACCTGTACATCAAGCATGGCAATGGCATTATAAAATTCTGGACTGTCGCCATAACGGTGACCCATATCATCGGTGTATTCGAGGTAAATCCACGATAGGTCTGGGGCATTGTTTTGCAGGGTATTGGCCGCCTGTTTAATCACTTCTTCATCAATCTGATGCATGTAAGCCGATTTTTTGTCGTGCTTAAAGCGTACGGTATCCAGTTCGTAACCATCAAAAGCATAATCGGGTTTGAAATTACCAGTTGCGGCCAGTCCATCGCCAAGTAATTTGGTGCGGTTATCGGTCCAGCTCGAAAAAATAGCTGTTTTTTTCTCAGGATATTGATCTTTGAACAATTTAAAGATATGCTGGTAATGGTAATTCGGGGCTTTAATGTCGTTATCCGGAACGTTGTGCTTGTTAACCCAGGTGCCGGTAAGTAAACTGTTGTAACCTACAGCCGAGATGGTTGGTGTTTCGTTATAAGTGCCTTTATCGCCACCCACATGCATGCGGGAGTAAGACCCCGCAGTGATGATTTTCTTAAAATTAGGCAGGTTTTCGCGTTCCATCACATCTGCAGGTATACCATCTGCAATAATGTAAACCACTTTTTGCTGGCGTTGTTGCGCTTGCAGAATAGTAGGTAAACCTATGCAGGCAGTCAAAATAGCAATTTTTAATAGCTTCATTTTTGGTTAGGTTTAAAAAGTGTGCGGATAATAAGTGTTTTCTATAGTTCCATCAGCGTATAGCTTTAATACAGCATATCCCGGCGGGGTTTCGAGGTAATAACCTGTTCCGGCCGATTCTGCATCGCCTTTGCCCCACCAAAAACCACTCATGGCGCCATTACAGCAATAAAGCACGCCATTGTAGGTGGTATGGTCTGAAAGGTGGTTATGGCCACTTAAACAGATTTTTACCTTATCACGATGCTTGTAAAACAAATCTTTTAGCTTTTTAGCGTCTGAATGACCGCCACCTACCAATACTTGCGTAGTGCCTAGAATAGGGTAGTGCGACATGATTACCGTAGGTGTAGCCGCAGGTAATTTTTCCAATTCCTGTTCCAGCCACTTATACTGTTCTTCATCCAACGATATTTTACTGTTATTGCCATCTAAAATGATAAAGTGCCAGTTCTTTTTCGAAAAGCTGTAATAACGGTTCGGGATTTTTAAGCGCTTAACTACATAATCTTTACCGTACATTTCATCTGTTTTTTCAGGCGCTTTCCACCAGGGGTCGTGGTTGCCTATGCAGCTGTATATCTCGTATTTACCGATTTGTTTAAGGCAATCGTCCCAAATGGCCCATTGTTCGGTAACCTGGTTGCGTACTACATTGTCATACGAAGCATCGTTAATCGAATCGCCACCGTTTAAGAAAAAATCTGGCTCATGCTGGTCAATAACCTGTTTCAGGCAGTTTTTAAAACGTTCAGGGGCATTGTCGCCGGGGCGGATATGCACATCAGTAATGTGCGCCACAGTTAAGGCCAGTTTTTTATTTTTGTTATGTGCTGCTTGTTCGGCTGCAGCTAAAGCAGGAAGACTGCCGGTTGCTAAAGCACCGGCAGTCAATCCTACAGTTTTTAATAGTGTTCTTCTTTTAATATCCATGGTTTACCAGCCAAAAATCTGTTTAAGTTTAGGGTTAAGGGTAACTTGTTGTTGTGGGATAGGACGGTAATAGAATTTAGGTTCTTCAAAATTCCTGATTACACTTTCGGTTACAATGTTACCACCGGCATTTCCGGCTTTAAGGTAAACAGTTGCATCGGTACCAATGGCTCCGGCGCGGTAATAAACCAATTTTACACCCAATGAGTTTTTCTCTTTCTGATCTTCGCCCGGTACGGTAGCAGCGCGGTCGATTAAAATAATATCATCTACACCATCGCCGGTAAGGTCGTATTTACCTAAACCCGCAAAGTACATGCCTTCCGGACTTTTGGTCAGTAATTTACCAGCTTTCCAACGCATCAGGTCGTCATATCTTAAATTTTCGAAAGCAAATTCTACCCTGCGCTCGCGTCTGATTTCAAAGATTACACCGGCATTGGTTGTTACATTTGGATATTGTTGTTGCAACAAAGCATCAGGATTGGCGTTGGCTACACCTAAATTAAGATCGGGCATACCTGCTCTTTTTCTCAATAAATTTACCGACTGGTCTAAATCCGATTGCGATAAAGTGCCTAGCTCAGCAAGTGCCTCTGCGTAGCTTAATAAAATTTCAGCATAGCGGTACACCGGAAAATCAACCCCGTTTAAAATGTTGTTATCGGTACTGTTTACATAGCCTTTTAGCTGATGATAACCAGTAAAGTTCTTGTTTAAACGCTGAATGTATGGCGTCGCATCAGGAACTCTTGTCCAGCCAGGGTAAACCATGGTTTGTGCCATACGTGGATCGCGGTTTTTAAACTCTTCTACAAAACTCTTTTGGGCATAGCCGGCAACATCGGTAAAACGCGAACCATCTTTCATCAGATAGGTAAGCAGCAAATCTTTGGCGGGAGCCTGCTCATAATCGCCAAATACCACACTGTTAACGTTTTGGCCCTTACTTTTACTCAAATCGAAAATGTTGGTTAAAATTACTTCACTGTTGCCAGTTAAATCCTGACTTGAGAATAAAGTTGCATAATCCTGATCTGGGCGTCCAGTATTGTAAATGCTGAATTTTTTTGCGGCTATCATTTCACCTGCAACCCTTGCTGCAGTTTGTAGAAAGGTGTTGGCACTGCCAGCTAAGTTCAGTTCGCTGTGGTATTTGCGGTAGGTACCTTCATATAAAGCTGCACGGGTATATAATGTAGCCACAGCCCATTTGCCCGGAGTACCAACCGGCACACTTTCTCTTACATTTTTATAAGCGAAATCTAAATCGGCCATAATGCTGTCGGCTATTAGTGCACGTGGATCGCGGGGTTTGTAAAGATCGTCATCACCAGGTTCTAAAGTTCCTGAGTACCAGGGCACATCCGAAAAACGTTTTATTTTATCGAGATAAAACTCTGCACGGTAATAACGGGCAAGACCTGCATAATGGTTTTTAATGGCTGAGGTAACCTGTGCCTTTTTATAATTTTCGAGGAAATAATTGATATTACGCAGGCGGCTCCAGCTCCAGCCTGTGGTAATGTTTTGGGCGTTGGCGGTACCCAACATGATGTTTTTTACTTCAACAGCAGCGGTTGTAGCTACGTTATCGGTACTTTGATCGTTCAGGTAACTGTTGCGATCAGGTTGCGATAATAAACCGTTAACGTAAAGGGATAAATCTTCTTCCGTATTGAAGAAAAGATTAGGCGAAATAGAGGTTTGCGGAAAACGATCCAGCTCACCTTTTTTACAGGCAGCAAATGTACCTGCAACGCCTATTAGCAATATATATACGTACTTTTTCATTTAGTTGTTTTTGAATGTGGTGAATCTTTATCGGATTAGAAATCAAGGTTTAAACCCACAGCGTATCTGCGTTGATAAGGGTAGGCCCAGGCCGATGGACCCTGGTTAACGGCTTCAGGATCGATAAATTTCTTGATCGCCGAAAACTCATAAAGGTTATCAGCTGTAACAAATAAGCGTAAGCGGTTAATGCTTACCTTTTTAGTCCATTTGGCAGGGAAGGTGTAACCTAATGATACGTTTTTGATTCTTAAATAAGCACCATTTAGCAGGTATTTGGTTTGTGGAATATCCAACCCGGCGCCATAATTGGCATCGGCTAACCACGATTGTAGTACCGGATATTGCGAATCGGTATTGGCATCGGCAAGGCCTGCTGCAATATACGATGCCGAATGTTTGGCACGTTGCTCTGGCGAATCTGCTGTAGCACGGTAAAAATCGAGGTTCCATGGATATACGTTTGCATAAGGCTGCTGGTAAGGCCCCCAGAACAGGTAATGGTGTGGATAGAAGTCTCTTTTTAATACCCCTTGTAGAAATATCGAAAGATCGAAACCGTTCCAGTCCATATTCAGGTTGGCTCCTATGGTATAACGGTCAGTACTGTTACCAATAATTTTTAAGTCTTTCGGATCGTTGGCACTTAAACCGCGCTCAATTTTTTTATTACCATCCTGATCTACATATTTAGGCCAGCCTTCTACAATAGATAACGCTCCCCATGGAATAATGGCAGATTGATCTAAAGCGGCAATTTCTGCTTTACTGCGGAAAACTCCATCGTTCTCTAATCCCCAGATCTCGCCAATATCCTGTCCTTCGCGGTAGTTTGAAAACAGGTTCTGGTCGTTTTTAAATTTGGTAATCCTGCTCTTAGAATCGGCAAGGAATACTTTGGTTTCGAAGTTGAACCGCTTATCGGCAACGGTAAACTTATCTCTGTATGATACAGAAAGTTCCCATCCTTTAGTGCGTAAATTGGCAGCGTTTTGTCTTGGCACTCCGGTACCCAATACGCCTGGTAATTCCTGACCAGCTGTTAGCATTCCTTTTGTATCGCGGATGTAGTAATCGAAGGTGAAAGAAAGTTTATCGTTTAACAAGCCAATATCGGTACCCATGTTTAAAGTCGATACCCTTTCCCAGGTATAAGTTTGCGGATCAACGTTTAAGCCCGGCGCTCCGGTAATGATCTGGTTTTGGCCAGCACCACCAATCAGGTAGCCCGAAGTACCCGTAGCCAACGACTGGATATAACCAAAATCGCCTACGTTCTGGTTACCCAAATCGCCATAAGAAGCACGTAGTTTAAACGTATTAAAGGCTGGTGCCAATGGTTTAAAGAATTCTTCGGCACTGGCTATCCAGGCTGCAGAAGCCGATGGGAAGAAACCCCAGCGTCTTTCAACCGGGAAACGGGATGAACCATCGTACCGGCCTGTGGCTTCTAAAATATACCTGTTTTTGTAGGTATAGTTTAAACGGCTAAATGCACTGTTGGTAGCATAAGCTGAGTAACCGCCTGTTGCAGTAGCTGCGCCACTGGTAAGCGAAAGGTAAGGTGTTGAAGAAGAAATCAACACTTGTTTTGAGGCGTTTACAGTCGAGTAATTGTAATCTTCGCTGTTAAAACCTACCATGGCGCTAAAAAAGTGATCGCCAATTGTTTTTTTATAGGTAGTGTATAAGTTAAAGGCATTATTGTACAAGTAGCCATTGCCCTCGCTTACCGAACCTGTTCCCCCTTCTTCGCGAATATCGTTAGGACCATAACCGATTTTATATTTTTTAGCATCGGCATGGCTTTTCCAAAGTTCTCTTTTAAAAGAGGCATCTGCATTTACCTGTAAGTCGCCATTTAAAAACAAAGCGGTTGCAGTAGTGATGTTCTGGAAACCAAACATGTTTTGCAGACTGTTTCCGCCATCTACCAATTTCGCAGCCAGTTTACCGGCAGCTGTATTGGCCCAGGTACCATCCGGGTTTTTAGCCACATCGGTTGGCATCAGGTAATAAAGATCGGTAATGCTTGAGTTTGGTAATGCCCTTTTGGTTTCGTAAATGTTCAGGTTGTTATCTACCTTAAGCCAGGAAATAGGAGAAAAACCTACTTTCGATCTTAAGCCATAGCGGTCCCAATAATCGGCAGTTAACTTATTCAATCCGTTATCTTTAGCATAATCGGCAGATAAATAATAGGTTAGGGGCTTGTTGTTAACTGTAGCTCCGCCAGAAAAGGTTAAAGTATGGCTTTTCGATAAACTGGCATCGTTAAAGAAATAGTTATACCAGTCGTTACTCCCCATGTAAGCCCATTTGGTTGGGTCTTTCGGGTCCAATCTGGTATCGGCTATAGATGGATCATCTGATCTTTCTTTCGCCCAGCGGTAATATTCATCCGAATAGTTTACATAATCCCAGGGGGTATTATCCGTTGCCGTTTCCAATACCCGGGAAAAAATGTAAGGGTCGGTTACTGGTTTTGGCAGTAAAGTAGGTTTGGACCACGACAGGTAAGTATTGTAGCTGATTACATTATTGCCTGCAGCGCCTTGTTTGGTGGTGATTAGAATTACGCCAAAAGCTGCCCTTGCGCCGTAAATAGCAGATGAAGCTGCATCACGTAGCACGGTAAATGAAGTAATATCAGAGGGAGTTAAGCGCAGCATATCATCATTGCTTGTAGCCGGAATACCATCAATTACAATTAAAGGAGAACCACCATTAATGGAAGTATAGCCCCTGATATTGATGTTAGGTAAAGCACCTGGCGAACCACCGGCATAGGTAATGTTCAGGCCCGGGCTAATCCCTTGTAAACCTTGCAGCACATTGGTTACCGGTCGCGATTCAAGTTGCTTGCCCGAAATCTGATCGATGGCACCTGCAATGTTGATTTTTTTCTTGGTACCAAAACCAACAACTACTACTTCATCCAGGTTGGCATAATCAGGCATCAGGGCTACATCTATTTTAGTTTGCCCGTTTAGTGCAATTTCCTGTTGCTTGTAACCAATATAAGTGAAAATTAAAACGGCATTGGCCTTAAGGTCGTTAATGGTATATGCACCATTGACATTGGTTGCCAGGTGCAGATTGGTTCCCTTTACCGAAACGTTTACGGCAGGGAGGCTTTCTTTAGTCTTTGCATCAGAGACTACCCCTTTTACGGTAATTCCCTGGGCAAAGGCGCCTGCGGATAAAATCAGCAGCGCAAAAATCCATAATAGTTTTCTTTTCATTTTGTTTGATAATGGTTTGGTTTAAATGTGATAGTTGCTTTTTGGCGGCCGCTAAATTGAACATATCATATTAAGGTTAAGTTAAATCTAAATTAATATATTGATTGAACATTCATTTAATTTATTTAGAAAAATAATTTTGTGAATGCTGCTACATTTGGTTAGTTTGCGCCATTAAATTAACAGCAGTATGGGAAGGAAAAGCCTAAAAGAGACAAGGCAACTGGAAATCATCAAAGTATTTTATCAGGTAGCCAAAAAGGAAGGTTACGAAAACACCTCAATCGCTAAAATTGCCAAGGTAATGGATATTAACCCCAGCTTAATTATCCATTATTTTAAAACTAAAGAGGACCTCAGTTATACTTTAATTGATTATATATTGGAGCGGTATTTACTCATTTATGCAATTAAAGATAAAGGAGAACCCGGACTTGAAGATCTTCAGAAAACAGTAGAAATGCTATTCTCTAAAAAATGGAATTTGCTTTTTGACGATGGCTTGTTCTATACTTTTTATGCGCTGGCTTTCAGGGAGAAAAAGATCAAAGCGAAATATAAACTGATATTGGATTCGTTGCGTAAAGGATTGGCCGAAATGATCGAAGTATGTAATGCAAAGGGCGTTACATCAATTAAAGATCCGCAAACTACTGCCGATCTGATTTTTGTATTGGTAGATGGGGCGTATTTCTATCTTTCGTTAGAAAGTGATAAGAAAGCCTATACCGAGCGACTCGACTATTACAAGCAAAAGGCTTATCAGATTTTGGGCATAAGCAGTTAAGCCGCTTTAGTACGTTTTCGGCTGGTTAACTGTCTGCCAAGTGCGTAAATACCAATGCTCATCCACAAGAGGTTGGCAGCTGCATTAGGCAAATCGCTGGTATCAAGTGCAGTCATGGCCAGGCATAAACCACCTATAACATTAAACAACTGAAAGGTCCACGATTCTGCTTTAATAACTTTTAAACTCAGTAAAAGGTAGCCTAAAGTACAAAGCAGTACACCCAGCCAGCCTATGCAGGTCATGATTAATTTTGTCATATCAATAAAAATTGTGGCCAATATAACAAATTACTGTTAGCACAACAGGCTATTGCTGATACATAATTTGTGATTGCTGTTTGCAGATTAAAGCATAGTATTTTTAAAAATCATTTCCTGTTATTTTTTGCCCGATACAGAACAAAACGTTCGATATCGGGCATTTTTTGTTTTCTATGAAAATGTAACTATCAGTTTTTCAGTATTTTAACTTTGGTATTCGGCTTGTAATGGATGTGCTAAAAATATTTAAATGGACACACTCATTGCCGAAGACGTTTTAGCAAAAAAGAAGAAGAAAAAATACCTCATTGCCGGTGTCATCCTGCTGGTAATTATTGGGGGTATCTGGTGGGTTAGGTTTTATTTCAAACCTGCGCTAACCCAGGCAGATATTACCACGGCAAAGGTAGAGGTAGGGATAATTGAAAATACCATCAATGCAACAGGTGAGGTGTTGCCCGAATTTGAAGAAGTTTTAACCAGCCCGATCAATGCATCCATTAAAAATGTATTGCTGGATGCCGGAAATAAGGTTACCAAAGGGCAGTCGATTTTAACGCTCGATAAATCCGTTAGCCAAACCGATTATGATAAGCTTCAGTTCCAGATGGAATCGAAACAAAACGAGATCAGTAAACTGAAACTGGATCTGGAAAAGAGTTTTTTCGACATTAAATCCAATAACAGTATTAAACAGCTACGCATCAGTAATCTTACCGATGCAGTGTCTTCGGCCAAAAGGTTACTTAAAGCAGGAGGGGGAACAAAAGAAGATGTAGAACGTGCCGAATTGGAGCTTAAGGTAGCTGAACTCGAAAAACTGCAGCTCGAGAACGAAATTAAAAGCAAGCAGCAAACCATGAAAATCGAGATCAGGGAAGCCGAAATTGCTTTAGCCATTCAACGTAATGACCTCGATGCCCTGAAACGCAGGCTCGATCTGGCCGATTTAATTGCTACCCGGCCCGGCGTAATTACCTGGGTAAATAAAAATATCGGTTCGGCAGTGCATGAAGGTGATGCACTGGTGCGCATTGCCGATTTAAGTGGTTTTAAAGTAGCAGGCAGTATGTCTGATAATTTGCTGGATAAGATTCACAACAACATGACAGCCATTATTCGCATAGGTGATACGCAGTTACGCGGATCAATTGTCAATATTTCGCCGGCGGTAAACAATGCAATTGTTTCGTTCGATATCCAGCTAAACCAGAAAGACAGCAAAGTGTTAAGACCTAACCAAAAGGTAGATGTTTTTTTGGTTACCGCAACGCGTAACGGTGTTTTGCGGGTAGCTAATGGTCCGGCGTTTAATGGTACCAACCAGCAAGAGGTTTTTGTGCTTAAAAATGGTGTTGCGGAACGCAGGAGCGTAAAAACAGGTCTGAGCAATTTCGATTATGTTGAAGTTTTAAGTGGCCTAAAAGCTGGAGATGAAATCATTACTTCGGATATGGGCGATTACAAAAATGTTAAAACGGTAACCATCAGCAATTAAGTTATGACAAAGAAATTTTTAATGATGCCTTTGTTGTGGTGGATCGGTTTCGGGGTTTTTGCCAATCCGAAAAACGATACATTGAGACTTACCTTGCCGCAGGTGGTAGAAATGGCTAAAGCCAATTCAATTGCTGCCAAACAGGCCATTACCGTTAAAGAAACCAAGTATTGGGAATGGCGTACCTTCAAGTCCAATTACCAGCCTCAGCTGGCTTTATCAGGCGTATTGCCGGGTTATACCAAAACCTATACCCAGGTACAACAGCCCAACGGAACCATACTTTTTCAACCGGTACATTACGATAATTCTTCGCTGACCTTAGATTTTAGCCAGAGTATTACCGCAACAGGTGGAACCATTTATGGCACTACACAACTGCAGCGTTTTAGTGATTTCGATCGTAAAAATGTGCTTTATAATGGTATTCCTTATGGTTTGGGCTACACTCAGCCTTTGCTGCAGTTCAATGCCTTAAAATGGGATAAAAAAATTGAACCCCTAAAATTTAATGAAAGCAAGCAGGTTTTCATCGAAACGCAGGAGAAAATATCGGTTACGGTAACCGAATACTTTTTCGATTTGCTACTGGCTCAGGTTAACCTCGATATTGCCGACCTGAATTATGCCAATACGCAAAGAATTTTAACCATTGCCGATACCAAATTTGAATTGGGTAAAATCTCCAAAAATGAAATCCTGCAGTTGCAGTTAGAGGTTTTAAATGCGCAAAAAGCAGTGGGTACAGCCAAGCGCGACGTAGAAATTGCTACGCTGAATTTAAGAAGTTACACCGGTATAGAGGGCGATGACCGGATTAAACTGGACATGCCCACAGTGGTGACCCAGATGAGTGTAGCTACCGAAAAGGTGCTGAACGAGGCGTACGAGAACCGCTCTGATGCCATTGCATTCGTGCGCAGACTGGCCGAAGCCCGGCGAGATGTAGCCAAAGCCAAAGGCGAAAATGGGTTAAAAGCCACCTTGCGGGCCAATCTGGGCTATTCAAATGCGGCAACCAATGCTTTCGATGTTTATCGCTCACCTAAAAACCAGCAATCGGTAGAACTGCAGCTTTCTATCCCGGTAATGGATTGGGGCAGGTCTAAATCGCGCACTAAGACTGCCCAGGCCAACGAACAGTTTACCATTTATGCGGTAGAACAAGATAAGCAGACTTTTAAACAGCAGATTGTTACGCAGGTTACGCTTTTTAACATGATGAAAGAGCAGATACAGCTGACAGATAAGGCTGAAAAAATTGCAGCAGAAAAGTATAAAATAGCCAGCGAACGTTATGTGCTGGGCAATTTAAGTATTACCGATCTCAGCATCGCCTTTCAGGAAAACGATCGTGCCAAACGCGACTATGTTTCTTCGCTACGCGATTTCTGGGCTGCCTATTATCAATTGCGCTATTTATCTCTATATGACTTTGAAAAAAATAAAAAAATCACCTATTAAATAAATATTTATAACCTTACTTTAAATTATGATACGCTTACAAAACATTGAAAAAGTTTACCGGACCGATACTGTAGAAACACTGGCCATTAACGGCATCAACCTCGATATTGCCAAAGGCGAATTTCTATCCATCATGGGCCCCTCTGGCTGTGGTAAAAGTACCTTGCTCAATATCATGGGCCTGCTCGATGAACCTTCAAAAGGCAATATACAGATCGATAGCCAGGATATCAGTAGCTATTCCGATCAGAAGCTCGCTAAATTCCGTAATGAAAAACTGGGTTTCATTTTTCAAAGCTACCACCTCATTAACGATTTGCAGGTGCTTGATAATGTAGAATTGCCGCTATTGTACCGCAACTCATCAGCCAAAGAACGCAAAAGACTGGCGACTGAAGCTTTAGAAAAAGTTGGATTAAGCAACCGTTTAAAACATTTTCCTACACAACTTTCGGGTGGTCAGCGGCAACGTGTAGCCATTGCCAGGGCCATTGTGGGCAATCCGCAAATTATTCTGGCCGATGAGCCTACCGGTAATCTGGATAGTGCCATGGGGAACGAAATTATGGATATCCTCATTAACCTCAACCAGAACGAGGGTACCACCATAGTAATGGTTACGCACGATGAAAATATGGCGCATAAGACACACCGTTTGGTTAGGCTTTTCGATGGTTCTCAGGTTCAATAAAATACAGCTATGTTAAAAAATTACTTCAAAATCGCCATAGCTGTACTCAAAAGGAGAAAGTTTTTCACCTTCGTCAGCTTATTCGGAATCAGTTTTACACTAACCATTTTAATGGTTACCACTGCATTTATGGATAAAGTTTTAAGTCCAGATTACCCTGATCTAAAGCGCGAACGCTCACTCTATGTGAGCAGTATGGAATACAAAAACACCAAAGAAGGCTGGATGAACCGTAGCGACGTTTCTTTTTACTTTTTTAGTCATTATGTTTCGACCTTGAAAAATGTAGATAAGATGGCTATTTCATCTAATCCCAAAGCTTCAAACGCATACGTAAACAATAAAAAGATTGTTATTGCCTATAAATATACCAATGCCGATTACTGGAATGTGCTCGAATATCGCTTTCTGGCAGGTAAACCTTTTTCGCAAAAGGAAATCGATAATGCCGATAAGGTAGCTGTTATTTCAGAGGAAACCCGGAAAGCTTATTTTGGCGATGCAAGTAATGTAATTGGCCGGTATATATCGGCTGATAATGTCAATTACCGCGTAATTGGTGTAGTGGCTAATGTTTCTAAAACCGTAAACAGTTTAAGTGGCGATATGTACCTGCCCTATACCGTGTCGACTTCAGATTACAATAAACCTGATTTAATGGGTCCTTATAACGCCGTACTGCTGGCTAAAAGCAAAGCTGATGTGCCTAAAATGCAAAAGGAATTTCAGCAAATGATGCGCAGGGTACCCATACCTAAAGATTTTGACCGGGTATACAGTAATGCCGATCCCTTTTTCTCTTCAATGACGCGTAGAATTGCAGGCGATGGAGCCAATAATGGTAAAACCAGGGTGGTTACCATCATGAGTATTTTTGTATTGCTCTTTTTGCTCTTGCCAACCATTAACCTCGTTAACATTAACGTTACCCGCATTATGGAGCGTTCATCAGAAATTGGCGTTCGCAAGGCTTTCGGGGCTTCATCTAAAACGCTGGTTTACCAGTTTATTGTCGAAAATATGATTCTGACTTTTTTAGGAGGCATTATCGGTATCATACTTTCCTTGTTGGCCATTTACCTCATTAACGGTGCAAATGTAATTTCCAATATGCGCCTTAGCATGAATCTAACCGTATTGTTTTACAGTTTTATTGCCTGCGTGTTTTTTGGCTTAATTTCTGGCGTTTATCCGGCCTGGAGAATGTCGAAATTAAATGTAGTGAAAGCACTTAAAACGCAATAATCTTAAATCGAAACCATTATGATGTTCAGACATTTATTTAAATTAATATGGAACAAAAGGAAGCAGAATTTCCTGTTCCTTTCCGAAATACTCGTTTCTTTTATGGTAATATTTGCCGTATTTTCTTTTCTTACCTTCTACTACCAGAACTACAGCAAACCGCTTGGCTTTGATTATAAAAAAGTATGGTCAATCAGTTACGATAATGGCTTGTTAACCAAAAACCGCGATTCGCTCAACATCTTTTACGATAATTTGTATAAATCGTTAAAAGCGATGCCGCAGATCGAAGAAGTAACTTATACAGGGGCTAACTTCCCATACTCAAATAGTACCATGAGTACCGGATTGAATTCAAACGGTAAGAAATTTAATCCGGTGAACAGTTATGTGGTGGGTGCCGACTATCAAAAGGTATGGAACATTAAACTGGTTGCCGGCAGATGGTTTTTACCAGAAGATGCGGTAACTAAAAATAAAAACTTCATTATTAATGAAACATTAAAGAAACAGATGTTTGGTGAAGGCGATGCCATAGGTAAACTGATTGGTGATTACGACGATAAAGAAAAAATGAAGATTATTGGCGTAGTGCAGGATATTAAAGCAAATGGCGATTTCTGGCCCGCAGGTAATGCCATGTTTACCCGCCTGGATACCGGATACTTCAGAAATAACAGCCACATATTGGTTAAAGTTCGCGATGGAGCCGACGCTACTTTCGAAAGCCAATTGTACAAGTTCATGACCAATACGATGAAAAATTCGGTCGAAATACAGCACTTGAGCGAAATGCGGGATGCTAAAAATGAAGTAACCATTATCCCGATGGTTATTTTTATCATCATTGCCAGTTTTCTTATCATCAACGTAGCGTTAGGCTTATTCGGCGTTTTATGGTACAATATTAATAAAAGAAGAAGCGAAATTGGCTTGCGGCGTGCCATAGGTGCCAGTGGGAGTTCAGTAAGCCTTCAATTGGTAATGGAGGCGATGATTTTGGCAACCATGTCGCTCATGGTAGGCTGCTTTTTTGCCATTCAGTTTCCATTGCTCAGCGTTTTTAATATTCCGGCAAGTGTATATATCGTGGCCATGTTGCTGTCTATTTTGTTTATTTACCTGTTGGTTTTTGCCTGCTCGTTATACCCTGGCAAACAGGCTGCAGGCATTCATCCGGCTATTGCATTGCATGAAGAATAATACTTATCTTAACTTCGTATATGATATTAATTGTTGATGATGATCTTGCAGTAAGGACTTCGCTCTCGCTACTGCTAAAAAGTGCAGGGAATGAAGTGCTTATCGCAGACGAAGCAGTTGAGGCTTTCGAAATTGTTAAAACACAGCATCCCGAGCTCATTATCCTTGACCTGAACTTTTCGATCGATACCTCGGGAAAAGAAGGAATGGAACTGCTCAGAAAGATCAGAAATTTTGATGCTGCTGTGCCAATTATCCTCATTACCGGCTGGGCGAGTATCGAGCTGGCCGTGCAAGGCATGAAATTGGGTGCGAACGATTTTATCAATAAGCCCTGGGATAACGATTATGTGTTACAGTCGGTAAAAACCCTGCTTCAACTCAATCAGCAACAGCCACAATCGCGTACACGCAAAGAGCTCGATAAAAAATACAACTTTAAACAGATTATTGGCGAAGATGCCGGCCTGTTGAATATTTTGGAAACCATTGGTCGCGTGGCCAGCACCAATGCATCAGTTTTAATTACAGGTGAGAGCGGTACCGGAAAAGAATTGATTGCCGAAGCTATACACGAGAACAGTACCCGCGCAATAAAACCTTTCGTAAAGGTAAATCTGGGCGGTATTTCGGCTTCCTTATTTGAAAGTGAAATGTTTGGCCATGTACGTGGCGCCTTTACTGATGCGCGTTTTGATCGGGTGGGGCGCTTTGAAATGGCTAATAAGGGCACTATTTTCTTGGATGAAATCGGCGATCTGGAAACGGCTAGTCAGGTAAAGTTACTGCGTGTACTGCAAGACAGAACTTATGAGGTTTTGGGCAGCAGCCGCACCAAAACCGTTGATGCCCGCGTAGTTTGTGCCACCAACAAAAACCTGAACGAAATGGTTGCTGCAGGTGTTTTCAGAGAAGACCTTTTATACCGTATTAACTTAATTACCATTCATTTGCCTGCGCTTAGGGAACGCGCCGCAGATATACCATTGCTGGTAAATTTCTTCATCAATAACATGAAAGAAATTTATAACCGCCCCGATTTAACGGTTTCAGGGGCGGCCATGCGCTGGTTGCAGCGCTTACCTTTGCCAGGCAATATCCGTCAGTTAAAAAACCTGGTCGAAAGAACGGTTTTAATCAGCCGGAATGAGGAGCTGGGTCCCGACGATTTTAAAGCCCAGTTAAATTTATCACCATTAAAAAACGAACAGGTAAAATTACCGGGTGTGGGTACTATGACTTTAGACCAAATGGAGGCCGAAATGGTTAAGCAAGCCATGAATTTCCATAAGAACAGAATTACCAAAGCCGCCGCCGCTCTGGGCATTACCCGGAATGCACTTTACCGTCGCCTGGAAAAATATCAAATTCCGTTTAATGAAACTGAAGACTAAATACATCCTCTTTCTGGTTATTCTGCACCTCATTTGTCTGGTGATGAGCTTTTTTATCTTCCAGGATAATAAGGTTATTTTCATCCTGACGGAGGTATTAATCATTATTTCGGTAATTATTTCGTTAAATCTCTATAAACAGCTTATCCTGCCGCTTACCTATTTAAGGCAGGGTATTTCGGCTATAAAAGATCAGGATTTTAACGTCAAATTTTTGTTTACGGGTAAAAAAGAGGTCGATGAGCTGGTGGATGTATATAACCGGATGATTGATGAATTGCGGAAGGAGCGTACCAAACAACAGGAGCAACATTTTTTTCTCGAAAAACTGATTCAAACCTCACCAACAGGCATTATTGTATTGGATTTTGACGAGCAGATTAAACAGATTAATCCCAAAGCCACAGCAGTATTACAAGCTAACCCAGAATTCTTATCGCATCACATTCAGGATATGGAAACCGGGACCTCCAGAACAATCCGCACGGATGGCTTGCGGACTTTTAAAATTCAGAAATCCAGGTTTATGGACCGGGGTTTCGAACGTGTTTTTGTGATGATGGAAGAAGTTACTGCAGAAATTTTTGAAGCCGAAAAAAGCGTTTACAGCAAGGTAATCCGCATGATGGCCCACGAAGTAAATAATACCATTGGCCCGGTAAATTCGATTATGAATACCGCTTTGGCACAACAGCATTTGTGGTTAAACGAAGCTGATGATCAGCTTAAAAATGCACTTAAAATTGCTGTCGACCGCAATCATAACCTCAATGTGTTTATGCGCAACTTTGCCGATTTGGTTAAAATTCCTGTCGCTAAGAAAGCACGGATTGACATAATAGCCCTGCTTAAATCGATAAGCGAACTCATGCATTTTCAGGCGAGTGAAAAGCAGGTTAAATTTAAATTCGAGCTTCCGGATGAGCCTTATTTAATTCTGGCCGATGTAGAACAAATGGAGCAGGCACTGATTAACATCGTAAAAAATGCAATAGAGGCCATTGATTACGGTGGTTTCATTCAGTTTACTATAGATAAGCGTAGCAGAACTTTGGTTATTGCCGATTCAGGCAAAGGTATTTCACCAGAAAATACGGCACATTTGTTTAGTCCGTTCTTTAGCACCAAAAAAGACGGTCAGGGCATTGGTTTAACCCTCGTTAGGGAAATTCTGCTCAACCACGGTTTCGAATTCTCCTTAAAAACCTTCAACGAAAACGATACCCGTTTTACCATTAAGTTGATTTAGAAGAATTAGATTTATAGGGATCGTCATCTCGACTGGAGCGCAGCGGAATGGAGAGATCTTTAGTCAGATTTAGCTTCGCTGAGCACTTCGTGGTTCTCGACTCCGTTGCCCCCGATAGCTTTCAGGGGCGCTACCAATGAAAGATTCGAATAGAAATTCGTCATTGCGAGAAGGAACGACGAAGCAATCTTACAACGGTAGCTATAACCAGCATTCGCATTAAGATTGCTTCGTGCCTCGCAATGACGATCTTTAAGATTCTGTGATAATCAAATGAATAAATTTGTACAAAAAATGAGCACTTATTCTAATGTGAATTAGCTAATTGTTATTTACCTTCCCATTTTCCTCACTATATTTGATTCCATACTATACCTGAAAAATGAGTAAAAACAACCTCGCCACCGTTGCAATCCCCGCATCGAGCATCGAATTTCTTAACCAGTTAAAAGCAAACAATACCAGAGATTGGTTTAATGCCCATAAAGATGAATTTGTAGCAGAGCAAACCCATATAGAAGAATTTGCTTCGGCACTTTTGGGCATCCTCAACTTAACCGACGTAATTGAAACCCCAAGCGGGAAGAAAAGCCTGTACCGCATTTATCGCGATACCCGTTTCTCTAAAGATAAAACCCCATATAAATCGCATTGGAGCGGCAGCTTTAAGCGTGCAACCAAACAAAGAAGAGGAGGTTATTATTTTCATATCGAGAAAGGTAACAGTTTCGTAGCTGGTGGATTCTGGGCACCATCGCCGGCAGATATGAAACTGATTAGAGAAGACATTGCTTTCGATGGAACGCCTCTAAGAAAAATTATAGGGAGCAAAGAATTTGTGGCCAATTTCGGTACATTAAAAGGCGAGCAGCTGGCTACAGCACCTAAAGGTTTTGCTAAAGATGACCCTGAAATTGATTTGCTACGATACAAACAGTTTCTGCTGGTACGTAAATTCGAGGATAAAGAAGTGCTCGATCCAGGCTTTCTACAACAAGCAGGAGAAACATTTGCAGCCATGCGACCGTTTTTTGATTACATGAGCGCGGTCCTAACGGGCGATGCCAATGGCGAAACGGATTAATATTATAGCTTTATACATAATTTAAAAGTCTTTTTTTAGCCTGTTTTCTTTTAAATATACCAAATGGTTTAATTTTGAGATTTAAATCTACCAATCATGAATAAAGCAGAGCGCACCAGAAGATTTATTATCGAAAAATCGGCCACCATTATCAATAAGAAGGGAATGGCCGCTACGTCGCTGAGCGATATTATGGAAGCGACAAAATTAACCAAAGGAGGGATTTATGGTAATTTCGAAAACAAGGACGAAATTTGTAAAGAGTCTTTCTTCTATTTAACCACCTCGCTGGCCAATTCGCTGGATAGGGCTGTAGTCCAGGGTAGAACGGCCAAAGAAAAGCTCTTTAACCTGATTGAAGCCTATAAAAATATTAAAACTGAAGATGGAGGTTGCCCCTTGCTGAATTTTGGCACCGAAGCCGATGACACCAATGATAGCATAAAAGAATATGTAAAAAAAGGCATCCGTTCGGCTCAAAAACGGATTTTTAACATTTTGAGCGATGGTATAGAAGATGGAGAATTAAGAGCCGATTTGAATGCCAAAAACTTCAGTGTTAAAACATTCGCGATGATTGAAGGTGCTATTTTATGCAGCAAGGTGCTGGAAACCAATGAACAAATGAACATCATCATGGATAGTATCAAAAGCGACTTTGAATCGTATCTGGTTTAAATCAATAACCAAAATACAATGACTAATAAACTAATGACCAATAATCAAAATTCAATAATCAGGAGTAGCCGTTAGCTTATACTCGGGAACTTGACTACTGACCATTACGTATTGACTAATGAACCAATGACTAATGAACCAAAATTACAATTAAAGGCGCTTAAGCATCAATGTCTGCCAGCTTAATTTTATAAGTATTTTCGATTTTGTTAACACTTCGTTGGTTTTCAGTAGCGTATTGTCTTAAATGTTTCAGTTGTGTTTTCAGGTAGCCCGAGGCTAAATAAACTGAAGCCTTTTTACGGATTTTATCGGCCAAAAAGATTTCGACCAGAATTAAAACGATCAGAAAAATAAAGTGTCCAGTTATTAATGAATGTGTAGGCTGGGTACTCAACAAACCAAAATTCTTAGTCAGGTAATCGAACAATAGCGGAATACCTAAAATGGGCAAAAGGGCAATTAAGTTTGCTTTTAGTTTTGTTTTTTGCTCTGCTGCGCGCAACTCATCCAGTTTTTCTGCAATATTGGTTAAACCTTCTGTTTTGGGCTGGATACGTTGCTGGTTCAGCTTTTCCTGTTGTTTTCCGTATTCAATATCAATCTCGCGTACATGACTGATTAATGCAGCTTCGGCCTGGTTTAGTTTTTCCTGGTCGGCAACAATCAGTTCCTGCTCCGCAATCATTTTTTCCATAATCAGCAAGTCGTCGGGTATCCCCCTCGACATTTTTTGCTCAGCAGCGATAATCCGGTTATCCAGCAGTTTAAATTGCTTTTTTAATTCTGCCAACTCGCCGTCCCAATGCGTTTTCTTTAACTCATAATCGCTCTGTATGCGCATAGCCGAAGCCTTATGTTCAAACTTATTAAGGGCTTGCTCATTTAATTCAAAACGCTGGTATAACTGAATCAGCTTTGCAAAATTCTCATGAACTGACTTTTCCTGGTCAGCAAGTTGATCTTCAAACTGCAACAAATCTGCTTCGCAAAGCGGGGTTAAAGACATCGGCATATTGCCGTTAAAATTATAAAAATTATGCCATTAGTAGCCACTCAAATCACGATAGTGTAAGTTTTAGTTGTAAATATTTAAAAGTAACTGTATGCTAGTGGTTTACTTTTAGTGATTGTGGTTTATCTAGAAAATTAATGGCCGGTTGGGCGGGTAACCACAACATTTCTTCCGAGTGTTTTAAAACGGTCAGCATTGGCCTGCACCACGGTGATGGTAATATGGCCGGTTTTACTGGTGTTAATATCTCTAACGGTACCAGATTTTCCTTTATGCGTGCCACCGATTACTAAACATTGGTCGCCGTCTTTTAATATAGTTGGGTCTTGATTATCCATAGCTGATATGATAACTCTTTTATGAATTTCTGCTTTACTAATGTAGGTAATTAAAAATAACGAACAGTTAAATCAGCTAAAAATCGTCAAAAACAGCGATTTTGTTAAATCTCTAAATATTTTATTTGATAAGTATAAATTTAAATTTAGATTTGTCTAAAATTAAATTTAGATAAACTTCAATTAATGAAAACTCTTTTACTCCTTAGCGCTTTCCTCTTTATTAGCTTCATTTCCAAAGGCCAGCAAACTGTATTGCAAGGCCTGGTGACTTCCCAAAATACCCCAACCGAAAATATTACTGTCAAAATTTTAAATTTAAATAAGTCGACCAAATCAAATCAATCTGGTGCGTACCATTTTACTAATGTGCCTTCGGGTAGTTACGATATTTTGTTCTCTGGTGTGGGCCATCAGAACAAAAAGATTAAAATTACGGTGAACAACGATACCACTTTTCTAAATGTAGATCTGATTTCGATGGAAGCTAATTTAAAGGATGTGGTGATTACCGGGGTAAACCGGGCAACTGAGTTGCGCAAAAGTCCGGTACCTATTGCCGTACTCTCAAAAAAATCGATGGATCAGAACGTAAACACCAATCTGATCGAAGCCATTGTAAAAGGGGTGCCTGGGGTTACTGCGGTTACTACCGGGCCAAATGTTTCCAAGCCATTTATTCGTGGTTTGGGCTATAACCGGGTTTTAACGTTATATGATGGTTTGCGACAGGAGGGTCAACAGTGGGGCGATGAACATGGTATTGAGGTTGATGAGTACGGAATTGCAAGAGCTGAAGTGGTAAAAGGTCCGGCAAGTTTAACTTACGGATCAGATGCATTGGCAGGTGTAATTAATATGATCCCCTACAGCCCCAATTTTGAAAATGGCAAGTTAAAAGGTGATTTTATCACTAATTACCAGACCAACAATGGCATGATAGGTGCCTCGCTGGGTTTGGCTTACATCAAAAACGATTGGAAATTTACCATCAGGGGAACCGGAAAAACCGCGCATAATTACGAAAATAAGATAGACGGACTGGTTTACGGCACTGCTTTCAGGGAATATAATTTTTCGGCTTCTGCAAGGGTAGATAAACACTGGGGTTATTCGAAAACCGCTGTAACCTATTACGATAATTTAATGGAAATACCCGACGGAAGCAGGGATTCGCTTTCGCGTAAATTTACACGCCAGGTGCTCGATGATGGCGACGATATCAAAAACAGACCGATTGTACCAGAAAACGAACTGAATACCTACCGAATTAATCCTTTGCATCAGCACATTCAGCATTACCGCTTTTACAATACCAGTCAGTTTAAATTTGGTAACAGCGATTTGAATGTATTGCTAGGTGGCCAGCAAAGCGTACGCCGCGAATACAACCACCCAACAGTACCTCAGCAAGCTGGTCTTTATGTGGTGCTCAACACTTTTAATTACGACCTGAAGTACAATCTCCCTGATTTCTCGGGAATTGAAAGTACCATTGGGCTAAATGGTATGTATCAGGCCAACAGGAGCAAGGAGGCAACCGATTTTCCTATTCCGGATTACGATCTCTTTGATATTGGTGCTTTTTATTTTGCAAAGAAAACATTTGGCCAGGTAGATATTTCGGGCGGGATCAGACTCGATAGAAGGAACATTAAATGGGATGATTTTTATGTAGGTACAAATGCACAAACCGGTTTCGGACAACAGGTGAATGCATCTACCCCCGGCGGAAACCTGCAATTCCCATCATTCAGCAAGAATTATTATGGTGTATCGGGTAGTTTGGGCTTAACTTATAACATTTCAGAAAAATTATTAATCAAAGCCAATATTGCGCGAGGTTATCGTGCACCAAACATTACCGAAATCGGTTCGAATGGATTGGACCCGGGGGCGCACATTGTGTATTTGGGAAATAGGACTTTTAAACCCGAATTTAACCTGCAGGAAGATATTGGCTTAATTGCTTACCTAAAGGATGCCGATATCAGTTTGGAGTTGTTTAACAACAATATCCAGAATTACATTTACCAATCGCGTTTAACCGATGCAAATGGTAATCCGGTGGTTATTGTGCCGGGTAATTTAACTTATCAGTACCAGCAATCAAAAGCGAGGTTGTATGGTGCTGAACTGACGGTTAATTTGCACCCAACCGCCATTAAGTGGCTCAGTTTTAACAATAGCATGGCTTATGTGGTGGGTTTAAACCAAAACAAAGAACTTTTGGCTAAACATGGCGATCAGGCCAGATACCTGCCATTTATTCCGCCTTTGCAAATCAGATCAGAGCTTAAGGCGACAGCTCAACAGGCCATTGGCTTTTTAAGTAAACCTTATGTTAAAGTTGATGCGGCTATTTTTGCTAACCAGCATAAGTTTTATGGTTTAGACGATACCGAAACTTTTACCAAAGGTTATACACTGCTGAACGCAGGTATCGGATCGACGATTGCAAGCAGAAAGGATAAAGTTCTGTTTGATGTTTTTATTCAGGTTGATAATATTTTTAATACCGCTTACCAGTCTAATTTAAACCGTTTAAAGTATTTCGAATATTACGCCGCTTCGCCAAATGGCCGATCGGGCATATACAATATGGGCAGGAACATGAGTTTTAAAGTTATTATACCGATCTAGGATGGAAGAGGTAAGATGGGGTAGGGAAAAGGGATAATGTGAACTGAAAATTGCCAACTGAGAACTTCATTCTATTTTTTATTATTACATCTTCCATAGTGTTCAGTGTTTCTTTAGGGAGTGGGAGGTATTTATATCTTCCATTTTCTTTTTGTTGGATTTCTGATTAAACCTTTTCTCTGGTAACCGTTCCATCTTATGGACTATGGACTATGGACTATGGACTATGGACTATGGACTATGGACTATGGACTGTTTTACCTATTTTTACATCATCATGGAAGCATCTTTAAGCGAACAACGATTAAATTTTTTAAGACAATCAATCGGTAAGGTCATTACGGCATCGCCCTCTAATTTTATGAACTGGCTGGCACCTGTTTTAGTTAAAGCAGAGCATGGCATTTTGGTTTGTCAGTACACCGTGCGTAAAGAAATGACCAATCCTTATCAGATTTTACACGGTGGCGTAACTGCCGGCATCATCGACGATTTAATTGGTGCCACAGTTTTTACCATGGGTTTGAATGACAGGTTCACTACAGTAAATAACTACATTGATTATTTTGCAACTGCAAGCGAAGGAGATGAAATCATTGCAGAAACCGCTATTGTAAAGCGAGGACGGACTATATTAAATTTGCAATGTGAGGTATTTTTACCTTCAAAAAAGCGTTTAATAGCTAAAGGCTATTCGAATATGTTAAACATAGGTTAAGCCTGCTTTAACGGTTGTAAAGAAAATTATTAATTCCTTAAAATTAACAAAACATTCTCGTTAACAAAGTGTTATAAATTAACCAAAAATATAATGAGCCATGTTAGAAAATTATTCAACCCTGCAATTCATTGTTAGAGGCAAAATTTTTAAAGGATTTTGCATGCGTATTCAAGATGATTTTCATGAAACTTATGCCGTGATTTTAGATGGCTATCACTCTTTTTGTATCTGGTTAGATAACAAGAGCGAGAAATGGCATGCATCTAAAAATGTAGCTATAGATCCTGACGCCATTGATGAGATTATCAGCAGAATTTCTTTGCCTGCCGCTGTTTCTTAAGCTTTCATAATAATACCTATAAAAAAATCCTTGTACGGTATAACCGGACAAGGATTTTTTATGCATCTATTTATTTCAGCGTTGGCCAAAACAGGTAGGCCATCGTTATGGCTGTAATTACACCTATTAAATCGGCCAGCAACATCGACCCAATAGCATAACGGGTATTTCTGATACTCACCGAACCAAAATAAACGGCTACTACATAAAAAGTGGTGTCGGATGCTCCCTGAAACACACCCGATAACCTGCTGGCGAAAGAATCAGGTCCGTTGGTAATCATGGTACTTACCATCATACCCCTGGCAGCGCCACCGCTCAAAGGTCTGATCAAAGCGGTTGGTAGCGCATCAACAAATCGGGTATCTGCACCGAAAAACAAGAAAACATGTTTAATGCCATTCATTACTACATCAAAGGTTCCGCTGGTTCTAAGCATACAAACAGCTACTAGGATACCTACCAGATAAGGAATAATTTTAATAGCGGTTTCAAAGCCTCCTTTGGCACCGGCTACAAAAGCATCAAATATGTCGATCTTTTTATAAAGTGCACCCAATACAATAAGTAGGAAAATCAATAAGATCAATCCACCACTTAACAGGCCCGAGAAAGAAGTAACACCCGCTGCATTTAAACCACTCACATACCATACAATAGCCGCAATAACAATAGAAATGCCTAATACCCAGGTTAATATTGCAGGTTGCAACAGATTGATTTTCTGTTTAAAAGAAACGATTAACATGGCGGCCATGGTACCCACAAAGGTCACAATCATACAGGGAATAAATATATCAGTAGGATCGGAGGCGTTTTGAGTCGACCGGATGGCAATTACACTGACCGGAATTAAACATAAACCAGCAGCGTGCAGGCACAAGAACATAATTTGTGGGTTACTGGCCACATTTTTATTGGGATTTAACTCTTGCAGGCTTTCCATTGCTTTTATACCAAATGGGGTAGCGGCATTGTCCAATCCCAATAAATTGGCAGAGAAATTCATAATCATGTGGCCCATCGCTGGATGCCCTTTGGGTACTTCAGGAAAAAGTTTAGAAAAGAATGGGCTAATGATTTTAGACAATAAGCGGATTCCTCCGGCTTTTTCGGCAATGCTCATAAAGCCCATAAATAAAGCCAGCGTTCCAACTAATTCAATACAGAGTTTAACGGCAATTGAACAGGTTTCGATAATACCATCCAGCTTTAAAGGATTTAAGGGATCGGATGATTTACCAATCACCATCCAGTTAAAAATGTCGCTTTGCCCAAAGAAAATGCATTTAACACCAGCTACAACGATAGCTACGATAATAAATGCCGACCAAATCCTGCTTAATGCCATTACGTATGTTTAGTTTTTGTTGCGTGAAAATAGCTTTTTTAACTCATAGTGCAAAGCTGGAGTAAGATGGTTTATGCTTTAATGGCCGATAGTTGATAGCACTTCAGACTATGAACCAATAACTATGTACTATTAACCAAAAAAGCCCATAACTAATAGTGCTTTACTATTAACTATGGGCATTTAACTTCGGATCTCGACCTCCGTCTTCTGACTATCTAAGGTTTATCATCGGTTAATTCAAAACCCCAGGTTTTTCCTTTTTCAGTTGCCGGAATTCCGGTAGTCATCCAAACCGGTGCTTTGGCTCCTTTTAAATAATAATCGAAAAACTGTTGTTCACGGATCTGAATATCTTTACGGTTTTGGCGTTGAACCAGATTGTGTGCTTCGCCATTGTAGTTTAACATCCAAACCGGTTTACCTAAACGGCGCAGGCCGGTAAACATTTCAATTCCCTGATACCAGGGCACCGCTCCGTCAGCGTCGTTTGCCATAATTACAACCGGCGTATTTACTTTAGGGAACATGAATAAAGGTGAGTTTTCGATATAAAGTTCAGGTTTTTCCCACAGGGTTGCACCAATGCGGCTTTGTGTTTTTTCGTATTGGAACTGACGGTTCATACCGGTTTCCCAGCGGATGCCACCATAAGCAGAGGTCATGTTGGCTACAGGTGCACCTGCCCATGCTGCTGCATACATATTATTTTGGGTAATTAAATAAGCAACCTGATAACCGCCCCAGCTTTGTCCCTGGATGCCGATTTTACTGCCATCTACCCAGTTGTTTTTCTTTAAGCTTTCTACACCCGAATTGATATATTCGACAGCTGATTGACCCGGGTGACCGGTTTCGTAACTAATATCTGGTGCAAAAACAAGGTAACCGTTACTTACAAAATAGGAGATATTTAAACGCGAAGGCGTAGGCGCTGGTGCCTGATAACTGTATAAACCATCGGTAAGTTTTTCGTAGAAATAAGCAATCATTGGGTATTTTTTGTTTGGATCGAAATTTTCGGGCTTGTACAAAATACCTTCTGCTTTATAACCTTTTGGTGTAGTCCATTTTACCAGTTCGGCGGTACCCCAGTTGTAGTTTTGCTGTTGTGGGTTGGTGTTGCTTAATTTGGTTTCTGCTTTAAAATCGCTGGTTACGTAAACATTTGGCGACTCTACATAACTGGCTTTATCATAAATGTACAGGTCAGCATCTTTAGCTTTAGCCAGGTTAGAATATTTGAATTTAGCCATTACCACTAACTCAGGCGCTTTAACTGAACCTACGTTGGTACGGTAAAAACCATTTTCTTTGGTAATCTGGTTAAATGCATCTAACCAAACCAATTCGTTGGCCTTAACAAATTTGTCGCCATTACGTTCCGTTCTGTTTTGTTGTACGTTCTGATAACGGAAGGTAAGGTTGTTAGCCCTTCCAAAACCTGCCGTAATATTTTTTGCAGCCGATTTGCCATCGGGTGAGAATGACCAGATATCGTATTTATCGTAAATTAAAACAGCTTTATCGCCTTCAGTCCAGGTAGCCAAACCATAAGCAGATGGAAGGTCAGGAACATCATTCTCTTCATCAACAAACTTTACACTTAAGCCTGTGGTTAAGGTTGTTACTTTTCCGGTTGCTACAGCATAAGTATTCCAGCTGCCCGCTTTTCTGTCAAAGTATAAAACATAATTTCCACCAGGAGAAGACATGGCATAACCATTTAAACCTTCAATAATCTTTTTGCGCTGACCGTTTTTAGTATTTACTAAGTAATAATCTTTGCTGGTAGAACCACTCCATTGCGATTCAATTCTGCGGCCATAATCAGTTGAGGCTAAAACCTGTTCTGCATCGCCATCTGCCATTATACTGGCATCAGGTAAGGTTAAATCGGTTAAAGGAATCACTTTCGGATCGCTGCTATACACATCAATTACAGATAAATAACTTTTCTTACTGTCTCTGTCAGCATTTTTAAGCTGCATAGGCTGCAGGTAATCATCTTTATAGTTCCAAACATCCACTTTGGCTACTTCAAAATCTACAATGGTGGTATCTTTCGGTTTTTTGATAGGAGAGATACCGAAAAACAATTTCTTGCCATCTTTACTAAAAGTGATTTTACCATCGCCGTTAACGGTCCATTTTGCAGGTAAGCCAGGCATATCAAAGTCGACCAGGATCTGGGCGGTATCTAGCGTTAAAGAATTGTAGTAAACGTTGTAATCCTTAATTTCTTTTTTCTCAGGATCTTGCTCCCCAACAAAAGCTACATGCTCGTTTTCCTCATCAAAGGTGAAATTTTTGAAACTTCCTTTACCTTTAATTAAAGTTTTAAGCGTGCCTTTTTCGGTGTTTAGTAGAAACACACCTTGCGGGGCAGTTTTATCTTTTTTAGAACCGCTGCAGGTAAACACCAATTGCTTACCATCTTTGCTGAAATAATAATCGGTAACGAATTTATAGGTTTTATCAGTTCCCGTTACGAGATTTTTGATTACTAAATCGGTTCCTTCGTCAGTTTTACCTTTTCCTGCAGGCTCATCGTCTGCAAAATCTGTTTCACCATCTTTTTTCTCGACAGGTTTTACAGCTTTTTTAGCGGTATCGGGTTTTTCGCTTAAATAAGCCAGAAAGCCAGATCCTTCTTCCGGAAATTTGAACGATTTTACCCTGGCCACCTTGGTAATTGCGTTGGTTGTTAAATTGGCGATACCTAATGAATCTTTAGGCTGCTCGTCTGCTTTTGTCTTTTTAATTTTTGCCTGACGTAAATCTTTATTAAAAGGTCTGATATTAAACGCTGCAAATTTAGAATCGTTGCTAAACTGGGCATTAAGACCGCGGGCAATATTTAATTTGGTATGAGTTTTAAGGTTATTGAGGTAAAGTTGTGCATCGCCTTCCTGTTGCAAAATAGTGTACATGGCCCAATTACCATTGTTGGATAACTGCTTCGAACCTACCGATTCCCAGGTATCATAAACACTGTGGTTTAATGGCTTCTTTTGCGCGTAGGTTAGGCTGACAACGAAAGACAGAATAATTGTTAGTCTCTTATGCATTTTAATAAGTTAATTAATTTGTTGGTTGAGATTTAATCTTCTAAAATTGGAAATTTTTAGCTGATTAGGAAACTTGTATGCCAAATATTACAATTATAAGCGAAATGTGGAGTCCGGGGTCCGAAGACAGAAGTCAGAGGTTTGGGTTTACACGCTCCCCGCCCTTCGCTCTACGCTTCCTGCTCCTTAAACTAAAAACCCCCGATTACGTTAAGCAATCGGGGGTTTCGTATATCAAAACTAAATTATTTCTTAGTTTGTTGTTGTTGCTGTTGTTGACGCATGTAATCGTCTAAACGCTGCTGGAATTTAGATTTTTTCTTTTTCTCATCAGCTGGTCTCGCTTTATTCTGTTGAATTAAAGCGTGGATTTTATCGTCGTCAACCATTTTACGGATCAAGAACTGCTGACCGAAAGTCATTAAGTTGGCTAAGAAGTAGTAATAGTTTAATCCGGCAGGATAACTGTTTAATACCCCTAAGAAAATGATTGGCATAATGTAACCAATGTATTTCATCTGACCAGTTGCACCTGAAACCTGATTGTTAAAGTAGGTCATGATCAGGGTTGATACCGTCATCAATACACACATTAAACTTAAGTGATCGCCGATGAATGGTAATTTAACACCGAAACGGATAAACTCATCGTAAGTTGATAAATCTTTCATCCAAAGGAAACTCTCGCCACGTAACTCGAACAAGTTAGGGAAGAAGAAGAAGAAAGCCATTACCAATGGCAATTGCAGTACCATTGGCAAACAACCACCAAGCGGGTTTACACCAGCCTTTTTGTATAATTTTAAATATTCCTGTTGAACCAGTGTTGGGTTATCTTCGCCTACTTTAGCTTTAATCTCATCCATTTCTGGCTTCAATACACGCATTTTAGCCATTGACAGGTACGATTTGTAGGTAAGCGGCGATAAAGCTACTTTTAACAAAATGGTTAGTACCAGAATGATTAAACCGTAATTCCAGCCAAAGCTGTTTAAGAAGTTAAATACAGGCAATACAATAAAGCGGTTAATGTATTTTAAAGGCCAGTAGCCCATATCTACCTGCTGATCCAAATCGTAACCCTGTGCTTTTAAAGCAGAGAATTTGTTGGTGCCGAAATAGAACTCCAACTCATATACCTGGTTTGCAGTATGCGCATAAGGCAATTGCATGTTGGCATCATAAAACTTAACCTGGCCAGGTGCAGTCGGGATTTTAACCTCTAAACTTCCTTTTTCGAAAGCCTGCTTGGCAATTAACGATGCAGAGAAAAAGTGCTGTTTGAAAGAAAACCACTGGATTTTACCTTTCGATAGTTCTTCTTTCTCATCTTTAGAAACACTTAAATGGTTTACATCGCCATCTAAATATTTGTAATAAGGTGCCGAATAACGGTGCTCGCTTTCGATCGATTTTTCTTGCTGCAAAAGGGTAGTTTGCCAGTTTAAACCAACATTATTACCCGCAATTACCTGTTGTAAGCCTACTAAATTGATGTTGAAAGCAACTTTGTTACTTAATGCTTTTAAATCGTAAACATACTCTACGTAAGCATTTGCGCCATAATTGGCACGCATGGTAACCGTATTGCCGGTTTTAGTTGGCGTAAAGTATAAATCGTTGGTATTAATTACTTTACCAGCTGCATTCAGGCTTAAACCAAATTTGTTCTCGTTGCCTGCAAATAAAACTAAAGGTTTCCCGGCAAAGGTTTTTTGACCTTTAATTTCTACCGATGAAATTTTACCCCCTTTATTGCTAAGGGTAATTAACAGGTTTTCGTTTTCTAAAACAGTGCTCGATTCAGTTCCGGTTATTGCCGTACCAAAAGGGCCTTTTAAGGCTAAAGAATCTACTGCAGGATTAGCAACCGCAGTTTTTGTAGTATCTTTTTGTATTGGCGAAACGCCGGCTTTTTTCAGAGAATCTAAATGCTCTATTTCTTTGGCTTTTTTCACTTCAGCCTCGTTAGGCTTCAGAAAGTAGAATGATCCAGCCAAAATGATCATAATCAGGAACAATCCTGTAAAGGTATTTCTATCCATTATTTGTGTCTGTACTGCTTTTAATTCGTTTTCTTTTTCGCAAACTCCATCGCAGCGGCGACAAATTTAACAAAAAGTGGGTGAGGATTAGCAACTGTTGATTTTAATTCAGGGTGAAATTGTCCGCCAACGAAAAAAGGATGGTTTTTAAGCTCTACAATTTCAACCAAATTGCTTTGTGGGTTCATACCCGAAGCAATCATACCAGCTTCTTCGTATTGCTTTAAATAGGCATTGTTAAATTCGTAACGGTGACGGTGGCGCTCATTAATGTGTGTTTTGCCATAAATAGAATAAGCTTTTGTACCTTTTTTAATATCGCAAGGGTACGAGCCTAAACGCATGGTTCCACCTTTATTGGTAATTTTTTTCTGCTCTTCCATCATATTGATTACCGGATTAGCAGTATTTTCTTCAATTTCGGTAGTATGTGCATCTTTTAAGCCCAAAACGTTACGTCCGAATTCAATTACCGCACATTGCATGCCCAAACAAATACCGAAGAAAGGTATGTTGTTTTCGCGAACATATTTAATGGTATCAATTTTACCTTCAATGCCACGGCTACCAAAACCTGGTGCTACTAAAACGCCTTGCAGGTGACCTAATTTTTCTTTTACGTTATCGGCAAAAATACCTTCTGAGTGAATATACTCCACTTTTACCTTACATTCGTTTTTCGAACCTGCGTGTACAAAAGATTCGATAATTGATTTATAGGCATCAGGTAATTCTACATATTTACCCACCAAACCGATTCTAACTTCGGCAGTAGGATTTTTTAAACGGCCAAGGAAATCTTTCCAGCTTTCCATATCCGGATCGTTTTTGGTTGGCAGTTTTAATTTCGATAAAACAGTTTTATCCAGTTGTTCTTTTAACATCAACAATGGCACATCATAAATAGTAGATGCATCCATCGATTCGACTACGGCATTGATGTTAACGTTACAAAACAGGGCAATTTTTTTTCTTAAATCAGAACTTAAGTGGTGTTCTGTTCTGCAAACCAGAATATCCGGTTGGATACCGTACTCTAATAAGGCTTTAACAGAGTGTTGTGTAGGTTTGGTTTTTAGCTCACCTGCAGCAGCCAAATAAGGTACAAGTGTTAAGTGAATTACAATAGCGTTGGTATTGCCTTCTTCCCATTTAAACTGACGTACAGCTTCGATAAATGGTAACGATTCGATATCGCCAACGGTACCACCCAACTCGGTAATTACAATATCGTACTCGCCGCTTTCGCCCAGCATACGCATGTTGCGTTTAATCTCATCGGTAATGTGTGGTACTACCTGTACGGTTTTACCTAAATACTCGCCTTTACGTTCTTTGTTAATTACATTCTGGTAAATGCGGCCGGTTGTAATGTTATTGGCCTGCGAGGTTGGAACGTTCAGGAAACGCTCGTAATGACCAAGGTCCAAATCAGTTTCAGCACCATCTTCGGTTACAAAACATTCACCATGCTCGTACGGATTTAAAGTTCCCGGATCGATATTGATGTACGGATCGAATTTCTGAATGGTTACACGGTAGCCCCGTGCCTGTAAAAGTTTAGCTAAAGACGCGGAAATGATGCCCTTACCTAAAGAAGAAGTAACACCGCCCGTAACAAAAATATACTTAGTCATGTTTGATAATTTGTGAAATCAACCAGTTTTTGACCACTGGTTAATTGCTTTTGTACGGGATACAAAGGTACGAAAAATTATCGCCGGTTTTAGGTTGTGACCAGAATATTTTTTGATAGTTTTATATGGTTGATTTAGACTGTTTTACTGGCATATTAGCGTTATAACAATAAGGAGTACAGCTCTTTTTTGATGTCTTCTATCTTCCTTGGGTTCTTTTTATCATCGTAACGGGTATAGAGATCGACCATTTTTTTGAAATCTTTTTCGTTGTCGGTTTTTTTGCCTTTGGTTGGTGCGGCAATGTTCATGACCGGCACATTTTTAGCTTCAATTTTTGTGGCGAACCAGGTAGTATTATAGCGGGGTATGGCCAGGCCCAGGATCATACCGGGCAATCCTGTAAACCCTTCGGGGCCACCTTTTAATAAAATTTCATCGGTATAAAATGCAACTACCGATACGCTATCGTGTATAATGGCTATTGCTTTTCTACATTCGTAACCTGCAATTTTACGTACATCGTGCATAATCTTCCAATTGAGGTGGGGGATAGTATCCTTTAAAATAAAATCTTCACCACTGATCGGTTTCCTGAATACACGGGCTTTTTTATTAAAATCGGTATAAAGCTCGTTTGTATTTTCATTGGCAATAAAAAAGAAATTGTTATCGTTTAAAGTCTCTTTAGGTTTGATTTTATAAATTGATGTACTGTCATTAAAATTATACTCCCAGTTTGAAGTCCGGTATTTGCTCATTTTATCCCTGGCATCGTCTGATATCCAGGTATTGTTAGCCAACTGTTGCTTTTGGTTAATCTTCTTTTCGAAGGTGATTTTTGCGCTTCTGATGAAAACAGTTTGTGCCTTGATCGTTGTTACTGCAAAAAAGAAAATTATGCTTAATCTTAAATGTTTCATCTGATGTTATTTTTTATCTGCTTTAACAAAATTTCCGGTTAAATTGTAGGTTACGCCAATTAAAACATAGCGTGGAATAAAACTGTTGGTGTTCTCGCTAATGTTATTGCCACCAACGTATCGGTTATAGCCAATTTTTTCAGCTAAAATGTCAGAAATGGCCACTTTTAACTCCAGTTCTTGCGCCTTAAGCATCTTCTTTGATAGATAAGCATTCCAGATGGCCACATTTACCGGCGTGTTGAACGAAGTGTTAGCAGGCTGGTATGATAATGAAATTGAGGTGTTAAATTCGGTATTGTAAGGAAGTTCTATATTCCCCGAGATTTCGTGGTTGTGGTAAAAGTTTTTACCATTATTGATGGAGCCGATGGATGAGCTACTGTTTGAAAAGGTAAAAGATGGATTGTACTGGATTTGTACTATATCGCTATAATAACTAAAGCGTGGACGTAAACTTATGCTATTGTTTACATTTTCGTTCAGTTTATTGTTTAAAATAGAAACCGAGTTTGAATGGTTGTAACTCGCATTTAAACCGGTATTAAAGTGAATTTTGCTGAAACTTTTATTAAAGCTGGCGCCAGCATAAAAACTGTTATTCCCATTTAAATTGATATAACTGCTAGTCGTTTTGTTTACATCATCTACTGTTCTGGTACTTACCACCGCATTTTTGGTGAAGTTATAGCCACCATAAACATAAGCGTACATCTGCGACTTTTGCTGATAGGTATTAAAATTAAAGCCAAAATTGTTATTAAATGATGGTTTTAGATTAGGGTTACCTTTAATTTCGTAAAGCGGGTTATTTACTTGTCTCAATGGCTGCAACTGATCTAAACTGGGCTGTCGGGTATAGCCATTGTAATTTACCGATACACTGGTGTTTTTACCAAGTTTATAGTTTAGGTTACTTTGTGGAGCCCAGTTTAAATAATTGCGGTTAAATTTATTGTTGCGGTCCAGATCATTCAATTCAAAAGTGGTTTGGGTGGCCTCTGCACCTCCGGATAGTGTAAATTTCTTTGCCCTGTATTGCAGCACTACTTTACCAATATTTGAAAAATTGTTAAAATCGAAATTATTACTCAAAGAATCGATCCGTTTATTGCTTAACGATTTATCAAATACCAACTTATGACTATTAGCGGCTACTGTTTTAAAACTATAAGCTGTTTGTAACGAAAACTGTTTGCCCAAAGGTTCTGTATAGGCTATTCTTGTACCAAGAGAGCTCTCACGGCCTGAATTATCGTTTAAAAAATTCTGGTTTACAATTCTATTGATAACACCATTGTCATCGTAATAATTGGTTACACTTAAACTATTGCCCAGACTGGTGCTGTTTTTGGTTTCTGGTTGTAAATCGATAGAAAGTGTCCGTCCTTTTTTTAAGAACTTTTTAGCGTAATTGATATTGCCGTTAAAGAGATTATTATCGCTATTGCTGTTGTTTTGCTGACTACTGTTGTTTACAAAAAATCCTGAACCGTTTTTGGTTTCGTTTGCGCTGGTGTATTCATCAGCGCTTTTGTTTTTGCTCCCCGCAAAAGATATTTTCAAGGTAGACAGAGAGTCTATTTTAACATCTACACTTCCTTTTAAACTTTGACCGGTATTTTTAGTTTCGCTATTTGCACTGCCGGCACTAAAAAAATTGGTTCCATTAGGTAATAACGATTGATTTTTAAATGTTGTTCTATCCAAAACATCCCTGTTGTTTCCTTTATAATTTAGTTTGAGCCCAACTTTATTTTCATTCCATTTATCAGAGAAGTGTGCACCATAGCTGATAACATCTGGCAGGCCGTTTGTTGGCGAAAAACCATCGTCGTCTCTGCCACCGTAGCTGATCATAACCGTGCTGCCATCATCTCCAACTTCAATCAAATCATAATCATTACCCTTTAATCTACTCATTGCGGCGCTTGCCTTTGAATCTTGATTGGTGTTTGAATTAAATCCGAATACGGCAGCTTTTAACTTGCTTTTGTAAATGCCGGCCATACCACCAACATTTCGGAAATGATTTAAATCACTATTGGCATCCAGGGTACTGAGATAACCGTTTTTGGCATTTTCCTTGAGCTTAATATTCATAACTTTTTCCTTGGCATCACCTTCCTTAATGCCTGAGAGCTCTTCTTGCTTACTTTTTTTATCGTATATCTGAACTTCGCTAACCGCATTGGCTTTGAGGTATTTTTGTGCAAGAAGCGGGTCATCGCCAAAAAACTCTTCTCCATCAACCAAAAGTGTATTCACATCTTTGCCGCCAGCTTTAATTGCACCATCCTTATCAACTTCTATTCCTGGTAGCCGTCTTAACAAATCCTGCAGGTTGGCATGAGGCTTAACTGCAAAACTATCGGCCTGGTAGGTTATGGTATCGCCCTTCATGCTAATGGCTTGTTTTTGCGCCTTGATTGTAACTTCATTTAAAAGCGTGGCCTTACTGTCCATGGCAATATGGCCAAGGTTAAACTTCGATGAATCAGAGAGTTGAATATCCCTGATAAAATCGGCCATTTTAGGAAAGGTTATCACCAATGTATAAGTGCCTTTTTTTAAATTCGACAATTCGAATTCGCCATTGGCTTTGGCCCGTGTATCTTTAACTAAAATAGAATCCTTGCTGTTGATGAGCAGGATAGAGCTGTTTTGTAGTTTTGTTTTCTCAACGGTATCCACAACAATGCCTTTAATACTGGCCTTTTGAGCGAAAACAGGAAGAAATAGTACCGAAAAAATAAAAACGGCGAGGAGATTTTTGAGCATGTATCTGATTGAAGAAACGTTAATAAATGGTTCATTTGGTTAAGGCGCATGAAAATACAACTATTTTGTTAGTTTTTAAGAAAAACAAAATAAATATTTTTAGAATGAGAACGATAACTAAAACCGTTTACAACATATTGGAAAGAGGGGGATTACGGTTTTATCGTAAAAATGATGCAGAGATCGATAAGCTTGGTTTATGCTTTTTCAGCAACAATCAATTTTCTAATCAAAACAACCTGACCTAAATGATAATAGCTGTGCTCGATTACAGCTTCGATATTACGGAGGTAGGTGCCGTATTTTTCATTTTCAAACACCTCATCAAGCTTTTCGTCAGGGATTTGTGCCACCTGCTCAACAAAGTTTGTTGCATTAAGCAGAAACCTTTCTACCAAATTATCCCAATCGCTGGCCGAATGGAGAGGGGGTAAGTCAAAACTATACTGATCTTTTATCGATAATGGATTGCCGTTAAATACCGATAAAATTCCTTCCAGGTAATAATTAATGTGATAAGTAAGTGCGGCAATCGTATTCAGGCTTTCTACCTGGTAAATGGCCTCTTGCCAGCTGATACTCAATAACTGGTCTTTATAATTGGTATTGGCTATCCAATAACCGTTTAATAAAACTTCCTGTAAGCGATTGGCAAGATCCTGGGCCTTTTTCATGTTAGTGTGTAACTAGCAGCAATTATAGTAAATTTTAACTTTCTGCTCTTGCTCACTCCAGGCAATGTAAATGTTATTTTCTTTACCCAAACGATATTTGAAACCATTTAAACCGGTTTTTTTCAATTCTTCGTAAAGTGCTTTGTCAGGAACATAATTGTCGGCTTTATCTTCGGGCATTACAGCGGGTTCGAGGAAATTTTCATCGCTAAAAAAATCATCGGCAATGGTTTTAATAAAAACAATCTGGTCTTTCTCTTTTGTTAAATCGATATTGGGATCGGTACTGCCTAATAGCTCAGTGCCCTTTATTTTGGCATTATAAATCTCTTTACCATCCACTTTTTTAATGGTGAATGTTAATACCATATCTTCGGGTTTTCTGCCAGTGAGTTCGATTTTGAAAGTATCTAGTGTTTTTAAATCGGAGAATGATTTAGCTATACTTTGGTTAACATTTTTGAATTCAACAGATCCGGCTTCTTTGCCCTCTTTAGATTGACAGGCAGAAAATACAATTAAGCAGCTGATAACGAAGATCGATAATTTTCTCATGTTCCGAAAATACAAATTTTAGGTTTATTCCTGCGCGGGCGACTAAAAATAATATCCAAGCGAAAACCATAACTGAAAGTCAAGATATCCTTTTGGGGCAGGGTTGGAGATGTAATTTTTTACATTAAAATACTTACCATAACCCAATGCAGTGGTGCTTTCGAGAAAGAAGTGCTTTTTGGGAATAAACAAAAAGCCAATGTTTGCACCAGTCCTGAAAGAATTGGCATGAAAATTTAAGGTTCTGCCAATCGAAAAGAAACCTGTATTGTCTACTTCTCCTTTTGAAACAATCTGTTTATTTAAATTACCAGCGTATAAGCCATAAAAAGGTATCAGGCTATGGGTTTCAATATCATCAGCATAGATTTTGGCACGCAATAAGAAACCATTAAACTTATAATCTCTGCCCCAGTTTAATTCGCCAGTGGTATAAGAAAGCTCCAGCCCATATTTATCGCTAAAGGTTTTTTCAACAGATATCGCCGGACGTTTAGCCAAAGTATTTAATACATTGGTTTTAACCAATAGTCCGACGCGATCTTGTGAATGGATCCTGAAAGAAATAATGATTAAGAGCATTATTAAGATAACTGTTTTCATGGCGATTTAGCTGTTAAAGCATTAATTTATCGTGAATATAATGATATTTCAAATATTTATTTAAATTTGTGTAACTGATTACGTAATTAATTATTTATGGATTTTTTCGAACAGACAGGAAAAGTAGCGATAGGCAGCAGACTGAGAATGCTAACCGATAAGGTAACTGAAGATGCTGCTAATATTTATCAGCTGTATAATATAGATATGCAGCCAAAATGGTTCCCGGTTTTTTATTCCTTATCGCAAGGTGAGGAGAAAACCATAACCGAACTGGCTAAGGCAATTGGTCATTCGCATCCTTCGGTGAGTAAGATAATTGGCGAAATGCTGAAAAAGGGTTATGTGCAAGAAAGCAGGGATAAAGCAGATGGCAGACGAAATGTGGTTAGCTTAACAGATGCAGGCCGGCAGGTGGCTTATAAAATTAAAGATCAGCTGATTGATGTTGATGCAGCAATTGAAGAACTTTCGGCACAAACACAAAATAAACTCTGGGAAGCGATAGGCGAGTGGGAGTTTTTACTGGAACAAAAAACATTATTAAGAAGGGTGATGGAAAAGAAAAAGGAACGCGATAGCGCAAAAGTTGAAATTGTTGCTTACAAACCCGAATATCAGGAAATATTCAGGGCTTTAAATGTAGAATGGATTTCTACTTATTTCGAAATGGAAGAATCTGATTACAAGGCTTTGGATAATCCGCAAGGTTATATTTTAGACAAAGGCGGTCATATTTTAGTGGCTTTGTACGAGGGAGAGCCCCTGGGTGTTTGCGCTTTAATTAAAATGAATGATGAAGAATACGATTTCGAACTCGCTAAAATGGCTGTTTCGCCAAAGGCGCAGGGAAAGAATATCGGTTTTTTACTGGCCTCGGCTATTGTAGAAAAAGCCAAATCATTGGGGGCAGCTAAAATTTACTTGGAAAGCAATACCATTTTAAAACCGGCCATTAACCTTTACCATAAACTTGGTTTTAAGAAAGTAGCAGGAAAACCAACGCCTTATACCAGGTGTAATATTCAGATGGAACTGGTGATTGGGTAGATAAGCGGTTAGTGCAGAGCGTTTAGGGTGAGTAGTGCTTATCCTCTAAACCCTAAACTAATAACCAATGGCTAATGAACTTATTACGCTAATGAGATAGTTTGGAGTTTTATGTTCAGAGTCAATTAACCGATTCAAACAATTAACCAGTTAAACTACTTATTACTCCTGCTTTAACGCTTTCAGCAATTTGTTTAACTTCAATAAATCTTCTGGCGTATCAATGGCAACAGTTTCTAAATCAGTAACTTTTGTCTGGATGTAAAAGCCGTTTTCAATCCAACGCAGTTGCTCTAAACTTTCGGCTATTTCTAGTGAAGAAGGGGGTAATTTGGTAATGGCTTTTAAAGCCTCTGCTCTATAACCGTAAATACCAATATGTTTGTAAAACTGATGTTTTTCTGCCCAAACGCCCGGCTCGCCATTTCTAATAAAAGGAATAGGGCTACGGCTAAAATACATGGCACGACCATTTACATCGATTACAACTTTTGGACTGTTGGGATTGTAAATGCTTTCCTGGCTTTGAATCGGTTTAATTAAAGTGGCTAATTCTACCTTATCTTCGGCAAAACAGCTGGCCAATAAATCAATTTGTGCCGGTTCTATAAAAGGTTCATCGCCCTGGATATTAATTACGATATCAAAACCCGGTAATTGTTCAATTACTTCCGCACATCTGTCGGTTCCGCTTTGGTGGTGAGCAGCGGTGAACGCAAATTCGCCACCAAATCTTTTTACTTCGTCGGCAATCCGCTCATCATCGGTAGCGATAACCACTTTCGATAAACTTTTCGCCTTTGAAGCCTGCTCGTACACGCGCTGAATCATCGTTTTTCCGGCAATATCAACCAAAGGTTTTCCCGGAAAACGGGTAGAGGCGTAGCGTGCAGGAATAATTCCGATAATTTCAGACATACTATTTATTTAAGGTTCTTAATAGATATACAGTAGCAAAAATAAGTGCTAAAATTACATAAGAAATGGGATGAGCAAAGTTGAATGTCCAGCCCAGCATTTTATGCCGTTTTGGAACGAGTACCCGCGAATCTGCTTTGTTGAAGTAAATGATTCCCCATTTCCAGTTCAGCGGATTCTCGTGTTGGAAATCTTTGCCCATCTCAATTAAATATTTTAAAACCGTGTTTTTTGTTCAGCACTAAAATAAACCGTTAATCTCGGCTTCGATAGATTGGATTACTGTTCCCAAATCTTCAGGGTTGTTGGTAAAATCCAATTTGTCTTTATCCAATATTAATAATTTACCCAGGTTGTAGCCTTTAATCCAGGCTTCGTATTTTTCGTTCAGCTTAGAAAGGTAATCAATTCTGATTCCCGCTTCGTACTCGCGGCCGCGGCGCTGAATATTGTTTACCAATGTAGGAACCGAAGCGCGCAGGTAAACCAGCAAATCAGGCGGTTTGATAAACGAAGTAATGTTATCAAAAATTGCGCGGTAATTGTCATGATCCCGCGTAGTCATTAAAGCCATATCGTGCAGGTTTTCTGCAAAAATATGGGCATCTTCGTAAATGGTCCTGTCCTGAATTACATTGCGTTTATTTACCTCAATATCAGTAATCTGCTGAAAACGGCTGTTCAGGAAATAAATCTGAAGGTTAAAGCTCCAGCGTTTCATGTCGCTATAAAAATCTTCCAGATAAGGATTATTGTCAACAGCTTCATATAAAGCTTCCCAACCATAATTTTTTGCCAGCAGGCCAGTTAAAGTAGTTTTACCAGCACCAATATTCCCTACAATTGCTATATGCATATGTTCTTGCGTTTTGCGTTGGGCGTTTTGCGGGTGGCGTTGTTTCGCCAAACGCTAAGCGCTTATCACAATATTAATTAAAAACTTTTAAACCCGATTAAACTGCGAACTTCCCTGATGGTTTTTTGTGCGCTTTCGCGTGCCTTTAATGCGCCATGTTTGGCCACTTGTCTTAAATAAGCATCATCTTTGGCAATATCCTGAATACGCTCGCGCATTGGCGTAGTAGCAATAATCATATCTTCGGCAAGTTGCTTTTTAAAATCACCATAACGGATTTGCATTTTGTTATAAAGGTCATCGAAATGCTGGTGCGTATCTACACTCGAAACCACTTTCATTAAATCGAAAAGGTTTTGGATCGGCTCTGGCTTTGGCTGGTTTTCTTCAGTAGGGCCACCATCGCTTACTGCACGCATTACTTTTTTACGGATCGTTTCCGGATCGTCAGATAGGTAAACCGCGTTGGCTTCTCCTTCCGATTTTCCCATTTTACCTTTACCATCTAAACCAGGCACTTTTACCAGTTTATCTGAATAGCTAAAGGCATAAGGTTCAGGGAAATATTCGGTGTTGTACAAGCGGTTAAAACGGTTGCCAAAAGTACGCGCCATTTCGAGGTGTTGCTCCTGGTCTTTGCCAACAGGAACCTTAGTGGCTTTGTGGATCAAAATATCAGCAGCCATTAAAACCGGATAGGTTAACAAACCTGCATTAACGTTATCAGGATTGGCACGCACTTTATCTTTAAAAGAGGTACTGCGTTCCAATTCGCCCATATAAGCGTTCATGTTCAGGTATAAATAAAGCTCTGCAATTTCAGGTACATCGCTCTGTATATAAATGGTACTGTTTTCCGGATCTATCCCGCTGGCCAGGTATTCAACCAGTACATGTTTAATGTTGCCATGTAAATCGGCCGGCGTAGGGTGAGTTGTTAACGAGTGTAAATCGGCAATAAAAAAATAGCAGTTGTAATCATTTTGCATTTGCACAAAGTTCTTTACTGCGCCATAGTAATTACCTAAATGTAATTTTCCTGTTGAGCGAATGCCGCTCACCACTGTTTCTTTCATAATGGCACGAAATTAAAAATAAAATGCAAGCATTGTATAACATGAAGTTAATTTTATCTCAATTTAGATTATTGCCTTATACATTACTTCACCGTCGTTTTCTGCTAAATTAATGGAAACGACTATAACCTTAACCACCTAAGAAATATAAGTACACACTAGCTGAATGTTCTAATATGACTTATATGGTGAAATGATTATAATGTTTTAAATTCCACCACTTAAAAAATCGTATATATAAAATACAATTATGTCAAGCTATTTTATATTTTTGAAGCATCTATGATTAAAATTCTTCGTCAGCTGCACCGCATATGGTTTCTATTCTGGATCATATTCTTTTTTGCGCTGTTTTACCCATTTTACTATTTAACATCGCGCAACGAGCGCTATTATGGTATCTTAAATTTCTTCAGAAAAGCAAATAGTTTTCTATGTAGTTTTTTCTCAGGGGTATTTTTCGCTTACCATTATGAAGAAAAGCTGGACAGGAACCAAACCTATATTTATTGCGCCAACCATAGCTCTAACCTCGATATCATGATTTTTTGTATCATGGGGCATGGGAAGTATCATTTTATGGGAAAAGATGAGCTGCTAAACAATCCGGTGTTAGGCATTTTTTTTAAAACCATTGACATATCGGTAAACCGCGATAGCAAGATTTCGGCTTTCAGGGCATTTAAAAAAGCTGGCGAAAATTTAGAAAAGGGAATGAGTCTGGTCATTTTTCCTGAAGGAAAGATTGACGATCATTATCCACCAAAACTCGGTGAGTTTAAAAATGGTCCTTTTCGTCTGGCTATTGATAAAAACATCCCTTTAGTGCCGGTAAGTTTATCCAATGTTTGGCAAATTAACTGGGATGACGGCGCAAAGTATGGAAGTAAGCCGGGAATTTGCGATATTTACGTCCACAAACCCATAAATACCGCCACAATGACTACCGATGATTCGGATAAATTGAAAGAGCAGGTGTATCAATTGATTGATAGTAAGCTAGTATAATATGATTTTAGACGCAAAAACCATCCATAAAATAGCCGATCTGGCCAGAATTCATATTGATGAAAAGCAGGTTGATGTTTTAATTCCGGAAATGAATAAAGTTTTATCGTTTATGGAAAAGTTAAACGAATTGGATACCACTAATGTAAAACCTTTGGTTTATATGAACGAATCGGTTAATGTTTGGCGTGAGGATGTAGTAAAACAAGAAATTACCACTGCCGAGGGGTTAAAAAATGCCGCAAAACATAGCGACGAATTTTTTATGGTACCCAAGATTATTGAAAAATAGCTTGTAATTAAAGCCACAGATTTACAGATTGGATAGCCTTTGTAACTGTGCTTGCTTTACAGTCCGTTAATTTAAGCAGTATTTGCAATCAAATTTTAAATCTCTTGTAACATACCTGCCATTACTCATGTCTAAAAAAGAAAAAACATGGAGAAACCACTCATTACTATAAAGGAAATTGGCCGTAAATATGTTATTGGATCTGAGGTGATTCACGCTTTAAAATCAGTTTCTTTAGATATCCATAAAGGCGAATTTGTAGCATTGATGGGGCCATCTGGTTCTGGTAAATCTACTTTGATGAACATTTTAGGCTGTTTAGATACCCCTTCAAGCGGTACCTATGTGCTAAATGGTACAAATGTGAGTCACATGAGCGATGATGCACTTGCAGAAGTGCGGAACAAAGAAATTGGTTTCGTGTTTCAAACCTTTAACCTGTTGCCACGCTCAACCTCTCTCGATAATGTAGCTTTACCGTTAATTTATGCCGGAAGCAGCAAAAAAGACCGTCAGGCCAGGGCTGCCAAAGCCTTAGAAAACGTGGGGTTAGGTAACCGTATGGACCATAAACCTAATGAGCTTTCTGGTGGTCAGCGCCAGCGTGTGGCAGTAGCAAGGGCATTGATTAACGATCCATCTATTATTCTTGCCGATGAGCCAACCGGTAACTTAGATACCAAGACATCAATCGAAATTATGGGTTTGTTAGAAGAAATCCATAGCAAAGGCAATACCATCATCCTGGTAACACACGAAGAGGATATCGCCCAACATGCACACCGGATTGTGCGTATGCGCGACGGATTGATCGAAAACGATTATTTAAATACCGAAGTAAAAAATGTTTCGCCACGCCTGCAGGCTTTGAAAGAAAGCGGCAGCGATTGGGAGAAAATTAACTAGGGCTGAAGGTGTAAGGCATAGGGCTTAAGGTTTTGTAGCACTATTCTTAAATCTTTCCAAAAATAAATTGAGGTTAATGGTGTAAGGCATAGGGTATAAGGCTTTAAGCCCTAAACCTCATACCTCTAACCTTTTCATATGAAAATCTATACTAAAACCGGCGATAAAGGACAAACATCACTTATTGGTGGTACCCGGGTGCCTAAATTCCATCACCGTATCGAAACTTACGGAACCGTTGATGAGCTTAATTCGTATATTGGTTTAATCATGTGCCAGGATATTAATCCGCACTACAAACAGTTGCTGAAAGAAATCCAGGACCGTTTATTTACGGTTGGTGCATCGTTAGCTGCTGATCCGGAGAAATCTAAAATGAAAATTCCTGATTTGCACGATGCGGATATTAACCTGCTTGAAAAGGAGATGGACGAAATGAATGAATTATTGCCTGCTTTAAAGCATTTTGTGCTGCCTGGCGGAAATACTGTAGTTTCTTACTGTCATTTGGCCAGATGTGTATGCAGAAGGGCAGAGCGGCTTGCTGTAGCGCTTGCAGAAAATAGCTTTGTAGATGAGCGGGTAACGATTTATCTGAACCGTTTAAGTGATTATTTGTTTGTTTTGGCACGAAAACTGACGATGGATTTCAAGGCGGAAGAAAACATTTGGATTCCGCGGGTTTGATAGTTGAAAAATAAGTTTGTTTTGCTCAAAAATTTTAATATACTTTGCGCATAATAAAGGAATACGAATTAAATTGAATTGATGATATGTATTGGACATTAGAATTAGCATCGCACCTGGAAGACGCACCATGGCCTGCAACTAAAGACGAATTAATTGATTACGGTATCCGCTCTGGTGCCCCGGTAGAAGTTATTGAAAACTTACAGGCATTAGAAGATGATGGCGAGCCTTATGAAACGATTGAGGAAATCTGGCCTGATTATCCAACGAAAGAAGATTTCTTCTTTAACGAGGACGAATACTAACAAGAAAATAAGGAACCTCCCGGAAACACCGGGAGGTTTTTTTATGCCTAAAAAATGTTTCCCGCTGATTACGCAGGTAAAGGCCGCTTATCTAATCTGCGTTTATCTTCTCAAATTTGCGGGAGAGTGATTGGCGCTTTGTTTCCCGCTGATTACGCGGAGAACGCAGATGAAGGCCTGTTATAAACAAATCTGCGTTTATCATCTTAAATCTGCGGGAGAGTGATTGGCGCTTTATTTCCCGTTGATTACGCGGAGTGTGCAGATAAACGGCTGTCATAAACAAATCTGAGTTTATCTTCTTAAATCAGCGGGAGAATTATTGGTGCTTTATTTCCCGCTGATTACGCGGAGTGCGCAGATGAAGGGCTGTCATAAACAAATTTGCGTTTATCATCTTAAATCTGCGGGAGAATTATTGGCGCTTTATTTCCCGCTGATTACGCGGAGTGCGCAGATGAAGGGCTGTCATAAACAAATCTGCATTTATCATCTTAAATCTGCGGGGAAATAATTTGATATTATCTGCTCAGATTATGCGATCTAATCCGTCTTTCCCCTCCTGGATTTGTCTGAAAATTATCGCAAAATCAAATTAATCTTTACAATTCTTAAACAAAAGTTAAAAATCGGGTGTTAATACTGCAATAATTTACATTACTAAAAAATTAACACTATGGGAAATTTATTGTATTTAGTCGCAGTAGTATTGGTAATACTTTGGGTCATCGGATTTATATTTCACGGCTTCGGCGATGTTGGCGGTATAATCCACGTTTTATTGGTTATCGCAGTGATTGCCATTCTGCTTAAAATTATTGGCAGGGCAGCATAAAATATATCAATCCGTTATGCGCTTCTTTTAAGTACGCCTTAAAACAGAAGGATAACAAAAAAGGAGTTTCAATTTTGAAACTCCTTTTTCAATAAATTAATGTTTTAGCAACAGTTCAGCCAGCTCAAGATCAATCGGGTAGGTGATTTTAAGATTACTGCGTTCGCCTTCAATAATATTAATGTTGTAACCTATTGATTCGACTACGCTGGCATCATCCGTAAAATGAGTGTCGAATTCCTGATTATAAGCTTCTTTAAGCACGTTAATACTAAAAGTTTGAGGTGTTTGCACCAGGTAGATTTCATCGCGCTTTAATGCAGTTGTTTTTCCGTTTTTAAACTGGCGCACGCTATCACTCGATTGTACAGCCGCAATAACATTACCCTGCAGGGCAGCCGCCTGATAACAACTGTCAATAAGTTTTTTCGAAACCAATGGGCGTACGGCATCATGAATGGCAACAAAACTATCCTCTTCTATGCTATAAACCGCATTTTTAACTGAATGGAAGCGCTCCGTACCGCCATCAATAACCTGATGAGGAACACGGAAATTAAATTCATCGCACAATCGGTGCCAATAAGCTTGCTGTTCTTTATTTAAAACCAGTAAAATTTTGGGTTGGGCATCGCTTTGTGCAAAAGCTTTTATGGTATGCATTAAAACCGGGAGGTTTTTGAGCAGTAGAAATTGTTTTGGGGTTTCTGTTTGCATCCGATTGCCAGAACCGCCTGCTACAATTATAGCGTAGTATTTCATAGTTGTGCGTTTAGGGTTTGGCGTTCAGCGCTAAATCGCCAAACGCCAACCGCAAAACTTATATAATTAGCATGGCATCGCCGTAGCTGTAAAATTTATATTTTTCTTTAACCGCAACCTCGTAGGCATTCATTACGTTTTCGTAACCACCAAATGCACTTACCATCATCAATAAAGTAGATTCTGGTGTGTGAAAATTGGTAATCATAGAGTTTGCAATGCTGAAATCGTATGGAGGGAAGATAAACTTACTGGTCCAGTCGTTAGCAGCTTTTAAAGTTCTGTTGGCAGAAACGGCCGATTCGATAGCACGCATTGAAGTAGTACCTACCGCACAGATTCTTTTTTTGTTTTCTAAAGCCCTGTTTACAATGTTAGCATCTTTTTGCTCGATGATAAACTGCTCTGAATCCATTTTGTGTTTGGTTAAATCTTCAACCTCAACCGTTCTGAAAGTTCCTAAACCCACGTGTAAAGTTACTTCAGCAAAATCAACACCTTTAAGCTCAAGACGTTTCATTAATTCGCGGCTAAAGTGTAAACCTGCAGTAGGAGCAGCAACAGCACCTTCGTGTTTAGCAAAAATGGTTTGGTAACGCTCTTTATCTTCGGCAGTTGCTTTACGTTTAATGTATTTAGGAAGTGGTGTTTCGCCTAAAATTTCAACGTTTTTTCTAAACTCTTCGTCGCTACCTTCAAATAAGAAACGGATGGTACGTCCACGTGAGGTAGTATTATCTACCACTTCAGCCACTAACAAATCGTCGTCGCCGAAGTACAATTTATTACCTACACGGATTTTACGGGCCGGATCAACCAAAACATCCCATAAACGCAACTCTTTATTTAATTCACGTAATAAGAAAACTTCAATAGTAGCACCTGTTTTCTCTTTGTTGCCGTATAAACGTGCAGGGAAAACCTTGGTGTTGTTTAATATCATAACGTCTTTGTCGTCGAAATAACCTAAAACGTCTTTGAAAATTTTATGTTCAATTTTACCGCTGTCTTTGTGTAAAACCATTAGGCGAGCTTCGTCGCGTTCTTCAGCCGGATTATTGGCTACCAATGATTCAGGTAAGTTAAATTTGAATTGTGATAATTTCATTCCTGATGAATTTTTTGAGGTGCAAAAATACGAATTTAATTTTTCTTTTCGGTATTTTATCAAACGCATTTGATTATATTATGTTTTACATTACTTTAAGTTAAATTATACAGCCTGTAAATGCGGGCTAGCCACAAAAATTAATTAGTTTTGAAGATATGCTGTAACCTTTTAACAGGCTTTGCATCTAACCACTAATTATGATAATCTTTAGGCTAATAGGCGAGAGTTTCCGTTTTGCATTTGATGCGTTGCGCCAGAATAAATTGCGTACCATGTTATCGCTTTTGGCTATAACCATTGGTATTTTTACCATTATTGCGGTGTTTTCTGCTGTAGATACCTTCCGCGGTAAACTGCAGTCGAGCGTTGATAAACTGGGTTCGAATACCATTTATGTACAAAAATGGCCCTGGATATTTGGTGATGGCTACCCCTGGTGGAAGTACATGAACCGCCCTCAGCCTTCTATACGCGATTTTGAAACGCTGCGCGAAAGGATTGAAAATGCACAAGGTGTAACCTTCGAAATATCGACCAACGACCGTACCATTAAATACCGGAGCAGTTCGGTTGAAGGAATTTCGGTTTGGGCAGCCTCACACGATTTTAATAAAACCTGGAATTTTGAGCTGCAAGATGGCCGTTACTTTACCGAAAACGAAAGTAAAAACGGTTCGCCGGTTTGTATTTTAGGTTCTGATATTGCCGACGGTCTTTTTAGTGGTGATAAGGCGGTAGGGAAGCAGGTACAGATTTTAGGCAGAAGGTTAACTGTTGTTGGCGTTTTCAAAAAAGAAGGTGAAGATATGCTGGGTACATCGCTCGATAAGAATGTAAATATCCCTATAAATTTTGCCAAAGGCGTGCTGGATATCCAGAGCGAGCGTTACGGACCACAAATTACAGTTCGCGGTAACGATAACGTGAGTTTAGAAGAGGTAGAGAGCGAATTGAGAGGTTTAATGCGCTCAATTCACCGCATCAGACCAGGCCAGGAAGAAGATTTTGCCTTAAATAAAACTACCATTTTATCTAACCAGTTAGATTCGATGTTTAAGATGGTTAATATTGCCGGATGGGTAATTGGAGGCTTCTCTATTCTGGTGGGTGGCTTTAGTATTGCCAATATCATGTTTGTTTCGGTGAAAGAGCGTACCAATATTATCGGTATCCAAAAATCACTAGGGGCTAAAAACTATTTCATTTTACTACAATTTATATTCGAATCGATTTCACTATGTATTCTGGGCGGATTGCTGGGGCTGTTACTGGTGTACCTGTTTGCATTGGGTATTGGTGCTGCTACCGATTTCCACATTATATTGGGCCTCAATAACATTATTTTAGGTATCGGAATTTCTATCATTATTGGTACAATTTCGGGATTCTGGCCAGCTTATTCGGCTTCGAGGTTAGATCCGGTAGAGGCGATCAGGAGCTAGTTTAGTTTACAGTTATCAATTTACAGTTGGCAGTTTGCAGTTTGACAGGGCATTAGGATGTAGTTACCCTGGTTAAATAAACCTTATAGAAGTGGAAAGCCCGGAGTGAGGTACGAACGAGGACTTGAAACGGAAAGAAGGACTGATTGAGCCATGAAATGCTGACTTTCATTTTCAAAGTTTGAAATATAGCTAAATTATAGGGATCAATTTTTGTGGTCGGTGTGACACCAACCACTAAGGTTAAGATTCCTGGAGGCAGATCTCTCCACTCCATTACATTTCGGTCGAGATGACGAAAAGATAAAACCCCTCGTTAAATCTAATTAACGAGGGGTTTATTATTATATAGTTAACTGAAAATTGCTAACCGTTAACTGAAAATTGTCAAGTGATTAAGCTAATTTGCCTAAAGCTTCTTTAATTCTTCTTAATGCTTCAACCAAGCTCTCGTCTGATGCGGCATAAGATAAGCGGATGTAGTTGTTGTTACCGAATGAATCGCCACCTACGGTTGCTACGTGACCCACGTTTAATAAATATAAAGCCAAATCAGCCGAGTCTTTGATTACGTTGCCATCAGCATCTTTTTTACCGAAGAATGAGCTGATTTCGGGGAAGAAGTAGAAAGCACCATCAGGAAGGTTGGTTTTTACACCAGGAATTTCGTTCAACAAGTTGTATACCAATTCTCTTCTGCGTAAAAATGCTTCTTTCATTTTTAGTACGCTTTCTAAGCCTTGCTCGTAAGCAACAATACCGGCACGTTGTGCAATAGAGCAGGTACCTGAAGTAGTCTGGCCCTGTAATTTATCGTTAGCTGCTGCAATTTCTTTGTTAGCGGCAATGTAACCTAATCTCCAGCCAGTCATGGCAAAAGCTTTAGAGAAACCGTTTACAATAATTACACGGTCTTTAATGCTATCGAATTGTGCAATTGATTCGTGTTTATCTACAAAGTTAATATGCTCATAAATCTCATCAGAAAGGATGTAGATGTTAGGGTGTTTTTCAAAAACTGCTACTAATGCTGCCAATTCTTCTTTGCTGTAAACCGAACCAGTTGGGTTACATGGCGAAGAGAACATAAACAGCTTGCTTTTTGGCGTAATGGCTGCTTCTAGCTGCGCAGGGGTAATTTTGAAATTGCTTTCAATGTCGGTATCGATAAAAACAGACTTTCCTTCGGCAAGGGTAACCATTTCTGAGTAAGAAACCCAGTAAGGAGTAGGGATAATTACCTCATCATCAGGATCAATTAAGGTTAAAATTACGTTTGATAACGATTGTTTGGCACCTGTTGAAACCACGATTTGAGAAATATCGTAATCTAAATTGTTTTCTGTTTTAAGTTTATTTACGATCGCCTGGCGCAGGTCAGGATATCCCGGTACTGGCGAGTAGCGTGTATAATTTTCATCTAATGCCTGTTTAGCAGCATTTTTTACATGGTCTGGCGTATTAAAATCGGGTTCACCAACACTTAAACTGATTACATTAATGCCCTTTGACGCTAGTTCGCGGCCAAGTTTGGTCATTTTAAGGGTTGCAGATTCTGACAGGCTGTTGATTCTTTTCGATAAGGTGCTCATGGTTAATTACTTTGAGCGCAAATATATAAACCAAATATTATTCTGCACTAAAAAACCGATAATTTTCTCATTTAATTTAGGCGATAAGCGTATTTTTGTAGAAAAAAGTACTGTGTCGGTAAAGAAAAGAGCAATTATACTGTCGTTGGTAGTAAGCATTTTATTAATGCTGGCCAAGTTTGCAGCTTATTTTATTACGGGTTCTAACTCCATTTTAACCGATGCAGCAGAGAGTATTGTAAATGTTATTGCAGGTAGCTTTGCTTTTTACAGTATTTACCTCAGTACGCAACCACGCGATGAAAACCATCCTTATGGGCATGGTAAAGTAGAGTTTTTCTCAGCTTTTGTTGAAGGTATACTCATTCTGATTGCGGGTGTTATCATTATCTTTAAATCTTCCTATAACCTTATTTATCCCCATGCAGTAGGACAACTGCTGGAAGGAACGCTGATTATCGGGATTACGGGGCTGATTAATATGATTGTGGGCTTGTATCTCATTAATGTAGGAAAAGACCAGCATTCGATTACCTTACAGGCTGATGGAAAGCATTTGTTAACCGATACTTATACCAGTGTGGCCATTGTGGTAGGCCTGATCCTGATCCAGCTGACAAATATTATTTGGCTGGATAGCTTACTTTCTGTACTGGTTGGTTTTTATATCGTTTATTCTGGCTATAAACTTACCCGCGGTTCGGTGGGAGGCTTAATGGATGAAAGCGATTTTACCCTGGTAGAAGAGGTGGTAGAAGTATTGCAGAAAAACCGGCATAACCCCTGGATTGATGTACACAACCTGCGTACACAACAGTATGGCCCCGAATTGCATATCGATTGCCACGTAACTTTACCTTATTATTTCGACTTAAATAAAGTGCATCGCGAGATTTCACAGATTGATGAACTGATTAATTCGAATGGCGTGCGCAAAGCAGAACTCTTTATACATGCAGACCCTTGTTTGCCCGAATGTTGTCACTACTGCCACATGAGCGAATGCCCGGTGCGATCGGAAGCATTTAGAAAAGAAATTGTATGGACACCGGAAATTGTAATCAAAAATAAAAAGCATTTCGAAAATGAGCTACTTTAATGTTCGTGTATACGGACTCTTAATTAACCAGAATAACGAAGTTTTGGTAAGTGATGAAGAAGAATATGGTTTCCGTTTTAGTAAATTTCCCGGTGGCGGTTTAGAATTGGGCGAAGGCCTGATTGAGGGATTAAAGCGCGAATTTGTAGAAGAATGCGAAGCCGAAATAGAAGTTTTATCGCATTTTTATACGACCGATTTTTACGAAAAATCATCCTTTAACGATAGTCAGGTAATCAGTGTGTATTATCTGGTTAAAGAAAAAGCACCGCTTAAACTGGCTTTTAAAGATAAAATTTACGATTTCGATGGTGAGGGCGAAATTCTTCAGGCTTTCAGGTGGGTTAAAGTAGAAGATCTGGCTATTGATGAAATCACTTTCAAAACCGATAAAACCGTGGCGCAGCTTTTAAAAGATCAATATTCAGTTAAATTGTAAATTTTTATGTCTGATACTTCCAAACTTCGAACTCCAAACTCCAAACTTAACTTAGCTGAACGCGATAAAAAGGTAATCTGGCATCCCTACACGCAAATGAAAAATGCTTTGCCGCATATTCCAATTGTGAGGGGCGAGGGCGTTTACGTTTTCGATGAGAACGGTAAAAAGTATATCGATGCCGTTTCTTCATGGTGGGTAAATATTCATGGCCATGCACATCCTTATATTGCACAAAAGGTTGCTGAACAACTGAATGTGCTCGAGCACGTTATTTTTGCAGGCTTTACCCATGAACCGGCGGTTTTACTGGCAGAAAGATTGTTACCCATCTTACCGGGTAAGCAGGATAAGGTTTTTTATACCGATAATGGATCTACAGCGGTAGAAGTAGCCCTGAAAATGTGCCTGCAGTATTGGGACAATAAAGGTAAACCTAAAACACGCATCCTGGCCTTCAAAAATGCCTACCATGGCGATACTTTTGGAGCGATGTCGGTAAGTGGTCGCAGTATTTTTACTGATGCCTTTAACAGTTTGCTTTTCGATGTAGATTTTATCGACCTGCCAAACGAAGACAATATCTCTGATCTTGTTGCGCATATCTCAACTCTAACAAATACCGCTTGTTTTATCTTCGAGCCACTTATTTTAGGCTCGGGCGGTATGCTGATGTACGAAGCAAAATACCTTGATGAATTAATCGTAGCCTGCAGAAAAGCCGGTATTTTAATTATTGCCGATGAGGTAATGACGGGATTTGGTCGCACAGGAACCTATTTTGCCTGCGAAAAACTGGTGAATAAACCTGACATTATTTGTTTAAGTAAAGGTTTAACTGGTGGCACTATGCCTTTGGGAGTCACTACATGTACCGACGAAATATTTGAAGCCTTTTTAAGCGAAGATAAACTAAAAACGCTTTATCACGGACATTCATTTACAGCAAACCCCATAGCCTGTGTGGCTTCGCTGGCTAGTTTAGATATCTTATTACAGGAAGAAACTCTGGCCAACATTAAAAGGGTAGAGACTAAGCACGCCGTGTTTTTACAGGAAATAAAGGCGCATGCTAAGGTTAAAGCAGTTAGGCAAACGGGTACCATTATTGCTATTGAGTGGGAAACCGGTAACGAAACTTCTTATTTAAGTAACCTGCGTAACTTATTGTATGCTTACTTTTTAGATAAAGGTATTATATTGAGACCTTTGGGTAATATCATTTATATTTTGCCGCCTTATGTGATCAGCAATGCCGACCTGGATTATATTTACGGGGCTATAAAACAAGCTTTGGAAGAGATTTAATTAGATACCGGGCGCGTTATTCGCGCCCGGTAAATTAGCAATTTGTTAAGCAGCCGGCTCCAGGTAATTTTTAAGCGCATCGTTAACAAAGTAGTTCCAGCCTCCATTGAAACTTGTTTTAGCAAAATCAGATCCGTTATTGGCAAAGCTTTCTAAACCGGTATGTGTGAGTTTTAATAAGGTTTTATCGCCTTGCTCAAATAACTCCCAGCTTACTACCGAGTTTCCAGGGTAACCGTCGTAACGCCAGGTATAGGCCAGTTTTTTACCTTCAACAATTTCGGTTATTTCGCATACATGCAGGTATTGAGGGCCATCGTCTGGTCCACCGGTAAATTCGAATTTAAAGCCAACTTCGGGTTTAAAATCAGCCAGCTGAAAGTACCACTGCTTAATTTCATTATTATCGGTTAATGATTTCCATACTTTTCCGATAGGGGCGTTGTACACCCGTTCTACAATAACTGGTTCGTTTTCCATCTTTATTTTGGTTTTAGTATAAATTTATTCTTGTTCTGTTTGCTGATCTTTGGAAAGGTGAAGGGCTAAGGCATCTAATTTTCCTGTCCAGAAAGAACGGTATTGCTCTATCCATTGTGCTACTTCTGCCAGTTTTTGAAACTGGATGTAGCAATATCTGTCGCGACCTTGTTGCTTCATTTCAACTAAACCGCATTCTGTTAAAATTTTAATGTGTTGTGAAATGGCGGGCCTGCTCATCTCAAAGTTTTCGGCAATGGCATTCAGGTTTAAAGTTTTATGCGCAATGAGGCCGATAATTTCGCGGCGGGTAGGGTCGGCAATGGCCTGAAATACGTCTCTTCTCATGATTGTGTAAGTAATTGCTTACGAATATAAGTGTAAGCGATTGCTTACGCAAATTTTTATTACATTTTTATATTAGATTTTTCGATCTAATTAATTGAGGTACATTATTAAACAAGATTAATCTTTGCCATATTTTGCTGTAGATTTTGGAGGTGCCACATTGCGATAAGATAGGGTAAGGGCATCGATCAGCATTTCATCAGCAAGATCTGTGATTTCAAAAATAGTCCAGCCTTGTTTGCCCCAGGCTCCGTTTGCAGGTTTTATTTTGTCGGGCTTAAAATCGCAGAAAACAGATTGGTCGATTGCTGACAATTTAAAGGTGGCCTTGCTGTGTTGAAGATCAAGCGTGGCAAATATCTTTTTGTTTACCCTGAAAGAAGTTTTCTCGAAATGGGGCATTTCAACAGCTTGATCAAATGAAAGACAATGTGCCCGGAAGGTTGAAACATCCATAACGGTAGGTTTTTGAACTACAATTTATACAATTTCTGCGGAAACTGCTCGGCGTGGCTTAAAATAAGATTTAAGATGTAACTGTTTGATTGGTAGGTAGACAAATCACTTTTAATTGGCGCTAAGCCATCTGAAAGATATTTGGTATCGGTAAAATAGCCCATGCCGTAAAACTGACCATTTTCAACTACCAGACAACTAAACTCATTGTCAGCCCGGCCTTCATCAACCAGTGCAAAGCTCGGCTGCTGTTTTTGTATATCTGCCAGTGCCGCATTCAACTTTTTGTTGTAAACCGTAACGGTTTCTATGCCGCTGCAAGCTCCGAAACATTGCCCGTTTTCGTGCGCATAACATTTGGTAGCTGTTTTTTGCAGGTAACAGAGCCTGGCGCAAAGCTGGTACTTATCTACCAGCTGGTTTAAAAAGTTATAACCTTCCAGCAGGTTGTTAAAACTTTGAAAGGCGCGGTTATTCTTTTTATGCTTATCAATGGCCAAACGCAGGTAACCGTTCTGATCTTCGAATACATACAAGTCATACTTGTGTTCGTAGCGTTTCATGGCACGGTTATTTTCTGGCCAGAGCCGTTTAATTTCATTGGCTTCTAAAATTAAGGCCATTAATTCGGTACCACATACCACAAAATCGACATGATGTATGGTGCGCAAAAAATCCTGACGCTGCCGGTTGGCATTATTACCCGCAAAATGACTGGTCACCCTTTTTTTAAGGTTTTTTGCCTTTCCAACGTATACAATTTTGCCTTTGCTATCTTTAAAGTAATAAACGCCGGGCTGGTTGGGCAATCTTAAAATAGAAGCCTTATCCAGGTTAGGTGGTAAAGCCTGTTCTTTTGAGGTTTTTTTAAGCATTTCTGCGATGATTCCTTTATCATCAGCGCTTAACAGCAGGTTAAAAAGAATACTGGTAGCATCTGCATCACCCGCAGCCCTGTGACGATTGTAGATGGGAATTTCGAGCGCTGTACAAAGTTTACCTAAACTATAGGAAGCTTTGCCGGGAATTAATTTTCTGCTGAGCCTAACGGTACACAGCTTGGTACATTGCAAATCGTAACCTGCAGCTGCCAGATGGTGTTTTAGAAAGGAATAATCGAAATTAACATTGTGCGCTACAAAAACCTTATCGTTTAGCAGCTGGTAAATTTGTAAGGCTACATCGTTAAAAACAGGTGCATCCTTCAGCATGGCATCATCTATACCGGTAAGCGCTGTAATATGTGCCGGAATAGCTATTCCTGGGTTAATGAGGGTAGTATACGATTCTACTATTTCATTACCATCGTGAATATTAATGGCAACTTCGGTAATGCCATTTGCTGAGGCATGACCGCCAGTGGTTTCGATATCTACAACTGCGTATAACATGAAATAAATTTTGACTACAAATTTATGCTAAAATAATTAGTATAAAAATAATTTTGATTATTTCTTTAGCATAAAAAAAGCGGTTACTTATTTAACGTAACCGCTGCCGTATTTTGTATGTATGCGCCACTACAGTTTGCTCAGCAATTTGCTTAAATTGGGTTTAATGCCCAGCGTAATTGGTACAGTGTTGAAAGTGCGGTTTTGTATTTTACCAAAACCATACATATAACTGGTTTCTACAAATAAATTGGCACCCCCAATGTTGTATTCAATACCGCCACCGGCTTCTGCAATGCCCAAACCATTCGATTTGTTGGATTGGGTTACCTGTAGCGTAGCTGCGTTAACGCCTGCTTGCGGAGTAAGTATAATTCCACCTCCGGCACCTGCAAAGCCATAAAAAGCCCATTTATTTACAATTTTACGGTAACCCAGCGCTACATTTAACAGGTAAGTGGTCGACCTTCCTTTTTGTAAAGTATAGGTATAACCTGCGTCAGGGGTAATCTGGTTATAGGCAAAGGCATGTAAACTCACTTTCGGGTAAAGAAATAATCCGCCATTGCCCAGGCCTAAATTTAGCCCCAGCGAAGTAGAAAATTTAGGTTTAAAATAATCGGCAGTTTCGCCTACCGGGAAAGCCAGGCCTATACCACTCATGGAGTACAGCTTATCTGGCCTGCTTTGTGCTTTTACCTGGGTTGATACTGCCGTGCATAGCAAAATGCCTGCGGTTAACAATCTTAAATTCATATCTGGTGCTTTAGTTTTCCGTCAAAGTGCCTACTTTCTGTAACAAACTGTTTATTGTAAATGGCTTCTGTAAGTAATCGTCAGGATGATAGCTTTGCGATACGACATAACTTTCATCAAACCTGGCTGATGTAAGCATAACCGGTATATTATTGCTTTCGCTACTTAACCTTAACTGTTTAAACACAGCACGCCCATCCATTCCGTTTAACATGATATCCAGAATAATCAGATCCGGGTTAAAGTCTCTAACGGCTTTAAAAATAAAACGTGGCGATAAGAGCGGATAAACTTGATAATTTTCGGTTTCTAATATCTCTTGCACTACCTCTAATACATCTGGATCATCATCCACAACCAATACTTTTTTCAAAACAGATAATCAATTATTTTATTAAATAGACTATGCTAATACAAATCTTGTACAATAATGTTTTGATGAAAATGAAATTTGGAAGATATGTGCTCGGGAATTCAGAATACTATAAGGTACGTGGCTCAGAATTTTCGCCAGATTGATTGCTTTTAACAAATCTTGCAAACTGATCTTTATAAGCTTCAAAAACAGTATACATGGCTTCGTTAGATAAAAGTACGCTATCGCCCAGTATACTTTTAATGTGCTGTTTGGCAATAATAACGGTCGGGCTTATCTGAATAAATGCCGAATGCTTTTTAAGCATGTTAAGCATTTTGGTGAAATTAGACCTTGAGCTTAAAAAAGTGCTCACAGTTGTTTTGAACTGTACGTCATGTTCAATATCCTCAACCGCAATAAGGTCGTTCAGGTCGATTCTAATCAGGTTACCATCATCACCTTGTAACGGAATGTAGAAGAAATTTTCTTCAAAAATAGAGAAAGGGTTAACCTCTTTTTTACCGGTAGGATATAGGTTGTTTATGGTTTTGGTAAAATGCAAAATAGAATAGGGCTTGAGCAGGTAAGCATCTGCATCTACTTTAAAGGCATCTATAGCATAGCGGGCGTGAGCAGTGGTAAAAACAAGATGTTTGGTTTTTTGCCTGAGCAAACCAGCCAGTTCTATGCCCGACAGGGAAGGCATTTCTACATCCAGAAAGATAATATCAACAGGATTGGAAGCAGAAATTTCTGCAAGGGCCTGCGTGGGTTCTGTGAAAGTTTGAATAAGCTTTAGGTCAGGTAGCTTATTCATATAGGCTATCAGATTCTCTAATGAATGGGGATCATCATCGATAGCGATACAACTGATTGACATTTTAGATAGGTTTAGATGCTGCAAATTACAACTTCAGTTATTAAAATGGAAAAAATTAACCTTCCTGAATGATTTTTATCTAATCGGCAAGGAAAATGATCTTCTCTGCTGAAATTTTAGTGATTTGCAGAAATTTCAGGTAAAAATACTAAAGCTGATTGTTTTTTTTAATTGTAATCGATAATGTTACCCTGAAATAATGGTTAGCATCTGCAGTATAATCGAAAGTTGCGTCGCTTCCGTAAGTGTAAGCCAGGCGCTTTTTAATGTTCTCTAATCCGGCTTGCAAGCCCGAATGATCTTTAATTTTCTTAATCAGATTTGCTGTTTCAATAATGAGTTTACCCTGTTCTGCTTTAATACTTATTTCGGCAGGGTAGGCCGGTTTTAATAGCTCGCCATGTTTAAACATGTTTTCGGCCAGGGTAATCAGTACCATGGGGATAATTTTAATCCTGCGGATTTCATCATCATACCAAAAACGTAAACTTATGCCATGATTCTTGCGTAACTGGTGCAAATTGATCAGGTTTTCTACCTGGTTAATTTCTTCGGCCAGCAACACAAAATCTTTGTCCTTGTTATTGTCTACCGAATAGCGCATCATCTCTGAGAGGGAAAGAATGGTTTCTGCAGCAATGGGCGACGATTCGCGGGCGTGCTGATAAATAAAATCCAAAGTATTAAACAACAGGTGTGGCTGTATTTGGGCTTTTAAGAAGGCATTTTCTGATTTTGCCAGTTGAATAAGGTTGTTTAGGCGTTGTTTTTCTAATTCTTCTGTTTTCTTTCGCTCTTTAATATACCTGATCAGGAAATAATAACCGGTAGAAAAGCACATGAAATAAACACAGCGGTATAAAGGAGCAGAAAAATAGATCAGATCGAGCGTGATTTTTCTTGATCCGGTATAATCAGTGTAGTTAATAATGATATAATCGAGGCAAATGGAAATACAAAAATAAGCTGCAATTTCGGTTAGCAGTAACAGCGGTAACTTCCATGCGGTTTGCCTCGGTTTGCGAAGTCCTATGGTTAAAATAATATGTGCATGCACATAAAAAGTAGTGATATTGAGCGCATAGTATAAAACATAGGGAGTTAAACGACCAAATTTTCCATTAATCAGGCCGACAATAATGGCTTCGTAAAAAATAAAGATGACCCAGATAATCAGGTGTAGTTTTTTACTGGCTATCCAGTTTAAAACAGGCCATTTTTTTGTGCTTTGGTTTGTTATGCTCATAAGGTTAGACGGCTCGTAAATTCGGAAACGGCAAATAAGTTACCATTCAGCAAGCAAAGTAGCTGATGAATTGGTGATACGAAAATAACAAAAAATTAACGTTAAGACCGGTTTGTTTTAATGGTTTTTTCCCGGATGTAATCCTGAATGCTGTCGCGATAACTGCTGCCGATGTTGATGGTCAGGTTATTGATCATCTTTAAAGTATGGCCTTCAACCTTTTCAATGTAGTTTTTCGCAATAATAAAAGAGCGGTGTGCCTGTGCAAAATTGGGGTAGTTTAACAGGATAACTTTAATCTCAGACAAGGCGATATAGGCAACAATGGTTTCGGTTAATGTAAAAATTCTGACATAATTCTGAAGACTTTCAACCGCAACGATATCTGGATACCTCACTTTGATGAGGTTGTTGTTGTCGTTTTTATTCCTTACAAAGAAGTAATCGTCTTCTTGTTTAAGGTTTATTTGCGGAGTTGCAGGCCTTTTCGGGTACAACATATTGATGGTTTCTGCAAAACGCGCAAAGGTATAAGGCTTTAAGAGGTAGGCACTGGCGTACATTTCGAAAGCTTCGTAGGCGTATTTAGAATGCGACGTGGTGAAGATCAGCTTGTCGGTTTTATGCCTGATCACTTTGGCAAGTTCAAGACCAGAAATAAGGGGCATGTCAACATCCATAAAGATAATGTCGACCGCATCTCCGGCCGTAATTTCATTTAAAGCCCGTAAGGGATCGGTATACGATTTGATAAGCTGGACGTTGGCCAGCGAATTGATGTAAGATACAATGCCATTAACGGCATGAATATCGTCATCAATTACGATACATGTTAGTTTCATTAAGTGCGTGTGTGTTAGTAAAGCTAATTTATAGCATGCATTTTAATTTCAGAAATTAATTTTTGCGGGGTAACTTTTTTTAACACTTTATGTAATAAATATGATACCTGTTTTTTTAAATTAAAAATGTCGGCCTGGAGTGGCTTAAAGCTAATATCCAGGGGCTGTAGAATACACAGAAGTGTGATTTAATTGCTTGTAAAACAATATATTGTATTTTGAATCGTAATAATTTATAGATATATTTATTAAGCGAAATTATCATCCCGGAATTTACCTAAACACCATATCCCATGAAAAATAAAATCCGTACAACCAACCGGTTAAATGTATCAATTACCAAAAAGGTTATCGAATTGCAGGAAAGAGGTTACGATTGCGATTTCTTGTTATTGGCTAATAATAACCTGCTTTGCATGCAAACCAATTTTAAATATCCTTTAAGTGCTGTGTCTATTAAACAAATGGAACACGGTTACGATTTGTTTAGTCATTCGTATAAACACGTACACACCATCGAAACCGGAAACGGCGAAAAAGGGGTGTTGCTTACCGAAGAAGCCTTCAAATAAGCCCGCCTGATATCCTCCGACATCAGGTTTCCAATATTTTCCGCTCTTTTTACTTGTTTTAACTGCATGGGTTTACCCGTTGGCTTTTGCATACGATAAAAATAAATACGGAATTACTTTTTGTTTAAATTTTAACCAATATATTTGAACAAAATAATGACTTATTCAATTTCAGATCTGGAACAGCTTTCGGGCATCTATGCGCATACCATCAGGATTTGGGAGCGGCGTTATGGCGCATTAAGTCCGGCACGCTCGCAGGGGAATACCCGCTTATACGATGATAACCAGTTAAGAAGACTGCTGAATATTGTAAGTTTAATTAAAAGCGGGCTCAAAATCTCTAAAATCTGCTCATTCTCTGATAGTGAAATGAACCAGTTGCTGGATCAGGAATTAACCCATGTAACTGAGGATGAATACAGTGAATACACTGTTTCGCAACTGGTACGACACGGCATAGCCTTTGATGAATTTGCTTTTAACCGGCTGTTGGCCGAATGCATTGATACTTTAGGGCTTTCGGCCTGTTACCGTAAGGTTATTTATCCTTTGCTGGTACGGTTGGGTTTAATGTGGCGTAAAGACGACATTTGTCCGGCACACGAGCATTTTTTATCGAACATTATCCGCCAGAAGATATTTGCGCATATCGATAACCTTCCTGTTCAGCAAAGAAAAGGCCCCAAATGGCTCCTTTTTTTACCTGAATGCGAAGACCACGATATCGGCTTGCTTTTTGCCAGTTACCTGTTGCGGATTTACCACCAGGAAGTTATTTTTTTAGGGAGTAAAGTACCCTTAGATGCTATTGCTAAAGTGTATCCTGCTTTAAATGTTGATCATGTATTGCTTTTTATGGTGAAAACACAATCAGCTATAAAAAACCAGTTATACATCAATCAGTTATCGGCTATTTGTGCATCAGCCCAGATCCACCTTGCCGGAAACAACCAAATGATTGATAAGCTGAAAAACATGAGTCACATTAACCGGTTTAAAACACTTGAAGAATTTGAACAATCAATCCAGTTCCAATCCCTGTATGAAAGAAATTTTTGATCAACTATCTGCCGATTGCAGTCGGCTTACCACTAAAAGATACAGCACCAGCTTTTCTTTCGGTATTTACATGCTTGGAAAGGATTTACGGCTGCCGGTTCATGCCATATATGGTTTTGTGCGTCTGGCCGATGAAATAGTAGATACCTTTCATCATTACGATAAAAAATTTCTGCTCGATAAATTTAAACACGATACTTTTGAAGCAATTAACCTGGGCATTAGTTTAAATCCGATTTTAAATTCTTTTCAGAAGGTTGTTAATCAATATAAAATAGATCACGACCTGATTGTGCTTTTCCTGAAGAGTATGGAAATGGATCTTTCGGAAACCAAATATACGGCCGAGCTTTACAATGAATACATTTTAGGATCGGCCGAAGTGGTAGGTTTAATGTGCCTGAAAGTATTCACCAATGGCAGCAATGCTGATTATGAAAGATTAAAGCCCTATGCCATGAAATTAGGTTCAGCATTTCAGAAAGTGAATTTTCTGCGGGATGTAAAAGCCGACCACCAGGGGTTAAAGCGTAATTATTTTCCAAATGTTAATCTGGCTGCATTTTGCGACACACAAAAGCAGCAGATAGAAACAGAAATAGAACAGGAGTTTGCTGCAGCGCTTTCAGGGATTAAACTTTTACCAGCAAGTTCGCGCAATGGAGTTTATTTAACCTACATCTATTATAAGAAGCTTTTTGGTAAAATAAAACGGCTAAGCGCCGAAAAAATCATGACGGAAAGGATCAGAATTTCAAATACGCGTAAAGTTGGTTTGATGTTTGATTCAATCATCAGGAATAAGTTAAATGTAATATAAATGGAAGAACACGTTATATTGGTAGATGGTGATGATGTGCCCAGGGGGCAGATGGAAAAGATGAAGGCGCACGAAGAAGGGGCATTGCACCGTGCCTTTTCTGTTTTTATTTTCAATTTTAAGCGCGAATTGCTCCTGCAGCAAAGGGCCAAAAGCAAATACCATTCCGGAGGTTTATGGACCAACACGTGTTGCAGTCATCCTAAAATTGGCGAAAGCAATGTGCATGCCGCAAAAAGAAGGCTTAAAGAAGAAATGGGAATGGAGTGTGATATCAGTTACCTGTTTAAATTTACTTACAAAGCCGAATTTGATAATGGCTTAACTGAACATGAAGTAGACCATGTTTTTTTTGGAATGACTGATGAACTGCCGGTGATTAACAAAGCAGAAGTAGAAGATTTTAAATATATGGACTTAGTGTCGTTACAGGAAGATATTAATCTTAATCCTGAGGCATACAGCCCATGGTTAAGGATTTGTTTAGATAAGGTAGTGAGACACGCTTCAACCGCCAGAACAAAAAACGGGCATACAGCCTAAGCCATATACCCGTATCTAAATTAACGCTCTCGAGGACAAATATAGGAGTAGTTTAGAAAATTGCAAGCGTTTTAACATTTCTTTTACTTTAAGATTATACTCGAATAGCTAATCTGAATATTTTTTGATCTGGTAAGCGCTTAACGATGAGCAGCTTAAAGGTTTACAATTAAATCAAACTTTTTTTAGATATAATTTTACCTATTTACTTAGTTTTTAGAGCTTTAGTGAAATGCTTGTAAGCTATCTTTTCAAAGCAGGTGATTCCAGTTTTTGTAATTAATGGCTTTTTTTATGGCTCACGGTTGAGTTAAACAGGAAACATTTTGAGTATATTTATGTTATTCAAATTGTATTTAATTGCTAACTGTTATGGAAAGATCAGAAATCATTTCTCTATTAGAAATAATCAATCAACAGATGAGTTCTTCTATTCTGGGCGGGATGGAAGAGGATTACGAAGAATTAGAAAGTATGGGGCTAATTAAAATTAACCGCGAATCGGTTCAGTGGTCTGCGGCAATGACACCCCTGGGTAATCAATACCTCGGGCACGATTAGCCTGTCACACTTTAAATACCATTTGTTTCTTCAAAATACCCGCCGGAAAACCTTTGGCATTTCTGGTTGACTAAACTTTGACCGAATAATTGCTTTAATTCTGTTAAATTTGCCGCTGGTTTAGAACGCTACATTTCCTAAATAAAAGTCGTTCTATCTGTGTTTATGAACGATTTACAATTAAGAACAGTAAATGTAACCCGCTACGTTACGCCACTGCGTGAAGGAGGTTCTATGCCTGCCATAGCCGAGGCCGACGATAGCTTTTTATATGTGCTAAAATTCAGAGGTGCCGGGCAAGGTCCGAGGGCGCTCATTGCCGAATTAATTGGCGGCGAAATCGCCAGGATTTTAGGCCTCCGCGTACCCGAACTGGTGTTTGCCAATTTAGACGAAGCCTTTGGTCGTACCGAACCCGATGAAGAGATACAGGATTTATTGAAAGCCAGTGTTGGGTTAAACCTCGCCCTGCATTACTTATCGGGGGCGATAACTTTCGATCCAACTGTAACGACAGTAGATGCTACACTGGCCTCGCAAATTGTGTGGCTCGATTGCTTTTTAACCAACATGGACCGCACCTGCAGAAATACCAATATGCTGGTGTGGCACAAAGAGCTTTGGTTAATTGATCATGGTGCATCTTTATATTTCCACCATTCGTGGCAAAACTGGGAAGAACAGGCCGCTAAGCCTTTTTATCTGGTTAAAGACCATGTTTTATTGCCCTGGGCTACCGAACTGGAGCAGGTAAACGAAGCCTTCAAAAAAATCGTAACCCCTGAAAAAATTGAAGCCGTAATTGCTTTACTTCCGGATAACTGGCTGGAAGGTGAAACTATTTTCGACAGTACAGCCGAGCACCGTAAAGCTTACGCACATTTTTTAACCACGAGGTTATTACACGCTGATAATATGATAAAAGAAGCACAACATGCAAGAGAAGTTCTTATTTGAGTATGCTGTGATCCGCGTGATGCCTAGGGTAGAACGCGAAGAATTTATGAATGTCGGCATTATTTTGTTTTGTGCCAGGCAGAAGTTTTTAAAGAGTATTTTTGTTTTAGATGAAACCCGTATGCTCGCTTTTTCGCCTAAAATTGATTTAGATGAACTGAAAGCCAACCTTTGCGCTTTCGAGCGGATTAGTGTAGCGGCAAAAGGATCCGGACCAATTGGTCAGTACGATCAAGCTTCACGTTTCAGGTGGCTTACTGCAACCCGGAGTACGGTAGTACAATGCTCTAAAGTGCACCCGGGGCTTTGTACAGATGCCGAAGAAACCTTATTGAGGCTGCATGAAGAGCTGGTTTTATGATAAGGCCATGCGCTGAGCGTATAGCGTTCGGCGTTTTGAACCGGCTTAAACCATTACCCTGTAAGTAATGATCAAATCACAATGTTCAATCCCGATGATAGATTGAGATTGACATTCGGGATTCAGTTAACCGCTTAATCAACAGGTAATTTAATAAACCAGCCATACAACAATTAACCAATTTAAACAGTTAACCCCTTCACCATTGCCTAAAGAATATTTTAAACAGCTTCAGCATTTGCTTGATATAGAGCGTGAAGAAGATTTACAGTCATACTTAAAACTTACCGAAAATACTTCTGCAGCAGATAGAAGGGCCCTGGGTTTAACCTGGTATCCTATAGCCATCAGAAATACGGAGATTGGTCGTGGCGATTACCTTACGGTTGAGCTCGAACGTACCACGCACCAGGAATTTTCGCATCAATTCAGGTTTGGCTCATCAGTGGTGTTGTTTTCCAACCACGATGCCAAAACCGACCGTATAGAAGGGATAATAACGCACCAGAGCGGCAGCCGGATGAAAATTAGCTTCAGGGTTGATGAGCTGCCAGATTGGAGCAGGGATGGAAAACTGGGCGTCGATTTGTTGTTTGATAACAACAGCTACGATGAAATGCAGGCCGCGCTGAAACAGGCTACCCATTTAGCTGAAAATGAAGCAGAAAATAAACTAATCCGCATTTTAACCCGGGGCGATAAACCTTCTTTCCGGGGCGAGGAGAAATTTATTATCCCCAATACTTTAAACGCATCGCAACAGCTGGCGGTTAACAAAATTATTTCGGCCGATCATTTAGCTATTGTGCATGGTCCGCCAGGAACAGGAAAAACAACCACGCTCGTTCACGCCATTAAATCGCTGGCGAAACACAGCGATCAAAAGATTCTGGTGGTAGCGCCAAGCAATACCGCAGTTGATCTGCTGACCGAAAAATTAGCTGCCGAAGGATTGAAAGTAATCCGTGTAGGCAATCCGGCAAGGGTATCTGAAAGGTTACTGGCCGCTACGCTCGATCACCAAATGGCAGATCACCCGGATATGAAAACCATTAAAGTGCTTAAAAAACAGGCTGCCGAATTTAAAAATATGGCCCATAAGTATAAGCGTAGCTTTGGTAAGGCAGAACGCGACCAGCGGAAAGCCCTTTTTGATGAGGCCCACAAAATTGGTCGTGAAGTAGAAAAAACCGAGCAGTACATTATGGATAATCTGTTTAGCAAAGCACAGATTATTACTGCAACCCTGGTTGGTGCTAACCACTATACCGTACGTAACCTAAGCTATGAAACCATAGTTATAGACGAGGCCGGACAGGCCCTGGAGCCAGCCTGCTGGATTCCGATTTTGAAAGCCCGGAAGGTGATATTGGCAGGAGATCATTTCCAGCTTTCGCCTACCATTAAATCTAACGAAGCATCAAAAAATGGCTTGAGCAATACCTTACTCGAAAAAACTGCAGGCCTTCATCCCGAATCGGTTGTACGCTTAAACGAACAGTACCGCATGCATAAGGACATTATGGGCTATTCGTCAAAAGTATTTTATCAGGATGCTTTAAAGGCACATCATTCGGTAGCCGATCGTTTGCTTTTTGCCGATGATGCCCCGATTAATTTTATCGATACAGCGGGTTGCAGCTTTGAAGAAAAATTAGATGGTACGAGTACCACAAACCCTGATGAAGCGGCCTTTTTGGTTAAACATCTAAGCCATTTGGTCGATAATTTGCAGACAGATTCATTTCCTTCAATCGCCATTGTTTCGCCGTATAAGCAACAGGTTCAGCTTTTAACAACCCTGATTGACGATAATGAGGCTTTGGCTCCTTACCGTAAACAGATTGCAGTAAATACCATCGATAGTTTTCAGGGACAAGAACGCGACGTGGTGTACATTAGCCTTACCAGAAGTAATGCCGAGGGTACCATTGGCTTTTTAGCCGATACCCGCAGAATGAATGTGGCCATGACCAGGGCAAAGAAGAAACTGGTTGTTATAGGTGATAGTGCAACCTTATCAAAATCAAAGTTTTATGCCGATTTTATCGAATATACCGAAAAACTAGCCGCCTATCATAGCGCATGGGAGTACACGGATTTGTAAAAAATGATTGAATTTTGAATGGGATGAGTTACATTTAAATTCATTTTCCGTGAAATGGTAGAAAATATTAAAATTCTGATTGCCGACGACAGTGATCTGATGAGACTATTGATGAAGCGTTTTTTTACAAGATGGCTGGGGTCTCCGGTTATTGTAGAAATGGATAATCTGCCCAGTACTATTGAATTACTCCGCCAGGAAAAGTTCAGTTTCCTCTTACTGGATATTAACATGCCAACAGGCGACAGCTCTCCTGATACAGTGAGGGAAATCTTAAACATTCAGCCAGATATCAAAATCTGCATGTTTAGCGGCAATAACAAGGCTGCACTCGAACAAAGTTATCTCGAGGCAGGAGCAATCGGCTTTATAGAAAAAGACGAAAACATGAGTGCAGCGATGGAACAGGTAATTAAAGAAGCCTTTAGTTAAGCTTTTTCCAATTTCTTTTCCTCGTTAAGCTTGCCCGAAATGCTTGCGCCTGCAATTAACAATTCGTTTGTTATCATTTTGGTATATTCGGTAATTTCTGATTTGAAATCTTTAACCGATGAACCTGAGCGGATTTCTTCCAGGCGCTTTTCCCACTGGCCGGTTAATTCTGCCTGTGCAATTTGCTTATCTTTCACTACTTCGTACACTGCTAAACCCTTATTGGTTGGCACGAGGTTACGTTTTTCGCGGGTAATGTATTCACGTGTAATTAAAGTTTCTATAATCGATGCACGGGTTGCTGGTGTACCTAAACCACTATCTTTCATGGCATAACGCAACTCCTCATCCTCAATTTCCTTACCGCAGGTTTCGAGGGCTTTTAACAACGACGCTTCGTTATACATCGATTTCGGCTTGGTTTGCTTTTCTAAAAGGTTTTTTTCGTTGATGGGTAAAAGTTCGCCAACAGCAACTTTAGGTAAGGCTGCATTGTCTTCGTCTTTTTTATCATCTTCAGGATCGTTAAATACTGCGCGCCAGCCAGCCGAGCGGATTACCGTACCATTGGCTACAAAGGTAACACCCGATTGAATGGTTATTTTGGTCAGGTCTTTCAGACATTCCTGGTGGAAAGCTTCGAGCATTCGACCTACCACCATATCATACACAGCCTGTTTATCGGGGCTAAGTCCGTAGGCTTGTTCACCGGTAGGCAAAACAGCATGGTGATCGGTTACTTTTTTAGCATTAACACTCCGTTTATTCAGCGCTACTGTTTGTAAAAACTGTGCCTGTTTTCCAAAATCAGGGTGATCGGTAAATTTGGCAATCAGATCAGGTACGCCGGCATATACATCATCGCCTATATAACGCGAGCCTGTACGTGGATAGGAAACCAGCTTGCTCTCGTATAAATTTTGCAGGATATTCAGCGTTTGGTCGGCGGTATAGCCCTTTTTCTTGTTCGCTTCCTGTTGCAGGCTACTTAAATCGTGCAAAAGTGGAGGTGGTTCTTTACGGGGTTTGGCCTCTACGGCAGTAATGTTACCACCGGTTGGGAAACCCGATGCCACATCTTCAACGAGGGCAAATAGCTTTTCTACTTCTTCTTTGTCCTTGTAGTTGGAGGTAGATATGGCTTTAAAAACCTGTTCGTCTTTACTAAGCAGGATGGCGATCTGATAATAGGTTTGTGGCACAAAATTTTTAATCTCCAGGTAGCGCGCACAAATCATGGCAAGGGTAGGGGTTTGTACCCGGCCAAGCGAAAGTACGGTACGGTTACCTGCCGAAATACTTAAGGCCTGCGTAGCATTCATGCCCACCAGCCAATCCGATTCGGAGCGGCAATGTGCCGAATTAAATAAGGTATCGTAATCGGTTCCCGGTTTTAAATTCCTGAAACCATCTTTTATGGCTTCATCAGTTTGAGAGGAAATCCAAAGGCGCTTAAAAGGTTTTTTACACTTTAAGAAGTAGTAAATGTACCTGAAGATGAGTTCACCTTCACGCCCGGCATCGGTTGCTACAATAATTTCGGTAGCCTCATCAAAAAGCATCTTAATGGTGTCGAGCTGTTTTTTTACAGCAGGATCATCAACAAAGCCGTCTTTGGTTTTTATCTTACGGATAGCCAGCTTAAATTTCTGCGGCAGCATGGGCAAATGTTGCTTTCGCCAACCAATAAAACCATAATCCTGTGGAGGTGCCAATTGCAGTAAATGCCCGAATGCCCAGGTAAAAGAATAGCCTTTACCTTCAATATATCCGTCTTTTCTGGTGGTAGCCCCGAAAACTTTTGCAAGCTCACGGCCAACAGATGGCTTTTCTGCAATTACAATCTTCATGAATTGGTTTTATCTTTTCAAACCTCAAATATGCTTAAAATAATGGCAAGAGGACCAATAAAATTATTCACAAATAGCCATGTAGTTGATTTTAAATGTAATGGCAGGGATGAGTTAGGATTAAAAAGCCACTGATTAACAGATTAGGATGTGGTTAGGTAATCTGTAGCGAAATTAGACTTATGGATACTGAATATCACGGCCTGAATTGAGATAGACCTTATTTTACTTTGATTTGTCGCTGCACACTGCAGGAAGGTTTCAAAGTAGGTTTGATTTGTCGCTGCACACTGCAGGAAGGTTTCAAAGTAGGTTTGATTTGTTGCTGCACGCTGCAGGAAGGTTTCAAAGTAGGTTTGATTTGTTGCTGCATACTGCAGGAAGGTTTCAAAGTAAAATGGCGGCTTTACAATTATACCGATGATTTATCGCTTGCAGGCAAACAAACGAGGCCGTAATTTGTCGATGTTGTAGATTTTGTGTGAATGGGTTTAACAAAAGGCCTTTACTTTAATCTAACCAATCAAAAATGAATTAAGGCTCAATGGATAAAACTTACGAACTGGCAGGAGAACAAATTAAAGCAGACCTCGAACCGCAAATTATCAGGGTATATAGCAATGCTGCATTGTGGCAATATTTAAGCGTTACGCCACAAATAAGGTTTAACCAGCTTGTAAATACGATTAAAGCAGATTACGAAACGGAGTTTGGGCAAGCGCTTGCTATTGATAACCGTTCCTTAATTGTGGAGATTTTGGTGCATGTATATTGCGATTACCTGGGCTTATCTTTTAACAGACTGGTAAAGGTAACCTGGATTCAGAACCTGGTTAAAAAGTTGTTAAAACGCGCCGAAGTGGTTGATTGTGGTGAAAAAGGAGTTGATGGAAACAGATGGGTATGGGATTTACTGGCTCCCTGTGCACCGCTTTTCATCAAACTCCTGCCTAAAAATATGAATGCCAAAAATATTAAGCAGCATTAATCTACCTGTGCAGCTAAAACTTGTTCCTGATTTAAAGCTACACTGGCAGCCAGGGTTTCGTTTAAAAAAGACGAATGATAGGGCTGATCTGAATTATTGATAAACAATACCGTATGATCTGAAATGCTATTAATAACCTGATCGGCCAGCTTAGCCGGTACCGCCGGGCAACCCTGGCTTCTGCCCAGTCGGCCAAGCTCATTTATGGTTTGTTGCGAAACATAATCGGCACCGTGTACCACTATTGATCTTTCGCGTGCCTTATTGTTAAAGCCCTGGTCCATACCATCCAATCTAAGCGAACGGCCGTGTTTGCCATAATAGATTTCGCCGGTTACATAAAATCCCAAACTGCTCTGGTTAGAGCTCATGTTGTTCGAAAAATGTGCCGGCTTATCGCCACCGCTGTTTTGTCCGTGCGCTACCCAGGTATTCATCAGTAGTTTTTTATGGTCCAAATCAATAATGTACAGGCGCTTTTTTGTGCTTTCCTGATCAAAGTCGGCAATGGTTAATATGGATTTAGCGCTTAACAAACCGGAATATTTCATGTTGTAGAATCCGGTTAAAGCTTTCTCGAAAACCTGTTCGTTTAACCCGGCCGAATCGAGATGTACGCTGTGGTACAGGTTCGTAATATATTGATTGTAGAGGCTGTCGGCAGCAATGTTTTTAACTGCCTGTTGTTGTGTTTGTGGAAGCTCCACGGCTTTCCAACTTGTTCCGACAATGCTCATCCCCACTAAAAAAATCGCAGCAATGCCCAGGATTTGTTTCTTCATTCAGTTTGATTTGATAATGAGTTATTTATACGGTGGTTTTTCGTATTTGTTGTGTACTACAGGTTTTGTAGTGCCGCAAATACAAAGGGTTTTACACTTTTGTGACTTAAAGCACTGAGATATAGCGCTGAGGAGTAGATGTTTTGTCGTGGCACGCGCCTGATATCCCGCAGATTTCGCGAAGGGTGCAGGTTTTATTCTGCGTTGATCACCTTAAATCAGCGGGGGATAATTTTTGGAAGTCCTTTGGTTCCCCGCAGATTCAACAGAAAAATGGCGCAGATTAAACTGATGTTATGTAAGCACCAATTATCTTAAATCAGCGGGAAAAACCCTTACTGATCTTTAAATCTAATTGTTTATTTTTGCGCCATGCCAAACCAAGAAAATGATTATTCGTTCTGGACTAAATACAAAAGATTTGCTTCTACCGAGATCTTAATGTACCTGATCATGATTATCGGTATTGCCCTCGGCATTATTTTTTTAAGCTAAGTGCCAGTTTAAGATAATCGGCTCCGTTTACATCATTAATAAATTTCGAAAACTCTTCGTATTGCGCAGCCGGAAAAGTTCCATCGTTTAGCACAAATTTGCGGTAATAGGTAAGCTTATTTCCGTTAATACTCGTTTTGCAGGTGTACTGACCAAACGCACTTTTAAACGCTTTATCATGTGCCGTGATTAAACTGGTATCTACTCCATCCGGAAGTGTATAAACAATAGTGTCTTCGTCTGTATAACCGCGGTTAATGTAAACCGGCAAAGTTCTGTTTTTAATTTCGGGTACCGATTTTTTGATGTTAAAAGCATTGAGCTGCAAAAACATCTTATCGCCATTTAGCGGTGCATAATTTCTGATACTCAGGTTTACTTCTTCGGTCAATTTGGGGTCGATATCTTTCTTTTGCGCCAAAACAACAGCATCAAAATCGATATTGTCAATATTGTAGGCTTCTTTTAGCAACTTATGCTGCTCGGTTACCGATTTACCAATAAGCGATTCCTGGTTATCATATTGTGCACCGGAATAAACGGTATTCATTTTACCCGATATGTTTCCGTTGCTTTCTACAGTAAGATTAGCTGTTCTGATTTGACGGTTTTCGGCTGTGGTAAGCTTGGGGGTATGGAGTATTTTACCTCCTTCTGCGGTACAGGCCAGTACCAATCTGTCATCGGTAAAATCGCTTAAAAAGCCAAAAGGTATTTTCTGACTGGTGCATTCTAACCAGGTGGTATCGCTTTTCAAGGGCATACACAAAATGATGTGGTTGCCTTGTGCCATGCTGGCATAAGTGGGATTCAGGCTTTTCTTCTCCGAACCAGCTTCCACTACACAATAGTATGAATCAATGTCGGCCGCTTTTAATAAACCTTGCATATAATTAACCAAAGCTTTACAATCGCCATAACCCAAACGGTCTACTTCGCTGGCTGCAATGGGCTGGAACCCCCCAATGCCAATCTGTACGCTAATATATCTTGTTTTTTCCTGCAGGTACTGGTAAATTTTACGGGCTTTATCTTTGTCAGTTTTTTCGTCTTTTACCAATTCTTTAACCATTTGTACAGTTGCCGGTGGCAATGCTGTGCGACTGGTTAACAAATCATCGTATATCCATTTGCCCAAATCCTGCCAGTTGGTATAATTTCCCTTATGGCCGTAATAATAAAACTCCTGAGGTGCAATTTGAATGCTGGTGCGGTAAGTTTCGGGGTCAGGGCTGTAAGGTTCTGTTCTCACGGCTAAAACATTGCTTACTTTCCAGATTGTCTTTTTTTGCTTTTCATCTGTAAGTACTTCGGGCTCGCCAGTATAGTTTTGTGTTTTTATCCGAACCTGATCGGTTGGTTTGCTGATAAAAGTATAACTGCTTTTTTCTACCGAAACGTCGTTTGCTGGTTTGGGTGTCCAATCGGGGATAAGCAGATTTTGTTTGTTCCTGATTTCGTAATTATAAACTACCGTGTAGGGGTACTGACTTACCGAAGGTAAATAATGTTTCACCCGGCTATCTACAAAGAGTGAAAAGCCATCGGCAGCGCTGGCATCAGTAAAATCGTTTTGGGTAAACTTGCCGGTTAATTTACCAACAGCATTATAAACTTCGCCTTTTATACTTTTTATAGAGATGTTCTTGTCGTAAAAAACTACCAATCGCGCTTCATCCTCACCATTTTCGTTAAATACGGTTATGGCCTTTTTAACACTCATCATTACATTATCCGGCGAACGCATATCGATGGTGGTTTCCTCATTACGGATGCAGGCATTGGCCCTGTTGCGCAATGTGGCGGGTACCAGGTCTGCATCGTAATTATCCTGACTAAAAACGTTTAAAGAAGTTGCTAATAAAAGAAAAAAGGCAAATAAGGTTCTCATTAATTTACTTCTTTAATAAAAATTCAGTCTTTTGGTTCTGGATAATACGGCTATAAAATTCTTTTAAGAAAAGATATTCTTCCGGTTGGTAAATAGCATTGTTAAACTGCAAAATCTGGTTTACACTTATGGTATCTTCTTCTAATTTGCTCGATAGCAGATACCTGCCACCATTATTTGGTAAGCCAATGGCCATATCTTTCGGTTTTTCCAATAATTGATATTTCGCTGGTAAAGTAATATTCATGGTAATGCGCTCGTCCGATCCCGAACCTAAATCAACGGGGTAGGTACGTTCGTTTAAGTTGAAAGGATTTTTAGAAATGGGGTTGATGAAAAACGGGCTAAAGTAAAACTGATTCTGGTTAGTGCCATCATTTATGGTAAACTCAACTTCGTATTTTTCGGTTAGCATGTTTTCTACGCTATCGAGGTTCGAAATCTGGTGATCTGTTATTTTAATCCGTGTTAAACGCTCATCCAGTTTTTCTACATATTCATCTGGAGAGGTGTAACGCAAAATATCGCGTCTTTTATTGAAAGCCGAGTATCCCATCGAATGCGTAGTAAGTGTGCCTACAATTTTACCATCGGTTGTCATTTTTCCAGAAAGGATGTAGTTGGTAACCGATTTCTGACTGGCTTTAAGATCTATCCAGTATGAAGGTTTTTTTAGGTTAATTACCCGGCCCTGGTCGTTAATACACCTTAAAGGCAAAAGTCCGAAGGGTAGAAGTGGCTCTGTTGCATCCAGCAAATAACTTTTATCGCCAATATTTACTTTGGCCACCAGATAATTGAAATCGCTCATTACGGGGTAAAGCTTGTTAACCGTTCCGTTATCGCGGGTAGAAAGAATAACTGCCTCTGCATCTAAATCTGCCGCCGAAAGCGCGGCAATTAAACTCAGGTTGATGTCTGCTACATTACCAGAACGTGTTTCGAGCGCTTTTTTAATGTTATCGGTCGAATATTTGCCGTAGTAGTTATCCCATTTAATTTGTTTTTTAATGTAATTGAAAACGGCCTGAGCTTTTTCGAGCTCATTTGTTGCTCCTTTCGTTATTCCGGGAATAAGGTCTTTAAAAAGATCTTTTCGCTTCATCTGCGAACCCAGGTTTTTTTCAGACGATAAGTCGTTATCGATATCTTTCCAGGTTTTGGTATAAGAAGTTTTACCTCCGTTTAAATTCTGCACATCAGAAAGTTCAAAGTAAATGGCCGATTTGAAATTGCTGGGCGCCGTCATATTGTCTTCTTCAATAAAAGCCGGAACGTTTTTCATGAGGTAGGTAATTTTCGAACAATCGATAGCGGCGCCAGATAAACGCAAACATTCTTTGCTCAGTTCTACCTTTTGATCGGTAAGTTTCTGAAAGCCCCGGAGTGAAACATTATAGTTGTAAATACCAGGAATATAAACCAGGTACTCGCTGTGCACTTTAGGAATATCGCCCTGAAACTCCCAGGTTTTAAAATTAAACAGGTTTGGCGATTTTAAGGTATAACTGTATTCAATTACTGAGCCTTCTTTCAGATTGGGGAGCGTAAATTTGGTTAAGCGGGTATATTTTGATCTGTTTTCGGTAAAAACCGCTTTTCTGTCCATTACGGTTTCCACAAAATTGTTATCGATAAAGTTAAATGTAGAGGCTTTTAAATCACTAATGGTTTCTTCGCGACTATCATCTTTATACATCGGAATTACAATATTGGCCTCTTTAAAGCCCTCTTTATTGTAAATCTTCATTTTTACATGATGTTCGAAAACCAGCACGAGGCTGTGTGTATTGTCATCAAGCTGGATAGATGCGTTGCCAAATTCCTTTAAAACGATAGCGTTGGCATTACTATCGAGTGTTTTTCTGTCAAACTGGTAATCATCATGGGTAATAGCTCCGTAGGTAAAATTTTGAGCATAAGCACTTAACGATAAAAAAAACAGGAAAAACAAGATGGATATATTCTTCATTAGAGCGTATATAAATTGGCGCAATTTAGGTGTAGCAATTAAGATTCTAAAATAATTTGAAAATTAAATTTATAAATTAATAAAGTGGTTTTATAGAACTAATGAAACCTTTTTAGCATTTTTGAAAAAAAGAATTTGACATGCCGATCCTAAATCTAATGTCGCCAATCTCACATCAAAAGAAATGAAATTAAATTTAAAGCGCCCTTTAGCATTTTTTGATTTAGAAGCTACCGGAATAAATGTCGGAGCCGACAGAATTGTAGAAATTGCAATTTTAAAGGCCATGCCAGATGGAACTGAAACTGTTAAAACCTGGCGTGTGAATCCAGAAATGCCTATTCCGTTGCAAACTTCCTTAATTCATGGGATTTACGATGAGGACGTTGCTAATGAGCCTACTTTTAAAGCCCTCGCGGCAGAAATTGCCGGATTTATTGGCGATAGCGATCTGGCTGGGTATAACTCCAATAAATTTGATATCCCCATGCTTTTAGAAGAATTTTTAAGGGCTGAGATTGACTTCGATATGAACGACCGCAAATTTGTGGATGTACAAAATATATTCCACCAGATGGAGCAACGCACCTTAAAGGCGGCCTATAAATTTTACTGTCAGGAAGATTTGGTTAATGCCCACGCGGCCGAAGCAGATGTAATTGCCACTTATAAAGTGTTGCTCGGGCAGTTAGAGATGTATAAAGAAACCGAGTTTGAAAACAAACAAGGCGTGAAAAGTATTCCGGTGGTAAATGATGTAGAAGCGTTACATGTTTTTACAAACATCAATAAACCTGTTGACTTTGCCGGTCGTATGGTATACAACGAAAACGATGAGGTATGCTTTAATTTCGGTAAACACAAAGGTAAAACTACCGCACAGGTGTTTGCTGTTGAACCCAGCTACTATGCCTGGATGAAACAAGGCGATTTTCCTTTATATACCAAAAAGAAACTGGATGAGGAATGGGCTAAATTTAACGCGAAGAAAAACGAAAATAAAGCCCCAAGACCGCAAAACACTGCGCCAGCCAATAAACCCTATTTTCAAAAAAAGCCACAGCCAAAACCAGAAAAACCTGCTCAACCCATTAACAACGATATGTTGGAGCAGCTGAAAATGAAGTTTGGGAAATAGAGACTTTGGTTAATTGTTTAATCGGTTAACTGGTTAATTGTTGTATTGCTTGATTAATTGATTACAATTAGATTAAGTCGAACGCTAAACGCCAGGCGCCATGCTCCAAGCCAAAAAATGAAACGTATAAAATTATTAGGCCTTTTACTTTGCTCGGCGATATACACGAGCGCGCAAACGCAACTACCTATTGAACCGGTATTTCAGCAGACCTACCAAAAGGAAACCAGAAGCACCAGTGGTAAGCCCGGAAAAAATTACTGGCAAAATTCGTCAAAGTACGATATTCAGGTAAATTTTAACCCCGTTAGCCGTTTGCTTAAAGGTAAGGTGCAGGTAGTGTATACCAACAATAGTCCAGATACCTTAAAGGAAATCTGGTTTAAGCTTTACCCAAACCTCTACAAAAAAGGTACACCAAGGAAAGCTAAATTCTCAGAATCTGATTTGGGTGAAGGTGTAGCCATCGAAAAAATGGCTGCTAACGGCAAAACCATTACCGGCTTTAAAATCGACGGCACGAATATGACTGTAGATGTTCCGGCAGTATTGCCTGGGAAAACCATCAGTTTCGCTATTGAGTACAACTATACTTTAAATAAGGGGTCGCACATGCGTACAGGTCAGGTAGATGAAGGTTCGCATTTTGTGGCTTATTTCTTTCCGCGCATTGCTGTTTACGACGATGTAGATGGTTGGAACAAATTCCCTTATACGGGTGCTGAAGAGTTTTACAATGATTTTGATCAGTTTAATGCAGCCATTACCGTGCCGGGTGGTTACGGCGTTTGGGCAACCGGCGATTTGAAAAATCCGAATGAGGTTTTCCAAAAGGATGTGGTGAGCAGAATGTTATCGGCAGAGAAAAATGATGCGGTAATTGATGTGATTACGGATAAGGATCTGGCTGATAAGAAAGTAACTCAACCCAATGCATTTAATACTTTTAAGTTTGAAGCAAAAAATGTAACCGATTTTGTGTTTGCCTTGAGCGACCATTACCTCTGGAAATCGAGTAGTTTAGTGGTAGACCCTAAAACAAAGCGACGTACACGTGTTGATGCCGTTTTTAATCCAAAGCATAAAGATTATTATGAAGTGATTGATTTTGCCCGTAAAACGGTCGAATCGATGAGTTACACTTTTCCGAAATGGCCTTTTCCGTATAACCACGAAACAATTTTTGATGGTTTAGACCAGATGGAATATCCCATGATGGTGAATGATAATCCGGTAGATAACCGCACAGATGCCATTACGCTAACCGACCACGAAATTTTTCATACCATGTTTCCTTTTTACATGGGTATTAACGAAACCAAGTATGGCTGGATGGACGAAGGTTGGGCAACCATAGGTGAGTGGTTAATTTCGCCAATGATCGATCCAACTATTGTGGATGAGTATGGTGTACAACCAACGGCATCTACCTCTGGCGGCAAAGATGATACACCGATTATGACCTTAACGCCTGATTTAAAAGGATCGGGTACTTTTACCAATTCGTACCCAAAACCAGGCTTAGCTTATCTTTTTGTTAAAGATTATCTGGGTGATGAGCTGTTTATTAAAGCTTTACATACTTATATCAGAAACTGGAATGGCAAACATCCTATGCCATACGATTTCTTTAACAGCATAAACGAAGGTAGCGGCAAAAACCTGAACTGGTTTTGGAAAGCCTGGTTTTTTGAAGATGGCGTAACCGATATGGCCATAAAGGCTGTAGATAAAACCGCCGATGGCTACTCGATTACTGTTGAGAATAAAAGTGTTAAGCCTTTGCCTATTGATTTAACTTTAACCTATGCTGATGGTAGCACAGAAAAGCACCACAGTACCATAGGCGTTTGGGAAAATGGTAACAAGCAGGTTAAAGTTGAAATAAAAACAACAAAAAAACTAAATAAGGTAGTAATGGGTAGTGCCCATGTACCCGATAAAGTAAAAAGTGATAATAGTTTCTCGGTAAACTAATAAGATTTAAATAGTGGGTAGTAAGGCTTGTTAATTGGGCCTTCATCACTAAAAGCCTTACAAAGTTCAGCCTCTCTTAAAGCTTTTTTAAGAGAGGTTTTTTTATTGTTGATGAAAATTTTGTTTTGGATTAAACGCACTCCATGGCTGTAATCAGCCCAGGTATTAGTGTGTTTGTTATACACGGGCTGTATGGCTTTGCCATCGGGTTTATGCCAGCCATAGATAACTACCCGAGGGGTAGCTTCTCCGTAGATTTTATTCGAAATGATTATATCTTTTTTATTTCCGGCAGTTAAACTTCCAGCCTGATGGCTTGGCAGGAAATTTTTAATTTGCTGTTGTATTGAATCGGTATGCGCTATAAAAACCGGTAGGGTAGTCATGGCTTTGGTTGGCGGTATCGGTTGTGGCCTCAGCTTTATAGTAGCCTGATCATAGATGTGATCAACAATGGCTTTAGTTGGAAGTATGCATTTAGCAAGTCTGGCCACTTTTTGGGCTAAAATAGGCGTCATGGGCACATAGAAGTAGTCTTCGTTACTACCTATTGCAAAATAATCAGGTAGCACATAATAGCGAATCTGATAAGTTTTATTACTTTCCTGTTCAGTCCAGTGTAAATCGACGGGTACCAGTTTTCTTAAAAAATCAGGAACATTCCCATCTTTAATTTGCCTGAAAATAATTTTTTCGCGATTTACCAGGCTCAGGCTGCTGTCGCTGATGCGCTCTGCAAATGCACTGCCGGTTAAAGCTTCGGGTTTTCTTTTACTGAGTTTAAGCTCTTGTGCGTTTACAAAGGAGATGGATATGGCCAAAAATAGAATGGTGAGATACCGCTTCATTAGTATATTCCTAATATTGAACCATTTGTCTTTTGTATGCTGTAAAATAATTATCTACACTTGCAACGCTAAGGTTCTCGCTAATTGATTGTGCGATAATTAATCTGTCAAATGGATCGTTATGATGGTGTTCTAAAGTTGTAAGCTGCAAAATATGATTTAGTGTAATAGGTAATATATCAAACCCACTAGCCTCGGTAATATTAAAAAATTCTTCAATACTTGAATTCAGAATCAGCCTACCAAGTGAGTATTTAATTGATAGCTCCCAATAAGTTGCAATACTAACAAAACATTTATTGTTGGAATCTTCTATGATACGCTTTAATCTCTTAGGGAGTTTGGCATCATTTGTAATGAACCAAATTACAATATGTGTATCAATTAGGATATTCATTAAAGATAATCTTCAAAACCATCGATAGGATCATTAAAGTTATCTTTCACGCTGACTAATCCTTTTGCCAGACCAGCAGTTCGCTTTTGCTTATCGCTTTTCTGCTGTTGCTTTGCCATTAAGGAATCTATATAATCTGATACCCGCTTCTTCAGTTCAATAGGCAAATCTGCTAGTTTCGTATAGAGTTGAATATCAGTCATGATATCAAATTTATGAAAAAGATTTTAAAACTATTCAGGCTTTAAAAAATCAATATTCCTTTTTAGCCCGGCAAATTTGGTGCGTTTAACTGCTGACCCTTTAAAAACCTTTTTAAAAACTTCATCAGTAATTTCTGTGAGATCCTTAGCGCTCAAATCCAGTAAGCCGCTCTCAGGCTTAAAGGCTGCTTCGTTGTGTGCTTTGGAGAAGCGGTTCCAGGGGCAAACATCCTGGCAAATGTCGCAGCCAAACATCCAGTTGCTCATTTTATCTTTAAACTCTGCCGGGATTTCGTTTTTAAGCTCTATGGTTAAATAAGAAATACATTTACTGCCATCAACTACCTGCGGAGCAATAATCGCGTCGGTAGGGCAGGCATCTAAACAGCGCGTACAGCTACCGCAGTAATCGGCCTGGTAAGGATGATCGTAATCCAGCTCCAGATCAATGATCAACTCGGCCAGAAAGAAAAATGAACCACTGCTTTTACTGATCAGGTTAGAATTTTTACCAATCCAGCCAATGCCCGATTTTTTCGCCCATGCGCGATCTAAAACCGGTGCCGAGTCAACAAAAGCCCTGCCCGAAACTTCACCAATGTTGGTTTCTATAAAATGGGTAAGCTCTTTTAACTTGTCTTTTATTACAGTGTGGTAATCCTGACCGTAGGCATATTTAGAGATTTTTGGCGCATCAGGATCACTTTGTGTTTCGTCGGTATAGTAGTTTAACGAAAGGGAGATTACTGATTTTGCACCCTCTACCAACAATCTCGGATCGAGGCGTTTATCGAAGTAATTTTCCATATACTTCATTTCGCCATGGTGGTTTTGGCTCAGCCATTTTTCCAGGCGGGGTGCTTCTTCTTCCAGAAATTCTGCCTTGGCAATACCGCAGGCCAGAAAGCCCAGACGCAGTGCCTCGTCTTTTATCAGTTGGCTATATTTTGCAGAATTGTTGTACACCAGCCTGCAAAGATAAGGCATAGGATTAAAACATTTTTACTAATCGCTTGTTCTAAATACAGAAACTAAAAATAGCTTGTAGTTTTTCAAGAACCGGAATTTGACCAGCTAGACTAACAATTTAATCTTAATATTATGGAAAATATAGATCCAAAACATACGGAAACTGGAGGAGCTCACAGACCTATAGAAAAAGATTACGAAGGCCATAAAGATAATCCTGGACCTGCCAAGCCAGCGATTACCGAGAAAGATGTAAATGGCGCAGGACAAGCCTTAAAATGGGTTTTGCCTATATTGATTATTATTGCCTTAATTGTATGGTTCGCCATGCGTAAATAAGGACTTTATGGTTAGATTAAATGCCGGTTAGCCCACAGCAACCGGCATTTTTTATGCTATTTTAAGAGTTTCACCTGATAAAGATCATTTCTTCTGTCTTTTAAGATCTTTACGGTACCATAATGGTGCAATTCATCCAGCAGGTGCAGGTCTACATCAACTACCAGAACCATTTCTGTATTGGGCGTTGCTTCGGCCTTAATGGCATTGGTAGGAAAGGCAAAATCAGAAGGCGTAAAAACCGCCGATTGTGCAAATTGAATATCCATATTGTTTACTTTGGGCAAGTTACCCACACAACCTGCAATGGCTACATAACATTCGTTTTCTATAGCGCGGGCCTGTGCGCAGTGCCTTACACGGGTATAACCGTTTTGGGTATCGGTTAAAAAAGGTACAAACAAGATCTGCATACCTTGATCGGCATAAATCCTGCTTAACTCAGGAAACTCTACATCGTAGCAGATCAGGATGCCCACTTTACCACAATCGGTATCAAAAACCTGTACTTTATCGCCACCAATCATCCCGTAGTATTTCTGTTCGTTCGGTGTAATATGAATTTTGCGGTATTCATCAATTTTTCCGGTGCGGTGGCAGAGGTAGGTAGCGTTATAAAGTTTGCCGTTATCCAGCAAAGGCATACTACCGGTTATGATATTTACATTATAGCTCAGCGCATATTCATGCATTTTCTGTACAATTTCTTCCGTTTTTTCAGCCAGTTTACGCATGGCTTCAATTTCAGGTAAGTGGTTATAGGGTTGCAGCAAAGGGGTATTGAACAACTCCGGAAACATGATGAAATCTGATTTGTACCCGCTTACGGCATCCACAAAAAACTCTACCTGCTCATAAAATGATTCCATATCAGGGAAAAGGCGCATCTGCCACTGCACCAGCCCGAGGCGAATGGTCATGGCCGAGCGGGCCGAAGCATCAACTCCCTGATAATAAATGTTGTTCCATTCAATGAGGGTTGCATATTCTTTCGATTCCTTATCACCCGGAAGGTAATTCTTTAAAACTTTCCGAACGTGAAAATCGTTCGAAATCTGAAAGGTAAGCGTAGGATCATAAATCTCTTTAGCCTTCACCTTATCAATATATTGCCGTGGCGTTAAAGTTTCTGCATAAGCGTGGTAGCCCGGGATACGGCCACCGGCAATGATACTCTTTAAGTTTAAGCTTTCGCAAAGCTCTTTACGGGCTTCATAAAGCCTTCGGCCAAGTCTCAGCCCCCGGTATTCGGGATGCACAAAAATTTCGATGCCATACAAAGTGTCTCCATTAGGATTATGTGTGGAGAAAGAATAATCGCCGGTAATTAGCTTATAAGTGTGCCGGTCGCCATATTCGTCATAATCTACAATAATGGAAAGTGAGCAGGCTACTACTTTTTCATCAACGGCGATACAAAGCTGCCCTTCGGGAAAAAGGTTTAAAAGTTTGGCAATGCTCGATTTAGGCCAGATGGAGCCACCCATGCTATCGTAGGCCTGAAGCATAGATTCTTTAAGGTCTGCGTAATCCTCGAGCGTTAGTTTACGTATTTCGATGTTCATGATTTGCTTGATTTTGTATGTAATGAACACCTAAAGGCTATAAATGTTCTGATTTTTCTAATCAGGCTTCATGAAAAGTAATTGGAATATCGTTAGGGATCGTCATTCCCAACTTGATTGGGAATCGTAATGCTTTAAAAGGATGGATAGCATAGATCTAATTTTATTCGCATTGAGATTCCCGTTTGCACGGGAATGACGTTGATCTATGTGGATCGTTAAAATGTTTTCGTCATTGCGAGCTGAAGGATGGTTGTTTGCAGGAGCGAAGAAATAAATCTATTTAGCAAGTGTATTAAATGAGTTTTGCTGCAAGAATAGATTTCTCCGTTCCACTGCGTTTCAGTCGAAATGACGATTACATTTATAGTTTCTCTTTTCTTTTAGAAGAGTAGAACAATTTAGTTTTTCGTCATTGCGAGCTGAGGAATGGGTTGTGTGCAGGAGCGAAGCAATCTTTTTAGTAGACTCTCCAAAATAGCTTTGCAACTAGAATAGATTTCTGCGTTCCACTGCGTTTCAGTCGAAATGACGATTATGTTAGGTCTGTATTAAAACAATCTTCCGCTTTGCCCCGGATAATTCTTTTTCAAATGCTTATAAGCAGCTTCAGTAGCTTCACGGCCGCGCGAAGTACGCATAATATAACCTTCCTGTATTAAAAAGGGTTCATAAACCTCTTCAATTGTACCTTCATCTTCACCCACAGCGGTAGCAATGGTTTTTAAACCCACCGGCCCACCTTTAAACTTGTCGATAATGGTTGTCAGGATGCGGTTATCCATCTCATCCAGGCCATGTTCATCTACATTTAAGGCATCTAAAGCATAGCGCGCAATTTCCGGATCGATAGTACCATTTCCTTTAATCTGGGCAAAATCGCGGGTTCTACGCAATAGCGCATTGGCAATACGGGGTGTACCGCGGCTTCTGCGGGCAATTTCGTAAGCACCTTCATCGCTTATGGGTGTTTTCAGAATTTCAGACGAACGGAGTACAATGGTAGTTAACAATTTAGCATCGTAATAGGCTAGTCGCGCATTGATGCCAAAACGGGCACGTAAAGGTGCTGTTAGCAAACCCGAGCGGGTAGTAGCCCCCACAAGGGTGAATGGATTAAGCGAAATTTGCACCGAACGGGCATTGGGGCCTGTTTCGAGCATGATATCTATCTTAAAATCCTCCATGGCCGAATAAAGATACTCCTCCACCAAGGGTGATAAACGGTGAATCTCGTCGATAAACAAGATGTCGCCTTCATCTAAACCCGTTAAGAGACCTGCAAGATCACCAGGTTTATCTAAAACCGGACCAGAGGTTACTTTAATTCCGGTTGCCATTTCGTTGGCAATAATGTGAGACAAGGTAGTTTTTCCCAATCCCGGAGGACCATGTAGCAGCACATGATCCAAGGCTTCACCACGAAGTTTGGCCGCCTGAACGAAAATTTTCAGGTTTTCCATCACTTTTTCCTGCCCGGTAAAATCTTCGAATGCCTGCGGCCTCAACACCCGCTCAATATCCCGATCGGTAGGGGTTAAGTGGCTTGCATTTGGATCTAGATGCTCATTCATACCGCAAATATAATATTAAATGCTAAAAAAATTAGGATTTTTTAAATTTTGCCGAAACAACAAGGTCTTTCGAACCTGCCGTATAAGTATAAAAGCCTTCTCCGGTTTTAACACCTTTTTTACCCGCTGCTACCATATTTACCAGTAAAGGGCATGGTGCATATTTAGGATTACCAAAGCCATCATGTAATACTTTTAAAATAGCCAGACAAACATCTAAACCAATAAAATCTGCCAGTTGTAATGGACCCATCGGGTGCGCCATACCCAGTTTCATTACCGTATCTATTTCATAAACCCCGGCTACACCTTCGTAAAGGGTATAAATGGCTTCATTAATCATGGGCATTAAAATGCGGTTGGCTACAAAGCCAGGGTAATCGTTTACCTCCACCGGAACTTTGGCTAAATTTTCAGATAGCGCCATAATGGTTTTGGTCGTTTCATCGCTGGTGGCGTAACCGCGTATCACCTCAACCAGTTTCATTACGGGAACAGGGTTCATAAAATGCATGCCGATTACCTTGTCGCCCCGCTTAGTTACTGCTGCAATTTGGGTAATCGAAATAGAAGAGGTGTTGGAAGCGAGTATAGCCTTTGCAGGCGCATATTGATCCAGTTCTTTGAAAATATTTAATTTCAGTTCAACATTTTCAGTAGCGGCTTCTACCACTAAATCAGCATGCGCAACACCATCTTTTAAACTGGTAAAAGTTTGTATGTTTTGAAGGGTCGAGGCTTTTTGTTCGGCAGTTAGCGTTCCTTTGCTCACTTGCCTGTCGAGGTTTTTGCCAATGGTATCCAACGCTTTAGCTAAAGCCGTTTCGTTAATGTCGATCAGGTTTACCAGGTACCCGAATTGTGCAAAGGTATGGGCAATGCCATTTCCCATTGTACCCGATCCTATAACTGCGATTTGTTTCATCATTTAAATAGATTAATGGACGAATTTACTTATTTGTATCTGACTTCTATCATACCTTAGAGATATATTCAGATCAGCGGATTGATGTAGGAATATAAGTGTTTTGGCGATTGGTTGCGTACTAATGATGTATACTTTAGTGGTTTTTTATTAGTGGGTTGTGATATTGCTGGATTGGTGGTGTAATTGTTTGGAATTTCATTAATTCGACAGAAATTACAGTGATTTTCTTCTGGATTTTAGTGTTCTTAATAAAATAATCGAAAATTTCTGTCAAAAAATGTCATTTAACAATGTTAAAACGATTTATCGATACATAAACTTAATTTATCGTTTCTTAAAATTTTAGTTACTCGCAAATTTCTTTATTAGTGGCTGAATTATTATTCGCTACAATTATTCGTGATGGACCGGATCTCCCTTCAATTTCCGGTAACAATGAAAAATTAAACTAATCATTTAACAGGTTTCAATTGATACAGGGCATGCGGTTCTGTTGCGGTACTTGTTGTGGTTAATTCTTCAAAACACATTATTAACTTATTAAACTAAAATGTAAATGAAAAGAAAACTACTAAAGTTTTTGTTGTTCTTTATTGTTTTGCTGGGGGTGAAGGCCTCAGCTCAGGAAAGGACAGTAACAGGAGTGGTCTCAGCCAAAGAAGACGGACTGCCACTGCCGGGGGTAAGTGTTAAAGTTAAAGGAACCAACAACGGGGTAACTACCGGAGCCAACGGTGCTTATTCGATCAAAGTACCATCGGGAGTACATAGTCTGGTGTTCACTTTCATCGGCTTCAAAACCAGAGAACAAAATGTAAATGCCAGAAATATCGACATCGTACTCGAATCGGATGTAAACAGTCTCGATGAAGTAGTAGTAGCTGCCGGAGGGATTAAACGTGCCGCGCGTGAGCAAGGTTATGCTTCTACCCGAGTAGATGGCGAATCGCTTACTGCAGGTAAATCACCTACCATTGCCGGCGGTTTGGCCGGTAAAGTAGCCGGATTACAAATTAATGCTGTGGGTAGCGGGGTTAATCCGAGCTATCGTTTGGTATTACGTGGAAACCGTTCTATCACGGGCAATAACCAGGCCCTGATTGTACTGGATGGTGCTGTAGTACCTAATGCTTTACTGGGCAACCTGAATCCGGATGATGTAGACGATATTACGGTTTTGAATGGTGCGAGTGGTGCTGCACTGTATGGTTCAGATGCTTCTAACGGCGCACTGATTATTACCACCAAAAAAGGCAAGCAGGGTACACCTGTAATTAAACTATCCAACACTACGGTACTGGAGCAGGTTAGTTTTTACCCGCTCTTGCAAAATAGTTTTGGTTCGGGGTCTACATCAGGTGCGCAGGTGTATGATCCGATTGAAAACCAGCAATATGGACCAGCTTTCGATGGCACATTAAGACCAATTGGCCGCGTGCTCGAAAACGGTACCCAACAATATGCTGCCTATTCAGCTACCAACGATAAGTATGATTTTTGGGATACCGGCGTCTCTAACCAGACCGATTTCTCTATTTCTGCAGCTGACGAAAAATCATCGAGCTATTTATCGGCACAATATCTTAACGGAACAGGCACTACGCCGAAAGATGAATATACCCGTATTGCTTTGAGATACAACGGATCACGGAATTTCACCAAGAATTTTACAGCCAATTACAATGCCAGTTACACACAGAATAAATATGATATTACCAGTGCAACTTCTACCATTTATAACAATTTACTAAATACACCCGCACAAATTCCTTTGTTGAGTTATAAAGACTGGCAAAATACCGGTGGTTGGGGTAATCCGGATAATTATTACAACGATTATTACGAAAACCCATATTGGGCTATCGATAATTACAGGCAAAAAACACAGAATGAATATTTAACCGGCTTGTTAGAGTTGAAATATAAAGCAACTGACTGGTTAGATTTTACCTATCGGGCAGCCATTAGTAACCGCTATTACAAAAACAAAAACAGTACTGCGGGTTATACTTATACCCAGTACACACTCGATCATTCGGCTAAAACCAACGAAAGCAGCGGCGTGTCAGATCAGATGTTGAGTACCAGTAACTTTAGCACCGACTTTTTTGCCAATATCAAAAAAGATATCAAAGATTTTTCGATCAACGCATTGGTGGGTACTTCTTTAAAAAGCTATAACTATAAATACCTCAATGCTTCTGGTAGTGGTCTACAAGTTACCGATTTGTATAACCTGGGCAACATCACCGGAACGCCTTCGGCTGATGAATCAAATTACAATACCCGTCAGTATGGCGTGTGGGCCGATGCCACCATTGGTTACAAAAAATACCTTTTCCTGCATTTAACAGGAAGAAATGACTGGGTTTCGGTATTGGCACCTGCAAACAGATCGTTCTTTTATCCTGCTGCTGATGTTTCGTTCATCCCAACAGATGCTTTTGCTTTCCTGAAAAACAGCAAGGTAATCGATTACATGAAAATCAGGGCAGGTATTTCTAAAGTAGGTAACGTTAACGTGGGTAACAGTACCAATGGCGGTGCTTATTCGCTCGAATCTACTTTCGATTCACAAACCGGTTATGGCTATGGTACAGGATACACCCCTAACAATACACTGGTTTCGAACAACCTGAAACCCGAAATAACAACAGGCTATGAAGGTGGTATCGATTTCAGGTTATTTAAAGGCCTGGTTGATGGTACGGTAACCTATTACAATACCAGCTCTACCGGTCAAGCCATTGTGGCCGGCGTGCCAATTACGACCGGCTATAGCTATTATTTGCTCAACACCGGCGAATTAACCAACGAAGGTTTGGAAACCGCCCTCCATTTTACACCAATCAGAAAAGGTGACTGGAAATTAACCCTGGGTGGTAACTATACCTACAACAACAATAAACTCGTGTCTTTATCTAACGATTTAACCCGGATTGGCGTAAGCAACAGCTCGACTATTTTTGGTCAGGTAGGTCAGGTTTACCCGGTAATTATCGGTTCCGACTATATCCGCGATCCGGAAGGCAGGGTAGTGGTTGATCAGAACACTGGCTACCCGGTTGGAAAAACTGAAGGTAATATTTTGGGAAACACCATTCCAAAGAACAGACTCGGACTTGATTTTCAGCTGAGTTATAAAGGCTTAACTTTTTCGGGCTTGTTCGAATACCGCTCCAACTATGTTCAATACAGTACAGCGGGTTCAACTTACGATTTCTCGGGTTCATCGGCCCGTAGTGCCTACTACAACAGGGAAAAATTTGTATTTCCTAATTCTTCGTACTACGATAGTACCACAGGCACCTATGTGGCCAACAATAGCATTACGGTTTCTGATGGTGGAGCAGGTTTCTGGACCAGCAGCAGTTTGTATTCGAGTGTAACCAGTAACTATGTGTATTCGGGTAATTATTGGAAACTGCGCGAACTGGCGCTATCTTATAAACTGCCATCGTCGGTATTGCGCAATGTAAAATTTATCAAATCGGCTACCATCAGTGCACAAGGCAGAAACTTATTTATCTGGATGCCGAAATCGAACGAATATGCCGATCCGGATTACAGCAATAACGGGGCAGACAGTAACGCCGTGGGGATTACCTCACTTTCGCAAACGCCTCCAACCCGTTATTACGGCGGAACTATATCATTAACTTTCTAATGACAAGAATTATGAAAAGACTTTTAAAATTATCGATCATACTGATTACTGCTTTTACGGTGCAAAGCTGTAAAAAGAGTTATCTGGATATCAACGAAAATACCAACTCAGCTACTTCATCTTCACCAAACCTGGTTTTACCTGCGGTACTGAATAACACAGCTTCAAATTTTATTACCTATTTTAATTATGGTGCCTGGATGGCTGGTTATCAAGCTAATGCAGGTGGTTACTCATTTACCGGATCGACCTTTTTTACCTATAACTGGAATTCGGGTACCAATAACGGCTTGTTTAATTCGGCTTTTACCGATTTGCGGAGTTATCAATACATCATTACTTCTACCACTGGGGTAAACAAATATGTATTGTACAATGCTGTAGCCCGGATTATGAAATCATATTATTACCAGATTCTGGTTGATGAGTATGGTAATGTTCCTTATACGGAAGGGCTTGCTGGTGTAGATAACCTGACACCACATTACGATGATGCCGCTACGGTTTATAAATCGCTGGTTACCGAAATTGATGCCGCCATTAAAGACCTGCAAACTTATGGTTCGAGCTCGGTGGTAAGTGCATTGGGCAGTGCCGATATTGTATTTAAAGGTGATGCAACCAAATGGATTAAATTTGCCAACAACATTAAACTGCGCATTTTAACACGTGCGCAAGCCGGAACGTTGGCTGCTTATGCATCAAGTGCATTTGGTACTTTCTCTGCCGAAGGTTTTTTAACCGATGATGTAACCATTAATCCGGGCTATGTAAGTACAAGTGCCCGTCAAAATCCTTTGTGGAATACCTATCACTCTTCTTATACCGGTAGTAACGGCGCTTATGCAGCACAACAAATTCCTACCCGCTGGATTTTTTCGTTCTACAACGGCACCAAATTGTCGGATGCAACGCGTGGCGCTTTAATTTATAAGAATTATGCAGCCGGTACCACACCGATTAACCAACTGGGTAATGAAACGAATGTAAGTTCATGGATTTCGGGATATCCGGCCTGGTACATTGGAGTAGGTACAGCGCTGAATGCACCAGAAACGCAGGGCATTATTAAAAGCAGGGTAATGGGACAATTAATTATGCCAGCGGCAGAAACTTATTTCCTGCTGGCTGAAGCGGCCTTAAATGGTCATACCTTATCTGGTGATGCCGCTACGAATTTCGATAATGGGATTAAGGCATCTTACAATTATCTCCAAAAAACGGGTGCCAGTACCACTTCTGCTAGTACGGCTGTTTTAGATGCTTACCTAACTGCCTATAAAACAGCAAATGCAGGTAATTATCTGGTGAATTATAGCGCTGCAACTACTGCTGCACAACGTTTAGAAGCCATTATTACCCAAAAATATATTGCGCTGAACTTTGTTAATGGCTACGAGGCCTGGCAGGAGTACAAAAGAACCGGTTATCCAGCCATTTCTGGTACGGGAGCTACCACCACTTTTGTTTCGCTGCAGTCTTCTGCAACTTCGGCCGATAAACTTCCGGTTAGAAACCTGTACCCAACTACCGAATATAATCTTAATCCAAACGTACCAACGGGTTTAAGTGCCTATACTTCGAAGATTTTTTGGGATGTTAACTAATTGATTTTTAAACAGAAAGAAATGAAAAATTATAAAAAAATTAGCCTTGCATTGCTGGTATTCACTGCGGGTTTTACCGCTTGTACCAAGCAAGATGGGATTTATACCGAAAACGGCTCGAGCGGGATTATTGAATTGGCCGATTTGCCTTCGAGAACCAGCTCTACGGCTTACGCTGTAGCCACTAAATCTTTTGATGCAGCAGCTTCGATTGATTTTCCGGTAACGATAAATTATACTGGTGTAGATGGCGCAGCTGAAGATGTAAACCTTGTTTTAGGTTTTGATGATACGGCAGTTGCTGCCATGAGCAGTAGTTACACGGTATTACCAACTACATTGTACACTGTACCCAGCTATAATGTAACAATCCCAAAAGGATCAAAAACAGCAACTTTTCACCTTACGCTAAATACAGCAGCTTTCGATTTTACCAAAACCTACGCACTGGGCATTAAAATCAAATCTGCTTCATCCGGAACCATTAGCAGTAATTACGGAACTGGTGTTTTTTTAATTGTTGCCAAAAACAAGTACGATGGCGTATATACCGTAACGTCTTCGAGTGCCATGGTTGATAATACCTCAAGTACTTTAACCGGTTATTACCCGATGACGCAGGAATTGAGAACAACCGGCGCCACTTCGGTAGTTGAATATGATGGTTATCTGTATGCCAACAATTATTATCACCCGATTAAAAGTGGTACATCGACTTCTGCTTATGGAAACTTCGCGCCAATATTTACCATGGATGCCGATGGAAATGTAACTTCAGTAACCAACTATTACGGGCAGGGAACTAACTCATCTGTTCGGGCAGCAAGGTTAAATCCGGCAGGGGTAAATAAGTTTACCGTTTCGGGCAATACCAAAGTTTTAGAGGTGAGTTACATCATGACACAGTCTGGTGCCGACAGGACATTCTTTTACGAAAAGTGGACTTATACTAAAGCTCGATAACAGCTGTTATTGTCATTCTTAAAATGGAGGTTTCGGCGAGAAACCTCCATTTTTTTTATCTCAAATTTTAATCTATTTATTATTGTTTAATATGTTGATTAACAAAAATATATAGTTAAAAAATGTTAAATGAAATGTTAAATTTTCGATCCTGTTTTTTAGTCGATACAAAGCAATTACTCATCGGTACAAGCTTTTAGATTACAGTCATTTTAAGGACATTTGAATCATCAGAAAAAACAAAAAGCATTTTTAATTGCTTATAGAAAGAAAATTATCGCCTGATCTTAAAAAGTAAAGGCGTTTTAATAAAGGTACTTCCTAGTAAATTTAGGTTAGTTAATGATTAGTTAAAATAGAGATCGTGCTGGATAGCCGATCTCTATTTGTTTACGGTAATTAGCTTCAGTCTTTTAGCCTTCTGCTTAAGGAGCTAATCTGCTTTTCACCCAGCTACCCTTAAGCTTTTCAAAATTAATGCGGTCGTGCAATCTGCTGCTACGGCCTTGCCAAAACTCAATGCGTGTAGGTTTAACCACATAACCACCCCAGTGGGCTGGCTTAACAATAGCTTTATCCTGGTTTTTGGCTTTAAAATCGGCGACTTTTTGTTCTAAAAAAGCCCTGTCGGGGATAACCTGACTTTGCGGCGAAGCAATAGCACCAATCTGGCTTTCTTCAGGGCGTGTATTAAAATAAGCCTCTGAAGTTTCTTTATCGAGTTTCTCAACCGTACCTTCAATTCTAACCTGTCTTTCCAGTTCAGGCCAGTGAAACACGAGGCAGGCATAAGGATTTTTCTTCAGTTCTTTTCCTTTGGCACTCAGGTAATTGGTGTAAAACCTGAAACCCTGCTCGTCAGCACCTTTTAAAAGCACGATACGGGCATCAGGCCGACCTGATTTATCGGCAGTGGCCAGCGTCATTACGTTAGGCTCATATATTTTAGCTTCAACAGCGTGTTCAAACCATTTTTTAAACTGTACAATCGGGTCGTTGTCTACGTCCGATTCGTCTAATGAAGCGCTTTTGTAATCTTGGCGCAGGTTTTGTAGAAATTCATTTGTAACTTGCATAAAACAAAAATAGGCATCTTTTACGGTGCTACAAATGATTATCGTCATGCTTAACAATATAAAACCGAAAACCGGCCGACTCCTGATCTCAGAACCTTTTATGTCAGATCCTAATTTTAAAAGATCAGTTGTGCTGTTAACCGAGCATGGCGAAGAGGGAACGGTGGGCTATATCCTCAATCAGGTAGGAAACTTAATTCTAAATGATGTAATCCAGGATTTATGGCAGGCCGATAACCACATTTATTTCGGCGGACCGGTAGCCGCCGATACCTTGCATTTTATACACCGTTGTTACGATAAGCTGCAAAGTGGCGAACCCATTGGCGATGGCTTGTATTGGGGTGGTAACTTCGAAACACTTAAAATCCTGATGAATTCTAATGCGATAGATGCAACTGAGATTAAGTTTTTTATGGGCTACTCGGGCTGGGGCGTAGGGCAGTTAGACCGGGAAATTGAAGAAAACGCCTGGATGGTAAGCGATATCCCGAATGTAGATCTGATTTTTGGTAATGACGATGAAAAACTCTGGCGCGATGTGATTGTGCATTTAGGACCAAAATTTGCCCATGTAAGCAATTTTCCGATTGATCCGAATTTGAATTAATCAGTTACCAGTTTGAAAGTGTGTAAACTTAAAACAGGACTGAAGTATTAATTTTAGTTTCTTTTTAAGCTTGTCACGTTGAGCCTGTCGAAACGCCTCACCTTGTATTTAAGTAGGTCCTTCGACAAGCTCAGGATGACAATCTTTATTTAGGATTCAGCGCGTTATATTTTCTCATAAATGGCTTTCCTACTCAGGACTAAAGACTACATAGAAGCAGCACTCTCCTCAACCTTTTTCCTTAAATCATCTTTGTAAGCCTGCATTTTAACCGTTAAAGATTCATCGGCTGTTGCCAGAATCTGAGCGGCAAGTAAACCAGCATTTTTAGCTGCATTTAAAGCAACTGTAGCTACCGGAATACCGTTTGGCATTTGCAGGATCGATAAAATACTGTCCCAACCATCAATAGAGTTCGATGATTTAACCGGTACACCAATAACAGGAAGCGTAGTGATTGAAGCCACCATACCAGGTAAGTGTGCAGCACCGCCTGCACCAGCAATAATTACCTTTAAGCCTCTGCCTTGTGCTTCTTTGGCATAGTTAAACATGCGTTCAGGCGTTCTGTGAGCCGAAACAACCGTAATTTCGTAACTGATTCCAAATTCTTTAAGTACATCTGCAGCATCTTGCATAACCGGTAAATCCGATTTGCTACCCATTATTATGCCTACACTGAAGTTTGATGAATTTGTATTGCTCATGATATATTTTTTAAATTTTATGGTAAGGGTTATGCAATTACACGTAATGTTTTTTGTACAAAACGGGCTTTTTCTATTGCTTTGTCTCTGTCGATATCGACAATGGTAGCGTGGCCCATTTTACGGAAAGGTTTGGTGTATTTCTTGCCATATAAGTGTACATAAACACCATCAATGGCTAATATTTTTTCTAAATTTTCGTATTTCGCTACGCCTTCATAACCTTTTTCGCCCAAAAGGTTAATCATAATTGCATTGGTTATGCTGCTGGTATCGCCTAATGGCAGGTTATAAATAGAGCGTAAATGTTGCTCAAACTGCGAAACGTAATTGCCTTCAATGGTTTGGTGACCGCTGTTGTGTGGGCGCGGAGCTACTTCGTTTACCAATAATTCACCATCCTTACACACAAACATTTCTACCGCTAAAATACCGGTAATGTTCATAGCCGAAGCTACATTTTTGGCAATGTTTTCGGCTTTTTGTTGCAAACTTTCGGCAAAAGTTGAAGGAGAAATCAAGAACTCAACAAGATTGGCTTCCGGGTTAAACTCCATTTCCACCATCGGAAAAGTTTTCATATCACCGTTGGCATTGCGGGCCACAATTACAGCTACTTCTTTTTCAAAATCAACCAGTTTTTCGATAATACAAGGCGCATCAAAAGCTTTATCTAAATCAGCCACACTGTTTATTTTCATTACGCCTTTTCCGTCGTAACCATCTTTTCTCAGTTTTAAGATATATGGGAACTGGAACTGGCTGTTCTCCATATCTTCTTTCGTATTTACAATCTGAAAGGGCGAAGTAGGAATATCGTTTTCTTTAAAAAACTGTTTTTGCACGCCTTTGTCCTGTATTAAGCGGATTACCCGCGATTGTGGAAATACTTTTTTACCTTCTTTTTCCAGTTGCTCCAATGCATCGATATTTACTTTTTCAATTTCGATGGTAATGATATCTGCTTTTTTACCGAAGTTATAAACGGTATCAAAATCGGTGATTGAACCGTTTTCGAAGTAATTTGCAATGTGTTTACAGGGCGCATCTGGATCAGGATCTAAAACCAATGAAGTAACATTGTAATTGATGGCTTGCTGGATGAGCATCCTGCCCAATTGTCCACCACCTAAAATACCTAATTTTAATTCGCTTATCTGTTTTGCCATGAGGGGTTGAAAATTATGCTAATTTTGCACAAAAGTAACAATATTTAGATTTATTGATGGATGCAGATGCGATAATTATTGGCGCGGGTGCCTGCGGATTGATGTGTGCCGTACAAGCGGGCTATTTGGGCAAGCGGGTAATTGTACTCGAAAAAAATGATAAACCAGGGGCCAAAATCTTAATTTCGGGTGGTGGCCGTTGCAATTACACCAACCAATTCGCATCAGCTGAGCAGTTTATCTCAGCCAATCCGCATTTTGTAAAGTCAGCATTCACCCAGTGGACGGTAGAAGATACCATCAGTTTCTTTGAAACTTACGGCATAACAGGAAAGGAAAAAACTTTAGGCCAGCTATTTCCCGATGATAAAAATGCCAAGGATGTGGTTGCGGTTTTTACCTCAATTTGCGAAGACTTTGGTCAGGAAATCAGGTGTAATGCTGCGGTTAACAACATTGAAATCTTTGACGATTACTTTAAGGTGAGCTACGAAAAGAATGGTAAAACGGTGGTATTAACGACAGAAAAACTGGTAATTGCCAGCGGCGGACTACCTATACCAAAAATGGGTGCCACTGATTTTGCCTTACGTTTTGCCCGAAAAAACGCGCTCAACATTATTGAAACCGCGCCAGCTTTGGTGCCTTTAACCATTACCGGTAAAGACAAAGAATGGTTTGCGCAACTTTCTGGCAATTCAGTTTTCTGCGAAGTGAGCAATGATGAAATCGCTTTCGAAGAAAATATTCTGTTTACACACTGGGGTTTAAGTGGACCTGCCATTTTGCAAATTTCATCTTTCTGGAGGCGAGGTGAAACGATTAACATCAATTTATTGCCCAACCATGATGTACTCTCGCTACTGGAAGATGAACGCAAAACCAATGGAAAAACTTTGTTATCTACCTTACTACACCGTTTTTATACCAGAAAGTTTACGGATGCCTTAGGTAAATTTTTGCCTTTAACTAAACCTGTAGCTGCTTTAACCAAGGCCGAAATCGATTTAATTACAACAACTATCCACCATTTTAAAGTTAAGCCAGCAGGCGATAAAGGTTATGACAAAGCCGAGGTTATGCGCGGCGGGATTGATACCAGCGAAATCTCTTCTAAAACCCTCCAATGTAAAAAGATACCCAACCTTTTTTTCGGTGGGGAATGTATGGATGTTACCGGCTGGTTAGGCGGTTACAATTTTCAATGGGCATGGGCCAGTGGTTTTGTGATAGCGCAGAATTTGTAGATATAATTTAGTAAATTTGAGTACTATGGATTCATTAAAAGATATTGTATCGACAAATGCAGACGTTTTAGGTGGACAACCTGTTTTCGCAGGTACACGTGTGCTTGTAGAAACATTATTTGTTCATATTGAAAAAGGCATAACAGTAGATGAGTTTTTGGAAGATTTTCCTAGTGTATCAAAAAAACAGGTTGTTGATATATTGGAAGTAGCCAATAAGCTGTTTACTTCCGATCATATAGATAAAATATATGAAATTGCTTCTTGATGAAAACCTACAAATAAACATTCGGCATAATCTCCCATGCCCAGGGTTTTTTAAAAGTTCTAAAGGTTCTTAATTGGCTGAAGTATAAAACTTCGCTGGTTTTCCTGTTGGCAATATCGCGTCGGTGCAAATTGCCAACAGTGGTAAATAATTGCCTGCTACTGAAATCGTAAATCCTTTCAGTCATATCGCCCGTATTCTGGTTAAAATAAAGGTTAATGGCACTGGTCAGAAACCAGTCTTTGTTTTGAAACTTAAAAGTATAACCCAGTTCCCAGCGCCATTCGCTGCCACCCTTAAACCGTAAAAACAGCTGCTGGTCTTTAATGGCCATTTGCTGTAAAGGATCGCCAACTTTACCGCCTTCTTCCGATCGTAATATGAAGTCGTTGTTTTGTGCCGAAAGGTTAAAAACGCCGTTAGCTTTATCTTTGAAATAAATAGCTAAGATGCGGGGTTTCTGCGTTTCCTTAATAATATCTGAATGATTATCGCCATAAGTTCTGGTCTCGTCTGTTACCTGATTGGATTCGAAAACCAGTGCAAGATCATCTGTAGCATCATTGTTTAAATCGCCAGTTGCACTTTCAATGAGCGTCCAGTTTTGGGGAGTAAGAGCAGCTACAGAAGCTCCCTGTGCCTTAACTTTTGGAAAAAGGAAAGTTTTTTGAGCAAATGTGGTTTGAACAAAGAGCAGTATCAAAAGCAAGGGCAAAAATCTCATGTAGCAAAAGGCGTTGTTGTTAGTTATAAAACGCCTGAATAGCAGTTTTAGTTTATATTTTAATTATAGGTCTCTCAGGTTTTATTGCAATGGTTTGAAGGAGATATGGTTTGGTATAAATTAACTATACATTTCCCGCTGATTCCACAGAAAATAAACGCAGATACAACAGATTTTAAGAGCATGATAAATGCCATGGTTGATGAAAAATGTCCATTTAATCTGCCTTTATCATTTAAATCTGCGGGAGATGATTAAGAAAATTCATCTTCAATTAAACCAGGGATAACGATTGTAGGAATAAGGATAATTAAACTGCTAAAAATCCCTTACTTTTGCATTTTAATTTTTTCTCTTTTGAAAACAGAACTTTTTGTTGTTACGCCGCCTTTTACCCAACTGAATACTCCTTATCCAGCTACAGCGTATATTAAAGGGTTTTTGAATACCAAAAATATTACTTCAACACAGGCCGATTTAGGTATCGAAGTGATTTTGAAACTGTTCTCAAAAAAGGGATTACAAGATTTATTCAGCTATGCTGATGAATCTAAAAATGTTAAAAGCGACAATGCCAAACGCATTTCTGCTTTGCAAGACGAATACTTAAAAACAATTGATGCGGTAATCTCTTTTTTGCAGGGTAAAAACCCAACGCTGGCACTTCAAATTTGTGGTGATGATTTTTTGCCTCAAGCCTCGCGTTTTTCTCAACTGGAAGAGCTCGACTGGGCTTTTGGTGCCATGGGTACGCAAGATAAGGCCAAGCACCTGGCTACCTTATATCTCGAAGATATATCCGATTATATTGTAGAATGTGTTGACGAAAATTTTGGCTTTAGCCGCTATGCGGAGCGTTTGGGCAGAAGTGCCAATTCTTTCGATGAGTTATATGCCGCTTTAGCCGAGGTACCTACCTATATTGACGAATTGCTGATTTCGGTGCTAAAAGAGAAGATTGAAGTTATTGAGCCTAAATTATTCCTCGTTTCGGTTCCTTTTCCGGGTAATTTATACAGTGCTTTCCGCTGTGCGCAATGGGTTAAGGCCAATCATCCGGAAATTAAAATTTCTATGGGGGGAGGTTTTCCCAATACCGAGCTCAGATCTTTATCAGATGCACGTGTGTTTGAGTTTTTCGATTATATTACCTTAGATGATGGCGAGCTGCCTATCGAACTGCTTTACCACAATATCACACATCCCGTACCAGCCGAGGCACATTTTTATAAAAGAACCTTCCTGTTGGAGGATAGTAAAGTGGTTTACCGAAACGATGCTTTCAGAAACGATTACAAGCAGGCTGATGTGGGTACCCCTGATTACAGCGACTTGTTGCTCGATCAGTACATTTCGGTAATTGAGATTGTAAACCCCATGCACCGCATGTGGAGCGATGGCCGCTGGAACAAGCTAACCATGGCGCATGGCTGCTATTGGGGCAAATGTACTTTTTGCGATATTTCTTTAGATTATATTAAAGTTTACGAACCTGTAGCTGCAAAACTGATTGTGGATAGGATAGAAGATCTTTATCAGAAAACTGGTCAGAATGGTTTTCATTTTGTAGATGAGGCTGCTCCACCTGCTTTAATGCGCGAGGTTGCCCTCGAAATTATCAGGAGAAAACTAGCCGTAACCTGGTGGACGAATATTCGTTTCGAAAAGAGCTTTACCCGCGATTTATGCCTGCTTTTAAAGGCTTCTGGTTGTATTGCTGTTTCAGGTGGGTTAGAGGTAGCCTCAGATCGTTTGTTAAAACTCATTGATAAAGGGGTAACCGTAGAGCAGGTGGCGCGGGTAACCCGCAATTTTACTGAAGCTGGCATTATGGTACATGCATATTTAATGTACGGATATCCAACACAAACCGTGCAGGAAACGGTTGATAGTTTGGAGATGGTTCGCCAGCTCTTTGAGGCAGGCGTATTGCAATCGGGGTTTTGGCACCAGTTTGCCATGACGGCACATAGCCCGGTTGGCATGTACCCGGAGAAGTTCGGCGTGGTAAAAGAAACCGAAGCTATTGGAACTTTTGCCAATAACGATATTAATTACATCGATAAAACGGGTATTGATCATAACAAATTCAGTTTTGGCTTAAAGAAATCGTTATTCAATTTTATGCATGGCATCTGTTTTGATTACGAGCTGCAGGATTGGTTCGATTTTAAAATTCCCAGAACTAAAATCCAGGCTGATTTTATTGAAACTGCCTTAAACGATGATCAGCATTTTAATACCAAATCTACAGCCAAAGTGGTTTGGATAGGGGGAAAGCCGGAACTAGATTATTTTATCAAATCGAAAAAGGGAAATACATGGGAAATGGCCTCGCTAACTTTTCACGATAAAAAAGAAACCTTTACGATACAAACCAATAAAGCAGAAGGCGAGTGGCTGACGAATATCTTAGCACAATTGGCGATTGCAAATGAGCGGGTTTACACTTTTCAGGAGGTTAAAGCTGATTTTGAGCGTGAGATGGATAATTTCGAGCTTTTTTGGTACTCGAAACCCATTAATACTTTAAGAACCTACGGTTTGCTGGTTCTATAAGATTGCAGTTGCTTAAGAGCAACTGCAATGAAGGGGTTTAGGATCTTTAGCTGACATTACTACATCTTCAATTTAAAATGCGTTAAGAAATAAATGATGCAGATAACGATGATGGAGTTTAAAATCACCAACAACCACGAAATAACCGATTTACGGTCTTTCATTAATGCGATAAACGAACAGGCATAAGCCATAATCATTAAGGCCAGAAACAGGTTTACTGTCGAAATTCCCAATAAACTGTAACCGTCGTAACTAAATACCAGACAGCCTAAAATCAGGAAAATGGTCGAGGCAATATTGTAAACTTTATTCGGTTTCATCTTAATCGTTTAATATTGCGACTACACGTGCAGGAGCCGCAGAAGCACCCTCAATCTTTAATGGGAATACACAAACTTTAAAGCCCGAAGGCGGTAAAGCATCGAGGTTAACCAGTTGTTCCATATGGCAATATTCGGCATTTTGACCCACCAAATGCGCTGACCAAAAATAGTCAGCATTATTCGTTCTTTTAGCTTCTTTAATCATGTATGGCAGGGGCAAATCCCAGCCCCATTGGTCTATCCCCATCATTTTAATGCCTTGCTCAATTAACCAGGTGGTAGCTTCGGGGCTCATTCCCGTTCCTTTTTCATGGAAATCTTTAGTACCGTTATATTTATCCCTTCCGGTTTTAATCAGCACAATGATTCCTGATTGGAGCGGGGTATTGGTTGCTTTCAGTGCTGCAGTTAAATCTGTAACAGTGATCGGATCAAAATCAGCTTTATGGCTCATATCTATTACCACTCCATTTCCATAGCACCAATCGAGCGGTATTTCATCAATGGTTTTGGCTTTTTGGCCGTTTACCGTTGGAGAATAATGCCAGGGTGCATCTACGTGTGTAGTTGAATGTACGCCCATTTTTTGTATCGTATCATCTGCCCAGCCCACAAAACCTGCAGGGAACAATTTAAATGGCAAACCCAGTAAACGGATCAGCCATTTGGCCTTACTATGTGGTTTATGTTTGATTTTTACCTTCATAAACCAGGGGTCGGAAGCGTTGTAACGGATGGGCTTAGATAAATCGATAATAGTTGGCATGTATTTTTGTAGTCTTGAATAGATAAATCAAGATTTGGGAGGTAAAAATTTGAATATTACCAGCCCAATATTTTTAAATCACTTATTTGAAGAAAATGTTTGTCTAGTGTGCTTAGCTTAAGTTTGTGTTGTATGGCGGATGAAGCAATCCAAATATCATTTTCAGGAATGGGGGCACCCTTTTTTCTCAGTTCAGCTTTGATTTTTCCATAAACCAGGGAAGTTTCATGATCAATATTCAAAACTTTATAAGCCGTTAATAACTGTTTAATATTCGCCATGTTTTGTTCAACTTTGACAGAATATGCAGCGCCATAAAATAGTTCTCCGATAACAATTGATGATAAATATACTTCAGCAGCATTATCAATGTGATTGGCAACCGAAACCTCGCCTTTTAGCAGGGCAGAAATAATGTTAGTATCTAATAAAACTTTATTTCCAGCCATCAAGATCTATATTTTCACAATCTTGTTCAATGGCTTTATCTATTATGGCCATATCCGCTTTTGAGATTAATCCCAGAAAATCATGTGCCGATCTTTTTTTTTCTGTTGATACTGATTTTTTTAAAACCTTCACAATATTCAGGTCTTCCAAATCTTTAAGTAATTTGTATGCCTTATTGTTGTTGATTTGAAGCAATACTGTTTCCATAATTCAAATTTACTTAATATTAATTTGTTGAGCAACATGTAAATTAATCACAATGTGGCACGGTGAAAGTCCAGGTTTCCGATTCGCCTGTTGGAATAATGAAACCATTTCCTCTGGTATTTTCGAACCACAATTTGCCTCTTAACTTCTCCCTGGTACCTACTTCGTTCATGGTTGCACTATCGTAAAGACGACCATTAATCATCACATACTTAATTTTCTCCGAATTGCGGATGTCATCAAGCGGATTGGCATCCATGATCACCATGTCAGCAAGCTTACCTACTTCAAGCGAGCCAATTTCTTTATCCATGCCCAGATAATGCGCACCATTTAGAGTAGCAGCTTTAATGGCCTGTAAAGGTGAAAACCCACCTTGAACCAGCATCCACAGTTCCCAATGTGCGCCTAATCCCTGAATCTGGCCATGGGCACCCAAATTAACTTTCGTACCGCCATCGGCAATTTGTTTGGTTGCTTTGGCAATATCGATATGGTTGTAATCGCTATATTCTGATGTGGTACGGCGGCGGGCTCTTGCATCAATAATCGAACGTGGTGTATAGGTCATCAGCTTCTCGTTTTCCCAAACATTGGTTCTGTCGTACCAGTAATTTTCTCCCCATTGGCCGCCATAAGCTACAATTAAAGTAGGGGTATAGCCTACTTCCGTATTGTTCCAAAGGGTAGTTACATCTTTGTAAACCGGTAAAACCGGGATACTGTGCTCAATTCCGGTATGTCCGTCGGCAACCATATTCATATTGGTGAAAAAAGTAGAACCACCTTCGGGTACAACCTCCATTTTAAGCTGACGTGCTGCTTCTAAAATCTGCTGACGTTGCTCACGACGAGGTTGATTGTAAGATTTTACCGAGAAAGCGCCTACAGCTTTTAACCTGCGTAAATTAGCCAAAGCATCATCCAGGCTGTTAATCACCACTTTAAAATCACCATCGGCACCATATAAAATCGAACCGGTTGAGTACACACGCGGGCCAATCATACGGCCTGCTTTTAGCATTTCGCTCTGGCTGAAAACCATTTCAGTATTACTCGATGGATCGTGTGAAGTGGTAACACCAAATGCCAGGTTAGCCATGTAGCTCCAGTCGTTTTGTGGCGTAATGCCGTCCGGACTAGTGCGCAAATGCGCATGCACATCTATAATACCAGGCATAATCGTTTTGCCGCTTACATCAATTACTTTAGCGTTTGACGGAATGATTACAGCATCTACTTTACCAATAGCGGTTATTTTGTTGCCATCGGTTAAAACCGTACCGTTTTCAATTACTTCTTCACCTTTCATCGAAATAATTCGGGCACCTTTTAAGGCCACAATTCCGGTAGGTAAATCCGATTTAAGCACCAGGTTAATATCAATTGAAGTAGCTTGTGTTTTAGGTGTAGTGCCATCAAAGTTGAAAGCGCTGTTTACATCAATGCTGTAATATTTAGGGCCTAAAGTCCAGTGCAGGGTTTTGCTATCGGCACTCCATTGGATATAGGTACCACCATCGGTAGTAACTTTGGTTACCGGAATGGCTTTATTTCCTGCTGAGGCATCCTGAGCGGTACCCACGTTAATCATAGGTGTGATGTACACGTTAAACAACTCGTTAAAAGCAACCCATTTATTATCTGGACTAATCACGAACTGGTTGGCATATTGCGAAGTAAAGTGCGTACGCTCATTAGCACCATTTAAATCGATACTTTTTAATGCTTTTTTGCCATCGGCATAGCTCTGGAAATAAATGCGTGTATCGGTATTGTTAAACTGCGGACGAATGCCATTTTCTGAGATCAAAGTTTTGGCGCCACCATTGGCAGCCATCATAAAAATACCTGTTCCACGACCGTAATTATAGCCTAAAACATCGTTACCGCTACCTTTTCTGAAAACAATTTTATCGCCTTTGGTTGAATATTGTGGAGAATAATAAAAACCTTTTTCATCACTCAACGTAATAGTTTTGCCAGATTTATAGTCTGTTCTTTTAATAGCTCCCCTCAGTTCATCACTCCAGGTGGTGTAAACTACATATTTACCATCTGGACTAAATGCTGGTTCGAACTCGAAATCTAAACCATTGGTTAAACGCTCAGGTGTTCCTGCAGGCAATTCCTGTTTGTAAAGATAACCTGCTGCATTGAAAACAATGGTTTTTCCATCAGGTGATGTGATTAGCTGTCTTAGCATTTTGGCCGAAAATTCATTACTGAAAACCTGTTGCTCGAAATGCAAAGCCTGTTGTACGGTTTGGATAGTATTGGCCTGAAAAGGAATGGTGCTATTAATTAAAGTACCGATTTCAGTTTTCCTGATTTTACCTTTGGCGTAATAAATCAGGCTTTTGCTGTCTGGTGTCCAGGCAAAGTTAGGGTAAACGCCAAAAATGGCCCAGGTTTCCTGCTGATCGTGTGATAATTCTTCGCTTACCGGCCATTCTTCGCCAGTTTTGAGGTTTTGTACGTATAAAGTAGATTTTAATCTTACACGTTTTACAAATGCAATCAAATTGCCATCTGGAGAAGCTTGCGGACGGCAGGCACCACCTTGTTCGTTAATTAAGGTGTTTAATTTTCCAGTGATTAAATCCAGCTGACGGATGGCATAAATGGTTCCGTTAGGGTCTTTGCTATATTCGAAATTTGGGCCAGGACTCACATCTTCGCTAAAATAAACATAGCGGCCATCAGGCGAAACATTAGGTTCGCCAGCATCCTGCTGGTCGTTTTTGCGTTTGGTTAACTGTACACCGTCTCCGCCGTTAATGCTATACATCCACATTTCGCCAGCGCCTAATGAACGACTGGCTGTAAAGTGTTTACGGGCCACAATATATTCGCTGTTAGGCGTCCAGGTTGCATTATTTAATAACCTGAAGCTTTCTTTCGTAATCTGTTTTTTACCTGAACCATCACGGTTCATGATCCAGATGTTATCGCCACCGCTTTTATCGCTGGTGTACGAAATATATTTGCCATTCGGGCTAAAACGGGGTTGAACATCCCAGGCAATGCCGCCACTAATCAGCTTTGCTACACCGCCTGTTATTGGCATTACGTAAATGTCGCCCAATAAATCGAACACAATTTCCTGTCCGTCGGCACTCACGTCCAGATTCATCCAGGTGCCTTCATCAGTATTTAAAGTGAAATTTTTCGTAGTACCCTGATATTTTTCTATGTCCCATTTTTTTTCCTGGGCATTCGAACTTAAAAACAATAACGTAAGGGCTGAGAGAAAATAAAGGTGCTTCATTATAATGGGAGGATTTATTTGAATAATTCGTGTATTTTTCTTTGAAGTAATTTTTTATCAGGCAGTTGTGTTTTGTATTCTGCAACCAGAGTCGGAGAGAGGCTTCGACTTAGCGCATATTCAACTACTTCATTGTCTTTATCCTTACAGAGTAAAATCCCGATGCTTGGATTTTCATTAGATTTTTTTACGTCCCTATCCAATGCTTCTAAATAAAAGTTCAATTGCCCCAAATGCTCTGGTTTAAACTTATCTACCTTTAATTCAAATGCAACTAAACATTGTAAGCCACGGTGGTAGAAAAGCAGATCAATATAGAAATCGCTATTGCCAACCTGTATTTTGTATTCCTCACTGATAAACAGAAAGTCTTTACCTAATTCAAGGATGAAATTTCGCATTTCCTGAACCAATTTTTTTTGTAAATCACTTTCGTTATGAGGCTCTGTTAGGTTTAGGAATTCGAATACATAAGTATCTTTAAAACTATTTTCTACATCATTTTGTAGAACTCTCAGCACTGCTGAGAGTTTTACATTATCTGAAATAGAGCGTTCAAAAAAGCTACTGTTTATCTGCCTTTCTAGCTCTCTTGAACTATATTTTTCTTTTAAACAAAGTTTTATATAAAACTCTTGCTCTTCAATAGACTTAGTCCTTGATAAAATAATTAAGTTATTAGTCCAATTTATTTCCCTCAAAAGCGATGAGAGTTTTGGATAATCCTTATAACTTTCATAAAACTGTTTCATCCGCCAAAGATTTTTATCAGAAAAACCTTTTAAATCAGGTTCATTCTTAGATAAAAATTCTGCTAGTTGCTTCACGACAGATTGTCCCCATTCCGCATTTTTCACCTTAAAGTGGATATATTCTCCAATATTCCAATAAAGATTAATTAACTCAGAGTTTACAGATTTTAAAGCGGCCGTTCTGGCGTTTTTAATTAAGCTAATGATATCTGCAAACTGCGTTTCTAACATGTATTTGTCTTATTTAGCAAAGGTAATAATCTTTTCTAAAGATGATTTTTTCAATTTCAAACAATAATAAGTGTCAATTTTGGATTAAATGTATAGTTTTGAGATCGCCGATTTATGACAGCAATAGAGATTTTACAAAAATATTGGGGATACCAGGCTTTCAGGCCGCTGCAGGAAGACATTATTGCTTCGGTTTTAGAGGGAAAAGATAGCTTAGCACTTTTACCCACTGGTGGAGGCAAATCGATTTGCTTTCAGGTACCCGCAATGGTAAAGGAAGGCATTTGTATTGTGGTTTCGCCTTTAATTGCGCTGATGAAAGATCAGGTAGAAAACCTGAAAGCAAAAGGCATTGAAGCCATTGCCATTTATGCCGGAATGGGTAAGCGCGAAATTGATATTTTGCTGGATAATTGTATTTACGGCAAGGTTAAATTTCTGTATTTATCGCCCGAAAGACTGCTGTCTGAACTGGTTCGCGTTAGAATTTCTTACATGAATGTGAACCTGATTGCGGTTGACGAGGCCCATTGTATTTCGCAGTGGGGCTATGATTTCAGGCCACCATATCAGCAACTGGCTAAACTCCGCGAAATTCATCCTCAGGTGCCGGTACTTGCACTCACCGCTACAGCCACTGCATTTGTACGCGAAGATATTGTAGCTAAACTGGAGATGAAAGATCCACAGGTTTTTATTAAAAGCTTTGCCCGAGATAATTTGAGCTATGTGGTTTTCGGCAACGAAGACAAGTATAAAAAACTAATTGATATTTGCCGCAATGTTAAGGGTACAGGACTCGTTTATGTGCGGAACCGTAGAGAAACTGCCGAAGTAGCTAATTTTCTAAACCGCAACCAGATTAGGGCCGATTATTATCACGCCGGACTGGAAAGAGACATTCGTTTTCAAAAACAGGAAGACTGGAAGCAAAATAAAACCAGAATCATGGTAGCTACCAATGCATTTGGCATGGGTATAGATAAAGCCGATGTACGTACTGTGGTGCATTTAGATTTACCTGAAAGCTTAGAAGCTTATTACCAGGAAGCTGGTCGAGCGGGGCGCGATGAAAAACGGAGCTATGCGGTTTTACTCGCGAATCAGTCAGACATTATGGGGCTCGAGTCGAGGCACCTGGATAGTTTTCCTTCACCCGATGAAATCAGAAAAATATACCATTACCTGGGCAATTACTTTCAGCTGGCTTTTGGAGCAGGCGAGGGGCTGACCTTTTCTTTTGATTTAGCTGACTTTTGCAAGCGTTTTAATATTAGTGTTTTAAAAACTATTTCAGGATTGAAATTTCTTGAGCACGATGGCTACCTTACGCTTTCTGAAAGTGTGTTTTTGCCTTCGCGTATGATGTTTATTGCCAGTCACGAAGATATTTACCGGTTTCAAATCGAAAATAAAGCTTACGATGGGATCATAAAAACAATATTGCGTTCGCATGGTGGGGCTTTTGATGGCTTTGTAAAAATAAACGAATCTGATCTGGCTAAACGAACAGGCTTGGCTTATCGGGATGTGGTTGCCTTATTGAATAAACTGCAGTCCATAGAATTGCTTACCTATATTCCTCAAACCGACCAGCCACAGCTGCAATATATCCGATCGAGAGTGGATATGGATCATTTCGATTTAGATGTTAAATATTTGGGTTTAAGGAAAGAAATCCTCCATAAGCAAATTAATGCTGTAGTTAAATACGCTTCATCTCATATCTGCCGGAGCATTCAGCTGCTCGAATATTTTGATGAGCAAAATGCTTCAAAGTGTGGCGTATGCGATGTTTGTCTGGCCGAAAAAAGGACAGAGAATCAAAGCCAACTCAGTGAAGAAATAGAATTTGAAATTATTTCACTGCTGCAACAAGAAGCGCAGGTACTTGATGATCTGGTGATGAATATCAAAAATGGCGCTGAAAATGAACGCATCGAAATTATCCGTGATTTACTGGATGCCGGGAAGATTAAAACTGACGGGAAGAAGTATTATCTTTAGCGGGTATAATCAAAAATGTATTTATGATTAATCATGAAAAAGAGTTAATAGAAAAGATAGATTTACATTGCGGTAGACATGATTTTTCTGAAAACAAGAATTATGTTGAATTCTCATTTTATGCATGCTTTTATGAACTTTTGAATATAGAGAATTCATATTGGGATACAAATTTTAATGGAAATGAGATTTTTGAAATCTTAACAACATTGAAAATAGAGATAGATAGAGATTTTTTGATCAAAAGATATAACGATCGGACTAATAACGATGTAGAAGTATTTCATTCAAATTTCGATGAGCAGGTGTTTGCATTTTTTGATTTGGAGAAAGAAGAAACTGATCAGAATGATATGTTTTTTTTCGGTTTAAGATGCCTTAAAAAAGATGAACCGATAATAAATCAAAAACTTTTAAAGATTTACAGGGAACTAATGACCTCTTCTCCATTTGAATTTGATATTTTAAATCATAGACTTTATAATAAAACTTTTCGCAGCTATTTCTATTTTTACGATCGAAATTATAATCCACATAAAAGACAGATACACCACCATAACTTAAGTACTAGTTAATGATAGAAAAAAACAATAAGAAAACCATCCGCTCATGGGCTTTCTTCGACTGGGCAAACTCTGCCTATAACCTGGTTATTACCTCAACTATTTTCCCGGCTTATTATACCATTATTACCACCACTAAAGAGCATGGTGATAAAGTAACCTTTTTTGGCCGCACTTATGTTAATACTTCGCTTTCTAACTATGCGTTGTCTTTCGCTTACCTGATCATGGCGCTGGCTTTACCCATTTTATCGTCAATTGCCGATAGAAGAGGAAATAAGAAATCGTTTATGAAATTCTTCACCTATATGGGCGGACTGGCCTGTGTGGGTTTATATTTCTTTAAACTCGATACGCTCGAAATGAGTATCATCTTGTTTGCTTTAGCAGCAATGGGCTACATTGGAGGGGTTTTATTCAGCAATTCTTACCTGCCCGAAATCGCTACCGAAGAGCATCAGGACCGCGTAAGCGCACAAGGATTTTCTTATGGCTACATTGGTTCGGTATTGTTGCAGCTTATTTGTTTCTTATTTGTATTGAAACCTGAGTGGTTCGGTATTACCGATGCTTCCTTCCCGCCACGTTTGTCGTTTCTGTTGGTTGGTGTATGGTGGATTGCCTTTTCGCAGATTCCTTTTTCAGTGCTTCCGAACGGAACACCGCAAGCGGGCAAAGTTAAAACCAATATCATTAAAGATGGTTTCAGTGAGCTAAGCAAAGTTTGGAAACAGTTAAAGCAGATCAAAAAACTGAAAGGATTTTTGGTTTCTTTCTTCTTCTACTCAATGGGCGTGCAAACCATTATGCTGGCAGCGGCAGGTTTTGCAGAAAAAACACTGAAACTGGGTACAGCTAAACTCATTGCAGTTATTCTCATTATTCAGCTGGTGGCTATTCCGGGTGCCATGTTGATGTCTTATCTGGCTAAAAAAATCGGCAATGTAAACGTGCTGATTATGGTGGTGCTGGTTTGGATTGGCTGCTGTGTGTACGGTTATTATATTACCAACGAATACCAGTTTTATTCGCTTGCTGCAATTGTCGGCTTAATCATGGGTGGTATTCAGTCTTTATCGCGTTCTACCTATTCTAAATATTTGCCAGTTGATACACAGGATACCACCTCTTTTTTTAGTTTTTACGATGTTACCGAAAAACTGGCCATTGTAATCGGCTTATTTAGTTTTGCTTACATAGAAGAAATTACCGGCAATATCCGTTATTCTATTATTGCCCTGGCATCATTTTTCATTATTGGTTTAATCCTTTTGTTTGTTTTGAAAAAAATCGAACGCAAAGAAGCACCAAAATTGTAAGTTTGTAGGCTAAAGATTATGATGAAAGTAGAATTATTTGTGCCCTGTTTTGTAGATCAGCTTTATCCCGAAACTGCTTTTAATACCCTTAAATTGTTAGAGAAATCGGGTTGCGAGGTCAGCTATAATTCCAAACAAACCTGTTGCGGTCAGCCCGCCTACAATGCGGGTTATTGGGATGAAGCCAAACAGGTAGGTACTAAATTCTTAAACGATTTTTCTGAAAATACCTACGTTGTTGCACCGTCAGCATCGTGTGTAGGGATGGTAAAGGGTGGTTTTAACGATCTGTTTACCAATACCATTGTTCACAATAAATGCCGGAGCTTACAATCCAACATCTGGGAGCTTTCAGATTTCCTGGTTAAAGTGGCCAAAAAAGATTATTTCGGAGCAGAGCTGGAAGGGAAAGCCGTTTATCATGATTCGTGTAGCGCTTTGCGCGAGTGTAAAATTAAAGACGAACCCCGTCATTTACTTTCAAAAGTACATGGTTTGGAAATGATAGAAATGGAAGATACCGACATGTGCTGTGGCTTTGGCGGTACCTTTGCCGTTAAATTCGATGCCATTTCTTCGGCAATGGCCGAGCAAAAGGTAAACCATGCATTAGCTCAGGGTGCTGATTATATCATTTCTACAGATTTATCTTGCTTGTTGCACCTTCAGGGGTATATCGATAAAAACAACCTTCCGGTAAAAACCATGCACATTGCCGATGTGCTGTGTAATGGCTGGCTGGAAAGCACAGAATATTAAATTATTAAACCTCGCAGGTTTTAAAAACCTGCGAGGTTTAATATTCTTATCTATGGCTGATCGGCTCCAGCCAATTCATAAAACCTATGTAAAAAATAAATTACAAGAACCGTTTGTTGCCTATAAAGCACTCATTTAGTTAATCTTACTGTTTAAATTAACACTTTTTAACAAGCTTTACGTTAAATCTAAAATACCTTTGTTAAACCTTTTCAAGGCATTAAACTCTAACTAGCAAATTCAAAACAAAATGAAAAAAATATTCATCGCTTTATTTGGTGTTTTATCGATAGTGTCGGTTGCAAACGCACAAAAGAAAAAAACTTCAGGGGCTATACAATTCGAAAACACGATCGATCCTGCAGCTATGGCATCAGCCAATGGCATTCAGTTAACCGATCAGATGAAAGCCAGAATACCTTCATCGAGCAAAACCAATTTTGAGCTATTGTTTACAGCAACCAATGCCAGTTATATGCCGGTTGAAGAAACCGAAGATAGCAACGGCGCAGGTGGCGGTGGTGGCGGAATGGGCCGGATGATGATGCGTTTTGGTGGTGGCGGCGGTAACCGCGAATACTACTATACTTTTGCTGATAAAGGCTTAACGGAAGTGTTCGATCTGAACGATACCACGTATTACATGCCGAGTAAACTAACTCTTTCTACTTCAGGACCAGTTTCTTCGTTCAGAATGGGCGGTGGTAACCGTAATGATACCACTACGGCAAAACCTGCTCCGGCTCCAAAAATTGAAGTGGTTAAAACCGATTCGACCAAACAGATTTTAGGCTTTACCTGTCACCAGGCGATTGTGAGATCGACCAGGGCCATTAAAATTTTAGATATGGATAAAAATGTAGTAGAAGAAACTAAAATCTGGTATACCAACGATTTAGGCTTCGATTTTTCTCCTAATCCAAACATGTGGACCGAAGGTGCGGTTTTAGCTATTGAAGGCAGAGGGAACAGTTCAATTGCCAAAAGCATTGAGTACAGAAATGTAAGTGCAAAAGATGTAACCGCTCCTAAAAAAGCAAAACTGATTACCGCAGAAGAGTATAAAACTAAAATGGAGAACATGATGAAACGTTTTAGACAAAACAGACCAGGCGGTGGTGCTGGCCAGGTAAGAGTATTTGGCGGTGGCGGCAACTAAAAGCATACAAGCAACAAAACATAGCAGCCTGTTCCATTCATGGAGCAGGCTTTTTTTGTATCATTTTTGAAGTCATTAATTGTAATTCTGACATTTTTCCTATTATTGGAGTCAGATATAAACTAACCAAGGTGATTACAGCAGAAAACAAAACGAATTTACTCAGTACCAAACAACATTTTGAAATTTTAGACGGGTTAAGGGGAGTAGCCGCGATTGTAGTGGTAATTTTCCATTTTATGGAGATTGCAATAACCGATTACAGCAAGAATTTTGTCGGACATGGTTACCTGGCTGTCGATTTCTTTTTCTGTTTATCAGGCTTTGTAATTGCCTATGCTTACGATACCAGGGCTCCACATATTGGTATTACGCAGTTTTTCAAGTTAAGACTTATCCGCTTACATCCATTGGTTGTAATAGGAGCGGTTTTAGGTTTGCTTACTTTCCTCTTCGATCCCTTCAGTGATTTCTATCCCGTTTACGGCTTTGGCAAAACCGCATTATTGTTTTTAACAACGGCATTCCTGATTCCATATCCGATTATGCCTGAGCGTTATACCAATTTATTTTGTTTAAATGCGCCGGCCTGGTCATTATTCTGGGAGTATGTAGCCAATATTTTTTACATCCTTTTACTCTATAAAATCAATAAGAAAGCCTTAATAAGCCTGGTTTTAGTAAGCGCAGCTGTACTTTGTTATGTCGCAGTTTATTCTAGCGCAAAAAATCTCGGCGGTGGCTGGGGCGGACAAAACTTTTGGGATGGCGGAGCAAGAGTGCTCTATTCTTTCACTGCCGGTATGCTGGTTTATCGCTTTAATCTGATTATTAAAAATAAACTGGGCTTTTTAGGTGTTACAGCACTGTTACTATTAGCTTTTTTATTTCCTTATAATGATGATTACAATTGGGTTACTGAGCCTATCATTGTATTGCTTTATTTCCCTTTATTGGTAGCGTTAGGTGCGGGTGCCACATTAAGTCCGGCTTTAAAAAATACCTGCAGGCTGTCAGGCGAGATATCTTATCCACTTTATATGACGCATTATCCGTTTTTATGGATTTACCTTACTTATGTAGCTGTAGTGAAGCCAAAAGGCATGATGCTTTTTGGCGTTATTCCGGTTTCAGTCATACTACTTATTATTTTGGCTTACCTCATTATGCGGTTTATCGATATCCCTTTACGTAAATATTTGAAGGATAAATTTTTAAGTAAGGCTTAAGGTTTAGCCATACAAATCATATCAACAAGATAAAATGCTCGTGTGAACAGCCATAACCGGGAAACCAGGTACTAATCTGTGTATCTCGGGCATTTTATTGCGTTTGGAACGGATATGAAGCCTTTTATTGCGCTTCTACTTCGTTTAGTGTATAACGTCGGAGATTTTATAGAAAATCCCTGCTAATCCGTGCCTCCGTGGCGATGTGATATAAAGTAAATCTTGCTTTTTGATCAATAAATCCATACCTTTGCACAAAATAAAATCACATTGTAAGTGATCTTTAAAACCATTTTATTTAAATTTTAAATCATAGTTGTAGATGATTAACATTACTTTACCTGACGGCTCTGTTCGTCAGTATGAAAAGGGCACTTCTGCCCATCAAATTGCATTATCAATTTCTGAAGGTTTAGCCCGTAACGTATTAGCCGCTGAGGTTAATGGCGAAGTTTGGGATTCAACAAGACCAATTGAGTCTGACTCATCTGTTAAATTGTTAACCTGGAACGATGCAGCTGGTAAATCAACTTTTTGGCATTCATCAGCCCACTTAATGGCCGAAGCCTTAGAAGCCCTTTATCCGGGAACTAAATTTGGTATTGGTCCGGCAATTGAAACCGGTTTTTACTATGATGTAGATTTCGGAGATAAAGAATTCTCATCAGACGATTTCAAAGCCATCGAAACCAAAATGATTGAGTTGGCTAAGCAAAAGGAAACTTTTGTGCGCGAAAGTGTAAGCAAAGCTGATGCTGTCAAATATTTTACCGAGAAAGGCGATGAGTACAAACTCGATTTAATTGATGGTTTAGAGGATGGGAAAATTACTTTCTATACTCAGGGTCAATTTACCGATTTATGCCGTGGTCCACACATTCCGAATACTGGTTTTGTAAAAGCTGTAAAACTGATGAATGTGGCTGGTGCTTACTGGCGTGGCGATGAAACTAAAAAACAGTTAACCCGTATATATGGCGTAACTTTCCCTAAGGCAAGCGAGCTTACCGAATATCTGGCTATGATTGAGGAAGCTAAAAAACGCGATCACCGTAAATTGGGTAAAGAACTCGAATTGTTTGCTTTCTCAGAAAAAGTGGGTATGGGTTTGCCATTGTGGTTGCCAAAAGGAACTGCTTTGCGCGAGCGTTTGGTTAATTTCTTAACTAAAGCACAGGCTAAAGCTGGTTACGAGCAAGTGGTTACACCACATATCGGTCATAAAAACCTGTATGTAACTTCCGGTCACTGGGAAAAATATGGTAAAGATTCGTTTCAGCCAATTAAAACCCCGCAGGAAGGAGAGGAGTTCTTCTTAAAACCGATGAACTGCCCGCACCACTGCGAGATTTATAAAACTAAACCACGTTCTTACAAAGATCTTCCGGTGCGTTTTGCTGAGTTCGGTACGGTATACCGTTACGAACAAAGTGGCGAGTTACATGGTTTAACCCGTGTACGTGGCTTTACTCAGGATGATGCACACTTGTTCTGTATGCCTGAACAGGTTAAAGACGAGTTTAAAAAAGTGATCGACCTGGTGCTTTATGTATTCAAATCTTTAGGTTTCGAAAACTATACTGCACAGGTTTCTTTAAGAGATCCTGAAAATAAAGCAAAGTACATTGGTTCTGATGAAAATTGGAAACTGTCGGAAACTGCAATTATCGAAGCAGCAGCAGAAAAAGGCTTGAACACCGTTGTAGAATACGGAGAAGCGGCATTTTATGGTCCTAAGCTCGATTTTATGGTTAAAGATGCCTTAGGCAGAAAATGGCAACTGGGCACTATTCAGGTAGATTATAACCTGCCTGAGCGTTTCGAACTGGAGTACACCGGCAGCGATAACCAGAAACACAGACCGGTAATGATTCACCGTGCGCCGTTTGGTTCGTTAGAAAGATTTATTGCCGTATTGATTGAACATTGTGCCGGAAACTTCCCGTTATGGTTAAGTCCGGAGCAGTTTATCATTCTTCCTATTTCAGAAAAATATGAAGATTATGCAAAAAAAGTTTTAGATGAACTAAATAATTCCGATATTCGCGGGCTGATTGACTTTCGCGATGAGAAAATCGGTCGTAAAATACGCGACGCGGAGGTTAAAAAGATCCCATACATGCTCATTATCGGCGATAAAGAGATGGCAGAAGGTAAAGTTTCTGTACGTAAACATGGTGAGGGAGATTTAGGCGAAATGACGTTGGAAGAGTTCAACAATTTATTAAGAAAAGAAATAACAGTTTAAATTAAAATAATACAAATTTGGCATTAGGAAGACCAGGATTTAACAGGGGGCCACGTCCACCTTTTAAGAAAAAAGAAGCAGAGCATAACATTAATCAGTATATAAAATCGCCAGAAGTGCGTTTAGCTGGCGATAATGTTGAACCGGGGATTTATCCTTTGGCGAAAGCTTTGGCGCTTGCTGATGAACTGGAATTGGATTTGGTAGAGATTTCTCCAAATGCCGTACCACCGGTTTGTAGGATTATTGATTACAGTAAATTTGTTTACGAGCAAAAGAAAAAGCAAAAGGAAATTAAAGCTAATGCTAAACAAACTGTAATTAAGGAGATCCGTTTTGGTCCTAACACCAACGATCACGATTTCCAGTTTAAATTGAAACATGCGGTAAGCTTTTTAGAGAACGGCGAGAAAGTTAGGGCTTATGTGCATTTTAAAGGTAGAGCAATTGTGTACAAAGAGCAGGGAGAAATTTTATTATTGAAATTTGCCCAGGCTTTGGAAGATGTAGGAAAAGTAGAGTTATTACCGAAGTTAGAAGGTAAACGTATGTTCCTTACTGTTGCGCCTAAAGTAGCAAAAAAATAAAAACAATTTTATAAATTAAATAACAGGTTATGCCAAAAATGAAAACCAATTCCAGTGCCAAAAAGCGTTTTTCGCTTACTGGAACAGGTAAAATCAAAAGAAACAAAGCATACAAAAGTCACATCTTAACCAAGATGAGTACTAAACGTAAACGTGCGCTTGGAAATGCAGGAATTGTAACAGATGCAGATTCAGGTAACGTAAAACGTATGCTTTGCATCGGAAAGTAATTCATTAATTTCACCAGGTATCAGGCATTAAAGTTCCTTAGTTGGACGCCGCTTACCAAAAAACAACAACAACATGCCACGTTCGGTAAACGCAGTAGCTTCGAGAAGAAGAAGAAAAAAGATCCTTAATTTAGCCAAAGGTTATTGGGGAGCAAGAAGTAAGGTTTATACTGTTGCTAAAAACACAGTAGAAAAAGGTTTGCAATATGCATACCGTGACCGTAAAGTTAAGAAAAGAGAATTCCGCGGATTGTGGATCCAACGTATCAACGCTGGTGCACGTCAGCACGGTATTTCTTACTCTCAATTAATCGGTAAACTAGCTTCTAAAGAAATCGGTTTAAACCGTAAAGTATTGGCTGATTTAGCAATGAATCACCCAGAAGCTTTCAAAGCTGTAATTGATGCAGTAAAATAGAATTTTCGTTTCGACGATAATCATATTTAAAAAAGGGAACCAGACTGGTTCCCTTTTTTTTGTGCATCTAACTTTGATCATCTGTGTCTGCATCTGGTGCATTCTTTTGAACAGATTCAATACCATTATCTCTTGCAGCTGTACTTTCATACATTTCGCTCGAGCCAATAATTTGTCCGTTGGTAGCTTTTAGGCTAAAATAGTACTTACCATTGCTCGAGGTTTTCTTTTCGAATTTAGAATCGTCTTGTGCGTTCTTTTTAACAGACTCGATGCCGTTTTCACAGCTTGATTTTGCTGCGTAACCTTCGCTGGCTAAAATAACCTGACCATTACCGGCTTTCAGATTAAACTGATATTCGCCGTTAGACCTTTTAGTAATTACAAATTTTCCCATAATACTGATTTTAATTATCCGGTTTAAAATGCCTTATACTTAAGTTATAAAAGTTTGTAAGCAAAATCAATATGGGTATGAGAATTAAAGAAAACTTAACGCGGAATGTTATAGCGATAAAAAAGGGATCGTCATTGCGAGAAGGCTTTTCAGCCGACGAAGCAATCTTACAACGGTCGCTACCAGCATACGCTTTAAGATTGCTTCGTCGTTCCTTCTCGCAATGACGAATTTTTTAATACAATCCCAGTTCTGCTAAGCTGGCAAACTGAAGGCCATCTTGCGCCGAATTAGCAATAATTTTAAAGTACTGGAAGGTTTTGGCGCTTCCAAAATCAAAGTACTGTGCACCGTTAACGTTTTGCGCAACATAATTATTTACCGAAGTAAAGTTAACGCCATCTGTGCTGGTTAACAGTTCGAAGTTTTTAATGGCCCTGCTTAAACCACTTCTTTGCGTTAAACTTAAACCTGTAGCGGTTTTCGAAGAACCTAAATTAATTACCACATTATGCGGGTAGGTAGTTGCGGAGGTTGACCAGCGAGAGTGCCAGTAAGTACTTGCGTTTCCATCAATTAACCTGATGGCCCTGCCGTTTGTTGCACCTTCGCCGCTGGTTTCTTCTGAACTAAATGAAGCAATGCTCCAGCCGGTTTTACTTAACTCGTTTTTAGTTGAGAATCCCAACACAGGTAAGCCACCCGAAAAGGTATAAGCATAAATCTGTTCGGTTACTGTGCCATTATCATGTACCAGTTTCACTTTCAGTTCGTAAGGAATACCATCAGCTTTTTCCTGCAAATCGGCAATAGGCATGACAACCCTGAAGCTATCTGTGCCAATTTTTTTCGATTCCCAGGTGATGGCATTATAATCTTTGTTAACGCCGGTACCTTCGTTATTTACATTGGGATCGTTGTAATACAAGATACTGGTTACGTTACCCGTTGAGGTGAATTTTCCGGATACTACGATTGATGCCAGGCCGCTATCGTAACTGGCATAAATTTTAGGGATATTGGTAGTAACTGAGCCATAATAGGTATTGGAGTTGTTGTTAAAAACCTGGTTGGCATTTAAAATGGCAGCATCGGCGGCAGTTAAAAAGGTCGGGCTTTTACCCAAGGTTCCGTTACCGGCCCACATTAATGCCATGCCCAGTGTTGAGTTTTCAGAAACTTTTTGTCTGTTGTGTGGTAAATTTAAGCCATGGCCCAGTTCGTGCACCATACCACCAAACCAAACGCTGAAGCGATTACCTACCGTTGTGTTTAAGCCAAGGTTGGCAATATCCATTTCTTCATAATCAAGGGCGTAACACCAACGGCCGGTACCATAAAACGGACCACCGCTTGGCGTGCCATTCGAGCCGATGGAGTATCTAGGTATGATAATTAAAGTATGGTCGCTGGTTTTATCGGCAGGGTGGGCTGCAAAATAAGCATTAACTTCGCTTGCAACTGCACCAGAACCACCTGAGTAAGGATAACTGCTTTTGGGCAAACTTCCTCTGATAGTTAGAATTTTTACGCCTCCAGAGCCATCATCGGCCAGGCCAAAAGTTTTGTTACCATAGCCATTCCTGTTCATTTCCTGTTTGTACCAGTCCTGGGTCCACAGTAAAAGGTCGCTTAATCTTTTTCTGTAACCTGCTAGGGTATCCAGATCATTTGGCACAAAATACACAACATTTACATTGCGCGTTTGTGTAACAATGTTTGCCGTTGCCATTTTGTGACTAATGGTTGGCGTTTTTTCTTCTGGTTGTAAGGTTTCGGCCTTTTTACAAGATAGGGCAAACAGACAGGCGGAGACAAGGCCTGCAAAAAGTAGACTGTTTTTTTTCATCAGATAATTTTTAGGTTAGGAATTGATAATATGCAATTTGGTTAATAATGCCTTGTTTAACGTGCTGATCTCAGCCACATGTCCTGATCTTTTTTTAAGATCACATCATCAATATTTGCCAAACCTGGCCGCTATCTCTCAACTTTTTGATTAAAAATGATGCGTAATAAGTTAGTTTCTGCTTGTTTTGTAGTCCTTAAGTTACATACAGGAATTGTACTTCGTTAAAATAAATCAGCGCAAACGTTTGTGTTATAATTGTCTGAAATACATTTAATAATAATACCTGAAAAACATATGCTGTATATTTTCAGCGCTTTTTTCCATAAGCCAAAAAAATGTGTTGATTATAACACGCAAACGTTTGATTGTCTGGTTAAAGCAGACTTGTTGATCTTATGTTATTGCCGTAATTTTTGAGATGTAGTATTTGTGAGACTTGTTAGCTTTGTTTTTGCGGCTGAAGCAGCTAAATGGAAACAACAGTGTTTTTTTAAATCAAAAAATGGAAAGCCAGCAAATTAAATTTTGAGATAGGAGAGCGACCAGAAGCCAGATCACAGGTGTTAATTTGTGCTTCAGTAATCAAAAATAATTAGAAAATAGCTGTAATCTTTTAGCCTAATGTATTGGTGAATTTCATTCTGATTCCACTTTGAAAGGAAAGGATAATTTTAAAGATTTCGACCAGTGTTACTTTTTCGATTTTAGTGAGTGTATCGATTTCAATAAAGTTATTGGGTGCTGCCTGATGGTTAATAATTAAATTGGCCTGGTGTTTTAATCTTAAAGCCATCAGGTAATAATAAGATTGCGAAAGTTCGTTAAACTGCCCTTCAGTAAAAACACCCAATTCTTTTAGGGTTTTTAAACGTTCGCCTGTGTTTTCTTTCTGAAATATCCTGTTTTGTAATGCATAAACCCGCGCCAGATCAACAATGGGCGTCATGGCTGTTTTAATATCGAAAACCTCTTTCTTATGTATTTTTTGCGTTCTGATGTTTCTGAAATAGGTAAGCGGAGGTTCGTACAACAGGGCATTTTTGGCCAGGTACACATAAAATTTTTCAATGGGCTTCTGCAGTTCTTCATCTACGAAAGACCTCAAACTTTCCATGATGCTTAAATCGCCATAAATAGCCCGGCAATCAAAAAAAGCTGCAAATTTTACAGCTGCTTCAGGCAAAGCTTCTTCGATCCAGTTTTTGTAATTGTATTTCCAGTGCGATAAAGAGTGGGTCCAGTTGGGGTTGGTCGCCATGTAATCACCATCGCAATATACAAAGCCAACATAGTTTAATTTATCTGAAACCTGTGTAGCCAGGTCAAGGAAATAGGTGCGTACAGCAGCTCTTTTATCTTCCGGGGTATCTTCGTAAATAATGGCGTTATCCTGATCGGTTTTAAGGCTTACTTCTTTACGTCCCTCGCTACCCAAAACCATAAACACAAATTTTGCAGGTGGTGGACCAAGTTTGGTAATTACCTCTTCAATAATTTTGAATGAAATGGTATCTGCAATGGTGGTAATAACTTCGTTAACAATTTTGGCATGCACGCCTCTGTTTAAGAGTTGTGCAACAATATGCGGTACTTTTTGCCATTTCAGTTTCAGATCGCTGGTGTTAACAGCCGATTTTACCGACTGAATAAAAACCAGGGGAGATTCCGCCTGCTCGCTTAACAGTCTATTGCGGCTTAAAAAACCAACGTAATTGCCATTATCGTTAACCAGCAAATAGCGCGATTTTTTGCTGAACATCATCAAAATAGCCTCGTAAACGTAAGCATCGGGTGTTATGGTTACAATATTGCGGTCCATAACAGTTTCAATAGCCAGACTGGTATTTAATTGTTTGGCAATCACTTCATCCCTTAACGTAATATCTGTTACGAAACCAAGATAAGCCTGCGATTCATCTTTTATAAAAAGACAGCTGGTCTTTTGCTCGGCCATTTTAATCGCGGCTTCAAAAATTGGTGTAGCAGGGCCGCAACTCACTATTTTTTTTAAGGTGATATCGCCGATACGGGCTGTATAAATGCGGTCGGCTAGTTTATCTTCCATTAAAAATACTTTTTAAAATTTTTTTGAATGAAAATGCTTCTGCTTTCTTCTTTTCGCGGTTAAAGTTGTGTTGCTGGCTATACACTGATGATAAACTGATTTTTTTGCTTTCTATCAGGTGAAAGAAAATTTTGGCTGCACTTAATGCATCAGCAAGAGCGTTATGCATATTCTCCGGCACCTCGTTAAATAATATGGCATAAAATTTATCAAGTTTGAGGTGATTGATTACAGCATCGGTAATGTATAAGGCACTTGCTTTCATGGTGCAGAAAAACTGCAGGTCTTTAAAAACATTTTCCTTACCCATCCTAAATAATTCTACGTTCACCATGTGATAATCGAGTTCAATAAAATGTCCTACAACCAAAGGCTTATACTGCTTAATATCTTCGTAAAACCTGAGCATAATTTCTTCTTTATTTTCACCATGCAAGCGCAAATATTCTGCACTAATGTTGTGGATTTTTTGCGCTGCTTTATCAATATCAAAACCCGTATTGCTCAGGTAATGGTTTTCGCGTTTCACTTCCTGGTAATTGGCATCATAAATTATCCAGGCAATTTGAACAATATGCGGCCAGTTGTTTTCTTTAGCATAAGGTGCCGACCAATTTTTGGGCAGACCCGATGTTTCAGTATCAACTATGAGGAAATATGCTGACAAATTGCTTGGTTAGTTTTTACAGTTAAAGGCTGATGTTTGATCAAAGGTAATTAATAAGGGCGATAAACGATAATAATTCAGTCAAAGCGCTGCACAGAAAATTATTTTCAAATTGTGAATATATTATTTGATAAAGTAAAAGATTTGCACTTATTTGCCGCAAAAAATGAATTGAAATTATGCTCTCACGATTATTTTGCGTTTTCGCATGTATTATGTGTTTGGGTTCTGCTTTTGCCCAAAAGAAGCTTGCTGAAAATATGCACTTCAAAAAGCTGGCCAATGGCCTCGAAGTATTGATTGTTGTAGACCGTACGGTACCTTTGGTTACTATCGAAATGGCCTGCAGGAATGGTTCTTTTACCGAAACCGATGAGTTTAACGGTCTTAGCCACCTATACGAACACCTTTTCTTTAAGGCGAATAAAGATTATCCTGATTTTGAAAGCCTTAACGGCAGAATGAATGATCTGGATATCAACTCAAACGCCACTACAAGAGAAGAGGTGGTTAATTATTTTTTTACCCTTCCGGCTGCTAATTTAAAAGCTGGCTTAAGCCTGATGAATTCTTCAATCCGCTATCCGAAGTTTATTAAAGAAGATATGGCGCTTGAAAATGAAGTGGTGAATGCTGAATTTACGCGGCATGAGTCGAGCCCGATCTTTGCTTTAATGGAAGCCAACTCCCGCCACATGTGGGGTTCTAATTATTCGCGTAAAAACGTAATTGGCAGCCATGAGGTAATTTTATCGGCTACGCCAGCCAAAATGGATTCGATTAAAAACAAATATTACTGGCCAAACAATTCGGTGCTGGTTATTGCCGGCGATGTTAAGGTTGATGATGCCTTTGGTTATGTAGATTATATTTTTAGCGGCTGGAAACCATCAAAAGTAGATCCTTTTGTAAAATGGCCTATTCCTGAATTTAAGCCATTAACTAAAAACGATTATTATCTGGTTGAATCGAATAAAAGCCCTGTGCCTTATATGTTGTTTAGCTGGCACGGCCCTGATACACGCAACGATATTCCGGCAACCTATGCAGCCGATGTGTTTTCATTTATTGTTAATCAGAACGGTTCGAAAATGAAACAGGCTTTGATTAATTCGGGATTGGCGCAGGAAGCTGACGTAAATTATTATACACAGAAATATACTGGCCCGATAAGCTTAATGGTTAGCCCCAATCCGGCAAAAGTGAAAGAATGTTATGATGAGGTGTTGAAGCAGATTTCGCTTTGGGCCAATGAAGATTATTTATCAGACCTTCAGATAGAACGCGCAAAAAGATTGTTATCCATCGAACAGGTGGAAAGGAGAGAAGTAACCTCAGATTACGCACATTTACTCTCTTTTTGGTGGGCATCAGCTTCAATCGATTATTATACCCATTATGAAGAAGAGGTAAATAAAGTTACCAGAAAGGATTTATTGGATTATGTACAGAAATACATTAAAGATAAACCTTATTGTGCAGGTTTAATGATGGATAATGCGAGTATGAAAACAGTAAAACCTGAAACATTTTTTAAACCGACTAATTAACCCGATCTCATGAAAAGAATTATATTTTTTATTGTTTTTGCACTGTTGTACCAATATAGCAACGCGCAAACAAAAGCCATTTCATTTGATGTTAATGGTTTAAAAGTGATTTTAAAACCTACCGAAAAAGAAACGGTTAGCATTAGTATGTTTTTTCGGGGCGGTGTAATGAACTACACTGCTGAACAGGCAGGTATAGAAAATCTGGCGCTTGCTGCTGCAGCTACCTGTGGCACCAAAAATTACAGTGTAGTCGATTATCAGGAACTTGCCGATGAATATGGAATCGCTATTTCAGGTTCCTCTACAACTGATTATGGAACCATCACGATGAATTGCATTTCCAAATATCTGGATCAGGGCTGGAAACTGTTTTCTGATGCTGTGGTTAATCCGGCATTTGATAAAAACGAATTCCAAACCACTAAAGAGCGCATGATATCGGCTATTTACCACAGTCAGTCTGATCCTGAAACAAGGGTTGAGCAAATGAGCATGGAAAGTATGTTTAAAGATTCGCCTTACAGCATTAACCCTTTAGGTAACAGTAAAACGGTAGGTGCATTTACTGCCGAAATGGTTAGCAATTATTATCATAACGAGCTGCTAAACAAAAATAAAATGTTCCTGGTGGTGGCCGGCAAGATTACCAAAGAGGCGCTTGAACAAAAAATACAAGCTTCTTTTAAAGAACTTAAGTCGAAAGCCTATACTCCCCCTGTTTACGACCGTAAAATGTTAACTGGCGAGCGTTTGGTGGTCGAGCGAAGAGATATTGCTACAAATTATATGAGTTGCATTATGAATGCGCCAACCATGAATAGTCCTGATTATCATGCTTTTGTTTTAATTATTAATGCATTAAGTGGCAGTATGAACTATGAGCTGAGAACGCGTTTAGGTTTATCGTACGCGCCTGGAGCAACCATTAAAGTACAGCAGATTCCATATAGTTCTATGTATGTAAGTACAACCCAACCAAAAAAGGCTTTTCAGGCCATGGTTACGGTTTACAATAACATTAAAGAAGGAAAATACAGTCAGCGGTATCTCGATGCCTTAAAAAAAGACCACCGCGATGGTTATTACAGGCACCAGGAGAGTGCAAGCTCTATTGTAGAAGATTTAGGCGAAGCAGAAGTACTGGGAAGTTATACCCTTGTTGATGATATGGTACCTAATTTTAATAAAGTAACCCTGGCAGATATGAAAGATTCTTTTACCAAATACCTGAAAGGAGCAATCTGGGTTTATCTGGGTGATGAACAGGTAGGGAAGGCTGCTTTCCAGTAGATTTTTGCAGTTTGTTGCTAACAATGTGGTCGTCATTCCCAACTTGATCCGATTACTGTCGGATGGGCAATAACAAAGTCATAGCTTTAAGATTCCCGCTTTCGCGGGAATGACGATCCTTTTAAATCAGGCCTATTTATGCATAAACAAGTAAGCTACTGCAGCTAAAGTAGCGCCAGCTATAGGACCAATTATAGGTATCCAGGCGTAATCCCAGTCGCTGCTACCTTTACCTTTCATCGGAATTAAGGCATGGATAATTCTCGGCCCCAAATCTCTTGCCGGGTTAATGGCGTAACCAGTTGTGCCTCCCAGCGCCAAACCGATTACCCAAACCAAAAATGCAACAGGTATAGCTCCCAGCGATCCTAAACCAATGGGTGTAGTATTTTCTTTTGTGCCCATACTGGCATCGGTGAAATAGAAAATTACAAAAATGAGTACAAAGGTTCCTATAATTTCAGAAACCAGATTAGAAGCCTTGTTTCTGATGGCCGGAGCTGTTGCAAACGGAGCCGCTTTTAATCCCGGATCTTCGGTTGCATCGAAATGATCTTTATACATTACCCAAACCAGGAAGGAGCCCGTCATGGCACCGGCCAGCTGCGCCAGCATGTAAAAAGGAACTAATTCCCAGTTAAAACCTTTACCAATGGCTAAACCTAATGTTACAATGGGGTTCAGGTGTGCACCGCTATATGGTCCGGCTACCACAACACCAACAAATACAGCAAGCGCCCAGGCGGTGGTAATAGAAATCCAGCCACCATTATTTCCTTTTGTACCTTTAAGTACTACATTGGCTACCACTCCGTTACCCAAAAGGATCATTAATGCGGTGCCAATAAATTCTGCTAGATATATGTTCATACGTTAAATCTTATGCGGATATAATTAATCTTCTGCGTTTACTCTCGCTGCTTTTACGGCTCTGTTCCAGCCTTTTATTCTGGTTGTATTGTCTATGCCTGCTTCCGCAACAAAAGTTTTGTCTATTTTCCATTGCGATCTGATCTGGTCGATATCTTTCCAGAAACCGGTAGCTAAGCCAGCGAGGTAAGCTGCGCCAATTGCGGTAACCTCCGTTACTTTTGGCCTGATTACTTTACAATTCAGCAAGTCGGCCTGGAATTGCATTAAAAGGTTATTGGCTGTAGCACCGCCATCAACACGAAGTTCGGCAATGTTTACACCGGCATCAGCCTCCATGGCTTTTAAAACATCCATGGTTTGGTAGGCAATACTTTCAAGCGCTGCACGCGCAATATGCGATTTGTTGGTACCCCGGGTTAAGCCGGTAATGGTGCCACGCGCGTGCTGATCCCAATGTGGGGCACCTAAACCCGCAAATGCAGGTACTACGTACACGCCATCGGTATCTTTCACTTTTTTAGCTAAAGTTTCTACATCGGCCGATTTGGAAATTAAGCCCATTTCATCGCGAAGCCACTGTACAACAGCGCCACCAATAAAAATACTGCCTTCTAAAGCGTATTGTACTTCGCCGTTAATCTGCCAGGCTATAGTGGTGAGTAAATTGTTTTCCGAAATTTTAGGTGTTGTTCCGATATTCATCAGCATAAAACAGCCAGTACCGTAGGTGTTTTTTACCATACCCACTTCGGTACACATTTGGCCAAATAAAGCCGATTGCTGATCGCCGGCAATACCTGCAATAGGAATTTTAGCTGCTAAAATCTTACCAGCCGTTTGGCCATATACTTCGCTTGATGATTTTACCTCCGGTAGCATTTGTTTCGGAATGCCAAAAAGATCAAGCAGTTCATCATCCCAGCTTAAGGTATGGATGTTGTAAATCATGGTACGTGAGGCATTGGTTACATCGGTAACATGTTTCTCTCCGGCAGTTAATTTCCAGATCAGCCAGCTATCAATGGTGCCGAAGGCCAGTTTTCCCGCTTCGGCCTTTGCCCTGGCGCCGGCAACATTTTCGAGTATCCACCTTATTTTAGTAGCCGAGAAATAGGCATCTATAATCAGTCCGGTTTTTTCCTGTATCTTAACAGATAGGCCTTTAGCCTTAATTTCATCACAATAAGCAGAAGTGCGCCGGTCTTGCCAAACAATGGCATTGTGTACGGGCATGCCGGTTTCTTTATCCCAAACTACAGTTGTTTCGCGCTGGTTAGTAATGCCGATCGAATCGATATCACTCACGGTTAGGCCGGCTTTAACAATTACTTCGGTTACAACGCCCAGTTGTGTTGACCATATTTCCATCGGATCGTGCTCAACCCAGCCTGCCTGGGGATAAATTTGTGTGAACTCGCGCTGCGCAATAGCGGTAATATCGCCGTTGTGATCAAAAATAATTGCTCTCGAACTTGTGGTTCCCTGATCGAGAGACAGGATGTACTTGCTCATAATTAAGAATTTGGTTAGTGGGCTAAGCCGTTTCGGTTTTTATCTGTGTTGAATGATAAATATAGCCATTGGCTAAGGTATTAAATGTTTCAATCTGATTTGTTTCCCAATCCTGATCTGCTGATAATTCTTGCGCAAGGAGAGCAGCCACTTTGGGTGCCATATCTTTAGCTGCCTGTGCATCTATAAAAAGAATACGCATCCTGCGGCTTAAAATATCTTCTACTGTTTCGGCCATTTCGTTTCTTGCCGACCATATTACTTCGGCACAGGTGTAAGGGAAACCGGGATGCAGCTTTTCTGCCAGATCAGGGTTTTGCTGCATTAATGCTTCAATTTTGCCACGATCTGAACCATAAATATTCAGGTAATGGTCTCCTGCAACCTCGATGCTGCCATGAATTTTTAAATTTTCAGTTACGCACGCTTTCGCTTCAAGCCCGGCATGCGAAATGGCCAGGTTTACCGTTTCTTCGGCCATGCGGCGATAGGTTGTCCATTTGCCTCCTGTAATGGTAATTAAGCCTTTGGCAGAAACCATTAATTTATGGTCGCGGCTAATTTCTTTGGTGCTGTTGCCATTGTTGTTGCTAGGTGCAGCAAGTGGTCTCAGGCCCGAAAAAACGCTTAAAATATCTTTTTCTAATGGTTTGCGCTTAAAGTAACTTGTTGCTGTACTCATAATAAAATCAACCTCCTGCTTTAAAGCCCTTGGCTCCAGGCTGTGCTCATCTAACGGTGTATCGGTAGTGCCAACCAGTAAATGTTCATGCCAGGGCACGGCAAATAATACCCTTCCATCAGATGTTTTAGGAATCATGAGCGCCGATTCACTGTTTAAAAAGCTTTTATCCAGCACAATGTGAACGCCCTGGCTCGGACGTACCAGTTTTTTTGCACTGGGGTTGTTCATCTGCAAAATATCATCAACAAAAACACCAGTAGCGTTAATTACTACCTGACCGTAATGCTTTGCTTTTTGTCCGGTAAGCACATCTTCTGTTTCAATACCGGTAACTACTTCGCCTTCACTTTTTAACAGCGCAGTTACTTTGGTGTAATTTAACAAAATGGCGCCGTTTTCAATAGCTGTTTGGGCAATGTTGATGGCCAAGCGGGCATCATCGAATTTGCCATCATAATACCTGATGCTTCCTTTTAAGCCCTTTTCCTTAATACCCGGCATCATGTTTAGCGTTTCTGTTTTGCTGAAATATTTCGATTTCCCGAAACTGTATTTGCCCGAAAGCCAATCGTACAGCGTTAAACCTGCAAGGTATTTGATTACAGAAAACCAATTGTAGCAGGGGATGAGGAATGCTTCTTTGTTTACCAAATGTTTTGCATTTTGCTGGAGCAGCCCACGTTCTTTCAAAGCGTGTCGCACCAGGGCAATGTCTCCCTGGGCCAGATAACGTACACCACCATGTACCAGTTTCGTACTCCGGCTTGATGTTCCTTTAGCAAAATCTGACTGTTCTACCAGCAGGGTTTTTAGGCCACGGCTGGCGGCATCTAAAGCGGTGCCCAGGCCGGTAGCTCCTCCACCAATAATAATCAGATCCCAATTCGTGTTTTCGGCAAGTATATGTTGGTGTAATCTCTTCATTGGTCTCATTCGTTAATCAATTATGTTGCTTACTGACTGTGTTTAAGGCTTACCAAAACTATGGTTAGGTTCGTAAAACAATAAATCGCCGCATTCTTAACCGCGACTTGCGTCGGCTATAAGGTTTCGTTATGTTTCTTAATATTATAAAACGAAACAATACGCAATTATAACAAATCGCAATCGAAATAATATAATAAGCAGATTAAAAATTTATTAATTATTTTTATAAAATAGGTTAAAGCCTGTTTTTATTGTTATTTTGCAGCACCGTAATTAGATATGTTATGATGAATTTGGCTGAGAGACATCAGTTTATTTTAAGTCGGCTACAACGTGATCAATACATCAACGTAGTTGATTTGTGTAAGGAATTGAAAGTCTCGTCTGTAACAATAAGAAAGGACTTAAAACTGTTGGAAGATAAGAGCCTGCTTTTCAGAACACACGGCGGGGCAACTGTAAATAATCCATATACTGTTGACCGTCCGGTTAACGAAAAAGAAAAACTACAATCGACCGAGAAGCATAAAATAGGTATTGCTGCAGCCGGCATGCTAAACGATAACGATTCGATCGTTATTGCCTCTGGCACTACAGTACTTTATTTCGCCAAAAATATTGCACCGGCCGCTAATTTAACAGTGGTTACTTCGGCTTTAAATGTAGCGCTTGAGTTGATGCGCGAGCCGAGTATAGAGGTAATTCAGCTGGGTGGCTTGCTGAGAAAAAGCTCGTCGTCGGTAATGGGTGCTTATGCCGAACAGGTTTTGCAGGATTTCTATTTTAACAAGCTGTTTTTAGGCGTGGATGGCATAGACCTCGATTTTGGTTTAACTACCACCAACGCAATGGAGGCCCATTTAAACCGGAAAATGATTGCGGCATCGCAACGGACAATTGTACTGGCCGATTCGACTAAATTTGGCAAAAGAGGCTTTGGAAAGATATGCGGATTGGAAGAAATAGATCATATTATAACTGATAAAGGAATTTCTGAACAAATTGTAAAACATTTAGAGAGTTTAGGTGTTACAGTTACTATCGTATAGCAAGCCAAACGATAAACCAAAACAATTATAATTTGAACATGGAAAAAAAACGAATACACATTTTAGAGGATGATCAGGAAATCAGAAACGTGATTGAAATTCTGTTAAGTGATGAAGGCTTTGAATTGCAGCTTTCATCGTCATTTGCAGAATTGAAAAAGAATATACAGGATGCCATGCCTGATCTTTTCCTGCTGGATGTGATGCTGCCTGACGGTAACGGAGCAGAGATTTGTGAAGATTTAAAAACGGATATTTTTACCAAACACATCCCGATTATTGTAATGTCGGCACAAAATAATAGCGAGCAAAAAGCTATTGATGCCTTTGCAGATGATTATATCAGCAAACCTTTTGATATTGATGATGTGCTGAAACGCATTAATGCACAATTGCAAAAAAGCGCGAGTAAAAGCATAAAAATTTAGCGGGAGTTGGCCAAAAGCCACTTAAAGAGCGTAAAAAAATAGTCAGGTTAGTTAAGCCTGACTATTTTTTTGTTTTAGGCCGGTTTTGCTTCCTGCGCTTTGGTAAACATCACAAATCGTTTAGAATCGCCTATGCGCTGTGGTGCAGAAGCATTTGTAATGATGGCGTAGTCTTCGGTGTTTTTATTGATGAAAACCCCAGCTCCGATAATGTTGTGTGTGCCAATAATTACATCTTCTTTTACGGCAGAATTGATGCCTAAAAAGGAGTTTTGACCCACAGTTACATTGCCAGCCAGGATATTGCCCGAAAGCAATACATTATCTTCAAGCGTGCAATGGTGGCCAATCCTGCTTCCAATGAGCATACAGTTATTGCCGATAGTTACAAAAGGCTGTATATCGCAGCACTGATCAATAAAGGTATTGTGTCCCATCACTAAATCGGGCCAAACATTGGCTTTTGAGGAAACATAACTGGCAAAGCCATATCCCGCTGCGCTTACCTTATTATATACACTTTCACGCGCACTGTTTCTACCTATGGCAATATGCATTTTATGGGCATCGGGAGGGAAATCTTTGGTTACCTGCGCAAAGCTTAAAATAGGTAGGTTTTGTAATGTACTTCCTGCGGGTGGCACATAGGCATCATCAACACAAAAGGCAACTACATTATAAGGGCTGTCTTTCGTAAATGAATAACAAATAAATTCGGCCATTTTTCCTGTTCCATAGATAATAACGTTCATAATTTAGTTTTTGGTGAATTACTAATTTAGGTATTAGATAGCCTTGTTAACGGGCTTAAATGCATACTGTACAGTTATTGCATACCCCTGTTTACAGTTTTCACATTTGCACAACCGGGCTGTTTTAGTAATGATTTGCCAGGCTATATTTTGGCCACGGCCAGAATGTTAATCGTTTTACAAGTGCCAAAAGGCTAAAATCGAAATTAACCGGCATGCAATGCCAAAAATTAATATTTAAAAGCCAGGTCATACACCTGTAAAAGTGGTTGCACAACCAGGCGAAAATGGCCTTAAACCAAAATACCAGGGGCTCATATTGAAGCTTCAACCTCACTCGATTTTAAAAAATTACAACCTTACTGACCGGTTTTTAAAAATGAGGAATAAAAAAGGCCAAAAATCATCGGGTTTATTGTAGTATTAAACAGCTTTTTTAAATGTTAAATCAATTTCTGACGTTTTTTAGTTTTTTGCGATTAAATTTTTCTGCTAATCGGGTTATTTTTCGTCAAAAACCGCGCTTGTTTTTTTACATCTTCTGCGCCAGAAAATTCACAAATCCTGTATAATTAATGCGTATAGTTACTGGATTATTGTATATGCTGTTTGTTAATTATACAATTTAATTACAACCCCCTTTAGCCTATAAAACATTGGGTCTTTAATGCATAGCTTAGTTCTCAATAAATCGAATCACAAACCAAACGATTACTTAAGCTATGAAAAAAGTAATATTATTTATCGCCATATATACATGCCTTGCAACAGGCTGCGCTCCAAGAAGAGACTTAGTATATTTTAGTAACCTGGCTAAACAAACCAGCGATGAGAAATTACCATCGCAAGAGGTAAAAATACAGCAGAACGACCTGTTAAGTGTAAGCATTAATAGCTTAAATCAGGAATCGAATGTATTGTTTGCCGTAAACACCAAAGCACCCAGCGCCGAAAACAACTATAAGGTAGAAGGTTACCGGGTAAATAAAGACGGAATGATTAATCTGCCGGTAGTTGGTAATGTAAGGTTAGAAGGATTAACCATAGAGCAGGCCCAAAACACTATATCGAGAGAACTTGATAAATATGTTAAAAAACCGGTGGTTGATGTTCAGCTGGTAAACTTTAAGGTAACCGTAATAGGCGAAGTAAACCGGCCATCAAATTTTACTGTTCAGGGAGATAATATTAACCTTTTACAGGCCTTAGGTATGGCCGGCGATATGACCGTGTACGGTAAACGTGATAATGTGCTCGTAATCAGGGAGCAAAACGGACAGCGCGTAATGAAAAGATTAAACCTGAACAACCAGGATGTAATGAATTCGCCTTTCTTCTTCCTTAAACAAAATGATATTGTATATGTAGAACCCGATAAATCAAAAGCAAGCGAGTATAGCACCAATACCAGGGTAATGCCTCTCGTAATTGCTTCGATATCTGCAGTAGCAGTATTAATAACAGCTGTATTAAAACAATAACGTCTCTTAAACACAAGAACATGTCTAAACAAATCGTAAGTGGTGGCGCAAAAGATTTTGCAGAAACTATTATAAGTTTTGCCAGAAACTGGCCTTATTTCTTACTCAGTATTGCCATTTGTATGGGGGCAGTATATGGCTTTTTATACATCACACCACCAAAATATAAAGTAAGCAGTACTTTATTAATCTCTGACGATAAAAACGGTGCAGCCATGTCAAACAGCACCGCATTCAGCGATCTCAATATGTTTCAAACGGTTAAAACGGTTGATAACGAAATCGAGATCCTGAGATCGCGCGACCTGATTTTTAAAGTATTGAAAAAACTCCATCTTGAAACCGCGTACTTTAAAAAAGAAGGTTTAAGGGTGAAAGAACTTTATGGCAAAACATCACCATTGGTGGTTAACGCCATCAGCTTAAAAAATGGTGCTTACGCCCGCAAAATCAATATTTCTTATCTCGACGATGTTTCTTACATCATCCAGGATAGCCTCAATACCAATATTGTAAAGTATGGCGATACGCTACATAATAAAAACTATGTGGTTAAGGTAGAAAAAGGACCAGCATTTAAAAGCGAATTCGGCAAAATTAAAATCCAGTTTAAAAATCTGTACAAAATGACAGAAGCCTATAGTTTGGTTTCGTTAAAAATTGTACCTGTAGTTAAAGATGCAAATACCATAACCATTAGCTTAAACGATGCTGTGCCACAAAGGGGGATTGATATTTTAAACGACCTGATCGAAACTTACAACATCAATAACGTTAACAATAAAAATACCATTGCCCGCAATACCATCCGCTTTATCGATAACAGGTTAAAGTACCTGGTTAGCGATTTGTCCGGAACAGAAGAAGATGTAGAAAATTACAAACAGCAGAACCGTGTAACCGATATCAATATGGATGCACAGATGAATGCTACCCGTACCAGCGAATACAACCAGTTACTGGAGAATTCATCAGTACAATTGCGGATCGTATCTTCTATAGAAAGCTATTTTAAAGGTAAACAAAGCCAGTACGATTTGGCACCAAGTGCAATGGGCCTTAAAGACCCGATTTTAAACTCGCTCATTTCTAAATTTAACGATTTACAGTTAGAACGCAACCGGATGTTGCGCACAGCAAATGCCGAAAACCCGTTGGTTTTAAATCTTAACGAGCAATTGGCCAGCCTAAAAACCAATATACTGGAAAACCTGAGCAGCATTAAACAAGGTTTTGTGATTGAACGCAATAACTTAAGGGCCAATTATTCACAGTATGATAACAAAATCAAATCTGTGCCTACTATAGAGCGTGGTTTGCTGGAAAGAAGCCGCGAGCAAAGTGTAAAATCGGGACTATATAAATATCTGTTACAAAAAAGGGAGGAAACGGCTTTATCGCTCTCAGCCACCGTCCCTACCTCGCAGGTTGTAGATAAGCCCGCTTATAACACCATACCAGATAGTCCAAAACAGCCATTATTGTATTTGTGCGGTTTTATTCTCGGATTTCTTGTACCTGCAGGCACCATTTACATTAAAGGTTTCTTCAATAACAAAGTACAGGATGCCAGTACCATCGAATTAACCGGTGCAAAAATGCTGGGTGAGCTTTCGCATAACCTCGATAAAAGCACCATTGTTTTTCAAAAAGATAACCGCTCTACCATTTCCGAATTATTCAGGTACATCCGGATGAATTTAGGACTAATGGCCAATAACAACGATAACAAGGTAATGCTGGTAACCTCGAGCATGAAAGGAGAGGGTAAAACCTTCTTCAGTGTAAACCTGGCTACTACTTTAGGTATGCTGGATAAAAAAGTAGTGGTGCTCGAGTTTGATTTGAGAAAACCCGACCTGCTGAACAAGGTGGGCTTAAAACAAACCGTAGGTTTAACCGATTACCTGCTTGATGACGCCGTATTTTTAGAAGACATTATTAGACCTACCAAAGTATCAGAACATATTTCGGTTATCGGTTGTGGCAAATCGCCCGAAAATCCGGCCGAAATCATGATGAGCCCCAAAATGGACATGCTTTTTGATGAACTAAAAGAAAAGTTCGATTATATCATCATCGATACATCGCCCGTAGGGCAGGTAGCCGATGCCTTTAGCCTGGCCGAGTATGCCGACGTAAGCATTTATCTGGTGCGCTACAATTACACCAATAAATACCAGCTGGCCATATTGAAAGATATTTGCGAGAACAACAAACTTAAAAACCCAATGGTGGTATTTAACGACGCCAAACGGGAGAAAAACCAGAAATACAGTTATGGCGGTTACGGTTATGCCATGGCTAACTAAACCAGCCCTATTTTATCCAGAATACCAAGAATACCCAGTACCCAATACCAAATAAACGTCCCCAAACGATTTAATTCTTGTTTGCAAGCTAATTGAACCACGTGCTCTAACTAAGCCCGGTTAAAAGTTCAGGCGGCTGTAAATTACTCACATTAAATTGCCCATTTGCCTCAAAAGCATCTAAGGTTTAAAAAAACAAAAAAATAGTCATGTAAGTGATATAGCGAAGCTATATCCGGTCGGCTAAAAACAATTTAAACACCTGGAATAAGCATTATTACCTACAGCATGTAAGTGATATAGCGAAGCTTTATCAAACGGTCAGAAAATTAAATCTTAATCTCTATCAAATCATATGGAATCTAAAATTAACTACCGACCCTCATTTCCTAAAAAATGGTTCGTAATCTATACCCGCCCACGCTGGGAAAAAAAAGTTGACAAACTGCTTCAGGAGCAGGGTTTTGAATCTTTTTGCCCGGTTAGAAATGTAGAAAACCAATGGGCCGACAGAAAGAAAATAGTTAGCCTGCCACTTTTTACCGGATACGTTTTTGTTAAAATTGATGAAAGAGATGGATTTAAAGTTCGATTCATCCAGGGCGTACTTAATTTCATTCAGTACATGGGGAAACCTGCTATCGTTCGGGATAGTGAAATAGAACGCCTGAAACATATCATGGATGCCTATAACGATGTTGATGTAGTAAGTTTGAGCGGCGTATCCAAAGGCGATCGCGTTCGGATCAGCAATGGTCTTTTCCACAACCAGGAAGGAGAGGTGATCCAGATTCAGGGCAAACATGTACTCATGTCTTTCGATCATTTAGATTGTGCTGTAGTAACCCGTGTACCTATAAGCAACCTTACTTTAACCGTTAACCCACAACAACATTATGTATAATTCTGAAGATAATTTAAAAATGTCGGTAATCGGCTTAGGATATGTTGGTTTACCACTGGCAGTAGAATTTGCCAAGAAATACAAAGTATTCGGTTTCGATATTAATGAAAGCCGCATAGCAGAGCTGAAAGCCGGATATGACAATACGCTTGAAGTAACTGAAGAAGCACTAAATGAGGTGCTTACTTTTGAATGCACTACATTACAAGGCTTGTATTGTACCAATGAGCTCGAAAAATTGCGCAGTTCTTCGGTTTACATTGTAACTGTACCCACACCGGTTGATAAAAACAACCGACCGGATTTAACCCCCTTAATTAAAGCCAGTGCAGTAGTAGCGAAAGTGTTAAAGAAAGGCGATATCGTAGTTTACGAATCGACCGTTTACCCTGGTGTTACTGAAGACGAATGTGTACCTGTTCTGGAAAAAGGATCAGGATTGGTGTTTAACAAAGACTTTTTTGCAGGTTACTCACCCGAACGCATTAACCCTGGCGATAAACAACATACGGTAGCCAATATCTTAAAAATTACTTCGGGCTCTACACCAGAGGCAGCAGAAAAAATCGATGCTTTATACCGTTCGGTGATTAACGCCGGTACTTACAAAGCTTCTTCTATTAAAGTGGCCGAAGCAGCAAAAGTGATCGAAAATGCCCAGCGCGATATTAACATTGCTTTTGTAAACGAACTGGCCATGATATTTAACACCCTCGGCATCGATACTTCTGAAGTATTGGCAGCAGCAGGTACCAAATGGAACTTTTTAAACTTTAAACCTGGTTTAGTTGGCGGTCACTGTATTGGTGTAGATCCTTATTATTTAGCCCAAAAAGCACAGGAAGCTGGTTACCACCCCGAAATTATCTTAGCCGGAAGGCGTGTAAACGACGGTATGGGCAAATATGTGGCCGATCAGATGATTAGAAAGATGATTGCCAAAAACATCCATATTGTAGGGGCTGAGGTACTTGTACTGGGCTTTACCTTTAAAGAAAATTGCCCTGATGTACGCAATACCAAGGTAATTGATATCATAAGACGCCTAGAAGAATACAAGGTAAACGTAACCATTCACGATCCCTGGGCCAATGCCGATCAGGCCAACCACAATTATGGTGTGATTTGCGAAAATGGTTCATCAAAAACCAGGCGTTATGATGGGATCGTACTCGCTGTGGCACACCAGGCCTTTGATAGCCTGAATATTGCCGAATTGCGTAAACCAACCTGTGTAGTTTACGATATCAAATCAGTTTTACCGCAATCAATGGAAACGGTTCGTTTGTAAAAGCCATGAGTTTAACATATAAAGCACGATCGGGCATTATATGGTCGATTGGGCAGCAGTTTAGTGTTAAATTCATAAACCTGTTCATTACCATTATACTGGCCCGCTTATTAAGTCCGGCCGAATTTGGCTTAATTGCCATGCTCTCCATATTTATTGCCATAGGCAATTCCTTAATGGATAGCGGCTTAACTTCGTCACTCATCCGCACACGAACAGCCGGCCAAAAAGATTATTCGACCATATTTTTTTTTAACCTGTTGGGAAGCCTTGTCGTTTACGGCATTTTTTTTATTTCTGCTCCATTTATAGCTGATTTTTACAGGCAGCCGCAACTTACCAATATTGTCAGGATTTATGGTTTAACCTTTTTAATTAATGCTTTCTTCAGCATCCAAAATACGCTCTTAACCAAGGAAATGAAGTTTAAGCTCCAAACAATCATCCAGATTCCTTCCGTAATTCTGGGCGGTTGTTTGGGCATTTTCCTGGCTAAAAATGGTTATGGCACCTGGAGCCTGGTATGGATGAGTCTTTTAAGTGCAACAGTATCAACCATTTTGCACTGGTTTTATTCAGACTGGCGGCCGCGATTACTGTTTAGCAAAAGGAGTTTTCGCAGGCATTTCCATTTTGGATATAAAATGACGCTTTCCGGCCTGCTGGATACCGTTTACCAAAACTTATATACCGTAATAATCGGACGCTTTTATGCCGCAACTCAACTTGGTTTTTATGCACGTGCAGATAGCCTGAGCCAGTTGCCTATTGGCATTATTTCTACTGCAATTAATAAAGTTACCTATCCCATGTTTTCGAACATCAGCAATGACGATGTAAAACTTAAAATGGTATACAAAAGGTTAATGCAGCAGGTTTTATTCTGGAATGCACCGATTTTGATTTTTCTGGCCTTAATTGCCCAGCCTTTAATTTCGCTGCTTTTAACCGATAAGTGGTTGCCATCAGTACCTTATTTCCAGATTTTGTGCATTGCCGGGGTTTTGTACCCTTTACATGCCTACAACTTAAATATTTTAAAAGTTAAAGGACAAAGCGGGCAGTTTTTAAAACTTGAAATACTGAAAAAAGTGCTAAGTGTAATTGGAATTGTTTGTGTCATTCCATTCGGCATTATGGGGCTTCTGTACTTCCAGTTGTTTTTTACTGTTTTTGCCTATTACATTAATTCCATTTACAGTGGCCGCTTAATCAACTATCCACTTAAAGAACAGCTTCATGATATTGCGCCTATTTTAATGTTATCGAGCCTTTTAGGTTTAGCGTGTTATGGCCTCGATAAATGGTTCCTTGCACAATATCAGCTCAATAACTTTCTGCGGATTGTAGGACTGAGCGTTGTTTACGCCGGCTTTTACCTGGGCATTAGCAATACCATCCGCTTAGCAGCCCTAACTGATTTTAAACAATTAATCCTCAAACAATGATACCTGTAACCAAACCCTTTTTGCCTAAACAGGCAGATTTTAAAAGCTATGTAAGTAGCATTTGGGCCAGACAGTGGCTCACCAATAACGGACCATTGGTAAACGAACTGGAAATAAAGTTACAACAGTATTTGGCGCTCCCGCATTTACTTTATGTTACCAACGGTACAATAGCCCTGCAACTGGCCATACAGGCTTTAGAAATTAAAGGAGAAGTAATTACCACGCCTTTTTCTTTTGTAGCTACAACCAGCAGCATTGTTTGGCAGGGCTGCAAACCGGTATTTGTTGATATTGATGAAGAAACGCTCAACATCGATCCCAATAAAATTGAAGCTGCAATAACACCAAGAACCACAGCCATTTTAGCCACACACGTATTTGGTAATCCTTGTGATATTGACGCGATTGACCGCATTGCTAAAAAACACAATTTAAAGGTTGTTTACGATGCCGCACATTGTTTTGGCACCCAATACAAAGGAAAATCGATTTTTGCCTATGGCGATGTGAGCACCACCAGTTTCCACGCTACCAAACTGTTTCATACCATAGAGGGGGGCGCGGTATTTACACAAGATCCTGATGTTTTAAAGCGAATGGCGCTGATGCGAAATTTTGGTTACAGTGGGGTAGATACTTTTTCAGAACTCGGCACCAATGCTAAAAACTCAGAGTTTCATGCTGCAATGGGTTTATGTAATCTCAATTACATCGATCAGATTCTGAGCAAACGAAAAGAACTATCGCAACATTATGCCATGCGCCTTGGCAAGGCTGATGCGCAGTTTCAGACCATACAGGCCGATACAGATTTCAATTACGCTTATTTCCCGGTTATTTTCCGGTCGGAAGAAATTATGCTCGATACCATGAAACAGCTCGAACTGGTTCAGGTGTATTGCAGAAGGTACTTTTACCCTTCGCTATCGGCATTACCCTATATTGATAAAATAAACATGCCCATTTGCGATTCTATTGCCAAACGCATCATGTGCCTGCCATTGTACCACACGCTAACTAGTGCCGACCAGGATCTGGTGGTGAGAATTATCTTAAGAACTCAGAATTACCGCAAAAAACAAGTTGTTAAACTTGCCGATTATGGCCATCTCGTTAATGGCAGCAGGGTTGCGGTAAATGGACATTAATGTCATCATTTATTATGGAACCGAACCAAAACGATATCATGGTGAGCATTTTTTGCATCACCTACAACCACAGTAAATTTATAGCCAAGGCACTTGATGGTTTCCTGATGCAGCAATGCAATTTTAAAACTGAAATCATAATAGGCGACGATTGCTCGACAGATGGCACTGACAAAATTATTGATGACTATGTAGCCCGATACCCGGGCAGGATTACCCGTTTAAAAGCACCCAAAAATATCGGTGCCACACAAAACGTAATTCGTGTGGCGCTCGAAACCAAAGGGAAGTATGTGGCCACCTGCGATGGTGATGATTATTGGACCGACCCGTATAAGTTGCAAAAACAGGTAGATTTTTTAGAAAACAATCCTGATTATGTGATGTGTTGCCACTACACCCGCGAAATTAATTTTGACGATACTGAAGTGTTTTACATGGATTTTAATCCCGTTCCCTTAAAGTATAGCTTTAGCGATTTGATCATCAATAAACAAGTAGAAACCTGCACGGCAACCATTCTGTACAGAAATATCGAACCCATTAAAAATTTGTACAAAAACGAATGGTTTTTAAAATGCCATGCCTGCGATAAGTTTCTGAAGTTGTACTGCACCTGGATAACCGGCAAAAAGATTTATGTGCTGCCAGAAGTAATGAGCTGTTACAGGCGTCATCCAGGTGGTATATGGAGCCCGGTTTCTTATGTGCCATTAAAGAAAATGCAGCTGAGCGACTTTAACATCATTGCAAAGATTTTTACCTATACAGGGTTGCAGAAAATTAAGCTTTTGCATTTCTATTTAAAAAGGTACTTCCTCTTCGAGGTAAAACATAAAACATTTGGAAACGCTTTCCAGACCATTAAAACGATTGTAAATTAATTAGAAATGGCTACCAGATTATGCTTCGTAATAAACAGTTTAGAAGGTGGTGGAGCTGAAAGAGTAATTAGCAACCTGGCTAATCACTTTAGCAGCAAAGATTGCAGTGTTACAGTGATTTGCCTCAATAAAGCTCAGGTTAAATATCAGCTAAATGAGCAGGTAAAAATTGTAAACCTCCTCGAGAGGAAAGACAATCACAATAGCTTCAATAGAATTAGGTATGCTTTCTTAACTTTTTACAGGCTACTTACTTTATTAAAAAAAGAAAAGCCCGACTGTACCATCTGTTTTATGACCTCGGCAAACATCTGGGCAGGTTTATGTTGCATGATTTTAGGCCTGCCATACCTGGTTTCTGAAAGAACAGCACCAGACAGCACTTTAAATCAGTACAATAAATTTTTACAATGGTTTGTATTTCACATTTACAGGAAATCAAAAGCAATTGTGCTGCCTGCATTTGGTATGTTTAATGGATTTAAGCGGATTAAACAGTTTGAAACGCTGTATAATTTTAAAACGATATACAATCCGATTCATCAGTTTGTAAAACCCAATCCCGGATCGGTTAACAGCAAACCTTTTATGCTGTCGGTGGGCAGGCTAAGTCACGAAAAAGGTTTTGACAGGCTAATCGAAGCGTACCATCTTTTGCAGTTAAGAGATACGGATCTCATCATATTGGGTGAAGGACCTGAACGAACAGCTTTAGAAGCGCAAATTGCTGCTTTGAACCTGAGTGGCAAAGTAAAGCTGATTGGCTTTAAATCAAACCTGCAGGATTATTATGCCCAGGCTACTGTTTTTGTGCTGCCATCGCGAAACGAAGGTTATCCCAATGCACTGGTAGAAGCCATGGGGATGGGCTGCCCTTGTGTAGCCATGAATTGCGAATTCGGACCCTCAGAAATAATTGAAGATGGCGTTAATGGTTTTCTGATAGAACAAGATAATGTACCTGCACTTTCATTAGCTATAGATAAACTGCTAAATAACAGTGAGCTAAAAAAACAATTTTCTGATAAAGCTAAGCTCATTAACGAAACCAACTCTATTGAAAGAATCTCAGCCAACTGGGAAGAATTAATACTGTCATGACCAAAAAAATAATGTTTCTCTTTTTGTTGTTTGGCTATGTTTACGCAACAACCTTCAACATCTTCATGACAGGGGTTTTCAGGATCCCTGCGCCAGTGGTTTTTCTGGCTCCGCTTATCTACTTCTACCGGACAGAGATAACGCACTTCTCCTACGGTAAAGAGCTGATGGTAATTTTTGTAGCGGCGCTGTTTTTCTATTTGATTGGACAGGCTGATATAACGGGTTTTTTCGCCTTACTCATTGTTGCAGGTTGCTTCGCCTTACTGTTTAACTATGTTATTGGCACCAACCTGAAGCGGATGAATATTGCCATTGGCTTTTTCTTTGGGGTTTTACTGCTTTCGGGATTGATCATGTTTATAGATCACCAGTACAACATGGCGCCCATCAGATCGCTTTTAGCTCAGGAAGATGTTTTGCAGTCGCCTGCAGGTATATCGAGCACCATTTTTACCTTTGGCTATCAAATGGCAGCACTAACACCTTTCATGGTAGTTAATGCTGTGCTTTTTAAACGCAGCTGGCTCCTTAACCTGCTCTTGTTCGGCTTGTCTTTGTGCCTTATTTTCTTTGGTATGCAGCGGTCGGTTTTGGTTGCCTTTATCGTTGTGGTGGGTTTGTTTTTTTTAAGCTACTACAAATTCAAGTCAATTTTATTATTTGGCTTACTTGCCGGCGTATTCTTTATTGCACAAAGTTCACTCGAGCAGTTTTCGGGTGATAAAAAACAACAAAACATATTAAATAAAAGTGCCGAAAACGCTAAAGGGAAAGAAGAAAGGGGCGATTTAATGGGCGAAAACATACAAATTATTGCCGATTACCCCTTTGGTTTGCTTTTTTATGGTAAAACCTGGAATGATGTGGTACAGCACAATTTTGTTTACAAGAAAGGCCCTGTAGTCATTACCTCGCACAATGCTTATTTAATGTTTATTACTTACCTGGGTCCATTGCTCGGCTTTATTTTACTCATTTTATTATACCATAAAGTCGGCAAGGTAATTTTTTATGCTTTTCTGCATGTTAAGGATAAGAAAAATGCACTGCTTGTCTGTTTAAGCTGTTCATTTATTGCAATATCAATCAATTCATTTTTTCATAACGAATGGCTTCTGGCTACAAGCGGACCTACATTGTTTCTATACTTTGCCATTTTACAGCTCTCTAAAATTAAAATGGAAGACCCCATTTTGATCCAATACAATTAACGATTTAAGCATTCTGCATCCCGGCGGACCTTTTTAACAAACAAACTAAATTTATTGATTATGAATATTCCATTTTCTCCACCGTTTATCGATCAATCAGTGGTTGATCAGGTATTAGATACCCTTAACAACAAGTGGATTACCACCGGGCCCAAAGTTAAAGCCTTGGAACAGGAAGTAAAGGTAATTACAGGTACTGATCAAGTAATTTGTGTAAATTCCTGGACTTCGGGCGCCATTTTAATGTTAAAATGGTTTGGCGTTAAGGCAGGCGATGAGGTAATTGTACCAGCATATACGTACAGTGCTACTGCATTGGCCGTTTTACATTGTGGCGCTACACCAGTTATGGTTGATGTTTTGGAAGATTTTAATATCGATCCAGAGAAAGTAAAAGCAGCCATAACTACACGGACAAAAGCTATTATTGCAGTAGATATAGCAGGCTGGCCTTGCGATTATGCTGCTTTAAAAGAAGTGATTAATGATCATCACGTACAGAAAAAATTCAGGAGCACTTCTGATAAACAACAGCTGTTAAACAGGATATTATTAATTTCTGATGCTGCACATTCTATTGGCAGTACCTACCTGAATAAACCAGCTGCTCAAAATTGCGACGTAACCATTTTCTCATTTCACGCAGTAAAGAATATTACAACAGCAGAAGGTGGCGCCATTTGCCTTAACCTTCCAAAGCAGTTCGATCACGAAGCAGAGTACGCCTATTTAAAAATGTATACGCTTAACGGACAGAACAAAGATGCGCTATCTAAATCAAGAGGTGCCGGCTGGCGTTATGATATTCTTTTTCAGGGTTTGAAAATAAATATGCCCGATATCTGTGCAGCAATTGGCCTGGCTCAACTCAGGAAATACGATAACGATTTGCTGCCACAACGTAAAGAGATCGCTAAAAAATATTTTGAAGGCTTTCAGGATCAGGATTGGTTTATCAGCCCGCCATTGGTAAGTACGCAAAGAGAATCCTGCTATCACCTTTTTCCGTTAAGGGTTAAGGGCTTAAGCGAGGAACAAAGAGATCAGATTATTGATGATCTTTCTGCCCTGGGGATTGCCACAAACGTGCATTTTATTCCAATGCCTATGCTTACCCTTTTTAAAAATATGGGTTATAAAATGGAAGACTATCCAATGGCTTATCAAAATTATGCCTGCGAAATTTCATTGCCCATTTATCCGCAGTTAACCCAAACTGAAATTGATTTTATTATCCCTTCGGTAATTAGCTGCGTTCAGATTCAGCTAAACAGAAATATCAAAGTGATCGAAACTAACGTGGTTGAACTTAAACAAATGGCCGTAGCATCATGAAAACTAATAAAAAAAGAATATTCGATGTGGTATTTGCAATCTTGTGCCTGATATTATTTAGTCCGCTTTTAATATTGATTGCCATTGTGATCAAACTCGATTCGAAAGGGCCGGTTATCTTTAAACAAATCAGGGTAGGCCGAAATATGAAAGATTTCCACCTGATCAAATTTCGAACCATGAAGGTAGTACAAAGCAATAATAGCTTGCTTACCATCGGTAACCACGATAACCGCATCACCAAAATCGGTTACTGGCTCAGAAAATACAAGCTTGACGAGTTGCCCCAGTTGTTAAATGTTTTGAAAGGGCAGATGAGCTTTGTCGGTCCGCGACCCGAGGTTAGGAAATATGTAAACATGTACAGCGAAGAACAACGTTATGTGTTGTCGATCAAACCAGGTATTACCGATTGGGCCTCGGTTGAGTTTTGCAACGAAAACGAGCTTTTACAACATGCAGAAGATCCTGAAAACTATTATATAGAAAGGATCATTCCTGCCAAAATAAAACAGAACATGCGCTACATTAAGCAGCATGATATTTTTACCGATTTTAAGATTATCTGGTTAACGTTAAACAGAATTGTAATTAACTAAAAAGATATGTCGGCGCTCCAACAAACCATTAATGAAGAAGTTAAAGTCAGGAAAAAAGTTTTTTTTGTACTGAGCTCCTTAACTTCCGGAGGATCTGAAAGGGTTTTCTGGAACCTTGCTCAGGGCTTTAACAAAGATAAATTCGAAATCACCATTGTTATCCTCGATTCGACAGTAAATTGCTTTTCGATGGATCTGGATGGCGTAAGGTTTATAGATCTCAAAACCAAAAAAGCTTCACGATCTTTCTTTGCCTTATACTCGGTTTTAAAACGAGAAGCACCTTATGCTGTTTTCTCTACTACCGACCATATTAATATCCTGGTTTCGCTGGTAGGCAGGTTTTTAAATATTCCGATGCTGATTGCAAGGGCTTCGAACATTCCGCACGAGCAACGTTTATATGAAGGTTTTAAATCCAAATTCTACGAGCTTTTTACCAGTGCAAGTTACAGGGGCTATAAACAAATTGTTTGCCAGTCTGACGAAATGAAACAGTCGCTTATTGATACTTACAATGTTGATCAGCATTTAATCAAGGTTATTGCTAATCCGGTGCTGCAATCTAACAAACTCAAAGGCGCCAAAACACCCGTTAAAATTTACAAGCTCCTGGTGGTGGCGCGTTTCGCGCTCGAAAAAGGCTTGGACAGGTTAGTGGAGATTATGGCAGGCCTGCCTGAAAATTACCACCTCGATTTTGTGGGTACAGGCGCGCTTAAAGATCAGATAGCCAAACAAATTGCAGACAGGCAGCTTGGCCACAAGCTTAAAATATTGGGTGAAATTAAAAATATCCACGAGGTAATGGTTCAGCACGATTTAATGGTGCTAAGCTCGCATACCGAGGGCTTTCCGAATGTGGTGCTTGAGGCACTTACCGTAGGCCTGCCCGTAGTAACTTTCAAGGTAAGTGGTATTCCGGGCCTAATTATCGACGGTTTTAATGGTTATGTGATTAAGCAGGGCGATTTGGAAGACTTTCGCCAGAAAATTATTCAGGCTTGTACTATCGACAACTGGAAGCCCGAAGCCATCAGGCAAAATGTATATCAAAAATGTGCGCTCGATAAAATCAGTGCCGAATACGAAGAATTAATCAGTTAACAACTCAAAAAATTAAAGTTATGTGTGGAATATATGGTGCTACTATACCTTACTCAGACGGCGTGGTCCGCGAGAAAATGGCAAGGATCAACTTTCGTGGACCAGATTATACCGGTGTACAACGTTATAACCAGGTTGTTTTTGCCCATAACCGCTTAGCCATTATCGATCTCGATGCACGCTCCAACCAGCCTTTTTCGTACCTGCACCTGCATATCGTTTTCAATGGCGAAATATACAATTACAAAGATATCCGTAAAGCGCTCGAAGCTAAAAACTACCAGTTTAGAACCAGCTCCGATACCGAAGTAATTTGCGCCGCCTATCTTGAATATGGTGCCGATTGCCTTACATATTTCAATGGCATGTTTGCTTTTGTAATTTACGATACGCTGAAAAATGAGCTTTTTGGTGCCCGCGATCGTTTTGGCAAAAAACCTTTTTATTACGCTCACGAGCATGGCACTTTCGAATTCGCCAGTCAGCCTTCGCAAATCAGTATCGATCGCGATTTAAGTGTAGATGAAGATGCCATTAGCCAGTACTTAATTTGGGGCTATGTACCCCAGCCACAATCTATTTGGCAAAATGTTAAGCAATTGCCGGCCGCTAATTACTTTACTTACAATCTCCAAACCGATAAACTTAAAATAACCGAATACTGGACTTTAGATTACGGCTGGAAAAACAAGTTTGCCGGTACTTACGAAGAGGCTAAAGAAGCTTTGGCACTTATTATTGCCGATGCTGTTAAAATCAGGATGAATGCAGATGTACCGCTCGGGGTGTTTCTTTCGGGGGGTATCGATTCTTCACTCGTAGCTGCCTTAGCTACCAAAGAAATCGATCACGTAAAAACCTTCTCCATTAAATTTAACGAAAAAGGGTTTGATGAGAGTGCTTACGCCAATCAGGTAGCCAAACATTTAGGAACCGATCACCATACCATTGAATGTAATTATGATGATGGCATTCAGCTGATCGAGAACTTTAACCGCTATTACGACGAACCCTTTGCCGATTCGAGTGCTATACCCACCATGCTGTTAAGCAAAAGTACCCGGGCGCATGTAACGGTAGCTTTAAGTGGCGATGCCGGCGATGAAGCTTTCCTTGGCTATCACCGGTATAAATGGATTAAACAGGTAAGTAGTTTATTTTACGCACCACATGCTATAAGAAAAGCTTTTGCCGGCTTAATTAACCAGTCGCCAAGTTACCGGCACAAGCTTATTGCCATGGGTATTTCGATGGAAGATGTAGAAAAGCTTTATGTAAAAATGTTCGGCAATATGGAAAACTCGTGGGTAAAACAACCCGATCTGGCTAAGTATAATCCCTTGATGCACATTTTAACTAATCCATCAAAGCCTTTGTTAGAGCGTGTTTCTGATTTCGATATTAAAACTTATTTAAACGGCGATATTAATACCAAGGTAGACCGCGCATCTATGGCTTTCTCATTAGAATCGCGCTCACCTTTAATGGATTACCGGGTAATTGAGTTTTCTCGAACATTGCCAACGCACTTTAAATACAGCAGCGGTAATCAAAAACGGATTTTAAAAGATCTTTTGTTCGAGCACGTACCTGCACACATGTTCGACAGGCCAAAAGCAGGTTTTACCATGCCATTTCAAAACTGGTTCAGAAATGAGCTTAAAGATTACGTAATGGATAACCTCTCTGCTGATAATTTAAAAAACATCCCTGGTATCCATGTAAAAAGAACACAGGAAATTATTAATGAACACATGACAGGGAAGTGGAACCGTTATCCGCAAATATGGAAATTACTGGTGCTGTCGCAATGGCTCATTAAGAACAAAACAAACGCTAAAAAAATCTCACTAGTCGCTTAACAATATGGTAACGGCAACAGTTAACCTCTTCAATAAAATTTTCGCGGCCGATAAATGGAACATTGGTTTCGTACATCAAACACCCGAAAATTTGATCGAGACCCGAAAATTAGGCGCTGCCATTAACTGGTTGCCTGAAGATGATATCGATTACGCAGCCGATCCCTTTGTAGTAAATGTGGGCAACACGCCGCGCATCTATTATGAAGAACTTGATTTTTGGAAAGGGAAAGGTGAGATCATGATGATTGACGGGCTGGATTTTAAAAACAAAAAGAAAATTAGCGGTATAAAGCCCGATGCCATCCACTTATCTTATCCATACCTGATTGAAGAAGGGGGCACTTTATACTGCATTCCTGAAACATCAGAAGCCAAAGAGGTTGCACTTTATCAGGTAGATGAAAATAATCCGGAGAAGTTGATTAAGCTTAAAGCCCTGGTAAGCGGAAAGGCTTTTGTAGATAGTTCAGTAATTCATTACAACAATAAATACTGGTTGTTTACCAGCGTATCTGGCGATCACGATCATCTTTACATTTATCACTCCAATGCGCTGAATGGACAATATACCGGGCATTATCAAAACCCAATACCTGTTGAAGCAGCCTTTTGCCGTGCTGCAGGGCATTTGTTTGTAGTAGGGCAGTCGCTGTACCGGCCTACACAAAACCCGGTTAACCGTTACGGAGGCTCCATCATGATTAACCAAATAGAAGTACTAAACGAAAAGGAATTTAAAAGCACCAGCCAGTTCGAAATATTACCCGATAAAGCATACAACAAAGGACTCCATAACATCAGTTTTGCCGATAACATTATTGTAATTGATGGCAAGCGGAAAGTAGTAAGCCCGATAATGCCCATCAAAAAGTTTGTCAGGAATTATAAAAACAGGTAAACCCAAACGAAATGAAAACACTAAAACAAAAAATCACTTTCATTTCGTTAACAGATGCTCCTAATGGCGCAGAAAACGTACTGCACATGATGGCCAACGCAGTAGAAGGGGATATGGTTTTTCTAAAGAAGCAACCTTTTTCTGGTTTAAAAGTATCCGAAAACATCGGTAAAACATATCTGTCTAAACAAAGTTTGATTAGCGGTTTTGCAAAACTGGTACCACAGCTCAGGCAATTTGGCCGCGACGATATTTTAATGAGTACGCATCCCTACTTAAATGCTTTTTTAGGTTTTTTAAAACGGATTGGCTATTTACGGTCGAAACTCATTGTCAGAGAATGTACTTCGGTATTTACCCGGTTTCGGGGGATGAAGAAACGTATTTACGAAATCATTTACAGAATGGGCTACCCGGCAGTTGACTTGGTAGTTTGCCAAACCACCTTAATGCAAGAACAATTGCTGCTTCACAATCCCTTTCTGGCAAAAGTTAAAGTACTGGTTCAGCCCAACCCAATAGATTTTAATAAGATAGTCGCCAAATCAAATCAGCCGCTAATTAATGGCGATGCAAAACTCGATTTTATCTGCTCAGCAGGGCGGTTGATCCCCGAAAAAGGTTTTCCGGTTTTGATCGAAGCTTTTAAACTGATTAAAGCTGAGCATCCGCAACTTAAATTGCTTTTGCTGGGCGAGGGGAAAGAAAGAGAATTACTGACGAAAATAATTACCGAAAACGATTTAACCGGTTCTGTTTTTTTAAAAGGCCAGATCGATAACCCGGCACCATATTTTAAACAGGCTAAACTTTGCGTCGTATCCTCTATAAAAGAAGGATTTCCCAATGTGCTGTTAGAAATGATGTCGGTAAACAATGCAGTAGTATCAACCCTTTGTGCCGGCGGAATAAGCGAAATACCCGCAATTGCAAAAGTAGCCGTAAACGATGCAAAGGCATTGGCTAGCGCCATGAATGAAACTTTACAGCAACCACAAACAGAAAACACAGCCATTGCCACACAATACTTGTACGGCAGACGACCCGAAGTATTTGCCCAATCTATTTTAAACGCCTTATACGCGTAATCAGTTCAAAATCAATTATTAAACCAAAACACTGCATAGCGGTTTGTACAGCTATGCTTAAAAAATAAAATCCACGCCTTGCTTAAGGCTTTTCTTAACCGTTTCTCAAACAGAAAATTATGAAAATTTTAATTACCGGTACAGCCGGATTTATTGGTTTCCACCTGGCAAAACGCTTATTGGAAAGAGGTGATACTGTTGTAGGTATCGATAACATTAACGATTATTATGATGTAAACCTGAAACACGCCCGTTTAGCCGAAACCGGTATTACACACAGTACCCTGGTTGATGGAGTTCCTCAGCAAAGCGTTAAATATGAAAACTACACTTTCATTAAACTAGATCTTTGCGATAAAGCCGGCCTCGAAAACTGTTTCGAAACTTACCAGTTCGATGCTGTTTGTAATTTAGCTGCCCAGGCTGGTGTGCGTTACAGCTTAACCAATCCTGATGCTTATATCGAAGCCAATATTAAAGGTTTTCTGAATATTCTGGAATGTAGCCGTCATTTTAAAATTGGTCATTTATTATATGCCAGTTCATCGAGTGTTTACGGGCTAAACAAAAAAATGCCTTTTTCGGCACATGATAATGTAGATCATCCGGTTTCATTATATGCGGCTTCTAAAAAGAGTAACGAGCTAATGGCACATGCCTACAGTCATTTGTTTAACCTGCCTACCACTGCTCTTCGTTTCTTTACTGTTTATGGTCCATGGGGCCGGCCTGATATGGCCTTGTTTTTATTTACCAAAGCCATTTTAGAAGGAAAGCCGATTGAAGTATTTAACAATGGCAAAATGAAAAGAGATTTTACCTACGTAGATGATATTGTAGAAGGGATAGTTAGGATTTTTGATCAGCCTGCCAAAGCTAATCCAGATTGGAATAACCAAAATCCTGATCCTGCTACTTCAACCGCACCATTTGCTGTATTTAATATCGGCAGGGGCGAACCTGTTAATTTGTTGGATTTTGTAGAGGAAATTGAAAAAGAAACAGGACTAAAGGCTGAAAAAATATTTATGCCTATGCAGGATGGCGATGTGGCGGAAACATCGGCAAATGTTGACGATTTAAAGCATCTATTAGGCTATGAACCAAGTGTTTCGGTACACGTAGGTGTGAAGAATTTTGTGAAATGGTTTACAGAATTTTACCACCCTGATTTACATATTGCACAGAAAACACTCCGTATTGCGGTTTAGTTTGTCATCTGATTGTAAACTAGATGTATTATTAATTCACATGTATTGAATAATTAAATCTAAATTTTGCATTCTGTAAACAATTGGTTTACAGTATAGCTAATCTATAACTAAATTTCTATTAATTAATTATCAGCACTTTAGCTGCATTTTTTTGAATATACTCATTTATCGCATATAGCGTTAAGTTGTAAATTTAAAAAAAATCAAAAATGCAGAGAAAGACAAATTTGTTTAAAAAAGTGAGTTTAATTGGGTTAATGTTTACACTGGTTGTTTTTTTTAGTAACTGTAAAAAAAATGCACAGGCAGACGATGTAGCAGCAAATAGCACCGAGATGTTTTCGGGCGATTCGTCGGCAGTGTTAGCAGCAACCGTAGGAAGTACAGGAAAGATAAACCTTTCCGGAACAAAATCAGAAGGTGGTTATGCGTATAAAATTTCGCAAACGATTTCAGGTGGCGACAATTCTACAGCTAAAGAGCAATCAATATTAAGATTATTTGAAAATGGTGTAGAGTTAGGCCCGGCACATTCAATACATGATGATATTAGAAATTTAGGTAAAGGCAGATTTAGCCACTGGGGAAGTACCGTAATCTTCTCGGCATCTGATAATACAGATCCAAGAACCAATGGCCGTACTTATACCTATTTAATGGGCGGAACCAGTACAATTGCTCCACCTAGCGATAATGCAACTACTGCACCAAGCACACCAACAGTATCTACTTCTGGTTTAATGGGCTATGCAATGGTAAACGGTACTACTACAGGCGGTCAGGGTGGCGCAGAAGTTACCGTTACCACGCTGGCACAATTAAAATCTGCAGTTGCCGATAATACGCCACGTATTATTTACATCAGCGGTACAGTTAAAGGTGCAGGTATGGATCCTGTTTATGTAAAATCAAACAAATCGATTATCGGTAAACCAGGTGCAGTAATTGAAGGTGTTAACTTATATATTTACACCGTAAGCAACATTATTGTGCAGAACATTACCTTTAAAAACTATGTTGAACAGGCAGCTGTACAAATTAAAGATTCGGCTCACCACGTTTGGGTAGACCACTGCGATTTTTCTACAGACCGTACACACGGATGGGAATACTGGGGTAAAGACATTTGTATTACGCGCGAATCTGATTACGTAACCGTTTCATGGAGCAAATTCCACGATACAAACTTATCAGTATTAATTAGCGGTGGTATCGAAGGTCACGAAGCCGATAAAGGTAAATTACACGTAACCATGCACCACAACATGTGGTACAATGTTACCGAGAGAGAGCCTTCAATGAACTACGGTAGCGTACACATGTTTAACAACTATCACTTAAACAACTCAGGTTACTCAATTGGTACCAGAGCAGGTGGTATTGTAAGAACAGATAACGAGTATTTCTCTAACTGTGTTAAACCTTTAACTACAAAAGTAGCAAGTGATCCGGAAGGATATTTTAGTGGTATTACGACCAACATTTACGATAAATGTGGCGCAAATAATATAACGACTGCAGTTTCTAGCTGGGTTCCGGAGTATGATTACAAATCATACGTTAACGATGCGGCAAGCGTGCCTGCATTGGTTATGGCTAACGCCGGTCCAACTAAGTAGACCAAAATCTTCATATTTTTTCTGCGAAGCCACCTGGATAGGTGGCTTTGCAGTTTAAATTAAAAAAAATTGACATGATGAACATTACTAAGAAAAAGATCTTTATCGTCTGCGACTCTTCCAGATCATTGCTCGATTTTAGAGGTAGATTGATTGAAAAGATGCAGCAGCATAACCAGGTGTATGTGTTTACACCCAAAATAGAACAGGATACGGTACGCAAGCGGCTCGACGATATGAAGGTAATTACCTACGAAAGCAATCTTAACGGCAGTAATGTATCTATCCTCTCTGATTTACGGTTTATATTTTCACTATATAAACTTATGCGTAGCATTAAACCGGATATATTTTTTCCTTATACTTTTAAACCGGTTATTTATGGCTCTTTTGTAGCCAAACTTTGCAAGGTTAAACTAATAGCCCCCATGCTTACCGGGTTGGGTTATAATTTTACCGATAACAGCTCAAGTAATAAGCTCGTAGTAAAAATTACCCGTTTGTTACTTAAGTTAAGCCTAAAACCAGATCCGCGTTTAAATATTATCTTTCAAAACAAAGATGATTCAGAGCGACTGGTTCAGTTAAACATCCTCAATAAAAAACACCAGGTTTACGTGGTAAATGGATCTGGGGTTGATTTAAGCCATTACAATTACTCAGAACCCAGTACTTCACCAGTTACCTTTTTAATGGTTTCGCGTTTAATTAACGCCAAAGGCATTAGAGAATATTACGATGCAGCTAAAATCATACACGAAAGGTTTCCAAAAGCTGTATTTAAACTTATCGGATCTTATGATCCCAATATCGATGCGATTAATGCCGATTTATATCAGCAGATAGCCAGCGGCGATACCATTCAATATATGGGGCAGGTAGATGATGTGAGGCCCGATATAGAAAATTCGTCGGTGATGGTGTTACCATCTTATTATGGCGAAGGCGTTCCACGGTGTGTACTGGAAGGTATGGCCATGGGAAGACCAGTAATTACCAGTGATTCTGTTGGCTGCAGAGAAACGGTAAACCAAATACCCGGACAAGCCAATGGCTTTCTGATTCCGGTAAAAGATGCCAGTGCGCTGGCCAGTAAAATGGAGTATTTCATTAAAAACTGTGATGAAATTATCCGCTTCGGAAGCAAAGGTTACGAATTTGCCAAATCCAAATTCGATGTAAACCTGGTTAACACCGAACTCTTCAAAATTATGCAACTTCAGGCTTAACCTACCCGGAGTGCCACAGTAAACTAACCAAATTATTCAACTAAACTTTAAGCTGTGAACAATACATTTATTTACAAACGAGCCACTTTAGCCGACTTCAGGGAGGCTATTGATGAATATGGATGGGTCGTGTATGAAAAAGCGATCAATCAGAAATTAATCTCCGAAATTATTGCAGGTTTCGAAACCTCATACCATTTACGTCGCGAAATTCAGATTTTAAACGGCATTGAAGCAAATATGGAAGGAACTTTACATCACTTACTCGAAAAAGATAATTTTGCAATCGATTTATTGAGCAAACTATACTGTCACCGCGAAATACGCGATTTTTTAGGCGGAAATTATATCTTAAACGGCATTAATGGTGTAATCAACACTAAAAAAAGTCATTCCTACATCCAAAACATACATCGCGATATCCGCACTTTTTCGCCCGATTCGAAGCTGATGATCCAGATGATTATTGTGCTCGACGATTTTACCATATTTAATGGGGCCACGCATTTTCTATCTGGTTCGCACAAACTCGATATCAAACCTGAAGAAAAGCATTTCAAAGCATTTTCTAAACAGGCCGTGGCTAAAAAAGGAAGCATTATCCTGTTCGATTCGAACCTCTGGCATGCAGGCGGTGTTAATTTTACCCGCAAACCACGCCGCGCCTTAACGCTGGGCTTTACCAAACCCTACATTAAGCAGCAATTCGATTATCCACGCTTTTTGGGTTACGAATTTGGCGAAAAGATAGACAGCGACTTAAGGCAGATTATTGGTTACAATGCCAGGGTGCCGGCAAGCCTGCAGGAATATTATCGCCCGGTAGAAAGCCGGATGTACAAATCAGATCAGGGATAAATGCTAAAACAATGGAAGTCCAAACACAAGCTGCCAAAACTATTGGCGGTTACATACAACTGCAGTTACCTAAGGGAAACGTTTTCCATCCAGGCTTAGTAGCACTTAACACCGGACGTAACGCTTTCGAATACATCCTTAGGGTAAGAAAATACAACCTGGTATATCTTCCGTACTATACCTGCGAAGTATTGTTGGAACCCTTACATAAACTAAACATTGCCTATAAGTTTTATCATATCGACGAAAACCTCGATCCCGTAATTGATTTCGATCTCGAAGCACATAGTTGTTTATTGTACACCAATTATTATGGTTTAAAAACAGAAACGGTTAAGCGCTTAACCAAAACGATCAGCAACCTGATTGTCGATAATGCGCAGGCCTTTTTCTGTAAACCGATTGCCAATGCCGATACTTTTTATTCGTGCCGTAAATTTTTTGGTGTACCCGATGGGGCTTACCTCAACATTGGCACCCCAATAAATGAGAACTTAAATCAGGATCAATCGGTTAACCGTTTTTCGCACCTGATAAAAAGTATCGACATTAATATAGAAGAAGCATATAACGATTATATAGAGAATAATAAAGTCTTGTGCTACAACGACATCAAGAATATGTCGGCCTTAACCACGGCGATGCTCTCTGGCATTGATTACGAAGCATGTGCTGCCATAAGAAGAGAAAACTTTGCCTTTTTAGCCGAACAACTGGACGATAAAAACCGCTTGCATTTAAATTTAGCCCCGGGCGATGTTCCGATGGTGTATCCCTTTTTAAGCAATGATGCAGCCATAAAGCAAACACTTATTAAACAAAAAATATTTGTGGCCACCTATTGGCCAAATGTTTACGAATGGGCCAGCCCTGATAGTTTCGAATACGCGCTGACACAAAAGCTCATCGCATTGCCTATTGATCACCGTTATGGCTTAGACGACATGCGCATTATGGTTAATGCTTTAAAACCACTAATATGAACACTCCAATTTACCTCAGGCCATTAGCACTTAAAGATGCCAGTGTATCTTATAAATGGCGCAACGATCCGGAAGTATGGTCGTACACCAAATTTGTTTTAAAAGATCCGGTTACGGTAGAGGTAGAGCAAGCCTGGCTTGCCAGTAAAATGAAGGCTGTTAACGAAAAACGTTTCGCCATTTGCATTAAAAACACAAACGAATATATCGGCAACATCCAATTACTCGATATTAGTAACGATACAGCAGAATTCCACCTTTTTATTGGTGAAAAAAAATACTGGGGCAAAGGCATAGGTTACTGTGCATCGTTGATGCTTTTAAAATATGCCTTTTATAACCTTAATCTTAAACATGTTTTTTTAGAAGTACATGCCGATAACCTGGCTGCTTATGCCATTTATAAAAAAGTAGGTTTCGAACGCATTTCTCAAGAGCATGATTTTATAAAAATGGCTATCAATCCATCAGTTTTACTGGCCATAAACTAATCTACCAACCTTAATAAGCTCCAAATGAGAAAGATTATTACCATCAATGAAAAGCAGGAGTGGACAGACTATGTGAAGCGTGCGCTGCACTACGATTTTTATCACACCTGGTATTACCATTCGTTAGATAAAAGCGGTTTGCCCATACTCTTTGTTTACGAGGAAAACGAAAATTACATCGCTTTTCCGCTGTTAAAGCGAAATATCCCCGGATCGGATTTCTTTGATTTTACATCAGTTTATGGTTATACCGGACCTATTTCGAACATGGACTTTAAATCGCTTGACGATGATTTTATGGAACGGTTTAAAGCATCGTTTATAGCTTACCTGCAAACCGGGCAAAACGTTACCGTATTTTCACGCCTGCATCCTTTTTTCGATCAGGAGAGATTGATGGAAAAGTTTTCGGGGGTACATGCCAATGGCAAAACAGTAGCCATTGATTTAACTACCAGCATAGAAAGCCAGCGCGCGGGATACCGAAAGAGTGTTAAAGAGAAAATAAGGCGTTTACGAAAACGCGATTATGAGGTAAGAATTTCTACCGATATTAATGACGCCATTATTTTCTCAGAAATATATACCGAAAATATGCTGCGTATTGGCGCTAAAGACAGTTACCTTTTTAATCATGCTTATTTTGTGGCTTTGCTTACTTCTGATGAGTTTGATAGCAAGCTCTTTATGGTTTACAAAGATGGTATTGCCATTTCCGGAGCTATTGTGGTTTGCACCAACGAAATTATGCAGGTACATCTGCTGGCCACACGCACTACCTATTTATTTGAATCGCCGGCTAAACTGTTAACAGATGAAATCACGGTTATCGGTCGCCAGTTGGGCTATAAATATTTTAACCTGGGTGGTGGTGTTAATTTTAAAGAAGATACCTTATTTGGCTGGAAAATGGGTTTTTCTAACCTGTGTTTCGAGTTTAACAGCTGGAGATATATAGCCAATAACGAATTATACAATACCCTTTTAAACGAACGGTCGCTTGACCCTTACTCTAATGTTGATTTTTTTCCACTCTACCGTAGTCCCGTAATTGCTTCATAATTAATTATTTATTTTTTAGGATATGATTATGCTGATCGAAAATAACGCTACAGGCACAACTTTACAATTGGGTTTGGCAGAAAAAGCCGATTGGATTAAGTATGTGGAACGTGCAGCCGATTATGATTTTTATCATAGCTGGCAGTATCATTCAATGGCTACCAACGGAGCGCCCATTTTGTTTATTTACGAGGAGGCTGGTAATTTTATTGCGCTGCCTTTGCTCGAACGCCCAATTGCAGATACCATTTACTATGATCTGCATTGTGTATACGGATATTCGGGGCCGATATCGAACCTCAAGTTCGATCAGCAGCCAGATACTTTAAAAGATAACTTTTTAAATACCTTTCTGGCTTTTTTACAGCAGGGTAAATATGTTTCGGTATTTTCTAAACTGCATCCGTTTTTTAACCAGAACGAGTTATTAAAAAGGACCAAAGGATTGTACGAAAATGGAAAAACCATTGCCGTAGACCTGCAGCAAACGCTTGAAGAACAGCGTAAACAATACAGGGGAACCACCTGGGAGGGCATTAAAAAATGCCGGCGTTTAGGCTACACCTTACGCGAAAGCCGCAAACAGGAAGATATAGCTGCCTTCACTCAATTATACCAGGCCAATATGGGCCGCATAAGTGCTACCGACTTTTACCTGTTTGATGAAGCCTATTTTACCCAGTTAATCCATTCAACAGAATTTGATTGTAAACTGGTATTGGTTTATTTAGGCGATGAAATAGCGTGCGGAAGCGTTATCACGCTCACCAATGGTATCATTCAGGGGCATTTAATTGCCACCAATATTAACCATCTCAAATATTCGCCTGCCAAGTTCCTGATCGATGAAGTGAGCGGCCTGGGCAGAAAATGGAACATGAAATATTACCATTTAGGTGGTGGCCTAGGTTATAAAGAAGACTCGCTTTTTGAATGGAAGCGGGGCTTTTCGAACTTAATTTTAGATTATTACAGCTGGCGTTACGTTGCCAACGAACCTGTTTACAACCAGCTGGTAGAAAAATCGGGCATCGATATCCAGGATACGACTGATTTTTTTCCCTTATACCGCATGACCCCTCAATAACAACAATTGCTTTATTTAATGATTCTCAATTATGAAAAATTTTTTCTTCCCCGACAAGGCGCACTCTAGATGGTTAATTTTACTCATCGACCAGATGATTGTAGTCTGGACCTTGTTTATAGCTATTTTATTAACTCATACACTCAGTTACCAGGGTATTTTTAACGCCAGTAACGCCATGTACGTAGGCCTTTACTGCGCCATTGCAGCAGGTGTTTTTATTACTTTGCGTATCCATACCGGTATTATACGCTATTCCAATACCGAAGATATTTTAAGGGTATTTCTGGCCGTTTTTGTGACTAGTTTACTTTTTATTGGCGTAAATAAAATCCTATCGCAAAGGTTTCAGTTATTATGGAGCGAAATGGATAAAGCCCTGATCCTGAATTTCTTTATCTCCTCATCATTGCTCATTTTGATGCGTACATTGGTTAAAGGGGTGTTTTACCTTTTTAAAGAGCTTAAATCCGAAACCAAAGAAAATATCCTGATCTATGGTTCAGAAAAAAAAGCCATCCTGATTAAAAATGCCATAGAGCAAAATGAAGATTCGAACCTGAATATTATTGGTTTTGTTGATGATAACCGCGACCGGGTAGATAAATATCTCGAGCAAAAAAAAGTATACCATTCGTGCTCCGTGGAGTTTTTAAAAGAAAAACATGGGATTAAAAAAATACTATTTGCCGAGGATGCCTTAAACACCTTAAATAAAAAGAAAATTATTGATACCTGCGTAAACCAGGGGATTAAGGTAATTATGGTGCCACCATCAGATAAGTGGCTTTACGGCAAGCTTGATTCGCACCAATTGAGGGATTTAAAAATCGAAGACCTGTTAGAGCGCGAGCCAATTAAACTTAACAAAAAGAATATCCTTAAAGATTTAAGTGGCAAATGTATTTTGGTTACCGGAGCTGCGGGATCTATCGGATCGGAAATTGTGCGGCAGGCTTTACATTATAACCCGAAAATGGTTATTCTCTGCGATCAGGCCGAAACACCTTTACATGATTTGAAATTAGAGCTCGAAGATAATTTTCAGGCTGCGAATGTAAAAATCTTTATGGCCAACGTACAAAATATAAACCGCATCCGTACGCTGTTTGAATTGTATAAACCAGAAATTGTTTTCCATGCTGCGGCTTATAAACATGTGCCCATGATGGAAGATAATCCGGCAGAGGCTGTTTTAACCAACGTTTTAGGCACTAAAAACATGGCCGATGTATCGATGGAATTTGGTGTAGAAAAGTTTGTGATGATATCGACCGATAAAGCGGTGAAACCTACCAATGTAATGGGCGCCTCAAAACGTTTGGCCGAAATTTATATCCAGTCTTTAAACAGTCCGGAAACCTTGCCAAACGGCGAAATTACCACACACGCTTCGCGCACACGCTTTGTTACCACCCGTTTTGGCAATGTACTGGGCTCTAACGGTTCAGTTATTCCGAGGTTTAAAAGCCAGATTGAGCGCAGGGGGCCAATAACGGTTACCGACCCTGAAATAACCCGTTATTTTATGACGATACCCGAAGCCGTACAGCTGGTAATGGAAGCAGGTGCAATGGGCAAAGGGGGCGAGATTTTCTTATTTGATATGGGCAAACCGATTAAAATCGTCGATTTAGCCATTAACATGATTAAGCTGGCTGGCTTAACACCTTACAGCGACATTGATATTGTTTTTACCGGTTTAAGACCTGGAGAGAAGCTGTATGAAGAGCTTTTGTTAATGGAAGAAGAAATTATGGCTACGCACCATCCTAAAATTAAAATTTCGCAAAAAGTGGCTTATAATTACCTCTACGTAAACCAGATCATTAAAGACCTGATTGTGCTAAACAACGATGGGAACGACCTGAATATGGTAAAGAAAATGAAAGAAATTATACCCGATTATATCAGCAACAATTCGCGTTACGAAGAGCTAGATTTGCTGGTTGCCAATTAATTAGATCAATGTTAAAACAGTAATTAATTATTTGCTTTTCTTAACAAAAAATTATTAAATTTAAGTAACATAGTCGTCCCCAAATGTTGGTTGAATTTAAATATCCGTTTTAAATTAAATTAACCGCTATGAGTTTAAATGTAGGACAGGTTCTTGAGCGCGTTGTACGCCGGGACCGTATGGGCATAAGTGAATTATCCCGTAAATTAAATGTAAGTAGGAGAACAATTTACAATTGGTTCGATCAGAAGAGCCTTAACCCCGAAATCATCTGGAAAGTTGGAAGTGTAATCGGCCATGATTTTTCGATAGAACTGCCTGAAACCTTTGCGAAGACGAGTAATCATATCCAGGAAGCTTTTGATGCACATACCGAAGATTTTGCCAAAGGCGATGCCAATTCGGTTTATTTCTGGATGAATAAATACATTAAGCTTCTCGAAAAATACAATGAAATATTAAGTCACACCAATTTAGACAAAACAGTTTCTGAAAAGGTGGCGCATCATACTATGCCCAGAAACAACAGCGGCAACCGCTCTGTAGCCTAGGTTTAATTACTTATTTCTCATTATTCAATTACAAAACCAATATCACAGGCTAACTACATACTTCTTGTAGCGGCCTTCAGTATTATTTCTTAACTCTCTAAAGCTTTACCATAATTCGCTTTATGGTAATGGATTTCTATTTACTAAATTTTTGAAATCATGAAAACAATTAACGCATTAACTCTGCTATTATCTTTATTTATTTTTCAGGGTGTACATGCACAATCGCAAGTTTATGGCGGCACAGGTATTCGTTATTCGTTAGGTATCGAAACTGGCTTGGCCACTGGTTATTTAGCTAAAAAATATGAAGCACCCCTGGGCGTTTCTGCACAAGCCGAATTTCCCATTACAGAGGGCATCCTATATGCCACAACCAATACCGGTTTCAACAATATTTTTGTTACTGGTACCTATTCACATTTGGTAGATGATCTTCACCTCATTCCGCTTAAAGCTGGTTTGAAATATTTTTACAGGAGTAATCTCTACTTACAGTCTGAAATTGGCGTTTCATTCCTGTTGAATAAAACCAATTGTGTGGAAGGTAAAAAGGCGGCATTCCTGTATGCACCGCAGTTTGGGATGATATTTTATCTCCACAACAACAATTATATCGATGCCGGCCTGCGCTGGGAGAGTAACGGCAAATACTACAAGTGCGATCACACCAATAACTTCGTAGGCTTCCGTGTTGCATGGGGATTTAGCCTATAACCGCTGGTATATTAAAGTAATCATCTTTTAATAGCGCTATACATGAAAGCAAGTATACAGTATAATACCATGAATGGATTATGGATTCTCTTCATTGATTGTAAGTACGAGGATTCTCCTAAATACATCAGGATGATTACTAAAATTATAATCAAAATGCTGTCTGGCACCATTATTCCCGGCAATAAACGCAGGGTGAGGTCGGGGAGGCATTACCTGATCCATGAGCATGTGGTAGAGCTGCATACCGACGAGTGGTTTCCGCTGGTGCTGGCCAGTGAAAGGAAAGAGCTTTTAGAAGGTATTAAATCTATTTTTATGGATATGAATGGAAAAAAATAATGGCTGTTCCGTATGATTGTCATCATGAGCCTGTCGAAGGACATACGTAAACAACTTAGCGTATAACCTAACCGGGTTCTACAGGTTAAACAGAAAATCTCATATCGAGACAGCCAAATTTAAAAGATCAGCTTAAAAAACGGGAAGGTTGCTCCGCAAGGAGTGGCCTTTTCTTGTTTTAAGACTATTGTTTAGTAATTAAGTGATAAGCCTAAACCGAATCCCATATCACTATCGTAATGGGTACGTATGCCTATATTTTTATTAATTACATACCTCAGATCAGCCATGTATTCCAGGTCGGTATTCACCATAAAGCCCGCCCTGAGTCTTTTAGATACCGGAATATCTTCGCGCATTAAGGCCAAACGTACAATACCATCGTGGTAAACCTCGGCCTGGAAATCGATGAGCAGGGGTAAGGTGTACATAACTCCAAGGCTTACAGCACTTCTATTATCTTTTTTGTTCACCTGGCCGAAGATATTTTTTTCATGTTCATCGATACCCATTTTACGATAACGCCAGTCGAAACCAATAAAAGGCATTAACCATTGCATTTTACCAATGTAGCGGCCTACATGTGTTTCTACTTCAAAACCATGCATGTTGTTATAACCCAGGCGCCATTCAGTACCTACAGACCATCTTGCATTTTGCAACATGGCCGAACCATCATTACCATTTGTGGCAAAATCGTTCTGGGCCATAAAATGAGGCATATTACTTTCTTTTTGAAGCTCGCGATAGGCCATAGCCTTATCAGGTATTAATGGGTTCTTATAGTCGCCTACTGCAAACACACGGTTCATACCCGCCATCATGTGGTATAAAATATGGCAATGAAAAAACCAGTCGCCTTCTTCGTTAGCCAGAAACTCAATTGTATCTGTCTCCATTGGCATAATATCGAGCACATTTTTAAGCGGGGCATTTTCGCCCTGGCCATTAATGATCCTAAAATCAAAACCATGTAAGTGAATGGGGTGACGCATCATTGAATTGTTGTACAAGGTAATGCGGAGTATTTCTCCCTTTTTTACGGGAATTTTGTCACTTTCGCTCAGCACCTTATTATCCATGCTCCAAACGTAACGGTTCATGTTACCCGTTAATGTGAATTTGAGTTCTTTTACAGGCGTATTTTTAGGCAGGGTAGTAGGTTGCGGTGCCTTAAGCATGGCATAATTGAGGGTTACAATATTGCCTAATGCATTTGCGTTGTAACGGTTTGGATCGGGCTCCATATTCATGCCTTTCATATCGTGTGCTTTGGCTTTGGCGGCTTCGCCGGTAATTTCCGGATACATCACCACATTCATATCCATCTGGTTGAGGCTCATTTTCATGCCCATATCATCCAGGTCGCCGTTCATCTTCATCATATCGTTCATCATCTTCATGCCATCAAAATACTTGAGGCGTGGTAAAGGCGAAATCAATTGTTTAATGCCATTGCCGATAAAATAACTGGTAGATTGGGTTCGGTCTTCGGTGGTGGCCATAAATTCGTATGCTACGCCGTTTTCCGGTATCGTAACCACTACATCGTAAGTTTCTGATACGGCAATAATCAAACGGTCAACCTCAACAGGGCTTACATCGTTACCATCGCTGGCTACAACTGTCATTTTTCCACCGGCATAACGTAACCAGAAATAAGAAGATGCACCGCCGTTTGAAATGCGGAGCCGAACACGATCGCCAGCTTTTAAGGTTTTGTCATCTACGCTTTTTAATTCGGTATTAACCTGGCCATTCATCAGCACCTTGTCGTAATAAACATCGCTAACATCCATCGCTGTCATTCGTTTCCATTCGTTTTTAACCTTGGTTTTAAGCTGGCCCTGCTTAACGGCTTCAGCATAAGATTGTGTAGCTCCTTTTTTAATTGCTGCCCAATCATTGGCGTTATGCAGCATGCGGTGTACATTATCGGGGTTAAGGTTAGTCCACTCGCTGAGCACTACCGGTACAGTTGGCAAATCATCTATTCCTTTCCTGAAAGTTTTATCGGTATCACGCTTCTTCATTACAAAGTTGCCATACATACCAATTTGCTCTTGCAGGCCCGAGTGTGAGTGATACCAGTGTGTTCCGTTCTGGATGATTGGAAAGCGGTAGGTATGTGTGGTGTTAGGCTTTATGGGCTGCTGGGTAAGGTAAGGCACACCATCCTCTTTATTAGGCAAAAACACACCATGCCAGTGTAGCGAGGTATTTTCTTTGAGCTCGTTATGTACCACAATTTCTGCAGTATCGCCTTCGGTAAAGGTAAGGGTAGGCATCGGGATCTGTCCGTTTACAGCTATGGCCCGTTTTTCTTTTCCGGCATAGTTTACCAGGGTATCTTTTACATAAAGGTGGTAACGTACTACTTTTTGCGCCAGCAGGGGCTGAACGCAGGTTAGCAGTAAAAGCACCTGCAGCATTATTCTGGTCATGTTTTTATATATACTCATCTGATAACTTCAATTTAATGTCTTTTGGCTTTCGAGCCAGCTAACTAATGTTTTTATTTGTGCATTGTCCAATTTGGCATTGCGATGTAGAGCTGTGTATGAAGATAGTGGCATTTCTTTGCTTTCGATCTGATTTTTAATTGATCGCAATAACCTGTTCTGTTTCCTGCCTGAATATTGGTTCCATTCATTGAAATTTAGCACTTCCTTTCCGGAATGGATGTGGTTTTCGGTAAATAGCTGAACGGGTTGAATATACTGGTACCACCTGTAATTGGTGTTGTTGCTGTGGCAGTCATAACACGAGTTGTTTAATATATTTCCTATTGTAACCGGTGCCTTATAAAATTGTATAAATCCTGTAGAACCAGCCTGCCTCTGGTTTAGGTTCAGGGCAGGCCGGTAAAGTTGAATGAGTAAAAAAAGCAATAACAGCAGAAAAACCCAGGTTTTCAGCATCTTTTTCATCTTAGTATTCTTTGGTTACAGCGCCACAAGTAAGCATTTTTTTACCGTAATAAGGGTTTTTAATGACTTTCGTTTCGCTAAGCCAAATGGCACCCTTGCCGTTATTATACATCGGACAGTGATCGACATATAACTTTTGTGGTGCTCCCAACAGGCCTATCAGATCGTTTACATCGTTACTCAACGATTCGAAATGTTCTCTCTGATGTGCAATTTTACCGGCATTTGCAGCAATATGTGAGGCATTTTCTTTGATATCATTAACTATCTCTACATATTCGCTTGATTTACCTGCCGTTGTGTTGCTTTTATCCATTTGATCTAATGCAACCAATAATTGATTACCCGATTTAGCCGCTGTACTGGCATCATCGGCTATCAGCGCATTTTTTAAATCCAGGTAAGCCGATAATAAAAGCGTTTCAGGCTTTGTTTTGGCTTGCTCTTTTTTAGGTTTATTATCAGCTGTTTTGGTCTGCTGACCGCAGGAAACTAGTATAATGGCTATAATAACAAGGCCGGTAATTGGGAAAAAGATATTTTTCATGACTTCGTTCTTAAATGTTGTTATCATTATTTCAATGTTTCTACTGTGCTGCCGCAAGTCAGCATTTTAGCGCCATAAAATGGGTTTTTAACCGCGTTTTCTTTACTCAGCCAGTTGGCTCCCTTACCACTGTTATACATTGGGCAATGTTGATAATAAACAGGTTCGGCTTGCTTCGTCACTTTAGCCAGTGCATACATGTTTGCAGAAAGAGTGGAGAAAGCCTGCCTTTGCAGATCCACATTTTTCGATTTGGCAATATTGATCACATTAGCCGTTAGCTCTTTTACTGCAGCCATCCAGGCAGTGTGTTCGGCACGGCTAAGTTTCTCCATTTCTACTGCTCTGATGGCCCCAAGGAAGGCTTCAGCTTTAAGCCCGGCAGTATTGGCATCTGTTTTTACCAATGCATCTTTAATGGCAAAATACTGATCGAATACCGTTTTTAATGGTGATGTACCTGAGCTGCTTGCTGTCAAAGCCTGATGATCGTGAGTGGCTTTTTCTGCATGCGCTTCTTTCATTTTGCTTGCCGGTTTTAATGTCCGCTGGTATTGGCAACACTCCGGTAATTTCGCATAAGCTTCGTCAGGCGCCAAATAGCTTGTATTATCGTATCCGGCTAAAGCGATTCGTTTCAATATTTCATCGGTATTGGTTTTCTGGCTGTTGTAAGTAATACTGGCCATTTTGGAAGTTTTATCCCATTCTGCGGTTGCAATCCCTTTTACATTTGCAGCGGTTTCGATCGTTTTTTTGCACATTTCACAGTTTCCTGATACCTGAATGCTAAGGGTTTGTGCGTTTTTGATTTGGGCGAAGGTATTTCGGGTCGATAATAATAAGATCATTACCACCAATATTTTTGATGTCAATTTCATTGTGATGATTTTTAAAGGCTATAAATTAATTAATAAGTAGCTATCCTGGTTTTGGTGAGGACGCATTTGTGGCTAAGCAGCCATTAATTTAAGCTATTTTTGGCGGTTGCCAGATGGATATAAAGCCAAAAGAATAATTGGATTGTTGATAACCAATTTGCTGTTTTTCGGCCATAAGCGGCTGATTGATCACTTGCAAATTGCATACCATGGCCAGGCTAACTGAAGGACTTGAAGCACAACAGCGACAAGAACCGTGCTTGCATTTGTGCCTGCAATCGTTGTGTTTTGCTTTTTTACTGGCTTTGGAGTGGCAGCAATCATGCATCGGTGCTTTTTTTGTCTCTGCTCTGGAGCAGGAAGCGTGCACTGTTTTATCAGACTTGGTAGCATGCGCATAACTAAGGCCTGGGAATAAAAAAGATCCCAAACACAATAGCAATACTGCAACGATATCTACTCTTAAATTTTTCAATGCAAAGCAAAGGTAGGAATTAGATCCAGGTAAGCTTTAGTATATTGAAATTATATAAACAAATTATAGAATTATATAAATTGAGGCTTTGTAATTAAAGAGAGTTATTTTGAATATCTTGGGGGATACTGACTTGATTTTAAAGACCTTTACTTGGGCTGGAATTATTTTGAACATTTAATTCTCGGTCATAATCATCAATAAAAGCGTTGAATCCTGTTTTTTCAAGCGGTGCTCACGGAAATACTTATTTATAGGTATTCTTGAAAACCTGCGAATCCATTTTGATCTTGTTATCAATAACCGAATAATTACTTTTCTAGCTGCCTATTAATCTTTACGCTGAAATTTAGCAACAGTAGGCTTTGTGAAAAGTTAAATTATAATTACTTTTGGTCCAGAAATAAATTGCAAAACGCTTTCTCAAATGCAAAGAAAATCCTTCTCCTAATTTCTGAATTATCCTGCAATAAGCAGAGAAATCAATCAAGGTATATTCTAATTTTAAATCTAATAGCCAAGCTTTCAAAGAAAATGAATTTCTTCAAAAAGATATCCGCACTATTAATACTTATTACCTTAAAAATCAATGAGGATATAACCGAAGATGACCATATGCCTTAAAGAAACTTAAATTGTATCACATGTCTAAAATATGCGCCAATTTCTCTTGGACTAAAACCGGCCTAGTTTTCACGACTGGATTATTTTTTACCATTTCCTTGTTTAGCTGCAAAGAAAAGATCCAGCCACCAGATAATAATCAGAATAGCAAGATAGAATCGAATATTTCCGTAGTTAGCACCATTGCAGGGAAGTATCTTTCCAAAATAGAATATCTTAATTCACCTATTGGACTGGTAGCGGATAAGGAAGGTAATATGTATGTTGCCGATGAAAATGCCAAAACTATTCGAAAGATTAGCCCTGATGGAAAGATAAGTCTGTTTGCAGGTAGCAATTCGGGTGAAGGAGGTTTTCGCAATGGCAAAGGAGATCAGGCTCTTTTCCAATCGGTCCAAAATCTTGCAATAGATGCTCATGGGAATATCCTCGTGGTGGACATGAGTAATTCAATGATCCGTAAGATCGACCCCTATGGGAATGTAACGACTTTAGCTGGAAACGGTAAATTAGCTGTGGTCGATGGGCCTGCAGCAAATGCTTCTTTCTATTTTCCCCGTGGCATTGCTATTAATTCTAGGGGAGAAATTTACATCAGCGATAACAGCAGTATGATCCGCAAGATTGACCTGAATGGAAATGTGACAACTGTAGCTGGTGCAATGCAATCTGGATACCGTGATGGCCAGGCTGGAGCAGCACTTTTTAACTTGCCATTTTCTTTAGTCTTTGACCGCTCTGATAATTTATACATCTCAGATAGGCAAAACCAGAGGATCAGGGTGATGAACAGTAATGGCCAGGTATCAACATTAGCCGGGTCAGGTAATATCGGCAATGCAAATGGCCAGGGCATAGCTGCCTCATTTTTTTCTCCGGCTGGAATCGCTTTAGATGCAGCGGGAAATCTCTTCGTTGCTGAAACCGGAAATCACCTTATTCGCAAAATCACCCCTACAGGCTTGGTATCAACTTTCGGCGGAACTGGAGTTAAAGGCAATACAAACGGTCTTTTGAAAATAGCTAGTTTCAGCAATCCGCAAGCGCTATGTTTTGATAATAATGGTATACTTTATATTGCCGAATACGGAAACCATAGCATTAGGAAGGTTTCAGCCAATGGAGAGGTTGAGTATTTTTATGGCGATGTCAGCCCTACTGAGGGGGCCGGACTTTCAGTATATTTTAACCATCCTGATGGAATTGTAGTAGATAAGCACGGCAATGTCTATGTTGCCGATATGGATAATAACATGATCAGAAAGATTACTACTTCAGGTCTGGTAAGCACCATTGCTGGAGCCGCAACTGCCGGCTATCGAGATGGCCTGGCTAACCTTGCTAGATTTTCTTCTCCAATGGGTCTTTCTATAAATCAGAATGAAGAGATCTTTGTAGCAGATAAGAACAATTCGGTCATTAGGAAAATAAGTGCATCAGGAACAGTAAGTACAGTAACCTTTCAGCGGCCAGTAGTTGGGATGCAATATCCAAATGCGGTATATGCGGATAAAATAGGTTCACTATATTACAGTGACCTTGAGAGCAACCACATCTTTAAGATTAAGACAAATGGTGAGGCTGTAATGTTAACCAGTATGTGGGGCGTTAGCGGTAATGGCAGTTTCTGGCTCAAGCCTTCTGCTATTCAGATGGATGGGAAAGGCCAACTTTATGTAGTCGATAACGGCAATCATACCATATGCCGCTCAATCGACGATGGGCTAAATTTTTTGGCTATAGCCGGAAAGAGAGGGTATGGAAATTTTTCGGTGTCAGGTAATACCAATGGACCGGGCGAAACTGCAACATTCAATAGGCCCAAGGGTATGGCTATTGATGCTGCAGGCAATATCTATATCGCAGATTCAGAAAACCATTTAATTCGTAAACTAAGTGCAACTGGTATCGTTACCACCATAGCAGGTTCTGGGGTAGCAGGTTATGCAGATGGAGTAGCGGTTTCAGCAAAGTTTAACAAGCCAAGTGGTCTGGCACTGAATGCCGATGGCACCATACTATATGTTACAGATCAGGATAATCACCTAGTTAGAAAAATTGTGCTTGGAAATTAAGATCATAGATGAATATCCCTTTGAATTGTCGATGAATTTTATAAATCTTTATTTTTTAGGTCTTTATTTTAATATGAAACCTAAAAGAAAATCCTGGAAAACAAAAAACCCGACTATTGTCGGGTTTTGTTTCTTTGGCGGAAAGCGAGGGATTCGAACCCCCGGACCTGTTACAGTCAACAGTTTTCAAGACTGCCGCATTCGACCACTCTGCCAGCTTTCCGGAGGCAAAAGTACAAACTCCGGCTAAATCTGCAAACTATGATTGTGTTTTTTTTATATAAAATTGATAATTACTTAACACAGAGGGAGAAAAAATTATTTCTTCTGGATGTTTTCTTCAATTGGCTCTGATTTTTTGAACAGATTGAAGGTAGGCCTGATAATTTTAACGCTTCTTTTACTCACATCCACACTCGCATTTAGCTCAAAACCGAGTAGTAATATCAGCGAGTTGAGGTATAACCAGATCATCACCACGATTAAGGTACCTATAGAACCGTATACTTTATTGTAAGAACCAAAATGATTGATGTAATAAGAGAAGCCCCAAATGGTAATAAAAGCCAGTATAGTGGCCAGCCATGAGCCAGCACTAAAAAGTTTCCACTTTTTGGTGTGCGAAGGGCCATAACGGTAAAGGATAGAAATGGTAATGAAGTACAATGTTGCGAGTACAGCCCAGCGGGTAAATCCTACAACAAAAACTATCATGCTGTCTTTGATATGAAGCTCGTTCTTAATGTAGGTGAGCAGTACTTCTCCCAAAGCCATGGCGCTGATACAGATAATAATAGAGAAGCAAATAATGGTAGTTAAAACCAATGCAATCAGCCTCTGTTTAATCCAGCTCCGGGTTTCGATAATTAACGACGATTTGTTAAAAGCTTTCATCAGATTTTTAACACCATTGGTCGCAAAAAATATAGCCGATAAAAAACCGAAGGATAGTAAACCCCGGTTCTGGTTTTTGATAATGTCTTTTAAGGTCGTTTCAAAAGCATCGAAAGCATTGTGCGGCAATACCAGTTGAATTAAGTTTAACAACTGATCCTGGAAACCTTTAATCGGTATAAAGGGGATAAGCGTAAAAAGGAAGATAATACCCGGAAAAATGGCCAGCATAAAACTGTAAGCCAGTGATGAAGCCTTATTAACCAGGGTATCTTTACCAATTTCCCTGAAAAAGAAAGTAGCAACAGTATATAAAGGGAGTGGGCTAAAACCAGGCAAAATACATCCCTTGGTCCATTCTATAAACCGAGAATAGAGCCTAAGATGTAATAATTGCCGGTGTAACCATTCCATTGCAAATACTAATTAAAAAATACCGATAATTTCTCCATGAAATTTTCGGGTGGATTGGTAGGCTTGTTTTTTTTCATATCAACAAAAACAAGGGTAGTAGCACCCAGGTTAATCAGTTCTTCCTTTTCGTTATACAATTCGTATTCAAAAAAGATCCTGATGCCTGGTAAGGTTTTTATAATTGTTTTTACGGTAATTTCCTGGTCGTAAAGTGCGGGCTTAATGTATTTGCACTTCAGCTCCAAAACAGGCATCATAATGCCATCAGCCTCCATAGAGCTATAGCTCATACCCAAACTGCGTAACATTTCTACCCGGCCTACTTCGTAATATTGAGCATAGTTACCGTAGTACATATAACCCATCTGATCGGTTTCGCCGTAGCGCACCCTGATTTTCGTACTGTGGCTATACATTATTTAAATATATTCCTTTTATTTAAAGCCTCGCGGTATTTTTTAGCATTTACTTCGTGTTCTGCCTTGGTTTCGGCAAAGTTATGGTAACCCGAAAAATCTTCTTTGGCACACATGTAAATGTAATTGTTCTTATCGCGGTTTAATACTGCATCTATTGCATTTATGCTCGGCATCATAATTGGTCCCGGAGGCAAACCGGCATATTTGTAGGTATTGTAAGGCGATTGCACCTGCAATAGCTTTCCGGTTACCCTTTTAACCGTAAAATCGTTATTAGCGAAAATTACAGTTGGATCTGCCTGTAACAATATGCCCTTGTTTAAGCGGTTTAAATACAAACCGGCAATAATTGGCATTTCTTTATCGTAAAGTGCTTCACCATCAACAATCGAAGCCAGGGTATACACCTGCGCAGGCGTAAGGTTTAAACTTGCTGCTTTTTGTTTACGTTCCGCAGTCCAGAATTTATCATATTCCTTGTGCATCCTTTCAAAGAAATCAACCGGCGAAATATTCCAGTACATTTCATAAGTATTCGGGATAAACATGGTGTAAACGTTATCCTGGTTAAAGCCGTATTTGGCAATTAATGCAGTAGAATCTAATACATTAATAAAACTCAAAGAATCGGCTTCGAGGTTGCTGGCCAGATAGGCTGCAAAGTTTTCCTTTTTACGGATATTGTGAAATTTCAATTTAACAGGATCCTGATTACCAGCTTTAATCAAGTTAATCAGGGTGCGGTTAGTCATCCCTTTTAGTAGACGGTAACGGCCGGGTTTAACACTGTTGGCCAGGTTCATTTTTCCAGCAGCCGCTGTAAAAGAAGAAATGCTCTTTACCAGGTCTTTCTTTTTAATCTCTGCAAGCAGGTCATCGTAACTGCTGCCGGTTTTAATGTATAAATATTTTTGGTTTTCGGTAACGTTGGGGGCAAAGTATAGCCTGTACAGGTTTAACGCAAAGTAACCTCCGGTTAAAATCACAATCACTGCAACGATTAGTGCTACTTTTTTGCCGGTACTCATATTCTTTTTTTCTACTTCAGTCATCGGTATGTTATGCGAAATTATTGTTGTTTGTTAGATAAAGTAATGTTTATTTTAGTTCCAATAGCCACTTTGGTTACCGAATCGGCTACCACAGGGTCTTGTTTAACAATTACAGCCGTAGCACTATCGGTAATTGGTCCTTCGTAAATAATGGTACCCAAACTCAGGTTCGATCCTTTTAAGCTAAATTTAGCCTCGTCCATGGTCAATCCCATTAACTGAGGAATTTCTACTTCTTCATTTCCGCGTCCATCACCCAAAACAAGGTTGATACGTGAACCAACCGGTACAATCTGGCCGGCGGTAATCGGCTGCCCGCCAAAAGATGCTTCCAATACCACATCACGGCTCACATCTGGTCTGTAAGTGGTATCGCCAAGCTTTAAACGCGAGCTTTCAATAAGCGCCTGCGCTTCTCTTAACGTTTTAAAGGCAACATCAGGGAATTTCGTATTTGGTGTTTTGCCAGCGTTAATGGTTAAGTAAATGGTACGGTTGTCTTTTACAAAGGTATTGGGATCGGGGTCCTGATCAATTACAATACCTGCCGGTTGATCGAGAATAAATACCGAATCTACTTCGTATTTTAAGCCTGCATCTTCGAGTTTTTTAACAGCTTGCTCAAACGGAAGCCCTTTAACTGCAGGTACGTTTAAACCCTGACCATGTTTGGTGTAAAATCTTAAGCTAAAAAAAGCCACCAGCAGCAAAACAATAACGGTAATTACGGCTGCTAAAATGTTGTTTCTAAAGGATTTCGTTTTTAAGTAATCTATAAATTTAGACATGAATCTTAAATTATGGGTTATGCGTACAAGCTCAAATGTAGCTATTTTAAATTATTGAATATAGAATTGAATACCTGCACAAGCAATTATCCGTCCAATTATTTTGATTTTATTTATTGAATATTCTACCAGTCAAAATTAACTAAAGCACAAAGATATTTATATTTTTGAGGATATATTTATAATCAATTTCTATTTATACAAGGATTTCAGACATGAAGAAAACGATAGCATTGTTAACAGGCGGTACCACAGGTGAATGGGTTGTTTCGGTAAAAAGTGCAGCAACTATTGCGCAACATATCGACCCCGAATTATACGATGTTTATAAAATTATGCTGAACGAAAAAGGTTGGTTTTATGAGCCTGCCGATTCGGTAAAAATTGAAATTGATAAGAACGACTTTTCTCTAACCCTTGAAGGAAGGAAAATAAAGTTCGATGGTGTATTTATTGCTATACATGGTTCGCCGGGAGAGGATGGCAAACTGCAGGGCTATTTTGATATGATTGGTATTCCGTATACCACCTGCGATGCCTTAACCTCATCAATTACCATGAACAAAGGTTATACCAAAGCCATTGTTGAAGGGATTGATCATTTACACACCGCTAAATCGGTGCAGATCTTCAAAGATGGCAATTATAATATTAATCAGATTAAACAGGATTTAAGATTGCCTTATTTTGTAAAACCCAATAGCGGGGGGAGCAGCATTGGCATGACCAAGGTTAAACATGCCGATGACCTTGAAGCAGCAATCGATAAAGCCTTTAAAGAAGATAGCCAGATCCTGATTGAAGAGTTTGTAAGTGGCCGTGAGTTTTCTATTGGCATTTTTGGTGCTGAAGGAAAAATTATCGTGCTCCCTACAACAGAAGTGATCCCGCAAAACGAATTCTTCGATTTCGAAGCTAAATATACACCAGGTGCTACCGAAGAAATTACACCTGGCAATATGAATGCTGAAGAGTTGGTTCGTGTGCAACAAGTGGTAACCGACGTGTACCGTAAATTAAACTGCAGGGGCGTTGTTCGCGTAGATTACTTTTTGGAACACGAAACCGGCAAGTTTTATTTTATCGAAATTAATACCATTCCGGGCCAAACCGCTACCAGTTTTATACCACAACAGGTGGCTGCCATGGGCATTACACTGAAGGAGTTTTATACGCGCTTGATGAAAGAAACCTTAGGATAGTTTAAAGCTAACTGGAAAATGAATATTCAGCAGCTGGTTGACCGGGGTTTAAAAATAAAAACTTACACCAAAGATTCGGTGATTTATGAACCCGGCACGCAGCCCAGGTATGTGTATTTCATCAAAACGGGCGAGGTGCGCATGGTAACCGTGAGCGATGAAGGTAAAGAGTTTATACAAGGGGTTTTTAAAGCAGGACAGCATTTTGGCGAGCCCGCTTTGCTGATTAACCGGCCTTACCTGGCCTTTACCATTACCAATAAAGATACACAGCTAATTGCCGTAAATAAAGAAGATTTCTTTAGCCTGATTAAAAACGAGCCGGATTTTAGCATGAATCTGATCCAGACGCTAAGTCAGAGGTTGTTTTATAAATCGATGATGCTGGAAGAACTGGCCAATGAAAAGGCCGATCACCGCTTACTTACCATCATCAATTACTTATTGCACGATATTACTGAAGGCGAAAATTTAAAAGTAACCCGGCAGGAACTGGCTGACATGACTGGTTTAAGAGTTGAAACGGTAATCCGTGGCGTGAAAATGCTTGCAGGTAAAGGTTTAATTAAGACGGTTAAAGGAAAAATAGTTAAAAGGTAGTTTATAATTATGTTTTTGGCATGGCAATTCGCTACCAATAAACTCATGACTATTGAACGAACGAACCACTAAATATGACACAGATCATAATTTTGTGGATTATTAAAGCCTAACTTTGTACTATCAAATCAGAATATTATGGCTGAGTTATCCAAATTCCAATCCTTTTTACAATGTAAATGTCCACGTTGCCGCAAAGGCGATATTTTTACCGGAAGCGCTTATTCGTTCAAACTTCAAAAAACAAATATCAATTGCCCGCACTGTAATTTAAAATTTGAGCGTGAGCCAGGTTTCTTTTATGTAGCCATGTTTGTAAGTTATGCCATGAATGTGGCCGAGATTATTACCATAGGTGTAGCAGCCTACATTTTAGGTTTGCCACTGGTTTATGAAAACCTTTGGTACTACGTTACCCTGATTTTAAGTGGCGTGTTGCTTTTATCACCTATCAATTACCGTTATTCGAGGGTAATTTTATTACATTATTTAACACCTGGTCTCCACTTCGTTCCCGGAAGCGGCGATTAAAAGATATGTAAAGTCAGATATACCATCTGACTTTTTTATTGGGAAACGAAATGGTTAAAACAGTTTAAATAGTTCTTCTAAAGGATACAGGTCTAAGAAGCAAGCTGTCGCATTGAAAAAGAAGTGAACAAAAACGCCGTACCATAAGGTTTTGGTTTTAATTCTTAGCCAACCCAGAAACAACGCAAATGGCAGCAGCCAGAATATAGAAATCAGGCTGAAATGGATAATGAAAAACAAGACAGAAGAAATATATACCGCCTCTTTTTCATCAACTACACTTAATAACTTCTGAATTAAATATCCCCTGTAAGCTAACTCTTCAAATATTGCAGGATAGAGCGCAATGGAAAGAAACATCAGGTAAGTACCATATTTGTGGAACTCGAACAAGGTGTAATGGGTAACTTCTTTTTTGAAAAGCAATACATTTAAATGATCCACCAGGAATGTAACCGTAACTGACGCCAAAATAGTAAGTACAATAAGCCCCAGTAATTTAGCGATGGAGAAGCCCGGCCATTTCAATATGACTTTATTTTCAGGCCAGTTGTAAAAAAAGAAGAGCAGGGCAGAGCACCCCATAATTACATCCAGACAAAATAATGTGCTTAAAGAATGGTCTTTGATCAATAGCGAAGTGACACAGCAGCAGATTTCAACCGCAAAAAATAGCCCAACCTGCTGAATGTTGGGCCACCTTTTATGCTGAATTACGATATCCTTGTAGTTTTGGGCTCTGCCGCAGGTGCTACAAAATTTATTGCCTAACGGAACTTCGCTCTGGCAATTATCACATAAGTTCTCAGGAATTTGCTGATCTTCCAAGTTATTCGATATTAAGCTCTTTTTTTATCTTATCAGCTTCCAGTACAGATTTAATACCTTTAATCAGGTAAATTATAATACCGACTTTAAAAATAATGCCTTTGAATATGGTTGCAGGATCGGCAATCAGATTTAAAATCTGAATAATCACGTATAAAGATAAGCCCGAAATCATGGCAGTAGTAGGTTTCGATCTGCTTAAAACCCCAAAGCCTAAAAATGCGCCAACCAAAATAACATTCATGATCAATAAGGCAAACTGATCTTCTGCGGCAGCAGTAAAGAATATAAAAATTGTAGATAGCCCGATAAATCCTGCAATCCAGTATAGCGAATTGCAAGCACTGTCTACCGATCTTTGTAATTCGATAAGATCTACTTCTTTAATTGTTCTGTTGGCAATATGACTATCCTTTTCTTCTTTTGTTCCCTGAAGCGGGAAACCACAGTTGTTGCAAAAGGTATCGGTAAGGGTAAAGGGTTTGTAACAGCTGTTACATAAGCTATCATTTGAGCTTTCCATAATTTAAGCGTTATTTTTTTTGTAAATATAGAATTGAAAAAAAGTATTGCAAAATATCAGGTAAAATTTTTAGAAGTTATTTTAGCTGTTAGCATTTGCTGAATGTTAAAGTATTAGTTTTATCTGGAAATTTGTCAGGTTGAGGGGTAATTTATTGTATAAAAATCAATATGAGTAACAGGGAGAGCCTAACGGCTTTGATCTACTCGAAAAATCGTCATTGCGAGAAGGAACGACGAAGCAATCTTTCATGCCGGTAAGTTTTGCTATAAAGATTGCTTCGGCGGCTGAAAAAGCCTTCTCGCAATGACGA
>NZ_JSYN01000040.1 GCF_000812965.1 Pedobacter kyungheensis
CATTGGCGTAGATTCGTTAAAGCAGTTAATTAATAACGGCTTAACGGTGAAACACTTGTTGTTTTAGGGGTTAATTCAAACATAGACGATCGTCACCCTGAACTCGTTTCAGGGTCTCTTATTGAATTGCGTATACAAAGGAGAGATGCTGAAACAAGTTCAGCATGACGTATTGGAAGGTTTTCTTTGAAATCGGTGTCACGCTTAGCTAATCGTCACCCTGAACACGTTTCAGGGTCTCTTATTGAATTGCGCATACAAAGGAGAGATGCTGAAACAAGTTCAGCATGACTCATTGGAAGATTTCTTTGAAATCGATATCGCACATGGAAAATCGTCATTTCGAGCGCAGTGCAACGAAGCCGAGAAATCTATAGCAAGAAACATAAATAAAAAAGGTCCCGATTTTTGATCGGGACCTTTTTGGTATTGAAGATATCTTGACTATCCTAAATAAGATTTCAAAATCTTACTTCTTGAAGTATGACGTAAGCGTTGTAACGCTTTATCTTTAATCTGACGTACACGCTCGCGTGTTAAGTTAAATTTCTCACCAATTTCTTCCAACGAAAGTGGGTGGTTAGAACCTAAGCCGAAAAATAAAACGATAATTTCTCTTTCTCTTTCTGTTAGGGTAGATAAAGAACGTTTAATTTCTTCTGATAAAGATTCGTTAATCAATGAGCTATCGGTGTTTGGCTCGTGGTTTTCCAATACATCCAATAAGGTATTTTCTTCACCCTGAACAAACGGAGCATCCATTGATACGTGACGACCAGAGTTACTCAATGTGTCAGAAATTTTATCAACCGTAGTTTCTAAAATGTCAGCCAGTTCTTCCGGTGATGGCTCACGCTCGTATTCCTGCTCTAATTTAGAGAAAGCTTTACTGATTTTACTTAACGAACCTACCTGGTTTAAAGGTAAACGTACAATACGGCTTTGCTCGGCAATAGCCTGTAAAATCGACTGACGAATCCACCAAACAGCGTAAGAAATGAATTTGAAACCTTTGGTTTCATCAAAGCGTTTTGCCGCTTTAATTAAGCCCAGGTTACCTTCATTAATTAAGTCTCCTAAAGTTAAACCCTGATTTTGGTATTGTTTTGCAACAGATACAACGAAACGTAAGTTGGTTTTAGTTAATCGCTCTAATGCAGCCTGATCGCCCTCACGAATCTTCCTTGCTAAAATTACTTCCTCTTCTGCTGTTATTAAATCTACTTTACCAATTTCGTGCAGGTATTTATCTAACGATTGACTTTCACGGTTGGTAATGGATTGCGTTATCTTGAGTTGTCTCATTTATACGTTTTGTGTGCTCTTTAATTATTGAGTGTGCAAAGTTACGAAATTGTATAGCAATCCGAAAGGATAAAATGCTGAAAATGTTATCGTTTGCACAAGATTTTTACAGTTTTACTTACAGCAAAAATCATTCCAAATTAAATTGTGTCATTAAAAATGGATTGCAATAGGTAATGATTGATATTCGTATATTATTTATTGTAAAACGATAAAAATATCCTGATTAATAATATATTCTAATTTGTATTATGCTGCAAATGATTAAATAAAAATGACGGTTTTAAGTTTTTCAACATTTACAAGGGGAAATACAGGTGTGTATTTACTTATAACTAAATGAGACAGGATTTTCTGTCAGGATGGCAATGTTTTTAATCTCCTTAAGTTTGTCATGAGCTAACGTGCGTGAAGTATTTCGGATTTTAGGGCTGGCCTGTTGCCGAAGCACATATTGCCCCGGTTTCCAAACCTGATAGAACGGAAAGCCCGGAGCGAAGCATGAGTGAGGACTTGGAGGGATAGCAGGACAGAAGGCCGCCATAAAAACAGAACCATTCGTTTTCAAAATAATGTTGATGAATAAACAGGAGATAAAACCTCGCAGGTTTGAAGCATGATGTTATTAATTAAACCTGCGAGGTTTGGAAGTTGCCTACCATCAAATTAAACCTGCATATTTCTATCTAAAACAAGTTGAGGGAACACTCCCCTTGACACCCCGTCCTGCGGACACCCCTCTGAGAGAGGGGAATGGGAACAAAAAAACCTTCCAGCTTGCACTGAAAGGTTTTATATATGATTACGCTTTTAGCTTTGGTCTTTCTGCTTTTAGCTTACTATGCCAAAACTTTAGTTACTAAATCAGCAGCTTCTTTTAAAGCGATTGCCGAGTACACCTGAAGGCCAGATTCATCAATTAGTTTCTTAGCTTCTTCGGCATTTGTACCTTGTAAACGGCAGATAATTGGCACAGGAATGTTTCCGATTTCTTTGTAAGCATCGATAACACCTTGAGCAACACGGTCGCAACGTACAATACCACCAAAAATGTTGATTAGGATGGCTTTAACGTTAGGGTCTTTCAAAATGATGTTGAAAGCGGCTTTAACGGTTTGTGCATTTGCAGTTCCACCTACGTCAAGGAAGTTAGCAGGCTCGCCACCAGCTAATTTAATGATATCCATAGTAGCCATGGCTAAACCAGCACCGTTAACCATACAACCTACGTTACCATCAAGGTTAACGAAATTCAGGTTACTTGCACTTGCTTCAACTTCCATTGGATCTTCTTCAGTAACATCGCGCATAGCTGCATAATCAGGGTGGCGGAATAAACCGTTCTCATCCAGGTTTACTTTAGCATCAACTGCAATTACTTTATCATCAGAAGTTTTTAATACCGGGTTAATTTCGAACATTGAAGAATCGGTAGCTTCGTAAGCTTTGTATAAAGCTGTAACGAATTTTACCATTTCTTTGAAAGCGTTACCGCTAACACCTAAGTTAAAGGCAATTTTACGTGCCTGGAAACCTTGTAAGCCAACTTTAGGATCGATTTCTTCTTTGAAGATTAAGTGTGGCGTGTGCTCAGCAACTTCTTCAATATCCATACCACCTTCGGTACTGTACATAATAATATTGCGACCTTTTGCACGGTCTAACAATACTGAGATGTAGAATTCTTTGGTTTCAGAAGCACCTGGATAGTAAACATCCTGAGCAACTAAAATCTTGTTCACTTTTTTACCTTCTGGTCCGGTTTGAGGAGTTACCAGTTGCATGCCGATGATATCGGTAGCACGTTGTTTAACTTCGTCAAGGTTTTTGGCCAATTTAACACCACCACCTTTACCGCGACCACCAGCGTGGATTTGCGCTTTAATTACAACCCAATCAGAATTATAATCAGTTTTCAGTTGCTTAGCAGCCTCAACAGCTTGCTCAGGCGTATCGGCAACTATTCCTTCTTGAACGTTAACACCGAAACTTTTTAATATTTGTTTACCCTGGTATTCGTGAATATTCATCTGTTTATATTTTTTCTTTATCTGTCAGATGGAGCCTTTTACGCTTCAAATAATTGTTTTAGGCGTATTGGGTTCATTTGCTACAAAATTTGCCCAAAGCTACAATTTCAAAGCCTTTAAACAAATAGAATTTACCGATTTTTTGAGAAAATGAACGTTTTATGTTAATCGGAAATTTTGACCCTGATTTTGTTGCTCCCATCAGCAAAACGGAAGCAACTTAAGGCTGGCAGATTTTAAAAATATAGCAAGAAAATGGTCTAGTTGCCGGCAAAGGGTGTACCGAAGATGCCCACGGCCAGCTCAGCCCAGATGAGGAATAGGGCTAGTAAAATAACCAGCAAAATGATTGTTCTGAAAGTGCCTGTTTTTAAGTTTCTGATCACAAGCTCTATAGCAAGGCCAGTGCTTAAAAGTAAGGCGCCAGCGACCATAAAATCGGTTAAATTCCACTTTACCTCATTGGTAAACTGCATGGCGATAAGCGGAATGCTTAAAATTAATGCCACAACCCCAAGGATAATTGCAATCCGTGTTGCCGGCGAGCTTAATGTTGACTGTAGATTTTTCATGATTTTAAATATTAATATAGTGTTTAATTGTTTAAAGTAAAAACCCTTGCTTCCCGGTGCGAAGCACCGGGAAAAACTAAATCCAACAAAAGTTAGCAAAGGCGAGAGGTTAATTATACAGGATTTTTAAAATAATGGACTCGTTTGTAATTGTGCTTCCGTATCGGTTTCAAAAAGGACTTTTTGACTCGCTACTTTCCGGAGCTTATTCTTCATTTTAAAATGATACTTAGAAAAATTGAGGTGCCCTGCCTTAAAAAGTTTTCGATGTGCCAACCAAATTACCAGGCTTGTTCCTGTAAAGAAGCATGCATAGGCTAAGCAAGCCAACCATCTTGAAAAAGCATTTTTTTGGCTGCAAATGATATAAAGGCGCTCTTTTTGGAACTGGATATGAGCTGCTTCATCAATTAAAATATCCGTACAAATCTGTTTAAGGAGTTGACAATTGGTAGCATCTTTTAGCGCCTGATAGAAAATTTGAGCTGCACTTTCAACAGTGAGTACCGTTATGGTCCAGAGTTCCATGCTACTGTTAAAATATCTGACTTGTCTGAAAAGCGAGTCGTCCCAGTTTTTTTCTAAACGTTTTACTCCAATCAAATCGAGGTATTTGCCCAAATTAGCACCATGTTTTTGTTCTTCTTTGATAAACAGGTTAACAGCTTCCGGGTATTCAGGATCATTAACCTTCTGTGCATATTTTTTAGAAACATGCATGAGGTGTTTGCCATCGCCGGTTTCTGCCAATTGCCAGGCTTTTAGAGATTTAAGGATATTATCTTTTTCTTTGCTATTAATCAATGGTTCCAATGTCCAGTCAATTCGATTGATTGTAGCATTTTCTAAAAAATAATTTATCCAGTAAGTTGAGCTGTGCGTTTTCATATTGATACGGTTAATTTATATGTGTTTCATTGATTGTTAATCCAAAAATTTTATTGATAGCTACGTTCAGTACAAACCATGCTAAAGCGAGAAGCGCTAATATCATTGCTGTAATTTTATCCCACTTTGTCATCTTATTTTTTATTCAGTCCAAAATATTTCGCCGTATTCCAATCCTGCAAATTCCACGATAGCCAGCTTACGTTTTGATAGCGTTCTTTAAAATAGCCAATACGTTCATCCAGCAGTTTGCCATAAAATTGTGCGTTTTTGGGTTTGGCAATTTCTTTACCATGGATGTCTTTTGCAGGTGTGTAATGCAGTTTTGCACGGTTTTGATCTAATAGCGGCAATGTTTTATCAGATAACGATAGCAGGTAACCGGCATCTACCGCAACCCGGTCGCTGTGTGAGAGATTGTATTTCGCAATAAAAACATCCCAGTTTATCAGACTGAAAGTTAACAAAAGCACAAACCAGATATTTCCGTTTACTTTAAACAGATAGAACAGGGTTTTCTCTTTCACAACCTTGATATAAACGGTAGCTAAACCAATAATGCAGAGGATGGCGAAAACCAAAACGCCGATTCTTTTGTGGGTTAGGCCATAAAATTCGATGTAGTAACCATCGCGGATAAAAACAGAAATGATAAGGATAAAATTTTGCACCATCCAGGCAATGGCCAAACTTTTTAAGGTTTTGCTTTTGTAGTAAAAGTTAAGGTTGCCGCGGAAGAAATATAAAATTACTGCCATAGCCAGTACGATGCTGAAAATTAGTGCATTGGTACCATCATGCAGGTCGGAAGAGAAGTTGCCTTCAGGTTTGTAGCCGAACCAAAGTGTCGAAATATCGATCAGGTTTACACATAGAAGCAGGAGATTTAACGAAATAAATGAGATGAGACCAATGATATATTCAGTTTTCAATGCCATTTTTTTGGTGATGATCTGGCTGGTAAAGGTATGGGCAACTTCGTACCAGATGCTTCTTGGCTTTTTGCCACGTCTGATCCTCAGCAATTTTTCATTGCAGCCGGCTTCCAGTTTTTCGATGCTTTTGTTGTAAAAGGTAATGATTAAGGCAGCGGTTAAAAACAGACCGAAGCAGAAATGCATGAAGCGTGGAAGGCTTAAATCCTGGAAGATAAAACCGAAAATGCTGTTGAAGAAATTATAAATGCTTGTGAAAGTGCTTTCTAAATAATGCGCAAAAATTTCGTTAGCACCACTGTATATCGCGGTAAAAACGAAAATGATAAAGAGTGGCAATAAAATATATTTAATGGGCCTGAACACAGGTTTTAAGTCGAATTTACCGATTTTAAGCTCAGAAAGTCTTTTGATTATGGTGGCCGGAACGGTAATAAACTGAAGCACAGTAGCCATTGCAGCAACATAAATGGTGCGCACAGCCTGGTAATGGGCAAAACCCACAAAGAACAGCAAGCTAATGTTGTAGCTTACACTGGTTAGTACCGAATTGTTTATGACCACAAGCACAGCCGCAAGCAGGTGTGCCAGTGCATAAATTTTAAATTTGTTGCTTTTGGCTACTTCGCTGTTAAAGCAGGTAACCGTTATGATAAAAATACTGTAAATCAGTTGGTTTAATGCCAGCCATTCTTCCCAGAAGATGTAGCTAAAAAGCAATCCGCCCAGCAGGGTAGAGAGGAGTAAAAAGTTGGATTTCGTTTTCATTTTGTTTAAGATTTATAAGTGGAAATAACTTAGAATGAATAGGTAGAGAATTACCAGAGGAATATTTAATAACATACTTATAATAGCCACGATATAGGCCCTCCAATAAAGAGTGTTATATATTACTTCTAATAAAAGTGCCAATAAAAAGATACCGTTAACCACAAATGCCGATAGTACGTAAACCAATCCCAGGCCTATTAAAAATTCTACATGTGATATCAGATAGGCTATTAAAATTATAGTTCCGGCAAGTGCTGAATAGTATGCAAGCTTCTTCCCGATATAACTCATTTGCGGTTCTTTAATTTCTTCCATTTTATGTTTTTAAAAGTGCTTTGAATTTCAAAGTAAATAGTTAAAAAAAATTGCTTACAGCTTCTTTATCATTTTTTCGAGCGCATCTAAGTGTGCCTTAAAGGCTTGCTTACCCAATTCGGTAATGGAGTAGGTGGTACTGGTTTTGCGACCAATGAAACCTTTGTGTACTTTAATAAACTCGGCCTGCTCCAAAGTATTGAGGTGCGAAGCCAGATTACCATCGGTAAGTTCAAGCATCTGCTTTAAATCGTTAAAGCCAATTTCGTCGTTCACAACCAGCATCGACATTACGCCTAGCCTGATTCTGCTATCGAAAATCTTATTTAAATCTGCTATCGGGTTCTTCATCTTATTGGCCTCTCTCGTATTTAAAATACATTACCAATCCGTATATAATGTGTAAAACGCCAAAACCAAATGCCCAGAAAAACAGTCCGTAGCCAATATAAAACATACATACCAGACCCAAAATTACTTCGCAGTAACCCAGGTAACGGATATCGCTGTAGGTGTACTTGCTGGCATTGATTAGCGATAACCCATAAAAAATTAAACAGGTTGGTGCTATAATGCTATAGGTGTTCGGATGGTTAAGGAGCAGCGCAATGATGAACAAACCACCTGCTGCCAATGGCGTAAACAAATTAATCAATAAAGATTTGGAGGTTTTATCCCAGATGGGCAAATTGTTTTTCTGACTTTTGCGGTACGTAAATAAAATTCCACCTGCCAAAGCAATTACCAAAACAAACACACCGAGTTTAATCAGATTAAATTCAAGGTCCATTTCTCCGCTCACACCGTAGCTATAACCTCTTTTATTTACAAATTTCTCAATTTCATCATGCGCAAAGTAAGCCCCAATTAAAGCAATAACACCGGCAAAAACGCCAGATAAACCACTTAATGAAATAAATCTAGACGATCTATCCATCATTTGTCTGATATCTTTTAGTGCATTTAGCTGTTCTTCTGAGTTGCTCATTTTAAAAGTGCTTTGTTTTTCAAAGTTAAATAAGAAAATGATAATTGCAAATTTTATTTTTTCTTGAGGGGATATTTAGTTGAGAGTATTAGGTATCGAGTATCAAGATGAGATACACCAGTGTTGGTCTTTAGTCTTTTTGCTTTGGTCTTTAGTCTTTCCGCTTTATCCTTTTTTACTAAATTTGACACATGCTAAAAGCCACTGGAATAAAAAAGTCGTACGGAAATCTGCAGATCCTTAAAGGAGTTAATTTTGAAGTGCAAAAAGGGGAAATTGTGAGTATAATTGGTCCTTCAGGGGCCGGAAAAAGTACTTTGCTGCATATTTTAGGTACTTTGGATAAGCCTGATTCAGGATCAGTTGAATTAAAAGGATCGGTAATCAGTGGTTTAAGTGGCGATTTATTAAGCGCTTTCAGGAATAAAAACATCGGTTTTGTTTTTCAGTTCCATCATTTACTGCCCGAGTTTAGCGCGCTGGAAAATGTATGCATCCCCGCTTTTATTGCCAAAACCAATAAAAAACAGGCAGAAACCAGGGCGTTGGAATTGCTTGAACTTTTTGGATTGAAGGATAGGGCCCACCATAAACCTAATCAGTTATCGGGCGGGGAGCAACAACGCGTAGCCATTGCCCGGGCGCTTATTAATAATCCGTCAATTATATTGGCCGATGAACCTTCAGGTAATCTCGATTCTGAAAATGCAGCAGCCCTGCACCAGTTATTTGTGAGTTTACGCGATAATTTCCATCAAACTTTTGTGATTGTTACGCATAACGAGCATTTGGCTAAAACCAGCGACCGGGTGGTGATGATGAAAGATGGTTTAATCGTATAGCATCACACAATCATCCACTAATTTATTTATTCATTACATTTTATATTTTGAAAATACTCATTACAGGCGGGAACAATGCAAAAGCATTGAAGCTGATGAAGGCCTTTCCCAGTCATTTTGTTTCGCTGGCCGATTATGGCGAAGTAGCAGCTATTGCTACCGAAAAATATGCTTTTACATCTTTAGGTGTGCTTAACCGCGACAGTATCGCACACATTTTATTAAATTTCTGCATTACCGAGGGGATTGATTGCATTATCCCGCTGCATCAATACGAAGTAGAGCCAATGGCTAAATCTGCAGTACTTTTTGGCGAATATGGCATTCAGGTTTTATTGCCTGAAGCCAGTTCAATAGCAGGATATCTGAATCACGAACCAAATACCTTTCAAAATTTCGCTGTCTTTGTAGGAGGCGAATGTGTGTTTGCCAGTGGGAAAGAAATTTTTGTACGGACGGAAGAAGAATTAAATGGCGTGTTCGGGTACAATGTTGCCGATGATGAACTAAAACTTTTTACAATATAACATGGATACCAATCAATACGTAAAAGATAAGCAACTGGTTATTTTCGAACTCGACAATGTTCTTTTTCCTGAAAAGGACTATTTGTTGCAGGTGTATTATTTGTTTGCCCAGTTTATTGAATATAGCGAGCAGAAAGGAGCCGGACCAATTATTGAGTTTATGCGTGCTGAATATGAAAAATCGGGTACTGCACATTTGTTCGAAAATACGGCCAAACAATTTGGCATCGATCCTAAATACCAGTACAATTTTAATCTGTTACACCAGAATGCGCGTTTGCCGCTAAAATTATTGCTGTATAAAAATATGCTTTCATTGATGCAGGAACTGGTGGTTGACCGAAAAAAAATATACATAGTAACAGCTGGAAATGCAGAGCAGCAGCTCAATAAAATAAAGCAAACCGAGTGGAATGGTTTAGAACAATACCTCACGGTTTATTTCAGCGATGAACTGAACCAACCCAAAGCAGAAATTTTTCAGAAGATACTAAACGACAATAATTTATCACCAAAAGAAGCGTTAGTTGTTGGTGCAAATAATTTTGATGAAGAGCAATCTAAATTAATTAATTTGCCGTATATTGTGTCACTAGAAATTTACAAATAAATATGTTTAGAAAATCTTTCTCGCAAAATGTATTTTTGGGTGCTTTAATTGTGGCGGTTGGTTGTACTGTTTCCTGCAAAAAAAGCAAAACTGAGCCCGATGCAGCTGTAGAATCGAACTCGTTGCAAACACCAACTACCGACAGGTCGTTACTGACTAAAGATTCGATTTTTTTATATGCCAAACAAACCTATTTCTGGAATGTAGGCATGCCTAACTACGATACTTTTAACCCGAGACAATACAGCTCTAACAATGCCATTATTGCGGCATTTAAAGCTTTACCCAGCACCGGCGGGAAAGATAAATATTCTTTTATTGATGATGGATCTGTAGCCAGCCAGCTGAGTGGGGCAGGTGAGGACTATGGCTTCTCGGCCAATTTTGATGCTACAGATCTTTTGCGTGTTAAATATGTTTATCCCGGCTCTCCGGCAGATGCACAAGGATTAAAACGTGGCTACCAGCTAATTAAAGTTAATGGGGGAGGTACTTCACGATCAAGCAGTACTGATATTGCCAACTTAAATGCCTCTATATTCGGCGATAATCCATCCATTTCATTAACCTTTGTAAAACCAGGTGGCGGTACCCAGGATGTGGTAATTAACCGCGGCAGTTATAACATTAACCCTGTTTTATTTAGCAATACCTATACCATTGGGGCGAAAAAAGTAGGATATATTGTATTTAACAGCTTTACTACCAATGCTTCAACTGCATTGGATGCTGCTTTTGCAAAATTTACTACCGATGGCGTTACCGAACTGGTGGTAGATTTAAGGTATAATGGTGGTGGCTCTGTGGCTACTTCCGAATTGTTTACCAACTTAATTGCGCCGCCGGCCCAAAATGGCAAAATTATGTACACCACCTATTGGACTAAAACCATGCAGGATGGGAATGCAACCATTTTACAAAACCAGAAATTTTATGCCAAAGGTAACGATGGGGTAACCAGGCTTTATTCTTACTTCGATTACTCATATAAACCTACCATGGCTGCCGGAAATCAGGAGACTTTTGCCAAACGTGGTGCTTTGAACGGATTAACGCGGGTTTATTTCCTGGTTAGCGGAGGTACTGCTTCGGCCAGCGAGTTATTAATTAATAATTTAAAACCGGTTGTAGATGTAAAGTTAATTGGTAAAACCACTTATGGTAAACCTGTAGGCTTCTTCTCTATTCGTATCGATAAAAACGATTTATACATTCCGCAGTTTCAAACCAAAAACCAGTTAGATCAAGGCGATTATTTTGGTGGTATGACGGTTGATAAAGATGTTGCTGATGATTTAACCAAAGATTTTGGAGATCCGACCGAAAAAATGCTGGCCCAGGCTTTGTACTATTCTGCAAACAATAACTTCTCGGCACTGGCTAAAGATAATACGATTAGCAGCACTTCGGGTATAACCAGACAACAGATAGATGCGGCTAACGAAAAGCTCGACCATGAGTTTAAAGGGATGGTAGAAACCAGAAAGCTGAGGTTTAAGTAATTAAGAAATTCTTTCAAAAAAGCTGAATCGATAAAATCCGGATTCAGCTTTTTTTTATTTAAATTATTACATAAAAGGAATAAATTTTGGTTGTTTTTTTTTGAAAAAATCGATAAGCTTGTTTAACATTAATCGTTAAAGAGATACCATGTCAGTAGAAATTGTAGAAAAGGAACATATCGGCTATTTAAATATCATCAATGCAAAAGAAGACCACACCAGCGAGCTAAAAACTAAGCTTGGTGAAGCACAACGGCTTGGAAACGAATTTAAATCTAAAGCTGTAATTACATTCAATACCACCATCGGTCCGAAACGGGTAGATACTACAGTTTGGTCGGTTACCGATAATTATGTGCAGTTAAAAAATAATATTCATATTCCGCTAAAAAGCTTGATTGATATTGATTTTTAAGGCCATTGTAAGGAAATAAATCATCCCGCATTTATTTAACCTTATACTATGAGTACACTTCACCAGATTGCCTTAACATTTATTAAATCTATTGGGCCGGTTACGGCTAAAAACCTGCTGGCCTATTGTGGTAGTGCAGAAGCGGTATTTTCGGCATCGAAAAAACAATTGCTGCAAATTCCAGGTATTGGTGCAAAAACTGTCGATGCTATTTTAGCAACCGATGCCTTAGTGCGCGCCGAAGAAGAGCTTGCTTTTGTACAAAAGCATGGCATAGAAGTTTTATTCTTTTCGGAACCCAATTATCCAAAAAGACTGAAGAACTGCTACGACGCGCCCATATTACTGTATTTTAAAGGCAATGCCGATTTAAACCAGCAAAGGATTATCAGTATTGTTGGTACCCGTAATGCAACAGATTATGGCCGTAACCTATGCAAACAACTTTGCGAGGTGCTGGCACCTTACAACGTTTTGGTGGTAAGCGGTCTGGCTTATGGTGTTGATGTGGCCATACACAAAGAATGCCTTGCCAATGAAACCCCAACGGTCGGGGTGCTGGGCCATGGCTTAGACCGGCTTTACCCACAGGTGCATAAAGCAGTGGCACAAAAGATGGTGCTAAATGGTGGTCTGCTTTCCGAGTTTCCAATTTTAACCAATCCCGACCGGCAAAACTTTCCCCAGCGCAACCGCATTATTGCTGGCTTAGCAGATGTAACTGTGGTAATAGAAGCATCAATCAAAGGGGGCGCGTTAATAACCGCCGAAATTGCCAATTCTTACAATAAGGATGTATATGCTTTTCCGGGCAGAACTAATGATGCATATTCTGAAGGCTGTAATTTCCTCATTAAAACCAATCGGGCAGGTTTAATTAATCACCCTAAAGATTTGATTTATTATCTGGGCTGGGATGAGGAAATGCCCAAAAAGAAAACTGAAGTACAGGCTACATTACAGCTAAGTCTTACCACCAACGAACAGAAGGTAGTAGATGCCTTGCAAAACGGTCAGCTTTCTATTGATGAGCTTGCACTGGCCACCCAGATGCAGCAAAGTAAATTGGCTATTGTAATCCTTACGCTCGAAATGCAGGGCATTATTGTTTCCTTACCTGGCAAAATTTATAAACTACTTTAATTTTTTCAAAGAGGCATGTTTATTATGCTCATTTTAGCGCTGAAAAACTCAGATAAACCCTGTAAATTGGTTTGACTCAGGCAGGCAATATTGTATTTTGCCCAATAATCAATCTATAATGCCTATCATAATTATAGATTATAGAATTAAATTTTTTGAAAATTGATTTTTTAAAATTATGTTTCAAATAAATATTAGTTAATAAAATACTTATTGCCTTTGCTTAGTTTTGTAATATGTGGTACAATAATATTTTAGAAACAATTGGCAATACGCCGTTAGTAAAATTAAATACAATTACTAAGCATGTTCCGGGTACAATTCTGGCCAAAATAGAAACTACCAACCCTGGCAACTCTATTAAAGACCGTATGGCGGTTAAAATGATAGAAGAAGCCGAAAAAAGTGGTAAGCTAAAACCAGGAGGTACTATTATTGAAGGAACTTCGGGAAATACAGGGATGGGCCTGGCCATGGCAGCCATTATTAAAGGTTACAAATGTATTTTTACCACAACCGATAAACAATCGAAAGAAAAAGTTGATGCGCTTCGTGCTTTTGGTGCCGATGTAATTGTATGCCCTACCAATGTTGAGCCCGAAGATCCACGTTCTTATTACTCTGTTTCTTCGCGCCTGGAGCGCGAGGTGCCCAATTCGTGGAAACCCAACCAGTACGATAACTTAGCTAACTCACAGGCTCATTACGAGCAGACAGGTCCTGAAATATGGGAACAAACCGAAGGTAAAATTACACACCTGGTGGTGGGAGTAGGTACAGGTGGTACCATTTCCGGAACAGGAAAATACCTGAAAGAGAAAAACCCAAATATCCAGGTCTGGGGAATCGATACCTATGGTTCGGTTTTTAAGAAATACAAAGAGACCGGCATTTTTGATAAAGATGAAATTTACCCATACATCACCGAGGGCATTGGCGAAGACTTTCTTCCGGCAAACGTAAATTTTGATGTTATCGACTTGTTCGAAAAGGTTACCGATAAAGACGCTGCCTTGATGACCCGCGACATTGCCCGCAAAGAAGGAATTTTTGTAGGTAACTCTGCGGGCGCTGCCATTGGTGGTTTGATTCAGTTAAAAGATAAATTAAAACCCGAAGATGTGGTTGTGGTGATTTTTCACGATCACGGCAGTCGCTACATGGGTAAAATGTACAACGAAGACTGGTTGCGCGAACGCGGATTCTTACAAGATGAAAAACTAACAGCTAAATCTATCCTGGCTAAAAAAGAGAGTACAGAAATTGTGACCCTGGATGCGCAAAAATCGGTTCTGGAAGCGATCAATACCATTAAATCGATGAATATCTCACAAATTCCGGTTACCCAGCAAGGAATGATTGTAGGTAAAATTGCCGAGAGTGATATTTTATCTGCGCTGCTCGAAAATCCGGGATTAAAATCGGCTCCGATTTCAGAAATCATGACAGCTACTTTCCCTTTTGTTGATCTGAATACTTCGATTGATAAAATTTCGTCGTTAATTAACAAAGAAAATTCGGCAGTGCTGGTAGAAGATGAAACCGGTAAGATCGAAATTATTACCCAGTACGATATTATTAATGCGATTTCGGGTTAAGATTGTTAAGGTCTGCGGAGACAAGGACTGATAGGATTCCAACTTGTAAAATTGCTGAACAATAAAATTTTTAGAATGGCCATAAGTTATTAACTTGTGGCCATTCTTTTTATAAATATGGCAACGCTCAAAGAAATCTTATCAACTAAAACTGACGATCAATTAAGATATTATTTAGATCATGTAGATAAACATACCTCAGAAGGGGTTAGGACTGCCCTGGCAGAATTAAAAAATAGAAATGCCGAATTACCAGAGGGTATTGATGAACAGATAGAAGAGAAGATCAGGTTAAAGGAAACTACGAAATATGACAGTTTACAGGGTTGGAAAAGAAACGTAGTTCAGGATATTGATGCTCCGGAATACTATTCTCAAACGGCGATTTATGTATTTTCAATCCTCTTCTCTGTACTTTTTGGTGCTGTAATGATGGCTATTAACCTGAAAAATGCAGGAAAACGATGGGGGATGCCTATTTTATTTGGATTGATATTTACGCTGGGTTTTATTTTCTTGAGTGAGTTTATTCCTAACAGGTCCAGTGGAATTACTTTAATCGTTAATGTCTTGGGGGTTGTGATAATGTATCAGTTGTTTTGGAATAAAAATATAGGAAAAGATACTAAGTACAGAGCTAAACCAATCTGGATTCCATTAATTATTGCGATCATATTGGTTATCCCATTGGTTTATTTTGCTGTGCAAAACTAAAAAGCAATATATTTTACTGAGGTATTCTTATTGAGATCGTTTCAGCTTATAAATAAGTTTCGATCTGTGGAGACACAGACCGATAACAAAAACGCCAGCATAATTTTTATGCTGGCGTTTTTGCTTTAAGCTTTGGTCTTTAGTCTTTCTGCTTTAAGCTTTAAACCTTACACCTTCAGCCTCTAAACCTTACACCTTTAATGGCTCGGTGCATCGGCATTTACACGCTTAATCTGAGCGCCTAAGGCACGTAAACGGGTGTCAATATCCTGATAGCCTCGTTCAATCTGTTCGATGTTATAGATCGTCGATTTGCCTTCTGCAGATAATGCTGCAATTAATAAGGAAACACCAGCCCTGATATCAGGTGAAGTCATGCTGATACCGCGCAGTTTATATTTTTTATCAATACCGTTAACCGTAGCACGGTGTGGATCGCAAAGGATGATTTGTGCACCCATGTCAATCAGTTTATCCACAAAGAATAAACGGCTTTCGAACATTTTCTGGTGAATTAGTACGTTTCCTTTCGCCTGTGTAGCCACAACCAAAACGATACTCAATAAATCTGGTGTAAAACCAGGCCAAGGAGAATCGGCAATGGTTAAAATTGAACCATCAATAAAGGTGTCAATTTCGTAGTGTTTTTGCGAAGGCACATAAATATCATCGCCACGGCGCTCTAATTTAATACCCAGTTTTTTGAAAACTTCCGGAATTACACCAAGTTCATCGTAACATACATTTTTAATGGTAATTTCCGATTCGGTCATTGCGGCCATACCGATAAATGAGCCAATCTCAATCATATCCGGTAACATTCTGTGCTCAGTTCCGCCTAAAACCTCAACGCCTTCAATGGTAAGCAGGTTTGAACCAATACCCGAAATTTTTGCGCCCATGCGGTTCAGCATTTTGCAAAGTTGCTGTAAATAGGGTTCGCAGGCTGCATTGTAAATGGTGGTAGTACCTTTAGCTAAAACAGCAGCCATTACAATGTTTGCTGTTCCGGTTACCGATGCTTCATCTAGCAGGATATAGGCACCCTGTAAATTAGTAGCATCAACATTAAAGAAAGATTTTTTGCTGTCGTAAACAAACTTGGCGCCTAACTTTTCGAAGCCGATAAAGTGGGTATCCAATCTTCTGCGACCAATTTTATCGCCACCTGGTTTCGGGATTGCTGCTTTACCAAAACGGGCCAATAACGGACCAACAATCATGATTGAACCACGTAAACCACCACCTTTAGCTTTAAAAGTTTCCGATTCGAAAAAGTTTAAATCGATGTTTTTGGCCTCAAAAGTGTAAGTGTCTTTATCAATACGTTCTACGGTAACACCTAAATCGCCCAGTAGTTCAATCAGTTTGTTAACATCTTTAATATCAGGGATATTGCTGATGGTTACTTTTTCTTCGGTCAGCAACACGGCCGATAAGATTTGTAAAGCCTCATTTTTGGCTCCCTGAGGAGTAATTTCGCCTTTTAATTTAATTCCGCCTGTTATTTCAAATGCGTTCATATATTTTTTAAAAATTTAGAATCGAGTATCAAGTAATTATATTGGGCATCGATATTTTAACCTTTCGCCTTCTGCCTTTTACCCTCTACCTTAATATTTGGGTTTGTTGCGTTGACGATTATTGTTGTTATTATTATTGTTTTGGCGGTTTTTGCCGTTGTTGTTATTGTTGTTGCTTCTGCCGCGGTTATTGTTGTTGTTATTGTTTTGACGTGGATTTTGAGCCCTGAATTCTACTTTGGCCAGGTTAACACCTTCTTCAAGTTCCAATAAGCCGCCAGAAAGGTAACGCAGGTCTTTAATAATCGTATCGTCACTTACATTATCTTTATTCCAGGTAACGTAAGCCATTTTCATAAAGTTGGCAATGCTCTGTACCATGGCTTTCTTAATTTCAGGGTTCTCCTCGCGCATGGCTTTTTCAATTAAGTTTTCAACAGTTTTACCATAGTGTTTGTAGGTAATACGTTGCTGCGGGTAGGCAAGCGGTTCTGGTTTAATGTAAGCATTTTCGATTAAAGGCTTCGGATAAGGGCTGTCTACATCAATCTGATAGCCTGAAATAATGTGCAGGTGATCCCAAAGTTTATGCTTAAAATCGGCAACATCGCGTAAGTGCGGTTGCAAAAAGCCCATCAGGTCAATAACGGCCTGGGCATATTTATTACGTTCTTCTATGGTTGGCAATTCGCAGATATACTTCACCATATTTTGTACGTTGCGGCCATATTCCGATAAAATTAAATGGCTACGCGTAGTATTATAATCAAAACTCATGTATAGATAAATTAATGGATAAATATTCCGGCGATACGAATTATGAAATAACCAGAAGAGTTTAGGTTATGAATTCACCGAAATGTCTAATTGCCGGACTTTCGTTTTATATACTCAAAGGTAGTAAAATTATTTAATTTGAAGTATTTTCTATAAATGTGATCATTAATGGTTTTTGAAAATGTTTGTTCCGTGGTTCTTGGCTCATTCCGCCCCGTTATCCGCTATAGTCCCGATGAAGGATCGGGAGCTGCCGCTACTACCGGGTTTATTTAACTGTGAATTGTGCTCGTCGGGAAAACCTTCATCGTGCCAAATGTAGCTAAGTTGTTTTAATTATTTATGCAGTTAGCCTAATCCAGGCTGTAATGAATTTAAGCCTTAATGATCTTAATCACTTGATGATAAAAAGCCTTAGATCTCGTCACTATTCTTAGGGTAATCGAAAAATATCAGTTCTCCCGTTCCGCGGCTTACAAGCTGCCACGAATCAAATGGGAAGGTAATGAACACCATACCCGCAGTTGGAATATTGTAAATGTCGGCATTGCAAAGTTCGTTGGCAAAATCGGTAAATCCGGGGTTGTGTCCAAACATCAGTACTTTATCGGCACTATCGTCCAAATCATTAACTACTTTAAGTAAAGCGGTTGTATTGGCCTCGTAAATAGAGGTTTCGTATTGGATTTGCTCAAAACCATAGGCTTCGGCGAAGTATTTAGCAGTAGATTTTGCCCTTTTTGCAGGGCTGCTCACCAATAAATCGGGTTTAAAACCTTTGTTCACCAGGCGTTCGGCCATTTCCGGTGCATTTTCTTTACCGCGTTTGTTTAAGGGCCGGTCGAAATCTTTTAAGTCTAAATTTCCCCAATCCGATTTTCCGTGACGGACCAATAGTAATTGCTTAGCCATTTAGTTTCTCCTTAATTTTATTTACAATGGTTTCAGGTTCGATTAAATCTATACAGTTTTCAACACCGCAAAGGCAAGGTTTGTTTCCATAAATAGAATTTGGCCGTGACGGATGATCAATTTGAATACAATCGCTTTCCAACTGCCCGTAGCCCAGAAAACCTGCATAAGGATGCGTTGGCCCCCAGATGGAAACTACAGGTACACCAACCAACGAGGCCATGTGCATGCCAGACGAATCCATACTTAGCATTAAATCGAGGTTCGAGATAATGACCAGTTCTTCGGTAAGGTTGTAATTACCGATTAAATTATAAGTATTGGCATGCCTTTCTGCCCATTCTTCGGCAATTGCCTGTTCGGTTTTACCGCCGCCAAAAATAAAAAGCTGGTAGCCCTGATTGCTCAATGATGCGATTACCTCTTCCATTTTGGTCAGATTGTAAACTTTATATATATGCTGTGCAAAAGGGGAGATGCCTATTTTTTTTGTGGTTTGATCAGCAAATAACGTCTGTGCTTTTGCTGGTATAGCCTTCGGCGATTTATTGATTTGGTGACTGAGTTTAAGTGTAAAACCCAACTCCCTGAAAACATCGGCATAACGCTCTACCGTTTGTTTCAAAGGCTTAAAAACCTTATTTGTAGCACGTGTTAAAGCCTTTTTCTCAGCCCTGCCTTTATCTATGCGCTTAATGGTAGTGCCAGCCAGGCGGAAAAAGGTAGAAATGGTTCTGCTCCTTAAATTATCGTGTAAATCGGCAATTGCTACAGGTTTGTAGCCGCGAAGTTCCTGAAAAAGTTTATAGAGGCCATTAATTCCTTTGTGAATGGTTTTGGGCTCAATGGCATGAAAGATAAGATTAGGTATGCCATCAAAAAAAGGTTTAAAGGCAGGTCTGCTCACCATAACCAGTTCAACACCCGGGTGCGCTACTGTAAATTCCTTTAAAACAGAAGCCACCATGGCTACATCGCCCATAGCCGAAAAACGTAAAACGATAATTTTTTGGGTTGCGGCCATAGTGTTATTTTATCACAAAGACACAAAAAGCACCAGGTTTTCTTCGTGTTCTTTGTGTCTTTGAGATTGATTAATCTTTTATTTCGCTTTAGCCTTTCGGCTTTAGTCTTTAAGCTTTATTATACAACACCGGATTTAAGCTCGGATCGTTGTACATTTTCATTTGTTTATACACTTTCATGTATTTTTTACCTGCTTCAATATCAGCTAGTAATTCGTCTATGCTGGTCGATAAATCTTCGCGCTGCGATAACAATACGTTGAGTTTGGTTTGGCATTGCGCACGGTGCTCGGCCGATGCACTTTCGCGTTCTGCTTCTTCCTGCATGTGGTAAATTTTTAATGCCAGGATAGAAAGCCTGTCGATAGCCCATGCAGGGCTTTCGGTATTGATTTTTGCATCAGGCAAAGCTGAAATACCCTGATATAAGTTTAAGAAATAACTATCAATAAACTCTACCATATCGGTACGGACCTGGTTTTGCGCATCAATACGCCTTTTCCAGCTTAAACCTTCAACCGGATCAATTTGTGGATTGCGCACCACATCTTCCATGTGCCATTGCGCGGTATCGATCCAGTTTTTAACGTAAAAAAGATGCTCTAAACTTTCAGCATCGTATGGGTTTTCAACCGGATGGTCAATGTCGTCAAACTTGTGATAGTCTGTAATTACTTCATTAAATATGCGGTTGGCAATTTCACTTATCATGGGGCAAAGATATTAAAAGATTTCTTAGGGTTTGATTACACCGATTAAAACGATGGCACAGATTATTCGGTTGTACAGATTTTTTCCTTAAGGATCGATTGAACAGATTTATTTCTTAAAATTTAAAATAACATCATTTAGGCGCTGTTTTTTCGCTAACCGCTAACCCTTCTTACTTTCAAAATACGCTGTGATCTCCTCTAAATTAAACGCATTTAAACACTTGTCAGCACTTAACCCTCCTTTACGGGCTACCAGGATACCGTAATGCATATCATGAAAACCTTCGGTACGGTGTGCATCGGGGTTTACCGACAATAAAACGCCTTTTTCTAGTGCATAACGGTGCCAGCGCCAGTCTAAATCTAAACGTAGCGGGTTGGCGTTGATTTCGATTACCACTTTGTTGGCTGCACAGGCATCGATAATTTTTTTGTAATCAATCGGATAGCCGGCCCTGCTCAGTAACAAACGGCCGGTAGGGTGACCTAAAATAGTGGTGTAAGGGTTTTCAATAGCTTTTAACAAACGGGCAGTCGCTTTTGCTTCATCCATGCGTAAATTGCTGTGTACAGAGGCCACAACAAAATCAAAAGTTTTAAGGATATCATCCGAATAATCTAAAGAACCATCGCCCAGGATATCGCTCTCAATACCTTTAAAAATTTTAAATGGTGCCAGTTTTTTATTCAGTTCGTCAATTTCCTGGTGTTGTGCAAAAACACGCTGCTCATTTAAACCTTTGGCGTAAACTGCAGTTTTAGAGTGATCGCAAATACCCAGGTATTGCAGGTTCAGGTTGTCTTTACAATAAAGAGCCATTTGCTCCAGTGTATGCACACCATCACTCCAGGTAGAGTGGTTATGCAAACTACCTTTTAAATCTTCGTAGCGGATTAAGGTTGGAAGCTGATTGGTTTTGGCCAGCTCAATTTCATCGAAATCTTCGCGAAGCTCAGGTAAAATAAAGGATAAACCCGCCTTACTGTAAATTTCTTCCTCGTTGGCGAATGGTCCTTCGCCGGCCAAGGCTAAAACCTTAGCCACATGTTCTGCATTGCCGGTTAATTTAAACCATTGCAAATAGAAAACGGCTTTTTCAACAACATGTATTTTTATCCTGAAACCAGCTTCAGTCGTGCAGATAAAAGCATTTTCGGTTTCTATAAGTGTAAGTGGTTCAAAAGCGGGTAGGTTAAGCTTAACGGCTTCAGTGTGATCTGCACCTATTACAATTTCGAGTTCATCAATAATTTCGCAAGCACGGCGATACTGGCCGGCAAAGCCTAAAAGCGAGTCTTTATCTGTTTTGCCCAACCATTCTGATAGTTGGGTAAATAAGGTTTGCGCAAAACCTTCAACCTGGGCATATAAAAAGCGCCCGTTGGCAGCCAGTTTAAACTCAATGGCATTTTTAATTTCTTCCTGGGTTTTTAAACCGAAACCTTTGGCTTCGATGAGGCGGTTCTCGTTACAGGCGTAATATAATTCGCCGATGGTTTCGATACCGAGGTCGCGCCAAATGATGAGGATTTTTTTCGGGCCAATGCCTTTAATCCCCAGCATTTCTACTACGCCCTCTGGCGTTTGCTGTACAATTTCGTTTAACTCCTGCAGCTCGCCGGTTTCAAGTAGTTCGATAATTTTGGAAGCCAGTCCTTTGCCAATCCCATCAATTTTATCAATTTCTGCAATGGGCTTATCTTTTAGTGCAAAAGGCAGTTTATCTACCTTAAAATAAGCATTGGCAATCGATTTTATTTTAAAAGGATTCTCTTCATGCAATTCCATTAACTGAGATAAGAGGCGTAAAGTACGGGCGATGGTTTTATTTTCCATAAGCTGTAAAATTAGAAAATAAAGCCTCAAATTACGATCAAGCGCTGCTAATTTTATAAACACAATTTAGCCCGGGCATTGTTTAATAGAAATGAAATCGATAAAGTTTATCCTTTTAGGCCTAAGTATAAGTGTAGTAGCCTGCCAGTCGGCCAACCGCAGGCAGGCCGAACAAAACGACTCGTTAACCCAGGTTTCAACTGTTGGCGGGCAAACCACAGATCAGCGATTTTTAGTTGTAGCCGGGCGTTCGGTTGGCGAAATTGCTATCGGAGCCGATATGGAGCAGGTGGGGCAAAAACTGGGTAAGGCCGATGCCGTCGATGCAGCCATGGGTAAAGCCTGGGGCATTTGGTATGGGAATGATTCTACCGGAGGACAAAAAAACGAAATCGCGGTTTATTCGGCTTACCGCGATACCAGTATGCGTGTAAAGGAGGTTAAACAAATCAGGGTTACTTCTGATAAATTTAAAACCGCCGATGGTTTTAGGCTTGGTAATACGTTAAGTGCCTTGCAATCGAAATTTCCGGACCTGAAGCAGGTTACAAGCTATTTGAATGCACAAAAAGATACGGTGTTGGTTTACGATTCGAAAAAAAACGGAATCAGTTTCGAATTTTTAAAAGGGAAAAGTGTGGCCTTAACGGTTCATGCAGAGAACATTCCTGTTAATGGAACTTATCTTACGTTGCATCCGGAGTGGAAGATGATTGAGTAGCATGTGTGACGACCGCAATTTTTTATCATTCAAAGCTAGTGCCTGGCATTATAAGGGATATATCCCTGCCATTTCCATGGAATACAGGTTTCACCAATAAGTTTTTCAATAAGCTCCTGGAATATATTTTCTCCATTTTCACTATTGGTCATGATGATGATGGAAATTCCTTGATCAATAAAATTGATGTTATAATTCCTCCATGAATCACCATTACCTTCTTTGAAAAAAGCTTTTCCGTATTTTTTACATTCAATCAGGCCCCAACCTAAACCATAGGCTAACTTAATATCTCTGTTCTCATCTGTAATTTCGAAAGTGATAGGAGGGAATTGTGTTTTTGAGTAGATATTAACCTGCGGACTGATCATTTCATTAAACAAATTTCTTTTCAATCCCTTTCGCTGAATGATTTGTTCTATAAATTTAGCGTAATCGGCTATCGTGGTTACTAGTGATCCGCCAGCAACACCAACAGTTCTTTTTCTCTTGATATCGATTGCTCCGTTATTAAAATGACCAACAGCTACATTATCATCACCAAAGGAATCATGCCAAATATAGCCTGTACGGTTCATGCCTAAGGGCTTAAAAATTTTTTCGACGGATAATTCATCAAGCGTTTTACCGGTAATTTCTTCTTCAACCAGTTGCAAGAGTTTAAATCCTTCTCCGGAATAGGCATATTTGGAGCCTGGCGGAAAATAAATTTTAAGTTGTGCGGTTGTATCAAGTTCAGAGGTAATGGGATTGAAAATGCGTACATTGGGTAATCCAGTTGTGTGATTGAGACACATTCTTGCAGTAATTAACTTCCACCTATCGTCATTTTCTAGGACAGAAAAATACGGGTAATAGCCAATAGATTTACTAAGGTATTGATATAGGGGTTTATCAAGGTCCAATATATTTTCCTGAACCAGTTTCATGGTGAGGTAACTAAAAACGGCCTTGCTGAATGATGCGGCATAAACAATGGTAGCAGTATCCAGCAGTTTATTTGCGGGTTTGTTCCGATAACCATAAGATTTAATAAAGCTGGTTTTGCTGTTATTCAGGATAGCGATATCTAGCCCCTGAACGTTAGCTGCCCTCATAACCTTCGTAATTATGCTGTCAGCATCCTTGATGGAGATTTTGCTTTTATCGAGTTTGGTAATCTCTGGTTTTTGGGCAGATGCGAAATTGCACAAACATATAAGATATAGTAGAATTTTCTTTTTCATCACAATACTTTGCTAGTAAAAATCTAATAGCATCGTGTTGGGATCTGTCACGAATGCGGATAAATGGGATAGTAACTTAAAATTACTAAAAAAAATCTCTTCGCAAAAATTGAACAGTTTTTATTTGAAATCTGTAAAATGATAAAGAAAAATGTATTTAGGGATTAATCGGTATTTGAATTTGCAATTGCTGTTGGATGTTTTTATGTTCATCTTGTTTGCAATGCTGATATGGGAGAGTTCGATATGACTCATCGGTTAGGAGTAGTCAATTAACTGTAACCAACATATATTGGGCTATACTTTGGTACATCGATTTAAACCTCGCAGGTTTTAAAAACCTGCGAGGTCTGGGTTTTACTTAATAACAGCTTCAAACGGCATCCTGGCCTGGATACCCGAGCTGGCTAATACTTTTTTCATTTGCTGGTAAAGGAAATAATTTTCGCCAAGTTCCTGTTTGGTGTAATAGGTTTTAACCTTATCGGTACTTTCGTCCATTAACGATTTCCATGGATCGATCACCTCAGGATATTCTACAACTTTATAATCTTTAAGCTTTGCTTTTTTGGCTGCAGCTTTAACCGCGTCGTTAAAACTACCAATTCTATCAGCCAGACCAATTTGAACAGCATCTGTTCCGATCCAAACGTGGCCGCCACCAATACTATCAATATAAGCTTTACTTTTCTTACGACCATCGGCTACGCGACTCACAAAACCACTGTAAATCCGGTTTAGTTCATTCTGGATAATAAAACGTTCTCCTGCAGTCATGGGGCGGTTAGTGGCCATAATATCGGCGTATTTACCGGTTTTAACACCGTCGAAAGTAATTCCCAGTTTGTTGGTCATCAGGTTTTGAAAGTTCGGGATAATGCCAAACACACCAATTGAGCCCGTAATGGTATTGGGTTGCACAAAAATGCTATCGGCAGCACAGCCAATGTAATAACCACCTGATGCAGCCACATCGCCAAAGGATGCAATTACCGGTTTTTCTTTTTTGGTCAGCACAATCTCTCTCCAAATCACATCAGAAGCCAATGCGCTACCGCCTGGTGAGTTTACGCGGATTACAACGGCTTTAATGTCGTCATCCTGGCGCGCTTTTCTAATCGCTCTCGAAATACGCTCTGAACCAATCTGGTTATCGTTACCCTCGCCGCCGTTAATTTCGCCATTGGCATAAATTATTGCCACTTTATCTTTACCTGTACCGGTCGAGGTATTGTTTTTGGCATAATCGTTAATGCTAACCGTGCGGATATTTTCGCCACGCGTACGTCCAGATAGGCCTTTTAATTCTTCTAAAATCTGGTCTTTGTATTTTAACGCATCAACCATTTTGAAATTAACAGCATCCTCAGGTTTTTGTATCCTGTAATTATCGGCAATGCTGTTCAGGCTATCTTTTACAATATTTCTGCTTTGGGCAATATCGGTTAAGAAAGTGTTGTATAAGCCACCCACATAAGCAGTAACCTGTTTGCGGTTATAATCGCTCATTTTATCTAAAATGAACGGTTCTACAGCGCTTTTGTAATTTCCAACACGGATAACCTGCATTTCTACCCCCACTTTTTCTAAAGTTCCTTTAAAAAAGGTAAGTTCAGAGCTAAAACCTTTAAATTCTAAAGCACCTTCGGGATTTAAGTATACCTTATCGGCAACTGATGCCAAATAGTAAGCTCCCTGGGTATACACCTCGCTGTAGGCAATAATTTTTTTGTGCGATTTTTTAAAATCGATCAACGCATTTCTTACCTCGCGCAGGGTAGCAAAACCAGCATTCGGACTGCTTACATTCAGGTAAATACATTTAATGTTATCGTCGGTTTTGGCTCTTTGTACCGATTTAAGGAAATCGTTTAAACCAATACCATCTTTTTCTTCGCTACCTACAATGGGCAAACTGCCAAATGGGTTTTTAGGGGTACGTTCGGTAATGGCCTGATCTAAATTTAAGAACAGTACCGAATTGTTGGATACAATAACGGTTTTATCATTATCGATTGATGAAATTACGCCCACAATAATAACGAAGCAGACAATAAAGATAATTATCATCGATAAGAAAAAGCCCAACATAGAGGCAAATAAATACTTAAAGAATTCTCTCATTTAAATGTTTTAGTTTTGTGCTGTAAAGATATAAAAATACATGATGCTTAATAAGGCTTTAGAGTGCAGTACGGCTTATTTGTTACTGGGTGGAAATTTAGGAGACAGGGAAGCCAATTTGGAACAAGCCATTGCGCTTTTAAGTGCGCAGGTAGGTGAGGTGATTTTGGTTTCGGCCTTGTACGAAACAGCCGCCTGGGGTAAAACAGATCAACCGTCTTTCCTAAATCAGGCTGTAGCGCTCAAAACCAATTTAACTGCTTTAGAGGTTTTAACAAGGGCTTTGGCCATTGAGCAGGAGCTGGGTCGTGTAAGAAAAGATAAATGGGGTGAGCGCTTAATTGATATCGACCTGATTCTTTTTGGCGATGAAATTATCGATATTCCCGATAAATTGCAGGTGCCGCACCCGCACATGCAAAACCGGAGGTTTGTGATGGAGCCATTAGCCGAAATTGCGCCAGATGTGGTTCATCCGGTACTGGGGCAAAGCATGTTAAGCATTAGCCAAAGCCTTAACGATCCATTACCCGTTAAAAGATTATAATTCATAAAGCTAAGCCGATGCAAAAACGTGTTTTAGATTTTTCGTATGTGATTAATATGGTAGGCGATGATGCTGAAGGATTAATCGAGGTGTTTGAAACTTTTTTAAAGCAAATGCCCATTTATTTCGAAGAATTGGATCAAGCCTTAAACCAGCTGGATTGGGATAAAGTGGCTCGTTACGCGCATAAAATTAAGCCCATTTTTGCTTATGTGGGTTGTCCTGATGTCAGGGATTTGGTGCAGGAAATAGAGCAAAAAGCACAAAACAGAATTGAATTAGCCAGTATACCCGCCGATATTCAAACCCTAAAAGCGGAAAGTGCCGAAATTAATAAATTGATTGAGGCCGAAAAAGACAGATTGGAAGCAAAAAGGAGCGAAGCTGATTAATTATTTTCCGGCATCGGTTTATCTTTAAAATACAATAGCGACAGCGCAATGTAAAGTACCAGTACAAAGGGAATTGCGGCAAATTTTAAGAAAGCAATTAACAAGGCCGATAATATTAAAAAGATAAACTTGATTTTATTTTTAGCCCAGCTCAAATCGCTGAATTTTAAAGAGAATATCCTGATTTCGCTTACCAGCAGCAAACTGGTAATGGCTGTAATGGCAATCAGCAATATGCTTGAATAAATTACCTGCGGATAATCTACTGCGATATAGGGTAAAGAGCAGATAAACAGCGTATTCATCGGCGTGTTTAAGCCAATAAAATCTTCCGTTTGGCGTGCATCATTGTTAAATTTAGCCAATCTTAGTGCCGAAAAAACAGTAATAATGAAGCCCAGGTAAGGCAGGTATTCAGAAGGGTAATCGCTTAGTTTTAAGAGCTGAAACATAACCACCCCCGGTAAAAAGCCAAAACTCACCATGTCGGCTAAAGAATCGAGGTCTTTGCCAATGGCCGATTTCACATTCAGCAACCGGGCCACCATACCATCAAAGAAATCGAAAATACCTGAAAATACCACAAAGTAAGCTGCGGTTTGTAAATCGCCTTTAAACGCAAAAACGATTCCGATACAACCCGAAAAAAGGTTTGCACAGGTAATCGCATTAGGGATGTTTTTTTTTAGCATGGCGGTAAGCGCTAAGCGTTTGGAGATTGAAACGCGTAACGCCAAACTCCAAACGCTGAACTTTATTTAGCTATTCATCGAAATTAAGAATTCTTCGTTGCTTTTCGTGCCTTTAATTTGCGATTGAACAAATTCCATCGCTTCCTGGCTGTTCATATCGGCAAGGTGGTTGCGTAAAATCCAAACACGTTGCAGGGTATCCCTGTCGTGTAATAAATCGTCGCGACGTGTGCTCGATGCAGTAATATCAATTGCAGGGAAAATACGTTTGTTCGATAGTTTACGGTCTAACTGAAGCTCCATGTTACCCGTACCTTTAAATTCTTCGAAGATTACCTCGTCCATTTTAGAACCGGTATCGGTTAAAGCAGTAGCCAAAATCGTTAACGAACCACCGTTTTCGATGTTACGTGCTGCACCGAAGAAACGTTTTGGTTTGTGTAAAGCATTGGCATCAACACCACCCGATAAAATTTTACCAGATGCAGGGGCAGTAGTGTTATAAGCACGTGCTAAACGTGTAATCGAATCTAAAAGGATTACCACATCGTGACCACTTTCTACCAAACGTTTCGATTTTTCCAATACAATATTGGCAATTTTAACGTGACGCTCTGCCGGCTCATCAAAAGTAGAAGCAATTACTTCTGCTCTTACACTGCGGGCCATATCGGTAACCTCTTCCGGACGCTCATCAATTAAAAGGATAATTAAATAAACTTCTGGGTGGTTTTTGGCAATTGCATTGGCAACCTCTTTTAATAAATTGGTTTTACCTGTTTTAGGTTGCGCAACAATTAAACCACGCTGACCTTTACCAATTGGTGTAAATAAATCCATAATACGGGTAGAGTAGTTGTTCGTATCCGTAAACAGGTTTAATCTTTCAGTCGGGAAAAGCGGTGTTAAGTAATCAAAAGGAACACGGTCGCGTACATCTGCAGGAACTCTGCCATTAATGGTTTCTACGCGTACCAATGGAAAATATTTTTCGCCTTCTTTTGGCGGGCGGATGCTACCTTTTACGGTATCGCCTGTTTTTAAGCCAAAAAGTTTTATTTGCGATTGTGATACATAAATATCATCAGGAGAAGTAAGGTAATTGTAATCTGCCGAGCGTAAGAAACCGTAACCATCAGGCATAATTTCCAATACACCTTCGTTTGTAATTACGTTATCGAAATCTAAGTTAGAATAACTGTTTTCGTTTTTGTGGTGGTTACCTCCGCCCGGTTGTTTTTGCTGACGGTTTTCATCACGTTGAGGTTTTTCCTGTTTCTCCTGCTTTTCTTTCTGCTCGTGCTTTGCCTTTGGTGCAACCGGAAGTACTTCTGCACTTTCTTCAATTAAAGCCGAAATTGGTTTTACACTTTCTTCTGCTTCAAAAACACGGTCGGGCTGGCGTTCTGGTTGCGGCTCGTCGAAAAGTGTTACTGATTCTCTTTTTCTAGCCACCGGAGTTGCTGCGGTTTCTTCTTTAGGTAACCTCGCTCTCTTTTTTACCGGTTTTTCTGGTGTAACAGCAGCTGCTTCTGCTACTGCAGCGGCAATTTTTGGTGTTTTTTCTGCTTTTGCAGCTTTAGCTTTTGGTGCAGGTGCTGCTGCTACCGGTTCGCTATCGGCATAAGGGTCGCCGGCTGATTTAGCAGCATTTATAATTTCTTGCTGGTGTAAAAGTACTTCAACAAGGTCTATTTTTCTAAGGGAGTCGGCACCTTCAATGCCATAGGTTTTTGCCAGCTCACGTAATTCTGTTGTGAGCTTATCATTTAATTCTGTTTTGCTGAACATTCTAAATATATATGTTTCAAGAAATTTTTCATTTGCTTATAACGCACATATGCGGTTATAAAATCTGTGCAGGCCTAAAAATATTTCTGTTAAGGTAAGCCAAACTATTTCATTGTATATAAATTCTTGTGGCTATAAAACCGAATTGAGCCTGTTTTTAGAAAATACTCAAATTGTTTTATATTGTTTATAAGCTGAATAAAAAGCAAATGTTGCTTTTAAAAAATGGTAACAAAAAATAAATCTTGATAAATTTTTCTGGGATATTCAGATAAACGGTTGAGAAATTATGATGCAATTGTATGTATTTGAAACGTAATCTGCAAACAAAAGTTTAAAATGTTTATAAAAATAATTTGCAAAGGCCTGATTTTGTTATTCAGAAAGCTTAAAAATCTTCATATTTGCAGCAAATAAGCCCATATATGACCAAGCAACAACTTTTCGAGCAAATTCAAAAAAAACGTTCATTTTTATGTGTCGGATTAGATTCAGCGATGGATAAGATCCCAAAACACCTCTTGAAATATGAAAATCCGATTTTAGAATTCAATAAACAGATTATTGATGCAACCCGGGATTTATGTGTGGCTTACAAACCCAATACTGCTTTTTACGAATGTTACGGTAAAAAAGGCTGGGAAACTTTAATCGAAACCTGGAAATATATTCCAAAAGATACTTTTTCGATTGCTGATGCCAAACGTGGCGATATTGGAAACACCTCGGCCATGTACGCCGAAACTTTTTTTAATGCAGCATCGTCTGAAATGAGTTTCGATTCGGTTACCGTTGCACCTTATATGGGAAGTGATTCGGTAACTCCCTTTTTAACTTTCGAAAACAAATGGGTTATTCTTTTAGCGTTGACTTCAAACACCGGCCATGCCGATTTTCAGTTGCAGGAAATTGGAGAAGACAAACTTTTCGAAAAAGTGCTTAAAGCTTCGCAGCAATGGGCTACTGATGAACAAATGATGTACGTAGTTGGTGCAACCCGTGGTGCAGCCTTTGGCGATGTACGTAAACTGGCACCCAATCATTTCCTATTGGTACCAGGTGTTGGTGCACAAGGAGGCGATTTAAATGAAGTTTGCAAATATGGCCTGAATGCACAGTGTGGTTTATTGATTAACTCCTCTCGAGGAATTATTTATGCCAGCCAGGGTGAAGATTTTGCCGAAAGAGCCAGAGAAGAAGCGTTGAAACTGCAAAAGGAAATGGAGCAGATTTTGATTAAGGCAGGATTGGTATAAAAGGAATTTAATGTAGGTTGTCACGTTGAGCTTGTCGAAACGCCGGGCATACCTAATATTGACCGCTTTTTTGCCAAAAAAATCTTATATTTAATTGTTTAGACCTGGCTTATGACTAACCCTTTTGGTAATATAGATTTTAAACTGTTGCTTGAATATGTTAAAAACCTATCGGTTGCTCAAAAAAAAGAACTGCTGCAAGTTTTAAACCAAAGCGAACTCCATTTGGTTAATGAGGAAGAGGTAGCTTATGTAAAAACACCATCAACCGATATATCTTTTGATGAGCAGTGGGATGAAAGTTTATCCGTTTCTGAATTTAAAGCAGAAGCCATTAAACACATTAATTCATTACCTTGGAAGTAATTGTACGCTTTCATCCCTCAGTTTTAAATTACCTTAACCTGGTACTTTATATTCGAAAAAAGCGGGAATCGCTATTTGATTACCTATGTTTTTAATAATTACGCTAAAGAAGCTCAAAATTTAAACTTATAAGTTAGTTATCACCAAATAAATTCATTATCTTCCATAATGAATTTTCCGGAAGATTTTCTTCATTATGTGTGGCAGTTCAGGTCGTTTGATTACAGCGAGCTGCAAACCTCTGCTGGCGAAAATCTGGAAATCATCCATCCCGGATTGCTCAACCGAAATGCAGGCCCGGATTTTAGCCATGCCAAAATTAAAATAGGAGATACCCTGTGGGCCGGAAATGTCGAAATTCACCTCAAATCGTCTGATTGGTTAAAACATAACCACCAAAACGATCAGAGCTACGAAAATGTGATCCTTCATGTGGTTTATGAGCACGATGCCGAGATTAAACGCATAGATGGTACGCTATTACCTGTTTTGGAACTCAAAAACCGGATTGCCGCTTCGCTCATCAGCAAGTATGAAAATCTCTTTTTAACCTTAACCGATTTCCCCTGTGTCGCGCAGATTGGGCAGGTAGACCGGCTAATTGTCGATTCTTTTTTATCGAGAACCCTCGTAGCGCGTTTCGAAGAGAAAACACTGGCTGTTAATGAAACTTTGAGCGAAATGAAAGGAGATTGGGACGAAACCTTTTACCGTTTTATGGCGCGCAATTTTGGCTTTAAGGTAAATGCTTTACCTTTTGAGCTGCTGGCCAAGGCTGTTCCGCAAAATATTTATGCCAAACACAAAGATAATCCATTACAGATTGAGGCTTTGGTTTTTGGAGCTGCCGGATTTTTAAAAGATAAGTTTACCGAAACTTACCCGCAAAAGTTGAAAACCGAGTTTGAGTTTTTGCAAAAGAAATACCGCATCAAGCCACTAGAAGCATCGATCTGGAAATTTATGCGCATGCGCCCCCAGAATTTTCCAACCATCAGGCTGGCACAATTTGCAGCACTAATTTTAAAATCCAATCACCTTTTTTCTAAAATTATCGAAATCAAAAAAGTAGCCGATTTACATACTTTATTTGATGTCTTGCCAGTAAACGATTACTGGAAATCGCATTATCATTTTAAAAAAGAAGCTGTAGGTGTAAAAACACAGATCGGCAAAACATCTGTCGATAATATTTTGTTAAATACCGTAGCCTTGTTTTTGTTTGCCTATGGCAAATACACCGATACCCAATTTTACCAAAGCAGAGCCATAAAATTATTAGAAAGCCTGCCCGCCGAAGATAACGCCATAACCGGAAAATTTTTAGCTGCAGGGGTTCAAATTGAAAATGCATTTGCCTCGCAGGGTATTTTACAACTTAAAAAACAATATTGCGATCAGAAAAAATGTTTAACTTGTGGTATTGGTATTAAGATTTTAAAACAGGCTTAAAAATGTTTGTCCTAACCATTTGATTATTATGGAATTTCCGCACGAATTAAAAGAACTTTATCCCGATCAGATTATCGAAGTTAGGGGCAATGCCGATGCCTTAACTGTTATTTTGGATAAGAATGTCGATCTTCATCAATTTAAAGCCGAGCTGGTTAAAAAATTTTCCGGACTGGAAGAACAGCAGATTCTTTTCATCAAACACGAAGATAAACAAGATTTTGAAAAGCTGGTTTTGGAATAATTCAGCCGATAACTTGTACTTTACCAATTATTATTTCTAAATTAGAATAAGAAAACCAATGTAAATGCGTTGGTTAATTGTTATTTTATTGGTTGATAAAGTGATTAAAGCGTGTTAAAATAAGCTTAAAATGTTCCAAAGAATTATTACCTATTTTGAGCAGCAGAGTTTTGGTGTTTCTACATATCTGGCTAATAAGCTACACATGAGTACAGCAAAAGTCCGCCTGTTTTTTATTTATTCTTCTTTTTTGGCTGTAGGTTTTCCCATACTTTTTTATTTCCTGGCCGCGGTGGTTTTAGATATCAGAAGCTACATGAAGCGGATGAGGCTAAGGGTTTGGGAGTAATTTTCAGTTAGCAGTTCTCAATTCACAGTTGGCAGTGTTCAGTTAACAGTTTGCAATTCACAGTTTGCAATTAGCAGTACTCAGTTGGCGGTATTCAGTTTGCAGTTAGCGATTCACAGTTGCGGTTTTTATGATAAATAACTGATAACTGAAAATTGTAACTGACCTAATCATCGTCTCTTAAAATTTCAGCAATTTCGTTAAATCCTTTCTCGGCAGCTAAATCGGCAGGTAATTTACCGCCTTCCATCCTTAATGATACTTCTGCACCGTGCTCCAGCAATAGAATAATCAATTCAATATTGCCCAATTGTGCTGCACTGTGCAATGGTGCCAAGCCTGCTTTTTGGCAAACGTTAGGGTAAGCCCCGGCATCTAAAAGCATTTTGGTAATGTTGAAATTATTGGCGGCAACGGCCGAGTGGATCGGGAAAACGTTAAATCCGTTTTTCGAGGCTAAATTTACATCTGCACCTTTTAACACTAAAAACCGGGCTAAATCTTCGTGCCCGAAATAACAGGCCAGGCCCAGGGGCGTAAAGCCATCGTCAGAGAAATCGTTAATGCTTTCCGGCTTCTGAAATATCAATAAGGTAGCGGCATCGAATTTACCTACTGCGCAAGCTTCGAAAAGCGTAAGATCATCAACAAATTCTGCAATTAAATCGGCAATATCCTGTTTTTTGTAGTAGCAGGCCAATAATAATGGCGAAATATGGTGCGATGTATCGGTAACGGCCAATCTGGGGTTTTGTACCAAAATTTCCTTTACCGCATTTAAGTTGCCGGCTTCAATTTGTTCTTCTAGCTGCGCTATACCCATAATGTTGTATAAAAATCGACTTAAATTAACAAAAATTAAAGAATTGTAAACTTTAATGCCTAAATATATATAGTGTAGGGCAAATTAGCAAAAATCAAAAACTGCAAGCTCTTTAATAGGGCTAATGGGTAAAAAATACATGCTATAATAAATATGGGGCTATCCTTGTATCGATAAAATATTCTATCATTTTCAATATCCGTCATTGCCAGCTTGACTGGCAATCTTAACGTAATGCACAGGACCCTGTTTTTCAAAATAATATCAACTAACCTATTGGCCTATGCTATTATAAAAAATCCCGTCTCACCTCTCCAGGTCAAACGGGATAAAACCTAAAACAAAATCCGTTTCATTTATGATAAAACGTAACAACTTGCGTGTTGTTAAAATAATAGACGCTATTTTGTGTTTAAGGTTTAATGCCCCAACGAATATTTTTATTTAATTTAATGGGGAATAGAAAACTCGTATCAGTTATTTTATATTTGTTGATCAATAATTATTTAGGATAGAAAATGTCGGCAAGGGGTAACCAGTTTAAAACCAATACATTCAGAGATAAAGGTGCTGAAAATGCATCGGGCAGAGGGACATCAAACCGCCAGCCAAAAGAAAAAAGGGAGTTTCTGCCCCAATTCGATCTATCGGATGGACGCGCAATAAAGATTTTGGGTCTGTTTTTTGTAATCCTTTCCCTCTATTTTTTGATTGCATTTACTTCTTATTTATTTACCTGGCAAGATGACCAGAGTTATGTAATTGATGCAAATGGCGGTTGGGGAAACTTGTTTAAAACCAGCGAAGAACTGAAAAATGCAGGTGTAACTACCCCGGTTGTACAAAACTGGCTGGGTAAATTTGGTGCCTTACTCTCGCATCAGTTTATTTACGAGTGGTTTGGTATTGCCTCCTTCTTATTTGTACTTGCCTTTTTTATTATCGGCTACCGCTTATTGTTTAAAGTTAAAATTCTTTCTATCTCTAAAACATTAGGCTATAGCTTTTTCTTTTTGTTATTTATTTCGCTAACCTTAGGTTTTGCACATAGTTTCTGGTCAGAGTCGCCGCATTATCTCGAAGGTGAATTTGGTTTCTGGACCAACAAATTACTGGCTGCACAAATTGGCGCAGCAGGGGTTGCCGGTTTAATTGCCTTTGCTGGCTTAACCATTTTAATTATTGCCTATAACATCGATTTTAAATTCCCTGAACGTAAAGAAAAAGAAGTTTATCTCGATTCGGAAGTGCCCGATTTTGTAAACGAGGTGAGAACACAGCACGCAGGTCGCGAAAACCTTTACGAAGAACCTTCAGCGCCAATTGAATTTCCGGTGCGCGATAAGTCGGTTAGCAATGAGCGCAAGCCACAAAACGTAACTTTACAGCCCAGCCGTTTCGAAGAACAAGAACCTGAAGAAGAAGTAACTCCGCCAGTAGTTTTATCGCCTTTGGCTACCAATTTGCCTTTGGCCAGTGCAGCAGCTGCGGCTATGCCTTTGGTAGTTGAGCCAACAGTAGAGGAAGAAAAAGAACCTGCTTTTAGCATTGAGAAAACCGAAGAAGAGGTTAAATCGGACGATCTGGTAGAACAGTTTGGTAATTATGACGAAAAACTCGATTTATCGGGCTACAAATATCCAACGGTTGATTTACTGGAAAACTATGGCACCAATAAAATTTCGGTAAATGCCGAAGAGCTGGAAGCCAATAAAAATAAAATTGTAGAAACCCTTAACCATTACAATATCGAAATCGATAAGATTAAGGCTACAATTGGTCCGACCGTTACACTTTACGAAATTATCCCGGCTCCTGGGGTAAGGATTTCAAAAATCAAAAACCTCGAAGACGATATCGCCCTTTCACTGGCAGCATTGGGTATCCGTATTATTGCGCCAATGCCGGGTAAAGGTACCATTGGTATTGAAGTACCTAACCAACACCCCGAAATGGTGCCGATGCGTAGCATCTTAAATACCGAGAAATGGGTGCAAAATACCATGGATTTACCAATTGCTTTGGGTAAAACCATCAGTAACGAAGTATTTATTGCCGATTTGGCTAAAATGCCGCACTTACTGGTAGCAGGGGCAACCGGACAAGGTAAATCGGTAGGTATTAACTCTATTTTGGTTTCGCTCTTGTTTAAGAAACACCCGGCACAGTTAAAGTTCGTACTGGTCGATCCGAAAAAGGTAGAGTTAACCCTTTTTAACCGTATAGAAAGGCACTTTTTGGCGAAGCTTCCGGGCGAGGCCGACGCCATTATTACCGATACCAAAAAGGTGGTAAATACTTTGAACTCACTATGTATTGAGATGGATCAGCGTTACGATTTGTTGAAAGATGCACAGGTAAGGAATTTAAAAGAATATAACGATAAGTTTATCAAGCGTAAACTGAACCCCAATAACGGTCATAGGTTTTTACCATTTATTGTTTTGGTGGTTGATGAGTTTGCCGATTTAATGATGACGGCTGGTAAAGAGGTAGAGGCACCGATTGCGCGTTTGGCTCAGCTTGCCCGTGCCATTGGTATTCACCTGGTACTGGCTACGCAGCGTCCGTCGGTAAATATTATTACGGGTACCATTAAGGCCAACTTCCCGGCCAGGCTGGCGTTCAGGGTACTGTCAAAAATCGATTCGCGTACCATTTTAGATAGTGGTGGTGCCGATCAGCTGATTGGTCGCGGGGATATGCTTTTATCAACCGGTAGCGACTTAATCAGGCTACAGTGTGCTTTCGTTGATACACCTGAGGTAGACCGTATTTCAGAATATATTGGTAACCAGCGTGGCTATTCTGATGCTTATCAGCTGCCAGAATATATTGATGAAGCAGGAGAGGGAAGCAAGGCAGATTTTGATCCGAACGAGCGCGATAAGTTCTTTGAAGATGCTGCGAGGCTGATTGTGATGCATCAGCAGGGCTCAACCTCATTAATTCAGCGTAAACTGAAATTAGGTTACAACCGTGCCGGCCGTATTATCGATCAATTGGAGGCTGCAGGAATTGTTGGCCCGTTTGAAGGAAGTAAGGCCCGCGAAGTTTTATACCCTGACGAATATTCTTTGGAACAATTCTTGAACAGTATGGATGATAAAGATTAGATAGATTAAACCAATACCAAAAAATCTACTCTAACGTTTCAAAGAAGATAATTAAAAAAGAAAAGATGAAGAAATTAATATCAGCATTTATGGTAGTGGCCGCTTTCGCCACATCAACCTATGCTCAAACTGATGCGAAAGCTAAAGCAATTTTAGCTGAGGTAAGTAAGAAATACAAATCGTACAATGTAGTTAAAACAGATTTTACTTTCACTTTGGATAACCCGAAAGCTAAAGTAAAAGAAACCCAGCAAGGTACCTTATATGTTAAAGCCAACTCTAACAAGTATAAAGTGGCGATGACCAACCAGGAGTTATTTAGCGATGGCAAAAGCCAGTGGACTTACCTGAAAAAAGATAAAGAAGTACAGGTAAGCAATGTAGATAACAGCGGCGATGCAATTAATCCGGCTAAAATTTTTACCGTTTACGAAAAAGGCTTTAAGTATGTGTATACTGGTGAGGAAAAAGCAGGTGCTAAAACTTACCAGATGATTGATTTAACGCCTGTTGATGCTAAAAAAGCAATTTTTAAAGTGCGTTTAAGTATCGATAAAGCCGCTAAACAAATTGCCAATGTGGTATTGTTTGATAAAAACGGAAACAAATATACTTATAACGTAAAAACTTTTTCGCCAAACGTAAATGTACCTGAAACTACTTTTGCTTTCGATGCCAAAAAATATCCTGGTGTTGAAGTAGTAGATTTAAGATAATTGTTATTTCCGCAAATGCGGGATGAAACCTGGAAGGTTCAGCTGGAAACAGCTGAACCTTTTTTGTTGTTTTATATCCCAGTTCGTCATGCTGATCCGATAGCTATCGGATGGGAATCGTAATGCATTTACTATTTTTTCCTTTGCACTATCTTGCCTCGGCTAGCCGCCGAAGGGCTTTTACTTTTTCCTTGATGAAAAAGTAACAAAAAATCAAGGCTTGGATCTTTTCTTGTAAAAACCTACGAAAACCTGAATGGCGGCAGTTTCTATGCGCTTGCCCGCGCTTAGCCCAGTACACGCGCTTGGTCCTGCCTTGAGCAGTGGGGGTATGAAAGGCAGTGCAAAGTTTTTCGTGCTTTTTCCTGCGAAAATCTCCTATGCCGGAGGGCAGGGTGCAGA
>NZ_JSYN01000041.1 GCF_000812965.1 Pedobacter kyungheensis
AATTGTAACTGTGATTTAGCCAATCCATACATATTGGAAAGTTCATGTACAGAGTGTTCTTCTTTGATTACCTTGTTGACTAAATCAAGTTTAAACTGATAGTCATATTTTTGTTTTCTACTCATAAAAAATGCCCCAAAAAGTGTCTAACTTTTTGGGGCATGTCCATTGAAAATTAATTCAAGGGCTTTTTGTATTGATAAAGTTAGACTAGTGTTTAACTTCAGTTGTAGTAGTTGTAGTTTTTACAGCTGTATCTTTAACTGTAGAATCTTTAACTGTAGTATCTTTTGCAGTAGTATCAGTAACGATAGTAGAAGAATCAGTTAAAGTAGTATCAGCGCCTTCAGCTTTTTTTTCTGATTTACAAGCAACAACTGATAAAGATAAAGCTAAAGCTAAAAAGCCTAATTTGAATGCATTTTTCATTTTAAAATTTTTTTAAGTAATTAATTAATTCGTTATTAATACGCGGCACTAAAAAAGGTAACCCATTAAATCGAAAAAAATGAAATAAAAATAAAAATGGCCTTAAAACTTAATTTAAGGCCATTTCTTTATATTAAAGTTAAGACTAGTGTTTAACTTCAGTTGTAGTAGTTGTAGTTTTTACAGCTGTATCTTTAACTGTAGAATCTTTAACGGTAGTATCTTTTGCAGTAGTATCAGTAACGATAGTAGAAGAATCAGTTACAGTAGTATCAGTGCCTTCAGCTTTTTTTTCTGATTTACAAGCAACAACTGATAAAGATAAAGCTAAAGCTAAAAAGCCTAATTTGAATGCATTTTTCATTTTAAAGTTTTTTTAAGTAATTAATTAATTTACCTGTTAATACAGCGAATTGAAAAAGGTAACCCATTAAATTGAAAAAAAATGAAATAAAAATAAAAAAGGCCTTAAAACTTAATTTAAGGCCTTTTTTATATGTTAAAGTTAGACTAGTGTTTAACTTCAGTTGTAGTAGTTGTAGTTTTTACAGCTGTATCTTTAACTGTAGAATCTTTAACTGTAGTATCTTTTGCAGTAGTATCAGTAACGATAGTAGAAGAATCAGTTAAAGTAGTATCAGCACCTTCAGCTTTTTTTTCTGAGTTACAAGCAACAACTGATAAAGATAGAGCTAAAGCTAAAAAGCCTAATTTGAATGCATTTTTCATTTTTTGAATTTTTTAAGTAATTAATTTCCTGTTAATGCCGCAAAGGTAAAAAGGTAACCCGATAATTTGAAAAAAAGTTAAAATATTTTTTTCGCCTGGTTTGGGTTACCCCTGATATCAAGATTGTATTAAGCAGGATAGTAGCTATAAATATTTTTTTGTCTAATATTGGGTTACTATTTATAGAAAAATGTATTAACTAGTGAATAACAGTTTAAAGAGTTCAGTTCCAACAGATAGAGAGGTTATTTTAGGTATTCTAAATAACTCAGCAGATACGCTTAACAAGTTATACAAGGGCTATTATGCGATGGTTTTGCAATTTATCCTCAATAATAACGGGGATGAAGACGATGCAAAGGATGTATATCAGGAGGCCATCATTATTTTGTATAACAAGGTTAAGGAAGGCAATTTTGAATTGAGCAGTAAGCTTAAAACATATATTTATTCGGTGTGCAGGCGCATCTGGCTGAAGAAACTTAATCTTAACAGCAAAAAGGCCGGCAATATTACCGATTATGAAGATGTGTTTGCTGTAGAGGAGGATGTAGAACAACATGAAGAGAAAGATGCGGCATTTGTAAAAATGCAATCAGCCCTCGATCACCTTGGCGAACCCTGTAAAACCATTATTCAGGATTTTTATATCCACAATTTATCCATGCAGGATATTTGCGAAAAATTTGGCTACACCAATACGGATAATGCCAAAACGCAGAAATATAAATGCCTGCAAAGGTTAAAGAAATTATTTTTTCAACACCAGTAATTGAAATGAGAAACGATTTGGAGTTAGATGCAATTATCGAAGATTATCTTTTAGGTAAACTTAATCCACAGGAAACTGAGGCCTTTGAACAGTTACGTCGCAATGATGCTACTGTAGATCATAAGGTGGTTTCGCATAAATTCTTTTTAGAATCTATGGAAGCTTTTGCAGAACAGCTGCGTTTAAGAGAACAGTTAAATCACATTCATGGCGAAATTGATGTAGAAAGCCTTGCCGATACACTGAGGCCACATCCGTCGAAAGTGGTGCAATTATGGCGCAAACACAAGTCGGCGCTTGCTGTTGCTGCTTCTTTTCTGGTACTTTCTTTAGTATCGGTTTACTCTATTCAGCATAATAATAAACAAGAGGCTATTTATGAGAAAATGAGTAGAGAGATCTCGCGTGTAAAACAGTCTCAAAATAACCTTGTTCTTGATGTTAGAGCAAATAGCATGCATAACTCGCCTAAAAAACCTAATCCTGGTAATTTTGGCGGAACGGGTTTTGCTGTTTCAACAAACGGATATATCCTAACCAATCTTCATGTGGTAAACGGTGCAGATTCTTTATTTGTTCAAAATAGTAAAGGAGAGTCATTTAAAGTAAAATCTGTTTATACCGATCCACAAAATGATATCGCTATCCTTAAAATTAGTGATAAACATTTCAATGGATTATCTACCATTCCTTATACCATTAAAAAGAGCTTAAGTAGTATTGGTGAAAACGTATATACCTTAGGTTACCCTAAAGATGATATTGTATTGGGCGAAGGATCTGTAAGTTCGAGAAGTGGCTTTGTAGGCGATACTACTCAATATCAGGTATCTATTTTGGTTAATCCAGGCAATAGTGGAGGTCCGCTTTTAGATAACAATGGAAATTTGGTTGGTATTATCAGTGGTAAGCAAGATCAGACAGAAGGCGCTGCATTTGCAATTAAATCAAAATATATTCTGGAAGCCATGAGGGCAATTCCACAAGATTCGTTGGGTGTAAACAGATTAAGTGCTAACAAGAAAAGTTTATTGACGGGGTTGAAACGCACTAAACAGATTGAGAAGCTTGAGGATTATGTTTTCATGATTAAAGTATACTAATCAGAAGAACCCCCCAAATAAATTAATATGCTTAAATCCTGCCGATTCATTTCTGCAGGGTTTTTTGTTTAAATTGTAATTTCTGTGTTGTAAAATAATATAATATCTATGTATTTACTATAGTATTGTTTAGATTTGTTTTAAGCAAATTTAAATATCATTGTTATGAGTATAAGACTAGGCGATACCGCTCCAAATTTCCAGGCCAATACTTCCATTGGCGAAATAGATTTTTACGATTATTTAGGCGACAGCTGGGGCGTATTGTTTTCGCACCCTGCCGATTATACACCGGTTTGTACCACAGAGTTGGGTAGAACAGCCGCCTTAAAAGGTGAATTTGAGAAAAGAAACGTAAAAGTGTTGGCTTTGAGCGTCGATTCAGCCGAATCTCACAAAGGCTGGATCAGCGATATTAACGAAACGCAAAATACATCAGTTGAGTTTCCGATTATTGCCGATCCGGATCGTACCGTAGCAAACCTTTATGATATGATTCATCCGAATGCATCTGAAACTCTGACGGTAAGATCATTGTTTGTGATCAGTCCCGATAAAAAAGTAAAGTTAACCATTACTTACCCTGCATCTACAGGCCGGAATTTTAACGAAGTATTGCGTGTTATTGACTCGTTACAGCTTACTGCAAATTATAGTGTAGCTACACCAGCCGATTGGAAAGATGGTGAAGATGTAATTGTAGTAAACAGCATTAAAACAGAAGATATTCCGGCCAAATTTCCGAAAGGACACCAGGTTATTAAGCCATATCTACGTACTACACCACAACCGAATAAGTAATTGAATAAAAATTTTCCTGTTTACGCAACTTTCTTGTTGAAGAGCTAAATTGGGATTGCTTTATATCTGCAAATTATTATATTTGGTAGTTTTGTTTTGATATTAACGCTTTATCTGATTGTTTTATTAACGATAATGATCAATTGGTTAAATTAAATGCGAATCAAAGCGTAAGGGTTTATTTATTTTATACAATTTTTTATTTTTTTATGGCAACCGGAAAAGTTAAATGGTTTAATACGCAAAAAGGCTTCGGATTTATTGTGCAAGAAGACAATAAAGACCTATTTGTGCATTTTAAAGATGTTTTAGGTGGAATCGAAAGCTTAAAAGAGAACGACACGGTAGAATTTGAAGTAGCTGAAGGCAGAAAAGGTTTACAAGCTGTAAACGTTAAGAAAGTTTAAGCAATAAAATACTTATTTATTCATCCCTTGCGAAAAGCTTTTCTACTAAGAAAGGCTTTTCGCATTTTTAGCTACTATTGACACGCCCTATAGAAAAATCGTCATTTCGACTGGAGCCGGCCGGTTCTTCACCGGTGGCGGAATGGAGAAATCTATTGAGACAGATTTAGCTTCGCTGAGCCTTCGGGTTCTCGACTACATTGCCCCCCGATAGCTGTCGGGGCCGTTCGAAATGACGACTCCGGAGGTGGCTGTCATTCATATTGATCTTTATAAAATAAATTACCCTCAGCACGACGCTGGAAGTCTAGGCTAGTAATATTGTACAATCGATGTCTTTAAAATCACATTATCACCATTGGCAACCTTGGTAAATATTAAAAACTGATCTTGAGCAGGTTTGATTTTATATTTTTTAACCAGGTCTTCGGGCTTTGCCGGGTAATTTCTTACAATTACATTTCCGGTTAAGTTTCCTGCCTTTTTAAGAGAAGCTGTATTCATGATCTCCTCAATCTGAAAGATCCGGCCTGGAAAGGTATTGTTTATTTCAGGAGCAGTGTAAAGCTGCGTTTGTGGGTGCAGTTTTAATAAACCGTAAGTTGAACCAATTAAATTAAACGCACCTGACTTTAATAAAGCAGCATCTGGCTCATACAAGTAGCCGGAAGCGCTGAGGTGATGAGCAAAACTTACGGGTGATTGGCTTAACGATCTTTTGAATGAAAATACTTTCTCGGTTTCGTTTAAAGTTACCGCAATAATCTTTGTATCCTGAGCCGGTACGCGGTCTATTACCCATAAAAGCTCTTTACATTCGTTTTTTACACTCACGATATGGATTTCACTTACCTGTTTCAACTCTGCTAAACCAGCGGAAAGATCTAATAAGGGAGCAGTTTTAATGATAATCCGCTGCGCTTTTTCCAATAAGGTATCGATTATGCTTACCACATCAGGTGTACAGTCTTTAAGCATAAAAACCTTACCTTTTTCTGCCCTTCTTGCGGGGTCTACATAAATGGTGTCGAATTGTTTTTCTGCTGCATGGAGATAAGCAATGCCATCAGTGGCCTCGAATGCGATATTATTGGCATTTAAGGCGATTGCGTTGTGGCTGGCAATGGCAGAAAGTTCGGTGTTGATTTCGCAGTGAGTAACATTAGCCACTTGTTTAGAGAAGTAATAGCTATCAACCCCAAAGCCACCAGTGATATCAATTAAACTATCGCCTTTGGCTAATTTTGATTTGTACTGAGCCGTAGTTTCCGAAGAAGTTTGCTCGATAGAGAGGACAGGAGGGTAGTAGATTTTAACTGTTCTGAACCAGGTTGGTAGTTTCTTTTCCGATTTCTTTTTAGCGGTAATCTGTGTAGCAAGCTCGGCCGCGGTAATCCCCTCAAAAGGACTTTTAGCCAGCGCAATCTGATTTACATCTGCAGTTAAGTGCACATCGATGTATTGTTGTACGGCAGTGGCTAAAAGGTTGTTGTTCATGGGGGAGTATTGAGTATCAAGTAGCAAGTATTGAGTATCAAGTAACAAGTATAGAATATCAAGTAATAAGTATCAGGTAGCAAGTATTAAGTGCTGATTACAGTCTTGATATTTGATACTCAATACTTGAATTCCTACTTATTCTTCATCACCATCTGGCAGGTATGACGGCTTTTAACTTCCAGTAAAATATCCTTGTCAACCGTTACGCGATCTATGGTATGCTGATTGTAATAACGAATGGTTACGAGCTCCAGCCCTTTGTTGTACTTTACGGTAAACTCTTCCGATAGATCCTTAATCAGTCTTTCTATCTGCGTAGGGTGATCATCGACACTCACCGAAAAACTGATAGCAGAATTGAGCATGGTATTGATTTTAATCTTGTGATTATGGAAAAGCTCAAAAATGTTGCTCAGGTTCTCTTCGATGATAAAAGAATAATCTTTAGGGAAAATCGAAATCAGCGCCTGGTTAACCTTAAAGATGAAAGATGGGATAGGCAAAGGATTGTTCTCTTTCGTAATTGCTGTTCCCTCGCCTTCTGGTGTAAGAAATGATCTTACAAAAAGCGGGATTCCCTTGTTTTGCAAAGGTTTTATGGTTTTAGGATGGATTACCGTAGCGCCATAATAGGTAAGCTCTATGGCATCGTGGTAAGAAAGCTGCGCAATTTTCTCAGTTTCATCAAACCATTTCGGATCGGCATTGAGTACACCCGGAACATCTTTCCAGATGGTTAAAGCAGCAGCATTGAGGCAGGAGGCAAATATGGCTGCCGAATAATCAGAGCCTTCACGACCTAATGTGGTGGTGTAATTCTCGCTGGTGCCGCCAATAAAACCTTGTGTTACGATAATATTTTCATCCAGTAAAGGAACAAGGTCTTTTTGTATAATCTGATTGGTTTTAGCCCAATCTACTTTTCCTTCGCGATAGGTATTATCGGTTTGGATATAATTGCGAGCATCGGCCCAAAGGGCTTTATTTCCGCTTTCGTTAAGCCAGGCCGCTACAATTTTCGTCGAAACTACTTCGCCGATTGATACAATCTGATCGTAAATATAATCGTGATCGTTATTGGCCTCATCTTCAATCAGCCAATCAATTTCTACAAAGGTATTGGCCACATCATCGTAAACCGGATTTGGCTTTCCCTGAAAAAGTTCTTCGATAATATTAAAGTGAAAATGCTTAACCTCATCAAAAATTGCATGAGCATCTTCGCTATGCGATAAATAAGCTTGCGTAAGGGCTTCTAATTTATCGGTCATTTTGCCCATTGCCGAAACCACCACGAGCAGGTTGCCTTTCTTGTAATCGCGTACAATATTGGCCAGATTTTTTACTCCCTCAGCATTTTTTACCGAAGCACCACCAAATTTAAAAATATCCATACTAAAATGCCTTGATTTGTTCTTTTGCTAAAGCTGCGTTTAGCCAGCCGCTCTCTAATTGAGCCTGGTATTTGTTGTAGAAATTAATAGCTGGTTCGTTCCAGTCTAAAACTTGCCAAACCATGCCGCTATAATCGCCGTTTTTAGCCTCTTCTATAACCTTTTCAAATAATATTTTGCCCAGGCCTTTGCCTCTGAAAGCTTCTGTTACAATAAAATCTTCGAGGTATAAGCGGCATCCTTTCCAGGTAGAGTAGCGGGTGTAATATAAAGCGAAGCCTACAATAACTTCGTCTACCTCTGCAACAAAGGCTTTCCAAACCGGATTTTTACCAAAACCTGCCTCAGTAAAATGATCGAGTGTTACAGTAACTTCTTCAGGTGCGCGTTCGTAAACGGCCAGTTCGTTAATTAATTCTAATAACCTTGCACAATCTTCAGCTACTGCAAATCTGATGTTTAAATTCATACTAATTGGCTGAGATGTTCGATTTGAAATGTTTAATTACCCTTTTTCCAAAAATGCTGCTACCAATGCGTACCATGGTGCTTCCTTCTTCAATGGCTATCTTATAATCCGCGCTCATGCCGGTCGAGATTTCTTTAAAAGCTTCATCTTTACGGAAGAAACTTACTTTAATGCCATCAAAGAATACTTTAAGTTCGTGAAATTCGATTGCTATCTGTTTTTCATTTTTGGTGTTGGTAGCGATACCCATTAGCCCAACAATGCGGATGTTTTTCAGTTCCGGATAAGTCTCGTCGCGTAAAAGCTCCACTACTTCATCAAAACCAAGTCCGAATTTGGTATCTTCATCTGCAATGTAAACCTGTAAAAGGCAGTCGATTACGCGGTTGTGTTTAGCAGCCTGTTTATTAATCTCCTGAAGCAGTTTTATGCTGTCTACACCATGAATCAACTGAACAAAAGGTGCAATGTATTTTACTTTATTGGTTTGTAAATGGCCAATCAGGTGCCACTCTATATCGGCAGGAAGTTGTGCTTGTTTATCAACCATTTCCTGTACATGGTTTTCGCCAAAAACCCGCTGTCCGGCATTGTAAGCTTCTAAAATCGATTCAACAGGTTGAGTTTTTGAAACTGCGATCAGTTTCACGCCATCCGTTTCGACTTCGTTTTTATATTGTTTAAGATTATCAGCTATGCTCATTTATAACTATTTTTGGTAAAATTAATAACCTTGCCGCAATTTGGGCAAAAAATAATGATTAATTCAGCATGAAGAGACTAATATGGCTTTTAATGACCCCGGTATTATGGTTGGGCTGTAAACCCGGCATACCCGATGATATTATTAAGCCCGATAAGATGCAAAAGATTTTGTACGATATGCATATTGTGGATGGCTACCTGTCTACCATTTACATACCCGACTCGGCCCGTAAAGTTGCTTCGGGATATTATAAGGGTATTTTTAAGAAATTTGAAACCGATTCGGCGCAATACAATAAAAGCCTGAAATGGTACAATGTAAACCCGAAAGAGCTGGATGAAATGTACAAAAACATCCAGAAAATGCTGGCTGCGCAGAAGAAAGGAACTGCCCTGGCCGATAAATTAATTAAAGAGAAAATATTTAAAACCGATTCGATAGCCATTAAAAAGAAATTTAAGGCTGATTCGCTCGCCATCCGGAAAAAGATGAAACCCGATTCATTATCGAAGGTTAAAGCCGTAGCCGAAATTGCCAAGAAGAAAAAAGAGGCCGATTCGCTGATTAAAATTAAAAAAGCCGGAATTCTAGAAGTATCTCCGGTAGTAATGTAAAATATGTTATATCCCGAAAATTGTTTAGAACGTTTAGGATTTGTTGAGATAAGGCAGCTGATTAGCAAACATTGTTTAAGCCCGATGGGGCAGAACATGGTGCAAAAGATGCAGGTGATGACCCGTTTTGACCAAATCGATAAATTTTTACGCCAAACCAACGAGTTTAAAAGTATTCTGCAAAACCAGGAACCTTTGCAGATTAATACTTTTTTTGATATTAAATCGCTTGTCGATAAAATCAGGGTAGAAGGTACCTATTTGCTCGAAGACGAGTGGTTTCAGGTGTATACTTCGCTGCAAACGGTTTTCTCGGTGCTTCGTTTTTTCGAAGAACGCGCTGAAGTTTATCCTACATTAGAGGCTTTATTTGAGCACCTGCCTATTGAAAAAAATATCCTCCGTAAAATAGAAACGGTAATTGATCCGAAAGGAAAAATTAAACCCAATGCTTCGAAGGAGTTGCAGGAGATTACCACAGCCATTTCGCGTACAGAGCAAGATGTGCGTAAGCGGATGGATTCGATTTATAAACAGGCTATTGCCAATAATTGGGTTGCCGATGGTAGTTTAACCGTACGCGATGGCAGGATGTGTATTCCGGTTTTGGCCGAGAACAAACGGAAGCTGAAAGGTTTTGTGCACGATGAATCGGCAACGGGGCAAACGGTTTATATTGAACCGGAAGAAGTATTTACCTTAAATAATAAGCTGCGCGATTTAGAATTTGATAAGCGCAGGGAAATTATTAAAATCCTGATTGCCTTAACTGATGATTTGCGCCCATACTCGCCATTGTTGCTTTCTTACCATGGTTTTTTAACCAAACTGGATTTTGTGCGTGCCAAGGCTTTATTTGCCATGGATATTGAAGCAGAGATGCCTGGTTTGTTAAAAGAACCCAAAACGAAACTGATTAATGCGCGGCATCCGCTGTTATCGATCTCTTTCGCTGCCGAAAAGAAAACGGTTACGCCTTTAAACATCCATATTGATGCCGAAACACGGGTGGTATTGGTTTCAGGACCAAATGCAGGGGGTAAATCTGTATGTATGAAAACCGTAGGCTTATTGCAGATTATGTTGCAAACCGGCTTGCTAATTCCGGTTGATGCGAATAGTGAGGTAGGAATCTTTGAAAATATTTTTGCCGATATTGGCGATGATCAATCGATAGAGAGTGACTTAAGTACCTACAGTGCGCACCTGAAAAAGATGCGCTATTTTGTAGAGCATGCTTCGCCCAAAACCATGGTGTTGATTGATGAGTTTGGTACAGGTACCGATCCACAGTTTGGCGGACCAATGGCCGAGGCTGTTTTAGAGGTGCTGAACAATAAAAAGGTTAGGGGCGTAATTACCACGCACTATTCTAATTTAAAGCTGTTTGCCGGCAATACTCCAGGACTCGAAAATGCTTCGATGCTTTTCGATAATGCCAAAATGAAACCGCTTTATGTGTTGGAGATGGGTAAACCGGGTAGTTCTTATGCTTTCGAAATTGCGCAGAACATTGGTTTACCGAAAGAAGTAATTGCACTGGCAAAAGAGAAAACGGGTTCTAACCAGAACCGGGTAGATACAATGCTGGTTGATCTGGAGCGCGAGAAGAAAAATGTTTACGATGCAAAGGTAAGTTTAGCCAACCAGCAAAATAAAGCCAAAAACCTGGTTGCCGAGAACGAGAAATTAAAGACGTTTTTAGAAGAAAACCGCAAGGTGCTGATTAAAGAAGCGAAGCAGGAAGCACAGAATATTATTAAAAATGCAAACAAACTGGTAGAAAACACCATTGCCGAAATTAAAGAAAAGCAAGCGGATAAAGCTGTAACTAAAGAGTTGCGACAGAACCTGCAAAAAGAGCTGGTTAAAAATACAGTGCCAAAAGAGCGCCCGAAACCAGTGCAGGTGGTTGTTGGTGGAGAGATTGAGGTAGGTGATCTGGTTAAATTTACAGATAGTGAAACCATTGGTCAGGTGCTGGAAATTAACCGCAATGAGCTGGTACTGGCTATCGGCGATTTACGTTCGACAGTTAAAAAGAACCGCGTGCAGAAAGTAAGTAACCGTGAAGCTAAAAAAGTGATTCAAAGCAGTGCAAATTCTTTTGCGGGACGGATGAATGATGCTGTTTCTGGTTTCAGGGCCGAGCTTGACCTCCGTGGCAAACGCACCGAAGATGCGCTGTTTGAGGTAGAAAAATACCTGGATAAAGCCATTATGCTCGGTTTTCCATTCATTAAGCTCATTCACGGCAAAGGTGATGGTATTCTGAGAAAAATGATTCGGGATTATCTGCGCAAATACAGTCAGGTAAACCGCATGGAAGATGAACACGCCGATAGAGGTGGAGATGGGATTACTTATGTGTATCTGAATTAGAGGATTTGAGACACTAGATTTGAGATATGAGAAACTTCTTGTGGTGTCAGATGTTGCCATCTGACACTCTACCCGAGTCTGTTTATTAAGCTATAATCTTTTTACGATTGAATCGTAATGCTATTTATGCGCTCGTTAGAAACAAGCGCAAGCATAAAAACATAAAAACTTTATCAGCGTAACGTTGTTATTTTTAAAACGTTACGCTGATGAAAAGAATCTTAATCTGCCTTTTTGTGGTACTGCTGACCACAACTTGCAAAAAGACTGGCGACGACAATAATGAAGAACCTGGCGACCTGCCTGATGTAGAATTAAAGGCTAAAGTTATTGCTTCGGGTTTAAGTTTGCCCTGGGAAATGGTTTACGGACCCGATAACTATATCTGGTTTACCGAAAAAGCAGGTAAAATAAGTCGTTTAAATCCTTCAACAGGACAGGTGAGCCCGCTTTTAACGATAAGTGAAGTGCGTACTAATGGAGAGGGTGGTCTGTTGGGTATGACCTTGCATCCCGATTTTACGGCTAATCCCTACGTTTATGTGGTTTATGGTTATGGTAGTACCTATAAAGCGAAGGTGGTTAGGTTTACTTATTCAGGAAACAGTTTAACCAGTCCACTCATTCTGCTCGATCAGATTCCTGCTGCATCTATACATAATGGTTCAAGGCTGTTGATTAGTGGAGGAAAATTGTTTATCAGCACTGGTGATGCCTCAGACCAATCTACACCTCAAAATGTAAATTCTTTAGCAGGTAAAATTTTACGGATCAATTTAGATGGCTCAATTCCTGCCGATAATCCCTATCCCAATAATCCGGTATGGTCGTTCGGGCACCGCAATGCGCAGGGGCTGGTTCAGGTGGGGAGCAAAATATTTTCTTCAGAGCATGGACCCGATTCTGACGATGAAATTAATATTATTGAAAAAGGACGGAACTACGGCTGGCCAAATATTAAAGGCTTTTGTAATGAAACCGGCGAGCAATCTTTTTGTTCGACCAATAATGTAGCTGAGCCCTTAATTAACTGGACGCCAACCATTGCACCAAGTGGTTTAGCCTATTACAATTCAGACTACATTCCACAGTTTAAAAACTCTTTACTGCTGGCGGTGTTAAAGGGAACGAAGTTGATGCAGCTTAAATTAGATGCTGCCCAGACCAAAATTACGGCTACGAAAGATTTTTATGTAAATGCCTATGGTCGGATCAGGGCGGTAACTCAATCGCCCGAAGGCAAAGTTTACATCTGCACCAGTAACGGAAGTGATGATAAGATTATTGAAATTGCGAAGTAAAGCTATTTCTTCTTTTTATTTGCCGGACATTTTTTGCAGCGTTTGCCTTTCTTAAATTTCTCGCAGCATTTTTTGTGCTCGGCAGTACAACTGAATATAAAGCCCATTCCTTTTTGAAATTCAGGATCGGTGGGCAGTATGAATATGTTTTCTTCTCTCTCGTAAATCATTGCAGCACAAAGGTAATAGTTATTTAGATTAATTCCAATCAATAAATTTACTTTGCCGATTTAAACCATGATCATGCTACAATTAGGTGGGCAATTTGTAATTTAGCCGAACTAACCAATAATTCGTAAAATGATAAATAAAGTGGTATCTGGGGCTGAAGAAGCCATCCGCGATATAGCAGACGGTGCAACGCTGATGCTGGGTGGTTTCGGACTTTGTGGCATTCCTGAAAATTGTATAAATGCATTGGTAAAAAAACAGGTGAAACAGTTAACCTGCATTTCTAACAATGCCGGTGTTGATGATTTTGGCATTGGTTTAATGTTGCAACAACGCCAGATTAAAAAAATGATTTCTTCTTATGTAGGTGAAAATGCCGAATTTGAAAGGCAGTTGCTGAGTGGTGAACTGGAGGTTGATCTGATTCCGCAGGGTACATTGGCTACCCGTTGTTTGGCCGCTGGCTATGGTATGCCTGCAATTTTTACGCCTGCCGGTGTGGGTACCGAAGTTGCAGAGGGTAAGGAGATCCGCAATTTTAATGGCAAAGATTATTTAATGGAATATGCTTTTGATGCCGATTTTGCTATCGTAAAAGCCTGGAAAGGTGATACCGCAGGGAATTTGATGTTTCGCTCTACCAGCAGGAATTTTAATCCGGTAATGGCTATGGCAGGTAAAATTACCATTGCAGAGGTAGAAGAACTTGTAGAGGCGGGTGAGCTCGATCCGGATCATATTCACACACCGGGCATTTACGTGCACCGCATTTTCCAGGGAAAGGATTATGAGAAGAGAATTGAACAGAGAACAGTGAGGAAGTCAGCAGTAGGGTAACAGATTCGATCATTCAATTATTCTACCATTCAAAATTCATTCATTTACAATTTTATGTTTTCAAAAGAAGAAATAGCGCAGCGCATTGCTAAAGAAATAAAAGACGGCTATTACGTTAACCTGGGGATTGGTATCCCGACACTGGTAGCCAATTATATCCCCAAAGGAATAAATGTGGTACTCCAGTCGGAAAATGGTTTGCTGGGCATGGGGCCTTTTCCGTTTGAGGGAGAAGAAGATGCCGATTTAATTAATGCAGGTAAACAGACCATTACGACCTTGCCGGGATCATCGATTTTTGATTCGGCTATGAGTTTCGGGATGATTCGGGCACAGAAAGTAGACCTGACCATTTTAGGAGCCATGGAGGTATCTGAAAACGGCGATATTGCCAACTGGAAAATTCCTGGGAAAATGGTAAAAGGCATGGGAGGCGCGATGGACCTGGTAGCTTCGGCTAAAAACATCATTGTGGCCATGCAACATGTTAACAAAGCTGGTGAAAGTAAATTATTACCCAAATGTACATTGCCATTAACGGGGGTAAAATGTATTAAGAAAATTGTAACCGAGCTTGCCGTGCTTGATGTTTTACCCGAAGGTGGCTTTAAATTGTTGGAAAGGGCGCCTGGTGTAAGTATCGAATTTATACAGCAAAGTACAGCTGGTAGATTGGTGGTAGAAGGGGAGATTCTGGAGATGAGGTTGGATTAATGGCAATTGACTGTGGTTTGTGAAGGCACAAACCACAGTCAATTAAATAAGTTTTTCGAAACGCCTTACCTGGGGTTTATGCAGGTCCTTCGACAGGCTCAGGATGACATCTAAATTAAGATTGTTGTCTTGTTATGCAAATATTATCCGTTATCCTGTAAAACTGTATTTCTTAATTCATTTGAAATCGCCTCAGTAATCGCAATAATTTCGTCAGGCTCATTGGTGTTGTTCATTACTACCTTGTGGCACTCGTTGCGATAGGGTAGCAGGTACTCTTTGTAAGCCGGTACCACATGGTTATGCCATTTGTAAAGCACATCATCTTCAGGGTAGCCACGTTCCAGTCCATCACGTTTAATGCGACGATCCAGAGCAATTTCCTCATCAGCATCCACAAAAATAGTGTGATCCAGCAGGGCTGCAATTTCTTTAAAGTGGAGAATGAAAAGTCCCTCAACAATAATAATAGGGGCCGATTTAATTTCCAGGATTTTTACAACAGCCAATGGGTTATTGAAATTGTATTCCTTTTTATAAACCACTTCGCCGTTGATCAGCTGTTTAATATCTCTTAAAAACTGCTCGCTATCAATGGTTGAAGGAAGATCGAAATTATACAACTTATTCTCTTCCTGGGTCATTTCGCCTGCAGGGATATAATAATCATCCTGCGATACCAATGTTACTTCATCCTGTTTAAAATGATGAAGGAAACAATTTAAAAAAAATGTTTTGCCCGATCCGCTACCTCCGGCAATACCAATTATAAATGGTTTTTTGTTTAAACTCATTGAGCGCTATAGGTTAAATTACAGAAAAAACGTTTGTCTAAAGCGCCTAACGAATCAGCTACAGCTTTAGTCATTACAATGATAACATCTTTTGTGGATTCGTTCTCTGTAAATTTACCAACAACTTTGGCAAAGGTAGTACGGTTGGTCATGGGGTTGGTAATTTTAATCACCCTTCCAACAGGTGCTGTGCGGTGTAAAACCAACATTTTTGTACCGTCAAGGTCCTGGTCGGCAATCCAAACTGCAGTGCCTTTTTCTTCAATCTGGCTTAAACCATAAACACTTGGGTCGCGACGCAGTTTAGGATCTTTCACCATGGTACTATCCGGATTGCTTTCCTGATCTTCTTTCGAAGCATCATTTACAGATTTAGGCTGTGGTGGTTTCGGAATGATCAGTTTCTGATCTACCTTTAGCGTATTATCGTCAAGCTTGTTGGCTGTTCTGATCTGATAAGCAGTCAGGTTATATTTTTTGGCAATCGTGAAGATGTTTTCGCCGGTAGCTACCGTATGGATAAAGCTCTCTTCTTTTGGTGCCTGTACTTCTTTTTCTTTGGTTTTGGTATTTTCAGCTTGTTTTTCTTTAGGTACCTGCACATCGGTTATAATGCCACCAGGTACTTTTAAAACCTGACCAATGCTAATGGCGTTATCAGGTAAATCATTTAGTTTTCTGAGCTGATAAGCTGTTACGCCATATTGCTTGGCAATAGTAAAAATGGTTTCATTGCGTAATACCGTGTGGGTGCCTGCTGCGTCAGCTGGTTTATTATCCTGAACTGGTTTTTCTTCTGCAGCTACCACTTTATTATCTTCAATATTTTTAGTAGCAGGTATCTTAAGTTTCTGGCCAATGCGGAGGTTATTACCCGACAGGTTGTTGGCTTTTTTTATCTCTTCTACAGTGGTACCATACTTTTCGGCAATTTTGCCTAAAAATTCTTTAGGCTTTACTTCATGCTCAATCATGGTTTGACCATCGGCAGGCTGATTGTTTACCGTTGCATCCTGCGTACTGTTTTTAACGGGTTGTGCAGGTTCTTCAGCCGCTGCCTGAGAAGCATTTTTTGCAGGGATTTTAAGTACTTGTCCGATGCTTAAGTTATTGCCTTTCAGGTTGTTTAAAGCCTTGATTTCGTTAATGGTGGAGCCGTATTTTTCGGCCAGCATATTCAGGTTTTCCTTGGCTTTAATGGTATGCTCAACTACATTGCCGGCAGGTATATCTTGCGCAGTATTTGTAGCAGCTGAGCCCGTAAAAGGAATATTGGTTGGCACTTTAATAATTACCCCAATTTGCAGGTATTTATTATCGTTAAAAGCCATAATGTCTTTAGGAGCAACGTTATATCTTCTTCCGATAGAGTAATAAGTGTCTTTGGCTACGGTTTGGTGGACGATGAGTTTTTTGCCTTTATTGTTTTCTACACCAATAGAATCTCTTGCTGTGCTGGCTTTGGCCTTCGCCACATTTAATGCCAATAACACTACAGCAGGTAAATATATTTTATGCATTTATTTTTATGTAAATTTCTAAGTCAAAGGGAGCAATTATACGAAATATTGTTAACCATCTTAAGTTTGGACGCTCGTTTTTAAGTAAAAATAAGATGACTGTTGCACTGCATTTTGTATATCCTATTCATTAACAAATGTTTGTAAAACGGTTGATTTAAACCTGTCGGATATAAAACGCACTTCTAACCCGGGTATTGTTTAAAAGCTGTTTTTAACGAAAACTTTTACAAATATGATTTGTTAAAATAGCATTGAAAAACATTAAAAACAAAATAAAATGGACGCAAAAGAAATAAGCTTAAACGAAAAAGAAGTAAAACCTGTGGTTGATCTTTTAAACGATTACCTGGCCAATTACCATATTCACTACCAAAAATTAAGAGGCTGCCACTGGAATATTAAAGGACAGAACTTTTTTACCCTCCACATTAAGTTTGAAGAATTGTATACCAATGCACAGCTCACCATTGATGAAATTGCCGAGCGCGTATTAACCCTGGGTAAACCACCGCACAGCCGCTTTGCCGATTACATTAAAGAATCAAAAATTAAGGAAGTAGATACCATTGGCATGAAAGATCTGGATATGGTTGAAGCCATCTTAGACGACATGGCCACCCTGATTGAGCTGGAGCGCGAAGTAATGGAAGCATCTGATGAGGCCGGCGATGATGGAACCAACGATATGGTAAATAAGTTTATGCAATTTAAAGAGAAAAACACCTGGATGTTGAGGTCTTTCGCAGGGAAAAGGTAGGTCATTGGTTTATAGTTAATGGTCAATAGTTTATAGTTTAGTTCAGCAAAAAACTGCAAATTGCCAACTGATAATTGGTTCATTTGTTCATTGACCATTAGTCAGACTAACTGTAAACTGCCAATTGCCAACTGAATATTGTCTGTAGATAAACAGAAAATATGTAAAATCTGTTTATCTGCGGGCTTTTTTGTTTGTATAGCAGCGTAAATAGCTATCTTTGGGCATGGCATATAAAAGTTTAGCAGCATGCGTATCAGATCTTGAAAAGCACGGTCATTTAATCAGAATTAAGGCAGAAGTAGATCCCTATTTAGAAATGGCAGCCATCCATTTACGAGTTTACGAGCAACAGGGACCAGCTATTTTATTCGAAAAAGTTAAAGGAAGCACTTTTCCGGCGGTTTCTAATTTATTTGGTACGCTGGAGCGGTCGAAGTTTATTTTCAGAGATACCTTACCTAAAGTGCAGCAATTGGTTTCTTTACGCAACGACCCAGTTAAAGCTTTAAAAAATCCCTTTAAATATGCTGGCTCAGCCATGTCGGCATTATCGGCTTTGCCCCTTAAAACCCCTTCTGCTAAAAGCAAATTTTTAAAGACGAGTATCAGTCAGTTACCGCAAATTGTAAACTGGCCTATGGACGGTGGCCCTTTTGTTACCATGCCGCAGGTATATACAGAAGACGTTGAAAAACCTGGTGTAATGCATGCCAATTTAGGTATGTACCGCATTCAACTGGCTGGAAACGATTATATTCAGGATAAGGAAATTGGTTTGCATTACCAGATTCATAGAGGGATTGGCGTGCACCAATCGAAAGCCAATGCTTTGGGTCAGCCTCTAAAGGTGAGTATTTTTGTAGGTGGTCCGCCGTCGCACCCCTTGGCTGCGGTTATGCCTTTACCCGAAGGTTTATCGGAAATGACCTTTGCCGGCGCGTTGGGTAACAGGCGCTTCCGTTATTTTTACGATGATGAGGGTTTCTGTATTTCTGCAGATGCCGATTTTATCATTACCGGTACCGTTTATCCTAACGAAAATAAGCCCGAAGGGCCATTTGGTGATCATCTGGGTTACTACAGTTTAACACACCCTTTCCCTTTAATGAAAGTGCACAATGTGTACCATAAAAAAGATGCGATCTGGTCGTTTACCGTAGTTGGCCGTCCGCCACAGGAAGATACCAGTTTCGGCGCCTTGATTCACGAAATTGCGGGTTCTGCTATCCCTCAGGAAATACATGGCCTAAAAGAAGTGCATGCGGTAGATGCTGCTGGTGTGCACCCTTTATTGTTTGCCATTGGCAGCGAACGCTATACACCGTATTTAAAAGAGCGTCTTCCGCAGGAGATTTTAACCATTGCGAATCATATTCTGGGCAAAAATCAGTTGAGTTTGGCCAAATATGTCTTTATAGCTGCCAGAGAAGATAATGAGCAGCTGAGTACGCACCATATCGAAAGTTTCTTGAGTCATATTTTGGCGCGGATTGATTTTACGCGCGATGTTCATTTTTATACCAATACTACTATTGATACACTGGATTATAGTGGTGATGGTTTGAATAGTGGTTCGAAAGTGGTTATTGCTGCTGCAGGTAATGTGAAGCGCGAATTGTGGAGCCACATTCCTGAAAATTTGCAATTGGCCAATGGATTTTCTAAACCTCATGTAGCCATCCCAGGCATATTGGTACTGCAGACAGAGGCTTATATCAGTGCCGAGAAAACTGCCGCCGAAATTGCCTTGCTCAATATGGCTTTAATGGGGCAGGATTTAACGGGCCTCCCGTTAATTGTATTGGCAGATGATGCCGAATTTACCGCTGCAAATATCGATAACCTGGTTTGGATAGCCTTTACCCGAAGTAATCCGGCAGCCGATATTTACGGTATTAACGATTTTACCATCAATAAACACTGGGGATGTAAAGGCTCATTAATTATCGATGCGCGGAAAAAGCCTCACCATGCACCCGAATTGATTAAAGATGCAGCGGTAGAGGCTAAGCTTGATGAGATGAGTAAAAAGGGTGGAGCGCTTTATGGGGTGGTTTGATAAATAAGATATTCAAATTAAGACTATCGAAATATTGTTTATTTACCTAAGATATATGTAGAGTAACCAACTTGTAGCTGTGAAAAATTGTTTTTGATATTTCCAATTTCCCAATTCATCCTAAACCGGCCAAATACTTTACTCTTAGGGTTAACTTGTATAGTCATAAGCATTTCTGATGTATTAAGCCAGGTATGATTTTTAGGATTTAGTATGAAGGCGTTATCTTTGTCATATCCCACCATTTGCAAAACCTGATTTAAAGGTTTAAAGTATATCCATTTATTTGATATTGAAAAATTAAACTGTTCCTGAGGGAAAAATTTAATTTTAATTTCAGGATAAACCTGTAAAGTACTAACAGAAATATCTTTGGTAAATTTGGTTTTGGTAATAGTTGTACCAGTAATTGTCGTTAAAGAGTCTGTCGTATCTGTAAATCCAAAACGGGCTCCTAAATTAAAATAAATGTGAAACTTTCGACCAGGGTTATTTACAAATGCAACATTCATGTCTGTTCCTACCGAAAGCCATTGATATTGGTATAAACTTAGTGCATTCGCATACCTGTGATATTGTTTTTCAAATTGATTGATATCTGTATTACCTGGATTAAATCTAACAGAATCTAAATCATAAAGATTAAGTTTTCGATTGTGTTGTTCAATTTTAGAAAGAGTGGCAACGGGCGAAATGTATTGAAAAAAGCCACCGCTTTTGTATGCCCAATAATATAAAAGCCGGGGTGCCCTATGTTGATAAGTATTAGTGTTAATCCGTTTTTCTAATTCAACCTGAATAATGCCATTAGGTTTTTCCGCATTAAAACCTTTAAAATCAGAATAAAAATGTGCTTCAAAAAGTTTACTTGTCTCTTCTTTATGTAATTTAATCAGAGTTCCGCCTGGTGTTTCATTAAGTGAGGTATCTTTAGAACTATAATCCCGTCTTCCGGGCTCTAGCCTAGGCTCATACGAAATAACATCACCTAAACTTAAAGAATAAATTGGATGATTAATATAGGGCTTTTTATAAGGCTGCGATTTTTCTTCGTAAAGAATATATTTATCAAAGTTTCGGATATTATCTTCAGAAGACATTCCTACAGGATATTCTAAAATATATTTATGTGGTTCATCTTCATTATTAAATTTTACGTATGCTACAATATTTTCAAGGTATCCTGCTGATATTTCGGCATTGAGTTTAACTAATTTATATCGTACTTTTGTAATAGCCTTTTCAACTTTATTGGTGTCTGTAGTATTCTTATCTGTAGTATCCTTATTTATAGTATTCTTATAAGACATAATTAATCTAACGCAATCTCTAACGCTAAAATATCCAGCCTCCGGCAATTTATCTTGTAAAGCATCTCGAAATTTGTCATGCAGCTTTATAGCAAATGTCTTCCAGTTATCTTTTTCTGCTTTTTTAACTGAGTCGGGAAGTTTACTAACGTTATCAAATGTTTGAACAAACATAGTCGCGAAAACTTCGATCTCTTGCGAGTAAACAATGTATTTCTTTAGCTCTGTATCTTTGTCATCTTTTATCGTTACCTGTATAGGATTGCCATTCTTAGGTTCACAGCTAATCGGAAAACTTTTCCCTTTTACAATTAATTCCATAGTTAAAGGATACATTTGAGCAGAAACAGAAAGGGAAAATAGAAATGCTAGCGCAAATAATGAATATATCTTTTTCATGATTGGTTAATTTTAAAGTTGTAATTATTCACAGACTTCACTGGTTTCCCACCAAACACATTGGCCTGAAGGATCTGGCATACATCTGTAGAGTATTCCATCTACACAAATTTTATCACCACATTCGCATGGTGATATTAGCTTGGCGTGTTTGATATTTTTGCCATTCGCTTTAAAATTTGCTGTATGTTTTTCTCCTGTTTCATTTTTGAATTCAAGAGATAAGAATTGAATTTTTTTCTGTTTTGACATGATTGATAATTTTAACTGTAAGAAAATTTGAAGTGTTTTCTGTGAGCTGGAAAGGTTATTCTTGTTCCTGCGCTCCAGGGGTAGGAGCCAACAACCCGGCTAATGCACCAATGGCAGCTGAAGCTAAAGAGGCTATAATTGTAATTACCTGACTTGCTTTCTGTACGGCTTCAATATTGATTAAGATGCCTGCAGTGATGATAATTAATACTAAACTTAATGCGCAAACTACCAGCCTATAAACCCATATATCACTTGTGACAGATTTAACAGCTGTATTCTTGATTAAAACATCTTTAGGATTTTCGGTAAATTCCTGCTTCAGTACTGGATTTTGGTCGAGACCTTTAATAAAAGTTTCGACTTTGTTTAATGATAGTTTTGTCATGGTTTTAGGTTTGGTTTTAGATTAATTCGTTGGTTTACAAGAGATCGATTTCCATTAACCGATTTTCTTACCCAAAACTACTCCCGAAAACCAACCCAAATCAAGCGCAAAACCGCGCGAATTAATACGCGTGAAAAGCGCAATACACTACCGTAAAATCGCGGTATTTTGAAATAAGTAGAAGAAGAGCGAATGGAGCGAAAAGTGATTTTAAATGCATTGTGGCTTAGTTTTTAAGTAGGTAAAGCCTTGTTTTTCTAGCTGATGCATGGTTTGAGGATTTTTAATTTCAAATCCTCATCGTGTATATTTAGTTGTAAATTTTAAATTTTTATAAACCCTCAAACTAAATTAAAAGCTATGGAACCACTACCAAGTACATTTGTTACCAAACAAGAAAGCAGCTATCGCGAACTATGGTTTAACTCTTATAAATATCCAATACTAAATACGATTACATTGTTACAGGAAGGTGAGTCGGAAAATAGGAAACTTGATTTTGGAGATATTGATGATGCCATTACTTTTTTTGAACAGCTAATTGCAGGGCTGGGAGGTGAGGACGGCGTTAGGGTATATTTTGCCTCTCCATCAAGCGATGGCAATGTATACAATGGTAAATGCGGTATACTTACAGTTATTTTCGCTACAACTAGTGGTGCAGATAAAGTAGATAGTAAAAGTTATTATGCTTTTAGTGGAAAAACTTTTGATAAAATCCAGGAAGACCAAGCCAGACTGTGGGTTCACAATTATCAAAATGTAAAACGTAATATTCTTTTCGAAACACTATCAGACAATGACCGCACAAAACTTCTTCGTGAAACTAAACATGTATGGTTTAGTTTAGTACAGATTACTGAAACACTTGAAGAAATGAAATATCAAAAAGCTAAGGCAGGAGGTATGGTAACAGGTTTTGGAGTCCGTTTCGTATCTTATACTAACCAAGACTATTCGTTTCCAAAACCAGTACCAAGTGCTGAAGAGAGAAGACAAAGGCTAACCATTGCTTTTTCTTTTATGAATGGGAAAAAGGATATTGGAATTGAAGATATTGATTTTGTAGAGTTTAATGAAAGACTTGTGTTAACGAAGGAGAGATTTCATGGCGATACATTTGATACCGGAGATCCAACCCCTCCGCCATCAACAGGAAATAAGGCTGATCTTGATGTTTCAGATGAATAGTAAATGCTTATTTTAGATACATATTTAAATTTATGTATCTCAAGTATTTATATCTGATCTCAATTGGTATTTGCTCAACCGCGGGGCTTTACCGAATAGTAACATTAACAAAGCAGCTAAAAACGGTTGCTTTGTTATGTGTTTATACTTTGTTATTCGAATTTAGTGTCTTTTTCTTTAAGCAAAAATTTGGTTATCAAGGAAATACATTGCCTCAGTATAACTTTTTCATTTTGGTAGAGTTCATGTTTTATGCCTATTTCTTTAAACAGATTATTAAAAATGTTTACTTACTTAAAACAATAAACTTATTCTTATTTATGTTTCCGGTGCTCTGGTATATATTTAGTTTTTACTGTTTTAATATACTACAATGGAGCAGTTATGCTTTTGTATTTGGTGGCACATGTATTATCTTTTTTTCACTTATTTATTGCTACGAAAAATTAACATCAAACGAAACTACATCACTTTTAAATGAAGGCGAATTCTGGATTGCTATAGGCTTAATTCTCTATTATACCTGCGTTGTACCGTATATGGGGATGTTTCACTATTTGACTATAAATTATGAACAGTTAGCTGTTAAGCTAAAAAAACTAAATTTAATAACAAATATTATTATGTATTTACTGTTTGCTTATGCCTTTTTATGCAAAACGATCAAGACCGGGAAATCCTCTTTGTAATTATCCCCAGTATAATTATTTTTTTTGCACTCAGTAGTGCCATCGTTTTTTTTATGCTTTATTTTCAGAAAAGGAAATTTCAATATGTAAAAGAGAAGAACGAACGCGAAAAACAATTTGCGGAGCAATTGCTTCAATCGCGTTTAGAAATGCAGGAGCAAACTTTCGATAGCATTAGCCAGGAAATACACGATAACGTAGGGCAGTTGCTCAGTCTGGCAAGACTCCAGCTTAGCATTGCAGAGCAAAGTGAAATGAACGATAAAGGCTTACTCGCCGATATTAAAGGCAACATTGGCAATGCACTGACTGATTTGCGCGATATTGCCAAGAGTTTAAGTACCAGTCGCATTCAACAGCTAACATTAATACAGGCGGTTGAACAGGAATTGCAGCGTATTGGTCGTTCGGGTACGATTAACTGTAGTGTTGAAGTAAGCGGTAACGAGCAAGCTATTGCAGAGCAAAAGAAAATCATCACCTTCCGTATTGTGCAGGAGAGCTTACAAAATATATTAAAACACGCTGCTGCCACAAACATAGCTGTTGGCTTCGAGTTTTTAAACGAACAGCTCAATATCAGTATTGCCGATGATGGCATGGGGTTCAGCACAGATGAAAATATAAAAGCAGAAAGCGGCCTCGGACTTCAGAACATCATCAAACGTTCAGAACTGATCATGGGGAAAGCCACTATCAGCAGTACCATAAATCTCGGAACAAAAATCATCCTAACCATCCCGTATGTCTGAAAATATTAAAAATATCGCTTTAGTTGATGACCATATCTTATTCAGAAAAGGCCTTGCGGCGCTCATCAGCTATTTTCCGTCTTACAAAATATCGTTTGAGGCGGCCAATGGAAAAGATTTCATCAGGCAACTTGGAATATATGGCGTACCTGATATTGTTTTGCTTGATATCAATATGCCCGAAATGGATGGTTACAGTACCGCTACCTGGTTACGCATTAATCATCCTGCTGTAAATGTACTCGCTCTGAGCACCATGGATGCCGAAACTGCTATCATTAAAATGATTACCAATGGAGCACGGGGTTATGTGTTAAAAGATGCCGAACCTGAGGAGCTTAAAAGGGCTTTCGATGAGGTAATCAGCAAAGGCTACTTTTACAACGACCTGGTGACACGGAAAGTGATGCAGTCGTTAAATTCTCTGGCTGCCCATTCTGAGATCTCGAGCTTTGTTAAACTAACCGAGCGCGAAATGGAGTTTCTGAAATATACCTGCACCGAAAAAACTTACAATGAAATTGCAGCCGAAATGTTTGTGAGTCCGCGTACTATTGATGGCTATCGCAATGCTTTATGTGAAAAATTGCAGTTAAAAAGCCGTACGGGATTAGCACTTTATGCCGTAAAAAATGGTATTGTTAAAATTTAGCAGTAGCGGTTAGGTTAAAGCGGACTGATTAATATGCTAAATAATTGTTATACAGTAATTCTAAACTACAAGGCCGGCCAACTTTGTGCCAGCGATTTTTTGAATAATTAAAATAAAAACCTGATTTTTAAGCATACTTACCATTATGCTTTCAATATCCCGGCTAATCGCTTTTTTATTGGTTTTGCTATGTGTATCTGCAAAAGCACAGGATGCTAAACTCGATAGTGTAGCTACAAATCTCAGTAATTACGGATTAAACCAGAGCCAGTCTGGGCTTTATGTTCATTTTGATAAGAATGTATATACCAACAATGATCAGGTTTGGTTTACGGCTTACCTGCTTAAAACCATAACGGATATGAAGCAGTATCACACACTGTATTTATCGCTGGTTAACAATAAGGATAGCAGTGTTGTGTTACAACAGAAATTTTTAATAGATAAAGGTTGTTCGTTCGGGGCACTCACTCTTCCTGATTCTTTACCCGGTGGTGCTTACCGTTTTGTGGCAAACACCAATTTAAAGGTAAACGGACAGCCCGACGGCGTTTTCATTCAGCCAATCACCATTAAATCGACTACAATAACAGCTTTAAATCAAACTATTTCTGTGTTTAAACCCTACGATGAGCAAACGCGGAAAGGAACGGTTTTGCTCAGGATTTTAACCAGTGATAACCGTTTTGTTGAGGATGCACAGATCAGGTATCAAATTGGTAAGGGGAAGCAAATTATGCAAACAGGAACAGCTAAAAGCAGTGTAATTGGCGAGCTAATGATCGATTATCCTGCCGACCAGATTACGGCCGATAATAACGAACTTTTTGTCAGCATCAAAAAGGGAAGAGATACCAGTTATACCCGGTTTAGTCTACCGGTAAGGAATGCAAGCCCCTATACCGTGAAATTTTACCCTGAAGGTGGTTATCTGGTTAATGGTTTGGTATCAAAAGTGGGTTTTGAAGTTAAAGATGCCGCAGGAGCAGCCCTTAAAGCCAAAGCAGTTTTATATGCAGATAATGAAATACTGGATACAATTGCTACAAATGCCATGGGGCTGGGTGCTTTTATGCTTCAACCGCAGTTAACCAAAAAATATAGCGTAAGGCTTTTGACTGAGGAGAGAGAAAAGGGAATTCATGAATTGCCTGCAATTTTAAGCAAAGGGTTGGTGTTAACTTCAGGATCGGCGGTGGCCAATAACGATTTTAAAATAAGGGTAGAAGGGAATACCGCTGCCAAAGTGCATTTGTTAGTGCATAATTTCTCTGATATTTTTCTGCAAACACCCTTAACTTTGACTGCCGGTATTCCTCAAAATGTTCGCTTCCAGTTAGATTCTGTACCTGTCGGTCTACAGGCTGTTACCGTTTTAGATAGCAATTACAAACCACTGGCCGAAAGGATTTTCTTCGCACATTACGATCAGATTAATACGGTTAATGTAGCTGCAGGGCAGCAAGAATATTTTACGCGCGATAGTGTAAAACTGAAGCTCGATATTACAGATCGCGATAAAAAGCCGCTTGTAGGAATGGTTTCGATTTCCTGCGTGCAGGCCAACCGCATGCTGCTGGCCAACGAAACCAATATTGTAGATTATTTTTACCTGCATAACCTGAAAGAATTTTCTGCAAATAGTTTTGGCCTGACCTACGCCGATACCGGTTATCTGGATGAATTACTTTTAATTAAAGGTTGGAGGAAATATAAATGGCCTGAAATTCAAATTAACCCGGGCGATCAGGGTAAGCAGCTTAGCAGTTTAGGATATGAGGGAACAATTACGCGGAGAAATAAGAAGCTTAATGTGCCGATGGGGCTATCGACAATTGCCGGAACCAACCTCAATTTTTTAAACACCGATAGTCTGGGGCATTTTAGCATTCCGTATTCCAGCCTGGTTGTTAACGAACCCCGGCTGTCGGTATGGTTAACCATGTCGACCAGTAAATACGACCAATACGAACTAAAAATTAACGAACCGCAAAGTGAACTGAAAAAGTACCTGAGGCAGCAAGCTTATGTACTGCCCAATACGAAGACCGGCACCATCAACGAAAATAACATGAGTATCACCTCTGCGGCGGGTATCAGGCTCAAAGATGTGATCATCAAAAAGGTAAAAGACGAAAGAACTGATTTTGCTAAAAATGCCTTCGCCAATGCTTGCGGAGATTATGTTTGCATGTATAATATTTTAAATTGTCCGAATCACTTTGCGAACCCTGGTAACAAGAGCCCCATGAAAGGAGGGGTGTATAAAATTGCCGGCGGAACAGGAAGTACTGTTTACCAGGGCTGCGTAGGGCAGGAGCTTAAGCCCAATCTGGTTATCCTGCGCGGTATTAATCTTCCCAAAGAATTTTATATCGCTGATATAAACAATAAGAATGAACCAATCAGTTTTGCAACGGTTTACTGGAATTATCAGACCTTAATTGATGGTGAAACCCCTGTGAGTTTTAACACCGGCGATCTTACCGGGAAGTTTAAGATTATTGTTCAGGGGGTAACCGAAAAGGGTGTGGTTTATGGTGAGCAGGAGATTACCGTAAAAAGCCGGTAAAACAAAAAGCGTGCTGTTTGGTAAACCAGCACGCTTTAAGTCTTGAAGTGTTTTTAGCTTAAAATCTTACGCCAAAGGTTAAGAAAACATTGTTTCTGTTGCTTTTAACATCGGCTACAGGTTCTGAGTAATCATTCAGTTCGTAAGGGCTCGAATTAAAATTGGTTTTATAATTCTGATAAGCCAAATCGAAATAGTAGTTATCTACTCTGTAACCAATTCCACCGGTGAAATACTGGCCTTGGTAATATTTGTTATCACCACCTTTAATACCGCTTCCATTTACACCATAACCACCTCTTAAACTAATTTCATTGCTTACTTTTACTTCAGCTCCTACACGATAGTTAACAGTTTCTTTGTACGAATTCTTAATAAAATCGTTAGAGCTGTTAATGGTCGAAATATCTGAATTATTATCAGCAGAAAAACGCATTGATGAATAATCTACATAATCCACATCAGCAGATATTAAAGCAGTACCGGCAATTACATAACTTAAACCAGCAGAAGCTTTAAGCGGTGTGCGTAAATTATAACTGAAAGTATAGTATCTGCTCGCATTATTCGAACTTGTTGGTGCCGTGGTGGCATTCCCTAAAGTATTTGCCTGTAAAGTTTCAGCAGTATTGTCTTCCAGGTTCATCCATGTTGGTGTCTGGAAATTCAAGCCGATTCTTAACTCGTTAACAGGTCTGAAAATCATTCCCAGTTTTAAGTTAAAACCTCCACCTTTTGTTTCCTGGTTTCTGAAATGCGTAAGGTTATAATTCTCATTTCCGTTATAGATCGGTACAGTTGCACCATCATCATACGAATTAAGAATACCAGATTCAGTAAAAGTAGCATCGCTGGTGTATTTTACATTTACGAAACTGGCTGTAGCACCGATGTAAACTTTGTTGCCAAAATTAAGTGCACCTGCCACATTAAATTCAGAAGTAGAACCTAAACGTGCTTCATCCCAGTTTTGTTTAAAGGTGGCATTGTTATAAGGTTCTGCCGAATATTGATTCGGGAAAGTTGGCGTGTTTTTATTAATTAAATAGCTGTTATAAGCATCTCCGGCTATACTGTTGGAAGTACCATAATTATTAGCCTGGTCAACATAAGCATCCCTGATTGAGCTGTTTGTGTTGGTGCCATTGTAACTGATGTTATTTAAAAAATCGTTATTTCTGGTGTAACTTAAACCAAAAACACTACTTACCAGACCTTTACTTACATCGCTACCTTTCATTCTGGCAGCAGGGCTATAAAAAACAACCCCAAGGTTGTTTAGGTTAATCTGGCTTTTATCTGCTTTAATACTATTACCTAAAAAAGCACTTTGATTGGAAACACTATTAAATTCTGGCGTAATGCTAAACTCTGATTTGGTAAACAAGCCCAATCCGGCAGGGTTGGCATTGATCGAACCAATATCTCCACCTACACCAATTTGTGCACCTCCCATACCTTTAAATCTGGCTGAAGAGCCGTAGTTGGTTTGAGAAAAACGATAAGCATCTGGTGCATAACTTTGGGCGTAAGCCGTTCCCATAGCAGCTACTGTAGCTACTAGCGAAGCTAAAATATATTTCTTCATCTTGTGTGTTTAAATTGATTAACCTCTTCCTGCTCTTGATGGACGTGAACCGCCGCCGCCACCACCGCCGCCGGTTGAACCACCACCGCCGCCGCCGCCACTTGATGGAGGAGGAGAGTAGCTAGGTCTGCTTTCGGTTCTGGCAGGAGGATTATAGCTTTCATTTCTTGTAGGCCTGCTGCTTTGAGGTTGAGGTGCATAATTATCGTTTCTGGTAGGTCTGCCACTTTGTACACCTTGATTTTGAGTATAACCACCAGATGCCTGATTTCTTACCGGTCTGCCAGCATTGTTATTAGGCACATAAGAAACACCGCCATTCGGATTGGCTATACCAGATCTGCCTGGTCTGCCACCGTTAGCTGCGCCGCTTCCGTATCTAGGCACTCCACGATCATCGCTGCCTGGTCTTGGTCTGTAATTACCTCTGTTGGTATATACACCGCCACCGTAGTAGCCGCCACCCCAGCCACCGCCGTAGTAACCGCCTCCGCCCCAACCGTAACGGTCGTAGTAAGAGTATGGTCCCCACGAGTTCCAGCCCCAGGGGTTGTTCCAGCCGTAGCCATAGTTGCCATAATAGAACGGGTTATTCCAGATACTGCCGTAGCCCCAGCCACCGCCAAATCCGCCACCCCAGCCTAAGCCGTAACCGTTGCTCCAGCCCAGGCCAAAACCTAAGTAGTTAGAAGCACCGTAGCTGTTGCCATAGTAGTAATTATCGAAATAGGGGTCGTAATAGCCCTGAAAGCTATATCCATTATAAAAACGGTTTATCCTCGATGCGTAATCCATATCGTAGTAAGGATTACTGGTGCCATAATATTCGTCGTATTCCTGGTTGTCATATTGTCCCTGGTTACGCGCCTGTTGTTGGGGCTGTACCTGAACAATTTCAACCTCCCGGGCCTTCGCCACGGAGTTATAAACATCATCATTTGACTTGTTCTGAGCCAATTTTGATGTAGAGCATGACGCCACCAATCCTGCGGTAGCAATCATTACAATGGGGAGTAATTTAATTGGTTTCATTGTGTTTATATTTAGTTGTGTGTGTGCATGCGAAATCGGGATTTATTCAAATATAACTATTTAATTAGTAGCATAAAACAACAATTAAATAAATGATAATATTTTGTTAAACTTTTGTAGGCATAAATTTATAAATTTGTCCTCTAATTTTACATTTTTTAACATACAAATTACGTTCCAAATACATAAGATGAGCAAAGAAATTACAAGCCGGGAAGCCGATTATTCGCAGTGGTATAATGATATTGTATTAAAAGCCGACCTTGCCGAGCACTCCGCTGTTCGCGGATGCATGGTTATTAAGCCAAATGGTTATGCTATTTGGGAAAAAATGCAAGCAGTACTGGATAAAATGTTTAAAGATACAGGCCATCAGAATGCTTATTTTCCATTATTCATTCCAAAGTCATTTTTTTCTAAGGAAGCTTCTCACGTTGAAGGATTTGCCACAGAATGTGCAGTTGTGACACACTACCGTTTAAAAAATGACGGAAGTGGAAATATTGTAGTAGATGAAACTGCAAAACTGGAAGAAGAACTGATTGTACGCCCAACATCCGAAACCATCATCTGGAATACTTACAAAGGCTGGATTCAGTCGTACCGCGATTTACCTATTTTGATTAACCAATGGGCCAATGTGGTAAGATGGGAAATGCGTACACGCTTGTTTTTACGTACTGCAGAGTTTTTATGGCAGGAGGGACATACTGCGCATGCAACTGCCGAAGAAGCGATTGAAGAAACAGAACGCATGTTGCATATTTATGCCGATTTTGCTGAAAACTGGCTGGCTGTTCCGGTAGTAAGAGGACGCAAGTCGCCTAATGAGCGTTTTGCAGGTGCTTTAGATACTTATTGCATCGAAGCCTTAATGCAGGATGGTAAAGCCTTGCAGGCTGGTACGTCGCACTTTTTAGGACAGAATTTTGCCAAAGCTTTTGATGTTAAATTTACTGGTAAAGATGGTAAGTTAGATCATGTGTGGGCAACCTCATGGGGAGTATCAACCCGCTTAATGGGGGCTTTAATTATGGCACACAGTGATGATTCAGGCCTGGTTATCCCACCAAAACTGGCCCCAATACAGGTGGTAATTGTTCCGATTTACAGGAATGATGAAGACCTTGCTAAAATTTCGGCATACGTTAACGAGCTAAGTATGCGTTTAAAAGGTATGGGTATTTCGGTAAAATATGATGACCGTGACACACAACGTCCGGGCTTTAAATTTGCCGATTACGAAATGAAAGGTGTGCCGGTACGTATTGCCATTGGTGGTCGCGATTTAGAAAATAAAACGGTAGAAATTGCCCGCAGAGATACCAAAGTTAAGCAAACTGTACCGCAGGAAGGTTTGGATATTTATGTGGTTAAATTACTCGAAGATATTCAGCAGAGTATGTTTAACAAAGCATTGGCTTACCGCGATGAGCACATTACAGAGGCTAATTCTTACGAAGAATTTCAGCAGTTGTTAGATACTAAAGCTGGTTTTATTTCGGCACACTGGGACGGAACACCTGAAACAGAACAAAAGATTAAAGAAGAAACAAAAGCAACCATCCGTTGTATCCCTTTAGATAACAAACTGGAAGATGGCGTTTGTATTTACTCAGGTAAACCATCTACACAAAGGGTGTTGTTTGCCAGAGCGTATTAATGTGAGATATGAGACTTGAGATGTGAGGCATTAGATTTGGATCTGGTACCTCCTCTCATATATCCCTCTCAAATCTTTGAAAGTAAAATCGGATGTGATATATTAGACAATATACTTGAGGCATTAGATTTGGATCTGGTCTCAAGTCTCATATCTCGCGTCTCAAAATCTTTATAATAATGAAATTCGCAACTAAAGCTATACACGCTGGTCAGGAGCCTGATCCAACAACAGGAGCAGTAATGACTCCGATTTATCAAACTTCAACTTACTGGCAAAAATCGCCGGGCGATAACAAGGGTTACGAGTATTCGAGGGGTACTAACCCAACGCGTAAGGCCTTGGAAGATTGTTTAGCGGCTTTAGAAAATGCTAAATATGGTTTGGCTTTCTCGAGCGGAATGGGTGCTACCGATGCGGTATTACGCTTATTGCAACCGGGTGATGAGGTAATTACCGGAAACGATTTGTACGGTGGTTCTTACCGCATCTTTACCAAAATTTACAGCAAATACGGTATTAAATTCCATTTCCTGGATCTTTCTAAGCCTGAAAATATACTGCCTTATATTAACGATAAAACCAAACTGGTTTGGATAGAAACACCTACCAACCCAACCATGCAGATTATTGATATTGAAGGGGTAGCTAAAATTACGAAAGCGAAAAACTTAATATTAACAGTTGATAATACTTTTGCTTCACCTTACCTGCAAAACCCGATCGATTTGGGCGCTGATATCGTAATGCATTCGGTAACCAAATATATTGGTGGTCACTCTGATGTAGTAATGGGTGCTTTGGTAACCAATAACGAGACTTTGTACAAAGACCTTTGGTTTGTTTATAACGCCTGTGGCGCAACCCCAGGACCTCAGGATGCCTTTTTGGTTTTAAGGGGCATTAAAACACTTCATTTAAGGATGAAAGCCCATTGCGAAAATGGTGAACGCGTAGCCCGTTATTTAAAAACACACCCTAAGGTTGATAAAATTTACTGGCCGGGTTTCGAAGATCATCCTAACCATGATGTAGCCAAAAAGCAAATGCGCGGTTTTGGCGGGATGATTTCGATTACTTTAAAGGGCGCAGATTTACAGGAGACGTTCAGAATTTCTTCCAACTTTAAAGTATTTACACTTGCAGAATCACTTGGTGGGGTAGAATCATTGATTAACCATCCGGCTACGATGACCCATGGCTCAATACCAAAAGAAGAACGCGAAAAAGTAGGGGTAACCGATAACCTGTTGCGCTTAAGCGTAGGGGTGGAGGATATTGATGATCTTTTGGAAGATCTCGAACGTGCTTTGGCTTAGAAAAAATAGAACACAAAATTGTTTGTCATCCTGAGCCTGTCGAAGGACTTACGTTTACGTGCTTCGACAGGCTATTAGATTTCTCGGCTTTGCTGCGCTCCGCTCGAAATGACGGTTTTGGCTAAGAGGACTCATCTAAACGCAATCAGGCTCAGTGTGACATACAGCAGTTGAAGCCTTAATTCTACTTGTACAGATAAACAACATGCAGTTTCTCGAATTAAAAAACTTTCTCGATCATAAAGTAGCACAATACAACCGGCCCGATTTTATTGCGAACGATCCGGTTTGTATACCACATTTGTTTGAGCAAAAGCAGGATATCGAAATTGCGGGTTTCTTTGCAGCGGTACTGGCCTGGGGGCAGCGTAAAACCATCATTAACAAGTGCCGTGAATTACTTAACCGGATGGATAATGCGCCTTACGATTTTGCGCTTAACCATAGCGATAATGATTTAAAGCGTTTGCTTAATTTTAAGCATCGCACTTTTAACGATACCGACCTGCTTTATTTTATTTCCTTTTTCAAAATGCATTACAGCCATTTTGAGAGTTTAGAGCAAGCCTTTATTCCCAAACAGGAGGTTTTTCTCGATGCCTATCTGGAAGTATCAGATGGGGCAGGTGGGCTGTTTAATGCTTCGGAGGTTTGCCTGGCTGGTCAGCTGCAGGTTTCTATTGAACAATGCCTTAATTATTTCAGGGCATATTTCTTTTCACTGGATGATTTTCCACACCGTACCAAAAAGCATATCTCTTCGCCAAAGCAAAAATCTACTTGCAAGCGCCTAAATATGTTCTTAAGGTGGATGGTACGGGCTGATGACAAAGGAGTGGATTTTGGCATCTGGAATACACTTAAACCTAAAGACCTGATTTGCCCCTGTGATGTGCATGTAGATCGCGTTGCGCGCCTGCTTGGGCTCATTAACCGAAAACAAACAGACTGGTTAACTGCAGTAGAATTAACCAATCATTTAAAGGAGTTTGATCCGCTGGATCCGGTTAAATATGACTTTGCCTTGTTCGGTCTCGGCGTGGAGAAGGAATTTTAATATTCTGTTTAAGATTAAGTAAAGTTAAAAAAAACTTCTTTTTTAGAATCAATCTTCCTATACTTACGTAGTGGTTCTACTTTTTGAAGTAGTATATTATCTATCCCAACAGTAATTTCTATGATTGCAGTTAACTTATCTGATGAGGACAGGTGGAAGAAATACAACAATTTTTCGCCCTTAATCTCCATTTTTAAAAAGTTTCATCCATTGAATGATGAAATAGAAAGACGCATTAACCAGCATACTTTTCCGGTTAGTTACAAGAAGAATAAATACCTGGTTTCGCCGGTTGATCGCAATAAATTCCTGTTTTTAATTGTAAAAGGCGTGGTTAGAGGCTTTATAAAAGATGGAACTACAGAAATTACCACCTGGATTGCAAAAGAAAATGAAGTGGTAGGAACCATACGTAATTTATGGGTGGAAGGCGATTCGGAAGAGTATTTGCAGGCATTGGAAGATGTAGACTTAATTGCCATTCCGCATGTATTATCGGAATACCTTTACGAAAACTTTACCGAGGCCAATATTGTGGGCAGAAAAATGATGGAGCAATATTATCGCTCTGCCGAAGAGCGTGCCTATCTCTGCAGAATTTCTTCTGCCGAAAAAAGATATAAGAGATTTCTGGTTTCCTTTCCTGATTTGATAAACCGTGTTTCTTTAAAGCATATTGCCTCTTTTCTGGCAATCAGACTGGAGACACTGAGCCGCATAAGGGCTAAAATCTAATCGATTTTTATCGATTTTTCCTGTTATCATAACGAACGGAACAAGGGATTGTGAGCAATCGTTGTTCCGTTTTTTATGTCTAAAAATTTCCATTTTTGTTTTAAAACTGTATTATAAATAATACTTGTTAGAACTTAGTTGTTGATTATTGTCAAAAAAACATCTTTTTAAACACTCTTATGACTAGATGTACAAAATCTTATTATCTTTTTTCCTTTACTTTGTAGTATTCAAAAGACAGTTTTTGGTTGTTTATGTTGAAGAATGTATTTGGTTTTTCAATCTTCCAAAACGAAGTTTTTAAATAGTAGTCTATCCCTTCAATCGTGTTCATTTTCAGTTCTCGCAAGCTGACGCCAATAACATCAACGTAAAGGATTAATTCTTCTTTAGAAACGGCTTTTCAAAAAGATGTTGTGCTCATCGGATGAGAAATTATTAAGTAATAATTACCCTATTATTCCCAGGTGGAAAATGAATAAATTGATACAGCTCCTCTTCTCAGGTTACCCAAAAGGAAATTATCTTAAACTAATGATTTTATCATTGTTTTTGATGTTTTCGGTCACTTCAGTTCATGCACAAACGTATAAAACCCATTATATTGCCCCGGCGCCATGGCAGTATTGGAGTAGTGCAAACGAAATTATCGTATCTACAAACGTGGCTGGTACTTCGGCAACAGTAAGGAAAAGTGATGGTACGTTGATTACTACCTTAACGCCTTCTCCGGGTACGCCGGCTGTTTACAGGTTCTCGGGTAATCCGGTTGGATTAGCCAAAAACAGCCTTAATACCATTTTAAATGGAGCAGGTATTATTGTAACGGGTAATAACCCTATTGCTGTAAATGTGAGAAACATCGCTTCGGATGATATTCCGGCAGGATCATATACTTCTGCCAATGACCAATATATCAAAGGAAATGCATCACTTTTCAGCTTTGGAGATGCGGCTATCGGTAATTCTTTTAGAGTAGGTTATTATCGTGATGGGGATTTGAATAGCGTAGCTGCCTCGGTTTCTACAATCAGGCCGGTTTACAGCGTTTTAGCCATCGAGAATAACACTACTGTTAAGCTAAATGGTACAGCAATTACAACATTAAATGCAGGACAAAGTTATCTTTTACAGGCTACATTGGGTAGTTTGGTAGAAACATCTGGTCCGGCAGTAATGAATACCGGTATAAACGTAGATGCGCCCGAGGCTTGCGGTGATGGGGCTTACAATCCGGTTCCGCCGGTTAGCTCGCTGGGTAGCGAGTATGTGGTAATCAGGGGGAAGGGAAATAAGACGGCTGAACAAACTACCGTAGTTGCTACCGAAGCCAATACAAATGTAACCGTAATGAATTTTGATCATAACGGGGTGCTTCAATCAACCAATACCTATAATCTGATAGCTGAAGGTAGTTTTATTACCTTTCCGAATGGTGTTGAAACAGGAACCGGAACAGGTAACGTTCAGGTAGGCGATCCGTTTTCGGGCTCGAGAATCGTGGCTACAAAAAATGTGGTAGCCTATTCGGGAACGGCAAATAACTGCGAGGTTGATATTGCAACCTTGGCGCCTTTAAATTCGTGCGGAGGCTCTTTAAAGGCAGAGACTGCTAAATTCAGGGCCAATAACTTAACCGACTTACCGTATTTTGCTTATCTGGTTACCAAAAGTCCAACCGATAAAATTTACTTAACCACTAACGGTGGTACTCCGGCTTTTACCAATACCGATATTGAAACCATTAGTGGGGTAGGTACACGCAGACAGCTGGGAAGTACAGGGGCTTATGCCATTGATTTTGATAACAACAATATAGGTAACCCAAGCTCGTTTTTTATTACCAGTAACAGCAGGCTTACCGTGGCCATGGTACAATCTGGAGGAGGTTTCTCGATGTCGAACTTTCTTTCTCCATTTCCGGAGAAAGCCGGTAAACCAACTTTTGTACAGTCTGACTGTGCTTCGGCCTTATTGAGTGCTGATCCAAATAGTACTGCGCCGTACCAATGGTATTTTAACGGCGTGGCTATTGCGGGGGCGACTTCATCAACCTATCGTGCTGCGGTGTCAGGTTCGTATACCATCACTTCTATGCTCGATTGCGGAATCAGTTCACAATCGCTACCAGTAACTATTGCATTATGTAATATCGATCTGGTAATGAATAAAACGGTAGATAATGCATCGCCTGCAAAAGGAGCAACCGTTAATTTTACCGTTACCGTTAAAAATTCGGATGTAGCTTCGGGAGCTGTTACAGGTACGGGGAATGCGATTGGTGTTTCGGCTACTGATATCCTGCCTTCGGGTTATACCTATGTTTCGAATACAGCAACAACCGGAACAAGTTACGACCCATCAACAGGTTTATGGTCGATAGGCAGTATGGCTTCAGGTCAAACGGTAACCTTAACCATCAAAGCTATTGTAAAAAGTTCGGGCAACTATACCAATACTGCAACAGTAACCGGTCCGCAAAACGATCCGGTACCCTCCAACAACACCGCTTCGGCAAGTGTTACGCCGGTTGATATTGTACTAACATCGGCAGCGGGAACAGATGCACAATCGATCTGTGTAGGAGGTACAACTACTGCCATTACTTATTTAATAACAGGAACTCCTGCCGTGTTGGTTACGGGGTTAGGTGCTTCGGGTTTAACTTATGGTACCACTACTTCTGGCGGGAATACCATTTTAACCATCAACAGCGGTACGGTATCAACCGCCGGAAATTACAATTATACAGTAACGGCAACTTATGCTTTGCCATCTACTACGATTACTACAGCCAACGGATCGATAACAGTTCGTCCGGCGGTAACAACTCCGGTATTTGCTGCGGGTGCAACATCAACGCGTTGCCAGGGGGCAGGCGTACAAAGCTATTCAGCTACAGCAAATAATACTACCGGTATTACTTATAGTATTAGCCCGGCTGCTTCAGGCGTTATTAATGCATCGACAGGTAGTGTAACCTGGTCGGCCAATTACAGTGGTACGGCAACAATTACTGCTGTTGCAGCAAGTCCGTGCGGAAATAAAAGTGCAACACATACGGTTACCATTAACTCAACCGGAACCATCACAGGAGCAGCAACAGTATGTTCAGGTTCGAATGGAACCTTAAATTTAACAGGAGCACCTTCAACAGTAGTGCGCTGGGAGTCATCAACAGATAATATCAACTGGACTTCGATTACAAATAACACTACCACTTTAAATTATACCAATATTCCGGTTACTACTACCTATCGGGCAATTGTTTCAGGCAATGGCTGTACCAATGCCATTTCGGGTACAGCAACAGTAACGGTAACTCCTCGTCCGGTAATTGCAAACCAAACTTATTATATCTGCAAAACCGGTAGCTTTAACTTTAGCCCTGTTGATGTACCTAATGGAACAACCTATACCTGGGCTGCACCGACTGTTTCATCATCAAATATTACCGGCGGAACCGCCGGAACCAGTCAGCTGGCTATAAACCAAACCCTGACCAATTCTGGTACTACGCTCGAAACGGCGACTTATACGGTTACGCCAACTTATTCGGGTTGTGCAGGCAATGCATTTACAATTACCGTTTATGTGGTGCCAACACTAACAGCCAGTGCTACTGGTACAACTATTTGTTCGGGTTCGGCATTTAGTGTATCGCCTGCCAGCAATGTTAGCGGTACAACTTATAGCTGGACAGCTGCATTGGTTAGCGGAACAGCTACAGGATTTTCAAATCAGAGTACAGCAGTTTCAGGCCCTGTTTCACAAACTTTATCCAATACCTCAGGTGCAAACGCTGTTGTACGCTATACGGTTACCCCAAGCTATAATGGTTGTAGCGGAGCTTCTTTTACATTTGATGTATCGGTAACAACTGCAACACCAGCACCAACAGCAAGTAACCAAACTTTCTGCGA
>NZ_JSYN01000042.1 GCF_000812965.1 Pedobacter kyungheensis
GAACATATATCATTTGAAAAATAACCTATAATTATTACCTCTGAGACCATAATTATAACCTCAAAGACTATATCATTTACTTAAAAGACTATAATTATCACCTCTGAAACCATAATTATAACCTCGAAGCGTATATCATTTATTCAAAAGACTATAATTATCACCTCTGAGACCATAATTATAACCTCAAAGACTATATCATTTACTTAAAAGACTATAATTATCACCTCTGAAACCATAATTATAACCTCGAAGCGTATATCATTTGAGGCTATTATTAACCTGAAGAACTACTAAAACAAATAGGCCAATAGTATACCAGCCAATACGATAATGGGCGGACTAACCTTTGTAAAATTTAGCAATAAAAACGTAATCAGCATAATCCCTAAAAACAACCAGTTAAACCCCATAGGGATCAGCAGGAGTATAAATGCAGCAATAATAAAACCCACGCTAACCGCATTAATACCAGAAAGGCTGTGTTTAATCCTCGATATTTTTTTTAGGTCATCCCAAAAAGGTACGATAAACAATACCAATATCAATCCCGGCAGGTTAATACCAATTACCCCAATTAAGCCGCCTAAAATCTGCCCCCAAAGGCCATAACCAAAATTCTTCATGCTTAACGCACCAAGGTAGCTGGTAAAAGAGAAAGTTGGTCCGGGCAGTGCCTGTTGCAGTGCAAAGCCTGATAAAAATCCCGTTGCATGCAGATAGTGTTTCATTTCAACAAACTCGGTAAACATCAGGGGCACCAAAACCTGTCCGCCACCAAAAACCAGTATGCCGTTACGGTAAAAATTCTCTAATAAACGGATGGGTAAACTGAATGGCGATGTACGGTTAATGATCGCACCAACCAGGGCAAACAACAATAAGGCACCTAAAAAATAGATCAATTTTTTAGGGTTAACATTCGAAAATAATTTAACCCTCAACTCTGTTTCCTCTTTTGGGGTTTCTATGGCCGATGAGATCATCCCGCCAATTAAAATGGATAACGGAAAAACATAGGCATTTCGTAGTACAAGCGTAGCTATAACCGAAGCAATGGCCAAAAATATCGATACCTGCGAAGAAAGTACCTTTTTACCCAGTTGCCAGGCACCATAAGCCACAATACCGAGGGCAATGGGTTGTATATACTCTAAAATGGAATTAAATTTCTGTTTCTGATCGAGCATAGCATAGCTGATTGCCGCAAAGGTCATCACGCTGGCAGTTGGTAAAATCCAGATCAAAAAGGTTATGATAGCCAGTTTCAGTTTCCCTACTTTCCAGGCTATCCCTACCAGTGTTTGCGTAGAGGCCGGCCCGGGTAATACCTGCGCCAGTGCATTTAACTCTAAAAGCTCCTCTTCCGAGATAAATTTAGTGCTCTGTACAAAATACTTAAGCAATAAAGCCAGGTGCGCCTGTGCCCCACCAAAAGAGGTGAATGTAAAAAAAATAACATTCCGGATAAACAGCCACTGTTTTTTAGCAGCAATAGGTTTCGGTTGCATGAATTAAAACTGATAACTGTTAACTAAAAACTGACCTAGTCATCTTCGTAATCCAATCCGGCTGCAGAGTTGTAAGCTCCTTGCAATTCGGAGAAAGCATGCATATCGCGCTTATTGCGTGCCACTTGCATTCCCTTTTGATAAATTTCGATTGCTTTTTCTTTCTGGTTGTCTTTTTCCAATAACTTGCCCAGATGGTAATAGGTACCTACATAATCGGGATGCTGATCAGTTAACCGAAGGTAAAAAGAATAGGCTTTTTCTTTATCATTTTGTGCGTTATACTCTGTGGCTAAGGCATATAGTATAAACGGATCGTTCGGATCGCTTTCTAAAAAATCTAATAACTTACTTAAACGGGTAGTTGACATTTTATTTCCTTGCTTTTTTAATTAAATTTGCAGAAAGACCTTATATAATAAACATATAACATATGAAAATATTAGTTTGTATCAGTAATGTGCCAGACACAACGACAAAAATAACTTTTACCAACGATAATACCGAATTCAATACTGCAGGTGTACAATATATTGTTAATCCTTACGATGAAATTGCTTTAGCAAGGGCGATTGAGCTAACTGAAGGTGGTAAAGGAACGGTAACCGTTATCAATGTTGGCGAAGCAGCCAACGATCCAACCATCAGAAAAGCACTTGCTATTGGTGCTGATGATGCAGTTAGGGTAAATGCAGCTCCAAGAGATGCTTATTTTGTGGCCAAGCAAATTGCAGAATACGCTAAAGACAAAGATTTCAATGTTATTTTAACCGGTCGCGAATCTATTGATTACAATGGAAACCAGGTTGCTGCCATGGTTGGCGAATTTCTGGATATCCCTTCTGTATCCATCATCAAAAAATTAGATATTGATGGCGATACTGCAACTATCGAAAGAGAAATTGAAGGTGGTAAAGAAGTATTAACCGTTTCGGGTAAGTTTGTAGCCAGCTGCGCAGAAGGTGTGGCAGAGCCAAAAATCCCGAACATGCGCGGTATCATGAGTGCCAGAACCAAACCTTTGGCAGTTGTAGAAGCGGTTGCTATTGATGAAGTAACCAAGGTAACCAAATATGAAACCCCTGCCCCTCGCGGAACGGTTAAATTAATTCCTGCCGATCAGACAGAGCAGTTAATCAACCTGTTACATAGCGAAGCTAAGGTAATCTAATCAGCTGGCAATTAGCAATTTTAAGTTGCTAAGCCTAGCAGAAATAAATCAATAATCATAAATTAAAATACGCCCGCTAAGGGAATTAAGGATAAATATATGTCAGTATTAGTATATGTAGAACAGGCTGAAGGCAAATTTAAGAAATCTGTATTCGAAGCCGTTTCTTATGCCAAAGCCATTGCCGATCAACAAGCTACCAGCTTAACCGCTATTTCAATTGGCGATGTTGCCGAAAGCGAATTAAAAGAACTGGGTAAATATGGTGCAGCTAAAGTTTTAAATGTAAGTGCCGATCAGTTAAAATCTTTTGTTAACCAGGCTTATGCAAGCGTTATCGCTGCTGCAGCCGAAAAAGAAGGCGCTGCTATTGTAGTGTTATCTAACTCCTTCTCAGGTAAAGGTTTGGCGCCACGTATTGCAGTAAAACTTAAAGCCGGATTAGCTGATGGTGCTGTTGAACTGCCAAGTACCGATGGTAAATTTGCCGTTAAGAAAACAGCTTTCTCGGGTAAAGCTTTTGCCATCACCGAGTTAACATCAGCCAACAAAGTAATTGCTTTAAATCCAAATGCTTTTGGCGTTAAAGAAAATGCTACTGATGCCGTTATCGAAAACTTTAGCGCTGATATTAAACAATCAGACCTGGGTACTGTTATTAAAGATATTGTTAGGGCTACCGATAAAGTTTCATTGCCAGATGCTGAACTGGTAGTATCGGCCGGAAGAGGTTTAAAAGGTCCTGAAAACTGGGGAATGATTGAAGAGCTTGCCGGCTTATTAGGTGCAGCAACAGCTTGCTCAAAACCGGTTTCTGATGCAGATTGGAGACCACACTCAGAGCACGTGGGTCAAACTGGTATTGCCATCAGCCCCAATTTATATATTGCCATTGGTATTTCCGGCGCTATCCAGCATTTGGCAGGCGTAAGTTCATCAAAAGTAATCGTAGTAATTAACAAAGATCCGGAAGCGCCTTTCTTCAAAGTGGCCGATTACGGTATTGTTGGTGATGCTTTTGAAGTGGTACCTAAATTAATTGAGGCATTAAAAGCACATAAGGGATAATATAAACCTTCAAACCTCGCAGGTTTTAAAAACCTGCGAGGTTTTGAAAAACAAATATGAAAAAAGTTAAATTAGATATTGTAGGTTTATCTTACAGCCAGACGCAATCTGGTGCTTATGCCCTTGTTTTAGGAGAAGTAAATGGACGCAGGCGCCTTCCCATTATTATTGGTGCCTTCGAAGCCCAGGCTATTGCCATAGAAATTGAAAAAATGACTCCAAGCAGGCCATTAACCCATGATCTGTTTAAATCGATGGCTGATACTTTTCATATCAACATCCAGGAAATCATTATCTATAATCTGGTTGATGGTGTTTTTTATGCCAAACTGATTTGTAGCGACGGGAAAAATACCCACGAGGTTGATGCCCGTACTTCAGACGCCATTGCATTAGCCGTGAGGTTTAATGCGATGATTTATACCTACGAATTTATTCTGGCTTCTGCAGGCATTGTAATCGAAGGAAATGATTTTCTATTCCTCGAGAATATGGATTCGATTGCTAAAGAACCAGAAGCCGATACCTTGCCAACTTCGGGCCAGCAACAAGGCTTTGGCGATCTTACCGTAGAAGAGTTACAGCAAAAATTACAGGAAGCTATAGCCGAAGAAGCTTATGAAAAAGCTGCCCGCTTAAGAGATGAGTTAAATAAACGCGGAACTTCATAGTTTCTGCATTCAGTTATTATCCATAGCCTGATCTTTCAGATTTTTTTCTACAAAATCTCTGCTATAAAAAAGCTAAAGTCCAAAATGAGCCAAATTGTGTAAAATAATTAGGCTCATTTTGGATTATGTTTTAAAATAGTTCTATATTCAGCTTTTAAACTAAACTATTATTATGAACGTTAAGTTTCGCTTAACTATAATGAGTTTCATGCAATTCTTTGTATGGGCTGCCTGGTTAATTACAATTGCAAATTATTGGTTCGGAACCAAACAATGGGATGGTGCAGATTTTGGGATCATTTTCTCTACCATGGGTATTGCCTCGCTGTTTATGCCTACCCTTACCGGTATTTTAGCCGATAAATGGATCAATGCAGAAAAGCTCTATGCCATTTTGCACATCCTATATGCCGCAACTATGTTTTATTTGCCTCAGGTAAATAATCCGCACACCTTTTTCTGGGTAATACTGGTAGCCATGTGTTTTTATATGCCAACCATAGCACTAAGTAACTCGATCAGCTATACCACCTTAAAGAACGGCAATTTCGATGTGGTAAAAGATTTCCCACCTATCCGCGTTTGGGGTACAATTGGTTTTATTGCAGCCATGTGGATTACCAATTTAACCGGTAACAAAGCCAGTGCCAACCAGTTCTATATTGCCGGAATAAGCGCCTTACTTTTAGGTATATACGCCTTTACCTTGCCAGCTTGTAAGCCTCTAAACTTAATCAGCGATAAGAAAACATTTGCACAAAAACTTGGGCTCGAATCTTTTAAGCTTTTTGCTGATTATAAAATGGCCTTGTTTTTTATCTTTTCGATGTTCTTAGGGGCGGCTTTACAGTTAACCAACGCTTATGGTGATGTTTTTTTAGATGAATTTAAATTATTCCCTGTTTTTGCAGAATCGTTTGTAATTAAATATTCTACCATCATTTTATCCATTTCTCAGGTATCAGAAACACTTTTTATCCTGGCTATTCCTTTCTTTTTAAAGCGGTTTGGAATTAAATGGGTAATTGCCATTGCGATGTTTGCCTGGGTATTGCGTTTTGGTTTATTTGCCTACGGTGATCCGTCAACCAACCTCTGGATGATTATCACTTCCTGTATTGTTTACGGCATGGCTTTCGATTTCTTTAACATATCAGGTTCGCTATTTGTAGAAACCTCAACCACCCCAAAAATCCGTTCTTCTGCGCAAGGATTATTTATGATGATGACCAATGGTTTTGGCGCCGTGTTTGGCAGTTTGGTTTCGGGCTGGATGATTAGTCGCTTCTTTACCACTTATTATCACAATATTGGTTCACTATCCAAATACGTAAAAAGCGAAGCAGACAATGTACACCTGCTTAAATTTCTTAAAAATAAAGGTATTGATGTATTACCTAACGGAGATCTGAGCAGAGCCCTGGATGTAAAAGACTGGCACAACATCTGGTTAACTTTTACCATTTACGTACTGGTTATTGCTGTTGTTTTTGTTGTAATATTTAAGCATAAACATACCCGCGCCGAAGTAGAAGCCATTAATCACCTATAATATAATTCCGAATAACCTCTTATGTCAGCTGGTAAGTACAGAAAAGAACACGATTGTTTAAACTGTGGTTCGCATGTAGAATCACATTATTGCAGTAAATGCGGTCAGCCTAATTTAGAGTTGAAAGAAAGTTTCTGGGCTTTTATTAGTCATAGTATTGCCCATTATTTTCATTTCGACAATAAGTTTTTTCAAACGCTAGCCCCACTCCTAACCAAGCCCGGTAAAGTTACACTCGATTATCTGGCCGGTAAAAGAGCAAGATATATCAATCCGGTAAGTATGTACATCTTCGTGTCGATTGTGTACTTCTTAGTGGTTTATTCGCCCAAACATGTAGCAAAGGAGAAGCATGAAGATGATGGTATTACAGTTGAAAAGCAAAACAGCAAGCATGTAACAGACAGTGTAAGTAAAGCACTTAAGCTGGCCGGAATGCCAACCGATAATGAAATTGTCAAAAAGACTGTGCATTCTTTAGATAAGGCCATAAAAACAAAAGAGTTTAAAAAACTGAGTTTCAAAGACCAGGGAGTTGAACTTAACCGGATGAAAGCCGAAAATGTTACACTAAAATCAGATTCGCTTGAAGAGGTTATCGATAATTACAGCGATATCTATATCGAAAGGAACGATAGTACTTATGCGGCTTATCTGGCTCGCCAGCAAAAATTACCTTCGGACCAACAGGACAGCTGGTACGAAAAGTTAATCAAAAAGAGAGCGATTACTATTGGTGAAAAATCAGAAGTTATCCATGAAACTTTAGAGCACAACAGGCCAAAACAATACTTTTTACTGATGCCCCTGCTGGCACTTTTTATCATGTGGAATTTCAGGAAAAATCATATATACTATCTTAACCACCTGATTTTTACCATTCATGGTATGACAGCCTATTTTATTGTACAGATTTTTACTGCTCCAATCATTAAGCACGTACTCGGAGGCAGTGGTTTCTTTACCAAAACTATCGAACTGGCTGTATTGGTTTGGATATGCTGGTACATGTTTAGCGCTTTAAAAGTATTCTATCAGCGTAAAACCGGTAGTATTATCTTCAAAATGTTCTGGATATTCGTACTGTATTGGATTGCGTTTAATGTATCAGAATATATTATGGTTAATTTGATTTATTACGTGGCTACATAATATTTCTCGTCATACTGAAACTTCTGTTCAATCGGTTAGATAGGTATTTCAGCCTATTTTTTGCCAAGCCAGAGACCCTGAATTAAATTCAGGGTGACGATTTTAAAAAGATTACCCCACAAAAAAACCACCCGGATTTCGAGTGGTTTTTTTATGCATTTTAAAATTATTTTCTGTCTTTAATCTCAACAAATTCCCTGTCGGTTTCGCCAACGTAAATCTGACGTGGACGGCCGATTGGCTCTTTGTTTTCGTGCATTTCTTTCCATTGTGCAATCCATCCCGGTAAACGTCCTAAAGCGAATAGAACAGTAAACATTTCTGAAGGGAAACCTAATGCGCGGTAAATAATACCCGAATAGAAATCTACGTTTGGATATAATTTTCTGTCGATGAAATACTGATCAGTTAAGGCAGCTTCTTCCAGTTTTTTAGCAATTTCTAAAATCGGATCATCAATACCTAAATTCTCTAAAATATCATCGCAAGCTTTTTTAATGATTTTCGCTCTTGGATCAAAGTTTTTGTATACCCTGTGCCCAAAGCCCATCATACGGAAAGGATCATTTTTATCTTTGGCTTTTGCAATCCATTTTTCAGTATCACCACCATCAGCTTTAATCAATTCAAGCATATCGATAACAGCTTGGTTTGCACCTCCATGTAATGGCCCCCAAAGTGCAGCAATACCTGCAGAAACCGATGCATATAAATTACAATCAGACGAACCAACAATACGTACGGTAGATGCCGAACAGTTTTGCTCGTGATCTGCATGCAGGATCAACAATTTGTTCATGGCGTTAACCACAATTGGATTTACTTCGTAATCTTCGGTACGCTGGCCAAATGTCATCCAAAGGAAATTGGTAACATAATCGTATTTATTTTTTGGATAAATAAGCGGATGGCCTAAAGATTTTTTATAGATAAACGAAACTATGGTAGGCAGCTTAGCCAATAACTTAATAATGGTTAAGTTTTGTTCCTCAGCAGTTTGGTTTGGCTTTAAACATTCAGGATAAAATGTAGATAAAGAGAAGATTAACGATCCTAACTGACCCATTGGATGAGATCTTGACGGATAACCATCAAAGAATTTCTTCATATCCTCGTGAATCAGCGTGTGTTTGCTGATTTCTTTCTGAAAATCGTCTAATTGCGTTTGTGTAGGAAGATCGCCATAAATAACGAGGTAGGCTACTTCTAAAAAACTCGATTTTTCAGCAAGTTGTTCGATACCATAACCCCTGTATTTTAGAATGCCTTTTTCACCATCTAAAAAAGTGATTTTGCTTTTTGTAGAACCTGTATTTTTAAAACCAGTATCTAAAGTTACCAAACCTGTAAGATCTCTTAATTTTGAAATATCAATGGCCTTTTCGTCTTCTGTTCCTGTAATTACTGGCAATTCTATTGTCTTACCATCAACTTTGATCTCTGCAATATCTGACATATTATTGTATTGTGTTTATAGCTTTCTAAATTATATAAAATTAATATACATGCATAACAAATCTGTTAAATTAATATGAATAATTAGTCAGGAAGACGTAACAATCATGCTTAATAAAACAAATCGTGCCTGTTATTTTGATTTGATTTCTTCTACTACCCTTCCGCACTCCAGCATCTCATTTCCATAATAAGGATTTTTAACTTCCTTTTCTGTTGATAACCAGTCGCCACCATCACCTTTATTGGCCATTGGGCAATGTTGTACATAAATAGTACCTTTTGCTATTTCAGCATTTTTAACCAAAGCAATTAAATCGGCGCTTAAAACGGTAAAATCTTTTCTTTGGGTTACCAGATTATTGGTACCTGCAATTTTACCGGCAACCTCTGCGGTAAGCTCGCATCCTTCGTAGGCCTCCAAACTATTTTTCAAAGCTTCGGCCGTTTTTTGTGCAACCGCAGCATCAGATTTAACCAATGCATTTTTCAGATCGACATATTGAGCAAAAATTACCGATTTTTTTTCGTCTTTTATCGTTACAGCATTTTTAACGCTTACTGAATCTGTTTTTATGGAATCTTTATTTTCAGTTGTCTTTTTTTCTGATTGATTGCAGGCCATTAGTGCGGCTATGATGGCTATTCCGAATATTTTTTTCATTGTATTTGGTTTTCGGCTCAAAATAGCAATTAATATATTAAATCAATAAAAAAAGCCCTGCAAATTGCAGGGCTTTCTCAAATAAATGATATTTTAATTATAATTTAAAATTATAGCCAATCCGGAGGTTATATTGACCGGTTTTCATAAAATACAGATCGGAAGCACTATTGTTTACATATCCTTCGTAACGGGCGCCAATTTCTAATCCGTTGTTCCACTCATAACCTACGCCACCGGTATAGATAAAGTTCATTTGTGCACTTTCTTTAACCGCCAGACCGGTACCCAGGCCTCCGCTTAAATACATCCTGTCGATTACATAGGTTTTAACACCGCCCATTAGCGGGATAAACTGAAAATTTAAAGGACTGCCTTTCCATCTTAAACGGGTGTAGCCAGCCGAAGCAGTAAGGGCAACGTCTTTACTTAAATCATATTGCAGTTTTACATCTGCTCCGTAGCCATAATCCATTTCTGAGCGATCTGGGAAAAATCCGGCATTAACACCTACGCCTATTTTAAAGGCCATGCCATTGGTGCTACTCATTGTCTGTCCCATTTCCTGTGCCTTTAAACTGCTGGTGCTTAATATCGCAAGTGCAGTTAAGGTAGTCGCAAAAAGTTTGGTAATTGTTTTCATTGGTATCGTATTTAAGTTATCAATTAAAGGTTTAAATGATATACGGCAAAATACGATGAGCAGATTTTATATTTTCATTTTTTTCAGAATGTTATGAAATAAAAAAGCCCCCTTTAAGGAAGGAGGCTTTCATTATTATTTGTGAAATGATTACAGACTAAATCCGTAAGCTAATCTAATTCCGGCAAAACCAATACTTCCGTTATTTGAATAACCTTCATATTTGGCTGCTAAATCTAAACCATTACTCCAGGCATAACCAATAGCCGGAGAGTATACAAATGCAGTTCCAGAGCCTTTATTAGTACCAAAACCGGCACCAAGTTCTGCTAAACCATAAGCTCCTGCACCAGAATCGTTAAAGAAATACTTTGCACCTGCTTTAACCGGGATTATACCAAAGCTTCCACCTCCGTACGAGTCTTTAATAGAAAAATTGTTGTAACCTGCTGTCACCGGAATAGATAATTGTTTATCTACGTTAAATTGATATCTGATATCACCACCTATCACTAAACCATATCCAGTTGTCGTTCCCGCTCCTACATTTAATCCAATTCCTAAATTCCGACTCGATTGCGCATTAACATTTGTAGTAAAGAATAAGGCTACAACAGCTGCTGATGTAGCAATAATTTTTGTAATTGTTTTCATGTTTAAGATATTGTTTTTTGAGTTAAACTAATATGCATCTACAAACACAAAGGTTGTGCCAAAAGGGCTTTTTAAGCACTTTTAATAAGATAAAGGAAGCTAAAATGGAGTATTTTGAATTAATTAAACGATGCTGAAACTTTTTGTAATACCAGCTGTTTTAATTGGTTGACAGAAAGTGAAGCATCAAGCCAAATGATGTTTACACTGTCCTTTTCCATCTTCCTGAAAAATGTATTTTGCCTTTTGGCATACTGGCAAATGGCAATACCTAACCTAAGCTTTAATTCTGCTAACGTAAGCTGCCCATCCAGGTAATTTACAATAAATTTATATTCCAGTCCGTAGAAAATGAGCATTTCTTTGTCGATGCCCGATTGGAGCAATTGCTGCACTTCTTCTATTAAACCTGCATTAAAACGCGCTTCCAATCGTTCAAGTATTTTTGCCCTGGTCACTTCAACTTCGTTCTTTAAACCAAAAATAAGTGGCTTCAGTACGGGCCGATTAATTGTTTCCAGTTCATTTTCTTTTAAATAGGCGGCAATTTCTAAAGCTCTGATTAAACGTTTTTTCGAAGACAAATTTACGTGTTGTGTATTTTGGTCTGTATCGCTTTGTAATTGCAAAACCAATTCTTCTTTAGTAAGCAGATCTAACTCATCTCTTAGCACCTGGTTAACCGGAATAGCCGTAAAAGCCTGGTTCTGCAGCAGACTGTGCATATACATGCCTGTACCACCACAAAGTACAGGCAACTTACCATGCTTGCTGATTTCATCAAAAGCCTGGTAAAAATCATTTTTAAAAGCATCTACATGATAACGTTCGCCTGGCTCTAAAATGTCAATCAGGTGGTAAGGAATGGTTGTTTCTTCGATAGTATACTCCTGTAAATCTTTACCCGTGCCAATATCCATCCTTTTAAAAACCTGGCGGCTATCTGCACTAATGATTTCGCCATTTAATGCATGCGCCACCTGAACAGCCAATTTGGTTTTGCCCGATGCTGTTGCACCCAAAATAATGATGAGGTTGTGCTGATCCATTAAAATTTGAGGATAAATTTTAAACTTCCGGTATTAAATATTTGTGCCGTTACAGTTTCTGCATCTTTTATTAATAGGCGCTGAAGCTGCTCATTTAACTGATAATATTGAGGGGCGATGATGGCAGTCTGTAAAAAGTTAAGCCTCAAATAGGCCTCTCCAGCCGACCAATCGCGATCTGCATAAGTCATTAAATCGTTAGGCTGATGTAATTCGGCAAAATACGAAATGAGTTTGCTTAAACCACCGGTAATGGAATATCCCGCTTTTACCGCAAACCGGATCAGCTCTGCTGACTTGTAATTTTCGGTGTGGTTCATTTTACGAAGGGCAGAAAAAGTAGCTACAGCAAGCAGTTCGTCCTTTTCGAACAAACCAACCTTGTAACGGCTACTCACCGTACCTTGTAAATGATTTTCGTTTAAAAAAGTATCGGCAATGGGTTTAGCGATTTTATGAACTTTTGTTTTGCGGCCATGAATGCGTTTATTCTTCCCGAGCAATGAGGTAAGCCTCGCCAATACCTGATTGGACTTTGAGTGCCAAATGTCTTCCCAAAGGTGAATGAGTTTAATGTGCTTTGTTGCATACTTTTCCTGCAGCTCAATTAAATCCTGAGGGTTGAATGGATTATTTAAACTTACCAGATTAATACTTAGCTGATCAGTTAACTTTAACAGTTGAAACGGACCTTCGAAAAAGGGCTCGCCATTTACCTCACAAGCGGCAAGGGCCTTTATTAATTCATCATGCCAGTTGCTATCGGAAGTTAAAATACTCAATCACCAGAAATTTAGTTCAGAAAAAAATCAGGTGCAAATTTAGCATCAAATTGTTAAATCCACTCTTTTTCTTTGAAGTTAGTGTGTATAATTTCAATAAGGGTTTCGACTTCGCGGAGTTTTGTTTCGTCGAGACTGGTATTTTTCAATCCAGCTTTATTTTCGCCAAAATCCGTTAAATGTTGGTTCGTGGTAGAAAACTCATCAGTGTTAACTTTCAGCTCTACCTGATTACCGTTGATATAAACGCCGGCAAAAAAACGCTCAGTTATTTTTTCGCCATTAACTGTTATATTTTTTTCACTGTACAAGTCATAACCTGTTTCAGAATTTTCGTGAACGGTATAGCCGAGTGTAGCGTAAGGCTGCAGGCCAGCCCTTATGGTTTGAAAAATTTCTACAAGATCAGTTTTCATGGCGGTATTTATTTCTGAATTAAACACCGCGATCTAATTATTGTTTAGTTTTTATGCTTCGAGCCACCAGTTTTTTGTAGGCATGTACTCATTTAAAATTACCGTTTCGCCCAAAGCTGGGGTAACCAATGGTAAATTTTTAAGCGCAGCTGCTGCTACTACCCTTTTAACGGGCTCGTTCCAGGGGTGCATGGCCAGACTAAATTTCCCCCAGTGTACGGGCATTAAAACTTTAGCTTTTAAATCAATAGCAGCCTGAACGGTATCTTCTGGAAACATGTGTATGTAAGGCCAATAGGCATTATACTGCCCGCATTCTAATAAAGCCAGATCAAACGGCCCGTAAGTTTCGCCAATTTGCATGAAATGCGAATCGTAGCCCGAATCGCCACCTAAGAACAATTTACAGCTCACAGTTTTCAGTACGAAGGCCGACCATAGGGTTTGATTGCGTTTAAATTTCCTTCCGGTAAAATGCCTTGCCGGAACGGCGGTTAATTCGAGGCTATTAAATAATGTGATCGATTCATTCCAGGCCAATTCGGTAATTTTATCAGTGTTAATTCCCCATTTTTCTAAATGTTCACCCACACCAAGCGAAGTAACTATCGTTTTTACTCCCGGTGCAATGGTTAATATACTTTGGTAGTCTAAATGGTCGTAATGATCGTGGGTAATTACCAGGACATCAATATTTTTAAAATCAGCCGCTTTAACCACGTCTGTTCCTGGAAAAGCCTTACTGCCAATGAAAGAAAATGGCGATGGTGCTTTGCTAAAAACCGGATCAACTAAAATCCTTAACCCATCAACTTTAATCAGGTAAGATGAATGCCCAAACCAGATAATCTCCGGTGCACTGCTTTTGGCCTGACTATCTAAATCCGGTTGATTAAAAGGAAGTGGTCTGTCCGGTATTTTTCCCGGATGTTTCTCGAAAAAGAAAGCCTTTAATATGGTAAAAAAACTTACACCTTCAGGTTGCATGGGTGTAACAGAAAGATTTTGTAAGGCTCCGTTACTGTAATTGGACAATTGCTGTGTTTTGGCTAACCTTAATCCTCTTGGTAAACGGCCAAAAACAGGTAAATTGGTGATGACCAGAAATGCGGCAACAATAAAAAGTATTACGTATAGGGCTATCATGTTATTGATTAATTGGAGCAAAATATGAATATGCTTTTATAAAAATAACATGCTTTGGAGATATGACGTATGGATTACTTGTGCTTTAAAGCAAAAAAGTTCTCCGGTATTAACGCGGAGAACTTTTTCAAATGTTTAGAGAGCGAATTATTTTAAAAGCCACATGGCCTGGTTTACATCATCACTCCCGCCGTACTGGCTGGCAACCGCAGCCGAAAGGTTGGCCGAATTGTAACTCAGTTCGTTTGAAGGATATAACCACCTTAATGGAAAATTAGTAGATGGCGAATTTAAATTTGTAGTCGAATTCAGTTTAAATACCGGATAACCAGTTCTTCTGTTCTCGAACCAGGCCTGGTATTTGCTTCCTTGCAAAAAGCTGGCAACGTATTTTTGTGTAATTACCTGCGCTATTTGCTGCTCTATTGAGCCCGCTAAGGCAACGGTAGCTGGGAAAGCATCAATATAAGCCGCGTCCATTTTCATGTTGTGGTTATAATCAGCCAAATCAGGAGTGTACTGCGCGATAAACTTCATCGAGTTGGTAATGCCATTGGCATAATAGGTTTGTGCCGGTGTACCGGTTATCCAACCACGAATGGTAGCTTCGGCCAGGATAAACTGCAAATCCCAATAATTAAAAACACCAACTGGCTCGGCATTTACCAGATTTACGTAGCGGGCATTGATATCGGCATAATCTTTATTTACCCTTCTGGTTTGCAAACTAGAAAACGAATCGGAAGGCTCAACACCTGGATAAGCTGCAAAATCTGTTTGCGAAACCCCTGCGGTAATTTTAACCGGCGATGGTTTTGCATAGTAGAAAAGCCTTTTATCGTTAGTTGCCTTTAAAGGATCGAGCAGCACATTGGTAAGCATGGTGTAATTCGATTTAACGAATGAGTTACCTGATCCGGCAGGCACATCGCTCCACGGATAGTTCTGTCCGGCAGTTGCATTGTAAGCCAATGCAAAATTATCGTTGTAATCGCGCATTAAAGGACGATTGGCTACAATATCCTTAAAACGTTCAATCACTTTCAAATCAGCATCGCCTGTTTTTTTATAGAGATTGATTAATACATGCAACTCAAAACTGTTGGTTAACCTTCGCCATTTATCGGTGCTACCAGCAAAAATAGGATCGCCTTCAAAAGTAGCTCCCGAGGCGAATAAGGTATTTGCCTGATCGAGTTCGCTTAAAATACCCAAAAAAACTGCTTTTTGACTATCGTATTTAGGTTGTAATATGGCATCAGACTCACCTTTAACGGCATCAGTATACGGAATATCGCCAACCTGCATAGTAGTCATAAAAAACTGCCAGGCCCTGATAAAATGCCCCAGTGCCTGATAAGATTTCTTTAGTGCATCACTTGTGGCATAATTTTCCATTGGCGTAATATTGCGCAACAGGGTTATACGGCTAAAATCTGTCCGGCTAATTTTGTTGTATTGAAAGTTTTCCTGACCCTCGCCCCAGGTAAGGTATTTACCTAATAAGTAAGGCTGCATAAAAGACTTGGTACTGCTGATATCTCCACGGGTAATATTTAGTATCATACCAGTGGCCAGCATAGCAGAGTTTACCTGTGTAGTTGCATTTGGGTTGGTATTAATATCATCGAACTTGCTGCAACCATTAGTTAATAGTGCTAATGCAGGCAGCAATAAACTATATTTTAAAAATTTACTTTTCATAAAATCTTCTTTAAAAACAATAATTACTAGAAACCTACCTTAAGGTTAAAACCTACCATGCGCATTGATGGCGAGTTTAGGTTCTCGGTATCAACATCCGGATCTGAGTATTTGAAATTAGTCCACATGAACAGGTTCTGGCCGGTTAAAGAGAAAGCTGCGTTCTTTAAACCCAGTTTACCTGCGATTTTTGACGGCAAACGGTAGCCCAGTGAAACTTCCCGCAGCTTAACAAACGATTCGTTCTGCACTCTTGCATCGCCACCACGGTACCATTGTGCATAATCCTGATAGCCAATTGGCACATCATTTACTGCGTATTTACGGGTATCGCTGGTAATCTGACCATACTTATCGTAAGTAACAGTACCTGATACTACTTTAACACCCTGGCCTACGTAGTTATTCTGCCCAAGCACTACCTGGTTGTAACGGTATTCGTTATCTGTTTCCGGAGCAGTACCCGAATCGAACATTTTATCGTAAACGTAATTGTACATTAAGCCACCTATTCGGCCATCGATATTAATGCCGAGCGACCAGTTTTTGTACGTGAAATTATTGATAAAACCGAAACTGAAATCAGGTTCGCCATAACCTAATTTTTTAACATAATCGCTCCAAACGGGTAAGCCGCTCTCGTGAATTACATTGCCCTGCGGATCTTTAACCCAGTAGTTATCGGTATAAGTATCTAATCGCTCTCCTTTTTTAACCCATAAGTTATCGGCAGAATATACCGGATCGAGGTTTACATAGTAACGGTGCTGATTAGACCAGTTGATGGTAGAATACCATTCGAAATCTTTATTTCTGATCACAGAACCATCTACAGTAATTTCAAGACCTCTTCTTTCATAGGTTTCCTGGGTATTAACCAAAGTAGATGAGAAACCTGATGAAGCAGGAATGGAAGTACTTACTTGTTGGTTGTAATAATATTTGTTAAAATAAGCGACATCAAAATGCAGGCGCTTCTTAAACAAATAACCCGCAGCTCCAATTTCGTAAGTTCTTTGCGCACTTGGCAGTAAGCTGTTACCCAATAACGATGACGGATAACTAGCAGAATTTAAAGTATTCCATGCGGCTGTCGTTGTACCGAAGGTTCTGTTTGTAGCGTATACCCCTAAAGCTGTTTTAAATACCGCCCATGAACCACGGATTTTGAACATATCGATTACTTTAGGCAATTTCACCAACTCTGAAACTACGATACTCGAACCGATTGATGGATAAAAATAAGAACGAGATGCTTTTGGTTGAGCAGAGTTCCAGTCGTTTCTTCCTGTAAAATCAAGGAAAATGGCATCATTATAGCCAATAGAAGCCCTGCTGTACAAACTGTTGATTTGTCTGGTGCTATACCCTTGCGATACCGTTGGTGGCTCTACCGAACCGGCTAACGAATAAAAAGTTGGTGAAATTAATCCGTTTTTAGTTGTTCCGCTTAACGATTCGTCAATGAAATAGTAAACTGTTCCACCAGCCAAAGCATCGATGCTAAATTTATTCAGTTTCTTCTTATAGCTTAAAATTACATCATCATTGGTACTGAAACCTTTAGCATCCTGAATAGAATACATCCCTTTTGCATTCCATCCGCTACCATTTACAGCGCCTCCTCGGGTTGAAAAGATATTTGCTGTCGGGTTGCGAAAAGTAGTTTTATTGTTATAGTTATCATAACCTAAACGTATCAATAAATTAAAATCCTGGTTAATCTGGTAATTTGCCGTAACATTAGCATTTACCGTATTGGTTTGGATACCATTTAATTTTTCGTTGGCAATTAAATACGGGTTATCATACCAGTTGGTATACATCCAGTTTTGGGTTTTGTAAGGTACTTTCCAGTAATCCTGATAATCGCGAATATCATATTCAGTACCTGTCCACATAATTAACTGGTACAAATAACCCTGGTTGTTATAACCACCGCCCCAAATCTGATCGGCCCAGCGGCGACTTACGCCCATATGGCCTTCCAGCTTAAATTTATCGCTCAGCTTCATCTCTCCTGCCATGGTTAAATTTACCATGTTCAGGTTTTGGTTCGGAAACTGTCCTTTGTTATAAATATCGTTTAAGCCAATTCTGAAGCTACCTTTATCGCTGGTTTGTGCAATACTGATGTTGTTATTTAAAATAATACCGGTAGACATAAAGTTCTTCAGGTTGTCTTTTCCTTTCGACACCAGTGGCATATTATCTTCAAACTGCTTGGTAACAGGATTCCAGTCTCTTGCAGTTTTACCAATATCCAGTTTAGGCCCCCAAACATAATCGTTATCAATTACGCCGTTTTGCCCGCGGCCGTATGAGCTTTGCACTTCAGGTATGGCCAGAAATCCTAATGAAGCCATGGTATTGCTGTTCACATCGATTGAAAAACCTTTATCAGCTGCCCCTTTTTTAGTGGTGATTAACATTACACCACCAGCTGCCCTCGAACCATACAATGCCGATGCAGTAGGACCTTTAAGAATATCTACACTTTCGATATCATCGGTAGGTACATCCCTTAACGACATGTTGCCGTAAGGCACACCATCAATAACTAGCAAAGCACCTTCACCACGTAGCTCAATAGTTGGCCTGGCGTTAAATTCTGTTGAGTTTTTAATCACCAAACCAGAAACCCTGCCCGTTAATGAGGTAGCTACATCAACTCCTTTAACAGTTTGCAGTTCCTTACCGGCTACTTTTTGTACGGCATAACCCAGCGATTTTTCTGAACGTTTAATACCAAGGGCAGTAACTACCACGTCTGTTAATTCGGTTGTGGCGGCTTGCAAAGAAATACTATAATCGCGCTTGCTGTCGATGATAATTTCTTTGCTGTTGTAACCAATAAAAGAGACAATTAATGTTGTACCCACATTGGCATTAATGGAAAAATAACCATTGGCATCAGTTCTGGTTACAGCTTTCGTTTCTTTTACCATGATACTTGCCCCAACAATTGGCAAACCATTTTCATCCAAAACTTTACCACTAATGGTTTCGAAAAAGGGATTGGATATCAGCTCAGTTTTTTTCCTGAGTACAATTGTTTTATCGAATATTTTGTAGCTCAACAACTGATTTTTTAAACATAAACTCAGCACCTGTTCCAGTGGTGCATTTTTAACGTCAATACTTACATTGTGGGCATTTTGCAGTTCGAGGTTATCATAAAGAAAAACGTATTCGGTCTGTTTCTCTATCGATTTAAATATCACTTCCATCGAAACATTTTTTTGTTTCAATGTGATGTTCTGACTATAAACACTTGCGCTTACCTGGCACAGACATGCGAATAAAAATAGTGCGGTTAGCTTCATCACCAATATTAATTGTGTGGGCTTACGCCGGATTAATGCTCCGGGCGCAAAAAAATTACTAAAATTCATGATTGAATTTGGGTTTAAAACATAATTGCTTAGATAACTTATTGTGTCCCTGCTGCAGATTAGCTGGCGCAGGTTGTTAATCCTCTTTCGCAAATAAATTGGTACGAACAATTGAATTGCTTTTTAAAGGGAATTAAAATCGAATGTCTGGAGTATTATATCTTCATATGCTGCGCTTTATAGTTTGATTTGGTTTGGTTATTTATTTAGGGTTTATTGTAATCTGGTTGTATTCTACCTTGCAACGAATACCATTCCAAGCCAGCATTTCCACCAATTTTTCGATACTTACGTTTCTTTGTGCTTTTCCGGATAATTGTTTTGCCGGAATTTTGCCATTGTAAATGACTTCAGCATCGTACCAGCGTGATACCTGGCGCATTACAGACGGGAGATCAGATTTTTCGAACTGGAAATAACCATTCTTCCAGGCAATAACTTCAGAAAGATCTTCAATTTCATTTATTTTAATACCGTCAGATTTAGCATTCAAACTGGCCTGCTGACCGGGTTTTAGAAGCGCTTTTTTAGCGCCCCGTTTAATTTCTACGCTTCCCTCTAGCAAGGTCGTGCGCTCATATTCTTCATCAGCATAAGTATTTACGTTGAAATGTGTGCCCAGTACCCGGATATCAGATTGATCGGTATGCACAATAAAAGGTTTGGTTTTATTTTTAGCGACCTCGAAATATACCTCGCCTGTAACTTCTACTCTCCGTTCGTTACCCACAAAAGCAGTAGGAAATTTAACTGAAGAACTTGCATTTAACCACACTTCGGTACCATCAACCAGAATTAAATGATATTGCCCTCCCCTTGGTGTACTTACGGTATTAATGGCCGCAGCCTTTGCTGTTGCATTGCCCGTGAACCGATAAAGTAACTCGCCACTTTTGGTTTTAATTACCTGAACACCGGATTGGCTCGCCACCTGCCCGTCAGAAGTATTGTTAAGAATGATCTGAGAACCATCTGCCAGCAACAATACTGCATTATTTCCTCCAGGAACAATTGTTCTCTTATTTGTTTTAACGGTGGCCGTTTGAATACGCGAAGAATTGGTTTGGCTAAAATAGATATATGTGCCCCCGATTAATGCAATTAAAATAGCTGCTGCTTTAAAAAACAAGCCATAATTTAATCTGATGCGTTTAGCTTTAGGCCCTGGAATATTTTGTATGCCTGCAGTTACGCGACTTAAAATCTGCTGCTTAACTTTAGCATCTTCGAGAGAATTTTGCTCTAAATTTGCACCATCAATACGGTCGTACCACTCCTCTACCAGCTTTTTTTCTTCTGGCGTAGTGGTTTGGTTGTTATACTTTTCGATTAAATATTTGAGCTCGTTCGTATTCAAAATAGTGGCTTTTATAGATGTATACGGTTACCCGGTATAAAGTACCATGGCATTTTTACTTTTTTTTTAAAAAATTAATTACTAAATCTGTTAAAGGCTAGCAAAACCTTTATTTATAGCGCATTGTGATGATAAGAAAGGAAAATTATAAGTGTTTGGCTATAAACAGGGCCAATAGCGCCAGTGAAGAATCATAATCTTTAATGCGGCTACGCAAGCGCTGGTAAGCCATTTGGAGCTGGTTTTTCACCGTTTGTTCGGATAAAGAAAGGTCCTGGGCAATTTGTTTGATAGAAAGGTCGTCTTCGCGTTTAAGCAAGTAAATTTCTTTCATGCGCAAAGGCATCTTTTCTACTTCGGCATCAATAATGGTTTTCAGTTCTTTTTCGAGGATGGCATTTTGCGAATGTACATCGGATGGGGCAACGCTGGCCGTTACACTTACGGCATACTTTAAGCGTACGCTGTCTTTTTCATAAAGTTTCAGAATCTTGTTGCGGAGGATGGCAAACAAATAAGCCAGCACACTCCCCTCGGCATCCAGTAGTTCGATTTTATCCCACAAGCTTACAAATACATCCTGAACAAGATCTTGTGCCAAATCGGTACAGTGTACCTTTTTATAGGCCTGTTTGTAAAGCGCGCTCCAATAGGCATCGAACACCAGGTTAAATGCTTTGTTTTTGTCTAATTTGACCAGAAGAAAAAAGTTACTTTCTAATTCTTTGTACATAAACAATCGGGGATGACGATTAAGGTTTTTAAAGTGCGCCAAAGAAATAACATCATTATTAACCTAATGTTAAATTTATTAAATTATTTGGTACAGTGCTGTTAAATTAAAAATGTGTTTGCTAAAAAAAAGGACAATTGATCTAACGGAATGTGACTGTTTGTTGTAAAACGGGCTTCTACCTATCCTTATTACTGTGCTGATTATCTATTTGGTTAAAAATGTTTGGCTTTGCAAGATAGCATTTCTCACAACAAATTTACCTGTTAAAAAAACACTTAAATTTTATACCTTTGAAAAGGGTTAACATATAGCTTAGATAACTTATTGTTTCCTGCATGCAGGAATAAACCCGCTTTAACGGGAAGTGGTACGAACACTTCTCGTTTTTTTTAAAATACCCCTCATTACAAGGGGCATTTATGTTAATCATTGGGGGTGTTTCTTTATCCGCGCAAAAACCAATAATGTGCTAAAATCATTTTTTTAGTCTCCGGTAATTGCTTTCTATCTATAAATTTTATATTATTAAGTATTAATCAAACCACGGGTTTTGTGGCCCGAATGTATCGATATTTAATGCTTTGAAGAAAAGATTTGAAAGAAAAAAACAACGCAAACGTTTGATTAATTTTGTATTATTACATATTGAAGAAATTTAATGTAGTTTAGCAGTTAGAATGCAATCGAAACCAACAACCATAAAGGAAATAGCCAGAATTTTAAACATCTCGCCCTCTAGTGTATCGAGAGGACTGCATGACCATCCAAGCATTGGAGCAGTAACCCGTGAAAAAATTAAACAACTGGCCAAGTCTCTGAACTATGAGCCTAACAATGCGGCTATACTTTTTCAAAAAGGTAAAACTTATACCATTGGTGTAATTTTACCAGAACTTTCTGAGCACTTTTTCTCCATTGCCATTTCGGCAATTGAAGATGAAGCCATTAAGAAAAACTATACGGTAATCTTTGCCCAGTCGCACGATAACTACGAGCAGGAAGTTAAACTGGTAGAGAAAATGAAAAATCAACGGGTAGATGGTTTACTGGTATCCATCAGTAAAGACACCTCAAAGTTTGATCATTTTGAGAAATTAAACTCTTTCAACATTCCCGTAGTATTTTTTGACCGGATCCCTCCCTTTAAAAATGTGCACTACGTGGCCTGCAGTCTGGAAAGCGCAACCATTAAAGCCGTAAACTACCTGCTTAAAAAAGGACATCGCAGTATTGGTATGATTAATGGCCCGAGCACACTTTATGCCAGCGAAGAACGTAAAGATGGTTACATGCAAGCCATTACTTTTAACCGGTTAAAGTTCGACCCATCTTTGGTAGTAAACTGCGATTTAACCGAAGAAGGTACCATCGAAGCTGCCGAACAGTTTTTAAACCACAAAAGAAAACCAACAGCCATAGTTGCATTTAACGATTATGTGGCCTTGTTTTTAATTAAATACTTTAAAAAGTTAAACGTAATTAACGATTTCGATGTAGTGAGTTATGCCAACCTGCCCATAATCAGTTACCTGGATAATTCGCCGGTTGCCTCTGTAGAACAATACCCTTATTTACAAGGACAAAAAGCGGCTAATATCCTGCTGGATCTGATTCATAGTCCAGTTCCCGAAAACCAGGCTTATTATAATACTATTGTAGAATCTGACCTGATTATTAACGAGGTTAAGGAATAGTACATGCAAACGTTTGTGCTGAAATATTAATGCTTATTTAAACTTCCCGGCAAAACCTCATATTGTTTTTTAAATGCAGCGATAAAATGCTGTGCGTTTTTATAGCCAACAAGAAAAGCGACCTCATTAACGGCTCGCTTTTCTTTTGAAAGGTAATAATGTGCTTTTTCCATCCTGATTTTATACAGATAGCCAAATACCGTATGGCCGGTTAATACTTTAAAACCTTTTTTAAGTTTAAAATCGTTAATTCCGGCTTTACGCGAAAGTTCAATTAAAGAGCTTGGCTTCTGTAAATCGCGCTCTACCAATTGCCGGGCATAAATAATCTTTTTTAAATCTTCTTCCTTTAAAAGGATTCTCTGTTTATCCGGTTTTTGGTTACTGTGAATTACAATCAGATCGAGTATACGGGCTTCTACAAACAGGCGCTTTAGCCTACCCGAATGATTATCAAGACTAAGACTTTGCAAAATTGAATTAATTTCAGGGCTTATCGGTTCTCTTAATGGTAGAAGTGCATTGTGCTCGAAATCGCATCCCATTGCTTTTTGAAAATAAGCTTCGGTAAGCTGAATATACACGTAACTCGTTTTTTCCTGTACCCTTAAAGTAAGGCTATTTACCTTACCCAAATTAAGGTTTTGCTCGTTTCTGGTTAAGGATAAAAAATTTTGCTCCGTTTCATTGGTCGCTATCAGGCTTCCATCTAAGCAAAACAACAAACCAATGTGCGCTTGTGAAGATTCAAAGTGTAAATCTTCAGGTAAATTGTTTTCCAGGTTAACAACGCTGATGTGGATGCCTTCAAACCACATTTCTGTAATATATAAATGCGTATGTTCAGTTTTAACTGCTACAGTTGCTTCCGCGATATCCTGTACGCCTGCAAAATTTGCAGGATAAGTATTTTGATAGGCAACCGTTCCGTTTGCCTGTACCGAGAGTTTAATTTTCATTGATAAGCGGTTTTATTTCGTTTTCAAGGAGCATCTTTCCCCCTTCCCATTAACATAATTGCTAATTGCTATTCCATTTAATCCGTTTCGCGGCATTAATTATCCGTTTAACGTTATCTCCTTTTGGTGATAATGCACAAATTTGCACAATTATTTATAATTAGTCTAAATAAATGAGGATATATTTATCAATTGCCTTATCGCTTTGTGGATTTGTAACTGTGGCTCAAGAAATTAAAGTTGATACCGCAAAGGCAAATGATTTAAAAGATGTGGTTGTAACGGGTCAGTATGGCCCCAAAACGTTACGCAATTCTGTTTACAATGTACGTACTATTAATGCCGAACGGATAAAACTTAGGGCAGCCGCCAATGTGCAACAAATATTAAATACAGAATTAGGCTTTAGGTTTAGTAACGATTTAACGCTCGGCACCACTGATATACAATTAATGGGCATGACTGGTAGAAATGTTAAGATATTGTTGGATGGTGTGCCCATGGTAGATAGATCTGATACCCGCGAGAGTTTAAATCAAATCGATATTAATACGATTGAACGCATTGAGATTGTTGAGGGACCAATGTCGGTAGTTTATGGTGCAGATGCGCTTGCAGGTGTAATCAACATCATTACCAAAAATCCGGGCAAACCATTGCTAAACTTATCTGCAAGAATACAGGAAGAAACTGCAGGCAATGAATATGAAGCGATTTCGGGCAAAGGCAATCACATACAGCATATCGGTGCCAACTGGAAAAACAACAATTGGAGTGTACTGGCAGGTTTTACCCACAATGATTTTGGTGGCTGGAATTTAGCGTCCAAAACGGCAACAATAGAAGAAGTTAATGCCGTTACCAACCGTTGGAAACCAAAGGAACAGTTTTTGGGTAATGCCAAGATAGGCTACCGTTACAATAACTTTAATATCTGGTATAGGTTAGATGCCTTAAAAGAAGATATTGATGTGCGCTATGGGCTAAACCCAAACAATTATAAAGGCGTATTGCAAACTTACACCACACACAGGTATACACAGCAACTTCAATCGGAATACAAAATAAGCAACAGCTTACAATTGTCTGCCATTGCGGGCTTTACTAAACTCGACCGTGCAACCAAAACCGTGATCCATGACTTTACAAACAATACTGAAGAACTGAGCACTGGTGCCGGCGAACAGGATATTGCCAAATTTAACGCCATCAATTTTAGGGCTACAGCCATTTACACACTCAATAAAGCTGTTTCCTTTCAACCGGGTATAGAGTATAGCAGAGATGCCGCCAGCGGGCAACGCATTAAAGGATCGCCGGTGATTAATGACTACGCTGCTTTTGTTACGGCAGAAATTAAGTTAGCTGATGTTATTAATATCAGACCGGGATTAAGGTTTATCAAAAACTCCATTTACAGTGCACCACCTGTAATTCCATCATTAAATGCCAAGCTAGTACTTACAAGCGACCTGGATTTGCGTCTTGCTTATGCAAAAGGTTTCCGCTCACCAGCATTGCGGGAGCTATATTATGATTTTGTTGATGCCAGTCATAACATTTTGGGTAATCCTGATTTAAAGGCCGAAGAATCCAATAGTTTTAATGGTTCTTTAGTATGGTCTGGCATTCATGAAAATGATGTTGAATTCCGTTCTACTCTAACGGGTTTTTATAACCTGGTTAAGAACAGGATTGATTTTGGCCTTTCTCCCACCAATAATTCGGTAACCACGCTGATTAATGTGGCCCGGTACAAAACTACAGGAGGTACGCTGGATAATGTGTTCCGGTTTAAGAAGAACCTTCAGGCAAGTCTTGGCCTGTCTTATATAGGCCGATACAATGCTTTAAGTGAGGATATTAATCTTTCGACGCCAGAATTTGCCTGGGCAACGGAAGTAAATTCGAACATTACCTACACCTTACCAAAAATCAGGGGAAGCATTAGCCTGTTTTATAAATACACAGGTAGTTTACCGAGCTACCAGCTGAGCACAGAAAACAATGTATCTACAGCAAAACTGGTAAAAATCGGGGCCTTTCATACAGCAGATTTAATGTTTAACAAAAACCTGTTTAAATCGCTAACCATTAACGCGGGGATCAAAAACCTTTTCAATGTTACACAACTCACCAACAGCTCAACCGCAAGTAGTGGTGCACACAGTACAGGTGGTGCAACTGTACCTTATAGCTATGGCCGTTCTTACCTGTTAGGTTTAAGTTATAACTGGGATAAACTAAAATAAAAACAAATAATCATATACAACATGAATAAATTAAACTCAATGATTGCCATCGCTTTTTTAGCGGTAACCTTTACAGCTTGTAAAAAAGACACTGAAGAACCAATAGTTGTAGTGCCACCTTCAGATGGAAGTACTTTAACGCTTAACGGAATAGTTGGTGCAGAGGCAGTAAGTGCTGCCGGAAACAGTGTTTATGTAGATTTTAGTGCTGATAAACAAACTGCCGTTGAAAGAGATAGCTGGGATTTAGGTTTTTATTCAGGAGCAGATTTTAAAGTAATATTAAACTCAACCAATGGTGCTTCTGCTTTGGTGATTAATAAAACAGATTTAAACGCTGTAACCACTGCCGATTTTGATCCTAATGCTTTAAAAGTTGGTCAGGGACAGGATAATTTTACCATAGTAGACGATGGCAGGGAAGCTAACATTTTAAACAAAACAGCCATTGCAGCTATTTCTGCTACCGATGCCGAAAACAAAGTTTATATCATTAATAGAAAAGGCGGTGCTGCAACTGTTTTAGCTAACGATGAGCTTTACAAAATCAGGGTAATCAGAAAAGGTACAACAGGTTATACTTTGCAGTATGCGAAGGTTACTGAAACTACTTTTAAAACTTTTGATGTTACCAAAAATGCTGATGCCAACTTCCAGTTTACCTCTTTAATAAAAGGAACGGCTGTTTCTGTTGAACCTGCAAAAGCCAGCTGGGATATTGTATGGACTTACAGCATGTACTGGACTGCTACTTTCCCTTATGCATTTTCTGATTTAGTTTTCATTAACAGCTTAGGTGGAACATCAGCTGCTACTGTTGCAGTTACCGATACAAAAACTTATGCATCGTTTTCTGAAGCCGACATTGCAAGTGCGACATTTTCAACCAGCAGAGATGTAATTGGAGCAGGCTGGAGAAGCACACAACCTGCTACAGGTGCCAATGCCAAGATTTTCTATATCATTAAAGATGCCTCAGGAAATTACTATAAACTAAAATTTGTTTCGATGGGTGCGGGTGATGCAGGTACACGTGGTAAACCGGTAATTGAATATAAGCTGATTAAAAAAGGATAATCTTGAGTAAACGCTCAATCAAATAAAAAAATATGTTTTGTTAGTTGGATAGATGCTCTCCGCGATGGGGAGCTTTATCTTTTTATGGGGAGTACCTGTTAGCTAAAATCAAAATAATATGCGTCTTGCTGAACTTGTTTCAGCATCTCTAAAATAATAACCAAGAGTTCCTGAAACTCCTTTATAAATCGCCAGGTATTTAATCACATTATAAAGCTTACCAATAAGAGGTCCTGAAACAAGTTCAGGAAGACGATCTAAGCCGTACACGCCGGCGTGCCGGCAAACTTTACGAAGTCTGCCCCCGCACAGCGCCTGTTAGACTTCGTAAGGGGCTTAAACGCAAAAAGGGTTCCGGAATACCAGAACCCTTTTTGTTTCTACTCGCGAAATATTATTTGCCAGCGTTTTTCTTGTCAGTTACTTCTGCACGGATTTCTTGTGCTAAAACTTTAAGATCTTGCATTGCTTTACGCACACGAGTACCAGCAGCTGCATTGCCAGCATTATAAAATTTTTCTACATCTGCTTCAATCGCAGCAACAGCAGCTTTAACTTTTGAGAATTTTTCCATCGCTAATTGATGTTTTTAAGGTTTAAAAAATTTATTTTTTTCAATTATACATATTTACCTTGAATTTACAACAGAAAGCAAATATTAATTTAAAATAAGTTTTGCACATTTACACAAATCAAAAAAATGCCCTGGCACTATTGCAGACGTATTTTTTCAATTTTCGTAATTAAAATTCAGCAACTTAGTTAAGTTGTCTGGCCAGGTTAATGAGATTATTGAAGGTAAGATTTGCACTTTTCACACAGGCTTCGTAATCGGCCTCTGCAACGCGTTTATTGAGCACAGAAACAAAAGTTTTCCATTTTTCGCTCAATTCTTCGCCATAAACACCATAGTAATTTAAACCGGCTTCATGGCCTTCAAAATGCTTGTTGGCTAAAATATGTCGCTTAATAACATTTCCGCCCAGTGTGGCCCCTTCAAGCACATACAAGGCACCTAAAACCTCGCCCGTATTTTTTTGCGGAACAAAAAGCTCAAAATCCAAACCGGGTAAGGTTAGGCTATCAATTTGCCAGTACTCCATATCCTTTTCCAGCGCTGCAAGTTTTAATCTGCTGTTCATATCCAGCTCTTCAGCAATTCCGGCATCAAGCATGTTGCTGAGCTCATTTTCCAGCTTCTGGTGAATGATGTAATTTATGGTCAGTAATTTTTTGTATTGATCGATGCTTAAAGTGTGGTTCATGATTTCGTTAACAAACATTAACGATTCGAGGGTTTTGTGATTTTCGGAAGTTTCGGTTCTTAATAAATTGGCAATCATATAGGGTATTTAATTAATCGGAATAAAAAAGAAAAGATCCGGATTTCAAAGCCGAATCTTTTGATATGGGTTTGTATTAATTTAACCTGAGGTGCTGGTTAAACCAAAAATCATGCACGGAGTGCACACATTTTACCAGGTTATCGTAGCCACTGGGTTTTGTTAAATAGGCATTAGCCCCAAACTCTGCTGCTGCTTTAACATCTTCGGGATTATCGGATGTAGAAAATAAAATTACCGGAATGGATTTTAAGTAAGGAATATCTCTTATAAATTTCAACAAATCCAATCCTGATAAGCCCGGCAGATTTAAATCGAGCAAAATCAACTTGGGTTTAATTTTACTATCTACAAAATGTTGTAACTTCAGCAGGGCCTCACTCCCATCTTCTACAATAGTGAGATTGAGCGTATCCTTAACCTCCTGCACTGCACTCTGCATAAAGAATGCATAATCTATATCGTCTTCTACGTAAAATATATCTGGTGTTTTCATTTTACCTGTTTTTAAATGCCACATAAAAAGTAGAGCCTACGTTAAGCTTGCTGTCAAACCAAACCCTTCCGTTGTGCCGTTCTACAACTCTTTTTACAATAGCTAATCCTACTCCTGTTCCTTCTATCTCCTTCACATTATCCATGCGTTTAAACAGTTCAAATACCCTGTCATAATACCGGTTATCAATCCCTATGCCATTGTCTTTAATGGCATAAATGATTTCTTCACCATCAACATGGCCAGAGATTTCAATTCTGGGTTTCTTAACCGTTGATGAATATTTTACCGCATTACCAATCAGGTTAGTGAACACTTGTGCAATCATTGTTCTATCACCCTTTAAATTAGGCAATTGACCTAAAAACAATTCGGTTTTGTCTGCTTTAAAAGCATTCCAAACTTCGCTTTCTATTTCCTTTAACAACAAAGGCATATCAACTGTTTCAAAATTTATATCCGAACGGCCTACCCTCGCCAGATTTAAAATTTCCTTAATCAGAAAATTCATTTTATTCGCACCATGTAAAATGCGATCGAGCATCTTTTTGCCGTTTTCATCAATGCTTTTATTCTTAAGCAATAATTCGGTATAGGTCTTGATTGATGTTAAAGGCGTTCTTAAATCGTGCGAAACGGTATAGCTAAAGGTATCGAGCTCTTCGTAGGCGGCTTGTAATTTCTCATTAAGCAGCCTGATTTCGTTAGCTTTTTTATTGATATCGGTAATAATGATCTCGCGTATACGTAAAACAGAAGAAATTTCTTCAGAACGCCATTTCTCTGAGGTATTATTTACCACCTGCGACCAGATTTCGAAAGATTTTCTTGGCGAAAGGCTTAATAAGCCATTTTCATCAGGAGTTACCGGTTTCTCCGGATTACCCGCCCAGTTTACCGTGGTAATTAGCTCGGGTTTAAACCAGATAATCATTTCGCCCAGTTCTTTATTTAAAGTACAGGACAACATACCCGAGGCGATTTTTTTATACTTCTTTGCCGGGGTATATATTTCCGATAACCGGTGGGTATAATAAATAGATTCGTCGGTAGTTTGCTTTAACCACTCTGCCAATTCGCGGATATCCTCATCTGCAGGCACATCGCCAATGGTTTTCAGTTCGTTTTCGAAAATAATGGCTACGCCTGATGCAGTTGTAGCGTTTAAAATCGTTCTTTTATGCCCGGTTATGGCCTCAATTAAATACTTATCGCGGGTTAAATGCTCTGAAAGTACATTCGCCGTATCTTTAAAGAGCTCAACTATTTCTGCTTCTTCTTCATCCTGACGGTATTCTAATGCCGACGACAGGATTTGTCCGATAAGCTTAGAGCCTTCACGGGCTTTGTAATCGATAAATTTCGGGCTATAGTTATGGCAGGCAATGAGCCCCCACAACTCGCCATGCGAAATAAGCGAAATGCTGAAACTCGATTGAACGCCCATGTTTTTTAAATACTGGATGTGGATGGGCGAAACAGCCCTTAGGCCCCCATTGGTTAAATCGAGCGGTTCATTCTCTTTAAAGGTGATGATGGGTGCATCGGGTTGATTTACATCTGCTATTAAACGGGTAAGGTTAAGTTTATAAAGCTCCCGGGCTTGTTTAGGAATATCGGAAGCAGGGTAATGCAAGCCAAAAAAAGGTTCTAATTCAGGTTCTTTTTCTTCTGCAACTACCTCGCCATGCCCATCATCTAAAAACTTATAAATCATAATCCTGTCGTAATTGATCAGTTTCTTAACTTCAAGCGCAGCACCACTTAGCAAAGCAGAAACGTTTTTGCCCTGAAGCATGGCTGATGCTGACCGGCCAATTGAACTTTGTATATCGAATTGCAGGGTTACCGGCTCAAACTCCAGTAACCAATCGTTTACGGAAGCAGAAATGATGAGATAAAAAGGATTGCCATTCAGCTCTACCGGGTGCGGACTAATGGCATCGAAATTATTACGGATAATCCCCAGTTTAAGGAGATCTTCGATATTAAACTCAGGATCTTGTTGCCTGATGTAAGCATTAACCGTTGCAAGCGGTTTATTTAATAAGTTTTTAGGCTGCTCATTCAAAAAATCTCCTGCATTTTCGCTGATATAGTTTATCGCAAGATTTTGTTTATCAACGGCTATCAGAAAACCATGCGACTGAATTTTACCAGGAATGTGAATGGGCTCTTTATCACAATTGGTTAAGTCGACAGAAAATTTATTCATATGTAAGAGATAAGACAAGAAATTTGAATTTACGAATTAACAAATATTAAGTTTATTTTCGGCATGTAGTAGGAATTAGATAAATTCAGTTTTAAGGATTGTTTTTTATCCTATATTTGTTCCGACTTATTAAAAACTATCCCAACTTTGGCAAAAAAAAACATATTGGTTATCGAAGATAACCATGCAATCCTTGATGTTATTACCCTGATTTTAGAAAGCGAAGCTTTTAACGTAGCCGGTTTAAACAAAGGCGCAGACTTCATCAGTCACGTACACGATTTCAATCCCGATGTGATTATTATGGACATTATGTTGCCAGATACCGATGGAAGGCTACTTTTGAAAGAAATTAAGGCTACATCAACCACACAGCATATTCCGGTTTTAATGATTTCGGCACGTTACAATGCTACCAATTATAGCCTCGATGATGTAACTGCTGATGATTTTATGGCCAAACCTTTTAACATCGATGATTTGATGGATAAAATTTACGCCTTACTCAAAAAAGGAATAAACTAATCAGACATACCCGGTAATTTTATTCCACCTAGTTTTAAGTTTTTCATCAACTCCTCCTGAAAAGATAATTTTGTATCGGTAAACCCATGTGCATTTACCCAAATATTGAAAATTACCTTAAAACCACTTTCCTCTAAAACGGATACACCTATCCGCCGTTCGGGTGTTTTTAAACAGGCTTTAAATTCATCGACCGTTTTGTTAAAAACTGCCACAATTTTATCGTAATCTATACCATAACTAAATTTCATTTCTATATCTACGCGCCTGCTGCCTTCCCTGCTGATATTGATGATCACTTCGTTTGATAATTTACCATTTGGAATAACCACCGTGCGGTTATCGAATGTTTTAACTATGGTGTAAAAAATCTGGATGGATGTTACCGTACCTTCCTGCCCCTGTGCAATAATGTTATCGCCTACCACAAAAGGTTTCAACAATAAAATAAGTACGCCGCTGGCAAAATTCTGTAACGTACCCGATAGTGCCAAACCTGCAGCTACACCAATACCGCCAATTAATACAGTTAAGAAAGTAAGCTGAACGCCAATTATCTGCATTACGGTTAATACCAGTAAAATACGCAGGGTAATTAAAATTAAGCTGCTAAGAAAAGGGCGAAGTGATGGGTTTATATTTTTACGGAGCATTCCCTTTTCCATCCATCTTCCCAGCAGCTTAATGAGCCATAATCCCAAAATAAGTATGGCAATGCCCAATATTACCGAGGGGCCTTTGGTTATAATCCAATCGTAAGCTTTATTGTAAAACCGGTTGAGGTTATCGGTATCTAAAGTCATAAACTGATGCTAAAAATTATGGTTTCTTATGTTTTACCGGAGCGTTTTTAGTTACCTCTACTTTTTTGGCATCTTTGGCTGATGTTACTTTTTCATCAGCTCCTTTCGCTTTTGCATGTTTCGGCGCGGTAGCCTTGCTACTTTCGGCCGGGGTTTTAGTATTTTTCATAGGTATAATGTATAATATCAATCGTTGCTGATTAACCAATCTTTGGCAGTTTCAATTTCATCGGGTTTAAAACCTTTAGAAGCGCCGGGGGTAGCCACAGTAAAAATATCGGTAAACCACTCTACCCCTTTTTCGGCAGTTACAACCGCTATTTTTTTCCATTTGGTAAAATTTTGCAAGCCTGCTTTGGCATCCTGTATCCATGCACCCGCTGTAAAATTTTTAACATCGGTATCCAACACCAGCAGGTACCTGATTTCTTTAAATTTGTCGGCTGTACGTTTAAGCCCCGGCAACAATACGTGCTTAATATCCTCACTGGTAACTTCGCCTGTTGCCCTTACCCCAAAAACCTGATCGGGTAAGCCTGTTATTTCTGCTAACATAATTTCAATTTGTAATAAGAACACCTCAAAAGTTAAAGATGTTTGAATTTTGATCAGATTCTACGAGGTTGTAAGGCTGTAAAAACCGTTAACTGCTTCTTTCTGTTATAGAAACGACACTAATAAATTTAACTCATGAAAATCAGACTACTGAAAAACACCGCTTTTTTACTCACCGGAACCATGCTGTTGTTCGCTTGTAACAGCAATACCAAAACAACCGTTACGAGCGACACTACCCTGACCGATTCTACTGCTGCTGCCAGCTTAAAGCCTGCGGGTCCGCCACCCGAATGGGGTAAAACCATAAAACCAGAAATGCAGGCGGTTATCGAAAAATTAAGCAGTTATGGCGATAAACCTATCGAAACACTCAGTGCAACCGAGGCGCGTAGAAACCATACCCCAACCAATGCAGTTATGGATTTGATTGAAGAAAACCGAATCACCATACCCGCACCGATGGTTGATACTACAGGAAAAGATATCGCTGTTAATGGTGGCAAAATACACCTGCGGATTTATACCCCAAAAACAGGAAACGGTCCATTTCCGCTTATTGTTTACTACCATGGCGGAGGTTTTGTAATTGCAAACCTCGATGTTTATAATGCTTCGGCACAAGCTTTGGCAGAGCAGGTTGGCGCAATAGTTGTTTCTGTAGCTTATCGTCTGGCACCCGAAAACAAATTCCCTATAGCCCATAACGATGCTTTTGCTGCTTACGAGTGGGTGATTAAAAATGCTTTTGATTTAAAAGGCGATCCGGGAAAAATTGCCGTAGCAGGTGAAAGTGCCGGCGGAAATTTAGCTGCAAATGTATCGGTAATGGCCCGCGATAAGCAGATTATGATCCCCGTACATCAGCTCCTGGTTTACCCCATTGCCCAGGCCGATATGAATACGCTTTCTTACAAAACCTACGAAAAAGCTAAACCTTTAAACAAGGCCATGATGGGCTGGTTTACAGAAAAATATTTGAATACGATGATTGAGGCACAGGATCCTAAAATTTCGCTGGTAAATGCCAATTTAAAGAGCTTGCCTCCAACAACCATCATTACTGCCGAAATAGATCCGCTGCATGATGATGGTGTTATGCTGGCCGATAAACTTAAAGCTGCCGGCGTAAAGGTATACAGTAAAAATTACGAAGGTGTAACCCATGAGTTCTTCGGCATGGCCGCTGTTGTACCAGAAGCAAAAGCGGCACAAGCTTATGCTGCCGATCAGTTAAAAACGGCTTTTAAGTAAATTATAAGATAATGGAGCGGGATTACAACTCCGCTCCACATCGTTATCAAGCTCGATATCGCTTAAGCATATTTTATTCAATTGCTAAAAACACAAACTATTTGAGTTTAACAATGTTGTTTAAATACTAATCTACCCGAAATACCTATGAAAATTGCCTATATTTCTACCTGTCCCCCTCGCGAATGCGGCTTAGCAACATTTAACCATAACTTAGCTACTGCTTTAAATTTAAACGCAGACTACAACCCTGAAAAAAGTTTTGTGGTTGCGCTTAACGAATCAGATGACATTCATGAACATGATTATGGCAAGGAGGTTAAATTTGTTATCAGGCAACAAAACCAGCAGGATTATATTGAGGCAGCCGATTTCATTAATAACAGTGAGGTCGACACCTGTATTATAGAGCACGAGTTTGGCATATATGGCGGCAATAGCGGGGTATTTTTACTATCGTTGGTTAACAGGTTAAAGAAACCTTTTATTATCATTTTACATACTGTTTTAAAGGAGCCGAACTATATGCAGCTTACCATTTTAAAGCAGCTTGCATTAAAGGCTGCTAAAATTGTGGTAATGAGCAAAAAGGCCGTGATGTTTTTAACCAGTATCTACCATATTCCAAAAACGGCTATCCGCTTAATTGAACATGGCGTGCCGGATTTAGAACCCATCGTTAATAATGAGATTGCTAAAAGCAACTTATTTAAAGGCCGTAAGGTATTGTTTACTTTCGGTTTAATTAGCCGTAATAAAGGTTTGGAAACAGTTATCAAAGCACTTCCTACTATTGTAGCACAGCACCCAGAGGCTTTGTACGTAATTCTGGGTAATACCCATCCGGGTGTGGTTAAACACAATGGCGAAGAGTATCGTGATAGTTTAAAAGCCCTTGCAAAAGAATTGGGCGTAGAAAATAATATCGCTTTCGTAAACAAATTTGTATCAGAAAACGAATTGCACCAGTATTTAACCGCCTGTAGCTTGTACATTACCCCCTATTTAAACGAAGCGCAGATTACCAGCGGAACATTATCATATGCCATTGGCGCTGGTGCAGCAGTGGTATCAACCCCTTACTGGCATGCCAAGGAGCTGCTGGCAGATAACCGCGGCCGGTTATTTGATTTTAAAGATGATGCACACCTGGCCAACATTGTAAACGAACTGCTCAGCGATAAAGATACCTACAGGCAACTTAAGCAAAATGCCTATAACTATGGCTTGAATTTACGCTGGCCTGCTATTGGCCGTGTATATCTTGAAACTTTACGAGAAGCATTAACAGCCAAAAAAAAACCGGAAAGAACTATTCCACCAATTATAGATGTAGAGCAAATGCCTGCACTTAACCTCAGTCATATTGCCTTGCTGACAGATGATACCGGAATTATCCAGCACGCCCGTTTTGGAATACCCAACCTGAAAGAAGGTTATTGTATTGATGATAATGCAAGGGCACTAATTATGTCGCTGATGGCTTGTGAGTATGACAAAAACCCTTATGCCTTAAAATTTATGCCTGTTTACCTCAGCTTTATCCAGTATATGCAGGTTGAGGATGGCAATTTCCGTAACTTTTTAAGTTTTAACAGGCAATACCTGGATGAAATTGGCTCGGAAGACTCGTTTGGACGCACAATCTGGGCACTTGGTCAATTAATTTGTAGTGCCCCTAATAATTCTTACCGCGAGTTTGGACGCGAGCTTTTCTGGCATGCAGTTCCACATTTTAAAAAATTAAATTATATCCGCGGAAAAGCCAATACGCTTATTGGTTTGGCTTACTACCTGTGTGCACATCCGGGCGATGAACTGATTGTAAATGAAATTAATCAATTGGCCAACTCTTTAATTTCGTCGTACCAGCAAAATAAAGATGGAGACTGGCACTGGTTTGAAGATATTTTAACTTATGATAATGCTATTTTACCTTTGGCTCTGCTGCATCATTACGAAGTAACCGGGCATGCAGCATCATACCAAACAGCGATGGAAAGCATCGCATTCTTAAATACATTTTCTTTTCAAAACGGATACCTTAATCCGGTAGGAAATGCAGGCTGGCTAAAAAAGCATGGTAAAAATCCTGTTTACGATCAGCAGGCCATTGAAACTATGGCCATGGTATTACTTTATGCCAAAACCTTCGAGATTACCAAAAACAATCATTACCTGAGTTTAATGCATACGAGTTACGAATGGTTTTTGGGTAAAAACAGCCTGCACATTCCGTTGTATGATTTTGAAACCAATGGATGTGCCGATGGATTGCAGTTTAACAGTGTAAACAGAAACCAGGGCGCCGAAAGTACATTGGCTTATTTTATTTCGCATTTGGCCATACTTAAAGCTGCAGAGGCAGAGTACGAAACTTTATCGTCGCCTTTGGTAGAGGTTGATAAGTTTAGTTAGGCTTATTTACTATCAATCTTGTGCTTGCAAAACCAATCTCCTATGCAGATTGCTTCAGCTCGCACAGCCCTGCTTCGCAATGACGGGTTTTTCTTGTCTTGGGTTACCACGATGGATAATTTTAATTATTCTCCAGTAACCGGTTTAGCAATAATTCTAAATTCACGGTAGCAAATGATGAACTGTAATCTGATAATCCGTAAGGAATAATCAATTCGCCATTGCTGATTATTGAACCACAAGAGTAAACTACATTGGGTACATAACCTTCGCGTTCATCGCCATTCGGGATAATTAACGGTTCTTTTAAATGACCAATTTCTATTCGTGGATCTTCCAGATCGAGCAAGCTTGCGCCGATGCAGTAGCGTCGCATAGGCCCTACTCCATGTGTAATTACAATCCAGCCTTTTTCTGTCTCGATAGGCGAACCACAGTTGCCAATTTGTACCAGTTCCCAATCATAACGTGGCTGTTTTAATAAGATCGGGTTCTCCCAAACATTAATCTTATCCGAAAACATCAGGTAATTGTTCCAGCCATCAATCCGGCTCATCATCACAAACTTCCCATTAATTTTTCTTGGAAATAATCCCAGATTCTTGTTCTGGGCACCGTCTCCATATAATGGAATAACTTTAAATTCATAAAAATCTACTGTCTGCACCAACTTGGGGATTATCAGTGAGCCATCAAAAGCTGTGTAGGTAGCATAATAAACTATCTTACCGTCGTCTTTAACAAATTTTACAAAGCGTGCATCTTCAATGCCTTTGCGTTCAAATTCAGAAATCGGAAAAATAACGCGGTCAGAAATGTCGGTATCTTTTGAAAAACTGATCGTATGGTAAGTATCAGAAAGCCAAAGTACTTTATCGTATTCAATCAGCCGTGTTGGGTTTTCTTTATGCAGGCTTTTAGAATCTTTAATGATATTACTCAGACTGGTGTACTCAAATTTATCATCCAGTTTGGCTTCAATTTCTTCCAGAACGGAAGGATCGATCTGCGCATAAGCCGCTTTCTTTAAAAAGAGCTTTTTAGCGTAAATGGCATTTTTAACCACTTCGGCCTCATCTACATAATTACCTACCGGTAAAACCTGAATATTATTGTTTTTATCAATTAAGGCCCTGCGAAAAACAATAGATGAAATATGCCCCTCACCCACAGCTCTAAAACTTATGATTACCCTTTTTTCTCCCTCAACCAAATCAGTTTGGTCGGGATCTTCTACAATACTGGGATTAAAAAAAGCAGCCGATTCGATTGAATATTCGTGCGTAAAATAAGCACCAATTAATAAACGGGTATATTCATCAATATGCTCTAAAGATACACCAAGTGCGGTAAACTGTCTTTTTAACTTTTTACAATGCCGCAATAAAATTTTGGTAATATTACGGTGCCTTTTAGAATATTCCTGTAAAATTGGGGAGATGAGCGAAAAAACTTTTTCATCTGAAAACAACAGTACTTTCTTAATTACTTCAAGGGCACGTTCTTCTCCGTTATAAAAAAATCTGGCAATTACTCTTTTGGTATCGGGGTTTACCTTAACTGGCTTACGTTCAATATATAATCTCATTACCTAATTAATTTGGTGATCGTTAAACTCTTATCATCACTCATCTGCAACTTTATATTAACTAATTTGGCCACTTAATTGTTTATAAAATTTACCGGTTTTAATCATAATCTTTACCTTTATCGCACAATCCCTTAACTCAAAACAATCCCGGCGATGCATAGTGAAAAAGTAATTGAAAATACCAATCCCCAATACGAAGCACTGCGCTTAGCTAAACTTACACAATACGAAATTTTGAATACTACAGCTGAGCACGCTTTCGATAAGATAGCACAGCTGGCTGCCGGTATATTTAATGCCCCTGGCGCAGGGATCTGTTTTGAAGGCGCCGAGTCAGTCTTTCAGAAATCAACAATTGGTAATCCGCCCGTTAAGCCACAATTGCCACTCTACGATATTTTTAAGGTTATAACTGAAACCAATGCCACACTTGTTACAGCTCCACTGCATTCACCAGAGGGCTATCTGTTAGGCGTAATTTATGTTTCAACTCCTGAAACCTTACAACCAAACGAAACGCAGATCAATATGCTCAAGCTGCTGGCCGAAATGGTAATGGAAAAAATGGAATTGAGAATGTCGACGCGCAATGCTTTCAGGGCTTATGATGACCGCTTGCATGTCCTTATTCACGATCTGAAAAACCCGATGACTACCATTTCCCTCCAATCAGAGCTAATGGGCAGAATTCCTGCTATTGATGAAAAAGCGGTATTAATTGCAGGTAAAATCAATGCACAATCGAAAAAGATGGTTGATAGTTTAAATGAAATTTTAAGTCCGGCAAAGAAAGCAGCGATAGCCTATAAGCCGGAGAAAGTTAAGATTGATTTAAAAACAGTAATAGAAACGGCAAAACAGAACTTCGATAGACAGTTAAAAATCAAAAATCAATCAATATCGATCCTTATTGATGAGCCTTTGGTATTGTTTGGAGATACAAATAAACTGAGTGTAATTTTTAGCCAGCTGCTGGATAATGCCATCAAATTTTCTCCTATTGGCACAGAAATAACCATTTCACATCAGCTTAACCCTACGGAGCTTACTATTGCGATAAAAGATCAGGGCGTAGGTTTGACTAAGGAGGATCTGGAGAAGATTTTCATCAAATTTGCATCATTAAGTGCTAAGCCAACACATCAGGAAAGTGCCAATGGTTTGGGCTTAATTACAGCCAGTGCATTTGCAGATATGCATAAAGGAAAAATCTGGGCCGAAAGCGAAGGTAAAAACCTGGGCACTACCTTTTATTTACAACTACCGCTTAGGTAAATCTGTTTCAACCAGCAGATCCAGCTTCATTTCTTCGAGCACAATCCTTTCTGAATGAGCTGTTTTATGGCACGACCACTTAATTAAGCGGATTAAACCGTTTTCAATCTCAATACCGGTAATATCGCCATCGTTAAAACAACAGCAGCCACTGTTAAAGTAATTGGGCTTGTATTTTCTAAACCTCGGAGGTTTATCACCGGCTCGTGTTTGCTTAACCAGTTCAGCGTTTAAAGCGGCAATAGCTTCCTGGTTATTATCTCTTTTGGCTTGCTGCAGTTTGAGATAAATTCTTTCTAAATGCGTTAAGGAGGCAAAAACCGCCTGGTGGGTATGGCCGGTAATCAGCACCTTATTGGTTTGGCTAACCACCCAGCTATACATCATAATGTTATGTGCAGTTTTAAGCTGATTATCGTAAGCGGGTGTATTGGGATTAATTCGAAGGTAGGCCTGCAGTGGAGCCCATATGGTGCTCACAAACCATTTGCTAAACCAGTTTCCATCGCTTTGCAAATCGCCCTGATGACCATGTGTAAGAAAAATATCAAGCAATTGAGCGCCTATGGGCATGCGCAATATGGCGCCTTCATAAATCGGTATTTTTTTTCCGTAAATACGGTTTAAATTAAAGCCAGCCAATGGATCGTTATCCCAGTACAGATCGTGGTTACCAAATATTTTGGTAAACATGCCTTTGTTTATAAAAATCTTTTCCGCTTCGAATGTCTTTTTATTATGTCTGATCACTGATTCCATTAAATTTTTCCAAAGCTCTTCGCTATCACCTAAATTGATGTAATGGAAATCGTTTATAGCATAATGTTCAAGTGCTTTGAGATAGTTCTCTTCAGCCAGGGTAAAATCGTCGGCAAAATCGCGGGCACCTTTATGCTGGTCTGAAAGAATGATAAACCTATCAGCCGCTGTTATGTCCAAAATTGGACCACGCTTACCCGGCGTTTTAACAATGGTTTTGAAAAGCTTGTTTAAAGCACCGTGTATGCGCCTGCGATTGGGTCGCGAGCTGTATTTATTAGACATACGGATAATCCAATTGCTTAATAAACGTTGAAGAAATTTGCGCATCTGCTGGGTTAATTATAGGCCTCCGGTTGAAGATAACAAAATATAAGACCAATCGTTTAGCAGGCAACGAAGTTTTTGATTTCTGTGACTTCTGTGTATCCGTGGCAAAAACGACAACTTTTCTTAAATATTTTTACTAAATTTGTTAGCATTGAAAAGATCAGGAAGCGCAGATTTACCTTTACACTATGGCCACGTTCCGCCCTGGCTGGCGCAGCGTATGGCCAAACTGGGCCTTGCTATTACCGAAGCTATTTTAGCAGAATACGGCAAGGCAGAAGTGATACGCCGCTTAAGCAGTCCGTTTTGGTTTCAAAGCCTGGGTGCGGTAATGGGCATGGACTGGCATTCATCAGGCATAACCACTTCAGTTATGGGGGCTTTAAAAAAAGCGATTAATCCGCTTTCTAAAGAGCTGGGCATTTACATCTGCGGCGGCAAAGGGAAATTAAGCAGAGAAACACCTAACGAGCTTTTGCGCATAGCTGAAAAAACCGGACTCGATGGCCAAATGCTGGTAAGATCGAGCAAGCTCAGTGCAAAAGTTGATAATACTGCAATTCAGGATGGTTTTCAGCTTTACCTGCATAACTTTATTTTAAGCAGTGAGGGCGATTGGGCAGTGGTGCAGCAAGGTATGAGCGATTTTAGCAGTACAGCCAGGCGATACCATTGGCATTCTGAAAATTTAAAGTCTTTTGTAGAAGAGCCACACACCGGAATTTGTGGCATTAACCAGGGAAAAATATTAAACCTCACCGCCACCGGGGCAAATCCCACACGTGAAGCCATGATGGACTTAACCAGCGAAACCCCTTCCAGGATGATGGCCGAAATACAAAAACTGGTACTCCCCAATCATCATGAGGTAAAAGCCAAAGATGTTGATTTAAAAAGATTGGGTAGCATTTTGTGGCTGGCACAAGAGAAAAGGCCTGATAATTTTGAAGAGCTACTTTTATTGGAAGGCATGGGACCGCGCACCTTACAATCAATGGCTTTGGTTAGCGAAGTTATTTATGGTACCCCCTCCCGTTTTACTGATCCGGCCCGGTTTTCTTTTGCACATGGAGGCAAAGATGGTCACCCTTTTCCTGTTCCGGTAAATGTTTATGATGAAACGATAGGCTTTTTACGCCAGGCTGTAGAAAAAGCAAAAATTGGAAATACAGATAAACAGGAAGCCATAAAATCTTTGCACCGAATTGCCAGCCAAGCAGAAAAGGACTTTACACCCAATATGGATTTTGAAAAAGTGATTGAGCAGGAAAGAAAAGACAGCTGGAAGTATGGTGGTAGAACAGTTTTTGGAAAAGAGCAACCGCCGAAGAATGATCAGCTGAGCTTGTTTTAGATGAGATAACAATAATAGCCACGGAGACCAGAATACACGGAAAATATCTTTATTTCGCCTAAGTCTACTGGTCGGTGTCCTCACCGACCAACTTTCAACATCTGTTTGCCTGATAAAAATACCAATCGATAACATTCCGTGATAATCTGTGCATCCGTGGCAGGAATTAATGCTATTTCGGTTGGTGCAGACACCAACCGATAGGATGACAATGGTGGCCACTGCGTGCTGAAAACATAGGAAGTATTATCTATCTCGCCTACTGGTCGGTGCCCTCACCGACCAGCTTTTAACACCTATTTGCCTGATAAAAACACCAATCGATAGCACTCCGTGATAATCTGTGCATCCGTGGCAAGAAATAATGCTATTTCGGTTGGTGCGGACACCAACCGATAGGATGAAGGACTTTACACCCAATATGGATTTTGAAAAAGTGATTAAACAGGAAAGAAAAGACAGCTGGAAATATGGTGGTAGAACAGTTTTTGGGAAAGAGCAACCGCCCAAGAATGATCAGTTGAGCTTGTTTTAGGGGTTCATTGTTTGCTGAGATACCACCGCATAAATTAACAATTTGTTTGGTGAGTCACACAACATGGAATTAGGATAAAAACAATAGCCACGGAGACTCAGAATGCACGGAAAACACCTTTCGTCTACTGCTAGATGTCCTCACCGACCAGCTTTTAACACCTATTTGCCTGATAAAAACACCAATCGATAGCACTCCGTGATAATCTGTGCATCCGTGGCAAGAAATAACTATTTCGGTTGGTGCGGACACCAACCGACAGCAATCTCTTTAAACAAAAAAGGTCGTGGTTTGCACCACGACCTTAAAAATATAGAATTTAAAACCTACTAAGCATAAGCAATTGCATCTCTCGATGCCAGTTTGGTTGCTCCCATTAAGTATTCATCTACTTTACGGGCAGCTTCCCTACCTTCTGAAATGGCCCAAACTACTAAAGATTGTCCGCGACGAACGTCGCCAGCTGCGAAAATCTTAGCAATATTGGTTTGATAAGTGTGCTCAGATGCCTTCACGTTTCCGCGGCTATCTAATTCAACACCTAATTTTTCAATTAATCCCTCTTTTTGTGGATATAAGAAACCCATTGCCAGAAGCACCAATTCGCAAGGTAATTCTTTTTCTGATCCAGGAACTTCTTTAAAAGTAACCGGACGACCGTTAGCATCAATCTCCCATTCTACATCTACCACCTTTAATGCTTTCAGGTTTCCGTTTTCGTCGGCAATAAAGTTTTTGGTATTTACTGACCATGCTCTTTGCGCACCTTCCTCATGCGATGAAGTATTTTTCAATAACATCGGATAAGTTGGCCAAGGCATATTTTCGCTGCGCGTTTGTGGCGGCATCGGCATAATTTCGAACTGGGTTACCGATTTTGCACCATGACGGTTTGAAGTTCCGATACAATCTGAACCGGTATCACCACCACCAATCACAATCACATTTTTACCGGTAGCCATAATATCTTCGCTATCTACCTTACGGTTAGCCACACGCTTATTTTGCTGTTTTAAGAAATCCATTGCAAAATGAACGCCTTTAGCCGAACGGCCATCAATTGGCAAATCGCGCGGAATGGTTGAGCCTCCAGCCAAAACAATGGCATTAAAATCTCTCAATAAAGTACCAATCTCTACGTTCTCGCCAACATTGGCATTGCATTTAAAGATAATTCCTTCTTCTTTCATTAAATCGATACGGCGATCGACTACATTTTTCTGAAGTTTAAAATCAGGAATACCGTATCTCAATAAACCACCTGGTGCATCATCACGTTCGAAAACGGTTACTTCATGACCAACCTTATTTAATTGAGCAGCAGCGGCTAATCCTGCCGGACCTGAACCAATAACTGCAACCTTTTTACCAGTTCTGATTAATGGAGCTTTTGCTTTGATAAATCCTTTTTCGAAAGCAATTTCGATAATGTGTTTCTCAATTTCCTCAATAGAAACCGGCGGACGGTTAATACCCAGTACGCATGCCGACTCGCAAGGTGCCGGACAAATCCTGCCGGTAAACTCAGGGAAATTGTTGGTGCTTAACAAAATGTTGGCAGCCTGCTCCCATTTGCCCTGATAAACGGCATCGTTAAATTCAGGTATTACGTTACCCAGCGGGCAACCCGATTGGCAAAAAGGTACGCCGCAATCCATGCAGCGTGCAGCCTGGTTGTTTAATTCTTGTGCGGGTAATTCATTTAAAAATTCCCCATAGTGTTTTACACGCGTTACAGCCTCTTCTCTTGTGGGCGCAACTCTATCGTATTCTTGAAATCCTGTTACTTTTCCCATGGCTTAGTGTGTTTTTACTTGTTGGTTACGTTTTGCTAAAACTGCTTTGTATTCTTTAGGGAATACTTTTACAAAATGCGCTGATTGTGTTTTCCAATCGCTTAAGATAAACTCAGCTACTTTACTGTCTGTTAAGCGAATATGCGACTTAAGTAAAGCTAAAATACGCTCTTCATCTTCAGCTTGTAACGGATCTAAATCAACCATTTCTTTATTGCATTTGCGGGCAAAAGTTCCGTTTGCATCGTAAATCCACGCTACACCACCGCTCATACCTGCAGCAAAGTTACTTCCGGTATCACCAAGAATTAACACCTCACCACCAGTCATGTACTCGCAACCGTGATCGCCAACTCCTTCTACAACGGCGGTTGCACCAGAGTTACGTACAGCAAAACGTTCACCAGCTTTACCACGTGCAAACAACTCGCCCGAAGTAGCACCATAAAGCGCAACGTTACCAATAATGATATTTTGCTCAGGTACAAAAGTCGAATTAGCGAAAGGATAAACTGCTAATCTCGCACCCGATAATCCTTTACCTACGTAATCGTTAGCCTCACCTTCAAGCGATAAAGTAACCCCACGGGTACTGAATGCACCAAAACTTTGTCCGGCAGAACCTACAAACTTAAAGTTAATGGTATCAGGCGGCAAACCTGCGCTTAAATGTACTTTAGAGATTTCGTTAGATAACATGGTACCTAAAGAACGGTCGGTATTTTTAACTTCGAAACTTGCAAAAACAGGTTCGTTATTATCAATAGCCGATTGTGCAGCGGCGATTAGTTTATGATCTAAAACGTGATCCAAGCCATGATCCTGCGCTTCAGTATTAAATAAAGGCAAGCCATTTTCTTCTGCTTTAAATAAAATAGGCGACAAATCAAGGTGTTTCAATTTCCAGTCGCTTGCAGGCAATTCACGTACCTTTAAAATATCAGCCTGACCAATCATTTCGTGAATGGTTCTGAAACCTAATTCAGCCATAATCTCACGTAACTCCTCAGCAAGAAAATAGAATAGGTTTACAACGTGATCTGCATCACCGGTAAATAATTTCCTTAATTCAGGATCCTGCGTAGCTACACCAACCGGACAAGTGTTCAGGTGGCATTTACGCATCATGATACAGCCAGAAGTAACCAATGCAGCAGTAGCTACACCCCACTCTTCAGCTCCTAGTAATGCTGCAATAGCAATATCTCTACCTGTTTTTAGCTGACCATCTGTTTGCAAAATGATCCGGTTACGTAATTTGTTTTTAACCAAAGTCTGGTGTGCTTCTGCCAAACCAAGTTCCCAAGGTAAACCAGCGTGCTGGATAGAGGTTAACGGCGAAGCACCAGTACCACCATCAAAACCTGATACCAGAATTACATCAGCGTGTGCTTTAGCCACACCCGCTGCAATTGTACCAACACCTGCTTTAGACACCAGTTTAACGTTGATCCTGGCTGCCCGGTTGGCATTTTTCAGGTCGTAAATTAACTGGGCTAAATCCTCAATCGAGTAAATATCGTGGTGTGGAGGAGGCGAAATTAAACCTACACCTGGGGTAGAGTGACGAACTTTTGCAATCCAGTCGTCTACCTTGTGACCAGGTAACTGACCACCTTCACCCGGTTTTGCACCCTGAGCCATTTTAATCTGCAACTCATCAGCATTGGTTAAGTAATAACTAGTTACCCCAAAACGGGCAGATGCTACTTGTTTAATAGCCGAACGCATACTATCGCCATTTGGCAATTTAGTATAACGCATCTCATCTTCACCACCCTCACCTGTATTGCTCTTTCCGCCAATGCGGTTCATGGCAATAGCTAAAGTAGAGTGTGCCTCGTGCGAGATCGATCCGAACGACATTGCCCCTGTTGCAAATCTCTTTAAGATTGCCTCAGTAGATTCAACTTCATTTAAAGGAACCGCCGGACGGCTATAATTAAACTCAAACAAACCTCTGATGGTATAAGCCTGTTGTGTTTGCTCATTTACCAGTTTAGAATATTGTTTAAAAATGTTGTAATCATTTTTACGCGTTGCATTTTGCAACAAGTGGATGGTTTGCGGATTAAACAAATGCGCTTCACCTCTGCGACGGTATTTATAGGTACCACCGGCAGGCAATAAATTTTCGGTCTGCGTTGCAGGACCAAAACTGCGGTGATGTTTAATTAAGGTTTCTTTTGCAATTTCATCTAAACCTAAACCACCAATACGCGAAACCGCACCAGTGAAATAAGTATTAACTACCTGTTTGTTTAAACCTAAAATTTCGAAAATCTGCGCACCCTGGTATGATTGCAAGGTTGAGATTCCCATTTTAGAGAAGATTTTTAACAAACCACTGTTTACGGCGTAGATATAATTTTTAGTCAGTTGCTCTGCAGATAAGCCCGATTCTTCCTGGAAACCGCCGATGGTTTCTAATGCCAGATAAGGGTTAATTGCAGTAACACCAAAGCCCAATAAAGTAGCAAAATGGTGTACTTCCCAAATGTCACCAGCCTCGATAACGATACCCACAGCACCACGGTAACCTTTACGGATTAAGTGATGGTGTACCGCAGAAACTGCTAACAACGAAGGCATTGCAGCATGCTCAGAATCGATAGCCCTGTCGCTTAATACAATTACCTGGAAACCATCTTCAACTGCATCAACAGCATAACGACATAAGCGGTCTAAAGCTTTCGACATAGCACCCGGCTTGCCATCAGCCCTGAAATAAGTTTGTAAAGTTTTAGCCTGGAAAACACCGGTATCGATACTTCTCAGTTTTTCTAATTCCTGATTGGTTAAAATTGGGTGTTTAATGGCTACACAGTGTGCCTGACGAGGGTTCTCATCTAACAAGTTACCATTGCTACCCATAAAACTAGCTAAACTCATTACTACTTTTTCCCTAATCGGATCGATAGGCGGATTGGTAACCTGAGCAAAAAGCTGCTTAAAGTATGACGATAAATGTTGCGGACGTTGTGATAAAATAGCAAGCGGCGTATCGGTACCCATCGAACCAATAGGCTCTTTACCTTCAATAGCCATTGGTTTAAGCAAAAGATCTACATCTTCCCTGCTGTAACCAAAAACCTGCTGATATTTAAAAATAGACTCTGCCGATAAGCCGGTAAACATTAAACGCGGCTCGGGCAACTCTTCTAAACGGATCTGATATTGATTAATCCAGTCTGCATACGGACTTCCGCCGCAAACCTGTGTTTTAATTTCCTCATCACTGATGATGCGCCCCTGCTCCATATCCACTACGAACATTTTACCAGGAGTTAAACGGCCTTTTTCGATAATGGTACTTTGATCAATAGCTAATGCACCAGCCTCAGAACCCATAATTACACGGTCATCAGAAGTGATGGCGTAACGGGAAGGACGTAAACCGTTACGATCTAAAGTAGCTCCAATTAATTTACCATCGGTAAAAGCAATTGCCGCTGGTCCATCCCATGGCTCCATTAATGTTGCGTGGAATTCGTAGAAGGCTTTTTTAACCGGATCCATATCATCGTTACCATCCCATGCTTCAGGCACTAACATCATTAAAACATGAGGCAAGGTTCTGCCAGCGTGAAATAACAATTCGATTACGTTATCCAAACAACCAGAATCAGAGTTGGTTTCATCAATAACAGGTAAAAGCATATCCAGCTCTTCAGGCGTAAAATGCGAAGAAGCCAGTGATTTAACACCTGCCCTGAACCAGTTTAAATTTCCTTGTAAGGTATTAATCTCTCCGTTATGTGCGATAAAACGGAAAGGTTGTGCCAGTCTCCACGACGGGAATGTATTGGTTGCGAAACGTGAGTGCACCAAACCTAAGGCCGAAACCACACGTTTATCGCTTAAATCACTAAAATAAGTACGAACTTGCAAAGAAGTAAGCTGACCTTTATATATAATAGTTTGCGCAGATAACGAAACAATATAAAAATCTTTACCGCCATGTACGGTATTCACAATCAGCTTAATCAGGTAATTCTTGAAAATATAAAGCTTACGCTCAAAATCTGCACCTGGCGCCACATCATACGGACGGGCAATAAATACCTGCTCTATTTCCGGCTCAACAGAAAGCGCCATGCTACCTATATCTGTTGTATTTACATCAACCTTTCTGAAACCTAAAATCTCCAGGCCAAGTTTTTCTGCAGCACGGTAAATCAGCTCTCTGCACTCTTCTCTTGATCTGATATCTTTTGGCATAAATAACATACCCACACCATAGTTATTGGTTTCTGGTAAGCTAAAGCCAGCTTTTAAACATTCATCATAAAAAAATTCGTGAGGAATCTGAATCATAATCCCAGCGCCGTCGCCGGTATTCGGTTCTGCTCCACTTGCCCCTCTATGGTCTAGATTCTCTAAAATAGTAAGTGCATCGGAGATGATTTGATGCGATTTTCGCCCTTTCACATGTGCAACGAACCCAATACCGCAGGCATCGTGTTCAAATTGCGCATCGTACAATCCACTGTTTGGTTCCATTCTTTGCTCGTTAGTTGTTAGTGTATAGGAAACACTAAGATATAAAAAATTTCCGGTAAATTACAGAGTTGACATAATTTTTTGAAAAATTTTATCCCTTATTCAATTAAAAGGATTTAAATTAAAATATTTATAATTTAAACTATATATAATTACAAATATAATAATGATAAGATTGTACAATAAATAGGCTTTTTTTGATAAAATTAATCCTAAAACGATTTAATTAATACTTCATATATAAAAACAACACTTATATATAAACAATTAGGATGCTTTGCCCATATTTCCGCTTTTATATCGCTTACTTAAAAGTACGCATTTAAATTTTATTAATTTACTAATCAGTCAGATAGCAATAATCTACAAAAAATTAAAGAAATGGGTTTTGCAAAACAACTTCTTTTTCTACCTTTGTGGCCGGGCAAGTCTTTTACGACCAGCTCCCTTTGAACTCCCCCAGGATGGGAACATAGCAAGGGTAGAAGGTTGTAGCGGTGCGATAGAAGGTGCTTGCCCTTTTTTTACCCCCTTAATCCCCTGAAGGGGGGATACTAAATTCTTCAGGGCTTCTAACAGCAGAACCTAATAATCACTTTAAGAATTTATAAACATGAAATTTTTTATTGACACCGCGAATCTTGATCAAATCAAAGAAGCGCAAGATCTTGGCATTTTAGATGGCGTAACTACCAACCCTAGCTTAATGGCTAAAGAAGGTATTACCGGCGATGAAAATGTAATTAACCACTACAAAGCTATCTGCGATATCGTTGATGATAACGTAAGTGCTGAAGTTATTTCGACCACTTTCGAAGAAATCATCAAAGAAGGTGAAGCATTAGCAGCTTTAAACCCTAAAATTGTGGTTAAAGTTCCGATGATTAAAGACGGTGTTAAAGCCATCAAATATTTCTCATCAAAAGGAATTAAAACCAACTGTACTTTAATTTTCTCTGCTGGTCAGGCTTTATTGGCTGCAAAAGCCGGAGCAACTTATGTATCTCCTTTCTTAGGTCGTTTAGATGATATTTCGAGCGACGGCTTGGTTTTAATCGAAGATATCAGAACTATTTTTGATAACTACGGTTACGAAACACAAATCTTGGCAGCATCAATCCGCGGACCATTGCACATTGTAAACTGCGCTAAATTAGGTGCCGATGTAATTACAGCTCCTTTAGCTGCAATTGTAGGTTTATTAAAACACCCGTTAACTGATACTGGTTTAGCTACTTTCTTAGCCGATCACGCTAAAGCGGCAGGTAAATAAGTTTGGAGTCTGGAGATCTGAGTTCAGAGTCAAAACCCATACCCTAAAAATAAAGTCCTGAGTCTTGAGTCGGTTTTCGACTTAAAGCTCAGGACTTTTTCGTTATTAAATGAATATATAAGGATTAGGCTGTTCCAAACTCCCAACCTAAAACTCCAAACTAAACCAAAGACTCACGACTAAGGACTTCTTTAACCTGCTCGTAATTAATCTGCTCATCCGGTTCAATCAGAATGCCCTTCACTCCTGCTCCATTAGCGGCTTCTACATCACGTGGTTTATCGCCAATCATAACCGATTGTTTTGGGTCAATATCGTACATATCGATAGCATCCAGAATCATACCTGAAGCTGGTTTACGGCATTTGCATTCGCCACCTACCGTTGGGTGATGCGGGCAATAGTAGAAACCTGCAATATCGGCTCCTTTAGCTACAAAAGCATTGCGCAACATCTGGTGCATAATGGCCAGCTCCTGCTCGCTGTAGCGCTTTAAGGCAATACCACCCTGATTGGTGATCACTATTAAAAGGTAACCTTCGTCAAAAAAGCGTTTTAATACCGGAATCTGATAATCAAGGATTTTAAAATCTTCAACGCGTGTAATGTAATCGTGTATTTCGTGGTTAAGCACGCCGTCACGGTCGAGAAAAATAGCTTTATTCATTATTGGTTTTAGTATCGGGATTTAGTTTTAGTATCAAGATTTGAGTATCAAGGTTTGAAATAAGGCCTGATACTGTTATAATTTGGGCAAAATAACTGAAAATAAAGGACAAAAGAAAGCCCAATCTTCTCAGACCGGGCTTCTCATAAAATTTATTTGGTTTGGGTTATTTTATATTTAATCCGGCTTTATGTCCTTTTATTGCGAAATAAAGAATATACAAATAACAAGGCAATACCGTTAAAAGATAAGCCAGCTGAAAGTGAATATGTAATTTTTCATTCAGGAAAGCATATAATAAAGGCATTAAAGCCCCACCTGCAATACCCATAATCATAATAGCCGAACCTATTTTGGTAAATTTACCCAAATGGCTAATGCCTAGCGGGAAAATTGCCGGCCACATTAACGAGTTAGCCAAACCTAGCAGTGCCACAAAGATAACGGCGAACCAGGTAGATATCGCGAAAGATAAAATGGCAAAGGCGATACCTAAAATAGCACAAATCCGCAATGCTTTTTGCTGTGAAATGTATTTTGGAATGGCAATAATCCCTACAATATAACCGATTAACATACTAAAAAGGGTAATAGATGTTAATTTTCCGCTGATTTCGGGGCTAATCCCTAACTCACGACCGTAAATCCCGATAATATCTCCGGCCATTACCTCAGCACCTACATATACAAAAATACACAGGGCACCTAAAAACAAGTGTGGAAACTGGAAAATGCTTTTGTGCTTTACCACTTCGCCTTTGGTTTCGTCAACCACATCTTCTTCAACCTCTACTTCAGGTAAATCGGTAAATTTAATTACTACAGCAAAAAGACAAAAAACAATGGCCAGTACAATATAAGGCATGTTAACACGGCCTAAAACCTCGTTCAATAACTGTTCGTGTGCTGCACCTGTTGCAGCCTGGATCTGTTTTTCAACCTCCGAAGCATTTTTCAAGAACAGACTACCCATAATCAAAGGCACAATCATACCTGCAAATTTATTGCAGATACCCGCCATGCTGATCCTTTTTGCAGCACTTTCTATTGGGCCAATAATGGTTAAATATGGGTTAGAAGCCGTTTGAAGCAAAGCTAAAGCCGCTCCCTGAACAAAAATACCGGTTAAGAAAAGACCGAAAGTACGGGTTTGAGCTGCCGGTATAAAGATTAGTGAACCTAAGCCCAAAATAACCAAACCTAAAACAATTCCGTTTTTAAAACCTACTTTTTTAAGTATCCACGATGATGGTAAGGCTAAAAAGAAGTAAGCCATATACGAGGCAAAGGTTACAAAGAATGCCTGTAAATTGGATAAGCCAAAAGATAACTTAAAGAAAGGAATTAAGGTTCCGTTTGCCCAGGTTACAAAGCCAAAAATAAAGAATAAGGCACATATAATAATGAGCGGTTTTGGCCCCTGCGTTTGGCCTGGTTTTGTTGTTTGTTGCATAAATATTCGGTTCGGTTTAATTTGATTGTGCCAAACTAAACAAATAATTCAATAATTTAGATAACAAACGTTTGCGTGATTTTCAATTTAACAAGCTTCAGCTTAATTGGAGCTTACACACCTGAAACCGGTATGCTCAAGCCCGGTATCTGCTGAAGTTTTCATCCTGGAAGTTACCCGGTAACCTTTGCAATAAGAAGCATTACACATAAACGAACCTCCCCTAACCACGCGCTTTGGAACCGTTGGCTCCATCGGGTCGTAACTATCGGCTGGTCCTTTTGGGTTATCGGTAATCCCCGAAAGTTTGGCATAATAATCCGGGCGGTACCAATCGCTGCACCACTCCCAAACATTACCAGCCATATCGTAAAGACCATATCCATTGGCTTTAAAGCGTTTTACCGCTGCAAGGCCATTGTAACCATCCCAATCGGTATTTTTTACCGGGAAACTCCCCTGCCAGGTATTGGCTTTAGGCTTGCCTTTTTCTATGTCTTCGTTACCCCATGGGTATTTTTCATTTTTTAAACCTCCACGGGCTGCAAATTCCCATTCGGCTTCTGTGGGTAAGCGCTTACCCGACCATTTGCAGTAAGCCATGGCATCATCCCAGGAAATATGTACCACAGGATAATTCTCTTTGCCTTTAATACTGCTTTTAGGCCCATGTGGGTGTTTCCAATCTGCACCTTTAATCCATGCCCACCATTGCGAAGCATCGTTTAAGCTGGTAACGCTTTTCGGTTGATAAAAAACCAGCGAAGCAGCAACAAAAACGCTATCGGGTGGTTTAGGTGTTCCGGCAGGCAACTGCTTCTTCATTTCTTCCCAATCTGGTTTGCGCTCGGCGGTGGTTACATAACCCGTAGCATTTACAAATTCCTGAAAACTGGCATTGGTAACTTCGGTAACATCCATCCAAAAAGAAGCTACTTTAACCTGGTGTTGCGGATATTCGTCTTCCCTGCCCTCTTTATCGCCAGCCCCCATTGCAAACTCACCAGCAGGAATTAAAACCATCCCTTCATGACTCAATGCTTTACCGGCGAAACTGGAAGTATCTTTTACTGCGCCGAAACGGCTGGGCATATTTTTCTCGCACGAAGCCAGCGAATCTTGTTTGTGTTTGGCCTGTGCCGCTTCATCAGATGAATTGGACTGGCAGGAAAATAAGCAGAGCGAAGGCAGGAAAAAGAGTAAACGGAAAGATTTGTGCATGTTGGGAATTAAATATTGAGCGATAAAAATATCAATTCTATTTAAAAAAGAGAAGGTAAATAATTAATTCACCTATAAATCAATACAGTTAGCAGTTTTAACGATTTTTTATTTGCAGGAAATAGGTTAGAACCCTATATTTGCACCACTTTAAAGGAAACGGATAACGTTTTAAATAAAGAAGATTCCGTAGCTCAGCTGGTAGAGCATTACACTTTTAATGTAGTGGTCCTGGGTTCGAATCCCAGCGGGATCACAGAAGATAGTATCAAAACTACGTAAAAGCTTGCAAATTAAATGATTGCAAGCTTTTTTGTTTTACCGGAAAACCCAAAATATGCAATAAATCGCATAAAAAAAGTGAGTGATTCGGTGAGTAGTTTTACAGGTTGGTATACTCACTAAAAACGATGTAAGCTTCTGACTTACAGGAAGTTCAATCACTGAACGACTTGATACGATTAGACTGCAAGGCTAACTTTGTTAACTTTAAATCAGTCGATTATGAAAACTAATTTCAGTCTGCTCTTCTACCTGAAGAAACCAAAAAACTATCTTAAAGGTGCTGTTCCTGTTTATTTAAGGATTACCGTTGACGGAAAACCTGTGGAAATGTCCGCCAGTAGAAAATGTGAACCGGAATTGTGGAACACCAAAGCGGGTCACATGATAGGCACAAAAGAAGATGCCAAAACCTTAAATTCCTATCTCGACAAAATGAAAGCGGGCGTTACTGCTGCCCATACTGCTTTATGCGTAGAAGATGCAGAGATATCCGCTGAAGGGGTTAAATGCAAGTATCTGGACAAGGCAGAAAAAGCACACACCATTATGGAGGCCATTAAAATCCATAATAAAAACATGGCCGCACTTGTAGAAAAGGAAGATTATGCGGAAGGCACTTTGAGACGGTTTAAGGTGCTTGAAAAGCACGTTAAAGAATATCTTTTATTCAAATATCAAACAGGTGACCTCAACGTCCGAAATATAGACCATGAGTTTATTGATGGTTTCGATTTCTACCTGCACACCTCGAAGGATAATGATACCAATACCGCAAGTAAGCACCTTAAAAATCTCGGGAAAATCGTACGTATATGTCTTAGGAACAAATGGATCATCACTGATCCCTTCTTTGGTTATAAGCTGAAATCAAAGCTTGTACAAAGGGAGTACCTTACTGCGGAAGAACTGCAAAACATTGCTGGCAAAAAATACAGTACCGCAAGACTTACACAAGTTCGGGACTTCTTCCTGTTTAGCTGTTACACGGGGCTGTCTTATGCCGATGTGCAAAAACTCAAACAAACTGACATACGTATAGGTATTGACGGGGAAAAGTGGCTGTTTAGCTATCGCAAAAAAACAGGTACGCCTCTAGCTGTCCCGCTTATCCCAGTAGCCGCGGATATTCTGGAAAGGTATAAAGATCACCCTTTCTGTGTCAATCAGAACAGGGCGCTGCCGATTTCCAGCAATCAAAAAATGAACGAGTATCTGGTGGAGATTGCCGCCCTGTCGGGCATCGTAAAAACACTGGGCAACCGGATCGCCAAGCGTACTTTTGCCACTACAGTTACCCTGCTGAACGGCGTACCTATTGAAAGCGTATCAAAAATGATGGGTCATACTAATATCCGCACCACCCAACTTTATGCAAAAATGCTGGATGAAAGGGTAAGCAGTGACATGGCACCTTTAAGACAAATATTCGCCTCAATTTAATCATTTCGGTCGGCAGCTCATGTGCCGACCGCTTTTAAATACACGATAAAATAATGGAAACAAAGATCAAAATTTCTGATGAACTGGTTATGAACCAGATTTATATAATAAGAGGACATAAAGTGATGTTGGATTCCGATCTAGCTGAACTATATGGAGTGGAAACCAAACAGCTAAAGCGGCAGGTAAAAAGGAATGTGGAACGTTTCCCCGAAGATTTCATGTTTGAGTTGAATACGGAGGAACAGAAAATCTTAAGGAGCCAATTTGGCACCTTAAGACACGGGGCGCACTCGAAATATAACATCATGGCCTTTACCGAACAGGGCGTGGCAATGCTTTCCAGTGTGCTAAACAGTACAAGGGCTATTGAGGTAAATATCCAGATCATCCGCATTTTTACCAAAATGCGCCATGTGCTGTCTGAGAATACAGAGATCAGGCTGGAAATTGAGAGGATTAAAGGAAAACTGGATAACCAAGACAAAAACATGGAGATTGTTTTCCGCTACTTAGACGAACTGCTGGAAAAACAGGAACGGCCAACGACGAAAAGGAAACGAATTGGGTTCAAACCCGACGAACTGTAGTTTTCTGTTACTGTCTTCTCCGTATATGCCCAAAGCGGGAACAGCAACGGCCAAGAGCGGAGCCGTTCCGCAGGCCGCAAATGAGCGGGGGATTATCAGTTTATAACGAAATGAGTAAGAAATGTAGGTAGATGAATTAATTGCTGTGTTATTGAAATAATATAGTTAATTGGAAAGCAGGTTTTTATGTGTAATTTTATTCAACATAAATTAAATACTATACCAACTCTAAATGTACCTCTCAAGATTATACATAGAAAACTACCGGTCTATACAAAAAACAGATTTGAAATTTGAACGGGGAAAAAATGTAATTGTTGGCAGAAACAATAGTGGAAAAAGTAACATACTGAAGGCTATTGATTTGGTTTTAGGCGAATACTCACCTACTTATTCTAAGTCTGACAATATTTCTGAAAATGATTTTTATGGTCAACTAAATAAACCCATTTTTATTTGGTGCGAAATACAGAGAGAAAATAACAATGGAGTGCTAGAAAGCATTAATTATACCGAAGTATTGAAATCAACGTTCTTTCGAATGTACCATGATAAGGAACAATCAGATCAGTTGAGAGTCAAAATAACTGATTTTGCGAAAGGTGAAAAATTAGCTTTGTTCAAATTTACCACTGAAGCTGGCCAGGCGGAAATTGACGGGGGCGGATATTTTAAAAAATGGATTGGCGGAAAAACATACTGCAAAGGCTGGGGTTTTGAACAGGAATTTGTAGATAAGGAAAATTTCGCACTGGCATTTTTGGCGTATAAGACAAAAGAAGATGTTCTTAAAAAAGAACTAGTATTCCTATATCGTGAAAACCGAAATAGTGATTGGATAATAGGATTTAATTGCAACCTTCGAAACTGCATTATTCAGAGTGCGATCATTCCAGCCTTCAGAGACCCAAAGGATCAGCTTAGAATCAGTTCGTATTCTTGGTTTGGAAAATTATTAAAAGCCTACGTAAAGACCGATAGTGTAGAATTAAATGCTGCTTTCGATTCAGTGAAAGATGCTTCAGATGGATTGTTCCGGCAACTAAAAGACAAAATTTCAGAAAAGGAGATAGAAATTGCCTTTCCAAACACGTCAATATCCTTTCAGTTCAATCCAAATTCAAAACAAGATATCCATAAAAGTACCTTAATATATGTAAATGATGGCTTTGATAGTGAACTTAAAGATAAAGGTGCAGGTATACAAAGCGCTGTGACCATTAGTTTATATGATTTTTATGTTAGAAATATCGTACATACTGGAAGCTCCCTTCTCGCTGTTGAGGAACCTGAATTATATCTTCACCCACATGGTCGACGGGTGATCTCCAATAGGCTTTCACGATTCGTAGATGGAGGAAAAAATCAAGTCATCCTTACAACACATACTTCAGAGTTTTTATCAAACATATATGAATCGCAAAATATAATCTGTGTCCAGAAAATAAATACTTCAACTACTGCCAAGAACATCTATTTTAATACACCAAAACGTAAACAAATTTTAATTAAGAAGCAGAATGCTGAACTATTTTTCGCTGATTCTGTTATCTTAACTGAAGGTGCAGACAAATATTTTATAGAGGAGGCTGCACGTTGTTTTGCGAGAAGTAATAAATTTCTGACTGAAGATTATGAAATTGTTTCAATAAGTGAAGATTGGATAAATGATTTCAATATCTCTATAATTAACTGTGGTGGTAAACATGAGTTATGGAAATATGCTGAAATCCTTAACGAGCTAGAGATAAAATTTATTACCACCGCTGATTTTGACTTTTTACGGGATGGTCTGAATGAATATTTTACCAACTTAAAATTTGAAAAAAAACATTCTGATAAGCTTAATAAGCTAAAATCAAAAATAAATAGCAAATCCAAATATAAATCAATTGAACAGATTGAAGGGGAAGATCTTATCAAAGAAGTTTCGGACTTCCTAATCGAATGCCGTGATCAGAATTTATTCATCTTTACTGGAGAGCTTGAGAACTTCTATATTATTAAGCCTACCTATGATAAAGAAGGCGGAGTAATTGAAACTTTAGGCAAACTTATAGAAGAGCAACGACCAATCTCTGACTATGTTGACTTGAGTGAATATTATTCCCTATTTTTTAATTTTCTAAGTTTAACTCAGAACCTAAAGGAATTCGTTGAAGCGGAACCGGCTAAGATGGTGGCTTATGCGCAAACAGAAAAACAACTCTAAAAGCTTTACTATCTATATATTTCCAATAGGCACTGGAATATTGACATGATATCATTACGCTCGCTTTCTAAATGAATAAAACCAATACAACTCACTATTGCTAATTACTTATTGCTGTTAAAAAGCAATTTTCCATATTCATCATTTCATCTACTAATTAATCATTTTAGAAATTATAGCAATAGTAGCAACAATATGCTATTTATTTAATTCAATTTTTTTTGTGGTAAATACATAACATAGGTTCAGCAGTTCCACCAATTGATTATAAAAAAATAACATATCTGTTAGTTCCTCGCCTTCAGGAGATTCAGCAGCGAAATGAATCCACCCCTCGTATAACTTCCAAAGCTTAGTACGGGATTCGTGAATCGGATGGTTCACGAAAAAATAAGTAATTGACGGCACAGGATTATCAAGATCTTCATCGGAAATATCAACAGGTTGATAATTTAAAGCCTTTAAAATTTCTTCCATAACATTCTATTTATTGATGAAACGATATACCATTCTTAATTGATCTACAAAATCTTTAAAATCACCGTCGTAGTGTTTTTTTAGTACTAAGAGTTGAAATTGGCTTTGCTGAAAATAACTGAGTAGTTGGCTATCATTAACAGAGTTCAACAGCACATATTTTCTCGGGCTGTGGCTCAGCATAGCAAAAAAAGCGGTATTGAAGTAATATTGTAGCGGATGTATTTTTCCTTCAAGCATTAATCGAAGCTCCAGTTTATAATAATCACCCATGTCTTTCCATAGAAAATAGATTTCTGGTGTTTCATTATTAAAGGCGCATGGCGTCATATACGATCTTCTTGGCTTGCCTTTTACATTACGCATTCCATATGTATAACTGTAGTGTGTGTACAACCTTCCTGAAAGTAAAGGAAGCGCCTTTTGCCAGAGCTCAAAAAGCTGATTGAAATTATTTTGGTTCTGGTTCTGTTTTTCAGCAAGCTTATGAGCGTCTTCTTTATATTCCGGGTTAGCAACTAAGGCTATCTTTTTCATATCGATGCAAATCTCAACAAGGTTTTGTTGTTCGTCTGAAAGATCCATTTCAGAAAGTTGCATTTCATTAAGCACGTATGTCGTAAAGCTTCTTACCTCGGTTTTAGCCTTGTTCAAAATCCCTATATAAGGAATTAAAAAGGGATAATGATTTGTTCGGAACCTTTCATTGTTGTTATCTGCCAAACAGAAACCCAACACTGTGTGTGTTTCTCTAGGTGGCAGTTCCTGAATTGAAGGAACTGCCTTCCGTAGTTCCGATTTCTTCGCAGATACTGTGGGGAGTTGTTTTCCAGGTTTATATAGGCCTTTATACCTCACTTTTGACGACACATGTAAATTATCCTTCGACTTATGGATCATCAGATATTTAGATACCCCTGTTTCCTGATCAAAGAATCCCGGCCAATAATTGTCCTCGAAATCATATTCAGTGCGGTAGTACATCAGTTGGTTAAGCGCAAAATAAGCGTATCGGCTCAAATAATTTTCATAGGTATCGACGCTGCAACTCACCAATAGTTCGGAGATGGTTACCTTAATGTAAACCATTTCTTCTAGCTCTTTGTCCAGAATTACACCTATTACAAGCAGTTCATTGCTGAAAGATATCTTCCTGATTTTAATGGGGAAATAACCTCTTTTAGGTTTTCTGATCTCAGAATATTGGTTCAGTGTATTTTCTGTAAGTATTCTTGTATTTGGCGTAAAAGGCAAACGAAAGAAGTTCGTCGATGGAATATTTTTATTCAGCATGCCCCTCCTCACTTTCTTTTTTTAATTGTGTGTAGGATTCTGCAAATATTGCAAGAGACTTTATCTTTTCACCGCACATAATTTCAGTAAGCTTTAAAAAGGTGGAAACACGGGTGAATATTTGCTCCGCATCCGCTTGTTCAACCTTAAAATCATCTTTGTAACGTGCAGCAGAATAACTTCTTACCATAATATCAAAGAGCCTTTTATCCTCTTCACTGCCCGATAAGAATAGCCTTGATGGTGCCGGAGAAAAGCTATCGCACAACCGAAGCTGTCTATATAGGTTGTGTATATCAGAACGGTAAGCCAGATGAACCCTTATCAAAGCAATACAGCATTGTTCTACAACCTGATGTGCCATGAATGCACTTAGATTGTAATGTAGGTTCGTCAGGCATTCTTTTGCACTTTTTAAAAATCCTGTTGCCAATGGAAAGCGGTGATTATAATGTTTTTGGGCTTTTACCGCTCCCTGTGTAGGTATCAAACTTGTAGTCTGGAAGGGTTGTACCATACCATCCCGACTATAGAGAATTTTACCATTGTTATAAATGGTGATGAAAAACCTGTTATTGGCCTTTATTGCCTCTGCAATGGTTTGTTGCCCATGAGCCAATATGGTGATCTTGCCGAAAGGATAGTGATTATTGGCAAAGTCCTGCACCTCGTGTTCAATTCTGGTAACGCTTTCGGTGACCATCAACAAAAAATAATGATAGTTTTCTATATTGTGGTTCTCTACAAAACAACCGTTATTGACTTTTAAATCAATATTTTTGCCAAAGCTATAGATTTGCTCGGGCGTAAATTTTTGAACCAGCTCTTTGATAAAAGCCGAAAAGTTTTCTTTCTGGAACTGACCAGATTGCGAGAATTGTGTTTCCATAATCGTGACATTTTTGATTTCTGAGATCAAAAATGCGGTACGGCAATGCCGTAACCTACCAATTAAAGTGGTACCTTACCACAATACATTGGTTCATTACTATCTTGGGAATTTATTATATTTGCTTTATGGAAACGCCTACAAAATCTAACAAAGTACACATCGGCAGAAAGATCAGCCGTATCAGGGAAATACGTGGTATCAAGCAGGATTATCTTGCTGTCGAATTAGGCGTAAGCCAACAGTGTGTATTTCGGTGAAAGTGACCCCTCTGTTTCGGGCCAAACTGGCCACCAATTTGATTACCGGATGATGCACATCTAAGTTCCTTTCCCTCTGAACAAATATACACTTCGGATCCAAATCCATTTTCCTCAGGACTTTTCGGTTTAATCCATCTTACTGCCGGATT
>NZ_JSYN01000043.1 GCF_000812965.1 Pedobacter kyungheensis
GGTAATGCAAGCTTGAACATTGCAGATGATGATAACACCCCAGCTAACCTGGCGATCAGCATCAGCAAAGCAGCAGATGCAGCAGAACCAGCGACCAACGGTGCATTCAGCATTAGTTTACCGGCTGGCGTAACCGCTATAGAAGATATCACGGTAGCTTACAGCGTGAGTGGAACGGCAACTGCAGGAACAGACTATACCGCATTGAGCGGATCGGCTGTGATCTTAGCAGGTCAGACCAGTGTGAATGTTCCGGTACTAGTTAAAAATGATAACATCATCGAAGGCACTGAAACGGTAGTGGCTACCTTAACCGGCGCTAGTTCGGCTAACTTCAGTCTTACCGCAAGTGGTAATGCGAGCTTGAACATTGCTGATGATGATAATACGCCAGCTAACCTGGCTGTAAGCATCAGCAAAACTGCAGATGCAGCAGAACCAGCATCCAACGGTGCATTTAACATCAGTTTACCTGCTGGCGTAACCGCTACAGAAGATATCACGGTAGCTTACAGCGTGAGTGGAACTGCAACTGCAGGAACAGACTATACCGCATTGAGTGGATCGGCTGTAATCTTAGCAGGTCAGACCAGTGTAAACGTTCCGGTATTGGTTAAAAACGATAACATCATCGAAGGCACAGAAACGGTAGTGGCTACCTTAACCGGCGCTAGCTCGGCTAACTTCAGTCTTACCGCAACTGGTAATGCAAGCTTAAATATTGCCGATGATGACAATATCCCAGCTAACCTGGCTGTAAGCATCAGCAAAACAACCGACGCTGCAGAACCTGCAACCAACGGTGCATTTAGCATTAACTTACCGGCTGGCCTAACGGCGACCGAGAACATCACGGTAACTTACAATGTGAGCGGAACTGCAACCGCAGGAACAGACTATACCACTTTAAGTGGATCGGCTATGATCTTAGCAGGTCAGAACAGTGTGAACGTTCCGGTAGTAGTAAAAGACGATAACCTGTATGAAGACCCTGAAACGGTTATTTTAACCCTAACAGGCGCAAACTCAACTAACTTCACCTTTACTGCATCGGGCAGCAATGCTACGGCAACAGTTACAATAGCCGATGATGATAAGAAAGACCAGGTAATTACTTTCACAGCTTTACCGGGTAAAATTTTAGGTGATGGTACCTTTACACTTAACGCAACTGGTGGTGCATCCGGAAATCCGGTTACTTATACCAGCAGCAATCCGGCGGTAGCAACCGTTACAGGAAATACCGTAACCATAGTTGGCGTAGGTACAGCAAACATAATCGCTTCGCAGGCGGGTAATGCTACCTATAACGCAGCTGCAAATGTTACCCAGGTATTAACGGTTATCGCGCCGCTAAACACCGCCCCAACCCTGGCAGCAATTGCCAACCAGCAGGTGTGTGTAAGCGGTAGCACACAAACCATTGCATTAAGTGGTATTACAGCAGGTGCGGAGCAAAATCAAACTACTACTTTAACAGTGAGTAGTGATAATGCAGCACTGTTTACAGCGCTTTCAGTAACGCAAGGCACAGCTGGTAACGCAGTATTAAGCTACAGGTTAAACCCTGCAGGTGGTACTGCAAGCATTACGGTAACTGTAAAAGATAATGGTGGTACATTGAACGGAGGTACTGATACCTTTAGCCGAACATTTACATTAACGGCTGCTCCACTACCGCAAGTTCAGATAGTGGCTACACCAGGGACAAATGTAAGCAAGGGAGAAACCATTGAGTTAAAAGCGAGTGGTGCATTAAGCTATAGCTGGGCAACTGCTTCTGGTATTATCAGTGGACAGAATTCAGCAACGCTTACCGTACGCCCATCGCAAAATACCACTTACACCGTAACTGGCACCAATGCCTCGGGTTGTACCAGTACAGCAACGATTACCATTACCGTAGTGGAAGATTATAACCTGGTGGCCAATAACGTGCTTACACCGAACGGCGATGGTAAAAACGACTTCTTTGTGATTAAAAACATCGACATGTATCCAAATAATCAGGTACGCATATTCGACCGTGCAGGTAGGGAAGTGTATGCCAAAAAGAACTATAATAACGAGTGGGATGGTACCATCAACGGCACTCCGCTGGATGAAAATACTTACTACTACATTATAGAACTGGGTAACGGCGTAAAAGCGAAAAGAGGATTTATCACAATTGTTAGAAAATTTTAATACTTCAAAGCAATGAATACAATTAATCAATATAAAAACAAAGGATTCATCCAATGGTGTGTGGCGCTGCTCTTCATCAGCTTTCCTTTTGCGCAAAGCAAAGCACAGCTTAATCCGATGAGTGCAATCTATTATCAGAATCAGTATCTCACCAATCCGGCTATGGCCGGATTGGAACAAAAGTTAACCTTGAATGCCGGTATTCGCAGTCAGTTTAGTACTATGCCCGGTTTACCCTTTACCCAGTTTGTATCGGCCGACTACGGCTTCGCAGAAAAGCTGGCGGTGGGACTACAGGTAAACAACGACCGTGCAGGATTGTTAAAGCACACGCGCGCCGCAACTTCTTTTACTTACCACCTTCCGCTCGATCAGGGCAATCAGCACCTGAGCTTTGGTTTGGGGCTATCGTTTTCCGACGACGACATTAACATTGCCAATGTGCAGGGTGATGCCGATGATATTGATATTTATAGCGTGAACCAGCGTAAAACCTATCTGGATGCCGATTTCGGAATGGCCTACCGTACAGGCAGACTTCAGGTACAAGGTGCGGTAAATAACCTGAAACGTATATTGAAAAAAGATGCGTACCACTCATCCGATCAGCCTTTGTTCTTTACAGCAATAAGCTACCGGATACCGGCCAACTTTGCTACTGTAGAGCCTAAAGTGGCTTACCGTGGCGTTAAAGGTTACCACAATTTGCTTGATGCAGGGGTAAACATTGAGTTCGCTTCTCCATCGGTAAACAAGGTAAATGTACTGGCACTCTACCACAATGCAGGCAGTGCTACCTTTGGGATAGGCATTAACTGGAACAATAAACTGGCCGTTAATGGCATGTACACCACCAATACACGCGCATTAAGCGGTTATACCGCCGGCGATTACGAACTCGGAATCAGCTATAGCTTGTTTGGCAAACAAAAGTAAACTCCTTTAATAAATTTAAATCCCGGTTGCTAAAGTAACCGGGATTTTTTGTTACAAGCAAAAATATCCTCCAAATTGTTGAATCTTGAATCACTAAAACCGAATGTTTTTATCCATTAGGCTAATTATTTATTAACGTTAATTAGTATTTTATTCAATCATATTATCATGATCTGGCGGCTTTCTGGCTTGTAAAAGAAAGAACTGATGACAATGAAAAGCTTGCTCTTTTAGTGCTGAGCTATGTTTTTAACCTCATTTTAAAAACCAGACCAGGTACTGTTGGATGATATTAACGCGAACAATTTTATAAGGTACTATTTGTGGTAATGCTTTCAAGTTGATAGCTTTATCTTCAACTACAGGCATTCTCCCAAAAAGCTAACCAAAATCGAACCAGTCATCTGCTTATAAGAATGGATATTATTGCACTACAGCATAAGATTGCATTAATGAGAGACGAAACAGCTTACAAAAAGCTATTTCTCCATTTTTATTCTGGTCTGTTGCGCTTTAGTATTACCTATGTAAAGCAAAAAGAAATAGCGGAGGAAATTGTATCGGATGTTTTGTTAAAAGTGTGGACAATGGAAAAGGCATTGCTAGATGTTTCGAATGCCAAAGTGTACCTTTTCTGCGCAGTTAAAAATAGCTCCATTAATTTTTTGGTTAAGAATAGAAAATACACCACCTGGGATATTGATCAGGTCGCACCATCAAGTTTAGTAGAACTTTCTACGCCGATGGAAAGCATGCTGGATGCGGAATTAAAAGAAAAGATTGAAAAATGTGTTAAAGCCCTTTCTCCTAAATGCCGGATGGCCTTTATGTTAAACCGGCAGGATGGCCTTTCTTACCGCGAAGTAGCAGAGATCATGGAAATTTCTTTAAATACTGTTGACCGGCATCTGCAGCTGGCGCAGCAAAAATTAGGTGCCGCTTTGAGCGTGTATCTCGATCGTTAAAAAAATATTTAAAATTTAATTGAGGACTTTTCTCCTTTCTCTTGTCTTAGTCGGTAATAACCTTTTTTATCGATGGACGACGAACGCTTTTACTGGCTGATCAATCAGGTTAATGCCGGTAATATTTTAGACGAAGAATTGAACGAATTGCATCAACTCATGGAGCAAAATCCAGGTTTACGCAATATTTATGCCTTGCTTACGGCCAAAGCTGAGCCACAAAGCCAGACAGAAAAAGCAGAGGCCATGGAGGCATATATGGCTCATTACGCTAAAATGCAGTTAGCAGGTCACTTTGATCAGGCAGCTCAGGATTCAACACCGTCACCCGAAAATATCCCATCAGGAAAGAAAAAAACAATTACACTTTACCGCAGGCTTATTCAGGTTGCTGCAATCCTGCTTTTAATAGGGCTTCCGCTTTGCTTTATGATGTTCAGAAAACAGCGCGATACGGAATTGGTACTCATTGCAAAAAAGGGAGAAAAAAATAAGATTGTACTGGCCGATGGTACAAAAGTTTGGCTGAATGGCGACAGCAAACTTTTTTACACCAAATCATTTACCGGAGCAACCAGATCGGTTAGCTTAAGTGGAGAAGCCTACTTTGAAGTGGCTCACGATAAAAAACATCCCTTCATCATTTCAGCTAACGGTATTAAAGTGAAAGTACTGGGAACCGCTTTTAATTTAAAAGCTTATCCTGACGATGAGAACACTGAAACCACACTTATTCATGGTTTGGTAGAAGTTAGTATGGACGACCAGCCTTTAAGCCGCATTAGCCTAAAACCCGGAGAGAAGCTAAGAGTGCACAATGAGCTTAAAGACCACAAACAAGAAACGGTTAAAAAAGAACAACCAACCATTCTGTTAAGCAAATCAAATGTAGAGATTGCCGATAATAAGGCTAAAGAAAGTCTTTGGACAGAAAACAAGCTCGTTTTTGATGACGAGCCTTTTCAGAATATTGCTGTTAAGCTGGGGCGGTGGTACAATAAGGAAATTATTATTCAGGATGAAGACCTTAAACGCATTAATTTATCAGGAACCTACGAAAACTATACTCTTGAACAAGTGCTGCATGCATTACAGTATGCAGGCAGATTTAACTACCGGATAGAGAAAAATCTGGTTTATATCCAATCTATAACCCCAACTAAAAACTAAACCAAATGATATGAAAGAAACCTAAACTTTAAAAACTAAAAAAGGAGAATGTTGACGCATTCCCCTCTAATTGTGAATTGTCGAAATGGCCCCTCGCTGAACACGTAACAGCCATTTTATTAACAAAACCAAAAAACAAATATATGAAAAAAAATGAACCACAGGCCGTTCTGCAACGGCCGTACCGTTCTATGCTCAAGCTTTTGCTTATGATGAAAATTGTTGTACTTTTTATTTTATTAGGTACGCTACAAACGTTTGCCACCCGAAGCGTTGCACAAGAAAAAGTTTCTATTTCTATGCAGCAGGCAGATCTGAAACAGATTTTTAAATCCATTGAAAATCAAACCAACATTCATTTTGTTTACAATGATGAGATTTTGCCTGCCGGAAAACTATTTACTGCCAGCTTTGCCAATCAATCGTGGAAAGAAGTTTTAACTAGCGTGCTGGCCAATACAGGTATCCATTACCGCATTGTAGAAGAGAATCTGGTTGTTTTAACCCGTGGCGATCATAACCGGATTGTGGTGAGGGGAAAGGTAACCGATGCCAAAAATGTCGGTATTCCCGGGGTAAGCGTGCTGGAGAAAGGAACCAAAAACGGCGCGGTAACTAACGAAAACGGCGAATTCAATATCAATGTCACCGATGCATCTGCCGTTTTAATTTTTAAGTTTGTGGGCTATGTTACTCAGGAGCTGAATGCAAGTAATAGCTTTATGACGGTATTGCTAAAAGAAGATGCAGCAGACCTTAATGAGGTAGTAGTTGTGGGCTATGGCAAGCAGGAGAAGAAGTTTTTAACCGGTTCTGTAGTCTCCATATCGGGAAGCACAGTAAGTAATATACCGGTTTCTAATGTTTCCAATGCCCTGGCAGGCAGACTGGCTGGTCTGGTAGTGATGTCGCCAAGTGGTCTTCCTGGCGTGAGTTCTTCGGTTCGGGTAAGGGGAACTACCTCATATTCCGGTCAGGATCCGCTTTACGTAATCGACGATATTCCGCGCAGCAAGCAGGAGTTCGATTTACTCTCTCCAAACGATATTGAGAGTATTTCGGTATTAAAAGACGGTGCTGCCGCCATTTATGGGGTAAGAGGTGGTAGTGGGGTGATACTGGTTACCACCAAACAAGGTTCGGAAGGACCGGCCAAATTTAGTTTTAACATTAGTCATGGTCAATCAGATCCTACACGCATGCCTAAAAGACTAAACTCCTACCAGGACGCACTTTACCGCAATAATTACTATCTCAATCAAGGGGTTGCAGCTAACGATCCAAGGTATTACACTGCCGATGAGCTGGAGTTTTATAAAGCCGGAAAGATCAATACCGACCTTTTCGAAATGATTAGCAAAACGCCTCGTACCACCGATGCCAATTTAAGCGTAACCGGTGGCTCGCCAAATGCGAGGTATTATGTTGCTACTGGTTATTTTAGCGAAACCGGTTTATTTGATAAGCTCGAATCGAAACGCTTTAATGTACTGAGTAACCTCGATTTCAAATTTGGTAATGGTTTTTCTGCCAAGGTAAATCTTCAGGGTACCGTGCGGCCAAATACTACCCCATGGTGGTATGATGGAGTAAATACCACTACTTTGAGCGATCTTACCCGTGCAGCCATGAACTTTACGCCTTTAAGCCCGGCTTATGTAAATGGCCTGCCCGATGGAAGTTTATACCACTTTTTGGTGCCTGAAGTAATTAAAAACGGCTACATAAAAGGTGATCGTTCCAATTTGAATGGGTTCTTAAAATTGAGCTATAATCCGAACTACATAAAAGGTTTCGGAGCAGATATCAGCTATAACTATAATAAACAGGCCGATTTGTATAAAACCCGGTACCAGCCTTACACCCTTTATCTTTTCAACCGTTTTGGGGGCAACAACCACTTAATTGGCGATCAGATAATTGGCACCAAAGCCGCTGCGCAACAACCTTACGATTTTTTTCAGGAGCAGTACATTCAAAACAAAACCTATGTATTTAATGCTTCTGCCCATTACGACCATACTTTTGGTAATCACGACCTGAGTTTGCAGGTTTTTTATGAGCAATCTGAATCGGCAGGCGATAATTTCTCGGCCAAAGGCGAAAATCTTCTATCCAGCACCATCGACCAGCTTTTTGTGGCCAATAGCGATCCGGCCCGCCGCTCTTTAACCGGTACGGGAAATGAATTTGGACGGTCATCGGTTTTTGGCCGTTTAAACTACAAATTTAAAGGGAAATACCTTTTAGATGCCATTGTTCGTGCCGATGCCTCATCGGCTTTTGCCCCTAAAAATAAATGGGGATATTTTCCTTCACTATCGGGTGGATGGATTTTATCTGAAGAGCCCTTTATTAAAAATGCGATGCCGAATGTAGATAACCTGAAAATCAGGGCAGGTTATGGTTTGCTCGGTTATGATAATATCGACCTTTCGCAATGGTACTCTTATTTTTCGTTGCAAGGCAGTGCCGTTTTTTCAACTCCGGTAAATACCATTGCACCGCAACGCTATCCTAATCCGGATATCAAATGGCAAAAAATAGCGACCACCAACGTGGGCTTGGATGCCAGTTTTTACAAAGGGTTAATTAGCGGTAGCCTGGATTTATTTTATAAAAAAACATCCGATCTTTTAGTCGCCAATCAAACCGTAATTCCATCTACATTTGGTATTGCACTGGCTCAGGTTAATTACGGGCAGGTGAATGCCAAGGGCTTTGAGCTAACCCTGAGACACGATAATCAGATCGGTCAGGTAAAGTATTATGTTGGATTTAACTTAGCCTATACCACGAATAAGGTAATTAAATATCCTGAGCAGGCCAATATTCCCGATTATCAACGCCGTACGGGCCGGCCGGTTAATTTCATTACCGGTTATCAGGCTAATGGCATTATCAGCAATACCGATCAGCTGGCCAATTACCTGAAACTGAAATACGGAACCAGGGCTTTCGAACTTGGTGATATTGGTTTTACCGACCTTTTTGGTCCTAACAATGGAGCTCCTGATGGCATTATCAACGCGAATGATAATGTGGTCTTATCTAATCTGTCTTACGATCCACGGATTACCTATGGCATTCCACTGGGCGCATCGTGGAAAGGATTTGATTTGGGGGTATTGTTGCAAGGCGTAGGTGCACGCAAAGTAATGTTAAGCGACAGGAGTCAGTGGCAGGAGCAAAATGTACTGGCCTTTTGGGCCGATTTCTGGTCGCCACAAAACCCTGGTGCAGCTTATCCTAAAATTGGAGGCTTAAATGGAACAGAAGGTCCTGCGTCATCATTCTGGTTACGTAGCGGTAACTATCTACGGGTAAAAAGTCTGGAATTGGGTTACACATTACCTGCGAGGGCAACCAAAAGTATTGGTTTAGAAAAATGCCGCTTGTTTTTAACCGGAACCAATCTTTTCATCATCAGTGATGATATTAAGATGTACGATCCGGAATTACCAACAAATGAAACAGGTTATGGTGCATTTCAATACCCGATGCTCAGAACCATTTCTGCAGGTGCAAGTATTTCTTTTTAAACAATGTTAAGCCCAATTAAAAAGATCAGAACATGAAAAAAATATGCTTTAAAATATGCTTTCTAGCTGTGGCGCTTGTAATGGCCTGGAGCTGCAAAAAAGTAACAGAAAAGAACGATATCAATAATATTCAGGATGCTTTGGTGTGGCAGGATACGGTTTTAATAACGGCCTTTGCCAATAACCTTTACCTGGATGTGCCCTCGTGGGACCTCAGTTTAACCGGATATACCGACGAATCGAGAAATGGCTCGCCGGTAATTAACGGTACGGTTACGCCCGATGCCAGCATTTCGTACTGGCCTTATACAGCAATCCGTAAAATTAACTTAATGATTAAACAGTTACCAACTGCTGCAGGAAGTGCTGGTTTAAAAAACAAGTTTACCGGCGAGGCTAAGTTTTTAAGGGCCTACCAATATTTTCAAATGGTGCGCAGGCATGGCGGTGTACCGATTATTACGGTGCCACAAGAACTTACCGACGATATTTTTGTGAGCAGGAACAAGACGTCTGAATGCATCAGTTTTATGGTGAAAGATTTGGATGAAGCGATTGCTTTACTGCCTTCGGTTACGCCAGGTTCAAATGTAGGGCGGGCAAGTAAAGAAGCAGCCCTGGCGCTAAAGGCCCGGATTTTGGTCGACTGGGCCTCGCCGCGGTATAACCCCAATAACGATGCTGCCCGCTGGCAGGCGGCTTATACAGCCTGTAACGAAGCATTAACCAAATTGAATGCCAGTGGCTATGGTCTTTTCGATTCGTATGGCAGCCTGTTTCTCACCGAAATGAATAAGGAGGTGATTTTTGCCATTCGCTTTGCTAATCCGGGGCGTACGCAAGGACGGGATGCCACCGTCAGGCCGATTTCAGTATCTGTAAACTCGACAGGAGGAAATCAACCTTCGCAGGAAATGGCAGATGCCTATCCGATGAAAGATGGTTCGGATGTTAATCCCGCGCTGACTTATCAGCAGCGTTTTAGTGGTCGAGACGATCGCTTTTATGCCACAATTGTTTACAACGGTGCTACTTATTTCGGTCGTAAACAGTGGACCTACGTTAACTCCGGTATTGATGGCTATCGCGATGTGAACGGCACCTACACCGGGTATTACTGCAAAAAAGCTGTCGATACCACTTTAACAGCTGCACAGGCCGGAACCTCAGGAACTGATTTTATTGCTATCCGCTATGCCGATATTTTATTGCTTACCGCCGAAGCAGCAAATGAAACCGGAAATGCCACGGTTGCTTACGATGCTTTAACTAAAATACGCGCCAGGGCTAAAATCTTACCGGGTATTAACAACCTCTATGGTTTAGCGCCGGCAATGAGTCAGGGTGATTTAAGAAGCCGCATCCAGAAAGAGAGACAGGTTGAGCTGGCTTTTGAGCAAATCCGCTTTTTTGATCTGCTGCGCTGGAATACCTTATCCAGCACGTTGAATGGCAAAACCCGTAAAGCCTTAAAGCTCATTAACCCTACTCCGGCGGTGCCGCCAACCAGCGCTACCGTATTTACAGAAAGTTTAGATCCGATTGATCTTCAGCCTATCATAATCCAGAGCAATAGTCTCTTTTACCCCATTCCGAGGAGCATAATTCAGAATAACCCTAAAATTCTGCAAAACGCTGGCTGGGAAAACGGAACTTTTGATCCCCTGCAATAAGTATCATTTAAAAGGCTGCATCACTATTTTTCGATGCAGCCTGATTAAACCACACACATGAAACTATTAAAAATAGCCCTACTGCTTTTGTTTTTTACAACAGCAAGGGCACAACAGATCCAGATTGGCAATGGGTTGGTAGAACGGAATTTTACTTTCGATGGTAAAGTCTGGAGAACCACAGCTTTCCGTAACCAGTCTACCCGGCAGCTTATACCGGTTAAAAGCGATGAGTTTTTAATCCTGGCCATGGATAAACAAAAAGGACTAACCATAGCCGATTTTACAGCGACCGGATCACCCGAAAAATATAATCGTGCCGATACTACATTTTTAACCTTTACCTATAAGCCACTTCCGCAGGTAACTAAAGATCCGGTTGCCCCACAACTGATTAAAGTGCAGTACAGCCTGAAAAAGGGCGAAAATTTTCTGCGCAAACAATTACAGCTGCTTTATAAATCGGCAGCAACCGTCGATCGTTTAGAAGTTGAGCGTTTAACCATTGCGCAGGAGCAAAAAGGAGGAGGAAAAGGCGAGCCGGTTTTTGCGGGCAATCAGTTGTTTTTAGGATTGGAATATCCTGGGGGTTATGCCCGACGTACAGATGGCAATACCCCTAAAGATTATGGCCGGCACTACGAAAAAGTTGGCAATTACAGTGATATTAACCTCGAGGGAAGAGATATCGACCATCAGGGAGGCAAAGGACTGATCCGTTTGATGCATTTTCCGGGATTTGCCCTGAAAAAGGCAGATAACCGGTATGAAATTAACAGTAAAACCGCTGTAAATGGTTTTTCCCTGAACAATCAATCGGCAGAAATGGCTTTTATGACTTATTTGGAAGGATTGTGGAAAAAGCCGAAGTCTTTTCTGCATTACAACAACTGGTTTGAACCAAAAGCAAAAGATTTAAGTGGCGATGGGCTGATTGATATTTACCGGGAATTTAAAGCTGCTACAGCTCCTTACGGCATTAATTTAGATGCCGTAGTGCCTGATAACGGCTGGCAAAACACCAAATCGGTTTGGGACCCGCTGCCGAAATTTTTTCCCAACGGAATTAAAGATGTTAAACGGTTAAGCGATCGCTTAAAAGCCGAAGGAACAGGTTTTGGCCTTTGGCTTTCCATTAATGGTTACGTCAATAAAATAGACTGGGGCCTGGCCGAAGGATATAGCGAAGCCAAGCCTAATGCCTATTTTGCCAAATTTGGTCGCTACTACAGCCTTTCTTCTACCAAATACAAGGACACGGTATTGAAGAAAATTCCCTTGCTGGCAAAAGAAACCGGAACCATTTATTTTAAACACGACTTTAATCAGTTAAGTGATCTGGCGCCGGGTAATAACCATCCTCCAACCGATCGGCATGGTCACGAAGCCAATCTCGATGCCTGTCTCGAAGTGTTGGTGGCCACCCGTAAAATGAATCCCGGTATCTATCAGAACATGACCAACTGGGTGTGGTTTTCACCCTGGTGGCTAAAATATGCCGATGCCCTGTGGATGCTGGCCGGTGATGACGGAACCAATGGAAACTGGCCCGAAATCTCAACACGTGCCATGGCCTCAACCGATCGCGATACCTATTTATGGCGCATGTGGGGAAACCCTGCCGACAGGCCTTTGGTACCCATTTCGAGATTAATGACGCATGGTATTATCAAAACCAGCGACGGCCGGATGGAAAGCAAGAGCGATAACCTTCAGGATTGGCAGGAATACGTATTAATGCATTATGGCAGAGGTACGCTTTTAAAAGAGTGGTATATTTCGCCCTCTGCCATGCAACCTGAGGAGTGGAAAGCATTGTGTACCGTGCACAATTGGGCAAAAGCACACCAGCAGGCATTAAACAATACCTTTTATGTAGGTGGAAGGCCAGATGAAGGCAGCGCTTATGGCTATATGGGCTGGAAGGGAGATAAAGGTGTTTTAGTGGCCCGTAATCCGGATGCGAAAACACAAAAACTCCGTATTCCTTTTAACCAGAGCGTGCATGTTAGCGGGAAGAACGGAACCGTTTTTCATGCCGATGTGGTATTTCCCTATGCCGATGCCTATCCTCAAAATTTTACCGCAGGGCAGGATATCGAAATCATTTTGCCAGGTTATGCCACCATGGCTTTCGAGTTTGAAAAAGGCGAAGCCGGAAATGCCGTTCCGATGCCAGCCTTGCCGGTATACCATACCAGTGAGCAGGCTGATGGTTCCACCACTGAGCTTACACTCCCAACAACTGTACCCGATCGCTGCGACCTCCTGGTTACCGGTTTTCCTAATCTTCCGGAGCTGAGCATAGATGGAAAGCCTTTAGTGCCCGCGAGAACCAGTAAAGCTAAAATAAACAATTTTGCCAGTTACGCCCTTGCAGGTATGCCCAGTGCTCAGGCAAAACCATGGAACATGGCCAGTTTTGATTTAAAACCTTATTTGGGTAAGAAAATTAAGATCAGCTACAAAGGTGCCGGCGCCTTTAAAAGCTTTTTACTGATAGAGCAAGCTGTCGCCGGCAAAAAAGTTCCGGCCGGAAATGATATCCTCTGGCCGATAACCAATAACAGCCGGAGGCAAACTATCCCACTAATTAATAAAACACATTAAAGAGAATCATGAAATTCATACCAAAAATAATATTGTACCTGCTGCTGATAATTCCAGCAACAAATGCCCTCGCTTCAGATTTTGAAACAGGCACCCAGGCGCTCATTAAACGTGTAATACCAAAGCATGCTGCTTTTTTTCAGGTAGCAGAAATTCCTGCAGAAGGAGATAAAGATATTTTTGAAATAGAGGGCAAAGGAAATAAAATTGTGTTACGTGGAAATACACCGGTTGAGGTAGCCTCGGCTTTAAACTGGTACCTCAAATATTATTGCCATGCACAGCGTTCGTGGTGCGGCGATAATATGGATTTGCCTGCTAAACTTCCCATTCCGGCCAAAAAAGTGCGGATTACTTCGCCTTACAAAGATCGGGTGTATTTAAACTACTGTACTTTCAATTACTCGATGAGCTGGTGGGATTGGGAACGCTGGGAAAGGGAAATAGACTGGATGGCCATGCAGGGCATTAACATGCCGTTAGCCATTACCGGACAAGAGGCCGTTTGGCAAAATACCTTGCGCAAATACGGGATGAATGACGAAGAGATCCGTTCCTTTTTAGTGGGGCCGGCCTATTTTGCCTGGCAGTGGATGACCAATATTGAAAGCATTAACGGCCCTTTACCACAAAACTGGATCGACAGGAGCATTGTTCTGGGGCAACAAATCCTGTCCCGCGAGCGGCAACTGGGGATGAAACCCATTCTTCAGGGTTTTACCGGTTACGTGCCCATTAAACTCATGGAAAAACAGCCACAGGCCGATATTCGTAAAAAGGCAGTTTGGTTTTATGTTGGTCCCGGAACGGCGCAGCTTAATCCTTTAGATCCCTTGTATGCCCGCATGAGCAAAACTTTTATTGAAGAGCAAACCCGCCTTTTTGGCACCAACCACATTTATGCTGCCGATCCTTTTCATGAAGGTAAGGCACCTGTAGCCGGTGATGAATACCTGGCACAGGTAGGAAAAGCGATTTATACCACTACAGCAAGTGTCGATCCCAAAGCTGTAATTGCCATGCAAACCTGGAGCATGCAAAAAGCCATTGTGCAGTCCATTCCGCCCGATCGGATATTGATGCTGGATTTGAATGCTTCTAAATGGAAAGGCAGCGAAGCTTTCTGGGGAAGGCCATGGGTAGGTGGGATCATTCACAACTTTGGTGGTAACACGGCCATGGGTGGCGATTTAGATGCGGTATTGGCAGCCTACCCCGATATTTTAAACCAACCTGAAAAATCGAAACAGTTTCAAGGGATTGGCATGTTTCCCGAAGCCATAGAACACAACCCTATTATTTATGATGCAGCTGCAGAAATGGCCTGGAGAAAGGAAAAACCCGATACCAAAAAATGGATGGACGATTACCTGCTGGCCAGATACGGCAGTAGCGATGAAAAAGTAAGTTTAGCCTGGGATACGCTGCTACACACCACTTATGGTAAAAGTGGCATTGTAACCTTTATGGAAAGCAGCATTTGTGCAAGACCAGCGTTGAAAGTAAATGGAGCATCGCCAAACGGCGCATTAAATTCGGAAAAGAAATACCGTTTTAAAAGCTTATGGGAAGCTCTGGTACTCCTGCAACAAGCACCTGTAAATATTAAAAACAAAGCCACTTATCGCTATGATCTGGTCGATTTAACCCGCCAGTGCCTGGCTGATTTAGCCATTCCCATGCAAAAAGAAATGGCCGATGCCTATCGCAACGGAGATAAAGCTGTGTTTGCCAAAACTGCAAAAGAATACCTCTCGTTAATGGATGATTTTGATGAGTTGTTGGGTACACGCAAAGAGTTCCTTTTGGGTAAATGGATTGCAGATGCCCGCTCAATAGGAAAAACTGAAGCTGAAAGTGATCTTTATGAGAAAAACGCCCGGGCTTTGATTACCATTTGGGGCCCTTATAACGAAAATGCCATTCAATATGATTATTCTGCAAGGCAGTGGAATGGTATGGTTAAAGATTTTTATAAAGTAAGGTGGCAAAAATTTATTGATTTCTTAACACTCGAGCTTCAAAAAGAAGAGAAAGACCGTTATAAAGAAGAAAAAATCAATCACCGCTTTAACCGCCCAAGTAATACTGCAAATGACTTTTATAAGGCCATGGCCAAATGGGAGGCTGACTGGAGCGAGCGAAATGATAAACATTTTAACAATCAGCCAAAGGGCGATGAAATAAAAACTGCGGTGCAGGTGTATCAAAAATGGTTGCCTGCAGCAAATAGACTGTTGAAGTAGAAGCAAATCACAAACGATCAAATCAAATGGCCGGGAAACAATCCTGGTCATTTGTGTTTTGGCTTGTAATTCACATTGTTTTAAGGTGTTTTTTTTGTTTAAAGCTTTTGTCTTGCGATTTTATTTCTAAAAAAAAGCGGATTTTATCAAAATTGATCGGTTGACTGAATAAAATATCTAAGAATATCAAATTTTAATGGCTGTAAATTGTTAAAAGTGACTTTTCGGGTCGTAAAAGTAGCTTAAAATGTTGTATTTTATGTTTTTGTTGTAAACAAATGTATATTTGTACTAAACTTATTCGGTTGTCTATTTAATTGTTAGCTTATGTTAATCACAATGCCAATTTATTTTGGTATAAATGGATGATGCCTTGAAAAGCTTTACATATACCTATAATATACATCAATGAAAACAAAAAACTACCTATTAAAAAAAAACTACGTATTAAAAAGACTGATGATTTTCAGTTTAGCACTATTGGCAATCGGATGTAAAAAAAATCCCCCCGAGCCGGTAGAACCGACAATTACAACACCGAGTTACGCTTTTACAGGCACCGATGCCAGCGAACTGATGTATGAGGATGGAGAAGAAATGTCGATGATGACAGATAAAAGCAGGCGTTTTGACGTGAGTAAGGTATTGCGCATTACCGCTATTAACAATACCACTATCGAGGTGGCCAATTTTGCTCCTGTAGACATTAGCGATGCCACTATTTTGGCTACTATAGCTGGCCGCGACCAAAAGATTCAGCTATTCAAAATCGGTACAATAAAAGGACATCGGATCAAACAAATCCAATATCCGTTTATTACCGGACAGGATGTTTACCTGGATGTGAATAACCATGAAGTAAACCTATCGGCCTATAAAACAGAAGGGATTAAACCAGCCGATATCAGTTTTGAATTTACAGGCACCAGCCCACTAATCGCAAAGCTTAAAAAATTAAGCATAATCAAATGGAAGCTAAAAATGCATGACTTTGATCCCAATAATGCTGATAATGACTGGTTGGATGAACCTACGGCAAAACAGTTCAGGATGTTGACCGGTTTCATGATCAATTTTGCCTATATGTATACCGATTCTTTGCTGCGTAGCCGTTTGATTAACGAACCGATTACAGGCGATGATGGTAAAACGTGGCTTACTACCGCAGAAAAGGAAGCTGATTGGCTAAAGGCACAAGCGGTTACCAATATCAACTGTGGTTTAACCGATACCCGGAAAGTTAACGGTTTAGGTGGAGGAAGTAGTATTGGTTTGCCCGATTGGCTTACTTTAAATTATATGAGCACAAGCTATTCTACACCTTTTCACGAATTTGGGCATATTTTGGGCTATAGTCATGCTTCAAGTATGACTTATCCCCAGAATAACCACGGAGTTGTGCCGGTTTTTATGACACGGCAGGATGAAATGATGGCTTCAGGAGATTTTCCGGTACGCCTGGATAATTATTACCAGCGGAGTGATCTTCCTGCACCGAAAGTAAGCTTTGCCCTCGCTCAAAAAGCAAAAGAACAGATGCAGGAATGCCTGCGCTAAAGGTCGCCGTTATGATTACAGGCATCTATGTCTTCTCAAAACACACATCGCCACAGTTCTCTGCGGCGATGTGTATTTAATAATTTGACCATGAAAATAACCGTTGGTCAGCCCTGCCTTGCAATGGCTAAAAAAATAAATACGAATTCACCCGAAATGCGGCTTGCCCGGTAGAGAAAATAAGGCTAAACCAATGTACCGGTGTTTTTAAAATTCTGGTTGCCCGATACAGCCACGTCTTTAAAAGCTAATATTGCGTAATAAGCAGCTAAAATAGCTGAAAAAAATATCCATGAAATAGCTGAAGTTTGATAAACTAACCAAATGATAATCAGTCAACTTAAGCCGGCCTGTTTTCGGCTTTACAGCACTTCCTGTCGCCCAAGATAAATAGGGATAGGCAAGTGCCGACCACACTATTTGGTTCTTTAGAAGACATTATTTTAAGATGATGAAGAATATGAAAAAGTCTGGAATGTTTTGCCTGCTGGTACTCTTATCTATACAGGTGATAGCGGGCATACCTGTCTCAAAAACTGCCGAAGCTTTCCTGTCAGATTTAAAGCAATCAAAACCCAGCATAATTTTAGCCGATGGGAGCAAGGCCGATGCCGCAACTGCCATAGTTAGCCGCATCTGGAAAGGTAATTTATGTGCGCTTTCTGTTAAAAATACTTCAGGCAAGCCGCTTGCTATACGCGAAGTGATCGTTTTTGATTTCAATCACGGACTGGATGCAAATACACCCATTTATGGCGAGAGTTTCCAAAAACTAGGGCAGATAGGCGGTACACTGGCTAAACCCGAAGATTGGGGCTCTTATTCAGATCGTGCCCATTATAAAATACCCGAGCCTGAGGGCATGCGCACCGCTTATGGCATGCTTACCTTGCAACCACAACAGGCCGATCGGCTTTTAGTAGCTACAACCTCTTGTAACCGTTTTATTTCGCGTTTTTCTTTCGATGCCAAACGCCTCCGCATATCAATGGATTGCGAAAACCTGGTGTTAAAACCCGGTGAAACCTGGAATCTCGAAGAGTTTATGGCCATTGCCGGCCCGGATAGAGAAAAACTTTACGACCAGCTAACCCAGGCCATTGCTGTACATCACCCCAGACTGGTATTTAAACCCATCCCAATGGGCTGGTGTTCGTGGGTATGCTTTGGGCCAAAAGTTACGGCCAAAAATGTGTCAGACAATACCGACTGGATTGCCAAAAACCTACCCGAATTAAAATATGTACAAATAGACGATGGCTACCAGCCCTGGATGGGCGACTGGTTGGAAACCGGTACTGCTTTTGGCGGTGGTGTAGCCAATGTATTAAAAGAAATTAAAGCTAAAAAACTCGAGCCAGCCATTTGGGTAGCACCTTTTATTGCCAGTCCGCAGTCTAAATTGTTTAAAGAACATCCCGATTGGATGGTAAAAGATGAAACAGGTAAACCCATGCGATCAGACAAAGTAGGCTTTGGTGGCTGGCGGCAAGGTCCATGGTATGCGCTTGATGGTACGCACCCGGAAGTGCAGCGGTACTTTACGGCGCTGTTTAAAACCATGCGCGAAAAATGGGGCTGTACCTATTTTAAATTAGATGCCAACTACTGGGGCGCTATTCATGGCGGTGTGCATTACGATAAATCTGCTACCCGTATTGAAGCCTACCGTCGTGGTATGGAAGCCATCCGTAAAGGGGCTGGCGATGCTTTTTTGTTGGGCTGTAATCATCCCATCTGGGGCTCGCTGGGCTTAATTCATGGTTCACGCAGTTCTATGGATATTACCCATGGCTGGGAATCTTTTGCAAGTATTGGTAAAGAAAATCTGCTAAGAAGCTGGCAGAATGGCCGCTTCTGGTGGAACGACCCCGACTGTATCCTGTTAACCAATGGAGGAGCCAATGGTGTAATGGATAATGCCGGCAACTTTACTGCGGATAAGGATACCAAACCGGCAATCCCCGAAAACGAATTCCTGTTTCATGCAGCCAGTATATACGCTACCGGCGGACTGTTGCTAAGCGGCGATAATTTACCTGCCATTAGTCCGGAGCACCTGGTTATTTTAAAGAAACTGATTCCGCCAACCGGTGTGGCCGCCAGGTTCGAAAACGAAAAGTTTGAAATAGGCACCACGGTGTTAAAAAGCGAGACAGTTTACTCGGTGTTTAACTGGGGAAATACAGTCGCGAAACGCACCATACAATTACCAGCCGGAAAATACAGGCTTACCAATAAATTTACCGGCAAACTGATTGGCATCTACCAGAAGGCGTATGTAATTAATGATATGGCAGGGCGTAGCGGGATGTTGATCACTGCTAAAAAAGTTTCAAGTCAATAAGATTTTATTTAAACACAATACAAAAATCCCTCAGTATTAGACCTGCAGATATTGTACTTTTCGGAGATTGCTACGGCGTGGGCACATGTTTTGCAATTCCATTTGCATGTTTAAGGCTTTATTTAATTCCAATCAGGACAGTGTTTTTCAACCTGGCCAAATGCTAACGGTAGAATATGCCATTTAAATCGATTTTATGAGGCATTATTTAACGTTTTTTCTATAGTGGAATTTGTGCAACTCTGCTGTGGTACAAGGATTTTACAGAAAGGGCAGGAATAATTGCTTAGTTTTAGTTCATCTCACCAATTCATGCTGAATTAAAAACAATGAAAAAATTAACCTTGTCCTTATTTGCTGCCCTGTTGGGTTTCAGTGCATTTTCACAACAAACCATTATTAAATATCTTTCCGGAACGGATAAAGATCACACCGTAAACTGGGATTTTTACTGCACAGAAGGCAGAAAGAGCGGCGTATGGACCAAAATTGCTGTACCTTCTAACTGGGAGCAACAAGGCTTTGGCGCCTACAACTATGGTCACGATAAAATCAAAAATAAAGAACAGGGGCAGTATAAACATCAGTTTTTTGTAGATCAGGTAAATAATAAAAAGATATTTATTGTTTTTGAAGGATCGATGACTGATACTAAGGTGATGATTAATGGCAAACAAGCCGGGCCCGTGCATCAGGGTAGTTTTTATGCTTTTAAATATGATATTACCGATTTGGTAAAACCCGGTGCACAAAACCTGCTCGAAGTTACTGTCGATAAACAATCGGCAAATGCATCGGTAAATAAAGCCGAGCGCAGTGGCGATTTTTGGATCTTTGGTGGTATTCACCGACCTGTGTACCTCGAAATTGTTCCGCAAACCTTTATACAAAGGCTTGCCGTAAATGCGAAAGCAGATGGCGCATTTCAGCTGGATGTATACACGCAAAATTTAAAATCAGGCGAACAAATTGAAGCCCAGGTACAAAAACTAAATGGCGAAAACTTAGGGAAACCTTTTACCGCCAGGGCAAGCGCGGATGGCAGTTATTATGAACTGAAATCTGCTTTTAATAAACCTTTGTTGTGGAGTGCCGAATTCCCGAACCGCTACCAGGTTGTGGTGAGCATTAAAAATGAGAAAGGTATTGTTCATCAGGTTAAACAAAAATTTGGTTTCCGTACTGTAGAGTTACGTGCAAAAGATGGTTTATATGTGAATGGAAGCAGGGTTTTAATGAAAGGCAGTAACCGTCACAGTTTTTGGCCCGAAACTGGTCGTACGCTCAGTCACGGGGTGCATGTGCTCGATGTACAGCTGATGAAAGACATGAATATGAATGCCGTGCGCATGTCTCACTACCCGCCAGATCGCGATTTTTTGGAGGTTTGCGATTCGTTGGGCTTGTATGTGATAGATGAACTTACCGGCTGGCAGGCCAATTACGATACCGAAATCGGTAAAAAACTGGTTAAAGAGCTGGTTGTACACGATGTAAACCATCCTGCCATTTTATTTTGGGCCAATGGAAATGAAGGTGGCTTTAACCGTGAGCTCGATGATCAATATGCCTTATACGATCCGCAAAACCGTACGGTAATCCATCCATGGGAGAAATTTAATGGTACCGATACCAAGCACTATCCCGATTTTAAGGGCATGGAAAGCCGGACCGCCACCGGCGAAGAAGTCTTTTTTCCTACCGAGTTTATGCATGCCCTGTATGATGGCGGAGCAGGGGCAGCATTGGATGATTTCTGGTCGCAAATCGTAAAACACCCGCATGGAGGAGGTGGTTTTATCTGGGCTTTTTTAGACGAATCGATTATCCGTACCGATAAAAACAACATTTACGATAGCGATGGTAACCATGCGCCTGATGGCATTGTAGGTCCGCACCGCGAAAAGGAGGGTAGTTATTATACCATTAAAGAAATCTGGTCGCCGGTGTATATTAACCCACAACCAATTACTACTGGTTTTGATGGTAAAATACCGGTCGAAAACCGCTATTCGTTTACCAACCTCAATCAATGTACATTTAAATGGAAACTGGTTAAGTTCCCCTCAGCTACGGCTAAAACTTTGGTGCCTACAGTAATTGCAACAGGTGCATTAAAGCCTTTTAATCTTAAACCTGCAGAAAAGGGCATCTTAAACTTGCCTTTACCCTCAACATGGGCCAAAAACGATGCACTATACCTTACTGCTTATGGCCCCGATAAAAAAGAAATTTTTACCTGGAGTTGGGCCATAGCCGCACCTGCAGCTTTCGCTCCTAAAATCAGCAGCCTTAAAGCCAAACCGAATATTAAATTAACTCAAACCGATGCTACACTCAGTATTAACTGCGATGGAATCCGTTACGATTTTGATAAAGCCACCGGTTATATCCAAAAAGTAGTGAAACCAACCGGTACTGTTTCTTTATCAGGAGGGCCGGTTTTGGCGGGTGTCAATACTACGTTGAAATCATTTACCCATCAGGTTGTTAATGGACAATATATAGTAGAAGCCGATTATACCGGCGATGCTCCTTTGCATGTAAAATGGACTTTCACTCCTGGCCAGCCGGTTAAACTGGATTATACATATAGCCAGCAAGGCGATGTCAGTTTCTCGGGCATTACTTTCAACTACCCCGAAGAAAAAGTTACCGGAATGAAATGGCTGGGGCGCGGTCCGTACCGTGTTTGGAAAAACAGGTTAAAAGGTCAGCAATTTGGTGTTTGGCAGAAAGATTACAACAATACCATTACCGGCGAAAGCTGGAAATATCCCGAATTTAAGGGTTACCATGCCGAAGTAAACTGGGTAACCATCCAAAATACCGAAGCACCCTTTACCGTTTATTCGGCAAATAAAAATACTTACCTGCAAATGTTTAAGCCCGCACGTGAGGCAGCTGCATTGACCAATAATAATGTCGAACCGGCTTTTCCCGAAGGGAACATCGGGTTTTTAAATGCCATTAGCCCGATTGGTACCAAGTTTCAATCAGCAAAAGTGATGGGGCCAGAAAGTGAGCTGAACCATGCCAATGGCGAAAAGATTAAGGGAACACTTTGGTTTGATTTCCGTTCAAAACCTTAAAACAAGCAATCACATTCTGCTACATTTTATAATTTAAAGCGGATGGATTAAAAATAAAGCCTGAGATCGTAAGATTTCAGGCTTTATTTTTTCAAGGTAGAGTACCTAAATATGAAGTATGGGTTTTATATTCCCCAATTCTTGTTTGGTTTTGGCCCCATTTGCAATATCAGTTTCCCGCCTTTCAATAGCTCACTTGCCGGAAATTTAAAAGATTGCAGCGGTTTTCCGTTCAAAGTAGCTTTTTGTACATATTTATTATCGCGCGATACATTCGGCGCTTCAATGGTAAAAGATTTTCCGCGGCCATATTGCCCGCCGAGATCAATGCTTACCGAAGAGAAAATAGGACTGGCAATTTCATAAACCGGGTCGGTACTGCAACCGCCGTCTGTTTGGAACAAGCCTAAGGCTGCCATGACAAACCAGGCGCTCATCTGGCCCTGGTCTTCATCGCCGAGGTAAGCATTGGCTAAATCGCTGCCATAATACCTGTCTAAAATAGCCCTGCTCCATTGCTGCGTTAGCCAGGGTTTTTGCACCCAGTTAAACAAAAAGGCAAAATGCATCGATTGCTGGTTGCCCTGAATTACAGGATAATCCCAGTACTGGTCGCCAGGTGCATTGAAACGCAATTTGTTGCTTTCTTTAAAACCCCACGAGAGGCGTTCTACAAATTTATCTGCACCGATCTCTTTCACCAGTCCGGGTACATCCTGTGGTACAAAATAAGTGAGCTGCCAGGCGTTGCCCTCTACATAATGTTCGTTGGCACCCGATTTAAAGGGATCGAAATTAGGCTCCCAGCTTCCGTCTGATTTACGCATCCGGGCATAACCCGTTTCCTTGTCAATGGCATTGCGCCAGTAATTCCCCCTAAGGGCAAACTCTTTTTCCTCTTCTTTTTTGCCCAATGCTTTGGCAAACTGCGAAACGGTCCAGTCATCGTAGGCATATTCTAAAGTGTTCGAAAAACGCCCCAGATCATAGGGCACGTAATGGTATTTTAAGTAAGGAACCAGATCGCGGTTGCCGGCATAACCCAGTCCTACTTTTTGCGATGGGGTAGTTTGCATTTTCTTCATCGCTTCGAATGCTTTATTGGCATCAAAATCGCGAATGCCCATTTGGTAAGCACTCACCATAAGCGGGATTTCGTGCTCGGCAACCATTACCGGTACATAGTTCATTCCCGCCGGCCCTTTGGCCAGCCAGCCATTGGTATCGTACATGGCCAGTTGCGATTTTACCCATTTCGATGACCACTCTGGCGTAACCAGGTTCCAGAACTGGTTCAGGTTCCAGAAAGTATTCCAAAAAGCATCGCAACCCAGCGCAAGGGAATTGGGATCTTTCAGTTTCTGCACTTTTTGAAAAGCATCTACCCAGCTGCCATCCAGGTCGCTCCAGGTATTGCGGCTGGCCAGCGCGCGGTACATATTGGTATAAAAGCGGATTTTCTCTCTCCTGTCGTTTGATTGAACTGCCACCCGGCCAATCAGCTTATTCCAGGTATCACGTTGTCCGTTTCTTACTTTTTCAAAACTCCAGCCATAAGGCCAGGTAATTTCCTGTTTCAGGTTATCTGAGGCATTTTCAATACTCACCATCGAAATCCCGGTGCGTACCTGTACTACCTGATTTGTTCTGGTATCAAATTCTACATAGGCCCCGGCATCTTTTACCTCCCCGGTATTTACTAAATCTTTACTGCTAAGCGCATCATTTTGCCAGGTTCCGAATTTTTTGATGGGCTGGTCAAATTCAATCACAAAATGTAGTTTATAATCCTGGTTTACATCGCCAGACCATGCGCCGGGCGTAAACTGTCTCGATATACCTTCAATTCGCCTGTCGCTTACCTTTTTCAAAGTCACATCTTTAAGCGTATAAGCATACTCCGAAGGAATTTGTAAATCGATCATTACCCTCGAATCGGTAGCTTTTGGATAAGTATAACGCTGGAAACCGCAACGGGTAGTGGCCGTTAGCTCTGCCTTAACCTTGTAATCGCTTAACATTACTTTATAATAACCCAAAGGGGCTTCCTCAGTAGTCTTGTCAATTTGAGATCGGTAGCCTTCACCTGCACTGCGTTCGTCGCCTGTTTTAATCTTCAGTGGGCCATTTACTGGCAGCATGCCCAAGCCAGCCATTGTCCATTCGTGGATGTGGCTAAATACGCCAATGCTTTCAAAACTGGGTTCATAACCGGCCTGCCAGCCGCTATTCTGGTTGTCTGGACTTAATTTTACCATACTAAAGGGCATCCATGGACCTGGCGCAATCATCCAGCGCGAATGGGCAGTACCCATCCGGGTATCTACATAATCAGCAGGCGTAAACAAGCGCTGTGCAGAACGTTTTACTACGCCGCTTTCCAGCAATATTCCATCGCTGTAAATTTCATATTTGCTTTGTTTTGCTGTGGCAACAGCTGGCATGGGTACTTCAAACTGGTATCTTGCACTATCCAACCGCTCGCTGAATATTGCTGCGCCGTCCAGTTTCACTGTCAACACAGGTTTGCCGGTAACCAGTTGCACATCTAGCAATAAAGGCTGGATTTTTTTTTCTTGTTCTTCAAGTTGATAATCTGCTGGTTTTACGCTGCGGAGAAATACGTTTTGGTTATGTATTAATTTGGCCGAAGAGGGGCCTTCCAGCCTTACCTGGTCAAATACCATCCACGAACCTTCCAACGTAGTCATCAAAATTTCGTTTCCGCCTTTGCGCAACTGATTTGCTTCAAGCGGAATTTCGATCTTATATTCATGCGCGGCACTTAAATCTCCCTCAAAAGTTTTATTGGTTGCCAGTTGGGGTAATTGCTTTACATAAGGTTTTCCGTTAATGGTAACCTTAAATAATGGCGGTAATGCGCCCTGGTAGCCAATCAGGTCGACTACAAATTTCCAGCCCGATCCGGTAGGTTGTTGCTGCAGCCCAAATAAAATATTGGCATTGTGCGTGCGTAAACCAGAGGTGCCCCCAGTGCCGCCCCAGGTATCTTTAGGACCTGGTAAAATATAAGCCCAATCTTTTTCTGGTTTCGAAACCCCAATCAGGTAAAATTTATCTTCCCAACCAAAATCCGCAGCTAAAAAATGTTTATAACCCGATGGGGCCAGCGCAAATTCTGTAGCCTTGTTATCTGCATGGCCAATTTGCCACAAAGTTGTTTGTGCCCCTGCTGTAGCAGTAAAGCACAACAAAACAAGGCTTAGCAATTTGTTTAAGTATAATTTTCTTTCGTTCATCTGTGTTTACATTTTGGGATTTCCCACAATCAGACTATAAATTGTTGGTGTATTTGTATGTACATATTGAATGTTTGAAGTTAGTTAGAATTTAGCATTTTTTGATGATGAAAATTAAAAATAAGATTTTTATAGCTGATAATGAGGTTGAAGCTAGCTTTAGAATTGAAAATAATATGTATGTACAATATTGCGGTTTAGCAAATTTTGTAGCAGAAACAGAAATGTTGTATGAAGTAAAATACAGTTTTTTAAAGTATGTTGATTTATATCGGATTCAGTATGATAAGAAATATGCGTTGGTGTTGTTTTGGATTCGTTTTCCTGGCGGTAACTGTTTGAGTGTTAACTAAAATAATTTAAAAATTAATTTTTTATTAATATTTGAATGTTTAGTTTTATTAAACATTTGTATTACTTTATTAAACATTTAAACTATGAGAAAATTTAAACCTCTACTGTTCCTCATTGCGATGGGGCTGGCTACACTTGGCTGTAAAAAGGCTGCAACCGAGTCAATTGAAGACAATTCAAACCAAGCAACTGCGCGAAGCGTTTTGGCAGGCAAACCTAAAAAGGTGCTTTTTATTGGTATCGACGGTTGCGTATGGAAAGCAATTACGGCAGCTAATGCACCGAACCTGAAAACCTTGATGGATCAGTCTTACACCAGCACCAATGCATTGGCCGAAGTGCCTACCTGGTCGTCAAACGGATGGTCGGCATTGTTTACCGGCGTAGGTGTTGCTAAACACAAAGCATCTGATAACAGCTTTTCAGGCGCCGACTTTGTAAACTACCCTTCTTTTTTCAGGCAGATTAAAACCAGTTTGCCGGCTTTAAGAACTGCATCAATCGTAACCTGGTCGTCGATAAACAATTATATTGTTGCCACGCCCGATGTAACGGTAAAACAAAACAGTGCAAGCGATAATGCCACTGAAGTGAGAATTATCCAGGAAATTACCAGCAGCAATACCGATGTTGCCTTTTGCCATTTCGATGATGTAGATCATGCCGGCCACGCGAGTAACTACAGAACTACCACACAGATGTATATGGATTCGGTAAAAGCGGTTGATGCAAGGGTAGGCAGAATTCTGAATGCTGTAAAAGCTAGACCTACCTATAACAATGAAGATTGGCTGATTGTTGTGGCTACAGATCATGGCGGCGATTCAAGCCACGGCGGGAGCAGTTACCTGGAGCGGAATGCATTTATTATCCTGAACAACAGTGCCATTACGCCGCAACTGGTAAATACTTTGCCTACCACTAACACCGAATCGAACCCGCATAGCATTACCACTGTCGATTTTAAAACAAACGTATATGGGCAGTTACCTACCTTAAGTAACCTCGATTTAAGTGCAACAGGCAGCTTTACCATCGAGTTTAGGGCCAGGGCAACCACAGCTACCAGCGATCCGGTAATTATCGGGAATAAGAACTGGGCCAGCGGATATAACAAGGGCATCATTATTGCCAATAGAAATGGCGTAATCAGGGCCAACTTTGGAGATGGTACCCATCGTCTGGATATAGACGGGGTAGACCTCACAGATCAGTTGTGGCACCAGGTAGCTGTGGTAGTTAACCGGAGCACACAAAAAGCGACAATGTACGATGGTGGCATCCAGGTAGCCGAAGGCAATATCTCTGCGGTTGGTGATTTACAGAGTGGCACAACTTTTAAAATCGGGCAAGACGGAACCACCAATTACAGTCCTTATTTTACCGGTAATATTTCCGAAATAAGGTTGTTTAAATCGGCTTTACCTGCTAGCAGTATCAGTGCCTACAGTTTTACCGCTTTAACATCAGCACATCCGCAACAGGCAGATTTAGTTTTATATACCAAGGGCGATGAAACTTCAGGAACGGCTTATAATGGCACTCTGGTTACCCCAAAAATTGATATCCTGACCAAAAGCAGTGCTACCATTACGCGCAGTGCCTTAACTACAGCTATCTTTTACCGTAAAACAACCGATTACCATGGTGCACCTTATTTGTACAGCGTGCCACCAACCATATTAAGTTTTCTGGGTATTACGCCTCCATCTTATTATGACGGGCAGGCGCTGGTTAATTTTTAAATAGATATTCAAATTTACAAACGAACAAAGCCTGAAATCGTAAGATTTCAGGCTTTAATTTTTGATGTAGAAATGAAAGCTGGCATCGAAAAAAAAAGAAATTTTTGGGCTATTTATACTGCTGAAAAATGATTGAGCAGGCATTTTTTGCGGTTATGTATTTTTTGTTTGATCTTACCTGTAAGATATATACTGCATTTTGCATTGTAAATGTATTTTTTTGAGGCCTGTAAAACTAATTTTTTAATTGTATTTATCAGCATACAATTAATCAGGCTACATTTAATTTTTTTTTGTGTTTTGTTTTTGTGCTTTATAATTTTTTAGGGATATTCGATTGATTAATGGCAACAAATATGTACACGTCTATTGTTAATGCTTCTCTCAATTTATTCTGCCCTGCAGGTATTTGCCATCCCTAGATCCATTACAAACCGGTCGGTTTCTGCTTTAATCAGATAGTGCCTCTTTTAGGCCTAAATAGGGGAATTAGATGTTACGATAAAGATTACATTATGATTAGCTGTTACGTAATAGGTGAACTGCACACCGTCGAATCGCTTTGCGTTTATATAAGCGACTATTCACTTACGCAATTAAAGGGATATTCGATACAGAGGCCAGAAAATTTCGATGCTGTTTACTCCATCCGGCCAGATATTGTTTTTATAGATGTTGCCTTACTCGGGCTGAATAACAGTTGGTTAGAAAGAATTAAACAGTTTTCTTCAATTGTTTTCATTTCTGAAAATACAGAAATGGCCTTCGAGGCTTTTGAAAACTCGGTATTCGATTATCTGATTAGTCCGGTTACTTTTAACCGCTTCGTAAAAAGCATCAATAAATTCGATCACCTTACCCAACTGGCACATGCTGTACATGGTACTAAAAAGCAACAGGTTGTCGATTCTTTTTTTATTAAGGCCGATTCGAAAGGTATCAAAGAGTTGTTAATCAAATGCGATCAGCTTATTTATATAGAAGCCATGCAGAACTATGTTGTACTCCATATGGAAAACAACAAACGTTTCTCCTGTCACAACTCTATGAAAGAAATGGAAGACAGCTTACCAAATACAAATTTTAGCCGTATTCATAAATCTTATATCATCAACGATGAAAAAATTACCGCCATCGAGGGCAATATGGTAATGCTTAATGGGTACGAAGAAAATAAATTACTTGTTGGTAATACCTACCGTAAGGCTTTTTTTGAAAAAAAAGCGCAAAAAATGATCAAAAAGAAGTCGGGTGTACAAATTTTTTCCTATTCCAGGTTGGCTTCGGCAATAATTACTTTTGGGGCAATATTGATAAATGCTCAGGCCCTGGGCGAATTTAATTTACAGTTTTAAAGATGAAAAAGAAGATAAATATTTTAATGGGAGGCATATTGCTATTGCTTTCGGGTTGTAGCGAATTTATCGAACCTTCAATAGCAAACAGAAAGATTGAAGTGCTGGCCCCTGCCAATAAGTTGGAAACCAACAGCTACCAGCAAACTTTTTGGTGGAACCCCATGGCCGATGCCCTGTTTTATCGCTTGCAGGTGGTATCGCCAAAATTTGATAGTGTAAGCAAACTCGTTTTAGATACCCTGATTAAAACCGAAAAGTTCGTGTATACCATGGATCCCGGTAAGTACGAATGGAGGATTAGAGGCGAAAACGGTAGCAGTGTAAGCGATTACACCACGCGTGCGCTCGAAATTTTTCCCTCAAGCCTTACCGAGCAAACTGTTCAGTTAACCGTTCCATCAAGCGGGCTTTATTTTTCGAAACCCGACATCAGGTACGAGTGGCTTAAACTTTTTGGTGCTACGGTTTACCGCTTACAGGTTGATAACAACAACTTTTTGGACGAAAAAAACATGACGCTGAACATTACCACCAATAATTTAGGCTTTTTACAAACCCTTAGCCAGGAAGGAACCTACCAGTTTAGGGTGCGGGCCGAAAATGCCAGCGAAAACTCGAAGTGGAGCACCGTACGTACCTTTAGCTATGATGCTACAGGGCCTGATAAGGTTACTTTGAGTACCCCATTAAACAAGCAACTGGTTTCGCGGCCGGTAAGGCTGGTGTGGAACCGCATAGCCGATGCAGAACGTTATGAAGTATCGGTATATAAAAGTGATGAACAAACGCCATACAGTAAGAGCTACCCACAAATTATTACCACTACAGAGCATGTATTTGATGCCGGCGAAATAGGCGAAACCATTGCCTGGAGGATCAGGGCATTTGATAAAGCCGGAAATGCGGGTGCCTATAGTGAAATTAGAACTTTTACCATACAATAAGCATGAAAAGTAAGAAAATGACCTATCTGCTCATTTGTTGCGTGGCAGCAGTATGGGGGGTAATTTTTTACCGGGTATTTGATGGGTTGGCAGCAGAAGATAATGCACCACTTCATTCGAGGACAATCAAAGAACCCTATTTCAATATGACCGACCATGCAAAAGATCAGGTAATATTAGAAATGGGATATGCCGATCCTTTTGCTTTGGCCAATTCAGAGCCCGAGCCCCTTGTTAAACTGGCAGGTCCTGTATCACTGCCCATGCCTATAAAACCTCAGGTAAACTGGTCGGGCATTGTTTACAGCGGACAAATTTATAACCGTGCAGAAAAAAGACAGGTAGCCATTATCAGCGTAAACGGTAAAGAAGTAATGCTAAGCGAAGGCGAACGTGCAAATGGCCTAAAATTTATAAAAAGAGTTGGCGACTCGATAAAAGTCGAGTACCAGAATGCAACAAAATTTTTATCAATAAAATAATGAAATTAATTTACATCACCATGCTCCAGTTGTGCCTGCTGTTTTTTAAGGTAGATGCACAAAGTATAAAATCTTATTTCAATGTAGATAACTATACCCATACCGTTAACTACGACCATTACAAAGCAGTATTCTATGTTCAAAGGGCAGATATTGGCTCCGCTTATCTTAAATCAGACCGTAATTACGCCTGGTTTAGCGGTAATCAGATCCGTTATACGCAGGGTGGTTTTAGCGGTAAACTGCTGGATGGCGTATACAATGAATTTTACGATACCAAAGGCCTTAAAACCCAGGGGCTGTACCAAATGGGGCTAAAAACAGGCAATTGGAAAAGCTGGGGCGAAGATGGAAAACTCGATTCGATTATTCACTATGCTTCGGGTAAAGCCAACGGCAGGTTTGAAAAGTACGATCAGCAGGGTGTTTTGCTCGAAAGAGGAAAGTACCTTGATGGGCAGTTAAACGGAAAGCTCGAAAAACGCATCAGTGCCGATAGTATTCAGGTAATTAATTACAAAAAGGGTAAAGTAGTTGCCTATAAACCCGGTAAAGCCGTTAAAATTACCCGCTGGTTGAAATCGATTTTTAAAAGAGACAAAAAGCCAAATAAAATAACACAGCAAAACCCAGCAATAAAAAATAATATAAAATAGAGATATACTATGAAAAATACCATCAAATTAACCGCTCTTACTTTATTCAGCTTTACTACACTGGCAGCAAATGCGCAAACCGCTACCAGAGATAATGCCGGCCTGCAAGGAGATGCCGGTGCTGTATCTGGCTTTTTTGAAACAGTTAATCCGGTAAACTATCCAGCGGGAGCCACGACTTGGTGGCATTTATTAGATGTTCGCCATAGTAATACGGCTAACAATTTTGCCATGCAATTCGCTGGCAGCTTCTTCGATCAGGAGCTCTATTTCAGAAAAACCAATAACAATGCCGGCCAGCCCTGGAAAAAGGTAGTGATGGAAAGCGATGGAAAAGTAGGTATTGGAAAAACTCCTGAATATAATTTTGATGTAGCAGGTACAGGTAGAGTAGAAGGGCAGGCATGGTTTAGCTATGGCAATACAGGGATGGGTGGATATTCCTGGACAAATGCAGCTCTGACTACCAATAGTATTGAAATTGTAAATAATCAGGGAACGGTAACGAACTCATCACCTACATTGGTTTTTCATAGATATGGTAGTGGTGGACCACAGTTTAGACTATCAGCGGATGGTTCCAATGTACTTTATTTAGAGAGTGCAGGTGTAAATTCTTCACGCAGTCCTATTCCTTATGGTGGAGGGCCAAATTCTTATTTTTCTAAATTATACATCGATGCGGATCTTACCGCTATGGGCAATGTTGGTATCGGTACCAGTACGCCCACAGAAAAACTATCTGTTAATGGTAAAATCCGAGCCAAAGAAATTAAAGTAGAAGCCAGCAACTGGCCCGATTATGTTTTTGAGGAGGGTTACAAAGTTGAAACGTTGCAAAAGTTGGAAGGATACATCAAGGCCAATAAACACCTGCCCGGAATGCCGGCTGCTAAAGAAGTAGAAACAAACGGAATTGCAGTAAGTGAAATGCTAAAACTGCAACAGCAAAAAATAGAAGAACTTACGCTCTACATTATCCAATTAAAAAAAGAACTCGATACCGTTAAAAATAAGCTAAAGGATAAATAAAGGAATATAAACTAAAAAATAAACCATTTAATTATTACCAAACAAGACTATGAAGATAATATTAACGCTCGCCCTTAATCTGGTATTTGTAAGTCTCCTGTGTGCTCAACAGGATCAATTAACCTTTAACCACCAGAATATCGATTTTTCTGATGCACCGCGAACAACAATCAATCCCATGTCGATAAAATTATGGGATAATTACAACAACGGAGGACCAACTGCTTATGGAACGGTTATGGAATTTTATGGTTTATATGGGCATCAAACCGGACAATTTTATTTTGCCGGCTGGGATAATTCTAAAATTCGCTATAGGGAAGCTTTTTGGTCTCAAAATGCCTGGTCTGATTGGATGACGCTATTGGATTCTAAAAATAATGTAGAATCAACAGGTAGGTTAATGATAAGCGGGCAAGGCGATCATTATATCAATGGTGGTAATGTGGGCATAGGAATTTCTAATCCAACATCAAAATTGGATGTACTAGGTAATATAAAAAGCTTTAACGCCGCCTTCGGTCAAACAAATATCAATACTAGCACCAAGAGTTATGCTAATTTCAGCTCAAATAATCATGGAACAGTACTAATATCTTCTAATCTGTTTGTTTCTGATAATGATGATCAGAAAATTGCTAATACCCATGGTTCAATGTCAGGGGCTTCGATCATAATTCCGGGAAATGGACAGAGTCATCAGGGAGGTATTTTATTTTATACAAATATACCAGGGGCGGTATCTGAAGGCCAGGCATTCACAGGGCCGCTTTCAATGGCGATAAAAGCAAATGGTGATGTGGGTATAGGCACGGCCACTCCTAGAGAAAAGTTATCCGTAAATGGCAACATCCGCGCTCGCGAAATCAAAGTAGAAACCAGCAACTGGCCCGATTATGTTTTTGAAGAAGATTACAAGGTTGGAACGTTAGAAGCGTTGGAAAGTTATATCAAGACGCATAAACACCTGCCAGATATGCCTTCTGCAAAAGAGATTGATGCCCAGGGCCTGCAATTGGGCGAAATGGTAAAAATGCAGCAGAAAAAGATTGAAGAACTTACCCTGCAACTCATTGAGCTGAATAAAAAAGTATCCACACTCCAACAAACACAACTAAAAGCGAATAAACCATCAAAGCATAAATAATGAAAAAACTAATCTTTTTCTGCTTGTTTACAATATATCATATAGTAACAAGTGCTCAAACATCCATTAATGTTGGTGGCGATGCAGATAAATATTATCCGGTAAGCTTTTCAGATGCTGAATGGAACAATAATGTTTTTACTGAAATCAATATCGGCCGGGCTGATGTACATCTTAATGGAAGTTGGACAGGCTCAATGATTGCCAATTTTAAATATCATGTGACCAATTATGGAAATGGATCTTCGTTTATAAATTCAACCATTTACTCTGCTAACTCTTTTATTGCAGGCTGGATTGATGGAACTTCAAGTAATGGTTCAAATTGCATTCTGATATGGCTAAAAGGAGGCGGAGTAACCTACATGATTAATAGTAAATCATCGCCACTCAGTATAAATGTATACGATGGGGTGCAAAATGCTTTGCCCTATCAGGAAATAAATGGCCCGGCAAGATCTTTTAAAACTGCGATAGATGAATATGTTAACCCAAGTGGTTCGAACCTAATGGGTAGTGCCTATTTCAGCTCAAACGGAATTTTTTTTGGTAATGTTGGGATTGGCATAACTAATCCAACAGAAAAGTTAGCCGTAAACGGCAAAATTCGCGCCAAAGAAATCAAAGTAGAAGCCAGCAACTGGCCCGATTATGTTTTTGAAGAGGGTTACAAGGTTGAAACGTTGCAAAAGTTGGAAAGTTATATCAAGACCAATAAGCACCTGCCTGAAATGCCTTCTGCCAAAGAAGTAGAAACAAACGGAATTGCTGTAAGTGAAATGCTAAAACTGCAACAGCAAAAAATAGAAGAATTAACACTTCACCTGATTAGTTTAAGTAAAAAGGTAGAAGCACAGGATGTGTATATCAAAACATTAAAAAAGAAATAGCACATAGCTAACCTTTTTAAATAAACCAAAACCAAACAATGAAAATTTTATTGCTCTCATTTTTGCTCGGCGCAGGCAGTATAGCTATGGCGCAAACGCAAATTGTTACCACTGGAAATAACGTTATGGATGCCAGTAATCCCTATGCCGCCGATGTTGTAATTGGTAGCGACGCAGCTGGCGGAACGCGGCACGACAGTAGCATTATGTGGTGGTCAAATGGGAGTGCTTCGCGTATTAGCACTACTGGCAATACTTTCAATTTCTCTGCCTGGAGTGCTCCACAAACCCCGAATATTTCTTTAAGTTCAGTGATAGGGGGTAGTAGTTACATGATGGGGAATTTAGGTATTGGCACTCAAAATCCCAACGAGCGGCTTGTGGTTAATGGCAATCTGAAAGTAATATTAGATCAGGCTAATTTCCCAGGCAAAAACGTTACTGGTATAGTTGCTTTGGGCTACTCGGGCATTACCGGAGCACAAAACTGGGCACTCAGAGGCGTTTACCAGCATGGCTTTGGTGTTGGTAACAATGCTGATGGTGGCGATTTGGACCTAATCAAATCCTGGAATGGAAATACAATACTCGCAACGAAAACAGATGGAACAGGATTAGGTTATGTGGGGATTGGTACAACTGCTCCAAATGCAAAATTAGATATAGCAGGAAATATGGCATTACAGTCTGCTATAATTAATACCTCGTTAAGACCCGCAATTTCTACACAAGCAATAGGGGGCGAAATAAGGAGTTATAGCCAAAGCGGCTATGGCGCTGATGACGGATTGCTTAGATTGAGTGCAGGTGCCGGGTCATCGCCTGGTATAATGTCATACATAGATATCAGTTCCTATTCTACTGTTCCCGATATGAATCAAAACATTGTTTTTGGAACAGGTGGGCAGGAAAAAATGCGGATTAATGAAAATGGTAACTTAGGTATTGGCACAACTAATCCAACAGAAAAGTTAGCCGTTAACGGCAAAATCCGCGCCCGCGAAATCAAAGTAGAAGCCACTAACTGGCCCGATTATGTTTTTGAAGAGGGTTACAAGGTTGAAACGTTGCAAAGTTTGGAAAGTTACATCAAGGCCAATAAACACCTGCCAGATATGCCTTCTGCCAAAGAAGTAGAAACAAACGGAATTGCCGTAAGTGAAATGCTAAAACTACAGCAGAAAAAGATCGAAGAGCTTACTTTATTGCTGATACAAAAAGATAAAGAACTGAAAAAAGAAAAAGAAAATAATAAACTTCAGGATGTTAGGCTAACTAAAATTGAGGCAGTATTAAATATTAAGAATCAATAACTACTTATGAAAGCAAATTTTTGGAGTATAGCACTTATTTGCGCCTGTACTTGCATTTTTTCTACTAATAACACACAGGCCCAGAATATTCTCGATATGCAAAGCTGGACTGTAGGCTCGGGTAGTGCAGGAGCATTTAATGCAAATGGTCAGCCAATAGAAAATACCAGGATTTGGGGCGAAGGGCCTCAGGGTAAAAGAGCTATTTTATGGGAAGCCAAACCAGAGGGCCAAAGTAACGCTGATGGCGGCTTCGATCATAGTGCTTTTACTATCGATCATACCAAAATGTACCGGTTTTCCATCTGGCTGAAAAAAACAAACTCGAATGATGGCTATAGCTATTTCGGAACAGATAATGTAAACGACTTAAATGGTGAACAGCATATCAATCCATATTTCTGGTATGGAGATCTGCCTGAACTGAATAAATGGTTTTTAGTGGTCGGTTATATCCACGGTAGCGGCGATGCCTCCACAATGAGTTACGGAGGCATTTACGATGGGTTAAATGGCAGTAAAGTGGCAGATATAGTTGATTTTAAATTCGCTGTTGGCGCTACGGCTACCAATGTTCGATCTTACCTATACTACGACCCCAATGTAAACGACCGTCAGTACTTTTATGCGCCAAGGGTGGAAGTAGTAAATGGCAATGAACCCACAATTGCTTCACTATTAGGGCTTCAGAGTGTTATCGCTACTCAAGGCTATTTTTCTGGCAATGTTGGCATTAAAACACAAACACCAAGAGACTATGAATTGGCTGTAAACGGCAAAATCCGCGCCCGCGAAATCAAAGTAGAAGCTAACAACTGGCCCGATTATGTTTTTGAGGAGGGTTACAAGGTTGAAACGTTGCAAAAGTTGGAAAGTTACATCAAGGCCAATAAACACCTGCCTGATATGCCTTCTGCCAAAGAAGTAGAAACAAACGGAATTGCAGTAAGTGAAATGCTAAAGCTACAGCAGCAAAAAATAGAAGAACTTACCCTTTACCTGATCGAAAAAGATAAGCAAGTTGATGCCCTGATTAAAAGGGTAACAGCACTTGAAGACACTAAACCAAAAACGGATAAACCAAAACCTTAGCCTGATGAATTTCAAATATTTAATTGCTTTTGCTCTGCTGTGTGGCAGCAATCTGGCCGATGCCCAGAATACTTTTCCTGCCAATGGGGCAGTTGGTGTTGGAACAACTGATCCGGAAGCCCCACTACATGTTTTTGTTGGGCCGGATAGTAGACCAAATGGCGTTGTAGCTGCAAGCCAATCGGCATTAAGGCTCACACGTTATGGTACTCCAAATTACAGTTATAACGAATCTGCTGAATTTAAGATCACACACGGTGGCCCTTCGGTTTGGGGTTCGAGATTAGACCTCTACATCAATGGAGCAAATAATCAGAGTAATATACCCGATCAGCACGCAATGACCTGGCAATATAATGGAAATGTGGGGATTGGTACAGTTGAACCAAGTGCAACATTAGATGTTCAGGGCACCACAAAACTTGGCGGCCACATTGCAAATTTAGATGCCTATGGAAACCCCGTTGCCTATCAGAATCTGGCAAGCACTGGAAAAATGCTTATTGGGCATAATAGGACAGGTGGAGGTGGAGAATCGGATTTTGTAGCTAATGAAGGATATGGTTCACACGGAGGATTTGCATTTTACAGTTTTAATAATGCCAGTCAGGAGAAACAGCTTTTAAGAATCTTAGGTAATGGAAATATTGGGATTGGAATAAACTTCCCAACCGATAAACTCTCCGTTAACGGTAATATACGTGCCAAAGAAATTAAAGTAGAGGCCAGTAACTGGCCCGATTATGTTTTTGAAGCAGGTTATCAGGTTGGAACGTTGGAAGCATTGGAAAGTTATATCAAGGCCAATAAACACTTACCGGGAATACCCAATGCTAAAGAGGCTGAAAATAATGGGGTAGACCTGGGCGATTTGGTAAAAAAACTCTTAAAAAACCAGGAAGAACTTACCCTGCACGTAGTTGCACAGGAAAAGAAAATTAAAGCACTCGAAAAACAACTCATAGAAAAACAAAAAACTACACCTAAAACCAAACGAAAATGAAACGCTATGCTATCTTAATGCTCTTATTCATCTTTACAAAAAGTAATATTCATGCAGCAGAAAAAACACAGGGAAATACTGTTTTAAACTCAAAGGCCGATTATTATGAAACCAATGTAACTTTCCCCGCTAACTTTGCGGTTGGCGATTATATTGAATTTGTAGGGGTGCAACCCATTTCTGCAGGTGCCTCAGGTTATTACGAAATTTCGATTAGTTATCTCCGGGGCTATATTGCTGCAGCGGCTACCCATATTGCTGCAATCTCTCATGTCAATCCAAATCTATGGCGCGAGGTTGGTTGTATCAACAAAAACAAATATGTAGATCAGCAACAAAATTTTACCATTGATTGTAATCCTCATTACAGTAATCCAAAATTTAGAGTGCGTGCCACAAATATCTATGGGGTTAAAAGCGACCCACTTACTGTTTATATCAAAATCAGATCAATCAATTTTAACGATACGTTTACTCCCCTCAATGCAACCGGTAACGATTTAACCGTTAACCAATTTTTACCCATGACCAACGAATGGGAGCTGTATGTGGGTAATTTAATGGATGCTCAGAACGGAGCGGCAATTGCCATAAAAGCGCTGGCCAATGGTAATGTGGGCATAGGTACCGCTAACCCGCAAGACAAACTTACCGTAGCTGGCAAAATTGGTGCCCGAGAAATTAAGGTTACCACTAATGCAGGTGCCGATTTTGTATTCGAACCGGGATATAAACTACCGGCTTTAGCTGAGCTCGAACAATACGTAAAAACCAATAAACATCTGCCCGAAATCCCTACCGCACAGCAAATGGTAAAAGAAGGTGTTAACCTGGGCGAACTGAATATAAAACTGCTGCAAAAAGTAGAAGAACTTACCCTGCACTTAATTGAAAAGGACAAACAGATTAATCTGCTTTTAAAAAGGATGGATGCCGTTGAACATAAAAACAAAAAATAAATTAACATGAAAAAACTATTTTTAATATTCATTTTCGCTGCATTTGTTGACAACTGTTTCTCTCAGGGCGCTATTTCAAACATCTTTCATGATGAAAGTAACGGACTTAATGTGATTGAGGGCACTACCATGGTTAATGATGCCAGTGCTAATGGTGGCACTTGTATGTTCAGGCCAGCCAACAGTGCTGGCGGAACCATCTGGGCAGGCCCTTATGTACCGGTTGCTGCTGGTAACTATCTCTTTCAGGTAAGGCTAAAGGTTGCTGCCAATACCTCAAACGCCAATCTTTTTATGCTGGATATTGTAAGTCAGTATGGCTATATAGTGCACGGAGCAATATGGATTTCACCCAGCATGTTTAAAGCCAGTAACGAGTGGCAATTAATCAGTATTCCAGTAGCTATACCACACGGAATTACCAATTTGGAAATGCGGGGAATGAATTACCAGCCTGGAGTAACCGATGTATATGTTGATTATGTTCAGCTTATTCCTTCAAGTGTAGCCGGGCTTTATTCAACCGAATTAACCATATCAGGTAAGGGCGATGTTGGGATAGGCACCATCTCACCACGTGAAAAACTCTCCGTAAACGGTAAAATCAGGGCGCACGAAATTAAGGTTGAAACTGCCAATTGGCCCGATTATGTTTTTGAAGCAGGTTATAAGGTTGGAACGTTGGAGGAGTTGGAAAGTTACATCAAGGCCAATAAACACCTGCCTGAAATACCGAGCGCAAAAGAAGTAGCAGAAAATGGCGTTCAGCTGGGCGAAATGAATAAGTTATTGCTGAAAAAAGTAGAAGAACTTACCCTGCACTTAATTGAGAAAGATAAGTCGATAAACAAATTGGAAACCCAAAATACACAATTAAAGGCAATACAAACCCAGCAAGAAAGTGTCATAAAGAATATTATGAAACGCTTAGATAAGATTGAGCTTAATAAAAAATAAAATGAAAAAAATAATAATAGTACTAACAATTGTTCTGGGTTTTTCCAAAAATGGTAATGCTCAATTAGGCGGGGCGAAAGGAGATGCATTTGAAATATCTAGTGTTGGAGGTACGACTGGAAACAACATGATGCATAAATTATGGCTTTATCGAAATAAAGCTGGTGTTGATTGGTTTTCTGCCTCATTACATGATGGCATTGCCGTTGACATTTCTTTTTTGCAGCCACAGTTAAACACCAGAACATGGTGGGAAAGAAACCCTTATACCGGCGAGCAGACCTGGGGCGATATGGCTGCAACCCATATGACACTTTCTGGAGGAAACCTTGGTGTAGGCACCTCAACACCAACTTCAAAGCTTGAAGTGGCTGGAGCAGTTGACTTGAAATACAACAGTATTGATGGCTATTGGTTAAAACATACTGATTTGGGAGGAAATACGATTGCTGGTTTTAAACGCTCGGGAAACGACCTCTTAATCAGGGCTTTTGATGGGATTGGTTTTTCGGTTGGCAATAGCGAAACTAAAGCGGTTACCATATTAACCAATGGTAATTTTGGGATCGGCACTACTGTACCATCAGAAAAACTCTCTGTAAACGGTAAAATCCGCGCCCGAGAGATAAAAGTAGAAGCCAACAACTGGCCCGATTATGTTTTTGAAAAAGGTTACAAGGTTGGAACGTTGGAAGAGTTGGAAAGTTACATTAAGGCCAATAAACATTTGCCCGAAATGCCTGCTGCTAAAGATGTAGAAACCAATGGAATTGCGGTGAGTGAAATGCTCAAACTCCAACAGCAAAAAATAGAAGAACTTACCCTATATCTGATTGAGCAGAATAAGTCTATCGGTACTCAAAATGAAAAGCTTTTACAACAGGGTAAACAAATCAGGTTACTTAAGAATCAAATTAATGCAATTAAAAAGAAAAAATAAATGAAAAGGCTGGTATTAATCGCAATGCTTGCTGTTGGCACTCTTGCTAAGGCACAAACTTTTGATGCCGGCGGCAATGGCCCGGCAGTAGCATGGGACGTCGCCGATCAGTTTAACTATTTAGGAAAACCTGTAGCTCATTATGGTTTAGGTTGGTATAGTGAAGCAATGAACATCCCTCCCTATATGTATATGTCGGGTTATGCAGGAATTAAGCTTTTTACCTGGGGAGAAGCACGGATGATTATTGATGGAAGTGGCAAAGTTGGAATAGGCACGCTTACGCCTTCAACCAAATTAGAAGTTACTACAAGCACTGATTACGATCAGATTGGTTTGACCAAAAATACTGTTGAATACTACAAAGGAGCCGGAGTTATTTTTAGAAACCTTGTCGATGATGGTAGCACTACAGAAATTGGCGGGGTACAGGCCAGGTTATTAGATGGAAGTACTGGTAATGTAACCGGATCTTTAAGCTTTTATACCAAAGCTGGCTCTTCAAAAGTAGAGGCCGTTACCATCAGTGGCGCAGGTAACATGGGCATCGGAACAACCAACCCATCAGAAAAACTAGCCGTAAACGGCAAAATACGTGCCCGCGAGATTAAAGTAGAAGCTACTAACTGGCCCGATTATGTTTTTAAGGCAGGTTATAAGGTTGGAACGTTGGAAGAATTGGAAAGTTACATCAAGGCCAATAAACATTTGCCTGAAATACCGAGTGCAAAAGAAGTAGTAGAAAATGGCGTTCAGCTGGGCGAAATGAATAAGCTATTGCTAAAAAAAGTAGAAGAACTTACCCTGCATTTAATTGAAAAAGACAAACAATTACAACATGAAGACCTGGCAATTAAAGGGCAGCAACAGAAGATTGAGGCGTTAGAAAAAAGCCATCTCGAATTGAAACAACAATTAGAATTATTAATTAATCAAAAAAATAAATAGGGTAAAACCTACTATCTAAACGCATTATGAAGACTAAGATTTTATTGCCGGCCTTTTTGTTGCTGGCGCAAATGGCTGTTGGCCAAACCAATACTTTTCCAGAACAGGGATATGTGGGGATCGGTACACTTACACCTGCCCATCCTTTACAGATTGTTGGTGGACACGGTGATACCAATTTAAGCCTTTTTTATCCTCATCCTTCTCCAAGCCAGCAAGCTAACCTTACACTTTGGGCTAGCGAACCCGGCTTAACCTGGACAGGTGCCGGAATAGGCAATAATGTAAGCAATTTCGTCACTCCAGCTGGCGGAACTACCAGAATAAATACAATTAGGGGTGGTTCATATTTAAGGTTGTTAGATGGTGAAATTAGAATGAATGTGGTTAAAGCCGATGGAGTTGATATTAATTCGCTGGCCATAAACCCGAATGGGAATATTGGTATCGGCACTTTAACACCTAACGAAAAACTCTCCGTAAACGGTAAAATCCGCGCACACGAAATTAAGGTAGAAACTGCCAACTGGCCCGATTATGTTTTTGAAGAAGGCTATAAGGTTGGAACGTTGGAGGAGTTGGAAAGTTACATCAAAACCAATAAACACCTGCCTGAAATACCGAGCGCTAAAGAGGTAGCAGAGAATGGCGTGCAGCTGGGCGAAATGAATAAGTTATTGCTGCAAAAAGTAGAAGAACTTACCCTGCACTTAATTGAAAAAGATAAAGCATTGAAACAGGAGCAAGCCAAAAACCAATCGCAGGAAGACAGAATTTCAAAACTTGAAGTACTGTTTAAAACTAAAAAATAATATGGTGAAGAAATTTATAACGACCTGTTTGTTTGCATTAACAACCCATGTTTTATTGGCACAAACTGTATTGACTGTTCAGGACACAAGAGCAACACCAACGATGCCGTATACTTACAACCGTTCTTTCGAGGCTCATTTTAAAGCCACGTCAGTACTGGGCCTTTCTACTGGATTTTACCAAACAGTGTTAGGTTTAAGAGGTTGGGCCGATGACTCAGGTGGAAAGGCACACGAACTAGCTTTTGGTGATGATAGTAAGATTTATCTCCGCTCTGGTTTTGAGAGTACAGGTTGGGAATCTTGGCGATCTTTGTTGGTGAGTAATGAGAACGGAAATTTTGGTCTCGGAACAAACAACCCAATTGTAAAACTTGATGTAAGTGGAACTGCCATTATTTCTAATCCTGATGGCACTAATTATAATGAAAATCTTCGTTTACCAAGTGCTACTTCAGGTTATGCAAGCATAGCTCTAGGAGCAGTGCCGGGTAATGCTGGTACTGGTTTAGGGCAATGGTCATTTGTTAAATTCCCTGAAGCGATGTCTTCGAAATTTAGTATCAGGCATAATAACGATGATCACTTTAATATTCTAACAAGCGGTAACGTAGGCATTGGTACCGCCAACCCAACCGAAAAACTAGCCGTAAACGGCAAAATCCGCGCGAAAGAAATTAAAGTAGAAGCCGCCAACTGGCCCGATTATGTTTTTGAAGAAGATTATAAAGTTGGAACGTTGGAAGGGTTGGAAAGTTACATCAAAACCAACAAACACCTGCCAGAAGTACCGAGCGCAAAAGAAGTAGCAGAAAATGGCGTGCAGCTGGGCGAAATGAATAAGTTATTGCTTAAAAAAGTAGAAGAACTTACCCTGCATTTGATTGAAAAAGATAAAGAACTACAAAATTCGAACAAAAGATTACAACAGATAGAAGCTAAACAGCATGATTTAGAAGCTTTAGTCAAAAAGATAGCTTCAAACAAGTAATTATGCCAAAACCAAACATTATGATTGACAATATAAGAATAAAACGAGTTAACCTTTTATTTGCTTTAACAATACTTTGGTTAACAGGTAGCGCACAGGATTTGCAAACAGTTACTCAAAATGGCAATAGCACTTCTCTAGGTATAAATACTGGAGCTGCTTCATCTATTTTTGGTGTAAATTTTAGTTTAGCAAATACCTATACCAAAAAACTGGTACCAACTGGTTTTAATTTTTGGTTAAGCAATGGTGCAGAAGATGGTAAACTGATAATGCCTTATAATAGCTCAGAAAATGCAAGGTTTCATAACCTGGGACTTTCTATTGATAAGAATGTGGGGATAGGAACTACAAGTCCATTAACAGGACTCCAATTGGGAAATTTAGGATCGGAGATAGCAGCTAAACAGATCAGCATTCCTGGAGTATATAATTTTGAAACTGTTAAGCTTGGGCAAATCGGAAATGGAAATAGTGCTTTAGAGTTTGTTAACCATTCAGGGCAAAATACCTCTTATGGGATGAGATTGACAACCAATATTGATAATGGTGGAACAGGTCTTCAATTTCAATATGCAGGATCTCAAAATAATTATGAACTCCTTAATTATCAAACAGGAATGTTTTTAGGGATTACAGGCAGTGTAGGTATTGGAACAACTATACCAACAACTAAATTGGAAGTCACTACTGGTAATAACTACGATCAATTGAGTTTGACTAAAACTACAATAGAGGGCGATAAAGGGGCAGGAATTGTTTTTAAGAATACGGTAAACAATGGTAGCACACCTGAAATTGGTGGAATTCAGGCTAAATTATTAGATGGAGGAACTGGATATGTTAAAGGTTCTTTAAGCCTGTATACCGTTAACAATGAAACAAAAATTGAAGCAATAACAATCAGGCCTCAGGGAAATGTTGGGATCGGAATAGCAACACCTGACGAAAAACTAGCCGTAAACGGTAAAATCCGTGCGAAAGAAATTAAAGTAGAAGCCAGCAACTGGCCCGATTATGTTTTTGAAGAAGATTATAAAGTTGGAACGTTGGAAGGGTTGGAAAGTTACATCAAAACCAACAAACACCTGCCAGAAGTACCAAACGCAAAAGAAGTGGAGGCCAACGGTGTAGCGTTGGGCGAAATGAATAAGCTCCTGCTTAAAAAGATAGAAGAATTAACCCTCTATGTTATCGAGCTTAAAAAGGAAAATGTGGCACAGCAAAAACAACTCGATCAATTACAAAAAACAACTAAATAAGCTATGAAAAAAATCTATTTAACACTCGTTTTAGCCTGTTCGCTGGCCGGTGCCAGGGCACAGAGCCAAATTATTGATGGTAATTTATCCATCGGCATAGATGGAAGTACAGTAGTAGGTGCAGGAAACAGGATTTATTTTAATGGAACAAGCTTCAATGGAGATGAACTGTCCATGTATAGATTTAATAGAGCAGCTAATATAAGCGATTTAAGAGTAAATATTGGCGATGATTACGGCAGCGGCGACGACCGTTTTGTATTGGGAACCACAAACTGGGTCGATGGAAAATATTATATCCACATGGTGGTTGGGGCAGATGGGAAAGTAGGTATTGGTACCGAATCTTTTGGCACCGAACGTTTAGCGGTTAATGGCAACATTAGGGCAAGGGAAGTAAAGGTAGAAGCAACAGGCTGGCCCGATTATGTTTTTGAGGAAGGTTATAAAGTTGGAACGTTGGAAGGGTTGGAAAGTTACATTAAGGCAAATAAACATCTGCCGGAAGTACCCAGTGCAAAAGAAGTAGCCACAAACGGAATCGAACTGGGCGAAATGAATAAGCTTTTGTTAAAGAAGGTAGAAGAACTCACGCTACATTTAATTGAGAAAGATAAAAATGCTGTGCAACAGGCCAAACAATTAAAATCGCAGGCAGAGCTGCTGGCCGTTTTTGAAGAACGCTTAAAAAAGCTTGAAAATATAAACGCTACAAAAAAGTAATATGAAACTGATATTAACGCTAAGCTTTGCCGTTTTATGCATAAACAGCTTTGCCCAGGAAACTTTACAATCAGTTACCGATAGGGGTACTACCACAAATAAGGAAATTCAATTCAGATCAGTGGCAAATCCAAACAAATATGCTTTCGTTGGAGGCTATCCAGGCTATGCAAGGATTGGTGCTTATGATATAACAACTGGCTATGATAATTTATTTATCGAAGCTGCAAACATAAGTGTTGGGCATTCTGCGCCGCGTGCTGTTTTTGACATTACCACCCCAATCCCTAATGGAGCTTTAGGCGCAGTATTTGGAAGATTACCTGAGGGTGATTATGCTGGGAATGGAACTTTTTTGGGTATACAAGGCCATAATACCAATGTCGTAGGAGGAGAAAGCTTTTCAATTGTACATAACTTTTACGGTCAAACGAACAGTGCTATCAATTTCCATAGAGGTGGAGATGTAACCGGAGGGTTTATTAGTTTCAGCACTAATGCCAATGAAGAAAAATTACGAATTGATGCTTACGGCAATGTTGGTATCAATACAACCAATCCTACCGAAAGATTGTCGGTAAACGGCAAAATCCGCGCGAAAGAAATTAAAGTAGAAGCCAGCAACTGGCCCGATTATGTTTTTGAAGAAGATTATAAAGTTGGAACGTTGGAAGGGTTGGAAAGTTACATTAAGGCGAATAAACACCTGCCAGAAGTACCCAGTGCAAAAGAGGTAACCGCAAATGGAATCGAACTGGGCGAAATGAATAAACTTTTACTCCAAAAAATAGAAGAACTTACCCTGCACCTGATCGAAAAAGACAAGGAAATCAACAAACTGAAAAAAATGGAAGCGAAAGTAAGCGAGCTCGATCAAAAACTCAATATGCTGCTGCAACAGCAAAATAAAACCCGTTAATATTGATATAAAATGAAATACCTGATTAAATTAATGCTCTTATTGCCCTTATTTGCGGTTCAGAGCAGCTTTGCACAAAATTCGCCCTTGAGTATTTGGGGTGATGGGCTTGATGGGTCTGTCTACCAGAAAACCGCTATTTATTCGCAGTTCCAGACAGGCTTATTGTTTGAAGCTCCTCTTGATCCAAGTGGAAACCGGTTACCAATTGAGTTCAACTGGCGTGGAGGAGGTAATAATACTGCCCTGAAAATACTACCCAACAAATATGTTGGCATTGGTACTGCAAATCCAGATAATTTACTTACCCTAAGAGGTGAGAATCCTACTGTTGATATCCAATCTACCGCTGATGGACAACGCCCAGGACTTTCTATGCGCTATCAAAACAGTGCTTATGCGGGTTCAAATATTTATTATTACACGGCCGATGCGAATACCTATTTTGATAACCTTTATTCAAATACAGCAGGTACAATTTATGGCAGTTTTAACTTCAGGAGCCGTGATGAACAATCGCAGTTAACCAGCAGGCTATTTTTAAATGGCCAAAACGGTAATGTGGGTATTGGTACTGTTAATCCAACCGAAAAACTGGCCGTAAACGGCAAAATACGGGCTAAAGAAATTAAAGTAGAAGCCAGCAACTGGCCCGATTATGTTTTTGAGGAAGGTTATAAAGTTGGAACGTTGGAAGGGTTGGAAAGTTACATCAAAGCCAATAAACACCTGCCTGAGATGCCGTCTGCCAGAGAGATCGAAACCAATGGTTTAGTGTTAGGTGAAGTGGTTAAGCTACAACAGAAAAAGATTGAGGAATTAACATTACACCTCATTGAAAAAGATAAAGAGTTGCGCAACATCGCTGCCAAACAAAAAGAAATGGAAACATTGCTTAAAAAACTAACCGAAAATAAATAAATGATGAAAAAACTACTCGCTTTGCCGCTGCTAATAGCTGCTTTATCGGGCTTTGCCCAAAACAACAGTTACCCAACAGCTGGTAGCCCGGTGGTATACGATTACTCGCCAACGCTTTTTCTGCAAAGAAATACCAATGATGGGGGATACACCCAGGGTGTGCAAACCAGACTTACTGATGGTACCAATAATTGGTTTTTCGGTAATTTATTAGCTGGGGAATGGATGGTTGCCAAGGGTGATTATAATAATCCAAAGTTAACAATATTAAGTAGCGGAAACACCGGTATTGGCACTACATATCCTACTCAAAGGCTTAGCGTTAACGGCAGCATTAACCTCGAAAATCCCACAGGTGGAAATTATCTGGGCTTTGGTATAGTTGGTTCAAGTGAGTATAATACTTTAGGTAGCATGTATTCATCTGCAGGTTTAGTATTGGCACATGGTTTAAAGCCGAGTACTACCGTTGCAGGCTTAACTTATTCCTACGGTAATATGTCGAGGAATGCAATTGTACTGGGCGATAATTTCAGTTTCGGCGGGATAAAGTTTTACACGAAAAGTGCAAGTGAAGAAACAGTTGGTGCACCGTTTGTGGCCGACGCAGCTATGCAGCTTACAGATGGAGGGAACCTCCTGATTGGAAAAACAACCCAGGCCAATACGGCTTATAAAGTAGATGTAAATGGTAAAGTGCGTGCCAACGAAATTGTAGTAAATACCACCGGAGCCGATTTTGTTTTCGAAAATGGCTACCCTTTGCGCCCCATTGCCGACCTCGAAAAGTTTGTGAAACAAAACCGCCACCTGCCCGAAATACCATCCGCTAAAACCATGCAGCAGGAAGGTGTGGGTATAAGCGATTTGCAAACCCGCTTGCTGCAAAAAGTGGAGGAATTAACGCTCTATATCATTCAGCAGCAAAAGGAGATTGATGAACTGAAGAAGAAAGTTAAGCATTAGGCAGTTTTTAGTTGGCAGTTATCAGTTTTCAGTTGGCAGTTTTCAGTTTATCTCATAATCGATTAACCAACTTGAACAATTAACCAGTTAACCAAAAGCAATTATCAATTAGCAATGAACGAATGACCAATTAGCAATAACCAATAACCAATTAGCAATAAACAATTATCAATTTGGAAATGAACCAATGACCAATGAACTAATGACCAATAAACAATTTGCAATGAACTATTGACTAATGAACCAATGACCAACAAACAAATGAACCCTAAATATGCTTAAAGCAGGTGCTTTATATTTTTCCATTATTGTAGCATTTATCATCGCGGTAATTTGTGCCTCGCTCATTATGCTGGCTGCGCATTACCGGGGTAGTTACCTCAAAGAAGTACGCATGGCCCGGCTTAGCCGCAATATGGATTCGGGTATTGCTTATGTACTGGCACAAGATGCAGCTAACGAACAAAACAACCTTGCTTTAGATCTTTTTGGCGATGAAACCGATAGCGTATTAATTGAGCAAAAACACTGGGGCATTTTTAACCTGGCAACCGTTAAAAGTTTTGTACTGACCGATACCCTTAAACAGGTTTTTTTAATGGGGCACGAAACCACCAGCGATGCCGTAGCCGTGTACCTCAGCGATGAAGACCGGCCTTTATCCGTTAGTGGCGATACCCGCATTACCGGCAATGCAGAAGTGCCCAAGGCTGGTATGCGTAAATCGTATGTCGATAGCCGGCCCTACTCAGGCGATCAGCTGGTTTATGGTAAAATTAGCGACAGTAAACGGACTTTAAATGGCCTCGAAAGCAAATGGATTAAGGAAATAGAAACCGAGCTCGATTTTGATCCGGCAAAACTTCCCACTTTAAATGGGGGCGATGAACAGGTTTCTTTTTTCGCTGAAGCTAAAAAGTTTAACGCATCCGCCCTGAGCCAGCTCGGTACCCAGCTTTCAGGTCAGGTTATATTGTATTCAGATACCACTGTAAAGATTGCTGCCACCGCGCAGCTCGATAATACCATCATTTACGCCAAAAGCATTGTGGTGGCCGATGGTTTTAAAGGCAATTGCCAGCTTTTTGCACGCGATTCCATTACCCTGGGCAATGCGGTTACGCTAACTTATCCATCTGTATTGGGATTGGTGAGTAGAGAAAAAATGGTCGATCAGGCTAAGATTACACTGGGGAAAAATAACCGCTTCGAAGGCATCATTTTCAGTTACGAACCCAAAAGATCTGCCTTGCAAACGCTGGTAAGCATTGGTGAGCAAAGCAGCGTGCAGGGCGAGGTTTATGCAACCGGCTTGCTTAAGCTCGGTAAGCAGGTTAAAGTGGCAGGCAAAGTTTCCTGCAACCGTTTTATTATGCAAACACCTGCAACCCTTTACGAAAATTTTTTAATTGATGTGGTTTTAAACCGGAAGGCCCGGAACCGCATGTACCTCAGTTCGGCCATATTTACCGGCGTGGCCGAAAACAAGAAGATATTGCGATGGGAAAATTAAAAGGCAAACAACTTCAGGCCTCTACACTGATTGAGGTACTCATTGCCATGGTAATTATCATGGTGGTTTTCTCCATTGCCATGGGGCTGTTTTCTAACGTGCTCAGCACCGGGGTTTCTATGCGTAAAGTACGTGTAAACCAGCAGCTCGAATGGCTCAGGCAACAGGCCATTAAAAACGGCAAAATAGAAAGCGGTCATCAGGTTATTGATAGTATCGATTACGAATGCAGTACCCTGAAACAGGAGAAGGCAGGCATGGAGATTTTAGAAATTAAAGCAACCGATAACGGGGCGCAGGCCGGCAGTATCAGGTTCCTTTTAAAAAAGAACAATGAAAACACAACGGATTGAGGCTTATACCCTGATGGAAGTAGCCATCGCCATGCTTTTGGCCGCCATATGCATCAGTATCTGCTATACCGCTTATGGTATGGTGGGCGATTATTTTCAGGCTTTCCAAAAAAGAAATGCTGTGGCCGAAGAAGTACTAACCTTACGCAGAACCATGGAGAAAGACATTTTAAGGGGACGTTACCTCATCAGAAGCACCGATGGGATCGATATTGTAGGCGATAGCCTCGGCATATCGTACCATTTTGCAGAAAAAGCCGTGTTAAGGAAGGTAAAAGATTTACGTACCGATAGCTTTCATGTAACACCTGCACAAACCCATTTCCTTTTCGAAGGCAGGGAAACCCTCGAGCTGGATACTGTTGATCAGGTTAACTTCATGCTCACACCCGATAAACAACCTGCAATTCCCATTGCCTTAACCAAATTGTACAGCGCGCACGATTTACTTCATTAACATGCCATCAATAGATATTTCAAAATACCAGAAAAAAGACAGCGCCCCTCAGCAAAAAGAAGGGGGCGGGGCATTTGCTTTTCTCAGCAAAGACATCTCTTTTAGCAAAGGGAAACTTTCTGATAAGAAAAAGGAAGGTTTTTACAACGAACTCGGTACGCTTATTCGCTCCGGTATCGATATCCGCTCAGCCCTCGAGCTTACCTCAGGTTCGTATAGCCACAAAAAGGATGTGGAGCTTTTTGCTGCGGTGCAAAAGCAGGTAATAGCCGGTAAATCGCTTTCCGAAACCATGCAGGCCGAATCTAAGTTCAGTCCGTACGAATATTACAGCGTTAAAATTGGCGAAGAAACCGGTAAACTGGGCGAGGTACTCGGCGAGCTGGCCAAATACTACAAAGCTAAAATCAGCCAGCAACGTAAAATTATCGGCGCCATTACCTATCCCTTGCTCGTACTGTTTACCTCTTTTGCAGCGGTATTTTTCATGATCAAGTTTGTGGTGCCCATGTTTGCCGATGTATTTAAACGCTTTGGCGGCAAGTTGCCTTACATCACTTCGCTTATCGTTAGTTTTTCCGATTGGTTCGATCGCTACATCTACCTCATGCTGTTTACGCTGCTGGCACTCGTTGCGCTTTATTTCATTAACCGCAATAAATTCTGGTTTAAAAAAGGAGCTGCATTGCTCTTGCTGCGCATCCCCCTGGTGGGCGAAATTACCCGCAAAGTTTACCTGGCCCGTTTTGCCAATACCATGCGCCTGCTCACCGAAACCAATACCCCCTTGCTGCAGGCCCTCGAACTGGTAAGGCAAATGATTACTTTTTACCCGGTCGAAAATTCGCTCCGCCTGGCCGAAAAGGATATCCTGCTCGGCAGCAGCCTTTCATCGGCCCTGGCCAAATACAGCTTTTACCCGGCCAAATTTATCCAGATGATTAAAATAGCCGAAGAAGTAAACCGCCTCGAATACTTTTTTGAGCAGCTGGCCGAACAATATACCGAAGAAGTAGAGTACAAAACCAACGCCATCAGCGGCCTGCTCGAACCTTTAATCATCATCTTTCTGGGCTTGGTAGTAGGGGTAATCCTCATTGCCATGTATTTGCCGATGTTCCAGATGAGTAGTAGTTTTTAAATAATAATTAATCTATAAATAATGCTTTACCAAACCTTGCATCGCACGAATCGCTGGATTTTTAACTATAAAATTCAAGTGTTTAATTGGCCGATTTATCATGGAATATGCCTCCAATTCAAATTCATTTTTTTTAAAATAAATACTCTCTAATATGATAAGAAAAACCATCTTAAAAATAATTATGATATGCTCTGCTCTTCAAGTAATGGGGCAATCATCGCAAAATATAAATATGCCGGATCTTGAGGTAAAGCCAACATCTCCAAACGCAGCCTCTTTAGGAAGATATGGAGAAATTCCGGTTGGACTTTTTACAGGTGTACCTGAAATTAATATTCCTTTATACAGTATTAAACTAAAAAGTTTAACTATACCGCTTGCTGTAAGTTATCATGCAGCAGGGAACAAAGTAAATGATATAGCCAGCAATGTAGGTTTAGGTTGGAGTTTAGCGGCTGGTGGTGCCATAACATGTTCAGTAAATGGATTGCCAGATATCCAGGAAGGTGGATGGCTACAAACTGCAAGTCAGAGTGAAGGGTATAGTAATACCACCGCGGACTTTGGAAATGAAGTTATTAATACCTATGTGAATTATCCTGAATTTATACTCCTAAATTCATCAGTAAATCTTCGTACAGTAGATACCCAACCCGATATGTTTTTTCTAAGTCTTCCAGGGAAGTCTATAAAATTTTTCTTTGATAGATCAGCGAAGATCGTAACGGTTCCATATGACCCCATTAAAATTGAATTTCTTGGGAGTACCTTAGGTTTTAAGGTAACTGATGAAAATGATAATGTGTATGAGTTTAAAACGCTAGACGTATCGAATACCAACAATCAGACAAATACCAGTTTTTTACTTTCAAAAATTATTAGTGTTAATAATGAACAAGTTGATTTTAATTACAACACTACATCAGTTACAACATTTTGGAACCAGCCTTCTGAAACCCGGTATTTTACAACTCAGGGATTTTGCTCGAAACAGGATGTTGTGAGCCAAAGCTATACTTATGCTCATGACAGCAGACTAACTTCTATTAGTTGCTCAAATGGTGAAACTGTTAATTTTGAATATAATTTCGATCGGCTTGATTTACAAGGAGCTAAGGCACTAACCAACATTAAAGTTTTAGATGCATCGTCAACCACTCCGCTGGTTAGCTATTTATTTTCATATACCCATACAACCGCTGATGGAGCAGTACAGCCACAAGATAATTTCCGGTTAAGGTTACTTTCTATTCAAGAGGAAGGTAAGCCGGCATATCAATTCTCTTACGATATACAATCTTTGCCGAACAGATTGTCTAAGAACCAAGATCATTGGGGCTATTATAATGCGGCAAGCAATACCACATTGCTTCCGGCAGATGCATTTAACAACTTTCCTGTTGGTGCTAATAGGGAGCCGGTTGAATTTGCAACTCAAGCTGGGATTTTAAAAAAGATAATTTATCCAACTGGTGGAAGTACAGTGTTTAATTACGAAGGTAACAGGGCCGTAAAATCTGGTATTGAAAATAAAATTGCATATGTTACAGCCTTATCACAAGACAATACAGTTATTACCAGACCCTTTACTGTTGTTGATGGTTCGACAGCTTTTAAAGCTTACTTTAAACTCACATCTGGCCAACAAACTGACCCTGAGACTGGTTTGGCAATAAACTGCAGGGCCAGAATACTTGATGGACAAGGGAATGTTGTTACTTATTTTGCGGGAACGAGCAACTTTGATGGCGATCCTTACACTACACTTCAACCAGGACAGTATAGTCTAGAAGTGGAGACTACTGGCAGTTACCCCGGGAACTTTAAATTGGAATGGTCTTATCAGGAATATGAATCAAATGAGGTACTTGCAGGAGGACTACGTATTGCCTCTATTTTAGACTTTACCGGCAATGAGCTGGGATTGGCAAATACAAGGCGTTTTGAATATAAGAAGAAAAGCGGGGAGTCATCTGGTGTTAATAAATTTGAGATTTATTACAGTTATGATATTTCCAATAGGATTCAAGTAACTGGAAATTACCCTGAATGTCATTTTAAGGCTCAGTCATCTAGCGTGCCACTGGTTTCTATAAAGGGGAGCCCTGTTTATTATACGGATGTAATCGAATATAACGAAACCAAATCGGCAAAAGGATATACCTTGCATCGTTTTTCAGAATCAACGAGCAATTCATCTAAAGCAAATTTTCCTTTTGCTCCTTTATACGCGCATGATTGGATTGCAGGATTGCCAATAGAAACGATAGATTATAAGTTCAGTATTCAGTCTAATAATTATTTCCCTGTAAAAAAAGTTACAAATGATTATAATACGGTACTGGGGCATGATAATCCTGCATTAAACGAGCGTTATGTTGTAGGATTTAACTCTATTCAAAGCCAGCAACCGGTAGGTTTCGTAGCTCCTGTATTTAAGTCTGAATTTTTTTCAATGGTTTCTTCATGGCCATTTTTAAAACGAAGTGTAGAAACGGTTTACAATCCAGCCGATACGACAAAATACGCAACTGTAGAAAACAAGTATTTTTACGATAATCCAAATCATGGTAAGCTTACCCGTCAAGAAATTAGTACAAGTAAAGGAGAAAAATATAGCATCCTTTTCCGCTATCCAAAGGATTATGACCAAAACTATGGCTATGTTTCTAGCCCCGTGGTTGAAAAGAGGGTTATGCTTAACAATGGAAGTACAGACCGCCTTGTAGATGCCGAAATTACTGCTTACAAAGCTGGCGGTGGGATGTTTCCAAGCGCTTATTATAATTTAAAAAACAATATTGCCTTAGCGCCATCTTCAGTGCCAATGTATTCAGGAACAGCGATAGACCTTACCAAATATGAAAAGAGAGCAGATTTTAGCTATGATGGAAATAATAATTTGATAAAATTAACAAAAGAAGAACAAATTAATACAAGCTATATTTATAGTTATTATGGTAGGTTTGTAATTGCCAAAATACAAAATGCCGAATACTCTTCTATCGAAGCATTGTTAGGTGGTACAAACAATATAAACACATTCCGTAATTCCAACCCTTCAGCTACAGAGGTAGCTAATTTCCTTGCTTCTTTAAGAAGTGGGTTGCCTAATGCCCAAATTACTAGTTATACTTATAGCCCCCTTGTTGGCATGACCAGCAGTACCGATGCCAAAGGCATGACTACCTATTATGAGTACGATGCCTTTCAGCGCTTAAAAGCCGTAAAAGACCAGAATGGCAATATTTTAAAACAAACTGATTATCACTATAAAAACTAACGCTCCCGATGAAAAAACAAATTAAACACTTTGCTACAGCAGCGTTCTTGTTGTTTGGTAGCCATGCCTTTGCCCAAAAAGTGGTATCGGTGCATAATGGCGAAAGAGAAATCAGTGCCCCCACCAGTGTAACGCTTATTGATGGTTTCCAAACCACCGGGCCGGTACGTATTTTTACCACCGGGCTAAGCTACCTTAACTGCCAACCACTCTCCTCAACACCTAGCACCAACCAAAATTATATTCTTACGCGCAGCTTTAAAATACCTGTAACCGATGCTACTCTGGGCAACAGCCGTAACATTTGCGAAGAAAACCAGACCATCCAGTATTTAGATGGCCTGGGCAGGCCCTTGCAAACCGTGCAGGTACAGGGTAGCCCCGGCTTTAAAGATATTGTACAGCCTGTAGCTTACGATGCTTTTGGCCGCGAGCAATTTAAATACCAGCCCTATGCTGCACAAAGCGGCACCACAGGCAATTACCGCGCAGCTGCGCTGGCAGATCAGCTGGCTTTTTACAACAGTCCTACAGCTGGTGTAAAAGCTACCGCCTATCCCTTTGCCGAAACGGTTTTCGAAGCCTCGCCGCTTAACCGTGTGTTGCAACAAGGTGCGCCTGGTGCCGACTGGCAAATCAGTGCGGGCCATACGCTTAAAACCGATTATGGCACCAATGCGCAGGATGAAGTGAAACTGTGGACGATAAACATTGGCGACAATGGCGCAACAGCGGGTGCTTACCTGCCGGGTAAACTCTACAAAACCATTGTTAAAGACGAAAACTGGGTATCGGGCAATGCCGGTACCACCGAAGAGTTTAAAGATTTTGAAGGGCGTGTGGTATTGAAACGGGTTTGGGAAACCAATAGCAAAAGCCTGAGTACCTATTATGTGTACGATGATTTGGGTAACCTGCGTTATGTATTGCCACCCGCTATAAACGAAAACGGACAGGCCTTAAGCAGCTTTGACGAAACCCAGAATGTTTTCGATCAGTTTATTTACGGTTACCATTACGATGGGCGAAAAAGGTTAGTAGAAAAGAAAATCCCGGGTAAAGACTGGGAGTTTATGGTTTACAACAAACTCGATCAGGTGGTGATGAGCCAGGATGCCAACCAGCGGAATAATAGCCAATGGTTGTTTACAAAATATGATGCCTTGGGTAGGGTAATTATTACAGGGCTTTATACCGATGGTAACAGTCGTGCAGCTTTGCAGGGCTCGGTAGATAACCAAACAAATATTAACCAGCCCTTGTGGGAAACCCGTAACAATGCCGATGCCAGCGGGATCGGTTATACCAATACAACCATTCCAACCAGTATTACAGCTTACCATACGGTAAACTATTACGATGATTACGATTTTGCAGGGAATAGCTTTGGGCCGCCCTCAGGCAGCCAGGCTCCTGCAGCGCGTACCAAAAGCCTGTTAACAGGTACCAAAGTGAAGAACCTGGGCACGGGTGCCATGCTGCTCACCACCAATTATTATGATCTGGAAGGGCGTATAGTACAAAGCAAAAGCAGCAACCACTTAAATGGTACCGATGTGGTAGATAATACCTGGAACTTTGATGGCAGCCTGAAAGCCAGTACCCGTACGCACACGGTAGGTGGGGTAGTTACTACCATTGCCAACCGTTATGAGTACGACCATGCCGGCCGTAAACTGGCTACTTTCGAAAACATCAATAACCAGGGCGAGGTAGCTTTGAATCACCTGGAGTACAATGAAATTGGCCAGCTGACTAAAAAGAACCTGCACAACGATAGCCAGGCTACTATCTTTGCCTACAACGAACGTGGTTGGATGAAGAACAGCACTTCCGATCAGTTTAGCATGCAACTCGATTATCAGGATGGTGTTGCACAAGGCTACAACGGTAACATTACCAAACAATACTGGGATTGGACAAATACCGCAAACCCAACTGCAAATATTTTTAACTACGGTTATGATAAGCTGAATAGACTGCAAACTGCAGCAACAGTTGCAGGTGTACCGATGAGTGAAGCCATTAGTTACGATGTAATGGGGAATATTGCTAGTTTAACCCGCGATAATCTTACTACCAACAGCTATACCGGTTACGATGGTAATAAGTTAACAGCTATTAGTGGTTTTATTAACAGTACTTACAGCTACGATGTTAACGGTAACCAGAAAACCAATACGGCCAGGGGCATTACAAACATTGATTACAATTACCTTAACCTGCCTGTTTCTATTGCAGGCCCGAATGTAAGCTATACCTATGATGCTGCCGGACAAAAACTACAAAAACAAGCTGGTGGTACCGCCACCAATTATATTGATGGTATTCAGTACACCAATAACAGTATCGATTTCATTCAAACCGAAGAAGGC